>NZ_CP187561.1:1345833-2691666 GCF_049860745.1 Hydrophilobacter chitinilyticus | reverse complement strand
CAAGATGCTGTCACGCCAGTGCCGTGCGATGCCCTCGCGCGTGGTCACCCAGGCGCCGCCTTTTTGCGCCAAGTGCAGCAAGATCTTCTCTAGCGCCGCAATGCGTCCGGGCCGGCCGATCATACGCAGGTGCAGGCCGATGGAGAGCATGCGCGGCTGCTCGGCGCCCTCGCGCCAAAGCCAGTCGTAAGCGGCGCAAACATACTGCGCAAACTCGTCGCCGGTGCTGAAACGCTGGGTGTTTTGAAACTGCATGTCGTTGGTGTCAAACGCGTAGGGCAACACCACGTGGGCATGGCCGTTCACGTCGACCATGTAGGGTGTGTCGTCGTTGTAGGCATCGCTGTCGTACAAAAAGCCGTGCTCCACCAGCAGGCGCCGCGTGTGTGCTGTGGCGTTAGACCTGGTGTGCCAGCCGCGCGGCGCCTCGCCGGTGGCTGCGGCAATGGCGTCGCGCGTGCGAATGATGGCAGCGCTTTCTTGCTCCAGCGTGAGGTCGGTGCTTTTCTCCCAGCGCCAGCCGTGCGCCGACACCTCGTGCCCCTGCCCTGCCGCGTGTTGCGCCAGCCAGGGCGAGCGCTCCACGGCCCGGCCACATGCGCTCAGCGTGTAGTGCCCGCCATGCTGTTCAAACAGCTTGGCAATGCGCCAATAGGCCACGCGGGTACCGTATTCAAAGTGGCTGTCGATGCAGCGGTCGGGCACGGGCTGCGGGTCGATGACCTCGTACACACCTTCGTTGCGCGGGTCGCCATCGGTCATGGAAAACTCGGCGCCCTCTTCAAAGTTGACGACAAAAGAAACGGCCACACGTGCGTCACCGGGCCAGCGCACGGCAGGCGTTTGGTTGGCGTAGCCGATGAAATCGCGGCCGATGTTTGGGCTGATGTTATGAGTTGGGTTCATGGTTTAAAACTGCGCCAGCCGCCGCATGCCCACCATGCGCTCCGCGAGGAACAGCACGATGACGGCGAGCAAGATCAGGCAGGAAGAAATGGCGGCAATGGTGGGATCGGGAGACTCTTCGAGGTAACGCAGAATCTCGATGGGCAGCGTTTTGTTGCGTGCGTCGGTCAAGAAAATAGAGATCGGGTAGTTGTCCATCGACGCCAGAAAGGCGAACAAACCCGAGGTTAAAAATGCCGGAGCCAGCGCCGGCACCATGATGGCCAGCAACGCGCGTTTGCGCGACAGGCCCAGGGTTTGCGCCGCCTCGATCAAGCGCATGTCGAACAGCGCCAGGCTGGCGTGCACGGTGCGTGTGACATACGGCAGCGTGATGACGATGTGCCCGATGAGCAGCGCCGGAAACACCTCGCGCAGGCCGATGCTGCGCAGCGCCTGCAGCAGCGCCACACCAATCACCAGGCCCGGCATCAACAGTGGCGACACCAAAAACGCCAGCAGGGCCTCGCGTCCCTTGAAGCGCCCTTGCTCGATGGCGATGGCGCACAAGCTGCCCAGCACCAAGGCCACCAGCGTCGAGCCCAAGGCCACACCCACCGATAAACCGAGCGTGGCGCCCAGCCCCTCTTTGTGCAGCATGCTGTCATACCAGCGCCAAGACCACGCGCCCGTGGGCAAGTTGAACACCGACGAGTTGCTGAACGACACCAGCACCACCACCAACAGCGGCGCGAGCATGAAGATGGCCGTGGCGGCCAACAACAGGCCGTTGGCCACCGGCCAGACTTTTGCTTTTTTCATGTGGCGGCTCCTGCGGTCTGTGTACGCGCCTGCAAACGCCGCGTGAGCCAGGTGCTGCCCACCACAATGGCCACCGCAATCAACAGCAGCACCACCGCCAAGGTAGAACCCGCCTGGCGGTCACGCATGAAGAGGTAGGCACGTGCCATCAGCGCCGGCAGCGTTTGGTAGCGGTCGCCAATCAACAGCGCGGGAATGACGTACATCGACACCGCCATGGAAAACACAAACGCGCAGCCGGTGACCACCCCCGGTAGCGACAGCGGCCAGGTGACGCGCGTGAACGCGTACAACGGCGTGGCGCCGAGCGTGGACGCCGCCTCGCGCAGGCGTGAATCGATTTGCCGCGCCACGGTGAAGATCGGCAGCACCATGAACGGCAGAAACACGTGCACCGCCGCGATCACCAAGCCACGCTCGTTGAACAACAACTTCACCGGCTCGTCCACCAGCCCCAGCGTCAGCAACACGTTGTTCACCAGGCCGTTGCTGCGCAGCAGAATCGTCCAGGCAAAGCTTTTGACGATGACACCCACCGACAGCGGCAAGATCAAGCTAAGAAACATCAGCCCCTGCACCGGCAGCGAGGCACGCGCCATGGCAAAGGCCACGGGGTAGCCAATCAACAAACACAAGAACGTGACGACCACGGCCATCTTCAGCGTGTTCCACACCACCAAGGCGTTGTAGCCGTCGGTGAAAAACGTGCTGTAGCCGGCAAGGCTGAAGTCGCCTTCGGCGGTTTGAAAACTGGTGGCCAGCAGCACCGCCAGCGGCAGGGCAAACACCAGCACCAGATAGCCCGCGCCGGGCAGCGCCAACCAGGCGATGCGGCTAGTCGCGTCTTTGGATTTGTGCGCCTTGGCGGGCGGTGGCACGGAGAGGTCAGCCGTTGCGGCGTTTGAGGTCATGGTGACTCCTTCTATGCGGCCAATGGAAACACCAGCGTGTCTTGCACCGCCCACGACAAGGCCATGTGCTGGCCCGCCAATGGCGCCGCGCCGGCGTGTGCGGGCAGCTCGGCCATCATGGGGCCAGCAGTCGCCTCTGCTGACTTTGGTGCATCGAAGTACACCAGCCGGTTGGAGCCTCGGTACACGGTTTCGCCCACGGGCAGAGAAATGCTGTTCGTACCGACGACACCATGCTGAGCAGCGCCAACGGAAATCATCTCGGGCCGAATGCCCACCAGCACCGGCCGCCCCACATCCACGCCCGGCGCAGCCGCCACATGTGCGCTGATGTCACCACAGGCGGTGCTGACCACCAGCGTGTCGGGGCCCATGCTTTTCACGCGGCCCTGCAATTGCGACGACAGGCCCACGAAGTTGAGCGCAAACGGCGTGCGCGGCCGGGCGTAGATGCGCTCGGGCACGTCGAGCTGCTCGATCGCGCCCCGGTTCATCACGGCGATGCGGTCGGACATCACCAGCGCTTCTTCCTGGTCGTGGGTGACAAAGATGGCGGTCATGCCGGCATCGCGCAGCATCTGGCGCAGCTCGATCTGCATGGTTTCGCGCAGTTTGCGGTCCAGCGCCGAGAGCGGTTCGTCGAGCAAGATCAAACGCGGGCGCGTGGCAATGGCGCGGGCCACGGCCACGCGTTGCTGCTGCCCGCCAGACAGCGCGGAGATGGGCCGATCCGCCAAGGCGCTGAGCTGCACCGCTTTGAGGGCCGCCGCCGTGGCTCTGGCGATTTCGCCCTTGGGCGTGCCGCGCGCCTTCAGGCCGAAGGCGATGTTCTCGCCGACGGTGAGGTGCGGAAACAGCGCGTAGCTTTGAAACACCACGCCGATGTTGCGCTGGTGTGCGGGCATGTCGGTGACGTCCGTGCCGCCCACCACCACGCGGCCGGCATCACACGGGCTCAGGCCCGCGATGATGCGCAACAGTGTGGTCTTGCCGCAGCCCGAGGGGCCGAGCAGCGAGACGAATTCGCCCGCTGCGATGGACAGGTCAAGCCCATCGACCACGGCCTGTGCGCCGTAGTGTTTGACGATGCCGGTGAGTTGCAGCGCGCTCATTGCATAAGACTCGTGTGGTGCCCGGCCTTCACAGTGCCATCTCCCGATCCCAACGCTCCACCCAGCTCTTGCGTTGCTCGGCGATGTAGACCCAGTCGGGCACAAACACCGCACCCTTGGGCACTTCAGCGGGCGCGGCCACGGTAGTGTTGGTGGGTTGTGCCAGCGAGATGTCGGCAATTTGCTTTTGCCAGGCGCCCAGCATGGCTTCGATGAAGGCGTTGGCCAGCGCGGGCTCGGGGGCGCCCTTCACTTTGGCGATGCCGGTGGGCATGGCCATGCCGCCTTCTTTGGGCAACACAAAGTCGATGGGTGCGCCCTTGGCTTTGCGGTCTACGGCGTTGAAGCCGATCATGCCGGCAATCGCCGTGGCCTCGCCCTGCTCCAACAGGTTCAGCGCTTGCGGCACTTGGGTGTAGACGGTGAGCAGGTTGCCCTTCAGCGCCTTGAGTTTCTTGAACGCGGCCTCGGGCTGGTATTGCGCGTCTTTCATGGGCTTGCCGGTTTCCAGCATGGCGGCCACCATGAACATCGCCAGGCCTTCGGTGTTTTGCAGCGACGGGATCACCAGCTTGCCTTTGTATGCGGGCTCCCACAGCGCGGCGTAAGAAGGCACTTGCTTGACCTTGCCACTGTTGAAGGCCACCCCCGTCATCGACTGCATGTAGTTGGCCCACATGCCGTCCATGTGCACGGTGCCGGGCTTCAATTTCGACAGGCTGGGAATGTCGGCCACGGTGAGCTTTTCGAGCACACCTTCTTTCACGGCCGGAATCATCACCGGGTCGTCCATCAGCACCACCGACATATAGGGCTTGGACTTGTTGTTGACCATCTTCTCGAGGTTGACCAAGGAGCGCGTGCCCTCAAACAGCACCTTGCAGCCGGTCTGGCGCTCGAACACCGGAATCAGCGGATCGAGAAACGCCTTGTGGCTGCCCGCGCCGCCAATGACGATCTCGCGCCCCTTGCCCTGCGCCCGCACCCAACCGGGTAGAGCCAACGATGCCGCCGCTGCGGCGCCCAGGCTGAATCCACGGCGGGTGATGCGGCCACGGCCGTCTGTGTTGTTCGTTTTGCCATTCACTGTTTGAGTCATAACGCATCCTTTCGGGCACCGAGCCCCACTGGCCAACATCGGCGCCGCCCAAACTTGGGCTATCGAGCGCCACAATCGTGCACTATTTCATAATTTATGTGCACAATTTATCCGTAAGCAGGATGCATGCCTGCATTTAAAGGTGGAACGGCGCTGCTTTCACGCCCCTCTTTTTCTGCTTGTTGATTCAGGGCACTTCGATATACTGTATTTATAAACAGTATTTTGAATTTACCACCCGAGCCCACCATGTCACGCCCCGCCCTTGGCAACCCTGCTCTTGCCAGCCTCTCCAACCTGGACCACATCTGGCGCGCCAGTGAAATCGGCACGGCCCACACACCCGTGCTGTCCACCGGCCACCCGGGGCTGGACGCCGAGTTGCCCGGTGGCGGCTGGTCGGGCGGGCAGATCAGCGAGGTACTGCAGCCCCAGCCCGGCCTGCACGAATGGCGTTTGCTGCGCCCCGTTTTGTCGCCTCTGCTACGTGCCACGGCACCGCACGGCATGGTGGTGCTGGTGGGCAGCCCGCATTGGCCACACATGCCCGCACTAACCGCAGCGGGGCTGGGTTTGGCGAACCTGTTGGTGGTCGATACCGATGTCCACCAAGAGCGCCTGTGGGCCGCCGAGCAAGCCTTGCGCTGCCGCGACCTGGCCGCCCTGCTGGTGTGGCTGCCGCAAGCGCGTGCCGACCAATTACGCCGTCTGCAACTGGCCAGCCAGGGCGCACACCAGCCACGCCCGCCACTGCTGTTTGTGTTCCGCCCCATGGATGTGCAGCACGCAGCCTCGCCCGCGCCCTTGCGCATCGGGCTGCGGCAAGCCGGGGCTTACAACGCAGCCCACACGCCGGGCGATGCGCTGCCGGGGCTGGAGGTGCAAATCCTCAAACGCCGTGGGCCGGCACGCGAGCAGCCCCTGCTGATCCACACCGCCATGCCGCCGGTGTTGGCGGTACGACGACAACAGAGTTGGCAAATACCCAAACCTATTCCGTCCATCCCCCCATCAACCTCGCCTATCCCAAGCCCCATCGTCACCCCACCGGCCCCTCTCCATGTTGTGGATAGCACTGTCACCGCCGCCACCGTCATGCCCCTCCCCGTCGAGCGACGGCACATGCACGGCTGAACCGGCCGATGGCGCGGCCGCGGTGACAGGCGATATTCAAACCGCCAGCCCCGAAGAACTGCTACAAGAGCAACTGCGCGCGCTGAGCTGGTGGGCGCTGCAGTTCAGCCCACGTGTGTGTGTGCTGGAAGCGGCGGTGTTGGTTGAAGCCTCGGGCAGCGAGCGCTTGTTCCGTGGTCGACGTGCGTTGCTCGAACGCATCCGCACGCAAGCCAAAGAACAAGGGCTGTTGCGCATGGCGGTGGCCCCCACGGCTTTGAGCGCGTTGGCATTGCTGCAGACCATGCCGACGGCATCACCCGCAGCCTTCAGCGTCATCGGCTGCAACAGCCAGCAACTCCAAGCCACGCTCGACGCCCTGCCCGCCACCAGCCTGGTCGCCGCACGCCCTTATGCGGTCACGCTGCAACAACTCGGCTGCCACACCCTCGGCCCGTTGCGCGCCTTGCCACGCGGCGGAGTGTCGCGTCGGTTTGGCGCCGACTTGCTGCGTGCGTTAGACCAGGCTTACGGCTTGGCCGCCGAGACCTACGCCTGGGTGCAACTGCCCGAGCAGTTTTCTCAAAGGCTTGAATTTATAGGGCGGATTGAAGTTGCCGCCGGGTTGATGTTTGGTGCCCACCGCCTCCTGCTGCAGCTCAAAGCCTGGCTGTTGGCGCGCCAGTGCGGCACCACCGGGCTGGTGCTGCATTGGGAGCACGACCTGCAGCGCCGCAGCGAAGCCGCCAGCGGCACGCTCACCGTGCGCACCGGAGAAGCCACGCGCGACACCACCCACCTTGCCCGCCTGTTGGCCGAGCACTTGGCGCGCACCACCCTGGCCGCGCCCGTGGTGGCCATCACGCTGGAAGCGCTCGACGTGCAAGCCCAGGCCGACCACACGCCCAGCCTCTTGCCACAAGACCAAGCCACGGGCGACACCTTGCAGCAGTTGGTCGAGCGCCTGTCGGCCCGGCTCGGCCCCACCAAAGTGCTGCGCCCGCAAGCCCATGCGGACCACCGCACGCCGCAGCACCAGTCGTGGCGCCCGGCCGCATCGGTGTCTAAAAACGCCAAGGCCGCCGCACGCCAAGCCGCCAACCCATTCCCTGCCGCACTGGCCCAACAACCGCCCTGGCTGCTGCGCCAACCCCTGCCCTTGGCCATGCAGGGTGACCGGCCGCTGTACCACGGCCAACTCACCACCCTGGCCGGGCCAGAACGCATCGAGGCCAACTGGTGGGACAACGCGCCCACGCGCCGCGACTACTACCTGGCGCTGAGCGAACACGCGGGGCTGGTGTGGATCTACCGCGAACCCAAAGTGGGTTGGTTCCTGCATGGTATCTATGGCTAGAACTATGTTTTCCATAGCTGCTTACGCATATACACGTAGCGCCAAAGGCCAATTTCATGCATGAAGATGAAATCCCCCCGGCCTACGCCGAGCTGCACTGCATCAGCAACTTCAGCTTTCAGCGCGGCGCCTCGCACCCGGCCGAGCTGGTGGAGCACGCGCACAAACTCGGCTACACCGCGCTGGCCATCACCGACGAATGCTCGGTGGCCGGCGTGGTGCGCGCGCACGTCGAGGCGAAGAAACGCGAGTTTCCCATCCTCATCGGTGCCGAGTTCAAAGTGCACGATGGCAAAGGTGCCCACAACGCGTGGTTCACACTGGTGCTGCTGGCCCGCAACCGCAAAGGCTACGGCCAGTTGTGCCAACTCATCACCCAGGCGCGCGCGGGCTTGCCACGCGGCGCCTACCGCCTACAAAAAGAAGACTGGCCTCTGGCCCTGCCCGACTGCCTGGCCCTGCTGGTGCCGCGCCGCGACCTGCACTACAGCGCCACGCTGGAGGCCATCACCAGCCAGGCTTTGTGGCTGCGCCAGCAATTCACTGGCGGCGCCTGGTTGACCGTCGAGCTGCACCAGCGCATGGACGATGCCTTGTGGCTGCACCACCTGCGCACAGCCAGCCAGCACAGCGCTGTGCCGCTGGTGGCGGCCGGTGGTGTGCTGATGCACAAACGCTCGCGCAAGGCCTTGCATGATGTGATCACTGCCGTGGGCCTGGGCCAGCCGCTGGCCGACTGCGGCTACGGCTTGGAGCCCAACGCCGAAGCCCACCTGCGCACCCGCCCACGCCTGGCCGAGCTGTACCCGCCCGACTGCCTGGCCGAGACGCTGAACGTGGTGCGCCTGTGCACCTTCAGCCTGGACGAACTCCAATACGAGTACCCCAGCGAAGTCGTGCCCGAAGGTGAAACGCCCACCAGCTACCTGCGCCGCAGCACCTACGAAGGCGCGGGCCGACGCTACCCGCAGGGCCTGCCAGCCAAGGTGCAAGGCATGCTGGAAAAAGAGCTGACGTTGATCAGCGAGCTGCACTACGAAAAGTACTTTCTTACCGTCTACGACGTGGTGCAGTTTGCGCGCCGCGAAGGCATCTTATGCCAAGGACGCGGCTCGGCCGCCAACTCGGCTGTGTGTTATTGCCTAGGCATCACCGAGGTCAACCCAGACCTCATCACCACGCTGTTCGAGCGCTTCATCAGCCGCGAACGCAACGAGCCGCCCGACATCGATGTCGACTTCGAACACAACCGGCGTGAAGAAGTCATCCAATACATCTACAGCAAATTTGGACGCCACCGCGCGGCGCTGGTGGCTGCTGTCAGCACCTACCGCACACGCAGCGCGCTGCGCGATGTGGGCAAGGCACTGGGCATGACGCCCACACAAATCGACCGCCTCGCCAAGAACCAAAAATGGTTGGACAAAGACGCCGGGGCCGAAGGCATGAACGAGCGCCTGCGCGAAGTCGAGCTCGACCCGGCCAATGCGCGCGTGCAGTTGTGGGTCAAGCTGAGCCAAGAACTCTACGAATTTCCGCGCCAACTGTCGCAACACAGCGGCGGTTTTGTGCTGGCCGGTGTGCCCATCACCGAGACCGTGCCCGTAGTCCACGCCAGCATGGAGGGGCGCACCATCATCGAGTGGGACAAGGACGACATCGACGCCGTGGGCCTGTTGAAGATCGACGTGTTGGCGCTGGGCATGCTCACGGCACTGCAAGGCACGCTGCAGCTCAAGCGCGAATGGGAAGGCCGCGACTTCAGCCTGCAAGACATTCCCAATGACGACAAGCGCACCTACAAGATGATCCGCGAGGCCGACACCATCGGAGTCTTCCAAATTGAATCGCGCGCACAACAAAGCATGCTGCCACGGCTGCGGCCTGAAAAGTTTTACGACTTGGTGGTTCAGGTTGCCATCGTGCGCCCTGGCCCCATTCAAGGCGGCATGGTGCACCCTTATCTGCGCCGTCGCCAGAAGTTGGAGCCCGAGGTCTACGAAAACGACGCCCTGCGCCCTGCGCTGGGGCGAACCTTGGGCGTGCCGATTTTCCAAGAACAGGTGATGCAAATCGCCATGATTGCCGCCGGCTTCACCGGCGGTGAAGCGGACGACCTGCGCCGCGCCATGGCCGCGTGGAAACGCCACGGCGGCGTCGACAAGTACCACGAGCGCATCGTCAACGGCATGATCGCCAACGATTACTCGCCAGAGTTTGCCGAGTCGATCTTCAAGATGGTGCTGGGCTTTGGTAACTACGGTTTCCCCGAAAGCCATGCCGCGAGTTTTGCGCTGCTGGCCTACAAAAGCTCTTGGCTGAAGTGCCACTACCCGGCGTTTTTTCTCACCGCCTTGCTCAACGCCCTGCCCATGGGTTTCTACACCGCATCGCAACTGGTGCAAGACGCCCAACGCCACGGCGTGATCACGCGCGATGTGGACGTGATGTACAGCACATGGCACCACACGCTGGAGCCACTGAACCCCGCCACAGACCAGCAGCCGTCACCCAAGCGACCACCACCGAGCGTGCGTCTGGGTCTGCGGCTGGTATCGGGCCTGTCGCCCGCCAGCGCGGACCGCTTGGTGCGGGCCCGCGCCGAGGCCTTGTTCACCAGCACCGAAGACCTGGCGCGCCGCGCCGCGCTCGACAGCCAGGACATGAACCACCTGGCCCGCGCCGATGCCCTGCGCTCACTCAGCGGCCACCGCCGCCAACAAGCCTGGGACGCCAGCGCCTTGCACGCCACGTCGCCCTTGCTGCGCGAAGCACCGGTGGAAGAAGATTTTCTTGACATGCCCGAAGCCGCCGAGGGCGAAGAAATCGGCCACGACTACGCCGCCCTGGGCCTGAGCCTGCGCCGCCACCCCGTCGCCCTGCTGCGCCCCTGGCTCAGCCGCCACCGCGTGCGCAGCGCCGATGAACTCAAAACCATCCGCAACGGCCGCCACGTGCGGGCTGCGGGCCTGGTCACCGTACGCCAACAACCCGGCACGGCCAAAGGCACGGTGTTCGTCACACTAGAAGACGAAAGCGGCAACGTCAACGTCATCGTCTGGCCGAAATTGCGCGACGCCCAACGCACGGTGCTATTGAATGCGCAACTGCTGGTGGTGGAAGGCCGCTGGCAACGCGAGAGCAGCGTCTGCCATTTGATTGCTGAGCGCCTGCTCGATGTGACGCATCGGCTGGGAGACGTGACGCAAATGACGGTGGTGAGCCGGGACTTTCATTGATGGCAGATTCACACGTACGCCCTGCCAGGCTCGGCTACTGAGTGGCGCAACTGCCGCCAGAGGCAATGGTACGTGTTCGGCCCATCGGATCGATGCAGATGATGGAGCCATACTGAGCACTCATGGCGCTATCGGTGCTGGTTAGCAGCAGTGAGGGGTTGGTGCCTCGAGCCAAATTCGTACGCCCTAACGGACCAAACTGGATGTTGCTCCCGTCGGCGGGGCCTAGCGTGGCACCGGTCGGCGCCAAAAGCTTGTACTTAGTGTTGCCCGCGCTGCGGGCAACCAATAAATTCTCAGGAGAAGCTGCAGGCGGGGCATTGACAGTGGAAGTGCATGTCGGCTCCAGAAAAATAATCCAGCCGACCTGCCAATCGCCATCTGGCGTGGCACAACTCGGCGACGCATCATCTGCTGTCGTACTACGGCAAATCGTCACACACGTATTCTTGGAAATGGCTTCGTTTCGTGCACGCAGCATGCCCCCGTTGAACTCGCTGCTAACGTTATAGAACGCGTTCTTGGCCAGAATTGACTTGATAGATGGAGCCGCCAAGGCAGCCAAGATGGCTACGATGGCAATCGTCACCAGCAACTCCAGCAAGGTGAAACCATGGAACGAAGATGCAGACGAGGTTCGCCGAATAATTTGTGAGCGCATAACCCATTCTGCCAGTGACTTTAACGCCCGTGCTGCTGGTCAACAAGCAAAAGCACCAAGTAGGTCTTGCAGAGCCAACAAACACAGAAACTACCAGCACCGACACAACGAGCGCTGGACACGTGGTCCCAACAAGAAATGCGATGAGCGCCCAAAGTGAAAAGCCCGAGTACTTTTCAGTACTCGGGCTTTAAATAATGGTCGGGGCGGTGGGATTCGAACTCACGACCCTCTGCTCCCAAAGCAGATGCGCTACCAGGCTGCGCTACGCCCCGACAAGCCTCAGATTCTACATCGATTTATTCACTTTAACCATCTCCGCTAAAAAAAGTGAAAAAAGAATTGGTGTCTCCTTGCCGCGCTTCAACTCTGAAAGCCAAAGCGGAGGACAATTTCAGTCTTGCACCTTCCCGGCTCTCCTCTGGCACGGCCCACATGGCTACTGCAATAGACGAGGACGAGCCTTCATTTTTTTCTTTTGCATGAATCTCCAAATTCTCGTCGGCACCATGTCCGGCAACGCTGAATCCGTGGCGCAGGCCATTCAAATGGATTGTGCCGATCTGGTCGAGTCGATTGACGTGGCCTTGATGGACACCGTGGACTTGAGCATCTTCGACGAAGACCGCGCACAACACACGCTGTATCTCATCTGCACTTCTACCTACGGCAGCGGCGACGTACCAGACAATGCACAGGCGCTGCTGTCGGCCTTCAGTGCCGACCCACGCTACCTGGGCCACGTGTATTACGGTGTGATCGCGCTCGGCGATGAAAGTTATGGCGACACCTTCGCCGGCGGCGGCCGCAAGTTCGACGCCGCCTTGCAAGACGTGGGCGCGCACCGTGTGCTCGATCTCTTCATCCACGATGCGTGCAGCGACGTGATCGCGGAAGAAGCCGGCGTGGCCTGGTGCCGCGAATGGCTGCCCGCCGCGTTGGCCGCCCACCCGGTGAACCAAGCAGCGATGGCGGCGAACGCGCCCTGACATGACGCTCACCACCTACCTTCTCTATATCACCGCCGTCGCCGTGCTGGTGCTCTCGCCTGGCCCGACCATGTTGATGTGCATCACCCGCGCCATCCAGCATGGTTGGGATCGCGCGTTGTGTGCTGGCTTGGGCAGCGTGACGGCGGCCTTGGGCGCCATGCTGTTGTCTGCGCTGGGCCTGGGCGCTTTGCTCGCTGCATCGGAAACCGCATTCACTATCTTGAAGGTGATAGGCGCGGCTTACTTGATCTACCTGGGCATCAAGACGTGGAACAGCCCGGCGTTAGCCATGGGCAAGAACACACCAACGGTTGGCCCGCGCATGGGGCGCGGCGCCAGCTATTTGCAAGGTTTTTTGGTGGGCGCGAGCAACCCCAAAGGATTGCTGTTCGCCGCTGCTTTCTTTCCGCAATTCATGAACGCCAGCTCGGCCCTGGCGCCGCAGTTCGCCATTCTGGGCGGCACCTTCGCCGTCATGGAACTCACGGTGTTGACACTGTGTGCTTTTGGCGCGGCGAGCATTGCGCCGTGGCTGGCATCAGAGACGCGCATCCGCTGGGTGAACCGCGCTTGCGGCGGCATCTTTGCGCTGATGGGTAGCGTCGTCTTGACGATGCGCCGCCACGCTTAAACGATTCAAACTAAGCCGAGCTAGCCCGGATCAAGCTGGGCTGACCCGCCCCATCACGTCTTTGCGCAGACGCTGAAACGGCGGCAAGCCCTGCATCAAGCGCTGGCCGAACGACGTGCCAGCCAATCGACGGTCGTAGCAGTAGACAAACGAACGGTCTGTCTCGGTACGGATCGCGCGGCCGGCCCATTGCGCCAGGCGCACGGCGGTGGCCGGCACCACCAGTTCTGAAAACGGGTCGCGCCCCACGGAGCGCAGCCACTCGGAACGCGACTCGCCGACGGGGTCGTCTGGCGAGGCAAAGGGCAGCTTGGCGATAAATACGGTCTCGCACAGTTCGCCCGGCAAATCCAGCCCTTCACCAAACGACTGCATGCCGAAGATGACCGATGGCAAACCGCTGCCCACACGTTCGCGGTGGCGCTGCAGCAGCACGGTGCGTGGCAGGTCGCCCTGCACTAGCACCACTTCGCGCAGCACCGGCGGCAAAGCCTGCACGGCTTGGCGCATCTGGTCGCGCGAGGTGAACAAGGCCAAGGCGCCGTGCTCCACCAAGGCTACATCGCGCAGCAACAGTTGCACCATCTCGGTGGTGAACTCGCTGGCCTGGCGCGGGTCGGCTCGTGTCTCCACGGTGATGAACTGGCCTTGTTTGGCATAGTCGAACGGGCTGGGCACTTCTAGCGTGGTGGCGGCCGGGTCGTCCAACAAACCGGTTTCACGCATGTAGAAGTCGAACTGGCCACAGCTTTGCAGCGTGGCCGAAGTGAGGATCGCGGCACGCACGTTGGGCCACAGCTTGTGGCGCAGCGCAGTGCCTGGCAAGATGGGGCTGGCATAGGCGCGGATGCGGATGTGGGCCGCGCCAGGCTCACCTTCAAGCGTGAACCACTTGGCCACAGGGGCCGCTGGTGCAGCGGTTTCGCGCAGCAGCATTTCGGTGGCTGCGTGTACGCCCTCCAGGCGCGGCGTGAGCACACCCAACTGCGCGTACAGCACCGACAAGCGCCGCGCCTCGTTTGGGTTGTCGCGCATTTCGGCGCGCAGCGCCTTGGCAATTTCGTTCAGCACCGCCAAGAAACCTTCGGCCAACACACCGATGGTGCGCAGCGGCTCGACCAGTTCGGGCGGCAACACGCCTTGCGGCAAACGTACACGGGCTGGGCCGTGGCCATTGCCACCGCGGTTCGGCTCCAACAACACAGCGGCGTAACGCTGCTGCACCAGCGATGACAACTCTTGCATCGACTGCTTGAGCTGGCTGCTCATGCGGCCCAAGTCACCAGAGTCCGACACCATCATCAAGCTGCCGATGCGCCGCGCGCGGTTGGCCAGGGTGTCGATCCAGTCGAGCCAGTGCAAATCCATGGCGGCAGAGAACTTGTCGAGCGCCACGGCCGGCAGGTGGTGTGCCTCGTCGAGGATCAGCAGGCAGTTGTCCAGCTCGGGCAAGGTGCGCGAGCCCAATGTGGACAGCAGCAAATCGTGGTTGGCCACGATGACGTTGGCGCCCACCAGTTCCTTGCGCTTCTCGTAATAGGTGCACGAGCTGAACACCGGGCAGTGTTTGCCGGTGCACGAGCTGGCCACGGCCGCCACAGGTTGCCACCAGTCGCCATCGGGCTGGGTGGCCAATGAGTCGCGGTCACCGTCCCAAGTGCCGGCAGACAACTCGCGGTTGATGTGGCCGTAGAACAGCGTCCGGGCTTCCTGGTCGTAGGTCGACAAAGTGCCGCCGGGACCGCCGCCGGCCAAGGCCATTTCATCGGCAAACAGGTCGTCTTCTGCCGCATCAGCCTCACTGCCGCCCCCCGCCAAGCGCGCGAGTTTGAGCTTGCACACGTAGCGCCCGCGCCCCTTGGCCAAACCAAAGCGAAAAGGCTCGGGCATGAGCGCGGCCAACGCGGGCAGGTCTTTGTTCACCAACTGCTCTTGCAGCGCAACGGTGGCCGTCGAGATCAACACCCGCGTCTTGCGCGCCAAGGCTACGCTGATGGCCGGTACGCAGTAGGCCAGCGACTTACCCACGCCCGTGCCGGCCTGCACCACGGCAATGGCGCGCTCGGGTTCGTCGTCTTCAGATTCGAGCTTGCCGAGCGTGGCTTCGCAAAAAGTGTGAGCCACCTTTTCGGCCATGAGCCGTTGGCCCGGGCGGTCGCGAAAATCGCCAGCCGCGCGCACGACGTCGTCGAAAGCTTGGAGCGCAGCAGCGGCAATATGAGATGACGACATGGAACAGAATTTGGGGAGAAAAAGTAGCCAAAAAAGCAGCGCAAAAAGCAACTGGAACAACGATGAAACCGTTGCGGCATGCAGCGTAGTCAAAAATTGGATCGCCGGTTGAATCCAATGCTGTATATCCACACAGTTTACCGGAGTCGCCAAGGGTTTGGTTGCCGCCTTAAAAATTCAAGCCAAAATGACATTTAACGCCCGGTCATACTGCGGCAGCAGCTTCCAACTTTGTAGCAAATTGCCGACACCCCAGAACACACCCATTACCGGTTCAGCGCAAGCTGGGTATGCTTTAGCGCTACGGCCGAATTCACCATGACATCCGCCCAACCGCCCCTCCCCTGGCTAGCCCCTGGCGAAGCGTTTCCGCCGGTTAAAGAGGCCTGGGGCACCGATGCCCCGGCGCCCGGTTTACTGGCCGCTGGCGGCGCACTCGATGTGGCCACGTTGCGCCACGCTTATCTGCAAGGTGTGTTCCCTTGGTACAGCGCCGGCCAGCCCATTTTGTGGTGGAGCCCCGACCCGCGCATGGTGCTGCAAACCGATGCCTTCAAGCTGCACCGCTCGCTGCGCAAAACACTCACAGCCTTCACGCAAGACGCGCAATGCGAGGTGCGCTTTGACACCGCCTTCACCGATGTGATCACCGCCTGCGCCACCAGCCCGCGCATTGGCCAATCAGGCACCTGGATCTTGCCCGAGATGGTGCGCGCCTATACCGCGCTGCACCGCGCCGGCATAGCGCACAGCATCGAAACCTGGATTGACGGCGAACTGGTGGGGGGCCTGTATTGCGTGGGCCTGGGCCGCGCGGTGTTTGGCGAGTCGATGTTCACCCGTGTGCCGGACGCCTCCAAAATCGCGCTCGCCGCCTTGGTGGCGTTTTGCCGCGCACACCAGATTCCGCAGATCGACTGCCAGCAAAACACCTCGCATTTGGCCTCGCTCGGTGCACGCGAAATCCCGCGCAACGTGTTCGGCGCCAAAGTCAAGCAGCAGGCCGTTTTGCCCAGCCCGGTTTGGCAATTCAAGCCCATATACTGGCAACACCTGCTCCTGCTTTCACCACCGGCGGCCCCAGCGTGACGCACCTCAACGACCTGCCCCTGCAGACCCTGCAGTTCTATGCCACGGCACCCTACCCGTGCAGCTATCTGCCGGACCGCCAGGCGCGCTCGCAAGTGGCCACGCCCGGCAATCTGATCCACAACACCACCTACTCACAACTGGTGAACACCGGCTTTCGGCGCAGCGGCATGTTCACCTACCGCCCCTATTGCGACGGCTGCCAGGCCTGCGTACCGCTGCGCGTGTTGGCCGCCGACTTCAAGCCCGACCGCAGCCAACGCCGCGCCGCCGCACAACACGCCAAACTGCAAGCGCGTGTGCTGCGCCTGTGTTTTGTGCCCGAGCATTACGAGCTCTACCTGCGCTACCAAAACGGCCGCCACGCGGGCGGCGGCATGGACCAGGACAGCATCGACCAATACACCCAGTTCTTACTGCAAAGCCGCGTGAATTCGCGCTTGGTGGAGTTTCATGAAACCCGGCCAGACGGCACGCTGGGCGCGCTGAAAATGGTGTCCATCCTCGACGTGCTGGACGACGGCATCTCCGCCGTCTACACCTTCTACGAGCCCGAGGAGCGCACCAGCTATGGCACCTTCAACGTGCTGTGGCAAATCGACCAGGCGCGGCAACTTGGCCTGCCCTACGTCTACCTCGGCTACTGGATCGAACAGAGCGTGAAGATGCGCTACAAGGCGAACTTCAAACCGCACGAGATGCTGCGCGCTGGGGAATGGATCAACCCCGACGCAACCGATTCAAGCCACGCATAAAAGCCCGGAGAAGAGACAGAAAAAACAACCGCTTTATTTCGGATGGCGCAACGCGCGTTTCATCCTATAAAATGAGTGCAAATTGGCCGCAACTTTTTTGAGTAGCATCCATGAGACACAACACTCCAGCGGAAACCCAGACGCCGACCGTACAGGTCATCGAACGCATGTTTGCGTTGATCGACACTTTGGCCGCGCGTGAAGACGCCATGTCGCTGAAAGAAATCAGCGAAAAGACGGGACTGCACCCGTCGACCACCCACCGCATCTTGAACGATTTGGCCGTAGGCCGCTTTGTGGACCGCCCAGAACCTGGCACCTACCGCCTCGGCATGCGCTTGCTGGAGCTGGGCAACCTCGTCAAAGGCCGTCTGAGCGTACGTGACGCGGCTCTACACCCCATGCGTGAGCTGCACCGCTTGACACAGCAGCCCGTCAACCTGAGCGTGCGCCAGGGAGACGAAATCGTTTATGTGGAGCGCGCCCTCAGCGAACGTTCTGGCATGCAGGTGGTGCGCGCCATTGGTGGCCGCGCGCCGCTACACCTTACGTCGGTAGGGAAACTTTTTCTGGCGGCCGATGAAGCCCAGCGCGTGCGCGCCTATGCGCTGCGCACGGGTCTGAGCGGCCACACCAAGAACAGCTTGACCGATCTGGCCATGCTCGAACGCGAACTGGCCAAGGCACGCCAATACGGCATTGCACGTGACAACGAAGAGCTGGAGCTGGGCGTGCGCTGCATGGCCGCTGGCATTTACGACGACCAGAGCCGGCTGGTGGCAGGCTTGTCGATCTCGTCGCCCGCCGACCGGCTGGACGAAGCTTGGCTGCCCAAGCTGCAAGCCACCGCCAACGAGATCTCGTCAGCCCTGGGCTACCAACCCAAAACCAATCCGCTGGGCAATCCTTGAAAACACCTTAAGCGCGCTTCGGCGGTGCTGACAAAAGCAAAACGGAAAAAGCAAAACGGCTGAAGCGGTTAAACCGCTTCAGCCGTTTGTTCTTGCAGGCAGGACTTAGAGCGCGCTCAACCCGCCGAGGCCTTGACTTCGTGCAGTCGCAAGGCGTTGGCCGGAGCATTGTTTTCAACCCAGCGGCGCACACGCTCAGCATCGCCAATCCGGCTCAGCTTGCCAGCAGAATCCAAGAACACCATGATCAGCTTGCGGCCAGCAATCTTGGCCTGCATCACCAGGCATTGGCCCGCCTCAGAGATGTAGCCAGTCTTTTGCAAGCCAATATCCCAGATCGGGTTTTTCACCAAACGGTTGGTGTTGTTGTATTGAAGCGTACGGCGACCCACATCCACCTGGTAACCGGGCGACGTGGTGAGTTCGCGCAACTTGGGTTCGTTGTAAGCAGTCTTCACCAGCAGCGCCAAGTCTTGCGCGCTCGACTGGTTATGGCTCGACAGGCCGGTTGGCTCAACGTAACGCGTGTCTTTCATGCCCAAGTGCTGCGCCTTGGCATTCATCAGCGAGACAAACTGCGCCAAGCCACCGGGGTAGGTACGCCCCAAAGCGTGCGCCGCACGGTTTTCGCTGGACATCAGCGCCAAGTGCAGCAATTCGCCTCGGCTGAGTGTGGCACCAACCATCAGGCGCGAACTGCTGCCTTTTTCGGTATCCACATCGTCCTGCGTGATCGTGATCATTTCATCTTCAGGCAAATTGGCCTCGTTGATGATCAGACCCGTCATCAGCTTTGTGAGCGATGCAATCGGCAGCACCGCGTGGTCATTCTTGCTGAACAGCACTTCGCTTGTTTCTTGGTCCACCACCAGCGCCACGCTGGACTTCAGGTCAAGCGGATCGTTGGCCGTGTGCAGACCTGCCATTTGGCCGTAGGACAGCTTTGCGGGAATGATTTCAGCGCGCGTCACGGTTTTGCGAGCGCTGACTTTTTGAACGCTCTGCTTGCCGGACGTAAAGGTCTTACTCGTGCGGGTGACCTTCACCACTTCAGGACGAGACTTGCCTTTGCTGGTGCTGCTGGCTTTTTTCTCGACAACAACTTTTTTGCGCTCAGCTGCGTTGGCGGGGGCAGCGACAAGCGTCGCCGAACACGCCAAAACAGCAACTATTTGTATTAGACGGTTCAAAAGATAACGATTCTTCGAGGGCATGGGTCGATCTCCCGGCATCAATGCATTGCGGGAGAGTTTATAGAGTTAAAAAAGTTTGCACAAGATCAATGACTTAGATTGCATATTTAAAGTGTAAGGCACCTCGCGCACCATTTTGGCCAAGAGAACCACCGCACTGCATCAAATTGCAAGCTCTTGACTTCATCTTTTAAGCACAGTCCTTGCTTTTACGCAGGCAAAAATCGCGCCCATCGGTAGCACCACTGCTTGCTGCACCACCAAAACTATTGAGAGCTCGGTTGCGATGACAAAACTGCACAAATAATTCCCAAAAATGATGTAACAGTGGCAGGCCCCAGCTAGGCGCTCTCAAAAAGCAGTCGGCAAACCGCCCAAAAATGTAAAACGGCGCATGTTTCCATGCGCCGTTTTACTGGACCAGCCCCGAAAAACTGGTTACGTCATTACACCGGAGCGGCTTCTTCCGCCTCTGGCTTGGACTTGCCTTCCTTCTTCGGCAGCGGCTGGATGTCGAGCAGCACCTCGCTGGTCTCCACTCCCTTTTCGTCCTTGTCGAACTTGATGTCCACCGTCAGACGGCCACCATCGACCAAGCGGCCAAACAGCAATTCGTCGGCCAAGGCACGACGGATCGTGTCCTGGATCAAACGCTGCATCGGACGCGCGCCCATCAGCGGATCAAAGCCCTTCTTGCCGAGGTGCTTGCGCAGCGCATCGGTGAAAGTGACTTCCACCTTCTTCTCGCTGAGCTGGGTTTCCAGTTGCAGCAAGAATTTGTCGACCACACGCAGAATCACGGCTTCGTCCAGCGCCTTGAAGCTCACCGTGGCATCCAGACGGTTGCGGAACTCTGGCGTGAACAAGCGCTTGATATCGGCCATTTCATCACCCGCTTCGCGTGGATTGGTGAAACCGATGGTGGCCTTGTTCATCGTCTCGGCGCCCGCATTGGTCGTCATGATGATGATCACGTTACGGAAATCAGCCTTGCGCCCGTTGTTATCGGTCAGCGTGCCGTGGTCCATGACCTGCAGCAGCACGTTGAAGATGTCCGGGTGCGCCTTTTCGATTTCGTCGAGCAGCAGCACGCAATGCGGCTTCTTGGTCACAGCTTCGGTCAGCAGACCACCTTGGTCGAAACCAACGTAGCCCGGAGGGGCACCAATCAAACGGCTCACCGCGTGGCGTTCCATGTACTCAGACATGTCGAACCGAATCAGCTCGATGCCCATGATGTACGCCAGTTGTTTGGCCGCTTCGGTCTTGCCCACACCCGTGGGGCCGCTGAACAGGAACGAGCCAATCGGCTTGTCGCCCTTGCCCAGGCCCGAACGCGCCATCTTCACAGCGGAAGCCAGCACGTCCAGCGCCTTGTCTTGACCGAACACCACGTTCTTCAAGTCGCGTTCCAGCGTCTTGAGCTTGCCGCGGTCGTCGTTCGACACATTCGCAGGGGGAATGCGCGCGATCTTCGCCACGATTTCTTCGACTTCCGTCTTGGAAATGGTTTTCTTGCGCTTGCTCGGGGGCAAGATGCGTTGCGCAGCACCGGCTTCGTCGATTACGTCGATGGCCTTGTCAGGCAAATGACGGTCGTTGATGTACTTGGCGCTGAGCTCAGCAGCCGCTTGCAGCGCCGCCACGGCGTACTTCACGCTGTGGTGCTCTTCAAAGCGCGACTTCAAGCCCTTCAAGATCTCCACGGTTTCTTGCACCGTTGGTTCGACCACGTCGACCTTCTGGAAACGACGCGACAGGGCCGCGTCTTTTTCAAAGATGCCACGGTATTCCGTGAACGTCGTAGCGCCAATGCACTTCAGCTGGCCGCTAGAAAGCGCGGGCTTCAGCAGGTTGGACGCATCCAAAGTGCCGCCAGAGGCCGCGCCCGCACCAATCAGCGTGTGGATTTCGTCGATGAACAGAATCGCGTTGGGGCGATCTTTCAACGACTTGAGCACACCCTTCAGGCGCTGCTCAAAGTCACCACGGTACTTGGTACCGGCCAACAACGCGCCCATGTCAAGCGAGTACACCTGGGCTTCCATCAGGATTTCAGGCACATCTTTTTGCGTGATGCGCCAAGCCAGGCCCTCTGCAATCGCGGTTTTACCCACGCCAGCTTCACCCACCAGCAAGGGGTTGTTCTTGCGCCGACGGCACAAGATCTGGATGGTGCGCTCGACTTCGTACTCACGACCAATCAGCGGATCGATCTTGCCTTCCTTGGCCAGCTGGTTCAGGTTTTGCGTGAACTGCTCCAGCGGAGAAGCTTTTTCGTTCTTCTCGCTGCCGCCCTCTTCGCTCTCAGTTTGACCTTCGGACGATTTGGTAGGCTCTGGTGGATCGCTCTTCTTGATCCCGTGGGCAATGAAGTTGACCACGTCCAGACGCGTCACGCCCTGCTGGTGCAGGTAGTAGACGGCGTGCGAATCTTTCTCGCCAAAAATAGCCACCAGCACGTTGGCGCCGGTCACTTCCTTCTTGCCGCTGCCCGTGGATTGCACGTGCATGATCGCGCGCTGGATCACGCGCTGGAAACCCAAGGTCGGCTGGGTGTCGACGTCGTCGGTACCGGCCACCTGAGGGGTGTTGTCTTTGATGAAATCTGTCAACGACTTACGCAAGTCGTCGATGTTGGCGGAACATGCTCGCAGCACCTCCGCCGCGCTTGGATTGTCCAGCAGAGCCAACAACAAGTGTTCAACCGTGATGAACTCGTGGCGTTGCTGCCGCGCTTCCACAAACGCCATGTGCAAACTGACTTCCAATTCCTGGGCAATCATGTGATTTCCTTTAACGCCTAGCTGTTACTACACACTCTACATGGGTTCGCGTTTGTTGTTTTCAATTCATCATTCAACAGGTTCGCTCACACACTGTAAAGGATGCCCGGCCCGTTTCGCCGCCTCCAACACCTGATCAACCTTCGTGGCTGCGACATCTTTGGTATAGATGCCGCAAACCGCGCGTCCGTCGAGGTGAATCTTGAGCATGATCTGGGTTGCCGTTTCCCGGTCTTTGCTGAAAAACTCCTGAATCACCACCACCACGAACTCCATCGGGGTGTAGTCGTCATTCAGCATCAGCACTTGGTGCATTTGCGGCGGTTTAGTGCGCTGCGTGAGCCGCTCAAGAACAACCGAACCGCCGTCGTCTGGAACGGACGGCTGTGGTGCAGGTGGTTTGGGTTGTACTGGTTTTTTGGTCGCCATAGTGTCATTTTATAGAGCCGTGGCCGGGTGCGTATTGCCTGGATATTGCCCCTACGGCAGTCAACGCCCGGCGCGGCTCTGAGCAAGAAAACCCCAACAATAAGACGGATATAGCCTCTGCAAAAAGCAGGCCGACGTACGCCCATCAATACAAACTTGGAACACCTCCGAAAACTGTATAAACTATATAAATCATTTATTTCCAAAAGGATGCCATGACCAGCGCACAAAAACCAACCGCCCCCGCTCCCGCCGCTGTGGAGACTGCCGACAAGAACCCCGTTGCCAAAGCCGTCAAAACAGTAAAGGCACCGAAGGTCGCAAAAGAGCCAAAGGCAGCCAAGGCGCCAGCCAAGCCGGTTCAGAAGCCTGCAGAAAAAGCCGAGAAGAAAAAAACGCCTGCTGCAGATGCGCCCAAAGTGCCAAAGGTCAAGGCAACTCCTGCAAAAACTTCCGCAACAGCTGCTGCAGCCCCTGCCAAGAACGCCCCCGCGACGGCTGCAGCCCCCAAGGCCAAGAAGCCCAAGCTGGTGCGTGACAGCTTCACCATCCCCAAGCCAGAGTATTTGGTTCTGGACGAACTCAAGCTGCGCGCGCTGCAATTGCAGCACCCAATCAAAAAAGGGGAATTGCTCCGCGCTGGCATTAAAGCCCTGGCGAGCATGGCGGACGACGCATTTTTGGTCGCCGTGCAAGCAGTGCCAACCATCAAGACCGGCCGGCCAGCAAAAGACTAAGCTGCGCGATGTAGACAGCGCTTAAAGCATGTCAGCGGACTGCACCGCCAGCAGGGTCACCTGCGGCTGCTCGTCCCGCTGACGGCTGCGCAGCCACCAGACTGCGCCCTTCTTGATGGAGAGTTCGGGCTCCGCCAAACCGAGGATTTGCGCCACGGTTTGCCCGAGCACCGGCTGGTGCCCGACGATCAGCACCTGGCCTTTGCCGTTCGGCCATTGCGCCACTTCCAGCAACTGCGCCACGCTGCAGCCAGGCGCCAACTCGGGCCGTACGCGAAACTTGCGGCCCAGGGCATGCACGGTTTCATCGGTGCGCTTGGCGGGGCTGGAAAAAATGCGCACGCTGTCCGGCAATTGACGATCCAGCCAAGCCGCCATGCGTGCCGCTTGCTTCACGCCGCGTGGCGTCAGGCTGCGGCGCAGGTCATCGATTTCACCCGTGGGCTCTTCCGCTTCTGCATGGCGCCAAAGAATCAGATCCATCGCTTCCACCCACCTCTACACGATCAAACTGCTGACATGCCGATGGCGGTGCAACTCCATCAGCGCGGCCTGCGCGGACCGTGTGGACTGGCCCGGCATCCCCATCAGGCGCTCATAATGCCCATCGGGCTTTTGAACCCAGGCATCGGTGTCGTCCAGCAAATACGGCACCAGGCACTCGTCGATGATGCGCTGCCGCGCCGCCGGCTCGGACACCGGCCAAGCCAGTTCAATACGCCGCAGCATGTTGCGGTTCATCCAGTCGGCACTCGACAGGTAAAGCTCTTCCTGAGCACCCGCGCGGAAGTAAAACACCCGGGTGTGCTCCAAAAAGCGCCCCACCACCGAGCGTACGCGGATGTTGTCGGTCAAGCCCGGCACTCCGGCCGGCAAGGCGCAGGCACCGCGCACGATCAAATCGATCTTGGCGCCTTGCTGCCCAGCTTTGACCAGCGCGTGGATGATGTCGTCGTCCGTCAGCGCATTCATCTTGGCCACGATGCGCCCACCCTTGCCATGTGCCGCAGAGTGACCCACGTTTTGGATCCACTCAATGACGTTCTTTTGCAGGTGAAACGGTGCCATCCACAGACGCTTCAGCGGCAGCAGCTTGCCCTGCCCTGCAATGTGTGTGAAAGCGCGCTCCATGTCGCCGGTGATATGGGGGTCGGCCGTCAAGTGGCTGATGTCGGTATAGAGCTTAGCCGTGCGCGGGTTGTAGTTGCCAGTCGACAAATGCCCGTAACGGCGCAACACACGCCCTTCGCGGCGCGTCACCAGCAGCATCTTGGCGTGGGTTTTCAGGCCCACCACGCCGTACACCACCTGCGCGCCCACCGATTCCAGCATCTCCGCCCAGTTGATGTTCGCCTCTTCGTCGAAGCGCGCCTTCAGCTCAACAACCACCGTCACTTCCTTGCCGGAGCGCACGCCTTCCAGCAGCAACTCCATCAACTCGGAATCGGCACCGGTGCGGTAAATGGTTTGCTTGATGGCTAGCACCTGCGGGTCGTTCACGGCCTCGCGCAAGAACGCCAACACGGCATCAAACCGCTCGAATGGCTGGTGGATCAGCACATCGCGGTACTGCAAGCGCTCAAAAAACGATTGGTCGCGGCGCAGTTCCATGGGCCAGCGTGGCTCAAATGGCGGAAACAGCAGCTTGGGTGCCTGCACCAAATCCAGCAGTTGAGCCATGCGCACCAGGTTCACCGGGCCCTGCACGCGGTACAGCGACTGCTGCGGCAGCGAGAACTGGCGCAGCAGAAAGTCCGCCAAGTAGTCAGAACAACCGGCCGCCACCTCCAGGCGCACTGCCTTGCCAAAATGCCGCACGTCCAAGCCTTGGCGCAGCGCCATGCGCAAGTTGCGCACGTCGTCTTCTTCCACCGCCAGATCAGAGTTGCGCGTCACGCGGAACTGCGAAAACTGTGTGACTTCGCGCCCGGCAAACATCTCGTGTAGATGCGCGCGGATCACGCTGGACACCGACACCACCGCCACACCGCCACCCGCAATACGGTCAGGCAGGCGAATCAGGCGCGGTAATACCCTCGGCACTTTGACGATGGTGATGTCGTTCTCGCGGCCAAAAGCATCCACACCATTGAGCCGCACGATGAAGTTAAGCGACTTGTTGGCCACCTGCGGGAACGGGTGCGCCGGGTCGAGCCCCACAGGCAACAGGAGGGGACGCACCTCGCGATCGAAATACTCCTTCACCCAACGGCGCTGCGCGTGGGTACGGTCTCCGTGCGAAATGATGCGAATGCTCTGCTTTTCAAGCGCAGGCAACAATTGATCATTGAACAGCGCATACAGCGAGTCCATCAGTTCATGTGCGGCGGCAGAAAGGCTGGTTAATGCCGCGTCCGCCTGCATCATGCCCGTGCTGTCCGGCACCAAGGCGTCGAGGTGCTGGGCCGCGCGCACTTCAAAGAATTCATCCAGATTGGACGAGACGATGCACAAGAACCGCAGCCGTTCCAGCAGCGGCACATCGGGTCGACGGGCCCAATCGAGCACACGCTCGTTGAACGCCAAAATACAGCGGTCTCTGTCCAAGGGAATCACCCTGGATGTGGGGCTAACAACTTCTTGTACGTTTTTGGTATGCGGCATCAACAACGAGGCAACTGGAGAATGGGATGATCTTCCCTCCAGTATCGGCCTCGTTTATGACGATTTCGTGTCAAAAATCTTACAGGACCACGAACTGGCAAATGCTCTGGCTACTCTTCGTAAACCACTTCGGCAGTGCCTGAACCCACCTGCCCGCGCCAGCCGGCCAGTGCGGCATCCGTAGGGAAGAACTTGGCTGCCTCGCCGAGCTGCAATTCGGCAGCCACGGCCCCGCGCTCACTTTGGCGCTGCAAACGCATGCGCACCATCAGCCCGCGCAACACTTCGCCATGCTCGGTCACCTCGGCGCGCGCCGGATACTCCTTCACCACGCGGCCAATGTCACCCGGCGAACGCTCACTTGACGGCACGGTGACGCGGAAATACTTGCCGAATCGGCAGCGCGCGGTAGGCAAGTCCCAGGCTTCGGTGATGGTCAACTGCAGGCCCCCGCCACCAAAACGATCCACCTGCACCTTGCCCATGACGATCATCAATTCGTCATCCTTGTACAGATTCTTGTTCTGGTTCATGACCGATTCAGAAACCCGCGCGTCTAGCATGCCGGTGCCGTCGTCAAAGCGGAACAAGCCCAGCTTGCCGCGCTGCCCGTTGATCACACGCAGGTCCGACACTATGCCCGCCAGCAAAATCGGATCGCGCGACTCGGCCGCATCGCCAAGCTTGCGCTTCACAAACTGGCGCACCTCAGCGCGCACTTCGTCAAACAAGTGGCCTGATAGGTAGAAGCCAACGGCTGTTTTCTCCAGCGTGAGCTGCTCCTTCACACCCCATGGCGTGGTTTCCACCAGATCAGGCTCTTGCGCCATGGAGCCGTGGCTGTCTTCCATCATGTCGAACAGGCCGCCCTGGTCGGCGTTGGCGACATTGGTGGCGGCATAGGCAAAAGCCAGGTCGATCGACGCGGACAGCGCGGCACGGTTCAACTGGATGGCATCAAACGCGCCAGCCTTGATGAGCGCATCCACCGTGCGCTTGTTCATCTTCGAGCGGTCTACCCGCAGGCAGAAGTCGAACAGGCTGGTGAACGGGCCGCCGGCTTCACGCGCAGCCACAATCGCCTCGATGGCCTGCTGGCCCGTGCCTTTCACGGCGCCCAGGCCGTAGCGGATGATCTTGTCGGTGACCGGTTCGAAGCGATAGCGGCCACGGTTGACGTCTGGCGGTTCAAACGTCAGGCCCATCTTCAGCGCGTCTTCATGCAGCAGCTTGAGCTTGTCCGTGTTGTCCATTTCCACGGTCATGTTGGCGCAGTAAAACTCTGCGGCGTAATGCACCTTGAGCCAACCCGTGTGGTATGCCAGCAGAGAGTACGCGGCCGCGTGCGACTTGTTGAAGCCGTAGCCAGCGAACTTCTCCATCAAGTCGAAAACTTCGTCGGCCTTGGCCTCGGTAATGCCGTGGGTAGCCAGGGCACCCGCGCGAAACTTCACGCGGTGCTCGGCCATTTCCTCGGCCTTCTTCTTACCCATCGCGCGGCGCAACAAGTCGGCACCGCCGAGCGAGTAGCCGCCGAGGATCTGCGCGGTCTGCATCACCTGCTCCTGGTACACCATGATGCCGTAGGTTTCGGACAGCATCTCGGCCACCGCCGGATGTGGATACTCCACCTCCTCGCGCCCGTGTTTACGCGCCACGAAGCTGGGGATCAGATCCATTGGGCCCGGCCGGTACAAGGCGTTGAGCGCAATCAAGTCTTCCAGGCGCGTCGGTTTGGCGTCCTTCAGCATGCCCTGCATGCCGCGGCTTTCAAACTGGAACACGGCTTCGGTCTTGCCTTCAGAGAACAACCGGTAGGTTTTGGCGTCGGTCAGCGGAATGTTTTCGTAGGCAAAGTTCTCCTGGCCCGGATGGCGCTTCATGATGAACTCGCGCGCAATCTCCAGAATGGTCAGCGTGGCCAAGCCCAAGAAGTCGAACTTCACCAGGCCGATGGCTTCCACGTCGTCCTTGTCGTACTGGCTCACGGCCGACTCGCTGCCGGGCTGTTGGTACAGCGGGCAGAAGTCGGTGAGCTTGCCGGGCGCAATCAACACGCCCCCGGCGTGCATGCCGATGTTGCGGGTCATGCCCTCAAGCTTTTGCGCCAGCTCGATCAGCGTCTTCACGTCTTCTTCGGTGCGGATACGCTCGGCCAGCACCGGCTCCATCTCGATGGCGTAGTTGTTCTTGTCGCCCTCTTTTTTCTTTTCGGGCGGGTACTGCAGCGTGACCGACATGCCGGGCTTGTTCGGGATCAGCTTGCTGATGCCGTCGCAAAAGGTGTAGCTCATGTCGAGCACACGGCCCACGTCGCGGATGGCCGCACGCGCGGCCATTGTTCCGAACGTGGCGATCTGGCTCACGGCGTTTTTGCCGTATTTGTCCTTCACGTAGTCGATCACGCGGTCGCGGTTACCTTGGCAGAAGTCAATGTCAAAGTCGGGCATTGACACCCGCTCCGGGTTCAGGAAACGCTCGAACAGCAGGTTGTACTGCAGCGGATCCAAGTCGGTGATCTTCAGCGCATAGGCCACCAAAGAGCCAGCACCCGAACCCCGGCCCGGGCCCACGGGGCAACCGTTGTTCTTGGCCCAGTTGATGAAGTCACCCACGATCAGGAAATAGCCCGGGAAACCCATCTTCAAGATGGTATTGAGCTCAAACTCCAGCCGGTCGATATAGCGCTGGCGTTGCGCTTCTCGAGCCGTCTCGTCGGGGTACAGGTGGATCAGGCGTTCCTTCAGCCCTTCATGCGAGGCGTAGCGGAAGTAGTCTTCCGGCGTCATCTTCTCGCCATTGACCAAAGGCGTCGGGAAGTCCGGCAGTTGCGGCTTGCCCAGCACCAGCGTCAGGTTGCAGCGCTTGGCAATCTCCAGCGTGTTGGCGATGGCCGATGGAATGTCGGCAAACAACGCCTCCATCTGGGCGGCAGACTTGAAGTACTGCTCGCGCGTGAAGCGGCGTACGCGGCGTGCGTTGCCCAGAATTTCGCCTTCAGAAATACACACGCGTGCCTCGTGCGCCTCGTAGTCTTCTTCATTGGTGAACTGCACCGGGTGCGTCGCCACCACCGGCATCTTCAGCCGGGCGGCCAATTGCACCGTGGCCGCCACGTGGGGCTCGTCTTCAGGGCGGCCTGCGCGTTGCAGCTCCAGGTAGAAGCGGTGCGGAAAAAGCGACGCCAGTTGCAGCGCCACTTCGCGCGCACGGGCTTCGTCGCCCTGCAACAGCGCTTGGCCCACCGGCCCGGCTTGGGCACCGGCCAGGCAAATCAGCCCTTCGTGCAACTCTTGCAGCCAGGCGAGCTTGATCACGGCCTGATTCTTCACGATGTTTTGCGTGAAGGCGCGCGCCAGCAGTTCTGAAATGTTCAGATAGCCGGTCTTGTTTTGCACCAACAGCACGATGCGCGACAAGGTGCCGAGCTCAGCCCCCAGGCCCTCAATGAAGATCTCCGCGCCCACCACGGGCTTGACACCCTTGCCGCGCGCTTCTTTGTAGAACTTGATGCCGCCAAACAGGTTGCTCAGGTCAGAAATGCCCAGCGCCGGCTGCTGGTCTTTGGCTGCTGCCTTGACGATGTCATCGATGCGGTTGGTTCCGTCGACGACGGAAAATTCGGTATGGAGGCGGAGATGGACAAACATCGGGGCATTTTAGAGCCGCGCCCCTCGCGCTGCCGCCCGGATTTCGAATGGGCGGGTAAGCCGCCAGGGTGACGCTCGCAGACCCGCGCCCCGCTTGACGATAGCGCTTGCGGGCAGATGTCGAGCGCCGTACGATGGCTTGGCGTGCATCTTGCTGATGTGCCCAACAAAAGGGAAAAAGGGGAAATCGCCATGTTCAAGTCTTTGCGCGCCTCCACCATTTGCCTGGCCGCCGTTGGCGTGGTGGCCGCCCTGTTGATTGCGGCGCAATCCCACTGGGGGCTGAACAAGCTGGACCGCTACGCCAACGAAGCCTTTGTGGCCAAAGACGTGGTGGCCGATATCTTGCCGCCCCCCATGTATTTGATCGAACTGCGGCTGATTTTGTCCGAGGCAGTAGAGGGCAGCATCACCCCGGCGCAGGCTCAGCAAGAAGCCGACAAGAAGATCTCCGAGTACGAACAGCGCGTCACATACTGGACGAAAAACCCACCCTTTGGGCTGGAGAAGCAACTCTTGGGGCGGCAACATCAAGGCGCGCTGAAATTCATCGCCGCAGCCAGAAGCGATGTGCTAGCCCCGCTGGCCAAAGGCGACACCGCCACGGCAGCCAAAAATCTTGCCGCAGTGCACACGTTATATCTAGAACACCGCGCGGGCGTAGACGAAACCACGGGTGCAGGCACAAAAATGGCCGACCGCACCATTTCCTCGTTCAACGAAACACGCGACGAGATCGCCCGCTACGCCTACTGGGTGCTGGGCATTGGCCTGCTGCTGGTGATTGCCGTGTGGCGCCCGGTGCTGCGCAGCTTGCGTGTGCCGATCAACAAATGTTCTGAACTGGCGAAACAAGTGGCCTCGGGCAACCTGATGATCGCCATTGACCGTAACCGCGCCGACGAAATCGGCACGCTGCAAGAAGCACTGGGCGGCATGCAGTCGGCGCTGCGTAGCATGGTGGGCGCGGTGCGCGATTCCACTGACAGCATCAAGACCGCCAGTTCAGAGGTGGCCAGCGGCGGCATCGACCTGAGCAAACGCACGGAAGACACTTCTTCCCACCTGCAGCAAGCGGCCGCTGCCATGGAAGAGCTGACCGCCACCATGCATCACAACGCCGACTCGGCGCGTAAGGCCAACACATTGGCCACATCGGCCACCGACATTGCCGAGCGCGGCGGCCACATCGTCTCGCAAGTGGTGAGCACCATGGAAGGTATAGACACCAGCTCACGCAAGATTGTCGACATCATTGCGGTGATCGACGGGATTGCATTCCAAACCAACATCCTTGCTTTGAACGCGGCTGTAGAGGCCGCCCGCGCTGGCGAGCAAGGCCGTGGCTTTGCCGTGGTGGCCAGCGAAGTGCGCCTGCTGGCCCAGCGCAGCGCCGAGGCCGCCAAAGAAATCAAGGCGTTGATTGATGCCAGCGTGACGCGCGTGCAAAGCGGTAGCAAGTTGGTGCAGGAAGCTGGCGGCACCATGGACGAGATTGTGAAAAGCGTGCGCAACGTGACCACCATCATTGCCGAGATCACTGGCGCAGCCTCCGAGCAAAGCGCCGGCATCGCGCAGGTCAACGACGCCGTGGCGCGCCTTGACCAAATGACGCAAGAAAACGCTGCACTGGTCGAAGAAAGCTCGGCCGCCGCCGCCAACCTGAGCAGCCAGGCCGTGCGGCTGGCCGACGTGGTGCGGCAGTTCCAACTGGAAGATGCGTCGCCACGGTTGCTGGCGCTGCGGTAGCTGGCAAGACGCCATCTGGTGTACGTGAATTCAGCTTCACGTATGCACTGGGTTCACCCATTTCCAGTTGGAGCAGCGCTTATCTGGTGCAGCGCGTACTGTTTGGCTGAGACGCTTGACGCAGCGTGCACCGACTTGCTTCACGTAAGACACTTCACATGGCGTAGAAGCTCAGCTTAGCGCTGGCTCACTATTTGCATACCAGATCACACACATCTGGCATACGCAAAGGGACGCAATTGAGTGAGCTGAACACGGCCGACGAGCCAAGCCGGGCCGAGACGACTTATCTGGCGATCAAACACGCCATCATTGAACAGGCGTTGCCGCCCGGCACCCGGCTGCCCGAAGACGAAATGGGCGTGCACCTGCACGTCAGCCGCACCCTGGTGCGCGAAGCCCTGGCGCGGCTGACGACAGAAGGCTTGGTGGAAGCCGGCCGCAAACGCACGGCCACCGTGGCCCAGCCCACCCGAGCAGAAGCCGAGCATGTGTTCAGCACGCGCCACTGCCTGGAGCGCGAAGTGGTGCGTGTGCTCATCACCCGCTGGACGCCCGCCATGGGCGCGGCTCTGGAAGGCCACGTGCGCCTGGAAGAAAAGGCGCAGCGCGAGCAGCCACACGCCGTGTGCGGACGGCTCGCGGGCGAGTTCCACATCAAACTGGCGCAACTGACCGGCAACCCGCTGCTGGAGCGTTTTGTCTCGGAGCTGGTGTCGCGCTGTTCGTTGATCCTGGCCATCCACGGCCGCCCGCATGTCTCGGACTGCGCCATCGACGAGCACCGCCAACTGATCGCGGCGCTGCGCCAAGGCGACGAAAAATCCGCCGTGCGTTTGATGGTCCACCACCTCGAAGGTGTGCATGAACGCGCCTTGCTGCCCGAGCGCCAAGCGGGTGACGCCGAGTTGGGCGCGGTGCTCACGCGCTATAGCGCGAGCTTGGCGGCACCGAAGCCTGTGGCCGCCCCGATGGCCGCGCCGGTTGTACCCAAGACCAGACGTGTCGCCCCGCGCAAAAAAGCAGCTTAAGCCCGTTCACCGTTTGCCATCCTCCCTCCCCTCGATCTCCCAACCTCCCACAACAAAGGAATCTCCATGTCGAACCTGAGTTTCAACCGTCGCCGCTTCCTGGGCTCCACCCTCGCGGGAGCCGCTGTCGGCGCACCTGCCTTGTTCGGCGCGCCCATCGCGCAGGCCAAGGACGTGACGGTCGGCATCATTTACGTGGGCCCGCGTGATGACTACGGCTGGAACCAGGCCCACGCCGTGGGCGCCAAGGCACTGAAAAGCCTGCCCGGCGTGAAGGTAGTGGAAGAAGAAAACGTGCCCGAAACCACGGCCGTGCGCAAAACGCTGGAAGGCATGGTGCAAACCGACGGTGCCTCTCTCGTTTTTGGCACTTCGTTTGGCTACTTCGACCCCTTCATGATCGAAGCCGCAAAGAAGCACCCCAGCGTGGAGTACCGCCACCCCACATCACTGTGGTCGGCCGACAAACACCCGATGAACCTGGGCGGCTATTTCTGTTATCTGGACCAGGCGCACTATGTCAACGGCATTGCCGCCGGCCTGTCCACCAAAACCAACAAGATTGGCTTTGTGGCCGCAAAACCCATCGCCATCGTGCTGCGCAACGTCAACGCGTTTGCGCTGGGTGTGCGCAAGGTCAACCCGCAAGCCGTTGTGCAACTCATCATCACCGGCGACTGGTCGATGCCGGTGCGCGAGGCTGAAGCCACCAAGGCCTTGATTGGCGCGGGCGCCGACGTGATCGCCTGCCACGTGGACAGCCCCAAGGTGGTGATTGAGACCGCTGAACGCGCGGGCGTCAAAACCTGCGGCCACAACGCCAGCCAGGCCCAATTGGCGCCCAAGGGTTTCATCACTGGCGCAGAAAACAAGTGGGAGACAGTCTATAAATCGTTCGCCGGGCTTATCGCGCAAGACAAAAAACTGCCCAACACAGTGTTTGGCGGCTACGACAAAGACATGGTGCTGAGCACGCCGTTTGGCGCCGGCGCCTCGGAACAAGCCCGCACGGCGGCCACGGCGGCGATTGCTGACTTGAAAGCGGGCAAGCCAATCTTCGTCGGCCCCATCAAGAGCAACACCGGCAAGGTGGTAATTGACAAGAGCTATGGCCTGTACGACCCGTTCCTGGACAAGATCGACTTCCTGGTGGAGGGCATCAACGGTTCGCTGAGTTGATCTGAACCCGGTTCGCCAAAAGCAAAACGGCCCGAGACGCAAGCCTCGGGCCGTTTTGCATTGAACTGAAATTCAGTTGCGCTGCGAGGTTTAAACCTTGCGGCGACGGCTCACGGCCGCCACGCCGATCAGGCCCAAAGCCATCAGAGCCAGGGAGGTAGGCTCGGGGACCTTGTTCGAGCCAACGTTCAGCAGGATCGAGGTCATGCCAACGACGCTGCCTGTGAATATGTTCGAAGCTTGCAAAATGAAACCGTACTGCCCCGACAGCGCTGGGTCAAAGCTGTAACCATAGAAGAATTCAGCGAGATCGAAGCCCAGATTCGTCGAGTTCTGCGTATTTGCACCCAACGTGATGCTTTTGAAATTTTCGTTCACGCTCGGGTCAATGTCGAACAGCAACGTGTAGACGTACAGGTTGCTCGAGGTAGCACCGCCAATGTAGTAGTCGATATTCCACGTGGCCAATTCTTGAGAAATCGAGGAGGCATTGGTCTGATCCACACCTGCAGCAGCATAGAAAACACCAGCGCCGTTATTGGTCACGGTTTGGTTTGCGTAACGCGCTGTCACCGTCAGGCCCAGGGTGATGGTGCCGGTGGACTGGCCGATGATGTTCTTGCCGGTAAAGGTGTCGATGGCGACAGCCTTGTTCGAAATGCCCGTGCCGCCAAAGTTGGCTGCGGCCAAGGTGCCGAAGGTGTCGTAGACGGGGGTCAGGGATGCGGAAGCGCTGAGCGATGCAAATGCGAGGCTGGCGGTGAGCAGGAGCTTGGAAGCGAAGTTCATTGTTTTGAGAAGCGTTGAGTTGTTTCATTAAGTAACAGCAGACTTCGTGCCACCCATATAAATCAACAACTTAAGTTTCACAAGCAATCGATGCGTAAACAACTTCGACATTTTTCTGACTTATTTACGTTCCCACGTTTTGCCTCGATGAGCCCATTTCCACCGGCTTTTGATCCAGCGCAGCAGCCCATTCCCCGCCGCTCATAAAATCGACGGGTGAACTCCATCCTTAACATTTCCGTCTACAAGTTTGTCCCCCTGCCCGATGCCGACGCCGTGCGCGAGGTATTGCTCGCCCGGGCCAACGACCTTCAGCTCAAGGGCACCATCTTGCTGGCCCACGAGGGCATCAACATGTTTCTCGCCGGCCCGGCCGAGGCCGTGAACAGCTTCATGGCGCAAACCAAGGCCGATCCGCGCTTTGCAGACTTGGCGCCCAAAGAGAGCTGGTCAGCGCACCAGCCTTTCAAGAAGATGCTGGTGAAGGTCAAGCGCGAAATCATCCGCATGGACTACCCAACCATCGTGCCCGACTTCTCGCGCAACGATGGCCGCGCCCCGGCCGTGGCTGCTGCCACGGTGCGCCGCTGGCTCGATACCGGCGTCGACGACGAAGGCCGCCCAGTCGTCACCCTGGACACGCGCAACGCCTTCGAAGTCGACCACGGCACATTTGACGGCGCCATCGACTGGCGCATCACCAAGTTCAGCGAGTTCCCGGCTGCGCTGCAAGCACACCAGGCCGAGCTGGAAGGCAAAACCGTGGTGAGCTTTTGCACTGGCGGCATCCGCTGCGAAAAGGCCGCCATCCTGATGCGCGAAGTGGGTGTAGAGCGCGTCTACCAACTGGAAGGCGGCATCCTCAAGTACTTCGAGGAAACCGACGGCGCCCACTACCACGGCGACTGTTTTGTGTTCGACGAGCGCCGCACGCTGGGGGCCGATTTGAGCCAGACCACCGAAGCAAACGCGGAGCCAGACGCGATCGCACCTTAAAAAACACCTTTTTTGATAGCTGTTGGCGCTTACCCCTAAAGCGCAAACAGCATTTTTCATCACAGGTTTCTTGGCTAAAACGCAACCAAGCCAGCGCTTGGTTTTGGCATCGGCCAGCGCCCGGCGGTTCTGCGCAAAACCGTTACCGGGTGAACACAAATTTACCCTTTTCCATTCGCATGCCGCGCATCATTTGAACGCCTCCATTTGGGAGGTTTTCCATGTTGAGTGAGTGTGCGATGTCTGCTTCAACGTCACGTGTTGTGCGTTTTCATCAGTTGGGTGGGCCAGAAGTGCTGGCCCTCGAACAGCGCAAAGTCCCGATGCCTGCGGGCGCGGAAGTGTTGATCAAGGTGCAGGCCATCGGCCTGAACCGGGCCGACGTGTTGTTTCGCTCCGGGCAATATCTAGAGCCGGCGCAGCCCCCGTCGCTGCTGGGCTTTGAAGCGGCAGGCGAAGTTCTAGCCCTGGGGCCAGAGGCCAGCGGGTTTTCGGTGGGCGATGCCGTGGGCGTGATCCCCGGCTTTGCGCTCGGGCCCTACGGCACCTATGCCGACCACATCGTCATCCGCCAAGCCTACGTGGTGCGGCAGCCCGAGGGGCTCACGCCCGTGTTGGCTGCAGCGTTGTGGATGGCCTATTTGACGGCTTACGGCGGGCTCGTGGAGGCCGGCAAATTGCGCAGCGGCGACTGGGTGGCGATCAACGCGGCGTCGAGCAGCGTGGGCTTGGCGGCCATACAGGTGGCGCGCCATCTGGGCGCCAAGCCCATCGCCATCACCACGACCAGCGGCAAGCGCCAAGCGCTGCTGGAAGCCGGCGCTTTAGCCGTGATCGTGACCCAAGAAGAGCCGCTGACCGAGCGTTTGCACACCATCACTGGCACCGGCTTGGCCTGCGCGTTTGATGCCGTGGGCGGCCCACAGGTGTTGGACTTGGCGCTGGCCATGCGCCCGAGCGGCAGCATCGTCATCCACGGTGGGCTGAGCCCCAAAGACACGCCATTTCCATTGAAGCTGGCGATAACGAAAAGCCTGGCCTTTCGCGGCTTCGTTTACACCGAAATCACGCGCCAGCCTGAGGCCATGGCGCGGGCGCACGCCTTCATCAGCGACGGCGTACGGCTGGGGCATTTGCGGCCGCACATCGACCGCACGTTTACGCTGAAGGAAGTACGGGAGGCGCACCAGCATCTGGAATCCAACCAGCAGTTTGGCAAGGTGGTGATGGTGCTCTAGGCGATTGAGAGCCGCCCTGCGTGCACAGCGGCTCGACTTCGCAACATGTTCAAGCAGGCTTGCGCGGCGGTGGCAGCGGAATGAACTCGGTCTCGCCGGGCACGTGGCCCATGCGTTGCGCCACCCAGTCTTGCTCGGCCTGGGTGATGCGCTCTTTGCGGCTGGAGACGAAGTTCCACACCATGTGGCGGTGACCGTCGAGTTTGTCGCCACCCAGCAGCATCAGTTGCACGTCGGCATCGGCGCGCAGCAGGCAGGGTTTGCCGGGCTCCAAAAAGGCGAATGCGTGTTGCGCCAAAACTTCGCCGTCGATTTCGACCGGGCCGTCTACAGCGTAAACGCCAAGCTCATCTTCTGACGCGGGCAGTTCCAGCACATCACCAGCGGTGAGCTTCACGTCGACATACAAGGTGCGGCAAAACGTGGCCACCGGCGACTTTTGGCCGAAGGCTTCGCCAATCAACACGCGCACAGTAGAAGCGCCCACGGCCTTGGAGGGCAACTCGTCGGCGCGGGTGTGCACGAAGCTGGGCTCCACTTCTTCGGCCGACTGCGGCAGCGCCGCCCACAGCTGGATGCCGTGGTTGACGTAAGGCACCTTGGCCAGCTCTTCGGGACGGCGCTCGGAATGCACGATGCCTTTTCCGGCCGTCATCCAGTTGATGGCGCCGGGTTCAATTTTCTGCACCGAACCCAAGCTGTCGCGGTGCATGATGGCGCCCTCGAACAGGTAAGTCACTGTGGCCAAGCCGATGTGTGGATGTGGGCGCACGTCGTGTTCGGTTTCGGGCTGCACTGTCACCGGGCCGAAGTGGTCGAAAAAAATGAACGGGCCCACGCCCTGCTTGTGCACCGAAGGCAGCAGGCGGCGGACGAAGAAGCCACCACCCAAGTCTTTTTGGTGTCCGGTGATGTGTGCGGCGATACCCATGGCGGCGGCTCCTGGTGAATTAAAAATCAAACGGTGAGCTTAGCGCAGGCGCGGCCTTAAACCAGCCGCTCAACATGCGTTTCGATTTCGGTGGTCACGGCCGTCATAAGTTTGTGCACAGGGCATTTCTCGGCCACGGCTTGCAGCTTTTGCAATTGCACGTCGGTCAGGTCACCCTTGATCTGCAGCGTGGCAGACAAACGGTAAACACCTTCGCGCTCTTTGCTGTTGTCGCGCGTCACCACGGTCTGGATGTCGTCCACCGGGATGCCGGCCTTGCGGGCGTACCACATCACGGTCAGCGCTTTGCAACTGGCCAAAGCGGTATCGTAAAAGTCGTGCGGGCTGGGGCCAGCGTCGTTGCCGCCTTCGGCCACGCTCACATCGGCCAGCAACTGGTGCAGGTCGATTTTGACGGTCTGGGCCAAGGCACTATTGGCCTGGGCAGGGAGGACGTTGCGTGCAAGACTGAGTTCTATCGACATACGGAATCCCTTCAACGCGGACTTCGGAACACGGAATCAAACGCCCGAATCTGCTTTGCAGTCGATTCGGGCGCCATTGGCAAAGAGCCTAGCTTACTTCGCAGCAAAACGAGCGGCCATCTCGGCCACACGTGCGCCGTAACCGCGCGCCACTTCCAACTCGCCAGGGAACATCTCGGCCGCGCTGGCGTCCGATGGTGACTGCGCCATGGCACCCAAGGATGCGCCCAGCGCGTTCGGGTCGTTGCGCACGGCAGCCTTGGTGTTGCTAGGCATCAAACCCAAGCCCACCCACAACATGCCGTGTTGCATGGCCAGCGTGTTCATGGTTTGCAGCGAGTTCTGCTTGTCGCCAAAAGGGCTGGCGCTGTTGGTGAAGCCGCCAGCGATTTTGTTCTTCCAGCCTTGTGTGAACCAGACCTTGCTGGACGCATCAGCGAAGCGCTTGAACTGCCAGCTCACGTTGCCCATGTAGGTGGGCGAACCGAACAAAATGGCATCAGCCGCAGCCAGAGTCTCCCAGCCGCCTTCAGGCAGTTGGCCTTCGGCATCAATGGCCAGCAGCTCGGCGCCAGCGCCTTCGGCCACGGCTTGTGCCATGCGTTGGGTATGGCCGTAGCCCGAGTGGTAGACAACGACAACTTTAGACATTTCTCAATCTCCCTTTTCAGTTCAAATCACAAGTATGGATGCGGTCAAATCCTGATGCATCACCCAAAAGAAAGGGCCGCACGCTTACCGCCGGCCCTCGATCTCAAAAGCTGAAAGCTTAGTTGCCGCGACGTGCGTCCAGGCTGAAGCCACCAGCACCAAACGCAGCCAACACCAACAAGCCACCGGTCACTGCGATGTTCTTGAAGAACATCAACTGTTGCACCATGGCTTGCTCAGCAGGCACACCCCAGTAGTTGTGAAAGAACACGCTGGCAGCCAGGGTGAACACAGCCAATACCAACGCAGCGATGCGCGTCTGGAAGCCGAAGATCAAAGCCAGGCCACCCAAAATTTCGACCACCAGCGCGATGGCGGCACCGGCCGATGGCATTGGCAAACCCTTGGAAGCGATGTAGCCCACAGTGCCTTCAAAGCCCGTGAGTTTGCCGATGCCTGCGGGCAGGAACAACACGGCCAACAGCAGACGGCCAACCAAGGCCAGAGGGTTTTGCAGAGAATTCAACATGATGATTTTTTCCTAAAAAATTAAACAAACAACTAAAGAAAACGCAACTCTTGGAAACACCCCGCCATGGAGATGGTGCACAAGGAACGAGTTCCCGACACCACCCCTAGGGGGTATGAACGGTTGGTCTCAACCGCTCAACGGCTTGGTTCAATGACCAAGCGATCCGACCGACTCAAGCAGCCAAATCAAACACCAGTACTTCGGCATCTTTGCCGCCGCTGAGCGACAAAGACTTCTCGCCGTCGAGCAACACTGCGTCGCCGGCCGTCAGGCTTTCGCCATTGACTTGCAGCGCTCCGCGCACCAGGTGCACGTAGCCTTTGCGTTCCGGGTTCAACTCGATCGTGGTCGATTCGTCACCGTCAAACAAACCGGCGTACATGGCGGCATCGGCATTCACCTTCACCGAACCATTGGCGCCGTCTGGCGAGGCCACGAGACGCAGGGCACCTCGCTTCTCATTCGCGGCAAACGTCTTTTGCTCGTAGCTGGCGGGGATGCCGGTCACATTGGGTTCAATCCAGATTTGCAGAAAGTGCGTAGTCGCATCAGGTGCATGGTTGAACTCGCTGTGGCGCACGCCACTGCCAGCGCTCATGCGTTGCACGTCACCCGGTGGAATCGCCTTCACGTTGCCCATGGTGTCCTGGTGGGCCAGTTCACCTTCCAGCACGTAGCTGATGATTTCCATGTCGCGGTGGCCGTGGGCGCCAAAGCCGGTGCCGGGGGCAATGCGGTCTTCATTGATCACGCGCAGGTTGCCCCAGCCCATGTGTTCTGGGTCGTAGTAGCCAGCGAAAGAAAAACTGTGTTGTGACTTCAGCCAACCGTGATCAGCATGGCCGCGGTCTTGAGATTTACGAAGTGTCAGCATCACAAACTCCTGTCTAGGTTCGGGCACCATCTGGTGCCCTGGTTGTGGACTCATCGGGTGAATCCATGACCTGAACTTTAGGCCTCTGGCCGGGTTCTGCGATACAGCGTGTTTGATGGCATCATTCAAATTATTTGAACGATCAGAAGCTGTCGATGCAAAGTCCGCGTGAAGTCCTCACCCCCGAAGCCCTGGCCATGCTGGTCGCGATTGCCGATGCCGGCAGCTTTGCCGGTGCCGCCCGCGCACTCAACATGGTGCCCAGCGCGCTGACCTACCGCGTGCGCCAGATCGAAGACGCGCTGGACGTGCTGCTGTTCGACCGCAGCTCGCGCCAAGCCAAGGTCACCGAGGCCGGCACCGAGTTGCTGCGCGAAGGCCGCCGCCTGCTGGACGACGTGGACGCCGTGGCCAACCGCGTCAAACGCGTGGCCACGGGCTGGGAGCCGCAGCTCACGCTGGCGGTGGACAGCGCCGTCTCGCATGCCACGATGATGGAGCTGTGTGAAGCCTTCTACGCCCTGAACCCGCCCACGCGCATACGCCTGCGCGAAGAAATCCTCTCCGGCACGCTGGAGGCGCTGACCTCAGGCCACGCCGACCTGTCGATTGGTGTGGCCATGGAAGTCGCTGCCGGCCTGCAAATCGAAGCCCGTTTGCTGGGCGAGATGCGTTTCATCTTTGTGACCGCCCCGCACCACCCGCTGGCCAAGGCAGTCGAGCCGATTCCCGACGCCGTCATCGGCCAACACCGAGCCGTGGCAGTGGCCGACAGCGTGCAACGCGGCGGCGGCCTGACCTACGGCCTGCTGGCCGGCCAAGACGTGTTCACCGTGCCCAGCATCCGCGCCAAGCTAGAGGCGCAGTTGCGCGGCCTGGGCGTGGGCTTTTTGCCCGAGAGCCTGGTGCGGCCCTATCTGGACGCCGGCCACCTGGTGACCAAAGCGGTGGAACGCCCCGAGCGCATCGTGCGTTTGCACTACGCCTGGCGCACACCCGCCAAAGGCACACAAGGCCGGGCCTTGAAGTGGTGGCTGCAGCAATTGGAAAGCGCGCCAACGCGCCACGCCTTGCTGGAGCGCCAGGGCCAGCAGTGGGATTAGGAAGTTGTAAGCCAATGGATGGCGACCTGATTAATTGACCCACAAGTTCCAAGTCAATCCGATGACACCCTGCCGCTTTTTTGCAAAACGCCCTCGCGCAGCGTGTAGAGTGGGTGCTGTGGCCATCGGTTTAAAACAGACGAGGTGATGGCCACACGGAGCTGAGACAAAGACAACCGAAGTCACAACGTTCTGACACTCAACCATGGCAACCGATATGAAAACATCCAAACCGAAAGCCAAACCTCCTCGACGCATTGCCGTCATCGGTGCTGGTATTGCCGGCATCGCCTGCGCCCGGACTTTGCAGCAGGCGGGCCACCACGTGACCGTGTTTGATAAAAATGAAATGGTGGGCGGGCGGATGGCCACCACCGACACCCCCTTCGGTACCTTCGACTACGGCGCGCAATACTTCACCGTGCGCGACCCGCGTTTTCTGCTGGCGCTGCAGGCCACTGCCCAGCACATATGCCGCCCGTGGAGCGCCAACCTCGTGCGCGTGCTTGACTCCTTTGGCCGCGTGGCCTCCGCCGCCCTGCCCGGCCGCGAACCCCACTGGGTGCCCACGCCCGGCATGAATGCCTTGGTCGAACACTGGGCTCAACCGTTTGTGAGCCAGCAACAGATCGAACTGCAAACCCGCATCGTCGGCATTGAGCGCGACCGCATGGCGCCCAAGCAATGGCAGCTACGCACCCACGGCACGCCCGGCGCACCAGACGCAGAACATGTGTTCTCCGGATTCGACCAGGTGCTGCTGGCCACCACCGCCTCGCAGGCACAGCGCCTGTTGTTCGACGACGCCGCCCACCCGAAATTTACCAAGGCCCTGGAAGACGTGCGCGTCGGCCCGTGCTGGACACTGTTGTTGGCCTACCCACAGGCCAGCCAACCCAACATGAGCCACCTGGGCCCGCAATGGAACGCCGCGCGCAGCAACCATCACCGCATCGCCTGGCTGGCCCGCGAATCGTCCAAGCCGCGCCGTGGCGGCGTGGAACGTTGGACGGTGCAAGCCAGCGCCGCCTGGTCGCATGAGCATTTGGACGACGACATTCCGCGTGTACAGGCCAAGCTGCTCAAAGCCTTTGCCGAAGTGACCGGCATCCGTGCCGAACCCGCCATGGCCACGGTGCATTGCTGGGGCTCGGCACAAACCATCAAACCCTTGGGCCGCAGCCACCTGTGGGATGCCAAGGCTGGCTTGGGCTTGGCAGGCGACTGGTGCCTGGGGCACCGTGTAGAAGACGCGTTCATCTCTGGCTTGGAGTTGGCGCTCAGCGTGGCATGAGTTCGGGGGACGGTCGATACATTGGCCAATACATCGGCCGCTTCGCGCCGTCACCCACCGGCCCCCTACACGCCGGGTCGCTGGTCGCGGCCCTGGCCAGTTGGCTCGACGCCCGCGCCCAAGGCGGCCAATGGCTGGTGCGCATCGAAGACGTGGATACGCCGCGCTGCCAAGTCGGCATGGATCGGTTCATCCTGCAGCAGCTCGCCGCCTGCGGCTTGGTACCCGATGCCGAGCCGGTGTGGCAATCGCAGCGCGGCGCGCTCTACCAGCAAGCGCTGGATCGGTTGATTGACAAAAAGCTGGTCTACCCCTGCGGCTGTTCGCGCAAAGAAATTGCCCAGGCCGCTGCCGAAGCTGGTCAAGCACCCACGCGCCACGGCGAACTTGTCTACCCCGGCACCTGCCGCCACGGGCTCAACGGCAAGCCTGCGCGAGCATGGCGATTGAACGTTGAAGCCTCTGAACAAAAATGGCTCTTTACGCATACGGGTAAAGCGCAAGAAGCTACGGTTTCAGTAGCACACAGCATCTTGCAGTGGCAAGACCGCCGCCTCGGCTCCCAACGCCAAAACGTAGCCCAGGAAGTGGGCGACTTCGTTCTGCGCCGCGCCGATGGCTTGTGGGCCTACCAGCTCGCCGTGGTGGTCGACGACGCGGCCCAAGGCATCACCCACGTGGTGCGCGGTGAAGACCTGGCCGACAACACGCCACGCCAGATCTTGCTGCAGCAGGCGCTGAACCTACCCACGCCCAATTACCTGCACACCTCTTTGGTGCTGGGCGCCAATGGCGAAAAACTCTCCAAGCAAAACGGCGCACAAGCTTTCGACATGCAAGCGCCCGATGCGGCGCTGGACGCCGCCGCAGCCGCTCTTCGGTTGCCGTCCGCGACAGGTACCCCGGAAGAAAAGCGGGCCACATGGGTAAAGGCGTGGCAGGGTACTTACAATCTGGCCCCGTGAACGCCCCAACTTCCTCTCCCCTCGACGCCGTCGACCCAGTCGTCCCCGCCACCAGCCCCGACGCCGCTGCATCAGCCGCGCCCGCAGATGTGCCCTTCCCCAAGACCATCAAGAGCTTTGTGCGCCGCGCCGGCCGCACCACGGTTGGCCAGGCCAAAGCGACCGAGGAATTGGGCCCGCGTTTTGTACTGCCTTACGCGGCGCGGCCGCTGGACCTGACCGCAGCCTTTGGCCGCAAAGCCCCTACCGTGCTGGAAATCGGCTTCGGCATGGGCGAGGCCACGGCGCACATCGCCAGGGTATTGCCAGACACCAACTTCCTGTGCTGCGAAGTGCACGAACCGGGTGTGGGGTCATTGCTCAAACGCATCGGTGAACAAAACATCGGCAACATCCGCATCCTGGCGCACGACGCGGTGGAAGTCATCGACAACATGCTGCCCGAAGGCTCGATTGAAGGCGTGCACATCTTCTTTCCCGACCCGTGGCACAAAAAACGCCACAACAAGCGTCGCCTGGTGCAACCCGCGCTGGTCGCCAAACTTGCCGCCCGCCTGAAGATCGGCGGCTACCTGCATTGCGCCACCGATTGGGAACCCTACGCCGTGCAAATGCTGGAAGTACTGGGCGCTGAGCCGCGCTTGAAGAACACTTCGCACGACGCCTCAGGCTACGCCAACAAGCCGCCGTATCGCCCACTCACCAAGTTCGAAAGCCGCGGCATTCGGCTGGGTCACGGCGTATGGGACGTGGTGTTCCGCCGCACGTGACGCGCTCTGGGGCGCCCGCATCCGCGTTGCGCCTGCCCCCGGTTCGTAACGGCGTCGGCCCCAGCCTGGTCGGCTTGCCCGATGGTCCTTGGACGACCATTGCGGCCTTTCTGGCGGAGCGGTTTCCAGCAATTCCTTTAAACGAGTGGCTGCAACGCATGCGCAAAGGCTTGGTCGTCGATCTCGAAGGCCATGCCATTGCCCCCACGGCGCTCTACCAAGCGCAAACACGGCTGTTTTACTACCGCGATGTGCCGGCTGAAACGCCCATCCAGGCAGAGGCGACGATCCTGTTCCAGGACAAACATTTGCTGGTGGCCGACAAACCCCACTTCCTCCCCACGGTACCCGGTGGTCAGTACGTCACCCAGACTTTGCTGGTCAAACTCAAGCAGCAACTCGGCATCGACACCCTGGCGCCGCTGCACCGGCTGGACCGTGAAACGGCCGGCATCACCCTCTTCGCCATCCGCCCGGAAGACCGCAACGCGTACCACGGTCTGTTTCGCGACCGCTTGGTCACCAAACTCTACGAAGCCATAGCGCCGGCCCGCCCGGAACTGGTGTTCCCCCGGCTGCACCGCAGTTGCATGGCGCAAGGCGAGCCGTTTTTTCGCTTGTGCGAGGTTGACGGGGAGACAAATTCCGAAACCCAGATACGGGTATTGGAACGTCGCGGTGCCTGGGCGCGCTATGGTTTGGCGCCCCACACCGGCAAGCGCCACCAGCTACGTGTGCACATGGCGGCCATTGGGGCACCGATCCGCCACGATCGTTTTTATCCCGTAGTGGATAACAGCCCCGAAGACATGGAACAACCGTTGCAACTGCTGGCGAGGTCAGTTCGTTTTACTGATCCGGTGACTGGTCAGCAGCGGTATTTTGAGAGCACCCGCCGGTTGATGCTGCCGGACGCGTGACCCGCACCTGTCAAACCAAGTGCATGCTGGCCAGCACGCGGTACACACTTTTGATTTGCACCAGAACCTGCTGCGTAGGCAACGCCAGCACGTCCGAGATTTCATGCAGACCAGTGCCGCAAGCCACCAGTCGCAACACATCCACTTGCTGATCCGTCAACACTGTCCCGTCCACAGCCAAGTATTCGCCCGATGCGGCCAGCGGAAACCGCGACAACACCCTGCGTGCAATACCGGGGCTGATGAGTGCACCGCCACCGCGTAAGGCCAGCACACACGCGACGATCCATTCGGCTGCCGCATCTTTGAAGAAATAGCCTGAAGCACCAGCCTCGATACACGCCAGCACATGTTCATCATTGCCAACATGGGTGCGCAGCAAGATTTCGGTTTGAGGCGAAGCGGCACGGCAGGCCTGAATCAATGCGGCCGTATCCGCATCGCCAACACCCGTATCCATCACCAATACATCGGGCGATTGGTGCTTCACTTCGTTGGCAAGCTCCGTGTGGTACTTCATACCGTAGACCACTGGCGGAAGTAGCTGAAAACCGGCGTAAGACCGCACCACACCGACCAATCGGTCCAGCGCAGGCCCGGGTGTGTCGACAATCAGCACCCGAACCACACCATCCGGCTCGGGCGGCGATGCGCGCGGTGCCAGCGGTGCACCAAAGCTGCTGTACTGACCTCCGCCGTAGCTGCTGGAGGCACCCAATGCGTCGGTGGCACGCCGACCTTGCATCAAAACGCTGGGCACTCCAAAGTAACGCTGACCTAACATGGATGTTTGCATCACCAGACCTTCTGCGGGCCAGTGGCAGAAATCGCGGCCCCGGACGGTTGTTGACCATTGATGGCGTTTGACACCACGTTCGAAGGCGTAGCGCCCGAAACGGCGGGCGCCTGTGTGCGCGACAAGTCGAGCCGTTGGCGCTCGGCCTGCGTAGGCGAGCGCAGCAGGCCATCGATGCGCGGGATCAGATGTCCAGCACCAACAGCCAAAGCCACGCACAAAACGATCCATAACATGCCGCTGCGATCGAAGTATTCTGAAAGACCGATCGGTTTATGACCGGGCCCCAATGGCGGTACAGAGCCAGCCACGATCTCGGCCGAGCCGGCGGGTTGAATTTGTTTGTCTGTTGTCATGCTTCCCTCGCTCTTTTTGTCGCTACTCTTGGCTGGGCCATAGACCGCTAGACACGGCATTCAGAAGGCCCAGAATGGCGTTGGCAGGTGCAACGCAGGCGCTATTTGGCCTTGAGCAACAGCAGAGCCGCGTTGCATATTTCACAAGATTTGCGCTTTTTAAAGCGCTTGTCTTTGGCGCTTCGGCAAATGCAAATTAATACGCAATTGCCAATCCACTACACGCGCCAAACGCGCGCGCAGGCGCATATACAACCACCCCAACCAGCAGTTGAGGCCCCGCCGAAAAGCAAAAACCCCGGCTGCGGAGTCCGCGACCGGGGTTTGGGTTGAGCGAAACGAAGGCCGCTCAGCCGTGCCGAATCAAGCGCCGAGTTGCTGCTGCACCCAAGCCTGAACGGATGCCAACGCCGCTGGCAACGCGGCAGGGTTGGTGCCGCCGGCCATGGCCATATCGGGCTTGCCGCCGCCCTTGCCGCCCACTTGCTGGGCGACGAAGTTGACCAGTTCACCGGCCTTGACCTTGGCCGTGGTTTCCTTGCTCACGCCCACAGCGATCTGCACCTTGTCGCCGTCCACAGCCGCCAGCACCACCACGGAGGGCTGGAGCTTGTCACGCAACTGCGTCAGGGTGTCGCGCAAGGTCTTGGCATCGGCGCCATCGAGTTGCGCCGCCAGCAGCTTGATGCCGCCGACTTCCACCGCCTTTTGCACCAACTCAGCGCCTTGGTTAGCGGCCAGCTTGCTCTTCAGCGTGGCAACTTCTTTTTCCAGCGCCTTGGCGTTGTCCAGGGCTTGGGCAATACGCGATTGCAGTTCAGCCACAGGTGCCTTGAAGCTGGCCGCCGCCTGCGCCACGGTGGCTTCGGTTTCCTGCAGATAGGCCAAAGCGTTCAAACCGGTGATGGCTTCAATACGGCGCACGCCGGCGGCAATACCGCCCTCGCCCACCACCTTGAACAAACCGATGTCGCCGGTGCGCTGCACGTGGGTGCCGCCGCACAATTCGCGGCTGGAGCCGATGTCGAGCACACGCACGGTTTCGCCGTACTTCTCGCCAAACAGCATCATCGCGCCGGTCTTCTGGGCCGATTCGATGTCCATGATGCGCGCCTGGGTGGGCTCGTTCTTCAGGATTTCGGCGTTGACGATGTCTTCGATCTGGCGGATCTGCGCGTCGGTGACCGGTGCGCCATGCGCAAAGTCGAAACGCGTGCGCTCGGCGTTCACCAGCGAGCCCTTTTGCTGCACGTGGCTGCCCAGCACTTCGCGCAAGGCCTTGTGCATCAAGTGTGTGGCAGAGTGGTTGCGCACGGTGGCGGCGCGCACGGCGGTGTTGACTTCAGCGGTCACGCTGTCGCCCACCTTCAGCGAGCCCTCGGCCAGCGTGCCTTGGTGGCCAAACACGTCGGCCTTGATTTTCTGTGTGTCGCCCACGTCGAAGCGCACGCCAGCAGCCGTCAGGCGGCCTTCGTCGCCGACTTGGCCGCCAGACTCGGCGTAGAACGGTGTGGTGTCCAGCACCACGGTTCCGGTTTGGCCGGTCTTCAATTCGTTGACGCTGGTGCCGTCGACGTACAGCGCGACCACTTTCGCGGCCGATTGCAAACCGTCGTAGCCGGTGAACACGTTGCTGTCGCCGGTGTATTCCAGCGCCTTGTCCATCTTGAACTTGCCGGCCGCACGGCCCATGGCTTTCTGATTTTCCATGGCGGCTGCAAAGCCAACTTCGTCCACCGTCACACCGCGCTCGCGGCACACGTCGGCCGAGAGGTCGAGCGGGAAGCCGTAGGTGTCGTGCAGCTTGAAAGCCACTTCACCGGGCAACACGGTCACGCCGTTGGCCAGTGCCGCATCCAAAATGCCCATGCCGTTGGCCAGCGTTTCAAAGAAGCGCTCTTCTTCGGTCTTCAGCACTTCGGTGATGCGCTGCTCGTCGGCGCGCAGCTTGGGGTAAGCGTCGCCCATCAAGGCCACCAGGTCGGGCACCAGCTTGTGGAAGAACGGCTTCTTGCAGCCCAGCAGGTAACCGTGGCGGATGGCACGGCGGATGATGCGGCGCTGCACGTAGCCACGGCCTTCGTTGCTCGGGATGACGCCATCGGCCACCAGGAACGAGGTGGCGCGGATGTGGTCGGCAATCACGCGCAGGCTCTTTTGGTTCAAATCCTGCGTGCCGGTTTCGCGCGCAGCGGCTTTGATCAGCGCGTCGAAGATGTCGATTTCGTAGTTGCTGTGCACGTGCTGCAAGATGGCAGCCAGGCGCTCCAGGCCCATGCCGGTGTCCACGCAAGGTGCGGGCAGTGGCGTCACAGAGCCGTCTTCGGCCATGTTGAACTGCATGAACACGTTGTTCCAGATCTCGATGAAACGGTCGCCGTCTTCATCGGGGCTGCCCGGAGGGCCGCCGGGAATGTGGTCGCCGTGGTCATAGAAGATCTCGGAGCACGGGCCGCAAGGGCCGGTGTCGGCCATCATCCAGAAGTTGTCGCTCTTGTAGCGGCCGCCCTTGTTGTCGCCGATGCGGATGATGCGTCCCTCTTGCTTCACACGTTCGGGCGTCCAGCCGGACTTGACAAAAATGTCTTCCCAGATGGCGTAGGCCTCGTCGTCTTCCTGGTAGACCGTGGCATACAGCTTGTCGGCAGGGAGTTTGTAAACGGTGGTCAACAACTCCCAAGCCCAGTTCAGACTCTCCTTCTTGAAGTAGTCGCCGAAGCTCCAGTTGCCGAGCATTTCAAAAAACGTGTGGTGGCGTGCGGTGTAGCCGACGTTTTCCAGGTCGTTGTGTTTGCCACCGGCGCGCAAGCAAGCTTGCACCGAGGCGGCCCGCACGTAAGAGCGCTTGTCCGTGCCCAGGAACACGTCCTTGAACTGCACCATGCCCGAGTTGGTGAACATCAGGGTTGGGTCGTTGCCCGGCACCAGCGAGCTGCTCGGCACCACGGTGTGCCCTTTGGAGGCAAAGAAGTCGAGAAAGGTCTTGCGGATGTCTGCGACGGAAAGCTTTGGAGTGGTCATGGTGCGCAATGTTGGGAGCCGTGGGCCGGGGCCAGCAGCGGTGTGGGCTGCTTGGCTTTGGTTTTGCTGAACCGCCGATTATAAATTTTCTGGGAGCGGTTCAGCGCTGCCCTATTAAGTGAGCTTTAGTGTGGCGTCGTATGTCGTAAACGCAACGAACTGAACACACCCGCCACCGCCGCAAAGGCCGCCGCCAAGCCCAGCGCCACCTGTACACCAGCACCGTCGTGGGCGCTCCAGATGCTGAAGATCACCGCGATCAACACCGCGCCCAGGGTTTGCCCGGTGAGCCGCGCCGTGCCCAGCATGCCGCTGGCGGCACCGCCACGGTTGGGTGGCGGCGAGGTCAAAATGGTGTGGTTGTTCGGCGACTGAAACACCGCAAAACCCACGCCGCACAAGGCCAGCCAGGCTGCGATTTCCACGTCGCTGGGCTGCGCGGGCAACATCGCCAGCATCGCCAAGCCCACGGCCAACAGGCCCAGGCCAATGCCGCCGAGCAAGCCGTCGGGGATTTTGCCGATCAAGCGGCCGATGATGGGCGCCACCACTACGATGGCCATCGGCCAGGCGGTGATGAGCGCACCCGCAGCCAAATGCGACCGCCCCAAGCCATTCAACAGCATGAACGGCAGCGCGATGTAGGCCAGCGTTTGCGCCGTGAACGCGCTGACCGATGTGCACATCGACAAGGCGAACACCGGAATACGCAGCAGATCAAGCGGCAACAGCGGCACAACCTGGCGCATTTGACGGCGTACGTAAAAGAAGCCGACCACTACGCCGACCACCAGCATGCAGATGCCGCCAGTGAGTTCCATCAACGGCTTGCCGTCGGCCGCGCCTGTACCCAGTGCGTCGGCGCCCATGAACACTAGGCCGAACATCAGCGCGTTGAGAGCCACGTCCAACGGCGCCAAACGCGCGGCAGAAGCGCGCCCCGCATGGTTGTACGGCAGCGCCGAACGTCCCAGCCACCACACCAGCAAGCCCAGGGGAATGTTGATCACAAACAGCCAAGGCCAGGAGGCCACCGACAAAATCGCGGCAGCCACGGTAGGCCCGGCGACCGAAGTAGAGGCCACGACCATCGAGTTGAATGCCACGCCGCGCCCAAACAGATCTTTGGGGTAAGTCAGCCGCACTAGCGCGGCATTCACCGCCATGATGCCGGCCGAGCCCAGGCCCTGCAGCACGCGCGCCGTCACCAGCCACGGCAAGGAGGTGGCCACCACACAGCCCAGCGACGCCACGGTGAACAGTGCCACGCCCCACAGGTAGACGCGCCGGTAACCAATCTGGTCACCCAGCGCGGCCAGCGGCAACAATGCCACCAGCACCGCCATCTGGTAGGCATTGACCACCCAGATGGTTTGCGCATCGGTCACGTGCAGGTCAACGGCCAGGCCCGGCAAGGCCAGGTTGACGATGGTGCCGTCCAGCACCGAAAAGGCCACGCCCAGCAAGATGACAAACATGGCGCGGTAACGCGCGGGGGTGGGAAGTCCGTCTTGGATCGGAACCGTTGCTGACGCTTGGGTCATGGATGTCATGGAAAAATGGCCCCCGCATGGTGCTTGACCACCGCAGGCCCGAAAGAGAGAGCGAAGCCGTGATTGTGCCCAGAGCGAATACCCCATGGGCGTACCCAGCCATCAGGGCGGCTGGTCGTTACTACTAAATAGAAGATGTTTGGCATGAAGGCTTGGTGGTACGTCGGTGCAGCGACTTTAGCGACGCGGCATACCGGGCGGAAGGCGCTGCGCCTGCATTCATCAACTGCACCAAACGCCATGGCTCAACGCCACGTTGCAGGTCTTGGGGTCTGTTCTCGTTACGATCAAGCATGCCCGAACCCGATTTGAATCTGCTCCTCGCACTTGACGCCCTGCTGGCAGAGATCAGCGTGGCCGGTGCCGCCCGCCGCCTCGGCCTCAGTGCTTCGGCCATGAGCCGCACCTTGATCCGCCTGCGCGAAGCCACGGGCGACCCCTTGCTGGTGCGCGCGGGGCGCCTCATGGTATTGACGCCCCATGCCGAAGCGCTGCGGCAACGCACACCCAATGCGCTGCACGAAGCACGGGCCTTGCTGCGCCCCGCAACCACCGAGGCCGACCTCGCCACCCTGCAGCGCACCTTCACCATCCGCGCCAACGACGGTTTCATCGAAGCCTTTGCCGCACCGCTGATCGCTGCCGCCACGGCCATCGCACCGCACGTGCGTTTGCGCTTTGCGCCCAAGCTGGAAAAGTCGGCCGCGCATTTGCGTGAAGGCACGGCCGACCTAGAAATCGGCGTGCTGGGCGTTATGGGCCCCGAAGTGCGGGTGCAGGCGCTGTTCCGCGACCGCTTCCTGGGCGTGGTACGGCACGGCCACCCACTCGCGTCGGCATCGGCCGTCACCGCCGAGCAATATGTGGCATTCGGCCACGTGGTGGCATCACGCCGCAGCGGCAAAAGCGGCCCGGTAGACGTTGGCCTCGCGGCTTTGGGGCTGAAAAGAAACATCGTCGCCGTGGTGCCCAGCTTCCCCGCTGCGCTGGCCGTGGCGCGGTCTTCTGATCTGGTGGCGCTGGTGCCTCAGACCTTCATGCGCCACCAATCCGACTCCGCAGAATCGGCCACCTGCGTTTTTGAACTGCCGGTGCCTACCGACCAGATCACTGTCTCGCAAATGTGGCACCCACGCTTGGAGGCCGACCCCGCGCACCGTTGGCTGCGGCAATTGGTGCTGACGGTGTGCCGCGAACGCGTGCCGCAAAAAGGCTAACGCCCAACGCATTCAACCATCTGGTGGTATTGCCGCCGGTAGTTGGCCCCTCTGCATTTCCAGAACGGCCTGGTACTCAAGCACCAGACCCGGCTTGGCCACGACCATTGCCAACCTAGCCCCAAATTGCGGCACCGCGCCTCAAGGGCGTGCCCGCCTGCGCCAAAACGGGTGATGGACACAGGCCAACGCGCGGTCTGCGCGGCAAATCTGCCCCAAATCGGCCGTAAATACATGCAAATCATCTGGCATGCAACCTGCTTAATACCCCAACAAGATATTTCAAATATCTTCTTAATATATTAATAACCCTCTACCCAGAGAACACAACGACGGCCCTCAAGGCGTCTTCATTTTCACTTTCAGGAGCTCACTCTCATGACGAATCCCCGCTGGAAAGGCATCTTCCCTGCCATCACCACCAAGTTCAACGCCGACGAGAGCATCGACGCCGCTGGCACCGCCAAACACATCGATTTCCAGATCCGCAACGGCATCCACGGCCTGGTCACCTGCGGCTCGCTGGGCGAAGCCAGCACCTTGTCGCTGGAAGAAAAGCTGCAGGTCGCCAAGATTGCGCTTGAAGCCGCCGACGGCCGCATCCCGGTGCTGGCCAACGTCTCGGAAACCAGCACCCGCGAAGCGCTGCGCTACATCGATGGTGCCAACAAACTGGGTGTGGCCGGCTTCATGGTGATGCCGTCGGTGATCTACGTGGCCGATGCCCGCGAAGCCATGCTCAACGTGCGCACCATGGCCAACGCCGCGCAAAAACCCATCATGGTCTACAACAACCCGGTGGCCTACCGCGTCGACCTGAAGCCCGAGCACATGGTGGAGCTGGCCGACTGCGAACACATCGTTGCCATCAAGGAAAGCACCGACAACATCCGCCGCATCACCGACCTGCGCAACGTGCTGGGCGACCGCTACCAGTTGTTCCTGGGTGTGGACGACCTCGCCTATGAAGGCCTGGCGCTGGGCTGCGACGGCCTGCTGGCCGGTGTGGGCTGCGCGTTCCCCCGCGAAACCGTGGCGCTGTACGACCTGATGAAGGCCGGCGAATGGGCCGAAGCCCTGAAGCTGTACCAGTGGATGACGCCCATGTTGCACCTCGACGTGTCGACCAAGCTGGTACAGAACCTGAAGCTCATCGACCTGCTGGTGGGTGTGGGCACGGAACACATGCGCCGCCCGCGCTTGCCGCTGATTGGCGAAGAGCGCGCCTTCATCGAAGGGATCGTGGCCAAGGCCCTTGCCACCCGGCCGGCCAAGTACCAGTCGGTGGCCTGAATCTGATTTCACCCCGCCCCCCAGCAGCAAACCAGTACACCAGGAGACTTCCATGCATGTCCGCCCCCACCTTCTCTCGGTCCTAAGCCTGGCCGTGTTGGCCTGTGCCACACAGGCCAGCGCCCAGGAACAGCTTGTGAGCATCGGCCAGAGCGGCCCGCTTTCGGGCCCCAATGCTTTCGCAGGCAAAGACAATGAAAACGGCGTCCGACTGGCGATTGAAGAACTCAACGCCAAGAAGATCGTGGTCGGCGGCAAGACACTGAAGTTCGAGCTGGTGTCGGAAGACGACCAATGCGACGCCAAGGCCGGCGTCAACGTGGCGCAAAAACTGGTGGACGGCGGCGTGAAATACGTGATGGGCCCTTACTGCTCGGGCGTTGCCATTCCAGCATCGCGGGTGTACAGCACCGGCGGCGCCATGGTCTCCACCGTGGGCACCAACCCCAAGGTGACCGACGGCGGTTACAAGAACCTGTTCCGCATCATCGCCAGCGACACCCAGATCGGCTCGAACATGGCGGTCTACGCGGCCAAGGTGTTGAAGGTCACCAAGGTGGCCGTGATCGACGACCGCACCGCCTTCGGCCAAGGGGTGGCGGAAGAGTTCACCAAAGAAGCCAAGAAGCAAGGCCTGACCGTGGTCGGCCAGGAATTCACCACCGACAAGGCGGTGGACTTTTTGTCCATCCTCACCAGCCTCAAAGCCAAGCAGCCTGAAGCCATTTTCTTCGGCGGCTACGCGCCCCAAGCCGCGCCCATGACGCGCCAGATGAAGCAGCTCGGCATCAACGCCAAGCTGCTGGGTGGCGACACCTTGTGCAGCCCTGAAATGGGCAAGCTCGGTGGCGACGCCGTGAACGACACCGTGTATTGCGCGCAAGGCGGCTCCATGCTGGAGAAAGCCGCTGGCGGCCCGGCCTTCAAGGCCAAATACAAGAAGCGCTTCAACATCGACACCGATGCCTATGGCGCGTCGTTCTACGACCAGACCATGCTCATCGGCGAGTCCATGCAGAAGGCCAATTCGATCGACCCGAACAAGGTCGGAGCCGAAATCTACAAGGCCTCGTACAAGGGCGTGGCCGGCACCTACACCTATGACGACAAGGGCAACATGACGCAAGCACCGATCACGGTGTTCACGTTCAAGAACGCAGTGCCCACCGCCTTGGCCAGCTATTGATTGTCCAAACGTGCCCAGCTCCATGCAACCTGATGTGATCGTCATCGGCGCCGGTATCGTGGGCGCAGCCTGTGCCCACGCGCTGGCGCAGGCCGGCCAGCGCGTGCTGGTGCTGGACGCACACTGGGGCGGCGCCACCGGCGCGGGCATGGGCCATCTGGTGGTGATGGACGACAACCCGGCCGAACTCGCTTTGAGCCGACACTCGCTCGACCTGTGGCGCGGCCTGGTGCCGCGCATGCCGGCCGATTGCGCCTACAGCGCCTGCGGCACTTTGTGGGTGGCGGCAGACGAAGCCGAGATGGCCGCAGCCGAAGAGAAGGCGCAGCGCCTGCAAGCCCATGGTGTGGACTGCCGGCTGCTCAACGCCGCACAACTCGGCGCCGCAGAACCCGCCCTTCGGGCCGGCCTCACCGGCGCGCTGGCGGTGATGGGCGACGGCATCGTCTACGCCCCAAACGCCGCGCGCTGGCTTCTGCAAGATGGCGCACAGGGCAGCGACCGCATCACCATCGAACAAGCCGAGGTCGTGGCCCTGGAAAGCGGCCACGTGCGCCTGGCCGACGGCAGCCGTCGCCATGCGCCGCAGATCTTGCTGGCCAACGGCATCCAGGCCACCACGCTGTGCCCGGAGCTGCCCATCCGCCCGAAGAAGGGCCACCTGTTGATCACCGACCGCTACCCCGGCACGGTGCACCACCAGTTGGTGGAGCTGGGCTACGTGACCAGCGCGCACCACAGCCAAGGCCCATCGGTCGCTTTTAACCTGCAGCCGCGCCCCACCGGGCAACTGCTCATCGGCTCCTCGCGCCAGTTCGACACCACCGACCTGGCGGTCGAAGCCGACATGGTGGCGCAAATGCTGCAGCGTGCGCTGCACTACATGCCGGCCTTGGCAGACCTTAACGCGATCCGCAGTTGGACCGGCCTGCGCGCCGCCACCCCCGACAGCCTGCCCCTGCTCGGCCGCCACCCGTGGCGCGAAGGCCTGTGGCTGGCCGTGGGCCACGAAGGCCTGGGTGTGACCACCGCCACCGGCACGGCGCATCTGCTGGCCGCGCTAATGACCGGCGGCGCGCCCGCTTTCGACCCCGCGCCTTATGCGGCCCAGCGTTTTGCCACGACTTCTTCCGATAGCACAAAAACATGAACCGCGACAAGCAAGTCAGTCTGCACATCAACGGCCAGCCCTTGCGCATGGCCGCTGGCACCTCGGTCGCCGCCGCGTTGCGCGTAGCGCAGGCCTCCCAGCCCGAGGCGCACATGGGCGTGGCACGGCGTTCGGTATCGGGCGAAGCGCGCGCGCCCTTCTGCGGCATGGGCATCTGCCAGGAATGCCGCGTCAACATCGACGGCCGGCGCCGTCTGGCCTGTCAAACCTGCTGCGCCGACGGCATGGTGGTGGAGACCACATCATGACCAGCCCCACACCCACATCCCTTCCCCTGGAACATTGCGACGTGTTAATCATCGGCGCCGGGCCCGCCGGCATGGCCGCAGCATTGGCGGCTGCGCCCAGCGGTGCGGCCATCGTCATCGTCGACGACAACCACACACCCGGCGGGCAGATCTGGCGCGACGGCCCGGCGGTTGATCTGCCCGTGGCCGCGCTGCAGCGCCGCAACGCGATTGCCCGCTGCGCCAACATCCGGCTGGTCAGCGGCACACGCGTCATCGCCCAATCCGGCCCGCAGGAGTTGCTGCTGGAGAACGCCGACCGTGGCTGGCACATGGGCTGGCAGAAGCTGATTCTGTGCACCGGCGCGCGTGAACTGCTACTGCCCTTTCCGGGCTGGACGCTGCCCGGCGTCACCGGCGCGGGCGCGTTGCAGGCGCTCATCAAATCCGGCATGCCGGTGGAAGACGAACGCATCGTCATCGCCGGCAGCGGCCCGCTGTTGTTGGCCGCCGCCGCCACGGCCACCAAGGCCGGGGCCCAGGTGCTACGCATCGCCGAACAAGCCAGCCTCAAAGCCGTGGCCGCTTTCGCAGCGCAGCTCGCGCGCTGGCCCGAAAAAGCCATGCAATCGTTCGGCCTGTTCAACACGGCTTACCGCACCGGCAGCCACGTGCTTTCTGTGCAAGGCGAAGGCCGGGTTGAATCGGTAAAGCTGCAGCGCAGCTTGCAAAGCAGCACGGCACAGATTGAAAACATAGCCTGCGACCGCGTGGCCTGTGGCTTTGGCCTGGTGCCCAACACCGAACTCGGGCAACACCTGGGTTGTGCGGTGGTGCAGCGCAACGGTGCCGCCGCCTTGGCGGTGAACGCCCATCAAGCTACCAGCCTGCAAAACGTTTACGCCGCCGGTGAAAACACCGGAGTGGGTGGCAGCGAACGCGCTTTGGCGCAGGGTGCCATGGCCGGCCACGCCGCTGTGGGCAACACCGCGCAGGCCAAGAACCTGCACGCCCAAGGCGCGCGCTGGGAGCAATTCGCCAGCACGCTGCAGCGCAGCTTCGCCCTGGCCGAGCCGCTGCGCCACCTGGCCGCGCCCAACACCCTGGTGTGCCGCTGCGAAGACGTAGACCACGCCGCGCTCGCCCCGCGCAGCGGTTGGCTTGACGCCAAGATACACACCCGCTGCGGCATGGGCGCCTGCCAGGGCCGGGTGTGTGGCGCGGCCACGCAATTCATGTTCGGCTGGGCGCCCAGCGCGCCGCGCCCACCGCTGTCGCCGGTACGCATCAGCACGCTGGCCGGGCTGACCGCTCAACGTCCACAAGACCTGTCTCCAGAAAACGCCGAGGGAATCCCGCATGCAGCCTGACATCATCCTCGAGACCAAAGGGCTCACCAAAGAGTTCCGTGGTTTCGTCGCCGTGCGCAACGTCGACCTGAAGGTCAGACGCGGCTCCATCCATGCCTTGATCGGTCCCAATGGCGCGGGCAAGACCACCGTCTTCAACCTGCTGACCAAGTTCCACATTCCCAGCGCGGGCAGCATCACCTTCAACGGCATCGACATCACGCACGAGAAACCCGCGCAGATTGCGCGCCGCGGCATCGTGCGCTCGTTCCAGATCTCCGCCGTGTTCCCGCAACTCAGCGTGTTAGAGAACGTGAAGATCGCGCTGCAGCGCAAGGCCGGCCTCGACTACCGCTTCTGGCAACCAGCGGCCACGCTGCGCACGCTTGACCCCGTGGCCATGGCGCTGCTCGAACAGGTGGGCCTGGTGAATGCCGCGCAATTGCTCGCGGGCGACCTGCCCTACGGCCGTAAACGCACGCTGGAAATCGCCACCACCTTGGCGCTCGACCCCGAGTTGCTGCTGCTAGACGAGCCCACCCAAGGCATGGGCCACGAAGACGTAGACCGCATCAAGGACCTGATCAAGAAGGTCTCGGCCGACCGCACCATTCTCATGGTCGAACACAACATGAAGGTGGTGGCCGACATCAGCGACACCATCACCGTGTTGCAGCGCGGCGAGATCCTGGCCGAAGGGCCGTATGCACAGGTGTCGGTTGACCCGGCGGTGCGCGAAGCCTACATGGGCACAGAAGAAGAGGCAGAACATGTCTGAAAAAACAGTGCTGTCCATCAAGAACCTGAACGCCTGGTACGGCGAGTCGCATGTGCTCCAGGGCATTGACCTTGAAGTGAAGGCCGGTGAATGTGTCACGCTGCTCGGGCGCAACGGCGCGGGGCGCACCTCGACGCTGCGCGCCATCCTCGGCCTGGTGGGCAAACGCACGGGTTCGATCACGGTGGACGGCAAAGAAACCATCACCATGCCGCCGCACCGCATTGCGCGCCTGGGCTTGGGTTACTGCCCCGAAGAGCGCGGCATTTACGCTTCGCTCACCGCTGAAGAAAACCTGTTGCTATTACCCAAAGTAGGCGAAGGCGGCATGTCGCTCGAGCAGATCTACGGCATGTTTCCTAACCTGAAGGAACGCGCGCACAGCCCCGGTACACGCCTGTCGGGTGGCGAACAACAAATGCTGGCCATGGCGCGCATTCTGCGCACCGGTGCCAACCTGTTGCTGCTGGATGAAATCACCGAAGGCCTGGCGCCGGTCATCGTGCAAAAGCTCGGCCAGGTGATCCGCGAACTCAAGGCGCGGGGTTTCACGCTGGTGCTGGTGGAGCAGAACTTCCGCTTCGCCAAACACCTGGCCGACCGGCACTACGTGATTGAACACGGCCGCGTGGTGGAAACCATCACCAGCAATGAGGTCGCCGCCAAACAAAGCCGGCTCGACGCTCTGCTCGGCATCTGAATTTTCCCTTTCTCGTTTCGCCCTTCTCGCATCCATCCCCTTTCAACCTCTGGAGTCCGTCATGCAATTCAAGAAACTCACTGTCGTTCTTGCCGCTCTTGCCGCTTGCGCCACCCTGTCCGCCCACGCCCAGGTCAGCGACGACGTCATCAAAATCGGTGTGCTGAATGACCTCTCCGGCATCTACTCCGACCTGTCGGGCCAAGGCTCGGTAACAGCAGCGCGCCTGGCCATCGACGAGATGGGTGGGAAGGTGTTGGGCAAGCCAGTCGAGCTGGTGTTTGCAGACCACCAAAACAAGCCCGACGTGGCCGCCAACCTGGCGCGCGGCTGGTTCGACCAAGGCAAGGTCGACATGGTGACCGACTTCCCCACCGCCTCCACCGCACTGGCCGTGATGGAAATCGCCAAGCAGAAGAACCGCATCGTCATGCCGTCGTCCGGCCTGGCCACCGCCATCCTCGGCGAGAAGTGCAACGCCCTCACCGCGCAATGGACTACCAACACCTACGCCCTGGCCGCCGGCACCGCACGCGCCCTGGTGAAAGAAGGCAAGAAGAGCTGGTACTTCATCACCGCCGACTACACCTTCGGCCACTCGCTGGAAAAAGACGCCTCTGAAGTCATCGTGGCCGACGGTGGCAAGGTGGTGGGCAGCTCGCGCCACCCTTTCCCCGGCAGCGACTTCTCTTCCTTCCTGCTGAAGGCGCAATCGTCTGGCGCCGACGTGATCGCGCTGGCCAACGCCGGCAACGACACCGTCAACGCCATCAAGCAAGCCAACGAATACGGCATCACCCGCAAACAAGTGGTGGCCCCGTTGCTGACCTACATCTCCGACGTGCACAGCATCGGCCTGGAAAAAGCCCAAGGCATGTACCTGAGCGAAGCCTTCTATTGGGACTTTGACGAGCGTTCACGCGCCTGGTCGAAGAAGTTTTTTGAGAAGCAAAAGCGCATGCCCACCGCCGCTCAAGCCGGCGTGTATTCGGCCACGCTCAGCTACCTGAAGGCCGTGCAAGCCGCAGGCACCGACGAGGCCAAGGCCGTGATGGCGCAGTTGCGCAAGATGACCATCGACGACGCCGTGATCCGCAACGGCAAGCTGCGTGAAGACGGTGCCTTGGTGCACGACATGCTGTTGCTGCAAGTGAAGTCGCCCGCTGAGTCCAAGGCGCCATGGGACTACTACAAGGTCAAGTCGGTGCTGAAGGGTGCGGACGTGTACCCGGCCATCAGCCCGGCCTGCCAGGTCGCGGCGAAGTAAGCGTCAGCGCCGTTAACTCGCCCCAGCTACACGAATCCACGCAGGACTCTTTATGTTCGACATTCCGATGCAATCCCTGATGGCGCAACTGCTGGTGGGGCTGATCAACGGCTGCTTCTACGCCGTGCTGAGCATGGGCCTGGCCATTATCTTTGGCCTGCTCAACATCATCAACTTCACGCATGGCGCGCAGTTCATGGTGGCGGCGTTTCTGGCGTGGATTGGCTTCACGCAGTTACCCGTGTTGCTGGGGCCCGAGTTCCAGCTCAACTTCTGGGTGATGCTGGTGGTGGCGCCGCTCGTCGTTGGCGCACTCGGTGTGCTGCTGGAGAAAACACTGCTCAAGCGGCTCTACCACCTCGACCACCTCTACGGCCTGCTGCTGACCTTCGGCGTGGCGCTGATCCTGGAGGGCGTGTTCCGCCACTTCTACGGCATCTCCGGCGCAAGCTACGACCCGCCCGCACTGCTGCAAGGCGGTGTGGATCTGGGCTTCATGTTCATGCCGATCTACCGGGGTTTTGTCGTGGTGGCTTCGCTGCTCATCTGCGCCGTCACCTGGTTTTTGTTCGAGAAGACCAAGCTCGGCGCGCTGCTGCGCGCCGGCACCGAAAACCCGAAACTGTTGCAGGCCTTTGGCGTCAACATCCCGCTGATGATCACGCTGACCTACGGCTTCGGCGTGGCGCTGGCCGGCATTGCCGGGGTGCTGGCAGCGCCCATCATGCAGATCACCCCGCTGATGGGCGCCAACCTGCTGAACATCGTGTTCGCGGTGGTGGTGATTGGCGGCCTGGGCTCCATCATGGGCGCCATCCTCACCGGCCTGGCGCTCGGCTTGCTGGAAGGCTTGACCAAAGTGTTCTACGCAGAAGGCTCCACCGTGGTGGTGTTCGTCATCATGGCCGTGGTGCTTCTCGCCCGCCCCGCCGGCATGTTTGGGAAGGAAAAATAAACCATGCTGAAAAACATTCCAACCCCTATCCGCATCCTGCTGGCCCTGCTGGTGCCGGCCTTGCTGGTGCCGGTGTTCCCCGAAATCGCCTACCCGGTGTTTGTCATGAAGGTGCTGTGTTACGCGCTCTTCGCGTTGGCCTTCAACCTGCTGATCGGCTTCACCGGGCTGGTGTCGTTTGGCCACGCCGCCTTCTTTGGCTGGGCCGGTTACACCACCGGCTACCTGATGATCAAGCTGGCGGACCACGGCTTTCCGGTGGAGCTGGCCATTCTGGCCGGCGTGCTGGTGGCCACGGGCATTGGCTGGTTGATCGGCACGCTGGCGATTCGCCGCACCGGGATTTACTTCTCGATGATCACGCTGGCGCTGTCGCAGATCGCCTACTTCCTGGCGGTGCAACTCAAGTGGACGGGTGGTGAAGACGGCATGCAGGGCATTCCGCGCGGCAAGCTGCTGGGCGTGGTCGATCTGTCGGTCGACAACCACATGTACTACTTCACCCTGGCAGTATTTGTGGCAGGCTTTCTGGCGATCCACCGCATCGTGCATTCGCCGTTCGGCCAGTCCATCAAGGCGCTGCGCGACAACGCACCGCGCGCTGTGTCCCTGGGCTACGACACCGACCGCTGCAAGCTCTATGCGTTCATGCTGTCGGCGGCGTTCACCGGCCTGGCCGGATCAATGAAGGCTTTGGTGCTGCAACTCTCGGCGCTGAACGACGTGATGTTGACAACCTCTACCGAGACCTTGCTGATGACGCTGCTCGGCGGCCTGGGCACCAGTTGGGGCCCGGTGGTGGGCGCCGCGCTGGTGGTCAGCCTGCAGAACTACCTGGCCGAGTTGGGCGGTGTGGTCACCATCATCACCGGCCTGACCTTTGTGGTGTGTGTATCGTTCTTCCGCCGTGGCATGGTGGGCGAATGGGAAGCCTGGCTGCAGCGCCGGCGCGCGTCGGCTGAACCTGCGCACCATAATCAAACTGAAACCTCGGCCCATCCTGCAACCCCACTCACCACCCAACACACACCGACATGAAACGCATACAGGTCATTGATTCCCACACCGGCGGCGAACCCACGCGTCTTGTGGTCGGCGGTTTTCCTGAACTCGGCCATGGCAGCATGGCCGAACGCCGCGCCCTGCTGGCCGCCGAGCACGACGCCTGGCGCGCGGCCAGCGTGTTGGAGCCACGCGGCAGCGACGTAGTGGTGGGGGCCCTGCTGTGCGAGCCAGTGGCGCAAGACGCCACCGCCGGCGTGATCTTCTTCAACAACGCGGGCTACCTGGGCATGTGTGGCCACGGCACCATTGGCCTGGTCGCCACGCTGGCGCACATGGGCCGCATCACCGCCGGCACACACCGCATCGAAACACCCGTGGGCACCGTCACCGCCACGCTGCATGCCGACGGCGCGGTGAGCGTGCACAACCTGCCCGCCTACCGGCACCTGCACCAGGTGGCCATCGACGTACCGGGCCATGGCACGGTGCGCGGCGATGTGGCCTGGGGTGGTAACTGGTTCTTTCTGGTGAGCGAACACGGCCAACGCGTGGCCAGCGACAACCTGCCCGCGCTGACGGCCTACACCTCGCTCTTGCGCGAAGCGCTGGCACGGCAGGGCATCACCGGCAAAGACGGCGCAGAGATCGACCACATTGAAATCTTTGCGGACGATGACTCGGGCGCCGACAGCCGCAACTTTGTACTCTGCCCCGGCCTGGCCTACGACCGCTCGCCCTGCGGCACCGGCACCAGCGCCAAAATCGCCTGCTTGGCGGCCGACGACAAACTCGCCCCCGGCGAAGTCTGGCGTCAAGCCAGCGTGATCGGCAGCGTGTTCGAGGCCAGCTACGCGCTCGAAGACGGCCAGGTGGTGCCCACCATCCGTGGCCGCGCGCACATCAGCGCCGAGGCCACGTTGTTGATCGAGGAAGACGATCCGTTCGGCTGGGGCATTCGGCTTTAAAAACTGCGGCTGATGGGACAATGACACAACTGCCGCGCCCCTTCTCCGAGACCATGACCCAAGCCAATACTTCTACTGCGATGTCTGCTGCCATCTCTCCCGCTGCGGCCCCCAAGCGCCGCACGGCCGATGTGGCCTTCGACGCGCTGGAAAACATGATCGTCACGCTGCAGTTGGAGCCCGGCAGCCCGGTGGTCGAGGCCGACCTGGCCGACCGCACCGGCCTGGGCCGCACGCCCGTGCGCGAAGCGCTGCTGCGCATGGTGTCCAGCGGCTTGATCGTGCAGCAGCCCCGGCGCGGGCTGCTGGTGTCGAACATCGACCTGGCCGACCACCTGGACGTGGTGCAGACCCGGCGCGTGCTCGAATGCCTGATCGCTTCGTGCTCGGCCCGCCGCGCCACCGCCAAGCAGCGCAAGGAGATCGTGCTGTGTGCCGCCAAGATGGTGAAGGCCGCCAGCCGTGGCAACCTCACCGACTACATGATCGCTGACCACGAACTCGACCAGGTCAACCACCAGGCCAGCCATAACCACTCTGCCGTCAAGTGTGTCGTGCCGCTGATCGTGCAGTGCCGCCGCTTTTGGTACGCTTACCAACACGAAGGTGACATCACCGAAGGCGCCCGTGCCCACATGTTGTTGGCCGAAGGCATTGCCTCCGGCGACGAAGCCGCCGCAATGGCTGGCGCCAACCAGTTGCTCAATTACCTGGAGCAGTTTGCGCGACGCATCATCGACCGATGAGCCGCACAAGTCATTAAAAGCGGCGCCCTCGTTGGGCTAGCGAACCTGCTTCGCCAGCCTCGTGTTCACCACGATCAACCAGCGTCAACCCCGTCTTAGGAACCCGCCTCATGGACATGAAAACCTCGCCCCTCTCTCCCCTGTCCCTGCTCAACGACCCCACCCTGCTGAAGACCGACGCCTTGGTCAATGGCCAGTGGATCGCCGGCCCGGCGCGCTTTGACGTCAACGACCCAGCCACCGGCGCCAAGCTGGCCGACGTGGCCAACCTCGGCCCCGCAGAAGCGCAAACGGCCATTGATGCCGCCAACGCCGCCTGGCCCGCCTGGCGCAGCAAGACCGGCAAAGAGCGCCACGCCATTCTGTTGAAGTGGTTCAACCTGCTGATGGAAAACCAGGTCGACCTGGGCCGCATCATGACCGCCGAGCAAGGCAAGCCCTTTGCCGAAGCCAAGGGTGAAGTGGCTTACGGCGCGAGCTTCGTCGAGTGGTACGCCGAAGAGGCCAAGCGTGTGAACGGCGAGACCCTGCCGCAGTTCGACAACAACCGCCGTCTCTCCGTGCTGCGCCAGCCGATTGGTGTGTGCGCGGCCATCACGCCATGGAACTTCCCGCTGGCCATGATCACGCGCAAGGTGGCACCGGCCTTAGCCGCAGGCTGCACCGTGGTCATCAAGCCCGCTGAACTCACACCGCTGACCGCGCTGGCCGCCGCCGAGTTGGCGCAACGTGCCGGCATGCCACCCGGTGTGTTGAACCTGCTGACGTCCGACAGCGAAGGCAGCATCGCCATCGGCAAGCTGATCTGCGCCAGCGACGTCGTGCGCCACATCAGCTTCACCGGCAGCACCGAAGTGGGCCGCATCCTGATGGCGCAAAGTGCCCCCACCATCAAGAAGCTCAGCCTGGAGCTGGGCGGCAACGCACCGTTCATCGTGTTTGACGATGCCGACATCGACTCCGCCGTGGAGGGCGCGCTCGCCAGCAAGTACCGCAACGCCGGGCAAACCTGCGTGTGCGCCAACCGCATCTACGTGCAAGACAGCGTGTACGAAACCTTTGTGCAGAAGTTCGCCGCCAAAGTGGGCGCGTTCAAGGTGGGCAACGGCTTCGATGAAGGCGTGGTGCAAGGCCCGCTGATCGAAGACGCCGCGCTCGACAAAGTGCAGCGCCACCTGGACGACGCCCTCGCCAAGGGCGGACGCCTGCTGGCCGGCGGCCACCGCCTGCCCGGCCAGTTCTTCGAGCCCACCGTGGTGGCCGATGCCACCGCCGACATGCTGTGTGCACGCGAAGAAACCTTTGGCCCATTTGCGCCGGTGTTCCGCTTCCATACCGAGCAAGAAGCGATTGACGCCGCCAACAACACCGAGTTCGGCCTGGCCAGCTATTTCTACAGCCGCGACATCGGCCGCATTTACCGCGTGGCCGAAGCGCTGGAGTACGGCATGGTCGGCATCAACGCGGGCGTGATTGCCACCGAACACGTGCCGTTTGGCGGTGTGAAGCAGTCCGGCCTGGGCCGCGAAGGCTCCAGCCACGGCATGGACGAATACACCGAGTTGAAGTATTTGTGTATCGGCGACATCACGCGCTGAAACAAGTTTGAAACGCCTTGGCCAGCGAATGGTGCTTGCAACCGTTCGCTGGCCCGCTGAGTTTGCGAGCGCGATATCGGCTACAAAAATGGAAGCACTCTACGCTTATTAGATAAGCGTTAAACGTGCTTTTTGATCACAGTATTTGACACCTACGGGAGCGCCGTCGGTGCCGTTCCGCCCGGCATGATAGGGACATTACCCCTCATCAAAACCATTCCACTTTTCTGTTTGCGGCCTAGAATTGTTTCAAATTCGGAGCAATTGCCGCCTGATGAAAAAACTGATTCCCGAGCGAATGGTTTTCAAGTTCCAGCACTGGCTCCTTGGTTTGAGCGCCGTGCTGGTGCTGGCCCTCACGGCCGCATTCCTCTGGATCGTGTTCAGCAAATTCGGCACGCTGGCCGAAACCGATGCGGCCGAGAAGTTTGATCTCATCGCCAGCCACGCCATCGGCCAGATCAACGAAGACCTAGCCAACCAGCGCCGGTTTGTCGAGGTCACCGGTTCCGCCCCCGTGGGCATGTCCGGCTCCGGCCAGGCCGTGGTGGCCGAGTCACTGATTCCGACCCTCATCCGCGCACTATCAGCGCAAGAGTCGCGCTACTCGATCTACTACGCTTTTCCCGACGCCAATTTCCTGCAGGTCATCCTGATCAAGAACGACCCGCAGTTGCGTGCATCCCTCAACGCACCCGAAGGCACACACCACGCGGTGCGCATCATCCGCCGCAACGCTTCTGGCGAGCGCACCGAGAACTGGCAGTTCCGCGACAGCAACTCGCGCGTGATCGACACCGCGCAAGTCGAGGCCACCTTCGACCCCACCACCCGGTCGTGGTTTCAAGATGCCAGCCGCGCCAACCATGTGATCGCCTCCACGCCCTACAACTACGGCAGCACTGGCGCGCTGGGGCTGACGTTGGCCGCAGCAGTCAAGGGCAGCGACGGCGTGCTGGGCCTGGACATCACCCTCGCCGCCATGTCCGATTTGCTGATGCGCTTCAGCCTCACGCCCAACACTGCCGTGGTGGTGCTCGACCCCGAAAACAACATCCTGGCCATGCGCAGCAGCAACCCGGACTATCCCGCGCCCAAGACCAGCGCGTTAACCAATCTGAAAGACGTTCAATCCAAAGTGCTGCAGGACGCACTGGCCTTGCTCAACGCAAGCCCCGGCAAAAACCTGGGCGGCAGTGTGGAACTGGCAGGCCGCAAGTTTGTGATCGCCACACGCGCGATCCAGCCCATTCCGCAGAAGACCTACAGCATGCTGGTGCTCGCGCCGGTGAGCGACTTCACCGCTGTGCTGGAAAACACCCGGCTGGAGATGTTGCTGATGGCCGGCGCGTTTTTGCTCATCTTGATTCCCGTGGGTTACTTTGGCACCAAAAAAGTGGTGCAGTCATTGGCGGCCCTGGCGCGCCATTCAGAGCAATTGCGTCGGCTCGACTTTTCCAAACGGCCAAGCCATGTGCACTCGTTTCTTTATGAGGTCAACGCGCTCGGCCACGCCCAGGAGGTGATGCACGACTCCATCCTGCAACGCACGGCCGCGCTGGAGATCGCCAAGTCCAAACTCGCGCAGTTGGTGGAAGGTGGCATCGCCCTCGGGCGCGAGACCGACCGCGAAAAGCTGTTGCGCAACATTCTCTTCCGTGCACGCGACATTGCCGACTGCAGTGCCGCCACGCTGTTTTTGCGCACCGAAGATGGCCACATCCGCATGGCCCTGCGCACCAGCGAAGAAACCGAAGAAGGCATTGCGTTTGCGATTGATGCGACGCCCGGAGAAGGCCGCATCAAACCCGTGGTGCACGTGGCCCGCACCGGCGAAACACTGATCATCGACAACGTTGCCAATGAAGACCGCTTTGACCTGAGCGGCGTGGTGGCGTTTGGCAAGTCGGTGGGCATTGAACTTGGCGCCCTGCTGACCGTGCCGCTCACGCCGCACAAAGGCACGGTGTTGGGCGTGCTGCAACTGCTGAGTGTGCGCCGCGCCAGCATCCAGCAGCCTTCACCCTTTGAGCCCGAGATTGTCGGTTTTGTCGAAGCCCTTGCCGCGCAATCGGCCGTGGCATTAGAGAACCAGAGCCTCATCAAAGCGCAGAAGGAACTGATGGACTCCATCATCCGCCTGGTGGCCGGCGCGGTGGACGCCAAGAGCGCCTACACCGGCGGCCACTGCGAACGCGTGCCAGAGTTGGCGATGATGCTGGCCAAAGAGGCCAGCAAGGTCAGCCACGGGCCGTTGGCTGACTTTGGCTTCCGCACCGCAGACGAATGGCACGAGTTCCACGTGGGCGCCTGGCTGCACGACTGCGGCAAGGTCACCACACCCGAGTACGTGGTCGACAAGGCGACCAAGCTGGAGACCATCTACAACCGCATCCACGAGGTGCGCACGCGCTTTGAAATACTGCTGCGTGATGCCGAAATCGCCACACTCAAAACCATAGCTGCAGGTGGAGATTCGGCAAGCGCCAATGCCGAATTGGAGTCACGCAAAAAGCAGTTGCAAGAAGACTTTGCTTTTATTGCCGAAGCCAACATCGGCGGCGAATTCATGGCGCCCGACAAGATGGAGCGCGTGCGCGCCATCTCTGCCCAAACCTGGTGGCGCCACTTTGACGACCGGCTGGGCCTGGCACACGACGAACTCTCGCGCCTGGCCAGCACACCACCTGCCGCACTGCCCGCCATGGAAACCCTGCTGGCCGACAAACCCGGCCACATCGTGCCGCGCCCCTACAACCGCGCGCTTGACCCCAAGTATGGGTTCAAGGTCAAGGTACCCGAACACCTGTACAACCGGGGCGAGGTCTACAACCTGTGCATCAGCCGTGGCACTTTGACGGAAGAAGAACGCTTCAAAATCAACGAGCACATCATCCAGACCATTGTGATGCTCGACGCCATGCCTTTCCCCAAGCAGATGCAGCGTGTGCCCGAATTCGCAGGCACCCACCACGAAACGCTGACCGGCAGCGGCTACCCGCGCAAGCTCGATAGCAGCCAACTTTCCATCCCCGCGCGCATCATGGCGATTGCCGACATCTTTGAAGCGCTGACCGCTGCCGACCGGCCGTACAAGAAGGCGAAGACGCTCTCAGAGTCAGTCAAGGTATTGTCGTTCTTCAAGAAAGACGGCCACATCGACCCGGTGTTGTTTGACCTGTTCTTGACCAGCGGCGTGTACCGCCAATACGGTGAACGCTTTCTCCACCCGAGCCAGATGGACGAGGTAGACATCACGCCCTACCTCACCCCCACCGCCTGAACGAAAACATGACCGACTACAAGCCGACCAAACGTTCGTTCAGGTTTCAGCACTGGATCGTGGCGGTCAACATCTTCCTGGTGCTGGTGCTCACCGGGGCATTTTTGTGGGTGGTGTTCAGCAAGTTCAGTGCGCTGGCCGAAAAAGATGCCACCGAGAAGTTCAACCTGGTAGCCGACAACGCCATCGGCCAGATCAAGGAGTACATGAACAACAACCGGCGCTTCACTGAACTGGTGAGCACCGCCGACACGGGCATGGCCGGGGCCGGCACACGGCTCACCGCAGAGTCGCTGATTCCGGTGTTGACCCGAGGCTTGCGCGCCATTCCTTACCGCTACTCGACTTACTTTGGCTACCCCAACGACGACTTCCTGCAGGTCATCCGCATCGCGGGCAACCCCGCGATCGTCAAAGCGCTCAAGGCCCCGCCCGACGCTGACGACGCCATCCGGCTGATCCGCCAAAACGCCAGCGGTGTACGCATGGAGTACTGGACTTTTCGCAATCTGGCCGGCAGCGTGCTCGCCACCGATGAGCGCCCTACTGACTACCGCCCCACCTCTCGCCCCTGGTACCAGGACGCCATGGCCCGCAAAGGCCCGGTGCTGACCGAGCCCTACATCTACTCCTCCATCCAGACGCTTGGCGTCACCTACGCCTCTCCCGTCAGCACCGGCGGAGTGTTTGCGCTGGACATCACGCTCACCGCCTTCGACAGCACACTCAAAGACCTCAAGCTCAGCCCCAACAGCGGCGTGCTGATCCTGGACGAAACGCAAAACGTGCTCGCCGTGCGTGGCGGCAGCACCTTCTATGGCAACTACACCCCAGGCCAACTCTCCAAGCTGGAGCAACTGGGCAGCCCCTACCTCTCGGACATGGAGCGCATGCGCGTCAGCAGCGCCACCCCCCATGTGCTGAACGGCAAGGTGGAGCTGAACAACCGCGACTTTGTGATCGCCACGCGCACTCTGGAGCCTTCGCCGGGCCGCATGTACCGCATCTACATCATGGCGCCGCTCAGCGACTTCACCGCCGTGGTGGAGCGCGCGCGGTTCGAGATGTTGGCGCTGGCCGGGGCGTTTTTGGTGGTACTGGTGCCGCTGGCCTACTTTGGCACCCAGCACGTGGTGCGCGCCCTGGCTGCCTTGGCGCGCCACTCCGAGCACGTGCGCCAGTTGGACTTTTCCAAACGCCCAGAGCGTGTGGAATCCTTCTTGTACGAAGTCAACGTGCTGGGCCGCGCCCAGGAGGTGATGCACGACTCCATCATGCAGCGCACCCAGGCACTGGAAGAGGCCAAAAACAAGCTTGCCCAGTTGGTCGAGGGCGGCATCATGCTGGGCCGCGAAACCGACCACCACAACCTACTGCGCCATATTCTGTTTGGCGCGCGCGACATTGCCGATTGCAGCGTGGCCAGCCTGTTTCTGCGCACCGAAAACGACACCCTGCGCCTGGTGATGCGCACGGTGGACGCGCCGTTGCCGGTGGCCGAGTTCTCCATCCAGCACAACACCGACCCGCAAGCCCAACTCGTGACCCACGTGGCGCGCACCGGCGAGACCATCAACATCGGCGATATCAGTACAGACACTCGCTTCGACACCACCCGCGCCGGTGCCTTTGGCAAGGCGGTGGGGCTAGACGTGAACTCGGTGCTTACCGTGCCGCTTGCGCCGCACGACGGTGAAGTGCTGGGCGTACTGCAACTGCTGAGCGTGCGCCGCGCCACACCCGACGTGCCCGGCGCGCCAGAACCGTTCGAGCCCGAAATCATTGGTTTCATCAAAGCCCTGGCCGCGCAGTCGGCTGTGGCTTTGGAAAACCAGGGTCTGCTCAAGGCGCAAAAGGATTTGATGAACGCCATCATCCGCCTGGTGGCCGGTGCGGTGGACGCCAAGAGCGCCTACACCGGCGGCCACTGCGAACGTGTGCCCGAGCTGGCCTTCATGCTGGCCGAAGAAGCCGGCAAAGTGACCACCGGCCCGCTGGCCGACTTCGGCTTTCGGACAGAAGAAGAGTGGTACGAATTCCGCGTGGGCGCCTGGCTGCACGACTGCGGCAAGGTCACCACACCCGAGTACGTGGTCGATAAAGCGACCAAGCTGGAGACCATCTACAACCGCATCCACGAGGTGCGCACGCGCTTCGAAATCCTGCTGCGTGATGCCGAAATCAACACGCTGAAAAACATCGCGGCCGGCGCTGATGCTGACAGCGAGTGGGCCGCATTTGAGTCCAGAAAAAAGCAACTCATCGAAGACTTCGCCTTCCTTGCCGAAGCCAACCTCGGCGGCGAATTCATGGCGCCCGACAAGATGGAACGTGTGCGCGCCATCGCCAGCCAGCCCTGGCTACGCTACTTTGACGACCGCTTGGGCCTTTCGCAAGACGAGACCTCGCGCCTGGGCGATGCTCCGCCACCGCCCCTGCCCGCGCCCGAGACCCTGCTGGCCGACAAGACGGCCCACATCGTGCCGCGCCCCTACAACCGCGCGCTCGACCCCAAATACGGCTTCAAGGTCAAAGTGCCCGAGCATTTGTACAACCGGGGCGAGGTCTACAACCTGTGCATCAGCCGAGGCACGCTGTCGGAAGAAGAGCGCTTCAAGATCAACGAGCACATCATCCAGACGATTGTGATGCTCGACGCCATGCCGTTTCCCAAACACATGCAGCGTGTGCCCGAATACGCCGGCACGCACCACGAAACCCTGACCGGCAGCGGCTACCCGCGCAAGCTCGATGCGAGCGAGCTCTCCATCCCGGCACGCATCATGGCGATTGCCGACATCTTTGAAGCCCTGACCGCTGCCGACCGGCCGTACAAGAAGGCGAAGACGCTGTCCGAGTCGGTCAAGGTGTTGTCGTTCTTCAAGAAAGACGGCCACATCGACCCGGTGTTGTTTGACCTGTTCTTGACCAGCGGCGTGTACCGCCAATACGGCGAACGTTTCTTGCACGCTAGCCAGATCGACGAGGTAGACATCACGCCCTACCTCACGCCTCACGCCGCAGAAGACATCACCAAAACATAACGGCAAGCGCTGCGTCCCAAGGCCTTGAACACCAGGGGGCGGTCTACGCCAAAGTTGAGGCAGTCGCCAGGCTCCAGTTCGAAACGCTCGTCACCGTAGTCCACACGTAGGCCGCCATCCAGCATCCACAAACACTGCTGGTAGGGGTTGCCAGTCCACTGCGGGTAGCTCACTTGTGTAGACCGGGGCAACTCCACCTCGATCAGCTCGACGCCACTTTGCGCACTGCGCGCCAGAATCTGGCGGCGCCGGTAACCCAGCTCTGGGTCTCGCCACACCACCTGCTCCGCACGCTTGTACAGGCGACGCACGGGGTTGCTGTCTTCGGTCAGCAACTGCGCGAGCGATACGCCCAGGCCAGCCGCCAGCTTGCCCAGCAGCATCGCCGTGGGGCTGCTTTCAGCGCGCTCAACCTTGGAGATCATGGCCTTGCTCACGCCCGACTTCTCCGCCAGGTCGGCCAGGCTCAAACCCTGGGCCTGGCGCAACGCCAGCAAGCGCGAAGCAATCAGCGTGTCGATGTTCTCGTTCGAATCTCCGGCAGTCGTGGGCATGTTGTACCGTAGTGTTTCTTATATTGGATTATGAATCTCTCATAGTGTACGATTCAAACATCACGACACCTACATTTGCAAGCCACGAGGCCACCATGTCATTCATCACCTGCACCGAAGAGCGCCACGCCAGCGCCATCCTGGCCATCCTCAACGACGCCATCGTCACCTCCACCGCGCTGTACGACTACCAACCGCGCACGCTGGACAACATGGTCACCTGGTTTGCGACCAAGCGCGCCAACAACTTCCCCGTCATCGGCGTGGAAGATGCCAACGGCAAACTGCTGGGCTTTGCCAGCTACGGCACGTTCCGCGCATTTCCGGCCTACAAATACACGGTAGAACATTCGATCTACGTCGAGAAAGACAGCCGTGGTCTGGGCCTGGGCCGCAAGCTGCTGGAAGAGATTGTTCGCCAAGCACAAACCAACGGCATGCACACCGTGGTCGGCGCGATTGACGCCAGCAACAACACCAGCATCGCGCTGCACGAACGCTTGGGGTTCGAGCATTCGGGCACCGTCAAACACGCTGGTTTCAAGTTCGGCCGTTGGCTGGATGTGGCGTTTTATCAGCGCACGTTTGACACGCCTACAGACCCGGTAGACGGCTAACCAACTGCTAACCAAATGCTAAGAACACGGGCGAACCCGAAACGGGGAAACACCTAGCGCAGAGGCCTCGCCAGCCCTTGCACCCGCCAGTCGTTTTACTTAGCATTCGCCATGTTACTTCAAAGTAGACACCGGCGGCCAGCAGTCTTTGCGCCAGCCGGGCACAAGGAGACAGCTTGGAAACTGGTGTTGCCGGGGCATTGCTGGAGGTGCAGGATCTCACGCTCACATTCGGGGGTGTGAAGGCGTTGCGCGGAGTGAGTTTTGCCGTGCAGCCGGGCAGCGTGACCTCGGTCATCGGCCCCAACGGCGCGGGCAAGACTTCGGTGTTCAACACCATCTCGGGCTTCTACCGCCCATCTGCGGGCAGCATCCATTTCCAGGGCCAATCGATCAGCGGTGTGGCGCCACCCAAACGCGCCGAGCTGGGCCTGGCGCGCACCTTCCAGAACATCGCCTTGTTTCGTGGCATGACGGTGCTCGACAACATCAAGCTCGGCCGCCATTGCCACCTGCGCACCAGCCCACTCGCTGCGCTGTTCTACACCCCTGCCGCACGCCGCGAAGAAGACGCGCTGCGCCAGGAAATCGAAGAACGCATCATCGACTTTTTAGAGATTGACCACATCCGCAAAGCGCCCGTGGCCTCGCTCTCTTATGGCCTGCAAAAACGCGTGGAACTCGCGCGCGCGTTGGCCATGCGCCCCAAGCTGTTGCTGCTGGACGAACCTGTCGCCGGCATGAACCGCGAAGAAACCGAAGACATGGCGCGCTTCATTCTGGAGGTGCGGCGTGAGTGGGGCATCACCGTGCTGATGGTCGAACACGACATGGGCATGGTGATGGATTTGTCCGACCACGTGGTGGTGCTCAACTTCGGCCAGGTGATCGCGCAAGGCCAACCGGCCGACGTGCAGGCCAACCCTGAAGTGGTCAAAGCCTACCTAGGCTCGGGCAACATCGAAGCGCTGCGGGCGCGTTTTCAACAAGCGGTGCGCCCCACGGCTGCGCGGAAGGTGGCGGCATGAACATCGACTGGTGGCTGCTGTTTGAAATCAGCCTTGCCGGGCTGGGCACTGGCGGCTTGTACGCCCTCACCGGGCTGGCCTTTGTGATGATCTACAAGGCCACGCGTGTGGTGAACATCGCCATTGGCGAAATGCTGATGATCGGCGCCTACATCTTCTTCGCCTTCTCGGCGGGCATGGGCTTGCCGATCTGGCTGGCCATTCCTGGCGCGCTGCTGGTGTGTGGTGCTTTCGGCGCGCTGGTCGAACGCACCCTGATCCGCCCGATGCTGGGTGAATCGCCCATCTCGTCCTTCATGGTCACGGTGGGTTTGTCGTCCATCTTGGTAGGTGTGGTGGAACTGGTGTGGACGGCCGACCAGCAACGCCTGCCCGAGTTCTTGCCGACGAAGCCGATTGAAATCGGCCAGGCCTTTGTGTCGCCCAAAATCTTCTACGGCTTTTGGATTGCAGTGCTGTTGATCACCACGGTGTTGATGGTCTTTCGCTTCTGGCGCGGCGGTGTGGCCCTGCGCGCCACGGCGTCTGACCAAGCTGCCGCTTACTCGATGGGCATCAACGTGCCGCGTGTGTTCTCGCTCGCCTGGGTGGTGGCCTCGATGATCGCCGGGGTAGCCGGCATCGTGGTCGGCTCGATTGGCGGCATCTCTTCAGCCATGGGCATCTTTGGTTTGTCGGTGCTGGTTGTGGTGATCTTTGGTGGGCTCGACAGCGTGCTGGGCGCGTTGGTGGGCGGGCTGTTGGTCGGTTTGATCGAAGCGCTGACCGGTTTCTACCTTGGCGGTGAATACAAGATCTTGGCGACCTTCACGCTGCTGGTGCTCATCCTCGTCGTGCGCCCTTACGGTCTGTTCGGCACCCACGAGATAGAAAGGCTGTAAGCGATGCGCATCGGTTCCGCCAAAGAAAGCTACGCGGCCGACACGGCCCTGTTCGACAGCCCCACACAGCGCACCTGGCTGGCGTTGTTCGCCGTGGCCTTGTGCCTGTTCCCGTTTGTGGCCGACGACTACTGGCTTTACCTCGCCTGCCTAGTCGCCATCAACGTGGCCAGCACCAGCGGGCTCAACATCCTCACGGGCTACACCGGGCTGGTGAGCCTGGGGCAATCGGCCTTCATGGGGCTGGGCGCGTACACCGTGGCCATTCTGCAGATCCGTTGGGGCACGCCGTTTCTGTTCAACCTGCTGGCCGGTGGTTTTGTTGCCATGCTGGCGGGCATGTTGGTGGGCCTGCCGTCGCTGCGCGTCAAAGGTTTGTACCTGGCCATCGCCACCATTGCGGCCGGGGTCATGGCGCATTTTCTGTTCTCGCACTTCACCAGCCTGACCGGCGGCAGCAGCGGGCTGACCGTGCCACCGGCCAAGCTGTTCAGCCTGGAGTTGGACAACTCGTTCAAGCTGTATTGGGTCATCGTGCCCATCACGGCGTTGATGTTGCTGGGCGCGGCTAACCTGTTTCGCACACGCATTGGGCGCGCGTTCATCGCCATCCGCGACCGCGATATCTCGGCCGAGGTCTTGGGCATTTCGCTGCTGCGCTACAAGCTGCTGTCGTTTGCCATCTCGTCGTTTTATGCGGGTGTGGCCGGCGGCTTGTTTGCGTACTTTTTCCGCGCGGTGACGCCGGAGAGTTTTCCGTTGGTGATGTCGATCTTCTTCCTGGCAGCGGTGATCGTGGGCGGCATGGGCAGCATTCTCGGCAGCGTGTTGGGCGCTGCTTTCATGACGCTGGTGCCCGAGCTGCTGAAGCTGCTGGTGGGCTGGCTGCCGCTGGATGCGATGGGTGGCAACGCCGCGTTGATCTTGTCGCCGGTGCGCACCATCGTCTTCGGTTTGATGATTGTGCTGTTTCTGATCTTCGAGCCGCATGGCCTAGCGGAGATGTGGCGCCGCGTGCGCCGCGTGTTTCATCTGTGGCCTTTCCGTACCTAGTCCAGTCCGTCAAAAACATAAGGAGACAACCATGAACCGTACGCGCAGAAACGTCCTGGCCAGTGCCGCTGGTGCCACGATTGCCGCAGCCTCCCCCGCCGTGTGGGCACAGAAGCCCGCCGCGAGCAAAGAAGACATTGTGCTCGGCGGCTCGATTCCGCTGACCGGTGTGTTCGCCTTTGCCGGCATCGGCATCGACCTGGGCATCAAGGACTACCTGACCATCTTGAACGAAGGTGGTGGCATCACCGGCCGCAAGGTGCGTTACGTGCCCGAAGACACGGCCTACAAGGTCGACCAGTCGATGGCAGCATTCAAAAAGATCACCAGCCAGAACAAGGTAAGCCTGTACTACGCCGACTCCACCGCCTTCTGCAAAACCGTGAACCCCGAGCTGGAACGCAACCAGAACATCCTCATGACCGGCGCCTCGTTCGCCAAGGAAATCAGCGATGCGCAAAAGTACCCGCTGCAGTTCATGGTGGGCCCCAACTACAGCGAGATGGTGAGCATCTTGCTGCAGTACATCGCCAAGACCAAGCCGGGCGCCAAGATTGCGCTGGTCTACTCCGACACCGAGTTCGGCAAAGACCCGGTAGAGGCCGCACGCGCCGAGACCAAGAAGCTCGGCCTGAACCTGGCGCTGGAAATCGTCACGCCACCCGCCAGCGTGGATGTGTCGGCCGAGGTCATCAAACTGCGCCGTGCCGACCCCGACTACACCATCTTCCACGGCTATGTGTCGGCCCCCATTCCCGAGTTCATCAACCAGGCCAAGGCGCTGAATTTGAAAACCGCCTTCATGGGCACCTTCTGGAGCATGGACAACCAAACCGTGATGCGCATGGGCGCGCAGGCCGATGGCTTTTTGGGCGTGATGCCCTATCGCTATTACTACGACACCGAAGGCAAGTCGCCGATGCTGGAACGCATCCGCAAGATGCGCCCCGAGTACCAGACCACCGGCTACATCCAGGGCTTCTTGAGCGCCATGTTGCTGACCGAAGCGGCCAAGCGCACGCTGGAAGCCGGCAACGAACTCACCGGTAAAAACATGAAGACGGCCCTCAGCTCGATCCGCAACTTCGACACCGGCGGCTTGATCGGTGTGCCGTTGTCGATCAAGGGCAACTCGATTCCGATTGGCCGCATCTACCGCGCCGACTTCAAGCAGCAGAAGATGGTGGCGGCCTCGGACTGGATCAACCTCACGCAATAACCCAATAACCAACAGGCCCTCAACGTGTTCGACCCCATGGCCCCCAGCACCGCACCGCATGCCCCGCAGCCGATGGAAGGCAGCGTGCCGCCCATCCTCGAAGTGAACAACATCGAGGTGGTCTACAACAAGGCGGTGCAGGTGTTGCGCGGGCTGTCGCTGTCGGTGCCGCGCGGGCAGATCGTCGCGCTGCTGGGCAGCAACGGTGCGGGCAAATCGACCACGCTCAAAGCCATCTCCAACCTGCTGCAATTGCAAGACGGCGAGATGTCGCGCGGGGACATCCACTTTGACGGGCGCGACACCAAGAGCGAGGCGCCGCACAGCCTGGTGCGCTCGGGCCTGTTCCATGTGATGGAGGGACGCCACGTTTTTGAAGACCTGACCATCGAAGAAAACCTGGTGGCCGCCACCTATGCCCTCACCGGCAAACGCGCCTCGGCCGCCGACTTTGACAAGGTGTACGAGTATTTTCCGCGCCTGCACGAGCGGCGCCGTGGCCTGGCCGGTTATCTGTCGGGCGGCGAGCAACAGATGCTGGCGATTGGCCGCGCGTTGATTGCCGAGCCCCAACTGATCTTGCTCGACGAACCCTCGCTCGGCCTCTCGCCCGTGCTGGTGGAAACCATCTTCGAGATCATCGCGCGCATCAACGCCGAGCAAGGGGTCTCCATGCTGCTGGTGGAGCAGAACGCCTCTATCGCGTTGGCGGTGGCGCACTACGGCTACATCATGGAAACCGGCAAGGTGGTGATCGACAACACCGCCGAAAAGCTGGCCGCCGACCCCGACGTGCGCGAGTTCTATCTGGGTGTGGGGCAAGAAGGCACGGGCAAAAGTTTCAAAGATTTAAAACACTACAAACGCCGCAAACGCTGGTTGTCATGAAACACCGGAACGCCAAGAACGCCATATGCCAAACATGACCCACCACCTCACCCTGCCGCAGATGCTGCGTGAGCGCGCGCGCGCGCAAGCCGGTGCCACCGCCATTCGCCAGAAGGAATACGGCATTTGGAACCCCATCTCCTGGCAGCAGTACCACGAGCGCGCGGTGCACGTCGGGCTGGGCCTGCGAGCCGTGGGTTTGCAAGATGGCGGGCACGTGGGGGTGCTGTCAGAGAACCGCATTGAATGGGTGCTCAGCCAATTGGGCGCGGGCCTGGTGGGCGGCGTGACGGTGGGTGTGTATGCCACCAGCCCAACGAACGAGATCGCTTACGTGCTGGCCCATGCCGATGCCGAAGTGATCGTCTGCGAAGACCAGGAGCAGTCCGACAAAGTGCTTGAAGCCCTGCCCCAGTTGCCACGCTTGAAGAAAATTGTGGTGATGGAAACCAAGGGCTTGCGCGATACCGCTGCGCAGGCCAATAGCGTCGTGAAGGGCATGGTGATCGGCTTCGCAGAATTGGAAGCGCTGGGGGCTGCATCCACCGACACCGCGCACATCGACACTGTGCTCGCCCGGCAAACGCTGGACGACACCGCGCTGCTGATCTACACCTCGGGCTCCACCGGCAAACCCAAGGGCGCGATGATCAGCTACGGCAACATCGCCGCCATGGCGCCGGGCATTGTCGATCGGCTGGGGCTGACGCCGCAAACCTCGCACCTGTCGTACCTGCCGCTGTGCCACGTGGCCGAGCAGATGCTCACGGTGTTTGTGCCGGTGTACCTTGGCTCACGCGTGGACTTTGGCGAGTCCATCCGCACCGTGCAAGAAGACCTGCGCGAAGTGGCGCCGAGCATGTTTTTGGGCGTGCCGCGCATCTGGGAAAAGCTGCACTCCGCCATCTCGCTGAAGATGTTTGAGGCCGGTGGCCTGCGCCAGCGCCTGTTTGATGCCGGCATGCACGCCTGTGCCCCGTTTGCCTTCAAGACCCCAGCGCAGCGCACGCTGGGCGAGCGGCTGCAGTTCGCGTTTTATTACGGGCTGATTTTCCGCGCGCTGCAGAACTTCATTGGCCTGCGTGACGTCAAGGTGGCGCTGACCGGCGCGGCGCCCATCTCGCCGAGCATCGTGCTGTTCTTTCGCACGCTGGGCATTCCGCTGGTCGAGGTGTATGGCATGACCGAGTCCAGCGGCATGGTGCTGGGCCAGCGGCTCGGGCAATTGGTGCCCGGCACGGTGGGTGTGCCTACGCTGGGGGTGGAACACCGCCTCTCCAGCCAGGGCGAATTGCAAATCCGCGGGCCTGTGGTCTTCAAGGGCTACTACAAAAACCCCGAGGCCACGGCCGGCAGCATTGTGGACGGCTGGCTGCACACCGGCGACGTGGTCGAGGCCAAAGACGGCTCGCTGCGCATTGTCGACCGGCTGAAAGACATCATGATCACGGCCGGCGGCAAGAACCTCACGCCGTCGGAAGTTGAGAACACCATGAAGGGCAGCCCGTTCATCAAAGAATGTGTGATCGTGGCCGACGCCCGCCGCTTTGTGGCCGCGCTGGTGCAAATCGACTTTGACGCCACCGCGCAATGGGCCGAGGCGCGCAATGTGTCGTTCACGCACTTTCGCTCGTTGGTGGAGAGCGACGCGGTACGCGCACTGGTGCAGCGCGAGATTGACGCGGGTAATGCGAAACTGGCCGAGGTGTCGCGCATCCGGCGCTTTCACCTGCTGACCAAAGAGCTGGACCACGACGACGGTGAAGTCACCGCCACCATGAAGGTACGCCGCGCCAGCATCTACAAAACCTACGCCAACGAGATAGAAGCGCTGTACCGCTAAGCTCGTTCGCTTGAAACTGACGGACGCATTTTGACCTCCCGCAAACTCGTATCCCCCTGGGCGCCCAGCGCCGACCGCGAGCAAGTGCGCATCGACAAACGCGAGGCCGTGCTGCGCATGGCCGCGCAGGTGTTCAACGAAAAAGGCTACATGGCCGCCACGCTCGACGAGGTGGCTGAGCGCCTGCACGTGACCAAGCCGACGCTGTATTACTACGTCAAAAACAAGGATGAAATCTTGTTTGAATGTGTGCGCATCGGCCTGACCATGCTGCAAGACGCCATCACCGAGGTGGGCGCCTCGGGCGGCACCGCGCTCGACAAGCTGGTGGCCGCCATGCACAAGTACACCGAGATCGTGACCATGGATTTCGGCATGTGTTTGATCCGCGTGGGTGAAGACCCGTTGCCGCCCGAGAGCCAACACAAGCTGCGCCGCATCAAGGCGGCCATCGACCTGGAGTTTCGCGAGCTGATCCGCCAAGGCATTGTGGAAGGCACGATTGCGCCGTGCGACCCCAAGCTCGCCGCTTTCACCCTCGCCGGCGCGTTGAGCTGGGTGGGCCGCTGGTACCGCCCCGAAGGCCCGTGGACGCCAGACGACATTGCGCGGCAATGCATCGCGCTGCTGTCTAACGGGCTGTGTGTGCAAAAGCCCCAGCCCGCCGCTGCCAAGAGTGCGCCACGCCGCAAGTTGAAAGCCGTCTAAGAAAGCTCTTCATGTCTACTCCCGTTCTGCTCAACCTCGAAGGTGGCATCGCCACCATCAGCTTCAACCGCCCCGAGGCCATGAACGCCTTGGACGTGCCCACAGGCCACGCCCTGCTCGCCATCTGCCGAGAGCTGCAAGTTGATGCCACCGTGCGCGTGGTGGTGCTGCGTGGCAACGGGCGGGCGTTTGGCGTGGGCGGGGACCTGGCCGCGCTGCAGCACAACGCGGCAGCCACGGCAGAAGAACTGATCACTTGCGCACACGAGGCGGTGCAGATTCTGGCGGCGCTGAACGCACCGGTCATCGCCAGCCTGCACGGCGCGGTGGCCGGTGGCTCGCTCAGCCTGTCGCTGGCGTGTGACCTGGCCATTGCCGCCGATACCACACGTTTCAACCTGGCCTACGCCAACATTGGCGCCAGCTGTGATGTGTCGGGCTCGTGGAACTTGCCGCGCCTGGTGGGCCTGCGCAACGCCATGCAAATCGCCTTGCTGTCCGACACCTTTGACGCCGCCGAGGCACTGCGCCTGGGCCTGGTCAACCGCGTGGTGCCGGCTGTCGAGCTAGAGACCGCCACGCAAGCCATGGCGCAGCGCCTGGCCGCCGGCCCCACGCTGGCGTATGGCCGCATGAAGCGGCTGTTGCGCCAATCGTTTGACCACACGCTGCCCGAGCAGTTGGACGCCGAGCGCGAGAACTTCAAAGCCAGCGCGCAGACGGCGGACTTCAAGGGCGCGGTCAACGCCTTCCTGGCCAAACAAGCTCCCGTGTTTAACGGTTTATAAATCTCAGGAGCCCTCATGGCACAAGATGTTTACGTCGTTGGCGTCGGCATGATCCCGTTCGCAAAACCCGGCGCCAGCGCCTCTTATGACGAGATGGGCGCACAGGCCATGCGCGCCGCGCTGGCCGACGCCCACTTGGACTACGACAAGGTGCAGCAGGTCTACGCCGGCTACGTGTACGGCGACTCGTGCTGCGGCCAACGCGCCGCCTACGCGGTGGGCATGACCGGCGTGCCGGTTTTCAACGTCAACAACAATTGCTCGACCGGCTCCACGGCGTTGTTTCTGGCGCGCCAGGCGGTGGCCTCTGGCGCAGTCGACTGCGCTTTGGCCGTGGGCTTTGAGCAGATGAAACCCGGTGCGCTGGGCTCGGTGTTTGACGACCGCCCTACCCCCTTCGACAAGTTTGAAGCCGAAGCCGATGCACTGCTACAGGTTGAGGGTGTGCCACTGGCTTTGCGCTACTTTGGCGGCGCTGGCTTGGCGCACATGCAGCAATACGGCACGCAGTTGTCTACCTTCGCCAAGATCCGCGCCAAGGCCAGCCGCCATGCAGCGAACAACCCGTTGGCGCTGTTCCGCAAAGTGGTGACCGAAGAAGAAGTGCTCGCCTCGCCCGTGATGTGGCCCGGCGTGATGACGCGCCTGATGGCCTGCCCGCCCACCTGTGGCGGCGCGGCGGCCATCGTGTGCAGCGAAGCGTTTGCGCAGCGCCACGGCCTCAACCGCCAGGTGCGCATCCGCGCGCAGGCCATGACCACCGACACCGCCTCCACCTTCACAGCACACGACATGCGCCAACTGGTGGGTTTCGACATGACCCACGCCGCAGCGCAACAGGTCTACGCCCAAGCCGGCATCGCCCCGCAAGATGTGCAGGTGGTGGAGTTGCACGACTGCTTTGCCCACAACGAACTCATCACCTACGAAGGCTTGGGTCTATGCGCAGAAGGCCAGGCCGAACAGTTTGTGCTCGACGGCGACAACACCTACGGCGGCCGTTTCGTCACCAACCCATCGGGTGGACTGCTCTCCAAAGGCCACCCTTTGGGCGCCACCGGCTTGGCGCAATGCACCGAGCTGGTCCACCAGTTGCGCGGCACGGCAGAACAACGCCAGGTGGAAGGTGCGCGCCTGGCGCTGCAGCACAACCTTGGGTTGGGCGGCGCTTGTGTGGTGACGCTGTACGAGCGGGCTTGATCACCAGTAACCCAGCAGCTTCCACCAACCGATGCCCACCAACGCGAAGATCAATAGCTCGGCTACACACATGGCCAAGCCCACGCGCCACCACAGACCCATGGTCACGTAACCGCTGCCAAAGATGATGGGCGAGGTACCAGTGGCGTAGTGCGTCAAGGTCATCATGATGGCCGAGCCCGCGGTCATCATCAGCATAAACGGCACCACATACTCGGCCGGGATCAACTGCGCACCCACGGTCAAGAACGCCAGCAGCATGGCGCTGATATGTGCCGTGGTGCTGGCAAACAGGTAGTGCGAAAACACAAAGGTCAGCACCAGCACGGCCGCCACCGGCGCCCAGCCCATGCCGCTGGCCACGATGGCGCCCTTCATGCCTTCAGAGAACCAGCCGATCACACCGGTCTTGTTCAACTGTTCGGCCAGCATCACCAGCGCGCCAAACCACACCAGCGTGTCCCAGGCGCTTTTCTCGGACAACACGTCGTCCCAGTCGATGGTGCCGGTGATGATCAGCACAAACAGGCCGACAAAGGCCACCACCGTCGGGTCCAGCGTGAAAGCGGGCCCCAACACCATGGCCGGCAGATTAGCCCACAAGATGAGCAGCAGCGCAAATGTGCCCAGCATCACCTTTTCCTTACCGCTCAACGGCCCCATGCGTTCGATCTCACCGCGCGCATAGGCCACAGCATTCGGTGTGGCCTTCAGCTCCGGCGGCGACAACAAGTAGACCAGCAGCGGCATCACCAGCAGGCACACCAGGCCCGGCAGCAACATACACAGCGCCCAGGTGGTCCACGACAGGTGAAAGCTCTGGTTGGTGGCCTTGGCCACATAGTCGACCACCAGCGGATTAGGCGCCGTGGCCGTGAGGAACATGGCCGAAGTGATGGGGTTGGCGTGGTAGTTCACCAAGGCCAGGTAGGTGCCTACTTTGCCCTGCGTGCCCTTGGCCGGGTCGGAGTCAAACGCATTGGAAATCGACTTCATGATGGGGTGCACAATGCCGCCGCCACGTGCAGTGTTGCTCGGCGTAAACGGCGCCAGCACCAGCTCACACACCGTGAGCCCGTAGCCGATGCCGATGGTGCGCTTGCCCAGCAACGCAATGAACATCAGCCCGATGCGACTGCCCAGCCCCGTTTTCTTCAGCCCGCGCGAGATCAGAATCGCCACCACAATCAACCAGATCAGCGGGTTGGCAAAGCTGCTCAGTGCGTCGGTGATCGCGCCCTTGGATGATGTAGACGTGACCTGCGACAGCGACACAATGACGATGGCCATCATCGCCATCACCCCGATGGGCATTACCTTGAGGATGATGGCCACGATGGTGGTCAGGAAAATCGCTACCAGCGCCCATGCCTTGGGCGTCAGTCCCTCCGGGCACGGCACCGCCAGCAAGGCGAGCAACACCGCCGTGGTGATGAGGGCCGGCCCCAGACGAAACGGCACCGCGTCATTGAAATACCGGAACATCGCTTTGATCTTGTCGAGCATCGATTCATCCTCTCGTTGAAGTGAAACACTGGCCGGCAGATTCGGCGCCGCCGCGCTCTGAACCATACCGCAGGTATACACACAGAATCACCGCTTGGAGCACGCTCGCCCACGGCCCCTAGAATCGGCACCCCGGCAAGCCACAGTTCCTGCGGCGCCCAGCCTTCTGAAAGCCCGTCCCATGACCATGAAACTCAACCCACCTCTGTCACGCAACCGTAGCCGTCGCCGTATGAAGAAGCTGCGGATTGGTGAGTTTCAAGAGCTGGGCTTCACCCTGTCGGCCGAGCTACACAAGGAACTCAGCCCCGAAGAGCAAAACGCCTTTCTGTCGGCCTTTCTCGACGACGTGATCGAAGCGCGCGGCCTGGCCTACGGCGGCGGTGTGGACCTAGGCTTTGTGTCCAAGTTCGAACGTGGCTCGGCCACCGAAGAAGACCGCCAAGCCGTCAAGACCTGGTACGCGGCACGCCCTGAAGTCAAAGAAACCACCGTGGGTGACTTGGTCGACTGCTGGCACGAAGGCCCGCAATACACGGCCTAAGCCGTGAGATTCAACGCGCTGCTCGCTGCCAACTGCAGTTAGAATCGCGCCACCGCTGGGGTCCACGCAGCCCTGCGGTGCACTGAAAGTCACGCCAGACGATGGCTTTCCTTGCGGGTGTAGTTCAATGGTAGAACGCTAGCTTCCCAAGCTCGATACGTGAGTTCGATTCTCATCACCCGCTCCAAACAATCCTCTCTCTATTTTTGAGCCACGGCGACGGGCTTGAAAACTTCCACGCGCCCCTGTTTGGTTGCGCGCTGATTCCGGATTTGGCTAAAGCCTTGCGCTAACGACGGACGGCCTGGGCCACGTTTTGATCCTTTTGCGCAACTTTGTATACAAACAACAAGGCCAGGTAACTTGGTGCGCCACACTCTCGGGTTTACAGAGAGGACGGGACGTCATGAAAACATTAATCGCCATCGCCGCTTTGACTGCAGCAAATATCGCCAGCGCAGCACCGCAAACCATTTACTTTGCAGGAAACGTTTACAACGGAGTTATCGGCAACTCTGCTACGCAAAAGTGGGATCCAGTTACAGGAGATGGTTCCTTTTTCGGCTCGATCACATTCGATGCAACAAAAGGAACGCAGGAATCTTACGGAGGTGCGCCTTACAGCACGGTAGTAGCCCGCGCTACGTATGAAAAAGGGAATGATGCCATCGTGTCGGGCTTCACTTTTAACTTCAGAAACGCAACATATTCTGAGCTTCCGGCGCCTTCTTCAGTTGATTTAAAACGCTCCTCCATCTCGTGGTATATCAGCGATTTTCAACTTAATGGCGACCAGCAATGGATACCACTGAATGGAGTTTATGTTGTTGGCACGTCCACCAACGCCCAGACCATTTCAAATATGTCTAATGTTGAGCATGTGTCCAAGCTCTCAAGAGCTCTGAACGTCAGCCTTCAGGGAGATGCAGATTTTGTTGGGAATATTTTTGATCTAGCGAGTCTTCCCAATCTAGATGAATTCGATCCGACCAAGTCGCTCATCAGTTTTACGAACTCAAGCTATACCTGCGCTTACAGGCTCGTTAACTGTCAAACACAGGCATCGTTGGACGATGGTGGGGTTAGCGTTTCAGGCAGGCTAACCTACTTGAGCACGACCCCTTTGCAGGCTTCGGAATTGCCAGAACCAAGCTCTCTCGCACTGGTCGCGTTGGGCATCGTTGGCCTCGCAGGTTTTCGCAGAAAAAGCGCCCAGCGCTCTGTGACCTAAAACGAAGAGACAAGCTAGTAGAAGGGATCTACTGGCAATGGGCGCACGCAGCCAAGTCATTGCGCCTGACTGTTTGAAGGCTAGATAAAATCCGAGCCAAACAGCCAAGGCAGGCCCCAACCGGGCGGCCAACCCCACTATGTCTCTGCTCCACCATCAACTTGAGTTGTTGGCCCCTGCACGTGATGCCGACATTGGCATCGAGGCCATCAACCACGGCGCCGACGCCGTCTACATCGGCGGGCCCGGTTTTGGCGCACGCGCGTCGGCCGGCAACAGCATCCAGGATATTGAGCGTCTGTGCCGCCACGCGCACCGTTTCAACAGCAAGATCTTCATCACGCTCAACACCATTCTGCGTGACGACGAGCTGGAACCCGCGCGGCGCATGGCCTGGGACGTGTACAACGCCGGAGCCGATGTGTTGATCGTGCAGGACATGGGCCTGCTCGATATCGACCTGCCGCCCATCCAGTTACACGCCAGCACGCAGACCGACATTCGCACGGTGGAAAAAGCGCGCTTCATGCAGGATGTGGGGTTTTCGCAGATTGTGCTCGCGCGCGAACTCACGCTCAAGCAGATCAACGCCATCCACCAAGGGCTGGATGCCGACCGTTGCAAACTCGAGTTCTTTGTGCACGGCGCGCTGTGTGTGGCCTACAGCGGCCAGTGCTACATCAGCCATGCCCACACCGGCCGCAGCGCCAACCGAGGCGACTGCTCGCAGGCCTGCCGCCTGCCCTACCAGGTGGTCGACAGCAAGGGCCGCTTTGTGGCGCACGACAAACACGTGTTGTCGATGAAGGACAACAACCAGTCGGACAACATGGCCGCGCTGGTGGACGCAGGTGTGCGCAGTTTCAAGATCGAGGGTCGCTACAAGGACATGGCGTATGTGAAGAACATAACCGCCCACTACCGCCGCCTGATCGACGAAGTGATCGAGGCCCGCGAAACCGCTGGCGACCCGGAGCGCCCGCCGATGGCGCGCGCCTCCAGCGGGCGTACCACCTTCACGTTTACACCCGACCCCGACCAGAACTTCAACCGCGAGTTCACCGACTACTTCGTCAACGGCCGCAAGGAAGACATTGGCGCTTTCGACACGCCCAAAAACCCGGGGCAGACGATTGGCTGGGTGACCAAGGTGGGCCCCAACTGGGTGGAGCTGGAAGTGAGCGACGCGGCCACGGTGCTGCACAACGGCGACGGCCTTTGCTACTACGACTTGCAAAAAGAGTTGGTGGGCATGGCCATCAACCGTGCCGAGCCGGTGGCAGCAGGCCAAAACAACAAGCTTTGGCGCGTGTTCCCCAAGGACCCGGTGGCTGGCTTCAAAGACCTGCGCCGTGGCACCGAGGTCAACCGCAACCGCGACATGGACTGGGTGCGCATGCTGGATAAAAAGTCGAGCGAGCGCCGCATCGGCCTGTGGGCCGCCTTCAGCGAAACCCCTGACGGTTTTGAACTCAGCCTGACCGACGAAGACGGCCACCAAGCCAGCGCGCGCCTGCAGACAGCGCACAGCTTGGCGCGCGATGCAGCCCACTCCGAAGCCAATCTGCGCGAACACTTGGGCAAGTTTGGCGCCACGCTGTTCGAGCCGCTGGACATCAGTCTGAAGCTCAGCCAGCCCTGGTTTGTGCCGGCCTCAGCCTTGAACCAGCTACGCCGCGAGGCCGTGCAGGCGCTGGAAGATGCGCGCTTGGCCGCCTACGAGCGCCCGCAGCGTGCGACCGAAGTGCAGCCACCGGTCAACTACCCCGAAGATACCCTCACCTACCTGGCCAACGTGTTCAACGACCGTGCACGCGGCTTCTACGAACGCCATGGTGTGAAGGTGATCGCCGCAGCCTACGAGAGCCACGAAGAGGAAGGCGAAGTCTCGCTGATGATCACCAAGCACTGCGTGCGCTTCTCCATGAGCCTGTGCCCCAAGCAGGCCAAGGGCGTGACGGGTGTGCAAGGCACGGTGCGCGCCGAACCACTGACGCTGGTCAACGGCAAGGAAAAGCTCACGCTGCGCTTTGACTGCAAGCCGTGCGAGATGCACGTGGTGGGCAAGATGAAGCGCTCGGTGCTGCAAGCGGCCAAGGAACAGCCACTGACCTTCTATCGCACCCGGCCAGATGCGCAGCCGCTGCACTGACAACGCGCCTTGAGACTGCGAGCCCTGCTAATTTGCGCGGGCTCGTGGTCAGCAGCACCCCGCTTGGCCGAATAACAGCCAGTAATGGCTGTAGCATCTGGTGGCAACAGCATGCTTTTTCAGGCCATGAAGACCAACGACAACCAGAACATCCTGCGCCATTGGCGCGAAGCCGTCCCGGACGACCGGCTAGCCCATTTGATACGCGATACCGAGCGCGCATTTCGAAAATCTTTGCAAATGCGCCTGGCCGAGCACGGCGTGCCATTTGGGCACTGGAGTTTTCTGCGCATCTTGTGGGAAGCAGATGGGCTGACGCAGCGTGAATTGAGCGACCACGCCGGCGTGATGGAGCCCACCACATTTGCCGCCATGAAAACCATGGAGGCGCAAGGCTATGTGGAGCGCCGGCAGTTGCCCACCAACAAGAAGAACATCTATGTGTACCTGACCGAAGAAGGCCGGGCGCTGAAAGAAAAACTGGTTCCGCTGGCCGAAGAAGTGAACCACATCAGCATTGGCGGCGTGACGGCAACCGACGTGACACGCACGCGCAACGTCCTGTTGGCGATGATTGAAAACCTGGCCCAAGACGAAGCAAACTGGAACCAGCAGGCTCCCGCGCCAGCCGCCGAAGAATCCGCGCCCGCCGGTGCCCGCCCTGCACCCGTCAAAAAGCGCAAGGTCTGATCAATCACCCCAACGTGGGAGATGTGTGCCCGGTGGAGCCGATGGCCGCGCCCAGCGCGCCGGGGTGCGTTCCAGTTGCGCGGCGTGGCGTAGCGCTTGCAGCGCGCCGTAGCCGCTGTCCAGCGACGCCACCCAGGGCGTGATCGGCGGTTCGCTGACCGCAAAACCATTCTCCACGCGCCCCAGTTGCCGCACCCACTGCGCGGTTTGCGCCAGCGATAAACGCACCAGCCAACTGCCGCCCTCTTGCTGCTGGCGGCGCAATGCCGCAACAGTTGCAAAGGCAATCAAGAAACCACTGGCGTAATCGAGAATTTGCACGGGCAAAGCCTTGGGGCCGGTAAGCCCGGCGGCTTGGCCTTCAGCGTGGTTGAAGCCGGTGGCGGTTTGTACCAGCGAGTCAAAGCCGCGCCGGTTGTGCCACGGGCCTTGTTCACCGTAGGCCGAGAGCGAAACATAAACGATGCCGGGTCGTTGTGCTGCGGCCTGCTCTGGCCCTAAACCCAGGGCCTGCAAACCACCGGGCCTGTAGCCCTGCACCAGCACGTGGCTGCCTTGTAGCAACGTAGAAAAATTAGCCTGTCCGGCGACGGTGCGCAGGTCCACCAGAGCAGACCGTTTGCCTCGGCTGGTCTCGGCAATCGAAGCAATATTCGGCAGGTGCGGCGCGTTCACCAGCATCACGTCGGCGCCATAGGCCGCCAACGTGCGCCCACCCACTGGGCCGGCCAAGATGCGGGTGAGGTCGAGCACACGCACGCCGTGCAGCGGCGGAGCCTCAGCGGGCAACGCGGGCAGGGGCAAAGGCGGCGCGTCGCCAATGCGCTCCAGCGTCCACAGCGGCTGGGTTTTGAGCGCCAGCGCTTGGGGATGAGCATCCCAGGTAGCGAAGTCGCGCAAGGCAGCCACCACCAGGCGCTGCTCGGCGGCCGCAGTTTCAAAGGCTTCGGCGCGCCAATCCTTTAGTGCGGCGGTCACGTCTGGGGGTTGCGCCGTTTCCGGCGGCAAGCCCAGCAAGCGCAACGCGCCATCGCGGTGGTGCGCAAAGTTGGCGTGGATGCGCACCCAGCCATCGGCGCAGCGGTACAGACCCGAGAACGGGTCCCACTTGGGAGGCACCACGCCGTCGACGCTGAACCAGCCCGTGCACTCCTGCGCGGCGGCCAACATGTCCACACGGACCCGCTGCCGAGGTGCACCGCGCAAATGACCCAACTCGCAAGCGCCCAATGCAGCGGCGGCAATGCTCACCTGAGCGGCGGTGCCTACTTTGAACGACGACGGCAGCACCGGGTCGGCCCCGGTGAGGTGAATATGGTTCAGGCTCTCTGCCGGCAACCCAGCCGCAGACCACCATTCGGCGAGAGCTTGCAGCGGGGTAGCAGCCAGGGACGACACGTTAAATCAGCTTCACGCCCGTCTTGGCTTGCAGCGCTTCTAGCGTCACATCAGGCGCCAGCTCCACCACTTTGAGGCCTTGTGGCGTCACGTCAATCACGGCCAGGTCGGTGATGATGCGGTCGACCACGCCCACACCCGTCAATGGCAGCGTGCACTTGGGCAGGATCTTCAGGTCCTCGGTGCCGTCTTTCTTTTTGGCCACGTGTTCCATCAGCACGATCACGCGCTTCACGCCGGCCACCAAGTCCATGGCGCCGCCCATGCCTTTAACCATCTTGCCGGGGATCATCCAGTTGGCCAGGTCGCCGTGTTCGCTGACCTGCATGGCGCCCAGGATCGACAGGTTGATCTTGCCGCCGCGAATCATCGCAAAGCTGTCGTGGCTGCCGAAGATCGACGATCCCTTGATGGTGGTGACGGTTTGTTTGCCGGCATTGATCAGGTCGGCATCGACTTCGTCTTCGGTGGGGAATGGGCCGATGCCCAGCATGCCGTTTTCCGACTGCAGCCAGACTTCCTTATCGCCGGTGTGGTTGGCCACCAGCGTGGGAATGCCGATGCCCAGGTTCACATAGAAGCCGTCTTCGAGTTCTTGGGCTGCACGTGCCGCCATTTGGTCTTGGGTCCAAGCCATGATTACACCTTCGCCTTCTCAGTGATGGTTCGTTTTTCGATGCGTTTTTCGGGGTTGGGGTTGTGCACGATGCGGTGCACGTAGATGCCGGGCAGGTGCACCTGGTCGGGCACCATGTCGCCGGTCTCAACCACCTCTTCCACTTCCACCACACAAATCTTTCCGGCCATGGCCGCAGCGGGGTTGAAGTTGCGCGCGGTGAGGCGGAACTGCAGGTTGCCCGATTTGTCGGCACGGTGCGCCTTCACCAGTGCCACATCGGGCACCAGCGAGCGTTCCATCACATAGGTTTCGCCATCAAAATCGCGTAGCTCTTTGCCTTCGGCCACCATGGTTCCGACGCCGGTCTTGGTGAAGAAAGCCGGAATGCCCGCGCCGCCTGCGCGCAGCTTCTCGGCCAGCGTCCCTTGGGGTGTGAATTCAAGTTCCAGCTCACCAGCCAAGTATTGGCGCTCGAACTCTTTGTTCTCGCCCACGTAGCTGGAAATCATCTTCTTGATCTGCCGCGTCTCCAGCAGCTTGCCCAGGCCAAAGCCATCCACCCCTGCGTTGTTGGAGATGACGGTGAGGTCTTTGACGCCCGAATCCCGCAACGCGTCGATCAACGCTTCGGGAATGCCGCACAGGCCGAAACCGCCGACGGCAAACAGTTGGCCGTCTTGGACGATGCCTTTGAGGGCATCAGCCGCAGTGGGGAAAATTTTGTTCACAACGGACTCCTTAGGTACAAATCAACTGCTGGATCAACTGCTCGAATAAATGCGACGATACTACGTAACCCGATACGTAGAAGCTCGTAAGGACGAACGCCTAGTGACCTCACATACTGCCCTTGCCGCCGCCCCTACTGCTCATGCCTTGGGCTCAGAAATCGATTACCGCCTGGCCTTTGAGCTGGCCCCCATTGGCCTGGTGATCTCGCGCAACCGCACGATTGTGGACTGCAACCAGCATTTATGCGAGATGTTCGGCGCCACACGTGACCAATTGGTGAACCAGTCATTTCTGGTGCTGTACCCCACGGCATCCGAATACGAACGCATGGGTGCGCGCATCGCACCGATCTTGAATGCCAAGGGCCACTACGCCGACAACCGCATCATGAAGCGCTTCGACGGCCGTTTCAAAGACGAAACTTTTTGGTGCCATGTGACGGGGCGCGCGTTCAACCGTGCGGCACCGCATGAGGCAGGCGTTTGGTCATTTGAAGATCTGTCGGCCATGCGTCCCGTGAAGGCCGAACTGACGGCGCGCGAGCGTGAGGTCGCGGCATTTTTGATGGATGGCCTGACCTCGAAGGAGATCGGCCGGGCTTTGGGCATCAGCCACCGCACGGTGGAGATTTACCGCGCGCGTTTGATGCGCAAGTACGAGGCCAGCACGTCGGCTGACCTCGTTCACAAGCTGATGGCGGGTTAAGAAGCTACGCCATCAGCAGGAGCCATCAAGCCAGGTCGAAGCGGTCCGCGTTCATCACCTTCGTCCACGCGGCCACGAAGTCGTTCACCAACTTCTGCTTTCCGTCAGCGCTGGCGTACACCTCGGCATAAGCACGCAGCACCGAGTTGGAGCCGAAGATCAGGTCGTTGCGCGTGCCGGTGTACTTCACAGCGCCCGTCTTGCGATCACGGCCTTCAAACACTTCGGCGTCTGAGTCGACGGCTTTCCATTCCGTGCCCATGTCGAGCAGGTTGACGAAGAAGTCGTTGGACAGTGTGCCCACCTTGTCGGTGAACACACCGTATTTGCCGCTGTCAGCATTCGTGCCCAGCACGCGCAGGCCGCCAACCAGTGCGGTCAACTCAGGGGCCGTCAGCGTCAGCAGTTGGGCGCGGTCGATCAGCAACGCCTCGGTCGATGCGCCGATGAGGCCCTTTTTGTAGTTGCGGAAGCCATCGGCAAACGGCTCCATCACCTCGAAGGATTCCACGTCGGTTTGCTCTTGCGTAGCGTCCACCCGGCCCGGTGCAAAAGGTACTTCGGTCAACACACCAGCGGCTTGGGCGGCTTGTTCTACGCCCACATTACCGGCCAGCACAATCACATCAGCCAACGAAGCCTTGCCCGATGCCTTCTGGATGTCGATCAACTTACCCAGCGCCTTGATGGCGTTCTGGTTGACTTCCCAGTCCTTCTGCGGGGCCAGCGCCAGACGCGCACCGTTGGCACCGCCGCGCTTGTCACCGCCACGGAAGGTAGAAGCCGAGGCCCAGGCGACCGAGACCAGTTCGCCCACCGACAAACCAGCGGCGGCAATCTTCGACTTCAGATCGGCAATGTCATCCCCCGTGGGCTGGTGCGTGGCGGCTGGCAGAGGATCTTGCCAGATCAGGTCTTCCTTCGGCACTTCCGGGCCGAGGTAACGCGCCTTGGGGCCCATGTCGCGGTGCGTCAGCTTGAACCAGGCACGTGCAAAGGCTTCGGCAAACGCTTGCGGGTCTTCAGAGAAACGCTTGGAGATCTTGCCGAACTCGGGGTCGAAGCGCAGCGTGAGATCGGTGGTCAGCATGGTGGGCTTCTGGAACTTGCCGGGCACGTGCGCATCGGGAATGATGTCTGGTGCATCTTTGGCCACCCACTGCTTGGCACCGGCAGGAGACTTGGTGAGTTCCCATTCGAACTTGAACAGGTTCTCGAAAAAGTTGTTGCTCCACAGCGCCGGGGTCTTGGTCCACGTGACTTCCAGGCCGCTGGAAACGGTGTCTTTGCCATGGCCGCTGCCGAAGTTGCTGTTCCAGCCCAGGCCTTGTGCCTCGATGCCAGCGCCTTCAGGCTCAGGGCCTTTGTGCGATTCAGGTGCGGCACCGTGGGTTTTACCAAAGGTGTGGCCACCGGCGATCAGCGCGACGATTTCTTCGTCGTTCATCGCCATGCGGCTGAAGGTGGCGCGGATGTCTTTGGCGGCGGCCATGTAGTCGCCGCTGGCGTTCGGGCCTTCGGGGTTGACGTAGATCAGGCCCATGTGGGTGGCGCCCAGGTTCTTATCCAACTCACGATCGCCGCTGAAGCGTTTGTCGGTGCCCAGCCAAGTGGTCTCGGCGCCCCAGTTCACATCCATGTCGGGTTCCCAAACGTCTTCACGGCCACCGGCAAAGCCGAAGGTGCGAAAGCCCATGGATTCGAGTGCCACGTTGCCTGTCAAGATGAACAGGTCGGCCCACGAAATCTTCTGGCCGTATTTCTGTTTGATGGGCCACAGCAGGCGACGCGACTTGTCGATGTTGACGTTGTCGGGCCACGAATTCAGCGGCGCAAAACGTTGCTGGCCACGGCCACCGCCGCCCCGGCCATCTTGCGTGCGGTAGGTGCCAGCGGAGTGCCAGGCCATGCGGATGAACTGCGGGCCGTAATGGCCGAAGTCGGCGGGCCACCAGTCTTGGCTGTCGGTCATCAGCTTGACCAAATCGGCCTTCAGGGCGCGGTAGTCGAGCTTCTTGAATTCTTCGGCGTAGTTGAACTTCTCGCCCAAGGGGTTGGATTTGTTGGAGTGCTGGTTCAGCAGGTCAACGCGCAACTGGTTGGGCCACCAATCTTTGTTCGCGGTACCACCGCCGGCGGCGTGGTGGAAGGGGCACTTGGCTTCTGTGGACATGGGGCTCTCTCCTTTATAGGTGGGTGAATGGCGTTTTCATCGGATCGCGCGCGGATCAAAACCATGTGCGATCCCGGTTGCCGCCAACCGGAACTTCTGGCCAAGAAGTCAAACGGGAATATGCCCGCATCAGACCTCTTTGCAAAGAAAGAACGATGACGGCCATGATAATCAAATACTATCGATTACCTGAATAGATAAATTTCATCTATTCGATAGGCGTTTTCAAACAGACTGTCTGGCCGGCACATCATGAACAGTCTGCAAACACAGGTAAATCACCCATTCGAGGCGGGCACGAATGATGATTTAGAGGCAATGGCGTTGCACCACTGCCCCAAACGCGGACAGGTCAGGCGCCGACCAAGCCGCCAAATTCAGCGCGCCGCATAAAACAGTTCATTTCCAGCAGGCCGCCATCGGCCACACGGTTGACCACAGAGAGGTTGAACAGCTCGAAGCCAGCAGCTTCATAACACTGCAAAGCCTCCAGATAATGCGGCATGCCTTTGTAGAGCGGCACGACCGAGAGTTCTGATTGGAGCCCCAGGATTGGCGCCATGCTGCCCGCCAGCCCCTTGAACACTTCCAGGTCGTAGCCCTGCGTGTCCATCTTCAGGAACACACGCTCGCAACCCACTTCAGCCAAGATGCCGGGCAACAAGCTGTCGAGCCGCTTCACGGTCACTGTTTCAAGCCGGGCGTTGCGGTCGGGCAGCACAGACTCCAGCAGCGAAGTCATCACCGTCAAACCACCCACGTTGATGTCAACCGTACTCTCCTCACTGCCCAGCGCCGTTTGGTAGCCGCGCCATTTGGCGTCCGAGGCAAAGTGCTGCTGCATCACCGCAAACTCACTCGCCAAAGGCTCAAACGAGACGATGTGCCCGTCATAGCCAATGCTGCGCAACTCGCTGGCGAATTGGCCTCGGTTGGCCCCCACATCCAGCACACACTGCACCTGCAGTTGCTGCAGCAGATTGCGCAGAAAAAACAACTCGGCCATCCGATCCAATTGCGGCTGCGGCAGGCGCAGCCCCCTCGAAATGCTCCACATCGCAGCATCTTTGACAAAACCCATAAAGCGTCGCTCCTGGTCAAAATCAAACTTGATTGGGGGTCCGAGCGCAATGTAGTGCATACATCCTTTTTTGGGGAGAGAAATCTCGATGCAAGGGGCAAACCCCAAGGCTCACCCGGGCCAACACCAGCGCAGCCGCGCCGTATCATGGACGCGCGCCTTTCATGCAACTGAAACAAAGAGACATCGCCATGACCACTGCTCCCGCCAGCCGCGCACGCTATCCCCTTCCCGACCTCAACACCCTGCCCGACGATCTCAAAGCCAAGATCCTTGAAGTGCAAGAGAAGGCGGGCTTCGTCCCCAACGTGTTCCTGGCGCTGGCACGTCGACCGGCTGAGTGGCGCGCGTTCTTTGCGTACCACGACGCGTTGATGCTCAAGGAGGAAGGTTCGCTGACCAAAGGTGAGCGCGAAATGATCGTCACCACCACCAGCGCGGCCAACCAATGTTTGTACTGCGTGGTGGCACATGGCGCGCTGTTGCGCATCTACGAGAAAAAGCCGCTGGTGGCCGACCAGGTGGCGGTGAACTACCGCAAGGCCGACATCTCACGGCGCCAGCGCGCGATGCTCGACTTCGCCATGAAGGTCAGCCAGCACTCGGCTGAAATCGACGACACCGATTTCGCCGCGCTGCACCTGCACGGCTTCGACGACGAAGACATCTGGGACATCGCCGCCATCACTGCTTTCTTTGGTTTGTCCAACCGCATGGCCAGCTTTGCGGGCATGACGCCCAACCCGGAGTTCTACCTGCTGGGGCGTGTGCCGAAATCGGCCAAAGCCAACTAGCTGTTCACGCTTTTGTTTTAATCACGAAGCACGCTCACGTGCTGCTGCTCTCAATCCGAACTGGAGTCATTTGTGGTCAACCCGAATCTACGTTTGTACGTCGATAGCCAATTCGCCAGCCCGTACGCCATGTCTGCCTTTGTAGCCTTGCACGAAAAAGGTTTGCCGTTTGACATCACCACCGTCGACCTCGGCACACGAGAAAACCTTGCACCTGGCTTCGCCAGCCTGTCGCTCACGCGCCGGGTGCCCACCTTTTGGCATGACGGGTTTGCGTTATCCGAATCTTCAGCCATCACCGAATACATTGACCAAATCTTTCCCGGCACCGCGCTCTACCCTGGCGAGGCACGCGACAAAGCGCGCGCCCGGCAAGTGCAGGCCTGGCTGCGCAGCGACCTGCTGCCGCTGCGCCAGGAACGGCCCACTGAAGCTGTGTTCTATGGGAAAAAGTATCCGGCGCTCTCGCCCACGGCGCGAAACGCTGCCGACAAACTCATTGCCGCTGCCGAAACCTTGCTCCCCGTGGGCGCTCAGTTCCTGTGCGGCCAGTGGTCGATTGCCGATGTTGACCTGGCTTTGATGCTCAACCGCCTGGCGCTGCACGGCGACCCTCTACCCGAGCGCCTGGCCACCTACGCCCAGCAACAATGGCAACGTCCCACCGTACGCCAGTGGGTCAAGCAGGGGCGGCCGCCGCTGTGACATTCGCGACCTCAGTCCCCCTACCCCTTCACGATGGCGCCCGCCCCACGCTGGCCATACGCCGCTTGGAGGTCGACCTGAGCCAAGGCTTTCCACGCCACTGGCTCGGCGGCGACGCCTTCCGCTCGCAGTTCTTCAATGCCTTGTCGATGAGTTTTCCCGTCGGCGAGCAGTTCTTTATCGACGCTGTGCGCAACGCGGCGCCGCTGCTGGAAGCGCAAAGCCCGCAAGACGGATCGGCATCTCTGCGCGAGACGATTCAAGAATCGATTCGCGGCTTCATCGGCCAAGAAGCCACGCATCGCCGCATCCATGGTTTGTACAACGCGACATTGGAGCAGCAAGGCCTGCGCAACCGCTGGCAGTACTGAGCTCAAAAGCGCATCGATACGCTGGCTCGTGTGGCAAAAGACCCACGCCACGCCTTGGCCGTAACCTGCGCCTACGAACACTTCACCGCGCTACTAGCCGATGGCACGCTGCGCTACCCGCGCTGGCTGGAGGGTGCCGATGAGAACCTGCGCACCGTGTGGTCGTGGCACGCCGCCGAAGAAACCGAACACCGCGCGGTGGCCTTCGACCTGTACCGCGCTGTGGGCGGCAACCATGCGTGGCGCGTGCGCTGGTTATTGTTTGTCTGCGTGGTTTTCGCTTTTGATGCTTCGCGCCAAACGGTGTTGAACCTGCACCGCGATGGCAGCTTATGGCGGCCCAGCACCTGGCTGAGTGCAACACGTTTCTTCCTGGGCGCCGACGGCGTGTTCTGGCGCAGCTTGCCTGCCGCACTGCGCTACCTGCGCCGCGACTTTCACCCGGATCAAGAACACCACGCTGTACCCGCTGCCGTGTTGGCGCAATGCTGGCTGTCGGCCCACCAAGCCCGCTTCAAGCTGGTAGGGGCGCAGCGCGACGGGCTGGCAGCCGCTATGGTTTCAGAAGCAGCTCCCGCTTGATGCATTAGCATCAGCGGCACTTTCTTATATGCACTGAGACGCGCTTAAGCGCGTCTCAACCTGTTCAATCACTCACCAAGGCGCGCAGCCAGTCCGGCAAATTCACCGCCTTCTGCTGGGCGTAGTTCACCCAGATCAACGTGGCACCGCCTGCTGCATGTACTACGCCTGGTTGGTCACTGCGCTCCATCGTCACCCAGGTCTCGACTGTGGTGCGCTTGGGGTCGCTCACGTAGGTCTTGACCAGCACGTCGCCGGGATATTCCAACTGCTTGTAGAAATTGCAGAAGGCGTTGACGATGACGGGGCCCTCTTCGGCGCCATCCCCCATGCCGCCAATCGACAGCAGCCAGTCGATACGTGCCGTTTCCATGTAGCGAAAGTACGCCGCGTTGTTGACGTGGCGCATCGCGTCCATGTCGCCCCAGCGGATAGGAAGCGACATCTCATAGGCCAGCTTTTTCTGTGCAGGAATTTCGATCTTCATGCGCCGAATATAGGCGCTCGTCTGATCGGCCCGACCGAACGGCCGTCACGCCAGAGACGCCAATTCAACGGTGTGCGCGGATCGACGCCACGATGCCCAACGTGAACGCCAAGGCCGCCAGCCATTGCCAGAAGCTCGGCCACTGGCCGTCCCACACAAAGGCGTAGAACAGGCCAAACAGCGTTTCGCTGACGATCAGTTGGCCGCACAGACTGGGACTCAAACGGCGGCTGGCCACGTTCCACAACAATGTGGCCAGCCAGGCCGAGCCGAAACCCGTCGCTATGAAACATATAGCTGGCAGCGCTAATCCGTGCTGCGCCACAAGCGTTTTTGGCTCTGAGCCTAAAAAGAGCCACACCAACAACGCGCCAGCTCCGGAGGCAATGCCCAACCAATTGGCCCAGTCGCTGACACGCACCTCTGCATGACGCCGCAGCCATACAGCATTGAGCAGGGCAAACGCCGTCCACGACACCATGGCCGCCACCGCATACCCGATACCACGCCAGAAATGCGGCGCACTGCCCTCCGCCGTGACGGGTTCGGCCCAACTCATCAGCACCATGCCGAGCACCGTGAGTGCGGCACCCGGCGCCAATGCGCCCCAACGCAGGCCATCGGGTTTGCCGAGCACCATCACCCAGATGGGAATGGTGCCGATGATCAGGGTGGGCAATGCGGTGCCTGCATCGCGCAAGGCCAGCACCAGCAGCAGAAAGTAGCCGGTGAAACCAAGTACGCTCAAGCCCACCGCAGCAACTGCTTGTGAAAATGTAGGACGGCGGCGGCCGCGTGCGCGGACCAGCATCACACCAGCGGCGCACAAGGCGTAAATCACAAAGCGCCCGGCCATCACGTCCACCGAACCGTAGCCTGGCAGCACACGCGGCAAGACAAAGACCAGACCCCACAGGGCCCCGGCGGCCAGGCCGGCCAAGATCCCCGTCAGCACAGCAACATCGACCTCAAAGACATCGATTTAAGAGACACCAAAGCCATCGTCCGCAGAAATCACCGCACCGTTGACGAAATGGCTTTGGCCGCTGGCGAGTAGCACCAGCAGGCCGTCCAGATCCTCGGGTTTGCCCACACGTTTGCGCGGCAAGGTTTGCACCAGCTTTTCGCCTTGCTCCGAGCCCCACAGGTGGTGGTTGATTTCGGTATGGATGTAGCCGGGGCACAAGGCATTCACATTGATGCCGTAGCGCCCCCATTCCGCGGCCATGGCCTTCGTCATGTGGATGACGGCCGCCTTGCTCATGCAGTACACGCCAATCTGCGGTACCGCCTTAAGCCCGGCGGCGCTGGCGATGTTGATGATGCGTCCCCCCGTGTACGAGCCCGGCGCCGCACCGGTGGCCCGCGCAATCATGCGTTTACCTACCTCTTGCGCCACGAAAAAAGCGCCGCGCACATTTGTGTCGAACATGAAATCGAACGCGTCTTCGTCCACATCTTCCAGGCGCTGGCGTGTGCTCACGCCCGAGTTGTTGACCAGGATGTCGATGGAGCCCACCTCGGTTTCGGCATGTGCCACGGCGGCCTTGATGGAGAAGCGGTCCGTCACATCAAGCTCGATCACATGGGCGTCGCCGCCCTCGCCTTCGATGCGGGCGCGCAGCGTCTTGAGCTTTTCCACCCGCCGGCTGGCCAGCACCACGGCGGCACCGGCACGCGCCAGCGTCTGCGCAAACTGGGCGCCAAGTCCGCCAGAAGCCCCGGTCACCAGGGCTACGCGTCCTGAGAGATCAATGTTGTAGGCCATGGTCTGCGCTCCGTGGTCGATAGGAAGAACGGGTTGTAGCTGCTCAATTGTGACAGCCGTGCCGGAAGCACTCGCAGACAATACATAAAATCGCTGTTGATTCAAAAAAACACGCCGAATACGCAGTCACTGCGTTACGGTTTTTGTTCCTCCCCAGTACCCACGAGTAGCTACGTTCATGACACAAGAAGAAATCCTGTCGCAGTACGGTCCCCGAGAAGCCATGGAATACGACGTGGTAGTCGTGGGGGGCGGCCCCGCCGGCTTGTCCACCGCCATCCGCTTGAAGCAACTGGCCGCCGAGCAAGGCAAAGAAGTTTCAGTAGTGGTGCTCGAGAAAGGCTCGGAGCCCGGCGCCCATATCTTGTCAGGCGCCATCATGGACCCCAAGGCGCTGACCGAACTGTTCCCCAACTGGAAGGAACTCGGCGCCCCGCTGAACCAGCCGGTGACCGACGACGCGATGATCTTCCTGGGTGAAAAGTCGGGCTTTCGCACGCCCAACTTCCTGCTGCCCGGCTGTTTTCAAAACCACGGCAACTACATCATCAGCCTGGGCAACTTCACGCGCTGGCTCGCGCAGCAGGCCGAGAACCTGGGCGTGGAAATCTTCCCCGGCTTTGCCGCCGCCGAGGTGCTGTACAACGACGACGGCTCGGTCAAGGGCGTGGCCACCGGCAACATGGGCGTGAGCAAGGAAGGCGAGCCCACGGGCGACTTCCAGCTCGGCATGGAACTACACGCCAAGTACACCGTGTTTGCCGAAGGCGCACGCGGCCACCTGGGCAAACAAATCATCGCGCGCTACAAGCTCGACGCAGGCAAAGACCCGCAGACCTACGGCCTGGGCGTGAAAGAAGTGTGGGAGATCGACCCCAAGCGCCACCAGCCCGGCTTTGTGATGCACACCGCCGGCTGGCCCATGGACAGCAGCACCTACGGCGGCGCCTTCCTGTACCACATGGAAGACAACAAGGTCACGCTGGGCTTCATCACCGGGCTGGACTACGCTAACCCCTACCTCAGCCCATTCGAAGAGTTCCAGCGCTGGAAGACGCACCCGAACATTCGCTACTACCTCGAAGGCGACGAAGCCAAGGGCATCAAGCCCGGCAAACGTATTGGCTACGGCGCGCGCGCCATCACCGCCGGTGGTTTGATGTCGTTGCCGAAAACCGTGTTCCCTGGCGGCGCGTTGGTGGGTTGCGATGCAGGCTACCTGAACGTCAGCCGCATCAAGGGCAGCCACGCCGCCATCAAGACCGGCATGCTGGCCGCCGAAGCCGCATTTGAAGCGCTGCAAAGCGGCCGTCAGCACGACGAACTCAGCGCCTACCCGGCCGCGTTCGAAAAGAGCTGGCTGCACGCCGAGCTGAAGAAGGCACGCAACTTCAAGGCCTGGTTCAAGAAGGGCTTGGTCACCGCCACGCTGATGAACGGCTTTGAACAGTTTGTGCTGAAGGGCAACGTGCCGTGGACGCTGCGCCGCGACAAACCTGACCACGCCTACCTGAAGCCAGCAGCCGACTGCAAACCCATCGCCTACCCCAAGCCCGATGGCAAGCTGACGTTTGACCGCCTCTCCAGCGTGTTCATCAGCAACACCAACCACGCTGAAAACCAGCCAGCGCACCTGACATTGAAAGACGCCTCGGTGCCGGTGGGCATCAACCTGGCGAAGTACGCCGGCCCCGAGTCGCGCTACTGCCCGGCCGGTGTGTACGAGTTTGTGAAGAACGAAGACAACAGCGACCGCCTGCAGATCAACGCGCAAAACTGCGTGCACTGCAAGACCTGTGACATCAAAGACCCCACGCAAAACATCGTGTGGGTAACACCTGAAGGCGGCGGCGGGCCGAACTACTCGGGCATGTAAGCGGCTTCTGCGCTGAATCAGCCCCTCTGAAGGCCCGGTGACCCCGGGCCTTTTTCATTTATGCAACAAAACAGGGGCGAACATAGCCTGAACTTGCTTCTTATAAGTCAACAATCTTGCCTTAATAGTTAACACGAATTACTCTCATTGGCTTTTGATAACAGGAGGGCCTATGCACAATATTCGATCTGCGGACCAATCCCGCTCCCACTCTCGCGCGCATTTCCGCCCGACCCATTTGGCCGCTGCCAGTGCCTTGACGATTCTGCTGTTGCAGAGCCATGCATTCGCACAAACCGCCACGCCTGCGACCACCAGCACGCTGCGCGAAGTCACGGTGAACTCCAACGCTGAAAAAGAAACCGCCACTTCGGCCGTCATCGGCTACAAGGCCAAAAACGCCGCCACGGCCACCAAGACCGACACTCCGCTGCTGGAAACGCCGCAGTCCGTCACCGTGGTCACCCGTGACCAGATCATCGACCAGGGGGCGCTCAGTCTGCAGGAAACCATGAACTACGCCGCAGGTGTGCGCCCAGATGCCTATGGCCTGGACACCCGCAGCGACGGTGTGCGCGTGCGCGGCGCCTATCCAGACGTCTACCTGAACGGCCTACGTGAAGCCTATGGCTACTACACCAGCACCACCCGTCCCGACCCGTACACCCTGGAGCGCATCGAGCTACTGCGCGGCCCGTCAGGCATGCTGTTCGGCCAAGGCACCGTGGCCGGCGTGATGAACATGGTCAGCAAGCGCCCGCAAGCCGAGCGCCAAGGCGAGATCGGCGTACAGATCGGCAGCTACGGCCGCAAGCAGATCCAGGCTGACCTGACCGGTCCGCTGACGCAAAACGGTGAATGGCTCTACCGCCTGGTGGCACTGGGCCGCGAATCCGATACGCAGGTGGACTACGTGCCAGATGACCGCACGCTCATTGCGCCGTCGTTGACGTGGAAACCCAACGCCATGACCTCGCTCACGCTGCAAGCCCTGTACCAAAAAGACAAGAGCGGCAGTGCTGCGCAGTTCTTCCCCTGGTCCGGCACACTGCTGCCGAACCCGAATGGTCAACTGCCGACCAGCCGCTACATCGGCGATCTGGACGACCACTACAACTCTGAACGTCAAACCGCAGGCTGGCAGTTCGAGCACAAGTTCAACGACAACTGGGCCCTGCACCAGAACCTACGCGTCTCGGAAAACACCAACGACTCGCTGTACCACTATGCCAACGCGTTCACCACGACACCTTGGTCTGGTGCGAATCAAAGCATCATTGGGCGCTACCTCGGCAACACATTCACCAAAACGCGCGCGGCCCTGGCCGACCAAAACATCGTTGGCAAGTTCAACACAGGCGCAGTGCAACACCAACTGCTTGCAGGCTTTGACTTCAGCCGGCAAACGGAGACCGTGGCCTACGGTCAATCAACCTACACCTCCATCGACGCCTACAACCCTGTCTATGGCAACAACCCCGCGCTTGGGGCCCGCGTAGATGGTCCGAAGACCACGCAGCGCCAGATGGGCCTGTACGTGCAAGACCAGATGAAGATCGACAACTGGATCGTCATCGCGGGCTTGCGCCATGACAAGGCGACGACCAGCCAAGTCGGCAGCAATGACCAGGACAGCAGTGCCAACACCATGCGCTTTGGCCTGATGTACCAACTGGCCGGCGGCTGGGCACCGTATGTGAGCTACGCCGAATCATTCACGCCAGTCGCCCCCGGAACCTACGGCACCATCTACAAGCCTTTGATGGGTGAACAGGTCGAAGCCGGTATCAAGTACCAGCCAGCCGACGGCAACACCCAATTCACCGCCTCGCTCTACAAGCTCAAGGAGAAGAACCAGGTCGGCACCGCCGCGACGCCGGGCACCGACGGCCCGCAACTGGGCGTCACCAAAACCAATGGCCTGGAACTGGAATACAAGGCGACGCTGGCGCGCGCGTTTGACGTCATCGCCAACTACACCTACACCAACGTCGACGAGAAGGTCGAAGGCCAGCCGAAGAACATCGCGTCGGTGTGGACCAAGTACCGCTTCGCCATCGGCAACGTCAACGGCTTCTCGGTCGGTGCCGGTGTGCGCTGGGTGGATTCGTTCCGCGACGGCACCGGCCCCGAAGTGCCTGCTGTCGCCTTGCTCGACTTGATGGCCGCATACGACACACAAAACTGGCGCTACGCCCTGAACGTGAACAACGCCACCGACAAGGTCTACTACAGCACCTGCCTGAGCCGTGGCGACTGCTGGGTCGGCGCACGCCGCAACGTGGTGGCCAGCGCGACATACCGGTTCTGAGATCGAAGGCGCGTTTTAAACGAAGTGGCTTCTTTTGATTAGCTGAGGTTCGCTTGGTTAAACACTTCGCGTTATCGTTATATTGGAGGTCGCCGCATCGCAAGATGCTGTGACCTCAAACGATAGAACACGGAGACAAACCAAGCATGAAAGTGACGATCACCGGCGGCGCCGGTTTCCTGGGCGTACGTCTGGCGCGCGAGCTGCTGCGCAAATCCACCCTCTCTCTGGCAGGTGCCAGCCCGCAAGCCATCAGCGGCTTGATTTTGGTAGACCGCGCAGCCCCACCCGAAGATTTGCTGGCCGACCCACGTGTCTCGGCCGTGGTGGGCGACTTGAATGCCGTGCTCGGCAACCCCGCCGAACGCGCCAAAGCCCTGCCCGCCGACGTGGCCGTGGTCTTTCACTTGGCCGCTGCCGTCAGCGGCGAATGCGAAGCCGACTTCGACCTCGGCATGCACAGCAACCTGGCCGCCACACAAGGCTTGCTCGAAGCCTGCCGCGCTTTGAAAACCAGCCCTACCGTGGTGTTTGCCAGCTCGGCCGCCGTGTTTGGCCATTCGGACATCCTGCCGTTGCCAGCCGTGTTGAACGACACCACGTTGCCCACACCGCTCACCAGCTACGGCATTCAAAAATACATTGGCGAGCAGCTCACCGCCGACTTCGGCCGCAAGGGTTTCATCCGTGGCCGCAGCGTGCGTTTGATGACGGTCAGCGTGCGCCCGGGCAAGCCCAACGGCGCGGCCTCCAGCTTCTTCAGCGGCATGATCCGCGAACCTCTGGCGGGCCTCACCGGCGCCTGCCCTGTGCCGCCAGACACCCAAGTGGTGCTGTCTTCACCGGCCACCACCATCGCCGGCATCGTGCGCGCGGCGGAAGCCACCGACGCCGAATGGGGCCCACGCATCGCCCTCAACCTTCCATCGCTCTCCACCACCACGGGTGAGATGGCAGCAGCTCTGGCACGTGTGGCCGGCAAAGAAGTCGCCGACCGCATCGACTGGACGCCCAACCCCACCATCCAGAAAATTGTGGCCACCTGGCCGGGCAAGATCGACGCCGCACGTGCACGCGGTTTGGGCCTGTTGCCCGACACCGATTTCGATGCCGTGATCCGCGACTACATCCGCGAAAACCCCCATGCTGTGACGGGCGTACGCCCCGCATAATCAAAGTTGTCATACAACTTTTCCCCTGCGGACATGGGTCCGGGGGAATGCGGTATCGCGTCTAAAACCAAGAGAGGAGACATCATGAAGTTTTCGAAGATCAGCGTCGGCATGGGCTTGGCGTTGGGGCTGTTTGCGTCGGCTTACGCGCAGACCACGGTGCTGAAAATTGGCTACGCCACCACCAAAGAGTCGCACTACGGTGTGGGCTCCACGGTGTTCTGCGACGAGGTCGAAAAAGGCACGCAAGGCCGCTACAAGTGCCAGCACTTCGCCAACTCGGCGCTCGGTGGCGAGCGCGAGCAGATCGAAGCCGTGCAGTTGGGCACCCAAGACTTGGTGAACACCTCGACCGGCCCCGTCGGCAACTTCGTGCCCGAGGTGAAGATCGTCGACATTCCGTTCCTGTTCCGGGACTACGACCACGCACGCAAGGTGATGGACGGCCCCATCGGCCAAGACATCCTGACCAAGTTCCCGAGCAAAGGCATCATTGCGCTGGCCTGGACGGAAAACGGTTTCCGCCACATGACCAATAGCAAGCGCGACATCGTGAAGCCCACCGATGCCGCCGGCCTGAAGATGCGCACCATGGAAAACAAGGTGCACATGGACGGCTACCGCACCTTCGGCATTCTGCCCACGCCTATGGCCTTCCCCGAGCTGTTCGGCGCGCTGCAGCAAGGCACGGTAGACGGCCAAGAGAACCCAATCCCGGTGATCTTGTCGTCCAAGTTCTCGCAAGTGCAAAAACACTTGTCGCTGACCGGCCACGTGTATTCGCCAGCGCTGCTGCTGCTGTCGCCCAAGGTGTGGAACAAGCTGTCTGACGCCGACAAAAAGGTGTTCATGGACGCAGCGAAGAGCGCTTCTGTGGCTCAGCGCAAAAAGGTCAATGAGGATGAGAACAACGGCATCGCCCAGCTCGAAAAAGACGGCATGAAAGTGGTGCGCAACGTGGACGGCGCCGCCTTCCGCGCCGCACTGCAACCGGCCTACGTGAACTATGCCAAAGAGTTCGGCGCCGACAACATCAAGAAGATTCAGGACGTGAAGTGACCTGACGGTCGCTCCACCCGCCCGGCCCGATCCCACCGATCGCCGGGCGGTTTTTTTTGCTGACGCCCCTTGCCTGCCAAGCGCGAAGACACCCAAGTGAAAACCTTTGAACATTACTTTCTAGCCGCCAACCGATGGGCGCTGATCCTGCTGCTCGCGGCCATGGCCGTCATCATTTTTGTCAACGTGGCGCTGCGCTACCTGACCAACCAGTCGATTGAATGGGCTGAAGAAATTTCGCGCCACATGATGATCTGGCTGACCTTTCTGGGTGCCGGGCCGGTGCTGCGTTATGGCGGCCACATTGCCGTGGAAAACCTGCAAGACGCACTGCCCACGCCGCTGGCGCGCGGCCTGCGCATCGTGGTGGCGGCGCTGCTGTTCGCCTTCTTTGCCTTCATGGTCTGGTACGGCTGGCTGTACATGCAGCGCACCATGTTCCAACTGACGGCAGTGTCGCAAATTCCGTTTGCCTACATTTACGCGGCCATGCCCGTTGGCGGCGTGTTGCTGCTGATCCACTGGAGTTTGATCGTGCGCGACTACGTGTTGAGCCGCACTTTCGCATCCGACGCCCACTTTGACGCGACTGCGAGTGCATCCCTATGAGCGCGAGTTTGATCCTGGTTATTTTTGCCTGCGTGTTTTTGGCCATGGGCGTGCCCGTGGCGTTTGCGCTGGGCCTGGCCACGGCCGCTGCGCTCATCCTGGCGGAGAGCTTTCCGCTGTTCGTGCTGCTGAAGGAAACCTTCACCGGCATTGACAGCTTTCCGCTGATGGCCGTGCCATTTTTCATCCTGGCGGCAGAGCTGATGAGTGGTGGCTCGTTGACCGAAGTGCTGCTGAAGTTTGCCGGCCAGTTTGTCGGCCACAAGCGTGGCGGCCTGGGCTATACCAACGTGGTGTCGCTGACCTTCTTCTCGGGCATTTCGGGCTCGGCCCTGGCCGATGCAGCGGGCCCTGGCTCGATGCTGATCAAGATGATGGACAAGGCAGGGTACGACCGCTCCTACGCGGCCGCGCTCACGGCGGCCACGGCCATCGTCGGCCCCATCATCCCGCCGTCCATCATCATGATCATCTACGCGCTGCAAGACGACAACGTGTCGGTCGGCTCGTTGTTTGTGGCGGGTATCTTGCCCGGCATCTTGATCGCCATTGCCATGTGTGTGGTGAACTTTCGGGTGTCGAAGCAGCGCAACTACAAGGGCGACGGCGCCATGCCGCCATGGCCCGAAGTGTGGCGCACCACCTGGAAAGCCATTCCCGCGCTGCTGCTGCCGGTGATCATTCTGGGCGGCATGCGCGCGGGCTGGTTCACGCCTACCGAGGCTTCGGTGGTGGCGGTGTTTTATGCGCTGGTGTGTGGCAAATTCATCTACCGCACGTTGGAGTGGAAGGCGTTGCCGGACATCCTGGCGCGCTCGGCCCTGCTCACGGCTTCGGTGTTGATCATCATCGGCCTGTCGGCCTCGTTCGCGTGGATCTTGACGATTGAGGGCCTGCCGCAAACCATGGCCGACTGGATCGTCAGCATGAACCTGTCGCCGTGGATGTTCCTGGTCATCGTGAACATCTTTCTGCTGCTGTTCGGCATCTTCATCGAGCCGTTGCCGGGGGTGATGGTGCTCGCGCCGATCCTGGCACCTGTGGCCGTGAAGCTGGGCATCGACCCCACACACTTCGCGATGATCGTGATCTTCAACCTGACGTTGGGCATGATCACGCCGCCCGTGGGTGGGCTGTTGTTCGTCACCTCCAACGTGTCGCGCGTGCCCATGGGGCCGCTGGTGCGCGAGTTGATGCCGTTCTTGTGGGCGCACGGCGTGGTGCTGGTGCTGCTGACCTTTATTCCGGCACTAAGCACTTGGTTGCCGCATGTCATGGGGTTTAAATAAAGCGACTTCCCTGGGTATACTCGCCAGGGTCAGGAGAGAGTCAACAAACGCCCTAGCGTTTGAAGGCCGCCGAAGGCGCAAACTGCAAAGGTTTTAACGCTCAGGTACCCAGGACTGACACCCGCCGGCCTAGCAGCCGGCGTTCCCCACTGGAGAGAAGCCCGCACACGCAAGCGTGGAGCGGTCTCACCGAAGGAGCAACCCCACATCGCTGGGCGAATCTCTCAGGTAAAGCGGACAGCGGGGGCACGTGCCAAGCACGTCCATGGTGATGCACCGTGGCGCGCGTGGCGATTGAACTGCCCTCGGAATCCGCAACCATGTCTTCTTCTGCCCCCGCTTCAGATTTATTGCTCACCCCACTGCACGCGCTGCATTTGGAACTAGGCGCCCGCATGGTGCCTTTTGCCGGCTACAGCATGCCGGTGCAATACCCCGCAGGCCTGATGGCCGAACACTTGCACACCCGCAGCGCGGCCGGTTTGTTCGACGTCTCGCACATGGGCCAACTGCGCCTGGAAGGGCCCGACGCTGCGGCCGCCTTCGAGTCACTGATGCCCGTGGACGTGATCGACCTGGCCGTGGGCAAACAACGCTACGGCCTGCTGCTGAACGACGACGGCGGCATCCTCGACGACCTGATGTTCTTCAACCGTGGCGCAGATATTTTTGTGGTGGTGAACGGCGCCTGCAAGGTGGCCGACATCGCCCACATCCAGGCGCGCATCGGCACGCGTTGCAAGGTCATTCCCATGCCTGAGATGGCGCTGCTGGCGCTGCAAGGCCCGCAAGCCGTCACGGCGCTGGCCCGCTTGACGCCCGGTGTTGAAAAGCTGGTGTTCATGACCGGCGGCAGCTTCAAGGTGGGCGCCGCAGATTGCTTCATCACGCGCAGCGGCTACACCGGCGAAGATGGTTTTGAGATCTCGGTGCCCGCCACACAGGCCGATGCCCTCGCCCGCTTGTTGCTGGCCCAGCCTGAAGTCAAACCGATTGGCCTGGGCGCACGCAACTCGCTGCGCCTGGAAGCCGGGTTGTGCCTCTATGGCGCTGACATCGACACCACCACCACGCCGGTAGAAGCTGGCCTGAACTGGGCCATGCAAAAGGTGCGACGTACGGGTGGCGCGCGCGAAGGCGGCTTCCCGGGTGCTGCAAAAATCCTAGCGCAGCTCGCCGACCCCGCAAGCGCCGTAGCGCGAAAACGCGTTGGCTTGATCGCACTGGAGCGCGTGCCCGTGCGCGACCACACCGAACTGCAAGACTTGAGCGGCGCCGTCATCGGCACGGTGACCAGCGGCCTGCTGGGCCCGAGCATCGACAAGCCTGTGGCCATGGGCTACGTGGACGCGGCCCATGCCGCCCTTGGCACCCGCGTCAACGCCATCGTGCGTGGCAAGCCGGTGCCCATGGAAGTGGCGGCGATGCCGTTTGTGCCCAACCGCTACGTGCGCGCCTGATCGCCACAAAACCGCCTGAAACCACTGCAGAATTGACCTCGGCAGTTCAGCAATTAGTTCGTCCATTTTCAAGTCATTTTTGAATCCATCCAGGAGTTTTTCCATGCCCATCTATTACACAGAAGACCACGAATGGCTGTCCGTTGAGGGCGACATCGCCACCGTGGGCATCACCCACCACGCGCAAGACGCGCTGGGCGACGTGGTGTTTGTCGACCTGCCCGAAGTCGGCAAGACCATCGCCCAGAAAGAAGTGGCCGGTGTGGTCGAGTCGGTGAAAGCCGCCGCCGACGTCTACATGCCCGTCTCTGGCGACGTCACCGAAGTGAACGAGGCCCTGCGCGCCGACCCGGCCCTGGCCAACAGCGACCCACTGGGCGCTGGCTGGTTCTTCAAGGTGAAGCTGTCGGATGCCGGCCAACTGACCGCGCTCCTTGACGAAACCGCTTACACCAAGTTCAGCGAAGCCTGAACTTGACTGGCGCCCGAGTGCATCGGGCGCCAATCCCCTTACTGCCCCCTGCTAATTGCTGTCACCCCACGGAGCTTGCCATGCTGATGTCCGCCGCCACCCCGCTTGAGGCGCTGGAGAACCCCGCCGAATTCATTGCCCGCCACATCGGCATCGACGAGGCCGACGAGGCCCGCATGCTGGCCGTGGTCGAGTCCAGCTCGCGCCGCGAGTTGATCGACGGCATCGTGCCGCGCAGCATCGCGCGCAGCAACCCCATGCAGCTGCCGCCGCCGGTGACAGAAGCCGCAGCGCTGGCCGAGTTGCGCGCCATCGCCGCCAAGAACCAGGTGTTCAAGAGCCACATTGGCCAGGGGTACTACGACACCCACACGCCCGGCGTGATCCAGCGCAACATTCTGGAAAACCCCGCTTGGTACACCGCCTACACGCCTTACCAGGCCGAAATTTCGCAAGGCCGCATGGAAGCCCTGGTGAACTTCCAGACCATGGTGTGCGACCTGACCGGCATGCCGATTGCCAACGCCTCCATGCTCGACGAGGCCACGGCCGCCGCTGAAGCCATGACGCTGGCCAAGCGCAGCGTCAAAAGCAAAAGCAACGTGTTTTTGGTGGCCGGCGACTGCCACCCGCAAACCATTGAAGTCATTCGTACCCGCGCCAAGCCGCTGGGCATTGAAATCGTGGTGAGCACCGCCACCACGCCGCTGCCACAGTTGATGGCTGAAGGCGACTTCTTCGGCGTGCTGGCCCAATACCCCGCCACCAACGGCACGGTGCATGACCTGCGTCCGCTGGTGGGTGTAGCCCACGCCAAAAACGCGGCCTTCTGCGTGGCCGCCGACTTGCTGGCCTTGACCCTGCTCACGCCGCCCGGCGAGTGGGACGCTGACATCGTGCTCGGCAGCACCCAGCGCTTTGGCGTGCCCATGGGCAACGGCGGCCCGCACGCCGCTTACCTGGCCTGCCGCGATGCGTTCAAACGTTCGCTGCCCGGCCGCTTGGTGGGTGTGAGTGTGGACAGCCACGGCCAGCCCACCTACCGCCTGGCGCTGCAAACCCGCGAGCAACACATTCGCCGCGAAAAAGCCACGTCGAACATCTGCACGGCACAGGTGCTGCCAGCCGTGCTGGCCAGCATGTACGCCGTGTACCACGGCCCGCAAGGCCTATTGCGCATCGCCGAACGTGTGGCGCGCTTCACCGCCATTCTGGCGCGCGGCTTGCAGCAGATGGGCTACACCATCACCAATGCCAGCGCGTTTGATTCGCTCACAGTCAAGACCGAAGACGCTACACATTCAATAGCTACCTACGCTCGCCAGTCGGGCATCAACCTGCGTTATCGCTTGAATTCACACTTGGGCATTTCGCTGGACGAGACCACCACGCGTGAAGACATCACGCGCCTGTGGGCGGTGTTTGCTCCAGCCGGCGTCAACGCGCCGCTGTTCCAGGAACTGGAAGGTGTGCACGAGTTGCTGATCCCTTCCGAGTTGCGCCGCACCACGCCGTTTTTGACGCACCCGGTGTTCAACACGCACCACTCTGAAACCAGCATGCTGCGCTACATCCGCCGCCTGAGCGACAAAGACTTGGCGCTCGACCGCAGCATGATTCCGCTGGGCAGTTGCACCATGAAGCTCAACGCCACCAGCGAGATGATGCCCATCACCTGGCCCGAGTTTGCGCGCATCCACCCGTTTGCCCCGGCCGAGCAGCGCCTGGGCTACACGCTGCTGGACGAACAACTGCGCGCCTGGCTGTGCCAGGCCACGGGTTACGCCGGCATCAGCCTGCAGCCCAATGCCGGCTCGCAAGGTGAATACGCCGGGCTGCTGGCCATCAAAGGTTTTCACGACGCGCATGGCCAAAGCCACCGCAACATCTGCTTGATTCCATCGTCCGCGCACGGCACCAACCCGGCCAGCGCGCAAATGGTGGGGCTGACGGTGGTGGTGACGGCGTGTGATGCGCAAGGCAACGTCGACATGGCCGACCTGCAGGCCAAGTGCGAACAACACAGCGCCAACCTGGCCTGCGTGATGATCACCTACCCCAGCACGCACGGCGTGTTTGAAACCCAGGTCAAGGAACTCTGCGCCATGGTGCACAACCATGGTGGCCGCGTATACGTGGACGGCGCCAACATGAACGCGCTGGTGGGCGTGGCCGCGCCCGGCGAGTTTGGTGGCGACGTGAGCCACTTGAACCTGCACAAGACCTTTTGCATTCCGCACGGCGGCGGCGGCCCCGGCGTGGGCCCGGTGTGTGTAGTGGAAGACCTGGTGCCCTACCTGCCAGGCCATGCCACGTCGAACATCCCCGGCGTGGTGGGCGCAGTGTCGGCAGCGCCTTTGGGCAACGCCTCGGTGCTGCCCATCAGCTGGATGTATTGCCGCATGATGGGCGCCGAGGGCCTGCAGGCCGCGACCGAGATTGCGATCCTGAGCGCCAACTACATCAGCTCGCGCCTGAAGGACCACTACCCCACGCTGTACGCCAGCGCCAACGGCCATGTGGCACACGAATGTATTCTGGACCTGCGCCCGCTGAAAGACACCAGCGGCGTGACCGCAGAAGACGTGGCCAAGCGGCTGATGGATTACGGCTTCCACGCGCCGACGCTGAGCTTCCCCGTGCCCGGCACCTTGATGGTGGAACCCACCGAGAGCGAAACGCTGGACGAGCTGGACCGTTTTGTCGACGCCATGATCGCCATCCGCGAAGAGATCCGTCTGGTGGAAACCGGCACCTGGCCGCAAGACAACAACCCTTTGAAGCACGCGCCGCACACCGCCGCCAGCTTGCTGGGCGCTGAGTGGGACCATCCCTATCCGCGTGAATTGGGCGCTTTCCCCGTGCCGAGCTTGAAGCAGCTGAAGTACTGGCCGCCCGTGGGCCGCGTCGACAACGTCTACGGCGACCGCAACCTGTTCTGCAGTTGTGTGCCGGTGAGCGACTACCAGTAAGACCTCAGCAAGCCAACGACAAAGGCTATGGCGGCATGCGCGCCGTAGCCTCTTCGTCTTCTGTGTCGTAGTAGCTCGCGGCCAGCAGCCATGCGCCCGCCTGCGCCAGTGTGAGAGGCCGGGCGAACAGTTCGCCCTGCAACGCATCGCAGCCAGCATCACGTGCGGCATCGGCCTGGGCATGGTTCTCAACGCCCTCGGCGACAACGCTCAAACCCAAGGCACGTGCCAGTTGGCAAATCGCGCGCACCACGGCCACGGCGTCGGGCGCAGGGAGCGGCGCAATCAGGCCACGGTCTATCTTCACGGTGTGCACAGGCAAGCTGCGCAGCAGGTTCAACGATGAGAAGCCGGTGCCAAAGTCGTCCAGCGCCACCTCTACGCCCAGCGTGCGCAACTCCTCAATTTGCCCCCGCACCAAGTCCAGATTGGCGACGGCGGCCGACTCGGTCAACTCCAACGTGATGGCCTCGGCCGGCAGGCCGAAGCGGTCGAGCAAGTGCGCTACACGCGAAGGGAAATCGCCCTCCAGCAGTTGCAGCGGCGACACGTTCACGGCCACCGGCACCACCTCGCCAAATGCATCGCGCCAAGCCGCGACCTGCTGGCAAGCCTGACGCAACAGCAGCAAGCCCAGGTTACTGATCAGCCCGGTACGCTCGGCTGCCGCAATGAATTCAGCCGGAGACACTGCTCCTATGCCACCACGGTCCCAGCGGGCCAGAGCTTCAAAGCCAATCAAGCGGCCGTCCCCAGCGTTGACCTTGGGCTGGTAGCGCAGGCTGAATTCGCGCCGCGCGATCGCATGGCGCAAGGCTTGCTCCTGGTCCAGCGATTGGCTGGAGTCGTGAGCGAAGCTGGCATCTGCCATGGCTTGTGATGGCCCCGGCGTGCTCTTGGCCATGTGCATGGCGGCGTTCGCGGCGCGCAGCAGGGTCTCGGCGTTGTGGGCATGCTCCGGAAACAGCGCAACGCCAATCGAGGCATCCAGAAACAGGCGACGCTGCGGCAGCCCCAGCGGTTGCCGCAGACGTCTCTGCACCTGTGTGCACAGGCTCACCACATCCGGCCCCGAACCATCGGCCGGGGCCAGCCAGGCAAACTCGTCGGCGCCGACACGCATCACCTGGGCGTCGCTGCCCAGCACGTCTCTCAGGGCATTGGCGGTCAAGCGCAGCACCTCGTCTCCTAGCGAATGTCCATGGGCTTCGTTGAATAGCTTGAACCGGTCGAGCCCCAACAAGGCCAACCCAAACGGCGGGCTTTTGCGGCCCGGCCCACAGCGCTTGCGCAACTCCAGCAGCAACGCAGCGCGGTTGGGCAGTCCGGTCAATTCGTCATGCAAGGCTTGGCGAAGCAAGGCTTCGGTTACGCCGTGCTGGGCGGTCTCATCGGTCACCAGAATTTGTGTGGCCTTGCGTCCATCCCATACTGTGCGCCAGGCGCTTTCGCGCAACCACATGGGAGACCGGTTGCCTCGCAAGCGGTTACGCCAGCCCTGCCAATGCACTTCCGCGCTATCGCCACGCTCCAGGCGCGCGTAGAGCTCGCGCACCCGCTGCACATCGTTGGCCGGAATGGTGCTTTCCAGTTGCGCCACCTTGACTTCATTCTGGCTGGCGCAGCCATGCATCTGCAGAAACGCCGCGTTGGCATAAAGAACGACCGCACCGTCATACACCAGCACACCTTGGTGCGAACGCTCCACCAACTGGAACAGCCGGTGCTGCAGGCTTTGCGACTGCAGTTTCGATTTCTCCAGCGTGGAATACACCAGCACCAAGGCCATCACCACCCGCAGCGTGGCGCCTACAGCCGCCTGCCAGGCCACCCCGGCATCACCCCAGATCGGGAAAGCGGCCTGAGAGAAGCCCACCAAGATCAACACCGGCCCCAGCGTACGCTCTGCCACATTGCCGCGCCACAACCATGCGGTGGCCGCAGCGCCCAGCACCACGCTGGCCACCGGAGACATCCACGCCGCCGCCAGCGGGTCGCCATACAAGCCGATGCCAGCCACGATCACCGGGGCGGTGAACATGAAATTGCGCCGCAGCGACTTGGCCGCAAACCAACTCGACATGCGGCTGATGCCTGCTGACATCAACCAGAAGTAGACGCCCTGGCTGGCAGCGACCACCATCAGAAAGACAAAGCGTGAAAGGCTGTCGTCATCGGTAAACCGGGTTGCCAGGTAACCAAACGGTGTGAGCGACTGCGCTATGTGCGCAAAACCCAGTTCACGCACATAGCGTTGCGCGCGGTGGTTACGCCACACCAGCAGAAGTGCCGTCCCCACGATCAAGCTGATCGCGCCATTGATCATCAGTGGGTAGAACAGTTCAGCGGTCACGCTGGGAGTCAGAATCACAAGTTATGGACTTTGAGTTTGGGGCGACGACACGCCACCCAAATGGCAGAAATTGGATACGCAAAAGATGCGCAAGTATTAACGAAAACTCAAAAAATCAAAATCTTTATTCGTATACACATTAAACATAAGACAAAAGATGTGCATTAATACCTGGCCTCCCCTGGCAGGACTACCGTGTAGCCATCGAATCTGTTTTCAATTTATTGAGGTGGGTTCTCCAACCAATCGCGCACTTGAGTGGGATGAAAACGTAAACTACGTTGATCCGTCGGCAGCACCGGCGAGCCCCCCAATGCTGACCACGCCGCCCCACCACTGAATCGATCTCCACCGCCATGCGTTCCAAATCGGCAGCACCGTTGACGTCCAGTTTTTCCCACGCATCGGGCCTGCGCAAATCCGCGGCGGATGAAGCGCAACTTGAACAACTGGTGCGCGATCTGCGCAGCTATCAGTCGGAGTTGGAGAGCCAGAACAAGGTCTTGCGCTACAGCCAGGCCATGGCCGAAGGCGCTTCAGAACGCTTTGAAACGCTCTTCTCGGCCGTGCCTTTGGCGCTGATGGTGGTGGACGAGTTGGACATGGTGGTGCAATGCAACTCCATGGCACAGCGCTTGTTTCAGCCGACCGAACGCGACCAGCCGCTGAATTTCTTGATGCCGTTTGTCAGCCCCGGCTGCACCGAGCAAGTCCGCCAGGCGTTTCGCGAAGCGCTGAGTGATGGCCATTGCGAAACCACCGAGGTGCTGTTCAACATTGGCGCCGACCGCACCATCACCGGCGACCTGCACATCGCACGGCTGGAGGCCTCGCACGAGCCACAGGTGCACTTCATCTGCGCCGTGATTGACCAAGGCCCACTGGTGACCGAGCGGCGCGCGCTGCAGCAAAGCGGTGCCGCCCTGCGCCAACGCAACGAGCAGTTGCGCCAGAGCGAAGCGCGGCTGGAGGCGATCATCAACTCGGCATTGGACGCCATCATCTGCGTCGACCAGCACCAGCGCATCACCGTGTTCAACCCCACGGCGGCAGCGCTGTTCCAATGCCCATCGGCACAGGCCTTGGGCTCGCCGCTGGACCGGTTTTTCCCCACAGCGGCTGAAGCGCTGTCGCACAACCAGATCTCCACACAAGCGCTGCTGGGCGAGATGAACGCGCTCACCGCTGGTGGCAAGCGCTTGTCGGTCGAGGTGAGTGTGTCGTTTGAACACCATCCTGATGGCGACACCACCACCATCTTCGCGCGTGACTTGACCAGTCGCAAACGCGCCGAGAAGCACCGTAACATGCTCGAAGCGCAGCTGCGCGAATCGCAAAAGATGCAGGCCGTGGGCACCATGGCCGGCGGCATAGCGCACGACTTCAACAACATCTTGAGCGCCATTCTGGGCAACGTGGAACTGGCCAAGGAAGACGCTGGTGCCGACTCCCCCGCCCTGGTGAGCCTGCAAGAGATCGAAAAAGCCGGCCGCCGCGCGCGCGACCTGGTGCGGCAGATTCTGACCTTCAGCCGCAACGAAGCGCCACGCCGCCAGCCGGTAGCGCTGTCTGAAGTGGTGGTCGAAACCGAGCGCCTGCTGCGCGTGACCATGCCCCCAGCGGTTGAGCTGCACCTGCACGTCAACGAGAACACGCCCGTGGTGCTGGCCGATGCCACGCAAGTCGAGCAAGCCGTGCTCAACTTGTGTACCAACGCCATCCAGGCCATCGGCGACAACCGTGGCACGGTGGCGATTGAACTCTCGGGCGTGTTGCCCGATGCCCGGTTGTGTGAACGCTTAGGCTTGGTGCCCGGCCGCTACGCCATGCTGGCCGTGCGCGACAGCGGCAAAGGCATTGACGACGAAACCCTGCTGCGCGTGTTTGAGCCGTTCTTCACCACCAAAGAAGTCGGCCAGGGTACGGGCCTGGGCCTGGCCGTGGTGCATGGCGTGATGCGCAGCCATGCCGGCGCGGTGGACGTGCAAAGCGCCCCGGACCTTGGCAGTGTGTTCACACTCTACTTTCCTGCGGCGTCGGCAGACGAGGCGCAACCCAGCGCCCCCGAACCGGTGGCATCGCCCAACGTCGATGGCCAGGGCAAACACGTGATGTATGTGGACGACGACCAGGCGCTGGTGTTTCTGGTGAAGCGGTTGCTGCGCCGCCGCGGCTTCCGCGTCAGCGGCTTCTCCGACCCGCACCACGCGGCCGCCGAGTTACGCGCCAACGCCCATTCGTACGACCTGCTGGTGACCGACTACAACATGCCGGGGTACTGCGGTGTGGACCTGGTGCGCGAAGCACGCTTGATTCGCCCCGACCTGCCTGTGGCGCTGGCTTCAGGCTACGTCACCGGCGAGATCGAGCAAAGCGCCTTGGCCGAAGGCGCCCGCGCGCTGATCCACAAACCCAACGACGCCGAAGAACTGTGCGCCACCGTGCAGCAGTTGATCATGGGCAGCGACGGCTTCACCAGGCCACCTTCTCCCCAGCTCGCAACTGATGCAGAAGCCCCAGCCGATGCAAGTGCCGCCCCGAGTGACGGAACCGACTTTGACATCGACAGCGCTTTCGACGCAGACACTCACGCAGACGACGCGTCCGAAGACATTCCCCGGTCTACACTCCCGCACCATGACCCCCACTGAAACGCCGCCGTCTGCAGCCCCGACAAGCCAGCCGCGCAACCCCTTGCACGGACTCACACTCGAAGCCATCTTGACCGCCCTGGTCGAAGTCTATGGCTGGGAGGAACTGGCCGAGCGTGTGCCCGTGCGTTGCTTCGCGCTGAACCCGAGCATCCGCTCCAGCCTGACTTTTCTGCGCAAAACGCCATGGGCACGCGAGAAGGTTGAGGGGCTGTACCTCTTCATGTTGCGCGAGCAAAAGCGCGGTGCACTCCCCTCTTCGCCCAAGCCGCCATCGCACCGTGGATGAACCTGGCGCCGGTCTGGATCTGATCTACGCCGACGACGCACTGCTGATCCTGAACAAACCCGCTGGCTTGTTGGCCGTGCCCGGCCGAGGCCCCGACAAACAAGATTGCCTGTCCGCACGCGCCCAGCAAGCCTTTGGCGAAGCTCTGGTGGTGCACCGCCTGGACATGGCTACATCGGGCCTGATCGTCATGGCCCGTAGCGTGGCCGTACAACGCGACCTGTCCTATGCTTTTGCCCAAAGACAAGTGTCCAAGCGCTATGAGGCAGTGGTCGTCAACATCCAGCCCCAAGAGACGCTGCCCACGCCGTGGCAAGAAATCAACCTGCCGATTGGCGCCGATTGGGCACGCCGCCCGCTGCGCGTGGTGGACCACGCCACAGGCAAACCCAGCCAGACACGCTGGCGGGTTTTGGCACCATGGCAACTGCCCGGCACCGCACGTGTGGAGCTGGAGCCCATCACCGGACGCACCCACCAATTGCGGCTGCATATGGCAGCGATAGGCCATGCGATTCTGGGGGATGCGCTGTACGCCGACGACGCAACGCAAGCGCTTGCGCCCCGCTTGTTATTGCACGCGGGCACGCTGGGTTTTGTGCATCCGGTATTGCGCGAGCCTGTGGTTTTCACAGCGCCCACGCCGTTCTGAAATTTCAGGCCTGCAGGCTTTGCGGGTAGCCTGCAAAGGCAGCAGCAGCTAGCAACTTTATAGTATCCAGTGACTTTTGCAACGTGGTGAATCCGAGTCACACAGCGCAGAAAGAGCGCGCTATCATGGCCGCATGACACAAGCAAACCTCTACATTCTTACGGGCGGATCGCGCGGCATGGGGTTGGCCATCGCCGAGCAGTTGCTGCAACCAGGCAACACCGTCATCACTATTTCGCGCCGAACCAACGCGTTGCTGGAAGCCCACGCAACGAGCGCACGTGCCACGCTGGAACAATGGTCACACGACCTCACGACCAGCATCCCGGTGGCGCAACATTTGGCGCACTGGTTGCAGCACCAGGGCCATGGTGACTTCGCGACCGCGACGCTCATCAACAACGCCGGCACGCTGGCCCAGTTGGTGCCGCTGAGCAACGCCGACCCACTCGATCTGGCACACGCACTGCGTGTGGGGCTCGAAGCGCCCATGCAGTTGACGGCAGCGTTCTTGCACGCCACGGCCGAATGGAAAGGCCAGCGCCGCGTGCTCAACATTTCGTCTGGCCTGGGCCGCCGCGCCATGGCGTCACAAGCCGGCTATTGCGCCGCCAAAGCCGGGCTGGACCACTTCACCCGCTGCCTGGCACTGGATGAATCGCTCAAGCCCCATGGCGCCAAAGTCTGCTCGCTCGCACCCGGTGTCATCGACACCGATATGCAAGCGGCGTTGCGCGGCGCAAGTGCCAAAGACTTCCCCGACCAAGCCAATTTCGCCGGGTTGAAAAGTGGCGACAAACTCTCTACCCCGGCTGAAGCCGCCAAGCAGGTGCTGGCGTATCTGGCGCGCCCCGACTTCGGCAGCAATCCGGTGGCCGACGTGCGCGACTGAGCGTTTCTAAACGCACAAAAACAAAAAAGGGGCCATGCCCCTTTTTTTGTTTTCATCTCCGCCAACCGGCGAAGCCCCAAGTCACTCAATACACCTGCGGCACCATCAACTCGGGTGGCACGGGGTGGCGGATGTAGTCATCGTTGCGCACGCGTTCGGGCAACACGATGGGTGGGTGCGCCACCTCTTGGTAAGGCATCTGGTTGAGCAGATGGTGGATGCAATTCAGACGCGCTTTTTTCTTGTCGTCAGCCTGCACCACGTGCCATGGCGCCTCTGAAATATGCGTGCGCTCTAGCATGATTTCTTTGGCCTTTGTGTAGTCTTCCCAACGGCGACGGGACTCCAAATCCATGGGGCTCAGCTTCCACTGCTTCAGCGGATCATGGATACGGCCCAAGAAGCGCAGATGTTGCTCTTCGTCCGAAATCGAGAACCAATATTTGATGAGTTGAATACCCGAACGCACCAACATGCGTTCGAACTCCGGCACCGAGCGGAAGAACTCTTCGTACTGCGCGTCGGTACAGAATCCCATCACACGCTCCACACCGGCACGGTTGTACCAACTGCGGTCAAACAACACCATTTCGCCAGCGGCCGGCAAATGCGCCACGTAGCGCTGAAAGTACCACTGCGTGCGCTCGCGGTCATTGGGCGCGGGTAACGCGGCCACGCGGCATACACGGGGGTTGAGGCGCTGCGTGATGCGCTTGATCACCCCGCCCTTGCCCGCAGCGTCACGGCCCTCGAACAAAATCACGACCTTGTGGCCGCTGGAAACCACCCAGTCCTGCAACTTCACCAGCTCTGCTTGCAAGCGGAACAGTTCCTGGAAGTAACGCCGGCGCGCAGCCTTGTCGTCCTGGCCATCCATGGCGCTGCTGATCACATCCGAGCCATCTTCTGACTCGGACCATGAACGGTCCTCCAGAGCCAACTCCAGCTCTTCGTCGTAACTGTCAATCAAGTCACGGTGCAGGCGCTCCACCAGCGCACCGTTTGCGGCGTCCATGCTATTCGCCCCATCGAATCTATCCGCCCCGTTCGCCGAAATGTCCACACGCTACTCCTGCAGGTCTAATCCTGCCGAGAGTAGCGGCTCAACATGTCTATTTTGTGACAGTGGCGTGTCGAGTCAGAGGTGTGCGGCCTTGCTAAACGGGCGGCTCGTGGCTTCGTTAGGCTAGTTGGCGAGCAACATCTGATAGATGTCATCCTTGATCTTCAGACGGCGCTTCTTCATGTCTTCAAAACGCTCGTCACTTACCGGAATGCCATCCTGCTCCAACTGCGCAATCGCGTGGTTGACCTCGTCATAGTCGTTGAACAGGTGCAGAAAACGCGCACTCGAAATTTTCAAACTGCGCATCTTCCCCACCATTTGCGGAAACTCGTGCGCGAGATCGTGGTTCAACAGTTCCATCTTTGTCTCCTTGGTTAATCTGTCTCAGTTCGACGTGGAGCAGAATGCTGCCAAGCGCAGTATGCGCCGATTCAAGCAAAATTTTCAGGAGCCAATATGGGACGCGAAGTCGTAGTTGTAAGTGGTGTACGCACCGCCATCGGAACCTTTGGTGGCAGCCTCAAGGATGTCCCGCCCACCGAGCTGGCCTCGACCGTGGTGCGTAGCGCCTTGGAGCGCGCAGCCGTCGATGGCGCCGAAGTCGGCCACGTGGTGTTTGGCCATGTGGTCAACACCGAACCCAAGGACATGTACCTCTCGCGTGTAGCGGCCATCAACGGCGGCTGCAGCCAGGAAACCCCGGCCTACAACGTCAACCGTTTGTGTGGCTCGGGCCTGCAGGCCGTGGTGTCGGCCGCACAGACCATTTTGCTGGGTGACGCTGACATCGCCATCGGCGGCGGCGCCGAAAACATGAGCCGCGCGCCCTACGCTTCGCTCAACACACGCTGGGGCGCACGCATGGGCGACGCCAAAATGGTCGACATGATGATGGGCGCCTTGCATGACCCCTTCCATACCATCCACATGGGCGTGACGGCAGAGAACATCGCCGCCAAATGGGGCATCACCCGCGAAGACCAAGACCGCCTGGCCGTGGAAAGCCATAACCGTGCCGAGCGTGCCACGCTGGCCGGTTACTTCAAAGACCAGATCGTGCCGGTCATGCTGAAGAGCAAAAAGGGCGAAGTGGCCTACACCACCGACGAACACTTCCGTGCGGATGCCAAGATCGAAGACATGGCCAAACTGAAGCCGGTGTTCGCCAAGGAAAACGGTACGGTGACCGCGGGCAATGCCTCCGGCATCAACGACGCCGCCGCCGCTGTGGTACTGATGGAAAAGTCGGTCGCCGAAAAACGCGGCCTCAAGCCTTTGGCACGTTTGGTGGCTTACGCGCACGCCGGCGTAGACCCGAAATACATGGGCATCGGCCCCGTGCCCGCCAGCCAGAAGGCCTTGAAGCTGGCTGGCCTGACGGTAAACGATCTCGATGTGATCGAAGCCAACGAAGCCTTCGCCGCACAGGCCTGCGCCGTGACGCGCGACCTGGGGCTCGACCCGACCAAGGTCAACCCCAACGGCTCAGGCATTTCGCTGGGCCACCCGATCGGAGCCACCGGTGCCGTCATCACCGTCAAGGCCATCCACGAACTGCACCGCATCGGCGGCCGCTACGCACTGGTCACCATGTGTATTGGTGGCGGCCAGGGTATTGCCGCGATTTTCGAGCGCGCATAAAAAAAGAGGCACCGCGCGCGGCGCGGGCCTCTGAAGACGTTTCTTTCGAAACGCCACTTTCAAAAACAAATCACGCTGCGGCCGTCTCCACGGCAGCATGCGCCGACACCATCTTGCGCAACACCTCGGCCATGACGGTGGTGTCTGGCGAGAAGCACTGGGTAAACACGTCAGGGGCGGCGGGGGCAGCAGCACCCAACACGGTGTCCAGCGAGGCGTCGTCACCCACAATTTCAGCCAGGCTTGGCGCCGTGTTCGCTGTGCCAGCAAAGAACACGTCTTCGCTCAGCAGCGTGCTGCCATCGGTACGCGTGGCGGTGGACTGGATGTGCAGCTTGCCTTCAGCGTCGAACGTCATCGACAGTTCTGTGCCAATGGCGTTAATACCGTGTTGAGCCAGGGTCTGGATTTCACCGTCCTGCACCACCGCGTCGCCGTTGTCGACCCACAGTTCGATGCCGCTCAACTCCTTGCCCGACAGCTTACCGTCGTGGTTGGTGTCAAAGGTTTGCAGCTTGTAGTAGCCGTTGCCAAACGCACCGCCTTGGTCGCCAAACAAACGCAGGCCACTCATGTTGGTCGCGGCATGGCCGTCGCGGTTGTCGATCAAGATGCCGTCGCCGGAGCCGTTGAACCATTCGGTGGTTTCTTTGGCGCCGTCGCCGTTCATGTCGAACTGCACGGTGTGGCCCAACGCGGCATGCGCATCTTTTTGGTAGGACGACGTCGCACCGGTCACACCGATCTTGCCGTCGCCGTTCAGGTCGAGTGCAATCGGCGTGCTGATGGTCGTGGTACCTGGGTTGGAGATCACCGTGCCGTCGTAACAGGCGTTGTTGACCACATCGCCGCTGTCTTTGAACTGCCAGCCGAGTTGATAACTCACGAAGGCCACTCGGAAATCCAAATCCAGCTTGCCCGCCTGGATATCAGCCACCGAGATTTCATAGGTCTGGCCTTGGCTGAAATCCAGCACTTGTCCGTTGTAGACAATGTCGGCTGAGCCCGCATTGGCGCCCTTCAATCAGGTGACCACCACAGATTGCAAGGTATCTACATCATTGGCAACGCCACTGTTGTAGGTGCCGAACTGTTGTAGTTGGTCTGCCGCGTCGCTGAACGTACCAAAGTCACTTAGCGTGTAGCCATGCACCCAATGCGTAACACCGCCAGCGTTGTAGGTCTTCTCCCAGCCACCAGGGTGGTAGCTGGCGCCGCCAACCGCAGTCGGTGCGTCCGAAACAGCCTTGACCGTCACGTCTACAGTCTGTGTTGAGCGGTTACCTGCCGCATCTTCCACCGTGTAGATCAGCTTGTCGAAGCCGTAGTAATTGGTCATGGTCTTGTAGGTGACCTGTCCATCGGCCGTGAACGAGATCGCGCCAGCCTTGCTTTGGAACGTTGAGTCCAGCGCAGCAGTTTCGTGCGTCACGCTGATGAGCTTCAAACCCGGGTTGTCGTTGGATAACACATTGAACGTCGCCGTCCGGTCTTCACATACGTCGACAACATCTGGCCGTGTCGGGTCTGGTGTTTGCAAACCGGCATCCACCGTCAGGTCGGACTGCCCTGCAACCAGCGTCACCACATGCGATCGCCCCGTGGTCTGATTCGCATCCGAGTCTGTGGCATCGGCTCCGATGTTGGCTTTGGTGAACTGCAAATCGCCAGGCGGGGTGAATTGCACTTGGTACTGGCCAGGGTTCAGATTGGCGAAAAGATAGTTGCCGTTGGCGTCCGTTGTTTGCGTGCTCAACACGATGTCGTCGTTGGTACCAAACACGTTGTCGGCACCGGCGCCAATCAATGCGACCGACACGCCGGCCACACCGCGCTCACCGGTATCTTGCTGGCCATTCTTGTTGGAATCCAGCCAGACATGATCGCCCAAGCTTGCCGGTTTTTGGACGATGCCAATGTCCACAGTCAAATTGGTCTGACCTTTGCCCAGCGCCACCACATCGGTGTAGCCGCTGATGCCATTGGCCAGGGGCTGGCTCAGGTCGGAGTCGGCCCCATCGTTGTCCCCCACATTCGCGGTCGTGAAAGCATCTGTAGTGGCGTTCAAGCCCGCACCCGTAACCTTGACGGTGTAGTTGCCCGCGGCCAGGTTGGTGAACAAGTAGTTGCCGTTGGCATCGGTTGTGGTCACCCCCACATAGACGTCATCGGCGGTGCCGGCCAGGTTGTCGGCACCGGCTTTATAGAGCTGCAATTGCACGCCGGCCTTGCCCACTTCACCCGCGTCTTGCACGCCGTTGCGATTGGTATCGATCCAGACGCGGTCGCCCAAAGAACCCAGTTTGTCGACGATGCCTGCATCCACGTCGGTGCGGTTTTGTGCCACCGCCAAGGTAATGGTGCCTGTACGGCCGGTCAAACGGTTTGCGTCGCTGTCTGCTGCGTCATAACCGTTGTTGCCATAGTCTTGCACCGTGTATTCGTTGCCCGCGCCGGGGTTGCCAAACTCGACTTGGTAGTCGCCCTTTTGCAGGTTGGAGAACAGGTACTTGCCGTTGGCATCGGTGTTGGTGGTGGCGAGCACAACATCATCTGCCGTGCCAAACAACTTGTCGGCGCCAGCGCCATAGAGCTTGACATTGATACCAGCCACACCGGTACCGGTTTCGTCCTGGTAGCCGTTGCGGTTGGTGTCAAACCACACGGTGTCGCCAATGCTGCCAAGTTTTTCAACAATGCCGACGTCCACCGTCAGGTTGGTCTGGCCCTTGGCCAAAGCGACCACGTCGGAGTAGCCACCCACGCCGTCTGCATCGAGTTTGCTCAGATCAGAGTCGGTTGCGTCATTTCCACCCGCGTTGGGTATCGTGGCTTGCTCCGTGGCGGCATTCAGGCCGTAGCCGTTGTAAACCTTGATCGCGTAGTTGCCAGCCTTCAGATCGGTAAACAAGTAGTTGCCGTTGGCATCGGTTACTTTCTGGGCCAGATAGACATCGTCGCCCGTTCCCGCGATACCGTCAGCCCCCACGTTAAACAAATTGATGGTGACACCGGCCTTGCCCAATTCACCCGCGTCTTGCACACCGTTGCGGTTGGTGTCGATCCAGACACGGTCGCCCAAGGCTCCGAGTTTGTCGACAATGCCGGCATCCACGTCGGTACGGTTTTGCCCAAGCGCCAGGCTCACAGTACCGGTACGGCCAGTGGCCGGGTTGGCATCGCTGTCCAGCGTGTCATAGCCGTTGTTGCCGTAGTCCTGCACGGTATAGGTGTTACCTACACCCGGGTTGCCAAACTCGACCTGGTAGTCGCCCTTGTCCAGGCGCGTGAACAAGTACTTGCCGTTGGCATCAGTGGTGGTGGTGGCCAGCACCGTGTCGTCAGCGGTGCCAAACACTTTGTCGGCACCAGCCCCCAACAGTTTGACCGTGACGCCGGCCACGCCCGTGCCAGCCTCGTCCTGATAGCCGTTGCGGTTGGTGTCAAACCAGACGGTGTCGCCAATGCTGCCCAGCAGGGGCGTGATACCGATATCGACCGTGCGGTTTTCATCGCCCAACGCGATGTTGACCACGTCGGTATAGCCGCTCACACCATTGGTACCGATTTTGGTCAGGTCGGAATCGGTCGCATCGTTGCCACCTGCGTTCGCAATCGTGAATTGCTCGGTGGCTGCATTCAGGCCCACGCCGGTCACCCTGACGGTGTAACGGTCGGCCGTCAGTCCGGTGAAGAGATAGTTGCCGTTGGCGTCGGTCGAAGTGCCTGCCACGTACACGTCGTCGGCCGTACCCGCCAGACCGTCAGCACCGACCTTGTAGAGTTGGAGTTGCACACCGGCCTTGCCCAACTCGCCCGCGTCTTGCACGCCGTTGAGATTGGTGTCGAACCAGACACGGTCACCCAGGGCTGCAAGCTGGAACAGGCCGGCATCCACCGTCAGATTTTTTTCTCCGGCTCCCAGGGTGTAGAGAGCGGTGCGGCCGGTGCTGGTATCGGCATCGCTGTCGGTGGCGTCGGCACCGCTGTTTTGCGTGGTCAGGTTATAGCCATTGGGCTTGACGAACTCGACCGCGTATTGGCCAGCGGCCAGGTTGCTGAACAGGTAGTTGCCGTTGGCATCGGTCGTTTGCGTCGCCAGCACCGTGCCAGCGGCGTTGAGCAGGTTGACACTCACGCCCGCCACACCAGCTTCGCCGCTGTCTTGCTGGCCGTTACCGTTGGCGTCGTACCAGACCCTGTCACCGAGAGCAGCGGTGTTTACCGGTGGCACGGTGTTGGCTTTCAAACCGGCGTCCACGGTGAGGTTGGTTTCTCCAGCGGCCAAGGTGTACAGACTGGTTCGGCCCGTGATGGCGTTGACGTCGCTGTCGGTGGCATCGGCGCCGACGTTGGCGGTGGTGAAGCTGTAGCCCGTTGGCTTGGTGACTTCCACACCATATTGGCCAGGGGCCAGTTGGCTGAACAGGTAGTTGCCGTTGGCGTCGGTGGTTTGCGTCGCCAGCACAGTGCCTGCCGCGTTGATGAGTTTGACAGTGACGCCTGCCACACCGACTTCACCGGCATCTTGCTGGCCGTTGCCATTGGTGTCGAGCCACACACGGTCGCCCAGGCTGACGGTTGTGGGCGGCACCACGGTCTTCTTGTGGAAGCCGGCGTCAATGGTCTGGTTGTACTCACCGGCCTTGAGCACCACCACGTCGGACAAGAGACCATCGCTGTTGGTGCCAGAGGTACTGGAGCCATCGACTTTGCGTGGGCTGATGCCATCAAACCCGGTGGGCTGGGTGAAGCGCACCTGGTACTGCAGGCCGGGCATCAAGCCGGTGAAGCGGTAGTTGCCGTTGGCATCAGTGGTGGTGGTGCTGAGCACTTCGTTGGCCTCGATGGCACCGTTGCCGTTGACGTCACGCACCAGTTCCACCTTGGCGCCGGCAATGCCTAGTTCGCCGCTGTCTTGCAGGCCGTCGGCATCGGCGTCGTTCCATACGCGGTCGCCCAAGGCGGCAGCTTTGACTTCGACCAAGAGCGGCTGGCCATGGCTGCCATTGGCGTCCACAGTGTCGACGATCATGGCAATCGATTCACCCAAACCCGGGTGGTAGCCGTCCTTGGCCAGCGCGAGGGACACCAGGCTGTTCACATCGGCATCGAGCACCGCGCCACCATCCTGGATGTAGTTCAGCTCGGTCTTGTAGTCCTGCCCCATCAGGGTCCAGATAGCGGCCTGCACCTCGCCCCAGTTGTATTGCGGATTGGTGTCGGTGTAGTAGTTCAACAGCCAATTGACGCTGTCCAGATGGTCCACGTAACCAGCAATGCGCGGCAGGATACTGCTGATCGACGGCGGCTCGTAGGCCGAGTACACGTAACCTGTGTACGTGCTGCCGGGGCTGACGTCGATGCTCTTGTCCAAGCACCAGCCATCCAGCACGGTGCCAGGCGGAAAAATGCTGCTGTTGGTGACCGTGAGATCCAGAAAACTATGCTCCAACAAATTACCGGGATAAGAGATAGTGAAATTAAAAAACGGTGTACTCATTTTTATTTACCTTGAAGAATGGATATTGCGGTCAAATAAGGCACGGCAAAGCAAACATCTGAGGGCCGCGCCAGTGCAGACACAGTCCCCAAGAGGCTTGATTCAAAGACGAACCGGAGAAACGACCCGCGCGTAGCAATAAAAGACTTACTTTTTAAAAAAACGCACGGCCACCATGGCGCCCACCAAAGCCAACCCCCACGGTGAAAACACATCAGCTCCAGGCGCAGCACATGTGATGCCGACATCGTTGCCACAAGGGGCAGCCAGAGCTATCTCCAAGGCGCCAACGAATAGCGCCCCACCCATGGCGATTCTTTTGATTGCTTGCATGCGATAACTCCGTGGCAGTTTGGCAAAGTTTGAATCCATCAAATGAATGCCATTTCATTCACATTCAAAATCTGGCGAATCCAATATATGCGGCCGCAATAAGCAATCCGTAATAAGAAATAACAAATGGGCACTCATATGCATGCAATTCGTTTTTCGAGTTACGCCGCTCCATAGGCAATTTTCAAAAAGCGCTCGCATTTCTCCAAGACTCGAAACCAAAAAGATCGAATGAAATCTTTCTTCGGAAATTTAAAGCGTGAAAAATGCGCGAATGCTGCCGCGCCTACACCATTCACGCCCCATAGACGTTGATATGGGTTTAAGGAACACAGATTGGGCCACCCTGTCAAAAGCAGCAGCGGCCGTGACAATTTCAAACGTCCCCAGCCGCCAGCGTCGAACGAATGCAACGTTCAACGTCTGAAGAATGTGCTCTCAGGTCAAGAGAAAATAAGAAGCGTCAGGACGCGCAGCACTCACGCCCCCCCGAGAGGGTGCATGGCGCTGGCTGGGGAAATTTGAAGAACGACAAGACACCTTCAGACGCATGTGAACCATGCATCGAAGTGCCTGAGCCCACAGATCACACGCTTTGAAGAATGCGTTGCGTTGAAGGCAGCCTGCGGGAGGGTCCGGATGCCCTACCCGCGCACCACCAACACCGGCACGCTGATATGCGACAGCACGCGTTGTGTCACGCTGCCGAGCAGCAGCTTTTCAATGCCATGGCGGCCGTGCGAGCCCATCACCACCAAGTCAATGTGCAGATCGCTCACCATGCTCAAAATGCCGTCTTCCACCACGTGGCCGTCTACCACGCGGCGCTGGCAAGGTAGACCGGCAGCCAGTATCGGCGCTTCTGCGTTTTCCAGAGCCAGATTGGCCCCCGCCGTGGCAGCGGCCATGTATTCGTTTTGCCCCAGGGCGTAGTCAGCTCCGACACCGATGTAGGGATAGGGGTCGATCACATGCGCCAAAGTGATGGAGCTGCCAAAGGCCTTGGCCAAGCCAATGGCTTTATCTACGGCCACCAATGCGGTGGGCGAACCATCCACGGGAACGAGAATGTTTTGGAACATCACAGCCTCCTTACGTCACGGGCTGGCTCACGATGAACCGGCCTTGTTTTTTGACTATAAGGACACCTGCCGACAGCGGGTGTAGGACCAAACCCTGCCTATGATTTCTCTACACCCTCGTCCCCAGCCGATCAACTGCTTTGGAAAGCCTGCGAGCGGAACGTCAGCACCAGCGTGTCGCGGTAACCGCCCTCCGCCACCGGCTGGATGGGCGTGGATTCGTGGATCACGCGTTCGTCGTCCAGCAGCAGCATCGACCACGAGTCGGTGAGCGTGAAGCGCTGACCTTGCGGGCCATTGGCTTCAAACACACGCGTTTCGCCGCCTTTGATGCCCACACGGTCGACCAGCAGCACGGCCACAAAGTCCACTCCGTCACGGTGCGCGCCTTCAGGCGTGGGGCGGCCAATGCCGTCGGTGGTGTCGATGCGGAACTGGTGCGCTTCAACGTACCAAGGCGTGGCCGGGGCGGAGCCCTCCGAGCCCTCCGAGCCCTCCGTACCCCCCGTGCCTTTCAACGCGCTGCAGACGTGCCCCAGCGACAGCAGCAGTTGCGACCACGCGGGTGCCTGCACATCAGAAGCCAGCATCGGCTCGAACCAACGCTCCATGCCGCCGTGCAGCGCGTTATAGGCCAACGGCTGCCAGTGCGGGCGGTGCGGCACCTGAGTGAGCGCATCGCCCTGCACCACAAAACACGAGTGGCGGCGCCGGCGGTAACGACCGCCGTCTTTTAAATAGGCGTCGGGCGGCAGGTCGTGCCAACTGGCGTTCAAGGCAGACAGTGCCTCCAGCTTGCAGCCGGTGAGCTGGCTCACGCCGCTCGGGCTCAACACCGCATAACCCTGCTGACGCAGGATGGGCACCACCTGGGCAGGAGGCGCAAACGAGGGGAAAAGAATGGGGGTGCTCATGACCCCCACATCGTAGTGCGATTTTTGCGACCCGGCTTGATTGGGGTCAAGCCGCACACCAAGCCCCACTAAGCGACGATCTGCACACCCTTCCAGAACGCCACGCGGTCGGCCACGGCTTCGGCGCCGCTTTTCGGCTCGGCGTAATACCAGGCCGCATCGGCGTTCATTTCACCGTTGACCAGCAGCGAGAAGTAGCTCGCCTGGCCCTTCCAAGGGCAGGTGGTCTTGTGGTTGCTGAAGGTCACGTAGTCGCGGTTGAGCGACGACAGCGGGAAATATTGGTTGCCCTCGACCACCGTCAGGTCATCGCTTTCGGCGATCACGGCGCCGTTCCAAATGGCTTTCATAGGTGTCTTCTTTCAAACTGGGGCTTGCAACCAGTGCAAGCTGAAAAGATGGTCCGGGTCGGTCCACACCGGCCCGGGCGTAAACCCGGCAGCCGTGGCCAGGAGCCGCAAGCTGTCGATGGTGAACTTATGCGAGTTTTCGGTGTGCAGGCTGTCACCTTCTGCAAAGTCGAACACCTGGCCGCACAGGTTGATGCGCTGGCTGCAGCGGCTCACCAAGTGCATCTCGATGCGATGTTCAGGCGCATTGTAGAAGGCGCTGTGCGCGAACGAGGCGACATCAAAGTTGGCACCCAACTCACGGTTGGCGCGCGCCAAAAGGTTGAGATTGAAGGCCGCCGTCACACCCTGCGCATCGTTGTAGGCGGCATGCAATTGCGCCGGGTCTTTGACCAGATCGGCCCCCAGCAACAGCCCACCGCCGCGCAACACGCGCGCGGCCATGCGCAGAAAATGCAGTGCCTGCGCGGGCGTGAAATTGCCAATGGTCGAACCCGGAAAGAAGCCCACGCGCCGCCCTGCCCCAGCCACCGGGTGCGGCAAAATCAGGTCGCGCGTGTAGTCGGCCACCACCGGAAACACGTCGAGCCCGGCATACGCCTGGCGTAGTCCTTCGGCCGACTGCAGCAGGTGTTCACCCGAAATATCGATCGGCAGGTAGCGCGCGGGGTGGTCCATCGCATCCAGCAGCAAACGCACTTTGCGCAGCGAGCCCGCGCCAAACTCCACCAACTCGGCATGCGGGCCAATGCATTCGGCCATTTCTGGCGCATGGGTTTGCAGAATGTGCAGCTCGGTGCGTGTGGGGTAGTACTCGGGCAATTCACAGATCTGGTCGAACAGCGCGGAGCCTTGCGCGTCGTAGAAATATTTGGGCGAGATGCTGCGCGGCTGGGCCGACAGCCCAGCCACCAAGTCGTGGGCAAACTCCGATTCGGCCCATGCGGCCGATTGCGGCACCGATGGCATGGCTAAGGGCATGTTTGGCAGCGCACGGTAGGCGCTTTGCAGTTGCTTGGAGAACATCTTCATACGTCCCTCGCCAGTCGAAGACCTGAAAACTGCCAGCGCGCCGCCGGCGGGAAGAAGTTGCGGTAAGTGCCGCGCGCATGGCCCGGCGGTGTGGCCAGGCTGCTGCCACGCAGCACCAGTTGGCCCACCATGAACTTGCCGTTGTATTCGCTGGCCGCCCCGGCCATGGGCCGAAAGCCCGGGTACGGGTCGTAAGACGAACGCGTCCACTGCCAGACCACGCCCAGCATCTGCTGCATGGCCAGGTCATCCACCGCAGCCTCCCATTCGAACTCGGTGGGCAGGCGCGCACCGGCCCATTCGGCGTACGCCGCAGCTTCAAAAAAGCTCAACTGGCTGACCGGCTCGCCTGGATCGAGCGGCAGCACGCCATGCAGGCCGAACACATGCCAGCCCGACCCACCCGTAGTGGCACGCACGTCGCCTTCGGCCAACCAATAGGCAGGGCACCGCCAGCCTTGGCGCTGCACTTCGGCCCAGCCGTCCGACAGCCAAAGTTCCGGCCGCTGGTAGCCGCCATCGGCCACGAAGGCCGCATAGTCGCCACAGGTCACGAGGTGCGTGGCGATCTCATAGGCGGGCAGCAGGCGGCGGTGACGTGGGGTTTCGTTGTCGAACGCGAAACCGGCGCCCGGCTCCGCCGCGTGCCCTACCTCCACGATGCGCTCGTCCTGTGCCAGCCAACCGTTCGACTGAGACACATCCGCCAAGCGCAGCCGGGGCGCTTCGCGCGTGGGAGACTCGGCGTACGCGGGCAGTAACGGGTTGCATGAGAACGCGTGCAAGATGTCGGTCAGCAGCAGTTCCTGGTGCTGCTGCTCGTGGTGCAGGCCCAGCGTCAGCGTGGCCTCCACCGCAGCAATGTCGGACGGCGCGGCACTGGCCAGCCACGACAGCAGCGCGGCATCGACATGGGCGCGGTACGCCAAAACATCGTCGAGCGATGGCCGTGTCAACAGGCCACGCATGGGCCGTGGGTGGCGCGGCCCCAGGGCTTCGTAATATGAATTGAACAGGTAGAAAAACTGCTCGTTGAATACCGCGTACTGCGGCACGTGCGGGCGCAGTACCAGGGTTTCAAAAAACCAGGTGGTGTGCGCCAAGTGCCATTTGGTCGGGCTGGTATCAGGCATCGACTGCACACACTGGTCTTCGGCCGACAGCGGCTGCGCCAGCGCCAGGCTGTGCGCCCGCACCTCCACATACTGCTGCGCCAAGGGACATGGCATGCGGGTCAACACTGCGGGACGCACGTCCACCAGTGACAAGGTGCTGTTTTGGCTCATAACGCTTTGGCCTCTAAAACCAACAGCGGCACAGCGTACCCCAATTCAAGCAGCGTGTGACGACGGCACGATGACAAGCCGTTGTGGTCCTACAAAATCAGTGGCTGCAGGCCACATCCGGTTTGCCCAAACCGAAACAATTTCATAAACTGAACAATGGCTTTTTCGCCTTGAGTTTGGCCTTGAGTCTGACATTCAAGCCGACCTTTCAGGCCATGCCGTGGTCGCCCCCATTGCCCACCCAAGAGTGGGCCCAAATTTATCCGAGCCAGGCTCAGGAGCCTTTTATGATTGACCTCGCCCAGCTCTCCAACCGCCAGATCCGCCTGGCCTCCCGCCCCGTGGGCAAACCCAACGCCAGCAACTGGCAGCACACGACCGAGCCCGTGCAGCCGCCCGAGCCCGGCGGCATCGTGGTGCAAAACCTGTCACTTTCGCTCGACCCCGCCATGCGCGGCTGGATGAACGAGGGCAAGAGCTACATCGCCCCAGTCGAAATCGGCGACGTGATGCGCGCTGGCGGCGTGGGCCGGGTCATCGCCTCGCAAAACCCGCGCTTCGCGGTAGGCGACCACGTCTCGGGCGCCCTGGGTGTGCAGGAGTTCGCCAGCATTCCCGAGTCGGCGATCAAAGCTGGCACGCCCACCCACATCGACCTGAAACACGGCACGCTGAACCAGTGGCTCAACGTGCTCGGCATGCCGGGCATGACCGGCTACTTTGGCCTGCTGGACGTGGGCCAACCCAAGCCGGGTGAAACTGTGGTGATCTCGGGCGCCGCCGGTGCCGTGGGCCAAACCGTAGGGCAGTTGGCCAAAATCAAAGGCTGCCGCGTGATCGGCATTGCCGGCGGCAAAGCCAAGTGCGACTTCGTCACCAAAGAATTGGGCTATGACGGCTGCATCGACTACAAAGCCGGCCCCAGCGCCATCCGCGACGGGCTGAAGCTCTACGCCGGCAAAGGCGTGGACGTGTACTTCGACAATGTGGGCGGCGACATTCTGGACGACGTGCTGGCCCGCCTGGCACGCAAGGCGCGCGTCATCATCTGCGGCGCGGTCAGCCAATACAACAACACCGAGCCGGTGCAAGGCCCGAAAAACTACCTCAGCCTGCTGGTGAACCGCGCGCGCATGGAAGGCATTGTGGTGTTCGACTACGCCGAGCGTTACCCCATCGCCGTGGCCGAACTCGCGGGCCACCTGCGTACCGGCCGTATCAAGAGCCGCGAACACGTGGAGCGCGGGCTGACCACCTTCCCCACCGCCCTCACCAAACTGTTCACCGGCGAAAACTTCGGCAAGCTGGTGCTGCAGGTGGCGGAAGACGACGGCACGCGTATTCCTTGAAATCTGCGCAAACGCTACCAAATAGGTAGCTGCCCACGCTTTTCCATGTAGCGTGAACAGCCAATTTGATGCATAACCCTCCGCTCAACCCTCAAACGCTGGGCAGATGGGGGTAACAGTTAAAATTACACGGAACTGCGCCTTTTGTGGCGATTCCAACCCAGCAGCCTTCATGGCTGCTCTGTTTGGCACGCCCTCGGCGGCCAAAAGCTGAAGCAACCCACACACACCATGCAAGACCACTATGCGGCCCTGGGGCTGGCAAGCGACGCGACGCTTGCCGACATCAAAAAAGCCTTTCGCCAAAAAGCCGCGCAGACCCACCCGGACCGCAACCCTTCGCCCGACGCGGCCCAACGCTTTCGCGAAGTGCAAAGCGCCTACGACGTTTTGTCGGACGAAGACAAGCGCAAGACCTACGACGACAACCGCCGCCGCGGCCTGCTCGACAGCCCCATCGACACCGCCCACGAGATCTGGCAAAACTATATGAAAGAAGTCCTGAAATGAGACTCTCCCGCTACTTCGCTGACCACAGCAACGCCTACGACGCCGAAATCAACGACCTCGTTTCCGACTCCGAAGGCAAAAACATCCTGGAAAAACGCCTGCGCGAAAAACGCAGCCAACTCGACTTTCTGGTGCTGATGATGGAAGACAGCCCCGAGATGCTGGCCGCGGCCTTCCACCAGGGTTTCCGCTTCAACTCCAGCGCCAAGATGGACCAGTTCGCTACGCTGCAACCCGACGCCCTGCCCGGCTGGAAAGCCGTGAGCCAGGTCGCCGTGCCAGTCGCCTGGGCGCAACCCATGATTGCGCGCGTGTTGCAAGAAGACGGTGGCGACCGCTTCCTGTGTGTGGCCGCCGTGCTGGAGTATCTGTACACCCGCGCCGACCCTGAAGCCGCCGCACGCGCTTCTGAGGAAGAAAAAGACGAGGACGACATCGAAGAAGGCGGCGACCACGGCGCCGACTCGGACGGCGACAACGACGAGCTGAACGACAGCGACGCCGCCAAGCCCGACCTGGAAGAAGCCGGTGCGGATTGGCTGTCCGACCAAGGTTTTGACCGCAAAGAATAATTCCGAAATCGAAAGGGATACGCATGCACTACCCCGCTCTTATCAAAGCCCAAAGTCTGATCCTGGCCGGCGACATCGTGGGCGCCGAATCGGCCCTGGTGGCCATGGCTGACGAAGAAGGCGATCAGGCGCTGGTCGCCGCGCTGGATACGTTCCCCGCCAAAGACCTGCTGGCCGTGATCCGCGAGTACGACAGCTCCAAAGAGTCGGTGATCAACCTGCTGGTCACCCCACAGCAGTTTGCGCGCGCCGTGGTCATTGAAAAGCAATACAAAGACCTGACGCACACCCACCTGCGCGGCATGATCAACTCGGTCATCTTCCGCGAGGATCACGACCCGGTAGAGTTCTTGCGCACCATTGGCGAGCTCGACGGCGGCTGCGACGCCCTGGCCGACTACCTGCTGGAGCACTGGACGCGTGTGGAGAGCTTTGTGCGCACCGGCACTTTCGACACCATGGAAGACGATGGCTCGCTGCTGTCTGAAGCCAACATGATCGCCGCCGTGTACACCAAGTCGCGTGTCGACCTGGACGAAATCATCGACCACGACTGGCAGGAATTCAGCTGGCTGCTGCGCGCCGAGTGCCCAGACATCCTGATCGAAGTTCTGACCATTCTGCGCGCCCGCTTCAAGGCCTACAACGCTGAGCAAGAAGGTGAACACGAAGGCGAGGACGATGAACTCGGCCCCGACCACGACCACAGCCGCGACTCGCACGGCAAGGGCGAAGGCACGAAGAAACGCGCCGTCGACTCGGACGAAGAATCCGCAATTTAGTCGCCAACAGACCAGGAACCGCACCGCGCCCATGTCCACGACAGACTCCGCAAACAACGCCAGCACCGCGCACGCGGTCTCGCTTTTCGACCACAGCCAGTACTTCGAGAAAGCGCTGCGCCACGGCATCCAGACCGGCATCATCACACCCGCCCGCCTGGAAGCCATGCACCAAGAGGCCGCCAAGGGCATGGTGCAGATTGCGCGCTACTTCGGCACCGAGTTTTTGCGACCGGACCTGGAGTTGGCGCGCACCCGCATCGTCAACATGGTGAGCCTGTTCCTCGAAGAAACCCACGACGGCGACATCAACCAGGCCGCCATTTCGCTGCGCGACCACACGCTGCTGTCGCGCTCCAAAGGCGGCTCGGACATGCTGCGTGCGCTCATCACCATGCCCGACCACACCCACCTCAGCATGCAGGAAAGCGGCACGTTCACCGACGACCACATTCCGCTGCTGGCCAAGTGGTCGCTGCGCAGCCTGGCCGACTACCGCGCGGCACTGGCCGAGCGCACGGTCATTGAAGAGCGCATGGAAGCCGGTTACTGGTTTGCGCAAAAGCTCGGCGTGGCGCGCCGCGAGTTGAAAGACGCCCAGACCGACGCCGATGCGTTGATCCGCACCGGCCTGTTGATGCACGCCGCCGCGCGCCAGCACATGCCCAACTGGCCGCAGTTTGAATCGGCTGTGGAACTGCTGCGCAAGCAACACGCCGCCGGCAAAACCGTGCGCCTGAGCATTCCCGCCGGCTTGCCCGCCGAGCACCGCGCCACGGTCGAAGCCCTCGGCCGCACCATGGCGCTGGAAGACCTGCCGAAGATTCTGGACAGCAGCGTAAAGGTACGTAAACTGTTCCAGCAAGCCGTGGGCTTCATGGGCCGCTACTACTGGACGGACGAAGACATCGAAGACATCAGCAACTTCGACCGCGCCGTGTCCGACCAATGGGTCAAGCTCACCCAGCGTCACACCGACGACAGCTCGTTGATCACGCTGTTCTTGTGCATCACCGCAGGCGTGACGCGCAAGACCATCCTCACCGAATCGGCCGCCGGTACCCTGGTGCGCCGCCTGCGTAAAAACGGCTTTGACGCTGAGCCCGCACGCGCCTTCATCCACGACTACGCGCCGCACGAAAACCACGACGACTACCAGCGCCTGTGGACCGCCTTCATTGAAGAAGCGCAGCGCGACCTGATGGACGAACGCGACACCAAATTGACCGAAGCCATGAGCACCTTGATGCGCCACGCCAACATCACCGAAAACGATAAAAAGCCCGCCAAGAAGGTGGCGGCTAAAACCACGAAGACCACTAAGGCAGGGAGCAAAGCATGAAACTCAAAATGGCCGAACGCTCGCTGTTTGCCATTCTGCTGCGCTCGCCGTGGTGGATCAGTTTTGTCGTGGCCGCGTTCTTCATCGTGGCCGCGCGCATGTTGCTGCCCTCGCCCTACTTCGAGTTCGGCGCCATGGGCTCGGCGCCGTTCATCGTCATCGGTGTGATGGCCGCCTGGCGCCAATTGCGCGCACCCAGCCCCACCCGCGTGGCCAACACCATGGAAGCCCTGGCCGCCATGCCCTGGCGCGACTTTGCCAACGCGGTGGAATCGGCTTTTCAACGCCACGGTTACACCGTCACGCGTTTGAGTGGTACGGCTGCCGACTTCTCGATCCACAAGGCCGGTGCCACCACACTTGTCAGCGGCAAGCGTTGGAAAGCCGCGTCGGTGGGCATCGAAGGCCTGCGCGAACTGGTGGCTGCGCGCCAAAAGCAAGACGTCAGCGCTTGTCAGATCCTCACGCTGGGCACCTTCTCTGAAGCCGCCGCCGCGTATGCGCGCGAGCACGGCATCAAAGTGGCGCAAGGTGAAAACCTGGCGCTGTTGTTGATGCCGCTGCCGACCGCCCCGGCCACGGCTGCTGCCGCACGCTGACCGTCCAAAAGACATGCGGCGCGGGTGGGCCTGGGTTCTGGCGTTCTGCGGCGCCGCGTTCATCGCTTCTGCGCTGGCCGGGGCTGTAGCGCTATTCCTCGCCATCGAAACACAGCCACGCGTGGCGCCACCAGCGGTGGCCTTCACGCCCGAGCACATCGAGCGCGCCGTGGCGCTGTTCAACGCCAACGACCCGCGCCGGTTGCGCGTGGGTAGCCCGGGCGAAATTGCCGTCTCGCAAGCCGACCTCGACTTGGCCGCACGTTACCTGGCGCAACGCTTTGGCCGCACCAGCTCTCACTTGACATTGCACTCCGGCGGCGCATCGTGGACCTCGTCCACGATGCTCCCTCCGCTGCCCTTTGGCGCGCAAAACGCCTACCTCAATCTGCAAATGGAATGGCAGTTGGAACAGGCCAACGCGTCCATCACCCGACTGCAAGTGGGTCGCTTGCCTGTGCCATCGTTCATCGCCAACGCGCTGCTGGCGTTCGCGGTAGAGCAGTTACGCGACAACTCGCGCACCCTCAGCGCCCTGCTCGACAGCATCACGCAAGTGCAAGCCAGCCCCACAACGCTGCAGGTGGCCTACACCTGGCAAGGCTTGCCACCCGACGCCATGGGCACCACCCGCTGGTTTGCCGAAGACCAGGCCCGCGTCAAGGCCTATGGTGAGTGGTTGGCCACATCCTCAGCAAAATCTTTGACTACGCTCGACACTCTGCTGCCGCCCTTGCTGGCCTATGCCGCCGTGCGCAGCAGCGACGACGTCCAAGCCATCGCAGAGAACCGCGCCGCCCTCATCGCCCTGGCGATGGCCGTCAACGGCGAAGCGCTCAGCGCCTTGCTGCCCGCCAATGAACCGCTGGTGCAACCAAGTCCACGCACCATCACCCTGAACGGACGCGGCGACAGCGCCCAGCACTTCACCGTATCTGCCGCCCTGGCGGCCGTGGCCGGAACCCCATTGGCCGACGCCGTGGGCCTATACAAAGAAATCAACGACTCACGCGGCGGCAGCGGCTTCTCGTTCAACGACCTCGCCGCCGATCGCGCTGGCACCCGCCTGGGCGAACAGGCCACCGACACCTTGGCTGGCGCCCGCCGCATGCAGCAACTGATGGCGCAAGGCCCGGCCGTCTTGCTGCCGCCGGTAGACGACCTGCCCGAAGACATGCAACAAGCCGACTTCGCGCGCCGCTTCGGCAGCGTGGACGGGCCTGCAGCGCAACGGCTGCGTGCGGTGATTGAAGAGCGGATTGGGGCGTTGCCGCTGTATCGCTTGGAGTGAAGTTAGAAATGGTGTTTGCGAAACATCGGCACATCGCCAGCCATGGCATGCAACGCACTCGCGCGCTTCACCACAAAATCAGCGATGCCTTGCACAAAGCCACGTTCGTCGTCTTGGTACACAGCATCTTGCGCTTGTTGCGGGGCTTGCGCGCGCGCAATGTCGCACAGGCGTTTGATCTCGCGTGCAAAGTAGGGGCGTGGAATGCCGGCACGCTCGCAAAAATCGGCCAGTGAAAAAGCAAGCACCTCACTCAGCTTGAACGCATCGCCAAACGCCATGGCCAAATCGTGGTGCACGTTCTCGTACTGCACCACACTCACTAAGTCATACAACTCAGCCACCGCCAAGCCGCCTCGGCGGCAGTAGAACGAGATGTTTTTGCCATGGGCGTCGCTATTGCCCAAGAGCAGCGTGGTGAAGGCCCACAGCACCAGCCGTTGCATGCCCACCGCCGGCTCTTCCAGCAAAGGGCGCACGGCCATCAGTTTTTCGAAGCTGACCCCATCACGAATGTGCTGCACATCTTCGCCGCTGCCCATGTTGCGCTCGTACTTGGCCTGCACGGACATGTCCAGCGCCTGGCAACCATCGATGATGTGAAAACGTTCTACATGTTCGCCTTCGATGCTGGATGCGCCGAGCCAATGGCGGTCAAAACGTTTGACCAACAGCACCGGCGACGGCACCCGCAGGATCTGCACCTCGGCTGCATGCGGTTCGCCAAATCGCACTTGGCTGATACGGTTGGTCAGTTGCATGCAGAAGTGTTCGTTGGCCACCATGCAAGGCATGCTCGTGCTCAGCGGCTCGGGCTTCAGGATATGGGTGGACGCCAAAGCGCCATTGGCCAGAAACAGTTCGCCACCTTCGACGAACACCAGCAGCTTGTCTTGAAAGCCCGCCACCGACATTCGCACCTTGCCGTCCCACACCGTGAACGGCTGCTGCAGCCGCTCCTGGATGCGGCGCTCTAGCTCCGCGTAGGGAATGGCTCGACGCTCAGCGGTCGGTGCGGTTGGCGGCTTTTGACCTGCGGGCACAAAGCTCAGCGCGCCCGCCGTTTCACGCCCCAGGTGGCGGATCAGCCCAAAGATATTGTTCTTCATGATGTTGGCGTAGCGCGAGGCTACATCCAACGCCGAGCCCTCCGGCAACAGGTTTTCGACAAAACGCTTCACCACGCCAGAAGCGGCCGGTGCGCCGCTCAAAGGCAAATGGGGCGACAGCGGGAAACCCGTAGTGCTACGCACCCAGTCGGGCTCGTAGGCAAAAGCAAAACCATCGGTCTGTGGATCAAAACGCAAGGTTCCGACATGCGGAGCACCAGCGTAAACATCGAGAGCGTAGTCGTCCATTGGAGGGCTCACCAGGGCGCTTACGGGGCGCTGTCCGGCTCCAACGCCGACGCCAAAAGCGGCACATCACGCGCTGGCACCACCACCATGCGCAGCCCCAGACCGTCGAGCACGTTCATCAGTTTGTCGAGTGTGACGGGTTTGCCGTTCTCCAGCCGCGACAACACATCGGCCGACACATGACTCAGCGCAGCCGCATCGTCAATCCGCATGCGATGGCGCGCACGCTGGTTGCGCACCAATTCACCCAAGTCGCTCAGCGAGCGCACCAAGGGTGAAGTCTGTTCATTGGGAATGGGAAGTGTGCGCGCCATTTGTTTCGCCTTGACGGAATTATGGCAGTTTGAATTGAAAAATCAAATAGTTCCGTCATACCGAATTTTTAATCATCATCGTTACGACGCCTATTTAATTCCGCCAAAACAGAACTATAGACATTGAGCCTATCGCACTAGTTGGCTCCTGTATCCATTTTTCGGCCAATCACTTTCAAATGCGTGAAGCCAAAGCCTTGTGAATACTTGAGCCCATAACCCAGTGCCCGATCGAACCCAATGTGTGCACACCAGATCAGCCCTGCCGTCAACAGCAATGGCTTGACGAGCAGCACTCCCACAGCGAGGCAGATCACGGCACCGACATATGAATGCGCTGTGTTGTAGCTGATGGCGCCAATACGAGCACCCGCCAGAAAGCCTGCGAGTGAAAGGTCGGGCAAGAAAAACCAGAGGGCAAACACGCCCCATCCCTGGCCATACTGTTGATAACAAGCCAGTGAGGCTAGAAAAACGCAAAGTCCCTCAAGTCGCAACGTGGTTCGTACGCCGCCCGTCGTCATGCCTGTCATATGTGTTCAATACCAGGTGATCTACAGAAGGGAGGGACTGTAGAAAGCTTGCATTCGCAATTCAACACAGACCACGTAACAACCGTGAGAACGGCTGCAATATCTGCGAAGACAGTGGTCCTTCAGCGGGCCTTCGCTACCATCCATTTCTCAACAAGGAAACAACATGATCACCTGCCACCTGCGTTATGTCATCGACCCCTTCAAGCTCAAAGAATTTGAGCACTACGGCAAAGTGTGGATTCCGCTGGTGAAGAAGTTTGGCGGCATTCACCATGGCTACTTGCTGCCGTCAGAAGGTGCAAACAACATTGCGCTGGCTTCGTTCTCGTTCCCGTCTTTGGCTGCGTACGAGGAGTACCGCACCAAGTCGTTCAGCGACGCTGAATGCCTGGCGGCATTCAAATACGCCGAAGAAACGCGCTGCATCTTGAGCTACGAGCGCACGTTCTTTCGGCCGGTGTTTGAGTAAGGCACTGACAGCTTGAACACTATTTCAAGTTCACCCGCGCCCGCACCGCCTCAAACAACTCATCCACGTTCTCCACGTGCGTGACCCGGCTGTAAACCTCCTCCCGGCGTAGCGTGCCGCGCACCACCATGTCGTCGACCAGCGCGTAGAAGGTGGCCCAGTGGGTGGCTTTGCTGCCGATCAGGAAGACCGGCACGGGCGTGAGCTGGTTGCTCTTCAAGGTTTCAATCGCCTGGAAGATTTCCCACTCGGTGCCGGTGCCGCCGGGGCCGATGATGATGACGGCGGAGTGCGCCAGCATGGCGCTTTCGCGCATAGCGACGCTGGTGAATATCAGGCCGTCGCTGGTGATGGTTTGTCCTTTATACGGCCAGAAGGCGACCAGCGGGTCGTGCTTGGGGTCGTAGTAAGTGGTGTAGCCGATGCTGGGGCCACCGGCTTCTGTGGCGCCACGGCTGGCGGCTTCCATCAAGCCGGGGCCGGCGCCAGTGAGGATGGGCAGCTTGCCGCCATACTGGCGCGTCCACTTTTCAGCGAAGGCACGCACGCCGCTGTAGAGCGCATTGTTGGCGGCGGCGATGGCCGGGTCTTTGTTGGTGCTGGCCTCGCCAATGCGCGAGCTGCCGTACACGCCGACGAAGCCGTTCGGGTACCTGGTTTTCTTGAACAGGTTGGCGCAGTAGGCGTCAAGCGCCACGTCGTCGGGGCTGAGTTTGTCTTCGGTGCCGCCGTAGGGACCGGCGTAGAAGGCCATGCCGGGCACATTGGGGCAGCGGTCGCCCGAGGCCAGTGCCAGGTTCAACACCGCGCTGAGGCGCACACCGGCTTTCTGCAGTTGCTCTTGGGCTAGCGGCCAAAAGCTGGCCTGGTAGCGCGCCAGCGAAGCCTCGTCTTTGACCGGTGGCACGTTGATGTAGGCGGCTGCGGCCAGCAGGTGGGTTTGGTTGACCCACTGCACCACATCCGATTCACGTGCGTTGTATTGAGGCGCCCAGGCGCGGCGCTGCTCGGGGGTGATGGCGGCATCCATCTGGTCGGCGGCCTTTTGCACGGCGTCGCGGTCGTAAGAATAGTCGGCGCCGGGCGTCCAGCCGTAGTGTTTGTCGATGAGCCCGCTGTCCCACACGGCGTGCAGGTTCTTCGCGCGCTCTGAATACGCAAAGGCCACCAGGTTGCCGCCACGGTCTTGGTTGTCGGTAACGTGCAGGGGCTGGTGCACATCGCCCACCAGATGCGTCACCCACTTCAGCGCTTCCAGCCGCTCGGTATCGGGCCTTTTGCGGTCGGCCAGCACGCGGGTAGCGTCGGCAAGCTTGGCGACGATGCAGGTCAGCTCGGGCACGCGCTGGTTGTCTTTGTCACCGTGGCAGTCGCGGTCTTCCCCATAGGTTTGCTCGGACAGCGGCACGTTGACGTAGTGCGCGGGGCCGGTCTCGGGATGGCTGTTGCGGTAGGCGTCGGCCCATGACGCCACGTCTTCCAGGCTCTTGGCGTTTTCAAGCGCCAGCAGGCGCAGCACCTCGGCTTTGGCGGCGGGCACCAAGTGGGCTTGGGCCATGTTGGCGATAAGCGCGTGGCCCTCGGTGCCAAAAGCTTGTACGTTGGTGCAGACGCCAACGGCGAGGACAGCTGCAGACACTGCGGCAAGTTTCATGAGCGCTCCCTGGATTTTGTGGGCCAAATATTAGCCCCAGGGGCGCCACTCCGGTGGCGAAGTTGCGCATCTTTGCCAGGCCGTTGCGGCTGTGCAACCCGCAGCAGCCTAGGCCGCGTTCTCCGCCTCTTGCAGCGTGCGCCACATCACTTTGCCTGCCCCGCTCTTGGGCAGCGCATCGACAAACGCCACGTGGCACGGCGCTTTGTAGACGGCCATGTTTTCGCGGCACCAGGCGATGAACTCCTGCTCGGTCAGCTGGCCTTTGTGGCTGGCACGCAGCACCACCACGGCTTTGACGCTTTCGCCGCGGTAGCTGTCGCGCGTGGAGATCACACACGCTTCTTGTACGGCGGGGTGGCGGAACATCAACGCCTCCACCTCGGCGGGCCACACCTTGTAGCCGCTGGCGTTGATCATGCGTTTCAGACGGTCGGTCAGGTAGAAGAAGCCATCGGCATCAACACGGCCGAGGTCGCCGGTGCGGAAGAAACGTTTGCCGTCGATCTGCACAAACGCGGCCTCGGTGGCTTCCGGCCGCCTCCAGTAGCCGTGGAACACCTGCGGGCCATGGGTGATGATTTCACCCGCCTCGCCTACCGGCATTTCTTGCAGCGTCTCGGGGTCAACCACGCGCGAATCAACGCCCATGAACGGAATGCCCAGGCACTGCTGGTGCGGGTGTTCAAAGGGGTTGCTGTGCGATGGCGCGGCCGTCTCCGTCAAGCCATAGCCTTCGTTATAGCGCAGGCCGTATTGCTCCAGCAGGCGCTGTGCCACGGCTTGCGGCATGGCCGCGCCGCCGCCGCCGATGTAGACCAGGCTGGACAAATCAAACTGCGCCATGTTGGGGCTGGCGAGCAGGTCGACCACCATGGTGGGGATGTTGGTCCAGTGCGTCACACGCCACTGCGAGATCAAGCGGCCGGCCAGCTCGCGGTCCCAGCGCGGCATGATGACGATGGTGGCACCGCAGTAGATGTTGCAGTGGAGCATGCTGATCATGCCGGTGACGTGGAACATGGGAATGACGGCCAGCGTCATGTTCTCGGATGTGCACGCGCCCCACACGGCACTGGCCACGGCGTTGTGCATGATGCTGGCGTGGCGGTGCATGCAGCCCTTGGGCAGGCCGGTGGTGCCGCTGGTGTAGGGCAGCAGCGCCAGGTCTTCGGGGCCGACGGTGAGCGTAGGCGCCTGCACCGAGGCATTGGCCATCAGCGCGCGCCAGGTGTGGATTTGCGCGCTGGGAGCCTCCGGCAAGTTGGGCGCGGCGGTCAGCCATTCACGCCACGCGGCAGCCGGGGCGTTGTCGCCGGTCACATTCGCATCAAACGCATCGGTGTAGCGTGTCACCACCAGGTGCACCAGGCGCTGGTTGGGCGGCAGCGCATCGTTGGCTTGCAGTAACGCGGGCGCGAGGTCGGCCGTGGTGATGGCGAGCTTGGCTTCGGGGTCGAGGATGTAGTGCTTCAACTCCTCGGTGCGATTCATCGGGTTGACCGGCACCACCACCGCGTTGGCCCGCAGAATGGCGAAGTGCGCCACCACCAGTTGCGGGCAGTTCTGCATGTTGAGCAACACGCGATCGCCACGCTGCACGCCCATGGCGGCCAAGTGGCTGGCTAGGCGCTCGGCCTGCGTCACCAACTCTGCGTACGTGATCACGCTGCCGAAGAACACCAACGCGGGCTTGTGCGGGTAGCGGCGCGCGCTGGTGGCCAGGTTGTCCCACAGCGAGGTGGCGGGCACGGTGATCTGGTGTGGCAGGCGGCTGGGCCAGAAGCGGAAGTGGGCACGTTCGGCAGAGGCCGGGGCGGCAACGGACATGGGTTTGTCTCCTGAGGGGTGGCGGCCCTTCACAACAAGCTCGGGCGCTCTAAGCAATCTCCACGCAGCATACGGAAGGCAGCCGCAACTGCCTAGCCGGGGCAGCCCGCACACCTGTCACCTTTGTTCAGGCTTTAAGCCAAATAAGGGCTTAGCGCTTACCGAATATGCGTAGGCAGCTTCTGTTTTAGGAGCACGGCATTTCACTATGGAAACATCAACACACATCTTGGTGCACGTTTCGCAACGCCCTGCCCTTGCCACACATGCTTGGTGCAACCTTGTGCTGATGCTCACGCAAATGAACCGAATGAGTGCATCAATCTTGTATATCAGTTGGCACGGCTTGTGCGTACTGAGCTGGTATGACCACAGCAGCAGAAATCAGCGAACGCATCATCGAAGCGGTGATGGCGCAGAAGCTTGCCCCCGGCGCACGCCTGGGCGAGCAGCCGCTGGCACTTCTATTTGATTGCAGCCGCACCGTCGTGCGCGAGGCGCTCACACGGCTGGCCGCACGCGGCATCGTCACCGTGAGTGCACGGCGCGGTTGGTATGTGATCGAACCTTCACAGGAAGAAGCACGCGAAGCGTTTGAGGCGCGCCGCGTGATCGAGACCGGCCTGATCCGCACGCTGCCCACCGTGGGCAAGCCCGCCATCAAGCGCCTGAAGCAACACCTGAGCCGCGAGAAAGCCGCGCTCGCCAGCGACGACGTGGGCGCACGCAGCTACCTGCTGGGCGACTTTCATGTGTGCCTGGCCGAATGCCTGGGCAACAGCTTGCTGGCCGACACGCTGCGCGACTTCACCGCGCGCACCACGCTCATCGCCATGCTGTACCAGTCGTCGCACAACGCGGCGCAGTCATGCGAAGAACACGTCCAAATCGTCGCCGCACTGGAGCGTGGCGACATGGCGCTCGCCGAGCAACTGATGCGCGACCACATCGGCACCGTGCAAGACGCGCTGCGCCTGGCGCCTAGCACCGACCCGCTGGCCGAACTGCGCCACGCCTTGGCGCCGGTGGGCAAACAACCCCGATCAGCAGACAAGGCACAGGACTTGCTGAACAGCGCTAACGGAACGACTGGCGCAAGCAAGTTGAAACCTGCAGCCAACGGCAAACGCAGCAAGCAGCCCCCTGCCCCCGCTATTTCCTCTACCGACGACGACCCATCCACCTACCTAGGAGCTTTGTTATGAACCGTTCGAAACGCCACCTCTCCACCGCCATCGCCGCATTGGCCCTGCTCGGCGCCGCCGGCAGCGCCATGGCACAAACCGCGTTGGACGACGTGCTCAAGGCCAAAAAGATCACCATCGCCATCCCCACCGACTACCCACCTTACGGCTTCGTCGGCACCGACTTGAAGCCTCAAGGCCTGGACATCGACATGGCCAAACTCATCGCCACCAAGCTGGGTGTGGAACTGGAACTGGCCCCCGTCACCAGCGCCAACCGCATCCCATACTTGCAGACCAAGAAGGCCGACCTGGTGATCTCCACGCTAGGCAAGAACCCCGAGCGCGAGAAAGTCATCGACTTCACCGCTGCTTACTCGCCCTTCTTCCAAGCCGTGTTCGGCCCCAAGAACATGGCCATCAAGAGCTGGGCTGACCTGAACGGCAAGACCGTGGGCGTGACCCGTGGCGCCATGGAAGACCAGGAACTCGCCAAGCTGGCCCCCGCCGGCACCGACGTGAAGCGTTTTGAAGACAACAACGTCACCGTGTCGTCCTTCGTGTCGGGCCAGGTGCAACTGATCGCCACGGGCGCGTCGGTGGCCGGCAGCATGATGGCAAAGAACCCACAGCTCAACACCGAATACAAGCTGTTGCTGAAAGACTCGCCTAACTTCATCGGCGTGGCCAAGGGCGAAGACAAGCTGCGCTTGAAGGTCAACGAGATCATTGTGGACGCGAAGAAGAGCGGCGAAATCGACAAGATGGCCAACAAGTGGCTGGGCCGCCCTGCAGGCGACCTGCCTCTGTAATTTCGCTGCCAGATCAGACGTGCACTTTGTCGACTTCGCTTGCCTTACGAAAGTAATGGCCGCGCTCGTCTTCGCGTTCACGCCTGATCTGGCAACGAAATTGAGCCCCCAGCCCCGCCACTCGCGACAACGGACAACATCGCCATGAAAATCGCTTTCGACTTTTCCGCCATCCTGAGCCAGTGGCCCTTGCTTCTGAAGGGCGTGGGCTGGACCTTATTGCTGACATTGATTGCCACCGTCATTGGCCTGGTGTTGGGCATTGCCTGTGCCTGGGTACGCAGCCGCGAAACGCGTGCGCCCAAGTGGCTGCAGTGGCTGGTGTCGATTTACGTGGAGTTGATCCGCAACACGCCGTTCATCGTGCAGTTGTTCTTCATCTTCTTCGGGCTGCCCGCCATGGGCTTCAAGCTGTCGCCCGAAGTCGCCTCGATTCTGGCGATGGTGATCAACCTCGCCGCCTACTCCACCGAGATCATCCGCGCGGGTATCGACGCCACGCCCAAGGGCCAGATTGAAGCCGCCGTGAGTCTGGCGCTGAACCGTGTGCAGGTCTTCACCCGCGTGGTGCTGCCACCGGCCATGAAGAAGATCTGGCCGTCGCTGGTGAGCCAAATCATCATCGTGATGCTGGGCTCGGCGGTGTGCGGACAAATCTCCACACAAGAGCTGAGCTACGCCGCCAACCTGATCCAGAGCCGCAACTTCCGCGCGTTCGAAGCTTTCATCATTGCCACGTTGATTTACCTGGCTTTGGCGATGGGCGTACGTCGACTGCTGAACTGGATCGGCCCCCGTTTTGTCTACGGCCGATAAGCTGCTTACATAAGGATTGACCATGGTTGACTTCGCCATCTGGGACATCGTGCGCAACTTGCTCATGGCAGCGCGCTGGACGGTAAGCCTCTCACTCATCGCCTTCATCGGCGGCGGCATCGTCGGTATGTTGCTGCTGATGCTGCGCCTGGCCCCGGCACGCGGCATGGGCCCGGCCATCTCGGCCTTCGTCTCTGGCTACGTGCAAGTTTTTCAAGGCACACCGCTGCTGATGCAACTGTTCCTGGCCTACTTTGGCTTGGCGCTGTTTGGCTTCAACACCTCGGCCTGGGTGTCTGCCGCGCTCGCCCTCACGCTCTACACCAGCGCCTACCTCACCGAAATTTGGCGCGGTTGTGTGGCGGCCATTCCCAAAGGCCAGTGGGAAGCCTCGGGCAGCCTGGCGCTGAATTTTTCAGAGCAGATGCGCCACATCATCTTGCCGCAAGCGATCAAGATCGCCATCCCGCCAACCGTCGGCTTTCTGGTGCAAGTCATCAAGGGTACGGCGCTGGCCTCGGTCATTGGTTTCATTGAACTCACCAAGGCCGGCACCATGATCGCCAACGCCACGTTCAAGCCTTTCCTGATCTATAGCTTTGTGGCTTTGATGTATTTCGTTCTGTGTTTCCCCGTCAGTTTTTACGCCAAGTCGCTCGAAAGGAAGATGCATGCAGCCCGCAACTAATCCCGAAATGGCCGCAGTCGCCCAGGCTGCCGACAAGCTTGGCGACACCATCGTGCGCATCACTGCGCTGCGCAAGTCCTACGGCACCAACGAGGTGTTGAAGGGCATCGACCTGGACGTGAAGCGCGGCGAGGTCATCGCCATCATCGGCAAAAGCGGCTCGGGCAAAAGCACGCTGCTGCGCTGCATCAACGGGCTGGAGGTGTTTCAAGAAGGCGCCCTGCGCGTCGACGACAAACCGCTGCTGTACGAGAGCGCCATGGCCATGCGCGAACTGCGCCAGCGCGTGGGCATGATCTTCCAGGGCTTCAACCTGTTCCCCCATTTGACCGTGGGCCAGAACGTGATGTTGGCGCCCAAGCTGGTGAAGAAACAAGCCGACAGCGCCGGCATCGAACAAGCGCGTCGCCTGCTGGCCCGTGTGGGCCTGGCTGAGAAGATCGACGCCTGGCCAGACCAACTCTCCGGGGGCCAACAACAACGCGTGGCGATTGCGCGCGCGCTGGCCATGGAACCGGCCGTGCTGCTGTGCGACGAAATCACCTCCGCTCTCGACCCCGAGTTGGTGGGTGAAGTGCTGCGCGTGGTGGAAGGCCTGGCCGATGAAGGCATGACACTGCTGATGGTGACGCACGAAATGAGTTTTGCGCGCAAGGTCAGCGACCGCGTGATCTTCATGCACCAAGGCCGCGTGCACGAGATGGGCCCGCCCGCCGAGCTGTTTGGCAATCCGCAAACGGTAGAGTTGAAGCAGTTCTTGTCATCGCTGCACGACTGAGTCTCAGCCTTAGTGCCATATCGGTAGGACACTTGCTGGCACGGGGAGCACAAGCGGTCTCATCGATCGCGTCGCCCCTGACGCCTGTCACGCCTTGGCGAGCCGGGGCGCCTCGTCCAGCGTCGCCATTTCGGCCAAACGCTCGGCAACGTCAATCAACTGCTCCTGCAGCACCCGCGCCTGCGCGACGCTTGCTGCTGGCAAAGGGGCCTGCAGTGTCTTCGCCAGGGCCACAATTTCGGCGTAGAGTTTGGTCGCACCGACCGCTGCACAGGCACCCTCCAGCGAATGGCAGATCGATGCCCAGGCCTTGACGGTTTCTTCGTCTGAGGCTTGTTGTTGCAGCAGTGCGGGGACACCATTGGCGTAAGTTTGTGCAAAGCGCCGGATCACTTTTTGCAGCATCTGCTCGCGCCCGCCCACTTGCTGCAGGGCGACTGACACGTCGACCGTGCCGCTGAGCGCCAATCGCTCCATGAAACTTTGTTTGGGCATGGGGGCCTCGGCGGCCGATGGCGGCTCATCTACACCATGGTCGTTCGCCTCAGTCGGCAACCACCGCAGCAAGGCTTCATACAGCGTACTGGGATTGACGGGCTTGGTCAGGAAGTCGTTCATCCCCGCGCTGAGGCAAGCATCGCGGTCTTCAGCGAAGGCGTTGGCCGTCATGGCCACGATAGGCAGGGCATGTGCATCATGCCCGGCCAAGCGGATGGTCCGGGTGGCAATCAGGCCGTCCATCTCCGGCATCTGCACATCCATCAACACCAGGTCGTAGGTATGACGGGAAACCATCTCCACCGCGATCACGCCGTTGTCCGCAGTGTCCACCGCCAAGTCCACCAAGCGCAGCAGATCCTGTGCAACCTCCTGGTTCACGGGGTTGTCTTCCACCAGCAACACACGCCGCCCCGCATGCTGGTCGCGCAAGCTCGCCGCCACGTCGTTCAACGGGGGACGGTCTTCGGAGCCCATGCGCTTGCCCAAGCGCCGATTCACCCCCGACGGAGCGGGTGCAGCAGGTACCAGCTCTTCGGCACGCGCCAGCCACAGCGTGACCCAGAACGTGCTGCCCGCGCCCGACTCGCTTTTGACGCCTGCGTCTCCCCCCATGGCACGCGCCAACATGCGCACCAGCGAAAGCCCAAGCCCCGTACCACCAAAGCGGCGCGTGGTGGAAACGTCGGCCTGCTCGAAGGCATTGAACAACTCGGCCTGGCGCTCGGGCTCGATGCCAATGCCGGTGTCGGCCACCTCCAGCCGCAATTGCACCCGCGTAGGCGTTCCCTGCACGACATCGGCCTGGATACGCACGTAGCCTGTATCGGTGAACTTGATGCCATTGGTCAACAGGTTGATGACAATTTGCGAGAGCCTGGTGGGGTCGCCCAACACCGTCTCGGGCAGCTCCCCCAGCATCACGCGCAACTCCAGCCCCTTTTGCGCCGCACTCTCACGCACCAAGGACACCGCCGATTGCAGCGTGGTCTTGAGGGGAAAGCGCTGCTCTTCCAGCTTGAGCTTGCCCGCTTCGATCTTCGACAGGTCGAGGATGTCGTTGATGATTTGCAGCAAATGGTTGGCCGCCACGCTGATCTTGTCGAGGCGGTCGGTATGTTGCGGATTGCTGGTTTCGCGTTTGAGCAAATGCGTCAATCCCAGAATGGCGTTCATGGGAGTGCGGATCTCGTGGCTCATGTTGGCCAAGAAGGCACTCTTGGCGCGGCTGGCAGTTTCAGCGCGGTCGCGGGAGACTTCGAGCGCGTCGTTTGTCAGGCGCAGCGCTTCGGCCGCCTGCTTCAGCTCAGAGATGTCAAACGACATGATCAGCACCCCGGTCACGGCACCATCGGCATCACACTCGGGTACATATTGAACTTTGTACACCTGGCTTTCGCCATCACGCGTGAACTGGTGCTCAAAGTGCTGCGGCTCACCGCGCAGCGCGGCCTGCATGCGGGTGTTGACGTTGGCCTCAAAAAACGCCTCGCCAAACGCGTCGCGGGCATGCCGCCCGATCAGTTGATCCAACGTCAATCCCAAGAACTGTGCGTAGCTCGGGTTGGCAAACTGGCAGCGCATGTTGGTGTCCCAAAAGCCAATGCGGCCTGGCATGGCATCGGTCAACGCGCGGTTGAAGCGTGCGGCGTTCTCCAACTCCAGGTTGGCCACACGCAGTTCCGACGTGCGCGCCGCCACCAGCAGCTCCAGCTCGTGGCGGTGCCGCTCCAGATCAGCCTCCATGTTCAAGCGCTGGGTCACGTCAGAGAACGATGTGACGATCGACAGCAGTTCACCCGTCTCGGGGCTGAGGATGGGCTGCGAATTCACTTCAAAGAAGGTCTTGACGCCCTGCGGGCTGTTCATCGCCATGAGGAAATCGCGCACTGCGGGCTCGCCCATCGTGACACGCCCCGCAGGTGTTTCCTCGGGCCGCATGGGCCGCCCATCGACAAAGGTGGCAAACCAGCCTGGCGGCACCACCGGCCCGCCACGCCACTCTTCTTCGCGGACGCCCAGGATCTTCTCCCCCGCCGCATTGCATGCCAGGGCTGTACCGTCGGGAGCCGACATCAAGATGCCTTCGGTCAACACATCGACAATGCTGCGGTAGCGGGCATCACCCTCTCGCACAGCGCGTTCTGCCGACTTGGCTTCACTCATGTCTCTGGACATCCCGACGATGCCCACAATACGGCCATCCGCATCAAAGAGGGGCGACTTGGTGGAGTGGATGAATATGCTCCGCCCACCCGCCATCACCTGCTCCTCAAACACCAGTGGCTTGCGGCTTTGCAGCACGCGCTGGTCGTGTGCGGACAGCCGTTTGCCAATGGCCTCGCCAAAAATCTGCTCGCTTGTGCGGCCAATCACCTGGTCAGGCTCCCTGCCCGACAACTCGGCGGCGGCTCGGTTGTAGTAGATGAACCGACCTTCGAGATCTTTGGCATAGATGGCGTCACTGGTGCTCGTGGTAATGGCTTCCAGCAACCCCAAGGTTTTAAGGCGCGCTTTGTCCGCCTTCGCGCCATAGCGCTGTATCCACAACCAGCTGACAAGCCCCATCAGCAGGGTCACCAGCAATGCGGCCACAAACGTCCAGCGCGCGCGCTGCCATGTGAGTTCGTCAACCTCCTCCAGATCCATCTTGGAGACCAGTTGCCAATCCGTGCCGCTGATGGACCGGATACTGGCCATGACAGCCTCTCCGCGATAGTCCGCCTCGACATGGACGGCTGACAGCACGGGCTTTTGCGTCGAAGGGGTCGCAGTGGAGAGTTTCTCGACACCCTTGAGCGGCGAGCCTAGCGTGCCCGCAGCGTCCGGCACGCCACGCGTCTCGCTGAGGATGGTCATCTGGTTGCCGCTGCCACGCCACAGAATGGACTCGCCGCTCTGACTTGGAATAGGCCAACTGGTCAGCAGCGGGAACAAGCTGCGCTCGGGGTTCAGTCTCAGCACAATGGCCCCACGCACGGGCGTTCCGGTTTTCAGCAAAGGAATCACCACATCCATGCGCACTGGCTGTGGGTCGCCCTCATAACGGTAGATCGGCGTCAAGACCGAGCTTCTGCTCTCGTACGCCCGCTTCACCGCTTTTTGCAGTTCTGTTGAAAGCGCATTTCTGGATGGATGCTCGCGCGCCAAAACCATGCCGTTGGCGTCCAGCAACAGCACACTGTCTTCATCGTTGGCTTTGCGCAATTTAATCAGACGCGAAAGCAACAGCGCACCGGCATCTTGGTCGCCCCTATCCTGCCAACGCACAAACAGGTCAGCGTAGGGAATGCTCTCCGTCAAAAAGTTGGCCACATTGACTTGCCGCTCCAACCAGTTTTCCACCTGCGCGGCACGCAATGCAGCGACCGACTGAATGCGCCCCGCCGCTTGCTCGCGGTGCCGATGAAAATCGGTGTAGGTGGTCCATACGCCAAAACTGGTGGCCACAACACCCACCGCCACGACCGGGCCAATCCATCGCCAGGGTGATGCGAAGGTAGAGCCGAGAGCATCGAATGAAGATGGCATGGTCATCAATTGTTGGCCGATGCAAAGTGGCCGCGTTCAAGCAAGGCGAAGGAGGTCACGAACACCGCACGGCCCACCCGATGCAGGGCGCCACAGCGTCGCATAGCGACAAAGGGAATCTGACAGCAGATGCGCAAGAAACCCCAACATTGAAGCGGATGAATGAAACAAAATTAACAGCTTGCAGCAGGGTCGTCAACGAGAACTTACGCGCGTGTCCCCGGAGATTCAGTGCACCCGAGCCAGTCCAGAATGCACGCAAACTAAGGCAACATGGCGTCTTCAAACCAACAATGGAGACAACCATGCCAGCCACATGCGATGAACACCGGCAACCCTCTGGCCGCGCAGATCGCCGCCAATTCCTGCAAGCCAGCGGCGCACTAGGTTTGACCGCCCTTCTACCCCAGGTAGCCTTGGCCCAAGCCAATTGGCCCAGCAAGGCCGTGCGCTTCGTGGTGCCCTTCGCACCGGGCGGCAGTTCGGAGATCGTCGCACGCTCCACCGCTGCGGAGCTGACGAACACCTTGGGCCAAAGCGTGTTTGTCGACAACAAGCCAGGCGCAGCCGGCAACATTGCCATGACTGAAGTGGCACGCAGCGACGACCAGCACACCATCATCCTCGGACACATTGGCACGTTGGCCGTCAACCCCTATATCTTCGACAAACTGCCCTACGACGCCAACAAAGACTTCAAACCCGTGAGCCTGCTGGCCAAGGTCCCCAGTCTGTATGTGGTGCACCCCGACGTGCCGGCGAAGAACCTCACGGAGTTCATCGCCTACGCCAAATCAAAACCCGGCAAACTGAGCTACGGCTCGGCCGGCAACGGCAGCGCAGGCCACCTGGCGTTCGAATATCTGAAGATGACCTCTGGCTTCTTCATGCTGCACGTGCCCTACCGTGGCACCGGCCCCATGATGACCGACCTGCTCGCCGGCAGACTCGAAGCCTCGGCCGTGGGGGCCGCGGCCATCATCCCGTTCATCAAGGCGGGCAAGGTGCGCTGTATTGCCACCGGCTCGTCCAAGCGCTTGCCGCAGTTGCCCGATGTACCCACCGTGGCTGAGCAAGGCTTCCCCGGCTTTGAAATGACGCAGTGGTACGGCATGCTGGCACCAGCCAACATGACCGCCCCGCACCTGGCCAAACTATCCGCCGAGACCATGAAAGCCGTGCGTGCGCCTGCCGCTCTGGAACGCCTGCGCGGCGACGCGGCCGAGGCCGTGGGTGGTACGCCGGAGCAGTTTGCGCAGTTCATCGCCACCGAACAAGAGCGCTGGAAGAAGGTGATTGCGCGGGCTAACATCAAGCCCGATTGATCCACAGAAAGCCGCACCGTGCCACAGCAACCCAGTCACCCGCCGCGTATCTACCTTGCGGGCCCCGACTTGTTCTTCCCCGAATGCGAAGCCATCTACACACGGCTGAAAACCCTGTGCAGCTTGCTCGGCATGATGGGCGTGGCGCCGACAGACAGCGATGCCGCCAAAGGCTTCACCGGCAGCGAAGACGCGTTGGCGCAACGTATCTACGAAGGCAATGTGGCGCTGATTGAGCAAGCCGATGGTGTGGCCGCCAACCTGGTGGCTTTTCGGGGACTGGAGCCCGATTCGGGCACGGTGTTTGAGGTGGGCTATGCCATTGCGTTGGGCAAGCCGGTAGCGGCCTACGGTGTGCCCCCAACGACCTATGCTGAACGCGTGGCCGCAAGCGTGGACTGCGCCCAGGATGCAACCGGCACCTTGCGTGAAACCGCTACCGGAACCATGGTCGAAGGGCTGGGGCAGCGGCTGAACTTGATGCTCTCGCGCTCGGCCCATTTGGCGCCCACAGCCGAAGCGGCGCTCGGCAAACTGGCCGAGTTGCTGGTGACCAAGAGAACATCAAGATAAAACAATTTAATAGCAGCCTACGCTACAGCATCAAGCGCAAAGTGCCATTTTATTCATAGCCTTTATTTCAAAACAATCATCGAGATGAACTCCGTTTCTGAAGCCCAACAACAGTGGCAGGCCTTGCACACAGCGCTGGCCGAGCTACGCGGCGCACCGCACCAAACTAACGCGTTCTGCAACGCTGCACGTCACCACACCGCCTTGCTCGCGGCTTTGCCGCCGCGTTATGGCGAGGTGTTGCAGGGCTTGCTGGACCGGCTGGAATCGAGCGCTTTGTTCAGCGAAGAAAGCTGCTCATTCAGCCAGAAAGATCTGCTCGACAACCTGGCACTGTGGCTAGAAAAAGCGCAAAGCCAGCTTCACGCGCCATCACCGTAACGTCGCAACGTACCAGCCCTGCACGGTCATCTTCACTGGCGGTCTATCGTCACCGCCACAACGTTGCCACCGGTGAGCTTGCATTCCCCATCACCACCGCCCGACATACCACGCGCCGGGTTGTTCATCTGGAAGCGGCAACGCATGCGATCGCCGTTATCGCTCTGCAGGTTGGCAACCACTTTGCCGCTGTAGTCTCGGGTGAAGCGTGTAGCGTCATAAAAATCCACAGACTCCGAGGGGTTGGGGTTGCCCCAGTACGGCCAATCGCCCCAGCCGTTGTTCCAGCCCACCCACAGCGGCGCCATGGAGGTCTCTTCGGTTTGCTGCGTGATCTGCAGGAAGTTGCCGGTGAAGGTTGCGTCTGGCAACGTCGCCACCATGGTGCCGCTGATGCCACCGTCATCACTTTGCCAACTGACCAACACGGGTTGCTTGGATTCGCCCTTCACAAGAAGATCACCGCCGCCCAAACCCTGTGTGGTGGTGGCGCAGCCCGCCAGCGCGAACACGGCGGCTACTGTGGTCAGTCGCAAGCTGAGGAAGGTCTTGCGCGCATCAAAACCTGCGGTTGGTCGACGTTGGATCGTTTCGTCAGATGCTGATTGAAAAGTGTCGTCAAGACTGTCGTCAAGGGCGGCGGCGAAGTGTGGTTGCGTCATGGTGATGGCCTCCTTGTTTTGGAGACTTCACTCTAGGTTTTACGCCCGCATCGACACAGGCCCATTTGTCACTTTGTCGGCGCGACGAAAGTCATTTTTGACCATGACCACAGTCACTTTGCTTGGTGGGCGACACGCGCTCCACCCGCAGTCAAACCGTGCTGGCCACTACGTTGATGCTCAGCGCCAACACCACCATGTTGAAAGCGAACGAGAGCAGGCTATGCCCCAGGGTCAAACGGCGCATGGCGCGCGAGGTGATGTCCACATCGGCCACCTGCGAGGTCATGCCGACCACCATGGCGTGGTACAAAAAGTCGAAGTAGTCGGGGTCTTCCTTGCCGGGGAATTTGAGGCCCGGGCCTTCACCTTTGACGTCTTTTCTTCTCCGCCCCAACTTGGCCTCTCCATTACCCACGTCAGCTACGTCAGCACCCTCTGCGATCTGGTAATAACGGTGCGCGTAGCGGAAGGCAAAGCTGGTGTGGATCAGCAGCCAGGAAGACGCCAACGCGAGCATCGACAAGCCCACGTAGGCTGCACGCTCATACGGCGCCAAGTCTTTGGCGTGCTGCATCATCTGCACGATAGCGCCCACACTGAAAGTGCCAGTCACTAACAACAGCACAAACAGCACCACACTGGACGCGTCCTGCTGCAGCGCGCGTGCACGGGTCTGGGCGGCGTCAAAGGTCTCAGCCAACCACAGCGCCAAGCCCAGCACAACACCCACGCCGATCACCCAGGACAGCAAAAGCCGGGTTTCAAAACTGAACGGCAGCGGCAAGAAAAAAACCACCGTCCCTGCGAGCGTGCCGTAGGCAATGCGCTGGGTGCTGGTGGTTTGCGAGAAGTGGTGCAGCATGGATGGGCGCAAAAGTTAGCGCCCGGCAATGATCAGCCGCGCGCTTCGGCCTTGGTGTCGGTGAAGCGGCCGTAGCTTTGGAGGCGGTCGTAACGGCGGTCAAGCAGTTCCTTGACCTTCAAGTCGGCTACCTGGCGGTAGGCATCGCCCAGTGCGCGCTTCAGGAAAGCGGCCATTTGTTTGTGGTCGCGGTGCGCGCCGCCCACAGGCTCGCTGACGATCTTGTCGACCAGGCCCAGCGCCTTCAAACGGTGGGCGGTAATGCCCAGCGCGTCAGCGGCTTCTTGCGCCTTTTCCGACGTCTTCCACAGAATGGAAGCACAGCCCTCAGGGCTGATCACCGAGTAGATCGAGTATTGCAGCATGACCACTTGGTCGGCCACCGAAATGGCCAGTGCGCCACCGGAGCCGCCTTCACCGATGATTGTGGTGATGATGGGCACTTCAAGCTGCGCCATCTCGAAGATGTTGCGGCCAATGGCTTCAGACTGGCCGCGCTCTTCGGCGTCGATGCCGGGATAGGCACCGGGCGTATCGACAAACGTGAACACCGGCAGCTTGAACTTCTCGGCCAGCTTCATCAGGCGCAAGGCCTTGCGGTAGCCCTCAGGCTTGCTCATGCCGAAGTTGCGCAGGCCGCGTTCTTTGGTGTCGCGGCCTTTTTGGTGGCCCAGCACCATGCAAGCGGTGCCGTTGAAACGCGCCAGGCCGCCCACGATGCTCAGGTCATCGGCAAAGTGGCGGTCGCCGTGCAGTTCGACAAAGTCGGTGAAGATCTCGCGCACGTAGTCGAGCGTGTAGGGACGCTCGGGGTGGCGGGCAATCTTGGTGATCTTCCACGGCGTGAGGTCGGCGTAGATGTCTTTGGTGAGTTGCTGGCTCTTCTTGCTGAGTTGGTCGATCTCTTCCGAGATGTCCACGGCCGATTCGTTTTGCACATAACGCAGCTCTTCGATCTTGGCTTCAAGATCAGAAATGGGTTGCTCGAAGTCAAGAAATGTTCTTTTTGCCAACGTCATTCTCCTAAGATGGTCACACCCGAATGGGCTCGTGCGGTGCCGCGACGAACTCCAGTGGCTGGACGCTCAAATATTCAATACCAGGTCAATGCTGGTTCATCACCGGGCTAGTACGCCACCGGCAGGGGATCCAAAGACCGCCAAATATACCAAGTTGCGACACTGCAATACGGCGCCCAGGCCACGGCGACTTCGCGGGCATCGCTGCGGCTCACCGGATCACCCGAAAAATAGCTCTGGCTGATGCCGTTGATCAAGCCCACATCATCCAGCGGCAGCACGTTGGGCCGCATCATATGGAAGATCAGGAACATTTCGGCGGTCCAGCGGCCAATGCCGCGAATGGCCACCAATTCGGCAATGATGGCCTCGTCGTCCATCTCGCCCCAGTTCTGCACGTGCAGCGCGCCAGACTGGAAGTGCAGCGCCAAGTCGACCAGGTATTCGACCTTGCGCACGCTTAAGCCCGCGGCACGCATGTCGTCCACCTTAAGCTTGAGCACATTGGCCGGCGTCATTTTCCGCGGCAGCGCGACAAAGCGCTCCCACACGGTTTGCGCAGCTTTGACGGAGACTTGCTGGCCCACAATGCTGCGCGCCAGCGTAGTGAACGCGTCGCCACGGGTTTCCAGGCACGCGTCGCCAAACTGCGGGATCAGGCGCCGCATCACCCGGTCTTTTTTGACCAGATGTTTGCAGGCATCGGCCCAGTAGGCGGGTGTCCAAATTTGGACCGGCGCGGGCTCCTCCACTATCTTTTTAGCAGCTGACATCGCACATCCCGTCTACGCAAAACACTTTTTTCTTCAACATATTCTTTACACCGCCGATGCCCAAGTGGTGCCCGTTGGGCTGTCTTTGAGCACGATGCCCTGGGCCAACAAATCTTGGCGGATGCGGTCAGCTTCGGCGAAGTTCTTGGCCGCTTTGGCGGCGGCGCGTTCACCAATCAGTACCTGGATGGCGGCGTCGTCCAGTGCCACGCCGGCACGCAGAAACGCTTGTGGATCGCCCTGCAAGATGCCAAGCGTGCCGCCCAAGGCCTTGAGCAGACCGGCGAGTTCGGCCGAGCGCGTGCGGTTGACTTCGCTGGCCAAGTCGAACAGCACGGCGACGGCCTCGGGCGTGCCGAAATCTTCGTCCATGGCGGCTTTGAAACGGGCAGCATGGGGCTGCGCCCAATCGATGGCAGCCACATCTATGGGCTTGACCAAATCGAGCGTGGTGTAGAGGCGGCGCAGTGCGCCACGGGCGTCGTCCAGATGCGCGTCGCTGTAGTTCAGCGGCGTGCGGTAGTGCGTGCGCACCATGAAGTAGCGCAGGGTTTCGCGGTCAAACTTCTCCAGCACCTCGCGGATGGTGAAGAAGTTGCCCAGGCTCTTGGACATTTTTTCGTTGTCCACGCGCACAAAACCGTTGTGCACCCAAAAGCGCGCCAAGGGCTTGCCAGAGGCGCCTTCGCTTTGGGCAATTTCGTTCTCGTGGTGCGGAAACTGCAGGTCGGCACCGCCGCCGTGGATGTCGAAGCTTTCGCCCAGGGTTTGGCAGCTCATGGCCGAGCACTCGATGTGCCAGCCGGGGCGGCCTGCGCCGTAAGCGCTGTCCCATTTGGCTTCTGGTGGTTCTTCGGGTTTGGCCGACTTCCACAACACAAAGTCCAGCGGATCTTCTTTGCCGTCGAGCACCGCCACACGTTCGCCGGCACGCAATTCGTCGAGTGACTTGCCCGAGAGCTTGCCGTAGCCATTGAACTTGCGCACAGCGTAGTTCACGTCACCATTGGGCGAGCGGTAGGCCAGGCCTTTTTGCTCCAGCGTATTGATCAGGCTGAGCATCTGCGGCACGTATTCCGTGGCCCGTGGCTCGATGGTCGGCGGCTCGATGCCCAGCGCGCCAATGTCCTGGTGCATGGCGGCCGTCATCTCGTCGGTCAGCGCACGGATGGTGATGCCGCGCTCCAGCGCGCGCTTGATGATCTTGTCGTCAATGTCGGTGATGTTGCGCACGTAAGTCACGCGGTAGCCGCTGACTTTGAGCCAACGCTGCACCACGTCAAACGCCATCATCATGCGCGCATGCCCCACGTGACACAGGTCATAAATCGTCATACCGCAAACGTACATGCGGACATGGCCGGGTTCGATGGGAGCGAAAGACTCTAAGGCACGCGAGAGCGTGTTGTAAATGCGAAGACTCATGAAAAACTGGAGTTGCCGTTCACACACACAGAAGCGCACAGCGCGTTTCCGAGGCAGTTGCACCGGTCAATATTCGATCAGGGGGTTGTTGCAGCCAAAGACTCCCAATTTGCCTCGACTTGGCCATTACGTCAATGCCAGTCGGGGAAAATATGGCGCTTGAAAACCCTCAGGGAGGGGCTGCCGCTCTGACAACACCGGGTGACAGGAGCCGGTTATGCCCCGTTTCACCTCAAACCCCTAGGCTACAATTCTGCGAAGTATATAGCCCCTGCTTTGGGCCTGTTCCGGTAGACCTCAAGAGGCCTTATGACGCAAGTGACTTCCCGCTTATTTTCAAGTGTTCGCCCCACTGCCGTCTTTGTGGCACTGGGCATGGCATTGGCCTGCACGCTGAGCGCCCCCGCGCGCGCCGACGACTACACCGATGTGGGCCAGCTCATCCGCGCTGGCAAACTCGATGAAGCCCAAACCAAGGCCGATGCCTACCTGGCTGGCAAACCGCGCGATCCGCAAATGCGCTTTCTGAAGGGCGTGATCCAGACTGAAGCCGGCAAGACCGATGACGCCATCACCACCCTGACTGCGCTCACACAAGAATACCCAGAGCTGCCTGAGCCCTACAACAACTTGGCCGCGTTGTACGCCGGCCAAAACCAGTACGACAAGGCCCGCACCGCTTTGGAAATGGCCATTCGCATCAACCCCAGCTACGCCACGGCGCATGAAAACCTGGGTGACGTGTATGCCAAGCTGGCCAGCCAGTCGTACAGCAAAGCCTTGCAACTGGACGCCAACAACAAACTGGCCGGACAAAAAGTGGTGTTGCTCAAAGAGGTTCTGACGCCACCGGCCAAACCTACCAAAGGTGCGGCCAAGCCAGCTGCCGCTGCCAAGTAACCTATAGCCCCCGGAGACTGAACCGGGGAACTTCTGTCAGCGATAGCGCCTCATCTCAGGCCAAGCCGGGTCTTGATGGCCCTCAGCTTCCATTGCTTTTTTTCTAGATCACCAGATCACATTTTCATGTTGCATCAAAGCCCCACCTCCTTCATGCGGCGCGCCTTGCTCGCAGCAAGCCTTGCTATGGCTGCCCTGCCCGCTGCTTTTGCGGCTGACGCGCCGCGCGTCAAGTTTTCGACCACTGCTGGCGATTTTGTGGTCGAGGTCTACCCCGATAAAGCGCCCAAGACGGTGGCCAACTTTCTGCAGTACGTCAAAGACAAACACTACGACGGCACCATCTTCCACCGCGTGATCGACAACTTCATGGTGCAAGGCGGCGGCTTTGACACCAAGTACAACCAGAAGCCTACGCGTGCGCCCGTGGAACATGAAGGCCAGGCTGCATTGGCCAAGGGCGGCGACCGCAACGTGGTCGGCACCCTCGCCATGGCGCGTACCGGCGACCCGCAGTCGGCTACGGCACAGTTCTTCATCAACGTGAAAGACAACGCGTTTCTCGACCCGACCGTGATTCCCCCAGGCGACCCAGTGCCTAAGTTTGAATACCAGGGCCGCGTGTACGAAAATACGCCACGCGAAAAATTGGTGAGCGCACCACAGCTGTTCGGCTACACCGTGTTCGGCAAAGTCGTCAGCGGCATGGACGTCGTGAATAAAATGAAGTCCACCCCCACCGGCGCTGGCGGCCCGTTCCCCAGCGACGTTCCCAAGACACCCATCGTCATCAACTCGGCCACACTGGTCAAATAAAGCACATCATGAGCAATCCACAAGTCGAACTCCACATCGCCAACTTCGGCGTGATCACCCTCGAACTCGACGCTGAAAAAGCGCCTAAGTCGACGGCTAACTTCTTGGCCTATGTGAACAGCGGCCACTACAACAACACCATCTTCCACCGCGTGATTCCTGGCTTCATGGTGCAAGGCGGCGGCTTTGAACCCGGCATGAAGCAAAAGGGCACCGAAGCCCCCATCGACAACGAAGCCAACAACGGCTTGAAGAACAACAACTACACCGTGGCCATGGCACGCACGAATGACCCGCATTCGGCTACCGCTCAGTTCTTCATCAACGTGGCTGACAACAGCTTCCTGAACCACACTGCCATCTCCGCCCAAGGTTGGGGCTACGCCGTGTTCGGCAAAGTGGTGTCGGGCTCTGAAGTGGTCGACAAGATCAAGGCCGTGAAGACCGGCCGCAAGGGCTTCCACGACGACGTGCCGAATGACGACGTCATCATCGAAAAAGCCGTTGCGCTTTAATCCGCGCTTTAGTCCCCGATTTCAGCGGCCAAGGCACTGCCACCAAGCCGCTTGATTTCATCAGGCGCCACGTGACAGAGCCCACCATCTCGACCGTTCCTACCGTGCAAGAGCTCATCGCTCCCACGGCTTGGCGAACGGTCGAATTCATTTCAGACCTGCATTTGCAGGCCAGCGAAACGTTGACCTTTGCCGCGTGGCAAAAGTACGTGGCAAAGACGCAGGCCGATGCGGTGTTCATCCTCGGCGATTTGTTTGAAGTCTGGGTCGGCGACGACGCTGCGGCAGCGCCTGGATTCGAAGCGGATTGCCTCGCTGTATTACGTGATGCAGGCCAACGCACCGCCTTGTACTTCATGCAAGGCAACCGCGACTTTCTGGTCAGCGCGCAGGTCATGGAGTCTTGCAGCGTCACGTTGCTGAAAGACCCCACCGCGCTCACCTTCAATAAGCACCGCTGGCTATTGAGCCACGGCGACGCACTGTGCTTGGACGACGTCGACTATCAAAAATTCCGGCTGCAAGTGCGTGATCCGCAATGGCAGCAAGCGTTTCTGGCGCAGCCACTGACCGTTCGCCAGAACATCGCGCGGCAGATTCGCACCCAAAGCGAAGCCAAGCATCAAACCGGCGGCCCGTATGCGGACCTGGACACGGCGGCGACCCGCGAATGGCTCAAGTCTGCAAATGCCACAACCATGGTCCATGGTCACACCCATCGGCCAGCACAACATCTGCTTGGCAATGGGCTTGAACGTATCGTCCTCAGCGATTGGGATCTCGCGGCATCCCCCCCCCGCGCGGAAGTACTGCAGTTAACCGCTGCAGGCCTCAAACGTGTTCCCTGGACCCAATGGGCTTAAAAGCACTGTTGGCCAACTTGGGGAACAAGCTGACCGGCAGGCCGAACGCGACCAAGATTCCCGATCAAATTTGGCACGACACACTTGCCGACTTGCCGTTTCTGGCCGCACTCACTGCCCCGGAGCAGCAGCGCCTGCGTGCGCTCGCAGAAGTGTTCTTAGGCGAAAAAGAATTCTTTGGAGCCAACGGGCTCACCATCACCGACACCATCGGTGTCTCAATTGCGGCCCAAGCCTGTTTGGTCGTTTTGCACATGACGCCTTTTGACGCCCCCCCTGCCAAAGCGTTGGAAGCTTTCCGAGATTTCGTCACCATCGTGGTTCATCCTGGTGAAGTGCTGGCGCGCCGTGAATGGGTGGATGACATCGGCATCGTTCACGAAGGCCAAGAAACGTTGACAGGAGAGGCTGCAGAAGACGGCCCCGTGACATTGAGTTGGTCAGAAATCGCCCGCGCGGGAAGCGCCGCAGCAGAAGGCACCAATGTCGTGATCCACGAATTCGTGCACAAACTGGCAATGCAAGGCCCGCGTTTCGACGGCATGCTGGCAGACTGCCCTGCGTTGCCTCCCGGCTTTATGGGGAGCCCATCGACCCGAGAAGCCATAGAAAAATGGTTCGGCGTCCTGCAGCCTGCTTTTGAAGCATTTCAAGACGACGTCGCGCTAGCCGAACGCTTTGGAAAGGCAGAACCGTGGCTCGATGCCTACGGCGCCACATCTATGGAAGAATTCTTTCCCGTGACGTGTGAAGCGTACTTCGTGAGCCGGGAGCGGTTTCAGTCTGAATTCCCTATCCTCACACCACTCTACGACTCGTTTTTCCGCGCCGCGCTCGTAGCCCATTGAGAAACAGGGGTAGGTACCGAGCTTGCTTGTAGTCCTGGAATAAAGACCTACAAACCGTCGTTTTCAGCTGGCTGCAACATACGTTGTGCCTGCCGCTGCACAGCCAGCCATTGTGATAGGTGTGTACGAAGCTCGGCGGGCAACGTGGCCAAATCGGGCTCTTCACCATAGGTTGCCACAATCTGCAGATACGCTGCATAAAGCGGCCTCAACAATTCAGGGTCGCCGAGAGCTGTTTCAAGTGCCTGCCGATATCGGATGCGGATGGCAATGTCAGCAATAGGCTTGCCCGAGACCGTACGCACTTGAGGAAACATTCTGAACTCACTGAAGAGAGCGGCTGTGAACACCTAAGTTCAAGCGGCACACGAGAGCCGCCTGAACCTGATCTCACCTATGCAGCCTGCAACACTTGGCGTGACATTGGCGCCGACAACTGCTGCGGACGATCCCAACCGGGCTCTGGGCCGAAGCGGCTTTCCAGGAAGTCGAGCAGCGTGCGCATAGTGGCTGGCTGATGGCGACGGGACACGTAGACGCCATAAACACCTAGTGGCAGCGGCTTCCACTCCGGCAGAACCTCCACAAGTTCCCCGCTTTTCAACAGATCAGCCACAGCGTAAGTGGGCTGCACCGACAGACCACCGCCAGCACGTACGGCCTGCAACAAAGCAGTGGCTTCGTTGGCGCTGAGGTTGCCCGACACCTGCACCGACACTTCCTCGTTCTGACGCACAAAATGCCATTGGCTCTTTTCGAAACGCGAGTAGGTCAGGCAGTTGTGCCGGGCCAGATCTTGCACCGTTTCAGGCACGCCCTGCCGCATCAAATAGTCAGGAGCGGCGCACACCACAGAACGGCAGGTAGACAACTTTCGAGCAATCATGCTCGGGTCGAGTTCGTTGGTCACGCGGATAGCCAAGTCGATGCGGTCTTCGATCAAATTCACAGGCTGGTCGCCAAGCACCAAGTCGACACGTGTTCGCGGATAACGCGCCAGATAGTCGACCAAGGCCGCGCTCAAATGGGATTGACCAAACGAGACACTCGAATACACCCGAATCTGCCCGTGAGGCTCGGTGTCACGCTGGCCGACAACCTGCTCGACATCGTTGACCAGTTCAAGCAGTTGGCGGCTGCGTGCGACACAGGCTTCACCGGCTTCAGTCAACGACAAACGTCGTGTGGAACGCATCAATAGGCGCGCGCCCAACCAGCGTTCAAGTTCGGCAATGTGACGCGTCACCATTGCGCGGGACATACCCAGGGTGTTGGCTGCGGCCGTAAAACTGCCACGTGTCACAACTTCGCTAAATACACGCATTGCGGAAATTCGATCCATGGCTTTGCTCCATATTTGTTTGAATCAATACAAATGAATACCCATCAAGAGAATCATTTGATCATGAACAGTCAATTACCAACAATATCAATGTGCACACCAGTTACACAATTTATTATTTTGCATACATGAATATAAACAATATCACGAAATGAGCGTGCGAGAACGATCAGCCGAACACGTCAAAGAATGAAGCGTCAAATGACGCGCCACTGCAACAACCACAGCGTTCGGGGCACCCGGATCGAATCGTCCGAAGAAGGGCCTGGAGACAAAATTGGAAGCGCTTATCGGCGCCGCGCCGGGGCCGACCACGTGAAGGCGATCAAGGAACGCCTGATAAATCTAGCAGGCAGCCCCTGCGCAAAAAACGACGTTAAAGCGGCTACCAAGCAGTTGACGCGACTTATAGACGACGAAGCTGCCGCTCCACCTGCTCAGCGGCGTGCAGGGCCAAAGGGGAGGAAAACCACTGCGCAGCCGCCTCGCTGGACATTGAATTTCGTACTGCCGCAAGGTTCGAGTCCATGCGTGCCGGGTCCACGCGTAGCCCCGAGCAAGCCTGTGCCAACGCCCGCACACTGCCATGCGTGGTCATCACAAGCTGAGGCCATTCCGCCAGCTCCACCTGCCAATGCCCAAGAGACCGTTCGTGCTCTCCCGCCATCGATTGCAGCAATAACGCCACGCGCTGGGGCACACGTTGCGCCGCCGCGATCGCCACCATGGAGCCCACGGGATTACGTTTATGCAGCATGGTGGAGGAGCGGCCACGCTCCAAATGGTCTGGCTCGGCGACTTCGGCCACCTCAAACTGGCTCATCAATGCAATATCACGCCCGACTTTCCCCAAGCTGCCCGCCAGCAGGCCCAACTCGCAACCCAAGGCAACCCACTCATCGCGCTGAGATTGCCAAGAGCACTCTGGCGCCGTAAGCCCCAAATCACGCGCCATACGCTCTGCGACGGCGGGGCCATGTGCACCCATTTCAGCCAGCGTGCCAACCGCGCCACCCAGTTGCAGTTTCATGGCGCGCCTGGAAGCCTCCACCAAACGCCGTTGACTGCGTACAAGGGGGGCCAGCCACCCCACACACTTCAAACCAAAGCTCGTCACAGACGCTGGTTGCATCAAGGTGCGTGCCAGCATCGGCGTGCTGGCGTATTGCCGCGCAAGCTGCGACAACGCCTGCACCAAACGGGTCAGGTCCGCTTCAATCAACATCAACGCCTGGCGCGTGACCAACACCATGGCGGTGTCGACCACATCCTGTGCAATACAACCCACGTGGGTGTGTGCTTGCGCCGCCGGGTTAAACAGCGCCACCGCTTCTTTCAGGCTCTTGACCAGGGGTACCGCAATGCTGCCCGCTGGGCCACTTTCGCGTACCAGCTTGGGGACATCAAACAGCTCGACTTTGCAGGTGCGAATGATGGATGCGGCCGAGCTTTGCGGGATCAGCCCCTCTTCCGCCTGCGCACTGGCCAGCGCCGCTTCAAAGCGCAGCATGGCACTGACGAACTGCCGATCAGCAAACGCCTCTTGCACTTCTGGCGTGGTCAGAAATCCGTCAAAGATGAAGCTCATGATGAAGTGCTTAACGGCAACCGTTTTGCGCCCGGAGAAGACGAGCGCATTGGCGTTTATGCCGTTCGAGTCTGTTTTAAACGCATGCGATTAGGTAGTGGCACCGAGCGGCGCAACACCTCTTCGCCCAGCCACAGCGCTGATTTGCGCGCACGCTCGGCCACGACCGGCAGCGGGATCTGCTGGTAGTCGTCGTTGAAGACTTCAAAGCTGTAGTCGCCCCGGTAGCCCAGCTCGTGCAGCGCGCGCACCAGCTTGGCCATAGCCTCACTGTGCACGCCCTCGCCGGGGAACACCCGAAAGTGCCGCGCCGTGGCAATCTTCTCTTCGTTCGAGCGCACTTCGTTCCACATGAAGTCGGCCAGTTGCACCAAGAAAATTTTGGATGGATCAAGGATTTCCAACTCTTCCAGCGGCGTTTGGGTGGCCAGCAAATGGAACGAGTCAAAACCCAGCCCGAGGTTGGGCGCGTCGGCGCGGCACACAATGTCCCACGCGGTGGTGAACTCGTTGATCGTGCGGCCCCACGACAAGCCTTCGTACGCCACTTTGATGTTGCGCGGCACGGCCAGCATGGCTAGCTTGCGCAAGTCGCGCGCGATCACGTCCAGGTCTGACGTGGCGTGCGTCGAAGTGGATGAACACACCAGCAGCAGCCGGCAATTCAGCGCGTGGCACATGTCAAGCATGGCCTTGGCGATGTCGATCTTGTATTCGTGCAGGTGGCCCGAGAGCCCTTCAAAATCGCGCAGCACTTGAAAACCGGTAACGCGCAAGCCGCTGTCGCGCACCGCAGCCACAGCCGCCTCCACACCGTTGGCATGGCCCACGATGTCGCGTGCCGACAGCATGATCTGTGTGAAGCCCGCGCCCTTTACCGCCGCCAGCTTGGCCTCCAGCGGGCCGGCGAGCGAGATGGTGTCCATGCCGAAGTCGTCGATGTTGCCGCCGACGTGTTGCACGTTGTGCGTGGCAGATGTGGCTGCGTAAGGCGTGTTGTTCATAAAGCCTCCGCTCAAGATTGCGCCCGCTTGTCGTGCACCAGCTCGAACATCACGCCGCCCATGTAGGAGCGCGTCAGCGCGCCACGCGCCTCGGCTTGCGCACTCTTGGCTTCCACAAACTCCACGCCGCGCTTGCGCAACTCGGCCACAGTGGCGGGCACATCGGGCGTGCCCAGGCCAATGCGCTGTAGGCATTCGTCGTCTTCCACATCCAGCACGCCTGGCTCGGGTTCGATCAGTTGCAGATAAAACGTGCCGCATGGGCTACGCAAAATACGGCCCTTGGGCAAGATGCCAAAACGTTCGCTGTTCGACAGCGCGGTAAAGCCAAACAGCTCTTGGTAGAACTCCGTCCAGTCGTCGGCGCGGTCGTTGCCGATGTACTGCACCACACCAAAGAAATGCAAGCCCGCCACCGCTGGTGGGCGTTGGTCCACCGTGGGAATGGGCGTGAAATCCACGTCGTAAATCGAGAACTCTTTGTAGCGGTCCACAAAATAAATGCGGCTGGTGCCCACGCCGTGGATGGCGGGAATGTTCAACTCCATCACCTCGACACGTGCTGGCACAGCCCAGGCGCCACGGTCCAGCGCGCGGCGGTAGGCCGCTGCGGCATCACGCACACGCAAGGCCACGGCCACGATCACCGGCGTTTCAGTCAGCGGCACAGTGTGGTCGTGGCCACCCGAGTGCGCGTTGACGATGACGTTGATGTCGCCCTGGCGGTACAGCAGCACCTCGCGCGAACGGTGGCGCGCCACCGGGCGAAAGCCCATGGTCTCCAGCACCTGCCCCAGCGCCTGCGGCTTGGAGGTGGCGTACTCGATGAACTCGATGCCCTCCAGCCCCAGCGGGTTGGGTGTCATGCCGACCGCTTCACGGTCTGCCAGACCACCTTGGTCGTATTGTGTGGATGCCATTTCGCTTAACTCCTAGATAACGCGGTAAAACCAATGATCAAATTGCGGCTGCTCCCACCGGTACAGCCGTGGCGGCCGCGGTGTGCGCGCCGCCCAAAAACAAGCGCTCGATGTGCGGGTCCGCCAGCAGTTCACTTGCGGGCCGCTGCAACACCAAGCGGCCAGACTCCAGCGCAATCGCCTCGTCCGATATCTTCAACGCGCTTTTCACGTTCTGCTCCACCATCAACACGGTGGTGCCTGCATCAGCCAGTTTACGCAACAGTTTGAACACATCCTGTACCACGATGGGAGATAACCCAATCGAGGGCTCGTCAATCAAGATCACCTTGGGCCGCAGCAGCAAGGCCCGACCAATTTCAAGCTGCTTTTGCTCGCCGCCCGACAAAGCCGAGGCCATCGAATGCATGCGTTCTTTCACCCGTGGAAAGAACTCCAGCACCTCTGGAATCCGCTCGTGCGTGGTCTTCATGCCGAGCGTGATGCCGCCCAACTCCAGGTTCTGGAACACCGTGAGTTGGCCAAACAGATTGCGCCCCTGCGGCACAAAGGCAATGCCTTGCGCCAGCAGTTGCTTTTGCGTCGCGCCGCTGATGTCTACACCGTCAAGCAAAATACGGCCCTGGCGTGGTTTGAGCAGGCCAAACAGGGTTTTGAGCACCGTCGATTTGCCCGCGCCGTTGGGGCCCAGCAGCAAGGTGATGGAGCCGCGACGCGCCTTGAACGACAGGTTGTTCAAGATCATGAAATCTTTGTAGCCGGCCACCACATCGTCAAACTCGATGCAGGTGTCGTGTGCGTTGTTGTTTGACATGGTTAGTTCCCGAGATAGGCGTCAAGCACCTGCTTGTTGCCACGAATTTCGGCTGGTGTGCCTACGGCCAGCACCTGGCCTTCCACCATCACCATGATGCGGTGGCACAGGTCCATCACGAAATCCATGTTGTGTTCAATCACCACGAAGCTGCTCTTCTTCGCGCCCTGTTGCTGGTTCAGTTGTTTGAGCAGCGTGGAGATGCCGCCCACCAGGCTGGGGTTCACACCCGCGCACGGCTCGTCCAGCAGCACCAGGTCGGGCTCGCTCATGAAGGCCATGGCAATGTCGACCAACTTTTGCTGGCCGTAGCTCAGCTCACCGGCCTTTTTGTCGGCCACGTGGCGAATGCGGAACTGGTCGATCAGCGCATCGGCCTTGGCGCCCAGGCCTGAATCGCTGGGCGCGAACATGCGGCTGAACATGCTGCCCTTGTGCTCTTGCGCGGCCACCAGCAGGTTGTCGCGCACGCTCATCTTGCCAAACACCTGCAGCGTCTGGAACGTGCGGCCCACGCCGCGCCGGTTCAGCTCCAATGGGCCGAGGCGGCTGACGTCTTCGCCGTTCAATTCGATGCTGCCGCTGTCGGGGCGGATCTGGCCCAGCATGCTGTTGAACAGCGTGGTTTTGCCCGAGCCGTTGGGGCCAATCACGCCGAAGATTTCGCCCGGCATGACTTCAAACGACACACCACCCACGGCCTGAATGGCGCCGTAGGCCTTTTTGAGGTTGTTAACTTTCAACAGTGGCGCGCTCATACCGAAGCTCCAGTCTTCACGGGTTGTTGGGCTTGCTGTGCGGCCAGACCGCTGGCTTGGCGTGCCGCATTGGCTTCTTTTGCCAGGCGACGCGCACGCATACGCTCAGGGATGCTCAGCAATCCATCGGGCAGCCAAATCATCAGCAGCACCACGGCAGCGCCAAAGACGAACAGATACCAGGCTTGGGCGAAGCGCAGCCACTCGGGCAACAACACACCCACCGCTGAGCCGACCACCGGCCCCAGGAAGTAACCCGGGCCGCCGACCACCACCATCAAATACATCATGATGGACGCGCCCACCGTGAACGGTGCGGGCTCAATGAACTGCACCAGGCTGGCAAACAAGGCACCGGCGATACCCGCGTAGGCTGCACCAATGGCAAAGCTCAGCAGCGTGTAGGTGCGGATGTCGACGCCCAGGCTTTCCGCGCGGATGGGGTTATCGCGCAGCGCGGTAAATGCTTTGCCCCAGGGGGAACGCAACAGCCCGGCCAGCAGCAGCGCCAGGATCACCGCCACCGCCAGCACAAAGTAGTAGTACGGCAAGTTGCCTTCGAGCGAATAGCCAAACAGGCTGGGGCGCGAGATGTTGTTGATGCCGAAAGTGCCGCCAGTGAGCCACTCTTCGTTGCGCATCACCAGCCACACTGCCGTGTTGAAGCCCAAAGTGGCAAACGCCAGGTAAATGGTTTGCACACGCAACGCCGGGAAACCCAAAATCAGCCCGACCACAAAACAGATGAGCGCCGCCGCCGGCAAGCCGAGCCAGAAGCTCACACCAGCCTTCATCAAAATGGCGACGGTATAGGCGCCAATGCCGAAGAACGCGGCTTGGCCCAGCGACTTTTGCCCGGCGTAGCCCACCGTGAGGTTGAGCCCCATGGTGACGATGATGAACACCAACCAGGTGGTGAGCAGGTAGATGCCGTAGTTCTTCAAGAAGTTAGGCACGATCAGCAGCAACGCGGCGCTGATCAGGGAGATGAGGAGTGTTGATTTCTTCATGATGTGTTCTCTGTGCAGGTAGGCCCGCTCAGACCTTTCGCTCAACTTTTTTGCCCAGCAGCCCCTGCGGCTTGAACAGAATCACGATCATGAAAATCACCAGCGCCACCGCGTCCTTGTAGGCCGGCGAGATGTAGGCCGCTGCCAAGTTTTCGGCCACGCCCACAATCAAGCCGCCCAGCAAAGCGCCGCGCGAGTTGTTGAAGCCGCCGATGATGGCTGCGAAAAACGCCTTGTTGCCCAGCGATTCGCCCATGTCGAACTTCGCCAGATAGGTGGGCGTGACCAGCATCGCTGCGGCCACGGCCAGCACGGCGTTGATGGCAAAGGTGTAGAAGATCATGCGCGGCACATTGATGCCCAGCACCGACGCACTTTCGGTGTTTTGCGCCACCGCCTGCATGGCGCGGCCGGTCACGGTTTTGGCAATGAAAGCCTGCGTCACCAGCACCAGTACCAACGCGAAGGCAAAGGTCCCCAGGTCGGACATGGTGATGGTCACACCGGCAATGTTGAAAATCTTGTCGGGAAACAAGCTGGGGAACGGATGCGCCTCGGCACTGAAGCCGGCACGCACACCGTTGCGCATGGCGATCGACAGGCCGATGGTGGCCACGACGATCGGCATCATGCCGTACTTGAACAGCGGATCCACCAGGCCACGCTTGAACAGCCAGCCCAACACCACCACCGCCAACACCACGCTCAGCGCAAAGCTCAGCAAGATGGGCGCGCCAAACGACATGAAGGCCAGCATCATGAACGCCGGCAGCATGACAAACTCACCCTGCGCAAAGTTGATGGTGCCGCTGGCCTGCCACAGCAGCGTAAAGCCCAATGCGGCCAGCGCATAGATCGCACCGGTGGACAAGCCGCTGAAGAAGAGTTGGAGAAAGTCGGTCATGATGCTGGCGCTCTAGACGTTGGCCAAGAGTCCGTACCTGTTCGGTGCGCTCTAAGCCTGGGATAACAAATCGGTTCTACAGAGACAAAGCCCCGCCAAAGAGCACTACGGTTTTAACGCCATAAACACCGCGGAACTGGCTTTGCCAGGCCGCAGGTGTTGCCCCCTGCAAGGGGGTTGGCGCAGCCCTATTAGGGTTCGGGCAGTGCACGAAGACTGGGGGTAAGCCAATTACTTGGCGCCGAGGGCCGGTACGACGGCAATCACCTCTTGCTTGCCGTTCTTCACTTCAACCATAAAGCTTTCGCGGTCCAGGTCGCCCTTGCCGTCAAAGCTCACGTCCATCAGCACGCCGGGTTGTGCGGCAGCCGTGACCTTCAGCGAATGCAGTGCGTTGGCCACGGCCTTGCGGTCGAGCTTGCCGACCTTTTCAATTGCGGCCTTCAGCACGTAGATGCCCGAGTAGCCCTTCATGCCGTTGTGGTCCGACACGTATTTGTATTCCTTCTCGAACTTGGCGCGGAAAGCACGGATGGCCGGCAGTGGCGCGTCCACCGTCAAGCCCACGTGGGCGATGGCGCCGTTGGCGGCTTCGCCTGCCAGGTCGATCACCTTTTGGCCGGTCAGGGTGGTTTCGCCGATGATGGGCTTGGTCCAACCTTGCTTGCGCAGTTCACGCAGAATGCGCGCTGATTCTTCTTCGTTCGAATAGGCGAACACGCCGTCGGCATTGCTTTGCTTGGCTTTCAGCACGGCGGCAGAAAAGTCCACCTGGCCGGAGTCGGTCGAGATTTCAGCCACAACCTTGGTCGCGGAGTTCGCCAGCGCCTTCTTGATGGAGTCCAGGCCGCCCTTGCCGAAGTCGTTGTTCACGTAGATCACGGCCAGCGTCTTCAGCTTGGCGGTGTCGCTGATGTAGCGGGCCACCTTGGGCATGGCGGTGTCCTGCGTGAAGCTGGTGCGGAACACATAAGGGTTGCCCTGCTGCGTGATCGACGCGGCTTCGCCACCGGTGAAGTTCGGGATTTCAGCGCGGCGGCTCTCGGCCATGCTGACCATGATGGAGCCCGAGAACACCGGCCCGAAGATGGCGAACACGTCCTGGTCCACCGCCTTTTGCGTCAGGCCCTTGGCCACGCCGGGGTTGCTTTGGGTGTCGTTGTTGCTCAGCTCGATCTTCTTGCCCAAGATGCCGCCCGAGGCGTTGATCTCGTTCACCGCCAGTTCCACTCCGTTCTTGAAGTTGGTGCCGGCGGTGGCACCCGCGCCAGACAACTCCACAATATTGGCGATCTTGATGGTTTGTTGGGCAAATGCAGCGCCAGCGCTTATGGTTAATGCGCAGGCAGCTATCAATTTCAAAGCGAATCGTTTTTGCATGGTTGTCTCCTCAGGTGGTAAAAATGAACGGCGGGGGTCAGAGAGCCCCGCCCTGACGGGTTGCAGAAATCTTTTGGGCAGAATCTTCGCCAAGGTCGCGGTAGATCTCGCCCGCCATCTCGGCCGGGTAAATGGCTTCGCGAATGAAGGTGGCGTCTTGCCGCACCCGCTGCGCCGCTTCGGGCAAGCCGAAAAACTCCAAATACAAATGCGCTTGCTGGATCAGCATCTCAAACCCCGGCTGTGCGTGTAAGCCGCGTGCACGGCCCGCGCGCACCCAGGGCGTGGGCTGGTTCTTCATCAAGATGTCGATCAGCGCGGCGTGAGGCTCCACGCGGGCCACATCGCACGGCATGGGGTCCGTGCTCTTGAGCCCAAGCGGCGAGGCATTGACCACCAAGTCATAACCTGCGGGGTCGTTGCTGCTGGCCACCAGCACCTGGGTTTCGCCAGAGCCTTGGGCTCCTAAACGTTGCGCCAGTTCTTGCGCCTTGCCGGGCACGGGGTCAAACAAGGCCAACTCGGCTGCCGCGCCCAGCGCCACGGCCGAGCCTGCACCAATGAGCGATGCGCCAATAGCCGCTGACGCACCACCCGCGCCGATGATCAACACGCGCTTGCCGGCGTAGGCCATGCCGAAGTAGTTCAGCGCGGCCACCAAGCCCTCGCCGTCAAACAGGTCACCTTCGAGTTCCCCCGCAGCGTTGCGGCGCACGGCATTCACCGCACCGGCCACCTGGCCCAATGGGCCGCAATGCTTCAGCAGTGGCATCACCAGCGACTTGTGCGGAATGGTGAGCAGCATGCTCTGGATGTTTTTGCCAGTGAAGGCGGCGGGCACAAACTGCAGCAGATCGGCGGCGGCCACGTGCACGGGCACAACCACCGCATTGATTCCCAGCGACGCAAAGATTAAATTGAACGACTCGGGCGCACGCACCTGCTCGACCGGATCGCCCAAAATCGGCAGGATTTCGGTTTTACCGTCGATAAGAGAGAGAGTTGACGCAGCAGAGGACATAAATGATCGCTGATCGTTCGATGAAGTGGTCTGGGGCTGGACTTTAGTCATGCCGCCAACATTTCAGAACAATTATTTAGCAGATATGATCACTTATCGCGCATATTCGTTCGATAAACGCACGCATCCAGGGTTAGCACCGAGTGCCCCTGGGTCTGCTGGCTCGCAAAAATCCCCCCATGCTCCCCACCTCTCCGCCTCCTGGGCTCGACAAACGCGACTGGATCGCCGGCCTGGAAAAAGGCCTTTCCATCATTGAAGCTTTTGACGAAGCCAACCCACGCCTCACCGCCAGCCAAACCGGCGTGCGTTGCGGCCTCACGCGCACGGCCGCACGGCGCTACCTGCTCACCCTGACGCATCTGGGCTATGTGCAAAGCGACGGCAAGCTGTTTTGGCTCACGCCACGCATCCTGCGCCTCGGGCAGTCGTACATGGAGTCGGCGCGGCTGCCGCGCATCGTGCAGCCGTTTTTGCAGCGCGTGACGGCCGGCACCCAAGAGAACGCCTACCTCTCAGTGCTGGACGGGGACGAAATCGTCTACATCGCGCGCAACGGCACCAACCGCGCCATGAGCACCGGCTACGTGCTGGGTGCACGCGTGCAGGCTGAAGTCACGGCCGCGGGGCTGCTGTTGCTGGCCCTGCGCGAGCCCGAGGAGTTGGAAGCCTGGCTGGCCCAACACACACTGCGCTCGTTCACCTCGCACACCATCAACAGCAAAGAACGGCTGGCTTTGGAGATGGCCCGCATCCGCGCGCAGGGCTGGGCCATCTCTGAACAGCAAATGGAGCTAGGCACACGCGGCATTGCCGTACCGCTGCGCGACCGCCACGGGGTGCTGGCCGGCGCCTTGAACGTGACCATGCCCATGGGCCACGAGCCCACCGACGATGCGGTGAACCGCGTGCTGCCGGTGTTGCGGGAAACCGCGCACGCCATGCGGCAATTGATATGAACCATTAACATCAAGACCTCACTACCCTAGGTCACACCTTGATTTCAGCCATCATTTTTGACTGCGACGGCACCCTCGTCGACAGCGAAACCATCGGCATCACCGCCGTCCACGCGCACGCGCAACCCTACGGCCTGTCGCTCGCGCTCGAAGACATTCTGGAAAAGTTTCGCGGCCGCAGCATGGCCGAGAACGTGGCCGAGTTGGGCCGCAACACCACGCAGCCGTTGCCCGACACCTTCACCGCCAGCGCACGCGAAGCCATGGCCGTCGAGTTCGGCAAAGCGCTGCAGCCATTGCCCGGCGCGCTGGACTTGGTGCGCCAGCTCACGCTGCCCAAGTGCGTGGCCACCAATGGCCCTTTCGACAAGACCGAGTACACGCTGGGGCTGACCGGGCTGTTGCCCTACTTCAAGGGCCACATCTTCAGTGCCTACGACGTCGGCCACTGGAAGCCCGACCCGCAACTGTTTTTGCACGCTGCCAAAACGCTGGGCGTGGCCCCCGCTGAATGCGCCGTGGTGGAAGACAGCCTGCCCGGCATCCGCGCCGGTTTGGCAGCGGGCATGCAGGTGTTCTCGCTGCACCCCGTGGCGCACACGCCAGAAGAACTGCTGCAACAGATTCGCCCCATCCAACGCCTGGCCGATCTGGCGCCGGTGTTGGGGTTGACGCTTTAAACAGACTCTAGTCTTCGTCGTCGCTGTGGGCGCGCCACACCGGCAGCCGTAAGTCGAATGCCATCGCCAGCAGCCGCAACGCGGTGGCGATGATGGTGCCCGCTGCCAGTGCCAAGCCGCCATAACCCGGCTGTGCCTCGACCAGCACCACCACCCAACAGCCCGCAAACGCGCAGGAGGCATAAGGCACGTGGTCGTGGAAGGCGTGCGGAATCTGGTTGCACAACACATCGCGCAGCACACCGCCAAATACCGCGCTGATCACGCCCATGATCACTGCCACCAGGCCCGGCATGCCGTTGGCCAGCGCAATTTGGGTGCCGCTCGCGGCAAACAGGCCCAGACCAATCGCATCAGGAACCTGCATGGCGCCCACCGTCAAGCGCAGGTCGCGCTTGCGTAAAAACAGCATTGCCACAGCGCACAGGCCAAACAGCAACCACAGCCAGTTGGCATGGTCTACCCAAAAGAACGGGCGCCGGTCCAGCAGCACATCACGCAGCGTGCCGCCACCAAAAGCCGTCACACCAGCCACCACACACACGCCCACCACGTCGAGCTTTTTGCGCGCCGCTTCCATCATGCCGGACAGCGCAAACGCCAGCGTGGCCACGCCTTCGATGATGGTGTGCGCCGTGGCCAGAGACGATTGTTCAAGCGGGATTTGCAGCATGAGTTGAATGAGGCGAATGGATAAATCAGACGCTGGAAGGTGCGCGAGGGCAAGGATACATGGGCTCACAAACTCAGCCCACATCAGCCCGCCGAGACCTGCCCAAACAGTGGTGGTCTTACTAACATAGCCACCTCATTTCGGAGGGCTCATGAAATTTACATTCACCACCTTGGCGGCCACCGCTGCAGCAGTTCTGGCCGGTTGCGCCAGCACCCCTGCCCCTTTCAACTACAGCGTGCCCATCACGCCTGAAGCGGCATCTGGCTATACCGAAAAACCAGGCTGGGCCACCAAGACTTATGCCGTGGCCGCCGCCAACCCCTTGGCCACCGATGCCGGCCGGCAAATTCTGGCCGCAGGCGGTAGCGCGGTCGATGCGGCCATCGCCGTACAAATGGTGCTGTCTCTGGTGGAGCCACAATCCAGCGGCATTGCGGGCGGGGCCTTCATGCTGCACTACAACGGCAAAACGGTAGAAGCTTTTGACGGCCGCGAAACGGCACCCGCTGCCGCCGACGAAAAACTCTTCCTCGGCTCCGATGGCAAACCCCTGCCCTTCATCGATGCCGTGGTGGGTGGCCGCTCGGTGGGCGTGCCCGGCGCCGTGCGCATGTTGGAGATGGCGCACAAGCAATATGGCAAGCTACCCTGGGCGAACCTGTTCCAGCCCGCCATCACGCTGGCCGAGCAAGGCTTCAAGGTCAGCCCGCGCCTGAACACCTTGCTCAACGGCGAGAAGAACCTCGTCAAAGACCCGGTGGCTGCCGCTTATTTCTACAAGCCTGATGGCTCGGCCGTAGAGGTAGGCACCTTGCTGCGCAACCCCGAACTGGCGGGCGTACTGAAGCTCATCGCCAGCCAGGGCTCCAAAGGTTTGCTGGAAGGCGACGTGGCCCAAGCCATCGTGCAAAAGGTGCAAAGCCACCCCACCAATCCCGGCCGCCTGAGCCTGGCCGACCTGGCCGGCTACCAAGCCAAACAACGCGGCGCCTTGTGCAGCGACTACAAGGTGGCGGCCAAGGAGTACCGCATCTGCGGCTTTCCCCCGCCTAGCTCCGGCGCCATCGCCGTGGGGCAGATTCTGGGCATGATGACCGTGGCCAATGCCGGGCAGTACCCGCTGCAAAACGGCCTGCCCTCGGCCGAGTGGCTGCACCTCTACACCGAAGCGTCGCGCCTGGCCTTTGCCGACCGCGCCCAGTACGTGGCCGACCCCGACTTTGTGCAGCCGCCCGCCGGCGCCTGGACCAGCCTGCTGGATCCGGCCTATCTGGCAGAACGCGCGGCGCTGATTCCGCAAGGCCCAGGCAGCGTGTCAATGAAAACCGCCAAGCCCGGCACGCCTGGCGGCGTCAAGGTGTCTTACGCGCCCATGCCCGACCAATATGAGTACGGCACCAGCCACATCTCCATCGTCGACAAATATGGCAACGCCATCGCCATGACGACCACCATTGAAGACGTGTTTGGCTCGCGCCAGATGGTCAAGGGCTTTCTGCTGAACAACGAGCTCACCGACTTCAGCTTCGCCCCAACCGACGCCGCCGGCTTGCCCATTGCCAACCGCGTGCAGCCCGGCAAGCGGCCGCGCTCGTCGATGGCGCCCACGCTGGTGTTCGACAAAGCCAGCGGCGAACTGGTGGCCAGCGGAGGCAGCCCTGGCGGCGCACTGATCATCCACTACACGGCGAAGACGCTGTACGGCATGTTCAACTGGGGGCTGAATGCGCAGCAGGCCATCAATCTGCCGAACTTTGGCTCGCTCAACGGCCCGACTTTGCTGGAGCAGCAGCGCTTTCCGGCAGCCACGGTAGAGGCCCTGAAAGCGCGCGGCCACGAGGTGCGTGAAATGGACATGACCAGTGGGCTACAAGCCATTCAGAAAACGCCGACCGGCTTTTTTGGCGGCGCCGACCCGCGCCGCGAGGGCGTGGTGCTCGGCGATTGATGAATAAAAAAGATAGCACTTTACGCAGACTCAATAAGCGTGAAGTGCTATTTTTCAATCCGTCAAAAACAAAAATCGAATACAAAAAGTGACTATCTATTTTCAGAAACAGATGCATGCAGCAACAATTGAAACAAAATTAACCTCACAGAAATGTGCTCGTAACAAACCGACGGCATAGTCTGACGCGTCTCAACGTCAGCCGATCAGGAGAGTTTTGTGCCCAATTCAATCCCAACAAGGGAGTTGCGCATGCCGGCCAGCGCAAAGGAACTCCCCCTCTCCGACAAGGCTGGCGTACAACATGATCCGCGTCAGGGGGCTGGTCACTTGGCGCGTCGTCGCGGTCTCAGAGATTGGCTGCGCGGCCTTTGGCCCGGTGCAGGCAGAAGCCCCTCCACCCAGCTCGAGCGCATCCGTACCGCCATGCTGCAGGAACTGGTGCAGTTGCCCGCAGATGAATCAACCAGTACGGCAGACGCCGTCAAGGCCGCGCAAACGGCAAAGTGGCGCCACCAGGTCGCCATGCAAATCGCCGAAGCCACGGAAGCTGAAATGCTGTGGCGCCTGCGCAGCAATCTGGCACAGGCCATGGGCACGTCCTACAGCCCAGTGGTGGTCCACCAGCGCATGGCCGAAATCAGCTTCATGTTTGCCGGCCTGCTGCACCACCGGCCGCCCTGCGCTGGCGACAACGTGGTGCAACTGCCTACGCGCCCCAATCTGCCTCCTCTGTCAAACGAACGGCCCACACCGCCTTCCAACCTGCATCAGTTCTAGCCGCTTGCTTTAGCGGTAGTTCGCGCGAGGGATTTGCCCTCGACGCCGAATGCGGGCCGTCAACTGCCGCGACAATAGCGGGGTGAGCATCCCCAAAACTTTCATCGATGAACTGATCGCCCGTGCCGACGTGGTGGAGATCGTGGGCCGCTATGTGCAGCTCAAAAAAGGCGGCGCCAATTTCATGGGCTTGTGCCCGTTCCATGGCGAAAAGTCACCGTCGTTCTCGGTCAGCCCGACCAAGCAGTTCTACCATTGCTTTGGCTGCGGCAAAAACGGCGATGCGATTCGTTTCTTGATGGACCACACCGGCGCCACCTTCGTGGAAGCCGTGACCGATCTGGCCCAGCAATACGGCATGCAGGTGCCCGAAGACGACACCTCCCCCCAAGAACGCGCACGTGCCGCCGAACAGCGCGAAAAACAGGCCACGCTGAGCGACGTGCTCGAAAAGGCCAATACCGCCTACCAAAAGCAGTTGCGGCAAAACACTCGCCCCATCGAGTATCTGAAGAATCGTGGCCTTTCGGGGCAGGTCGCCAAGATGTACGGCCTGGGCTATGCCCCAGCGGGGTGGCGCGGCCTGGCCAGCGTATTCCCCGAATACGACGATCCGCTGCTGGTGGAAAGCGGCCTTGTGCTGCTGAACTCGGACGAAGAAAGCGGCGAAGAGAAACGCTACGACCGTTTCCGCGACCGCGTGATGTTCCCCATCCGCAATGTCAAAGGGGAATGCATAGGCTTCGGCGGGCGGGTGCTGGGCGACGAGAAGCCCAAGTACTTGAATTCACCCGAAACCCCGGTGTTCAGCAAAGGCCGCGAGTTGTACGGCCTGTTCGAAGCGCGCAATGCCGTGCATAGCACAGGCTTCGTGCTGGTCACCGAAGGCTATATGGACGTGGTGGCGTTGGCGCAGTTAGGCTTTCCCAACGCCGTGGCCACACTTGGCACGGCCTGCACCACCGACCACGTGCAAAAGCTGTTTCGCTTTACCGATGCAGTGGTCTTCAGCTTTGATGGCGATGCCGCTGGCCGCCGCGCCGCACGCAAGGCGCTCGACGGCGCACTGCCCTATGCCACCGACGTGCGCAGCGTCAAATTCCTGTTCCTGCCAGCCGAGCACGACCCCGACAGCTTCATCCGCGCCCACGGCCGCGACGCCTTTGCCCAATACGTGGCCGAGGCCACGCCGCTGAGCAAGTTTCTGGTCGAGGCCGCGCGCGAAGGCTGCGATTTGCACACGGCCGAAGGCCGCGCCCACATGGCCAGCAACGCCAAGCCATTGTGGAGCCTGCTGCCCGACGGCGCGCTGAAGCGCCAGATGCTGAGCGAAATCGCCGGCTTGGTGCAACTGAGTTCCACCGAACTCAACGAAGTATGGTTTGGCCGCAGTACGGGCGCCCCCCGGTCGGCACCGCCCCCCCAAGAGGCCCCAGCGGGCCACCAGCAAGCGCAGTCGGCCTGGAAAAAAAGCGAAGACTGGAAGAAAAAGAAAGACGCTTGGAAGCCCAAGAAGGAATGGAGCAAGAAGTTCAAAAGGGACGATGACGACGGCCCACGTCCGACCGAGCCAGTCCAACTCGCCAGCCGAGCCGACCATGCCGTGCGCCTGCTGCTGAGCCAGCCCGGCGTGTGGGACCAACTCACTGGCGAAGACCACGCCATGCTGGCCGCAGAACCCGGGCAGCACGGCCCGCTTTTCAGTTGGCTGGAGGGGCAGTTCCACGAACATGGGCCGCAACCCTGGGGCGTGCTGCACGAGCAGTTGCAAGCCCATGACCATTTCTTTGACGACTTGGCCATCCAAATCATGTCGCGCCCGGACGCCACTCCCGCCCCCGCACAAACCGAACCCAACGGCACCGTCATCAACGTCGCGCAAGAGCAGGCCCATGAACTGCGCGCACTGCTGGACCTGATGCACATCGATGCCCTGGCCCGCGAAATCAATGCCATTGCGTCCAGCACGCAACCCAATGCCGACGCCATGGCCCGCTTGCAGGTGCTCACGGCACGCTTCAATGCATTGCGTAACAAGAAAAAGACCCCCGCTTCTTGACAGGGGATTCGTTTTTCCACTTGAAATTCGAGCAAAAGGTTATAATCTTCGGTTAGCTTGCTCGGCAAGAGCGACAGCAACACCTCCGGACCCGGCCACACGGCGCCACCGCGCGCACAGCCACACTACCGCAAGGGTTGCATGCCAAATGTTCGCCCACACATCTTGCCAATGAGATCTGTCTCTTTTTGAGATTCGTCTTGTCTAGCACCCGCGCCGGGAGTTGATGGCGCTAGGTTGCTGTTTCATCTGTCTTTGTTTTTGTTGTCCAAGGTTCATCCATGCCAGCACAAAAGTCCGAGAAGCTCGTTAAACCTGTTGCGGCCAAAAAAGCCGCGGCCAAAGTTGCTCCCAAGTCCGCTCCCGCGCCTGTCGCCAAGTCCGCTTTGAAAGTCAAATCAGTGCCCGCATCGAAAAAAGAATCCGTTGAAGTAGTCGAGACCCCGGCCAAGAAGAAACCCGGTCGCCCGCCCAAAAGCGCTGCGGCCGATACCAAAGCCGTGGCCGTGAAGGTCAAGCCCCCAGGCGCCAAGCGTGGCCCCAAGCCCAAGGGTTCGATCTCGACCGAAGTCAACGAAGACGATCTGATTGACGTAGAAGAAGACGTGGCCGAAGAGCCGGTCGTCACCCTCTCGCCCACCGGCGAAAAGGTCAAGCCGCTGCGCATGAAGATCAGCAAGGCCAAAGAACGCGCCTTGATGAAGGAATTCGGCCTCGACGAAACCGTCCTGTCCGAAGAAGACATGGCCAAGCGCCGCCTGCGCCTGAAGGCTCTGATCAAGCTGGGCAAGACGCGCGGCTACCTGACGCACGGCGAAATCTCCGATCACTTGCCCGACAAGCTGATCGACGCCGAAACGCTGGAAGCCGTGATCAACACCCTGAACGACCTGGGTGTGGCGGTGTACGAGCAAACGCCCGACGCCGAATCGTTGATTCTGACCAACAACGCGCCAGCCGGCTCCACCGAAGAAGAAGCCGAAGAAGCCGCTGAAGCCGCCTTGTCCACCGTGGACAGCGAATTCGGCCGCACCACCGACCCCGTGCGTATGTACATGCGCGAAATGGGCACGGTTGAACTGCTGACGCGCGAAGGCGAAATTGAAATCGCCAAGCGCATCGAAGGCGGCCTGATGCGCATGATGGAAGCCATCAGCGCCAGCCCCGCCACCTTGGCCGAGCTGTTCCGTTTGGGCGAAGACATCCGCGAAGGCAAGGTCGTCATCTCGACCATCGTTGACGGTTTCTCCAACCCCAACGAAGCCGACGATTACGTGGCCGAAGAAGACTTCGACGAATTTGACGAAGCCGACGACGATGATGGCAAGGGCGGCTCCAAGGCGCTGACCAAGAAGCTCGAAGAATTGAAGAACGAAGCGCTGACGCGTTTCGACCGCCTGCGAGACTTGTTCGAAAAGGTCCACAAGATCTACGACAAAGAAGGCTACGGCACACCGCACTACACCAAGGCGCAAGAGGCCCTCAGCACCGAGCTGATGACCATCCGCTTCACCGCCAAGACGATTGAAAAGCTGTGCGACCTGTTGCGCGGCCAAGTGGACGACGTACGCAAGAAAGAGCGCGAACTGCGCCGCATCATTGTCGACAAGTGCGGCTACCCACAAGAAAGCTTCATTGCCGAGTTCAGCGGCCGCGACAAGATGGGCAACAAGGCCGCATCGCAGTTGCTCAACCTGAGCTGGATCGAAAAGCAATCCAACGCTGGCAAGCCTTGGAGCGCGATCATGGCGCGCAACATTCCGCCGGTGCAAGACCTGCAGCAAAAGCTGACCGACCTGCAAGCCCGTGTGGTGGTGCCGCTTGACGAGTTGAAGGCCATCAACAAGCGCATGAACGAAGGCGAAGCCGCGTCGCGCGATGCCAAGAAGGAAATGATCGAGGCCAACTTGCGCCTGGTGATTTCCATCGCCAAGAAGTACACCAACCGTGGCCTGCAGTTCCTCGACTTGATCCAGGAAGGCAACATCGGTTTGATGAAGGCGGTCGATAAGTTCGAATACCGTCGCGGCTACAAGTTCTCGACCTACGCCACGTGGTGGATCCGCCAGGCAATTACTCGGTCTATCGCGGATCAAGCACGGACCATCCGTATTCCGGTGCACATGATCGAAACCATCAACAAGATGAACCGCATCAGCCGCCAACACTTGCAAGAGTTTGGTTTCGAGCCCGACGCGTCCATCCTGGCCGAGAAGATGGAGATCCCGGAAGACAAGATCCGCAAGATCATGAAGATCGCCAAAGAGCCGATCTCCATGGAAACGCCGATCGGTGACGACGACGACAGCCACTTGGGCGACTTCATCGAAGACGGTGCCAACACCGCCCCGGTGGAAGCGGCCATGCAAGCCGGCCTGCGCGATGTGGTCAAAGACATTCTCGACAGCCTGACACCACGCGAAGCCAAGGTGCTGCGCATGCGCTTCGGTATCGAAATGAGCACCGACCACACGCTGGAAGAAGTTGGCAAGCAGTTCGACGTGACCCGCGAGCGCATTCGCCAAATAGAAGCCAAGGCGCTGCGCAAGCTGAAGCACCCAAGCCGCTCCGACAAGCTGCGTAGCTTCATCGACACGCTGTAATCGGCGGCCTTTGGCCTAGCCCATGCAAAACGCCCCGGACGGGTTAGCTGTCCGGGGCGTTTTTATTTCAAGAAAAATCAGGCTTTTGCGCTTAATGGTTATGCGCAAGCAGCTATGAAATCAATAGTGTTTCAGCCTGCAGCCCCGGGTGCTGTTTCGCCCAGGTAAATGCGTGCCAGTCCCTGCGTGATGGCCTGCACGATCTGCTCGCGGCGCAGGCTGATGTGCTCGGTCAGATGCTGATCGGCCGCCGCCGCATCCCGCGACTTCAACGCATCCAGAATCATCTGGTGCTCGTGTTGCGTCGAGTCGCGGCCCACGTTTTCCATGTCGATCCAGCGGATGAAACGGATGCGCTCGTTCAAGCTACCGAGCATGCGGCGCAACTCGCCGTTGCGCGCCATGGCCGCCAGGCGCATGTGGAACGCCTCGTCCAATTCCACCAGCGAGCGCACGGGGGTGTCGGGCGGCACGCTGCGGCTCTCTTCTAAAAACGCCAGCGCCTCGCTAATCTCTTCATCGGTGCCGCGCTGCAGCGCCAGGCGCAGGCATTCGCGCTCCACAGCCACGCGGGCTTCGTACTGGTCTAGCGTTTCCTGGATGTCGAGCGGGCGGCGCACGTAGCCACGTGTGGCGGGCAGCAAAAAACCATCGGTGACCAAGCGGGTCAAGGCCTCGCGCACAGGTGTGCGGCTCACGCCCAGCTTCTCCGCCAGTTCAATTTCGCTCACACGTTCCCCGGGGCGCAACTCGTAGGAGATCGCCATCTCGCGCAGCGTGTCGAACACACCCGAACCACGCTCGCGCCGCACGGCGGAAATCGCCGGGGCCTCAGCGGCCTCGCTTTTCGACGGCTTTGGCAGCTTCACTGGTTTAGAAATCACTTCTTGTCGCGGCATGATTTAAGTATACTTAATTGAATTCTTATTTTCCAGAGCCGATTTTTTGCAGCAGGAGCACTCGCACATGTCGAACCCAACACCAGCCCAGACTTCCCACACTACCGATAGCTTCACCGGCGCCGACGCCATGGTGCGGATGCTGCAGCTCAACGGCGTGAAGCACATCTTCGGCCTGTGCGGCGACACCAGCCTGCCCTTCTACGACGCCATGGCCCGGCTCGACCACGGCATCGACCACATTCTCACCCGCGACGAGCGCAGCGCCGCCTACATGGCCGATGGATATGCGCGCGTCACTGGCCGCGTAGGTGTGTGTGAAGGCCCGAGCGGTGGCGGCGCCACCTATCTGCTGCCCGGCTTGGTCGAGGCCAACGAATCGTCGATTCCGGTGCTCGGCATCACCTCAGATGTGTCGGTCGGCTCACGCGGCAAGTTCCCGTTGACCGAGCTTGACCAACAAGCGCTCTACAAACCACTCACCAAGTGGAACACCACCATCGACCGCGTCGACCAAATCCCCGGCGCGGTGCGCAGTGCCTTCCGCGCCATGACCACGGGCCGCCCCGGCGCCGCGCACATCTGCCTGCCGTACGACGTGCAAAAGCACAGCCTCGACCCCGCCGACGTGTGGGTCCAACCCGGCCACGACCGCTTCCCAGCCTATCGCAGCGCGCCCGATCCAGTTGAAGTGGAAAAAGCCGCCGAGCGCTTGGCCGCAGCCCGTGCCCCGGTCATCATCTGCGGCGGCGGCGTGGTGATCGCCGGCGCCTGTGAAGCCCTGGACGCACTCGCCACACAGCTCAACGCCCCCGTGTGCACCACCGTCAGCGGCCAAGGCAGTCTGGCCGACCACCACCCGCTCAATGCCGGCGTGGTGGGCACCAACGGCGGCGTGCCCTCCACCCGCGCCGTGGTAGCCCAGGCCGACCTGGTGCTGTTCATCGGCTGCCGCGCCGGATCGACCACCACCGAACACTGGCACATGCCCGCACGCAACGTGCAGATCCTGCACATCGATGTCGACGCCATGACCATAGCCACCAACTACCGCACCGATGTGGCGCTGGTGGGCGATGCACGTTTGGCCATCGAAGCGCTGAACACGGCCCTGCACAGCATCCTCAACCTGCCAGGCCACAAGCGCCCCACCGACTTGGCCGATGGCCGCGCGCTGGCCGCCCGCGCCCGCAGCGAAAAACAAGCCTTCTTCGCACCGTTGGCCGCGTCGCTAGCCACGCCCATCAAACCCGAGCGCGTGGTCGATGCGCTGAACCGCCTACTGCCCGCGCGCGCCATCGTCGTGGCCGACCCCGGCACACCCTGCCCCTACTTTTCGGCCTATTTCAACGCCCCGCAATCGGGTCGCCACTTCATCACCAACCGTGCGCATGGCGCGTTGGGTTATTCGATGTCGGCCGCGTTCGGCGCGGCCATCGGCCAGCCGAATTCGGTGGTGGTGTCGGTGATGGGTGACGGCAGCTTTGGCTTCACCTGCGGCGAGCTGGAAACCATCGTGCGCCGCAACGTCCCGCTGAAAATGATTGTGTTCTCCAACGCGGTCTACGGTTGGATCAAGGCCAGCCAAAAAACCGGCTACGACCAGCGCTACTTCTCGGTGGATTTCAACCGCACCCAACACGCCCGTGTGGCCGAAGCCTTTGGCGTGAAAGCCTGGCGCGTAGAGAATCCTGCTGACCTCGACGCCGCCATCAAAGCCGCGCTGATGCACGACGGCCCAGCGCTGGTCGACGTGATTTCCCAAGAGCTACAAGATACCGCCGTCCCTGTGAGCCAATGGATGGGTTAAGCCCTCCAAGCCCTGTGCCAAATCCATAAGCATTCAAACAAGTTTCTCGCTTCGCGTTACCCTCCCCGTCGTCTCGTTCAGGAGTTGTTCATGCTGCATTCGCCCCGTCGTCGGCACGCCTTGTCTATGGCTGCCACTACTGCTTTTGGTTTGGCCGCGCCCGCTTGGGCTGCCGACAACGATGCGCCCTTGCGCCTCGTCATCACCTTTCCGCCAGGGGGCAGCACCGACATCGCCGCACGCATCCTGCAAGATGAGCTTTCTAAAAAGGCGGGCCGCCCGGTCATCGTCGACAACCGCCCCGGCGCGGCCAGCCAGATCGCCACACAATACGTGGCCAAATCGGCACCCGATGGCAACACCGTGTTGGTGAGTTTTGACACCCACGCCATCAACCCCATCGCCAAAGCCAAGCTGCCGTACGACACGTTCAAAGACTTCGCCGGTGTAACCCTCGCGCTGCGCTTTCCGTTGATCATTGCCGCATCACCCAGCGTGCCCGGCAAAGACCTGCGGGGCTTCATCGAAGCCGCCAAAGCCAACCCCGCCAAGTACAGCTACGCCTCCACCGGCCTGGGTTCGATGAACCATCTGGTGATGGAAGACCTGAAGCGCCGCGCCAACATCGAAGTGTTGCACGTGCCTTTTGGCGGTGGCGGCCCGGCCATCCAAGCCGTGTTGGGCGATGTGGCCAGCCTCACACTGTTGAGCTACGCCGCACTGCGTGGGCAAATTGCGGCTGGCAAACTCAAAGCGATTGCGGTCACCGGTGCCAAGCGCCTGCCCGAGTTGCCCGATGTGCCTACTGTCATGGAATCGGGCTTCCCTGGCTTTGAGGCCTATTCGTGGATCGGCATCTTTGCGCCAGCCGCCACACCCGCCGCCACGCTGCACAAACTCACCGCCGATTTCCAAGCCACCTTGCAATCGCCCGACGTCCACGCCAAACTTACGCAAGCGGGCTTCGAAGTCATGGCCACCGATGGCGCTGGCGTGGATCGCCACTTGCGAGAAGAATACGAACGCTGGGGTAATTTCGTGCGCCGCACCAACCTCAAACTAGAAGATTAGCCAAACCCATGCCCCTGCCACTCGACCACATCGTCATTGCCGTGCACGACCTGGCGCTAGCCATGGCCGATTACCAGAAGCTCGGCTTCAACGTGTTGCCGGGCGGCCAGCACCCCGGGCGCACGTCGCATAACGCCCTGGTGGTGTTTGCCGACGGCGCCTACCTGGAACTCATCGCTTGGCAAGGCCCGGCGCCGCAAGAGCGCTGGTACAACACCTTGCAGGCCTACGGCGAAGGCCTGGTCGACTTTGCGCTGCTGCCACAGGACACCGCCACCGCACTGGCCGAGGCACAAGCACGCGGCCTCGACACGCTGCGCGGCCCGGTCGATGGCGGCCGTGTGCGGCCCGATGGCGAACGCCTGATCTGGCAAAGCGCGCGCCACGACACACCGGACGTGCCGTTTCTCTGTGGCGACGTCACACCGCGCAACATGCGCGTGCCCGACGACGAAGCAACCCACACACACCCCAACGGCGCCACCGGTGTGGCCAATCTGTGCGTGGCCGTGCACCACCTCGACGCCAGCCTGCAGCGTTACCAAGCGCTGTTGGGGCCTGACGCCAGCACCACCGCGCCCACCCTGCTCTCAGGTCTGGGCTTGCGCGTGGCCATCATCACGCTGCAAGGTTTGCAGGTGGTGCTGATGGCACCTGCGGAGCGCAAAGCCAGCCCCGCCAGCACCGACAGCCATTCGGCCCAGGCGCTGCGCCAGCGCCTGTCAACACGCGGCGAAGGGCCATGCGCGTTCACGCTGTCCGGGCACGGCGGCACGGTGCTACGCGGACTGGACGAAGATCTGACGCACGGCGTCGCGTTGGAGCTTTGGGGCAAGTAAACAGGCCAAGCGTCACCTCGATCAATAGATCAGGTCACATAGACTTACAGCGCCCGTGCGGCTAAGTCCCTATGCTGTGCTTGAAAACACGGCGAATGGCACCATCCTGTTCATTCGCCTAATTTCTTTGGAGCCACACATGAGCAAGGTTTACCGCAAAGACCCAGAGGCCATCGCGCGCTTGACGCCCGAGCAGCGCCGCATCACCCAACAAAGCGGCACCGAACGCGCCTTCACCGGCGAATATGACGACCTGTTTGAAGACGGCCTGTACGTCGATATCGTCTCGGGTGAACCGCTGTTCTCGTCCAAAGACAAATACAACTCAGGTTGCGGCTGGCCGGCCTTCACCAAGCCGGTGGACGCCAACGTGGCCGAACTGCGCGACACCACCCACGGCATGGTGCGCACCGAAGTGCGCTCAGTGCATGGCGACAGCCATCTGGGCCACGTGTTTGAAGACGGCCCGCGCGAGGCCGGTGGCCTGCGCTACTGCATCAACTCGGCATCGCTGCGCTTCATTCCCAAGGCCGAACTCGAAGCCGAAGGTTACGGCGACTACCTCGTCAAACTTTAAAAGGACTACACCATGAGCAAAGAAACCGCAGTGCTAGCCGGTGGCTGCTTCTGGGGCATGCAGGACCTCATCCGCAAGCTGCCCGGCGTGCAAGACACCCGCGTAGGCTACGTGGGCGGCAGCAACGACCACCCCACCTACCGCAACCACCCAGGGCATGCCGAAGGCGTGGCCATCGTGTTCGACAACGAAGTCACCAGCTACCGCGACATTCTGGAATTCTTCTTCCAGATCCACGACCCCAGCACCAAAGACCGCCAGGGCAATGACGTGGGCACCAGCTACCGCTCGGCCATTTTCTACACCACCGACGACCAGAAGACCGTAGCCCTGGACACCATTCAAGACGTGGATGCCTCCGGCCTGTGGCCTGGCAAAGTGGTGACGTCTGTGGAGCCCGCGCCCACCTTCTGGGAAGCCGAGCCCGAGCATCAAGACTACCTGGTGCAACATCCGAATGGCTATACCTGCCACTTCCCGCGTGCGGGATGGATCCTGCCTAAGCGCGCTGCACTCTAAGTTAGTTCAGCATGAAAAGAGCCCCCACTGTGAACGCAGTGGGGGCTCTTTTTTGCCCGTCTGTTTAAAGCAAGCTGGCAACCAACTGGAAGGTCACCACCAGGTTACGGTTCGCCGCCAGCGGCACTTTGTCCAGCCCATGGCTGAAGGTCAGCCTAAAACTGGTCGTGCGGCCCAGGCTGGTGTTCATGCCCCAACCCACGCCGGTGAGGCGCTGCGTATCAGGCAGCAAAGACTGCGGTGGACGGAAAGGCTTGGCATAACCGTAGTCTGCAAAGAAAAAGCCCGTGGCCGCCACGTCCAGCGTGGAGATCTTGCCTGAGCCAATGGGATGGTGCAGTTCCAGATTCAGCGTGTAGCCCTGGTCGCCCGAATAGCTGCCAGCCTCGTAGCCACGCACACTGCCTTCACCGCCCAGGAAAAACTGCTCGCTCGGCACCAGGTTCTTTTCTTGCGACAACTGCGCCGAGAGGCTGCTGCGCAGCGATAGCTTGTTCTCGAAGTCTTGGGTGTAGCGCAAAAAGAAGCGGTCGATGTTGAAGTCCGCACTGCCACTCGCCGTTTTCGAGGCGCCCTGCGAATGCACATAACTGCCGCCCCACAAGCGCTTGTCGTCAGAGCCTTCCACTTCCACACCAAAGTTGCCATCGCGCGTTTTCGTCTGCAGCAAAAACACGCCGTCCAGGTAATTGCGGCTGTCGCGCCGCTTGGCACCCGCCGTCAGGTTCACCAAGAGGTTGTTGTCCACATAGACGGGTTGGCGCACCGTCAACATCTCCGCACGTGAACGCCCGGTGATGTGCAGGCTGGAGAGCGAGCCGTATTTGACGGAAGTGTCGTCGTCGTAATAGGCCAGATTCACGCGACCACCATGGGTGTTGAACGGCACACCGTAGTTGAACGCGTAGCTGTTTTGCCCGCCAGCGCCGGTGTACCCCAGCGACAGGTCATCGCGAAAACCCAACAAGCTGCGGTTGCGGTACGACAGCCCACCGCGCCAGTCGCCCGTGGCGTCGCTGCCCAGGTTGTCCACTGTCAATTGCAGTTGGTGCTGCGGCGGCTCGACCGCGTTGATCTGCACGTCGGTGGTGCCAAACTGGCTGCCCTTCTTGAGTTCAGCTGCAAGCTGTACATCGTTGGTACGGTTGAACCACACCAGCGACTGCTCGAACTGGTTCAAATCGACCAAGGCACCGGGCACTAGGCCGATGCGGTTGGCAATGAAGCTTTCGCGTGTGCTGGTGTTGTCCAGAATGCTCACCTGGCCCACACGCCCTTCCACCAGCCGCACCTGCACTACGCCGCCAGATACATCCTGCGGCGGAATGCTGGCCATGGCCGTCACCACGCCCTTGGCCTTGTACAAGGCGTTCACCTTGGCGGCCAGTTCCTGCAGTTCATTCAGGCTGACACGGCGACCACGGTAAGGGCTGGCAATCTCTTCCAGTTCAGCCACTGAAAGGATCTCAGAGCGCGTGAACCGAATCTCCCGCACCTCGAAGCTGATACTGCTGGCAGCGGCTGGCGGCGACGCTGCCGGCGCCTCTGGGCGTTGCAATGGATCGGGCGCTTGCGACGGTGTGCGCTCCATCTCGCGCCTGCGCCGCTCCTCGTCGAGTTGGCGTTGTTGTTGGGCGCCGGCCTCGGCCGCACGCGGAATCACAACAGGCTGTGCGGATACGACGGCGGGCGCCACCACTGCCAACCCGGCGGTCACCGTCAACAGCGGCTTCAAGAAATGCTTGGACATCATTGTTCTTCCAGAGAAACCGGGAATCCTGAGAAATTGACCAGCTTGGGCTTCTCGCCATCTTCGCCAGTACGTCTTGTGGTTGGGGCATCAAACGAGGCCCGATCGTCCTTGCGGGTATTACTGACGGTGGTCAACAGCATTTCGCTGGACTCGGCCACGCTGCGGTTTTGCCCCGTCGGCGTGATGGTGTCGAAGTTGGCCCCGCGATAGGTCACAAACGCATCGGTGAAAATGTGGTTGTCGTAGAAGCTGAAGGCGAACGGCGCCGCCACCGAATACAACTGCACATCCGCACCAGGCTGTGTGCTGCGGTCAATCTGATCGATTACCACGCGTGTGGACGGATTCTGGAACACCGCGTTCTCCGTCACCAAGGTGTTGGCGATGGTGAAGGTGCCCACCGGCACATTGACCGTGCCGGTGCGGATCTTCAGGGCATCCAAAGCAAACCCTCCTGGGTTGGAAAGCGTCAGGTCCAGCGTGTCGGCAATGCCGTTGTTAAACCCGGTGACCGAGCCCGTCACGGGCACCACACCACCGCCTCGCACACGCGCCTGGATCTGCTGACCCGCCAGCACCATGCTGCGTTGCACGGTAAGGTCATCCACCGTGATGCCCTGTGCTGCGCTGATGTTGGCAGACACTGCGCTGGCCGTGCCTACACGCACGCTGCCCGCCGTGGCAGCCAGGGTCAAGTCGCCGCCGACCGCAGCACTGGTCACACGCACACCGTCGCGGCCCGCAGCGCTGAAATTCGCCCCTACCGTTGCAGTACCCACTTGCACCTGGCCTTGGGGCGCGTTCAGTTGGCTGCTGGTCTGGGCTTGCAGCGTGTCCACAGTCAAATCACCTGCGCGGGCCAGTGCGTTTACTTGGCCCGCCGTGCTGGTCAAGCTTGTGGCTTTCACGCTCGTCGCAGCATCGATGTCGATGTTGCCCGACGCGCGCACCACACCCAGCGTCGTCGCGCCACCAGATTGCAGCGCAACAGCGCCGCCAGTACTAGCCAGGTTGTCACTGCTCAAGGTACCGGCAGACTGCAAGTTGATGTTGCCTGCAGCTTGCACGCTGGCCAAACGCATGGCTCCCGTCGTGGTGATGGCCGTCACGCTACCGGCGGCACTCTGCACGCTGCTGAGGTCCATGCCGTCCGCGCCAGAAAGCGCCACATTACCCTGCCCGGTGATGCGGTTGCCCGCCAGTTGGCCTGCGGCCGTGATATCCACCTGCCCACCAGCCTGCACCGTATCCACCGTGGTGGCCCCCTGCAACGCCAGGTTGACGTCTTGCTGCACCGTGGCCTGCAGGTTACGCGTCTGTATTTCCAGCGCATTGCCCGGGCCAATGCTGCCGCCAGCGGTGATGTTGACCTTGGCACCCGGTGCACTGTCGGCGCGCACATCAAGCCGGGTATCGCCCCCGTCGCGCACGTTGCCGCCGCTGATGATGGTCACCGCATCGGCAGTGCCGTTGCCCGAGACAATGCCAGTGATGGTGGCATCGCCCACGGTCTGGACGCGCACCGTACCGGCATTGGTTTGCAGGCTGGCACCGTCGGCCATGTTCAGCGTCAACGCGTCCACCGTGATACCTTGCGCCGCGCTGGCCAACACCGAGCCGGTGCTGGCAAACTGCACTGCGTTGCCTGCAGACAAGGCGATGTTGCCGGGCGCGCGCACCTCATCGCTGAGCTGCATATCGACCACGGCCGACAACTCCATGTCTCCGCCGCCTGTAATGTTGCCCAGGTTGAAGCTATAGCCCAGCGGGCCGTTGAGGTACACATCGCCACCAGCCAATGCGGTGATGGCACCGCCGGAACCAAAGCCCACACCCACGTTCAGCGCATCGGCCGACGAACCAAGGGCCTGGCCTGCGGTCAGCTCCACGTCGTCACCCAACACGTTGATCAGCGAGTCGTGGTTGGCGTTGGTGATACTGCCGGTGGCCGCGAGCTTGATGTCGTTGCGCGAGTACACCGTGTCCACCGCCATGTCGCCAGCCGCCACCAGGTCGACGTTGTCCGCGGCACGCGCCGTGAGCGCGGCGCCCGGCAGCAGGTTCAGCCGCAACGGGCTGCTCACCCCCGGCACGCCGGTGATGGTCGACGGCATATAGCCAATGCCGCCGTTGGCCGCTTCCAGCACCAGGTTGCCAGTGCGGATGGCCGGCGAACTGGTGGCGTAGTTGAGGATGGAGCCGCGCACCTTGATACGCGCCTCACCCGCCGTGTCGATGGTGCCCAGCAAGGCATCGCCCAGCGACGACAAGAACAGGTTGCCATTGTCGGTGCCGGCCACGGGTGTGGCCGTGACGGTGGCGTTGATGCTCTCGCTGGCGCCAAAGTTCAGCGGCTTGCGCGGCAGCACGGTGATGCTGGTGTCGGTGATCACCAGGTCGGAACGTTCGGCCGCGGCCAGCGCCACCTTCATGGCATCGGTCAGGCAGTTGGTACTCACGGCGCAATCCATGCCGACATTGGTGGGAATCACCAGCCCGGCCTGGGTCTCACCGATCGACTTGCCGGCGATGACGGTAACGTTGCGCCCTTGCACGTTAGCGTTCTTGATCACCGGGTTGGTGCTGGTCACTTCCTTCAGCAGACCCGCCGATATCGAGATGCCCAATTCACGCTCGGTCCACGACGACTTGGCCAGCAAGCCGCTCTTGCCGTCAGCGCCAAATTTGTCGATGTCGGTGGCCACGTAGCCATAGCTGCTGGAATAGCTGGAAGTCAAACCACCCACCGTGGCGTTGAGCTGATGGTATTGCGCGGTTCGGTCGGTCTCGAAGTCGGAGATTTTCTTGTCGGTCCACCCCTCGGCTTGCAAGGCCGTACGCTCCAGTGCCGTCACCTTGTATTGGTAATTCGGGTCGTACACCGCGCCGCCATCGGCCTGGCGGCTACGCGCATTCCAATAGCTGCGGTAGTCCTGGGTTTTGGCCAGCTCGAAAGCCCGCACCGTGTTGTCCTGGTTGTCCTTGTTGGCCTGGGTGTTGGCACGCAGCCCCATCGAATCCCAGTAGCTCAGCAACTGGTTCCAGGTGCGTGTGTCCACCTGCTCGGTGGCGTTGTTGTCGATCACGCTGCCCGGCGCCTTCACCCACACGTTGCCGCCCGTGGACACCACGGTATTGAGCAGCAAGTTACCTGCGCTGTTGCCGCTCCACTCGTTGGTGGCCTGCAGCGTGATGTCACCGGCCGCCGCAGCCGTCAGGCCGTAGAAGCCGCGCTGGGCCACGTTATCGGTGTAGCCCACGTTGAGCATCAGCGGAGAGGGGCTCGTGCCATTGGCTCCGCTGGAGCCGATGGCACCATTGTGTGAGGTCAGGTTGATCATGTTGCCCTGAATGCGCGACGCGGCATCAAAAGCCAACAGGTCGCGGTCTGCAGTCAACGTCACATGGCCCTTTTGATCCAGCGCATCACCCGTGGCCTTGACCGTGCCAACCTTCAGGTCGCCAATGGTCTGCTCCACCAGCACATTGCCGTTGCGCGCCTCGGCATTGAGCGCACCGCCCGTCACGTTGACCCCGACCGCCTTGGCCGTTTGGCCGGCCAGCGCACCGCCTACGCTGCCCGAGGCCTTGAGGTTGACGTTGGTGCCCGAGACCACCGCCGCGTCGCTCATCTGCACGATGGACTGGTTGGCCGACGTGGTGGTGCCCGCCGCATTCACCCCCGCATTGATGTTCGTGGTGCCCGCGCTGTTGCGGATGTTGCCGTTGAGCAGCACGCTGGCATTGCTGTTAATGTCCACCCCGCCGAGGTCGTAGCCGCTGAACTCGATCTTGATCGCGTTGTCGGCTTTGAGCGACTTGGTGGTGATGGACTTGCTGGCGATCACCTCGTCAAACGTCATGTGGTGCTTGCTGGCGATACACAGCGTCCACCAGTTGCAGTTGGACCATTCGTCGGTCTTGATCCAGTTCGACACGCCGGTCTGCTTGGTCACCGGGCCGGAGTCGGTGTACCCGGCGGTGTTGGACGTGTCCTTGGTCAGGTAGGTGCCATCACTCAGGCGGTAGGCGTTGAGCGTGATCAAGGCCGACTCGCTCACCACATTGCCCGAAGGCTTGGTCGCCAAAGACGATGAGCCAAACCACTGCGTGTTGGTGAACTCCCAGTACTTGATCTGCGAGTTGTCAGTGCCCGTGGTCCAGTTGTAGCGCAGCCCGGCCTGCGGATCGTAGGTGGTACTACGGTTGGTGCCGGCAATGGCCACGTCGTTCTTCGTGACCACACCGTTCTCGCGTTTGTAGACCGTGTGTTTGGTCACCACGTTGGTGCCGTTGATGCTCTGGATATCGGTGATGTCGATCACCCCGGCAATGCCCCGGCCCGTGCCCGTGGGGTCGGCGCCGGTGTCCAGGTTGTTGATCACCACCGCCAGCCCCGTGGGGTTGTTGACCGTGATCTGGCCATAACCGTCCAGCGCGCGCAAGATGCCGCCGCCCGAGCTGTTGGTGTTGAGAATCTGGCCGTAGACCTGGATGTTGCCGCCGCGCACCTGTGTGCCGTCGAGCGCGAAGCGGTTGTTGGTCGGGTCGTAGCTGGCACCAATGTTGCCGTAGTCCGCCACCAGTTGGTACAAGCCGCCCGTGGTGGCCGTGCGTGTGGCCCAACCGCTGGTGCCCATGTCTGCTTGCGCCCAGGCCATGTCAACCTCGATGCGCTTGGTGCGCACGTTGTAGGTCACGGTGCGGCCGGTGCTGGTGGTAATTTGCGGGTTGACCCACGTGGCTTGCACAGCGGGCAACGCGTTGTCAAAAGCCGACTGTGCCGCCAGCAGCGCACTCTCCGACACGCCAAAGAACGCGGCCGAACCTGTGAGCTTGGGCGCTGCCGGCAAGTCGATGGTCCAGTTGGCAATACCGCTTTGCACCAGGCTGTTGATGTTGAGGTAACGCGCACTCAGGAACACGCTGCCGTTGGAGATGATGCCGCCGCCCACGGCCGTGCCAAAGTCCTTGATCGATCCCGGGTCGCCGCCCACGTTGTAGAAGCCGTCCACATAGCTCTGCACAAAGTCGCCGTTGTCGGCCTTCAAGTCCACCGTGCCGCCGTTGACATTGGCCGACGAATAAATGCTGCCGGCCTTGCTGTGCACCGAGATCGAACCGCGCAGGTTGTTGATGTCGCCGTTGAGCTGAATGTCGGGCGACGGTGCCAGGATTTTGACGCCCGCCGCGTTCGGGTTGTAGTTGCTGTTGATGGTGATCGAAGGCACGGCCGCACCTTGCGTGTCGCGCGTGAGCAGCGTCAACCTCTCTGCGCCTGTGCCGGTACGGTTGAGCTTGTTGATGTCGGCCGCCGAATTGACCATGGCGCCGTTAAAGCGCACGGTGCCGCCGTCGTCGCTGGCCACGGTCAGCTTGTTCAGCACTAAAAAGTTTGGCGTGTTGTTGGTGATGTCAATGCTGGCATTACCCGGCGCCTTGAGCGAGCCCGTGCCCGTGAGCACATCGCCCTTGGTGCGGATGTTGCCCAACTTGACGGTGATGTCGTCCACGTGCACAAAGTCGGCAATCGGCCCGTTGGCGGCCACCGACGACAGCGTGGTCAACTGCGTGCTCAGCGTGTCCACCTGCGCCAGCGCACTGGTCCGGTCCAGCATCGCTTGCTTGAGCACCGAGTTGTTGGCCCCCGTGGGCGGCACATAACCCGTGGTGCTGTCCAGGAAGGCGTTTTGCTGCGTCGCGATGTTGCTCGCCGCCGTGTTGATGTTGGTGCGCGCGCTATCGCCGCTGGACAAGCTGGTCGTGATGGTGCCCACAATGGCCGCGTTGCCATTCGATCCATCGCTGAATGCGGTGGCCAGCGCGACCTGCGTGGTTTTGATGGTGTCGGTATTGGCCTTGAGCGTGGCCGCGTTGCTGCTGATGGTGGCATTGCGGTCGGCCACCGCCTTCACCAGGCTGTTGACCAGGGTGCTTTCGCTGTCGATGGTGCTCTGGCGCGTATTGATCTGCGACTGCAAGGCGGCGGTTTGCGTCGCATCGGTGCTGGTCTGGCGCTGCGCCGACAGCGTGGCAATCTCCTGCGTCAAGGTGTTGATCTGCGTCGTTTTGCTGGCGATGCTTTGCTGGTCAGTGCTGTTCAGCGTCTGCAGGCTGGCGATGTTGTTTTGCAGCGTGGTGTTCTGCGCCAGCAAACCATTGCTGCCATACACCGACAGGTATTGTGTGTTGTTGGTGTCCGGATTGGCCAGCGACAGCAATTTGGTTTTCACGTCGCTGTTGACCGTGGCCAGCGTCGACGCACTGCTGCCGATGGACGTGGCGCTGCCGCCGGTGGAGCCCACGGCGTCGGTCACCGTTTTGGCAATGGTGGTCGAGGTGCTGGTCGCCTGCTGCGCGTACACCACAATGTTCTGCTTGGCCGTCTGCAGGGGGCTGGGGTTGTTCCACTGGCCGGGGTTGAAGGCAGTGGGGTTGCCGTTGGCATCAAACGTGCCGCTGGCCAGGCCCAGTTCCACCAGCTTGAACATCAGGAAGTTGATTTCCGCCTGGTAGGCGCCCACCGCCGCTGCGTCGCCAGCGTATTCGGCCATCAGGCCACGCAGTTTGGTCAGCCGCTCCTGAATGCCAGTGGCCACACTCTGCGCCAAGTCCACGCTGATGTTGACGTTGTCGGTCTTGTCGACCTTCAGGCGCCACAGCACCCGTGCGGTGGCCACCACACGGTTTGCGGCCGAGACCACATTGCCATCGGCGTCCACGTACTGGCCGTTGCTGTTGGTGAGGTAGGTGTAGACCGTGACCGGCGTGGCCGTGTCGTTGCCGTTGGCATCGATGAACTGGATGCCCAAGTTCAGCGACGCATTTCGGTTGGTGCCGGTCAACACGTTGCCGTCCACATTCACCTTCGCCAGCCCGCTCACGCTGGTGCTGCCGCCGGTGATGTCAAACGACACATCGCCGCCGCCAAACAGGTTGCTGATACCGCTGGCCGCTGCCGCCAAGGCCTCGCGGTACAAGTCCTTGCCAATACCCTTGGCATAGGCGTTGACGCTGCCTTTTTCGGCATACAGCGCAATGTCGCTGGCGGCGTTCACATCGCTGCCGGTGGCCAGGTTGACCAAGGCGTTGTTGACGATGTTGGCCTGTGCATCGGGCGTGACGGTGATGGGGATGGCCGTCTTGTTCCACAGGTTGACGGTGGCCCGCGCGTCGATGTTGTTCACCGCGCCATCGGTGCCCTGGCCTGCGGCCAGCAGCACCGTGCCATCCTTGGCCGAGAGCGTGGCGTTGGCGCCCACGGTGGCCGTGTTCTGGCCGTTGTAGATGGCGTAGGCGGTGCCCGAAGGCGCGCCCGCCAGGCCGTAGACGTTGGCATTGGCGCGTGCGTCCATCACCACGTTGGCGCGTGCACCGGCGTTGATGGCGCCGCTGTCGGCCACCACCTTGGCGTTGTTGCCAAAGGCCACGGTCGCATCCGACTGGTCCACCGTCAGGGTGGAGACCGAGCGTGCAATCGAGATCAAACCGCCCGAGTCGAGCTTGGCCTTGTCTTGCAGCACGATGGTGTTGAGCGCATCCATGTTGAAGCTGCCATCGCTGGCACCCTCCAACACATGCACATCGGCGCTGTTGCCCACGCCGGCTGTGGTGCGCTGCGTCACGTGGGTGATGCTGGACGCCGCGGGTGCGTCGATCACACCACCCGAACCCGAATCGATGTTCCAGGTGGCGAGGTCGCCGTTAGGGGAGCCGAGCCACTGCTTGAGGCTGGTGTTGTTGGCGTCAATGTCGACCGCGCGCGCCCGCACGACGCCGCCGTCGCCAATGCCGGCGTTCACCGTGCTGTTGACACCGTTGACCGCATTGGCGCCGCTGGCCCCCACCACCGAGGCGTTGACGCTGTTCACGCTGGCGTTGAACTGTGTGGTGTGCGCGGCCTGGATGTTGAGTGCCGTCACGGCAATGGCGTGGCTGGCATCGCCCGCGCCGGTCGTCGCCTGGGTGTCGCTGATGCTGCTGGTGCTGGCCAGCGCAGCCGCACCCGAGATGATGCCGCCGCTGCCCGAGATGGCGTTGGCGGCGTTGGTGTCGGTGCCGTTGGCCGTCACGCTGAGCGAGGCCGTCACGGTCGCCGGCTGCGTGGTCGGCGCCTGCACACTCACGTTGTTGCCCAGCACGGCATGGGTCACGCTGTTGGAACTCGCCGCGGCCTTGTTGAAACCCGCCGCCACGATACCGCCCGACAAGCCAAAGGCTTCTGCGTCTTGCGCGGTGTTGTTGGTGGCATTGACCAGGGCCGCACCGCTCAGCGTCAAGCTGCTGTTGTCGCCCACCGAGGCGTTGACACGCGAATCGTGGCTGGCCGTGGCCTGGGTGGCGTTGATGCCGGCGAACAAAGCACCCGAGGCGCCGGTGGCGTCGGCCGAAATATTCGGCCCGCTGCCGGCCAGCAGTTGCTGCGCCTGCACCGTAAAGTTGCGGCCGGTCACTTGGCTGTTGGCGCCCAGGTAGGCATTCACACGCGAGGTGCCTTCGGCCACCGCTTTGGACAGCCCCGCCGAGGCCGTGAGGCTCAGGCTCACGCCCAGCGCATCGGCGTCGGCCCGGGTATGGCCGGTGGCGCGGATGGTGGCGTCCTCGGTCAGCTTCATCGCCCCACCGCTGACAAAGGCGTTGACCGTGGGCGTGGCTTTGGCCGTGGCCACGGCGCCGCTGGCGGCCAGCCCCAAGCCACCCGACAAGGCCGTGGCATTGCTGCTGGCGCTCACATCGGCATCGGCCAGCACATTGAGCGCGCGCACCTGTTCACCTGTGCCGGTACCCATGGCCACGCCGGTGCCGATGGACGCGGTGGTGCTGCCCGTGGCCTGGGTTTGCGCGATCGACGCGCCTGCGGCCACGGCGCCCACGCTGGCGCCGGCCGTGGTGGCGTGCAACGCACGCTGGTCGGCGGCCTGTACCGTCACTTCGTCGGCCTTGTGTACCCGCACGTTGTTGCCCAGGCTTGCCACGGTGTTGCTGCGGTCCGCCAGGCTGGCGTAAGCCGCGTTCACCGCCACAATGCCCCCCGCGCCGGCAAAGCCCAAGGCGTTGGCGTTTTCGGTCATGGCGGCGTTGACGCGCAAGTCGCCGGTCGACGTGACTTTGGCCACGGTGATGTCGGCTCCATTGCCAATGGTGGCTTGGTTGTTGAGCTTGATGTCGGCCAGGGCCACACCCACGCCTAACCCCACCAACCCACCGGCGACCGCGCCGGCCTTGGCATCAAAGTCGAGCTTGCCGCGCGCGTTGACACCCAAGTCGCGGCCCGCGCCAATGACAGCATTGCTGCCGATGCTGGCGTTGTTGCCGGCCGATTGTGTCGAGGTGAAGGAGCGGCTCACGCTGACGGCCGAGCGCTTGGCCTGCGCTTGCGCTGAAATATCGCGCGCCCGCGCGTCGCTGGAGCCACTCAGCATATTGCCCACCGTGCCGTCACTGGCCTGGCTGTCGGCCTGGTTGCCGATGCTGCCCTTGTCGGTGGAGAGCTGGCTTTGAGAATCCGCGCCCAGGCTGTCGCCCACCGAATAGGCCGACACGCCACCGGCCATGCCCACCACACCACCGGCCGCGCTGACCACGGTGGTGCTGAAGCTTTCTTTACCCAAAGCATTGACCGCAACGTCGCGCTGCGCGTTGACGTGTGCGCCCGAGCCGATCGAGGCATTGGTGTTGTTCTTGACGATGCCCACGTCCACACCGCCCGCCAGGGCAGCGGCACCACCGGCCAACGAGCCCGCAATGACCTGCGAGGTGAACACATTGCGCGCCGTGACGTTGACGTCCTGCGCCGCATCGGCCCCCGTGTTGCTGGTGTTGATGTTGGCGTTGTCGCCGATGGAGGCCAGCGTGTTCGACTTGACGACTTCGGTTGCCACCGCGCCCGACACCCCGGCGTACAAACCTGCCGCCGCAGCGGCAGACACCGAGAACAAATCCTCGCTCGACGTGGCCTGCACCTGCAGCCCCTTGCCGCTGCCGGTGGCGTCCACCGTGGCGCCGGTATAGGCGGCCATGCTGGCCGCGCCGCTGGCGCCCACGGCATTCACCGTGGCGCCGTTGCCGATATTGGCTTGGGTGTCCTTGGTGATGGTGGTCACGCCCACGGCCACGCCCAAACCGGCCGCGCCCAGGCCTGCGGCGGCCGCACCGGCCACCATGTCGCTGCTGGTGTCGTCGCTGGCGTTGAGGCGCACGTTGCCGCCTGCATCCACACGCGTCGTGCCACCGACGATTTGCGCTTTCGTGGTGTCATTGATCGACACAACCGAAACTGAACCCGCAATCGCTACCGTGCCGGCCAAGGCCATGCCGATGCCCATGTCGAGCACCTGCTCCTGGCCGCGCGCCAGCACTTCCACATCGCGTGCGGCGGCCAACTGCGTGTTGGCATCCACTTGCGCCAAGGTGTTGTTGTTCGCCACAAACACATCCGCGCCTGCACCGGCGCCAAACGCGCCGCCCCCGGCCGCAGCACCCGCCAGTCCCAGATGGAACTGCTGGTTGCCCGCCGCCACACGCACCGATTGCGCGCCGTTGGCCGCCCCCAGTGTCGTGTCCTGGTTGATCAACGCGGCTTGGCCGATGGTGGCCTGCGTATCGGTCGTCAAGGTGAGCACATTCGCGCCCAGCATCACCGACGCAGCCCCCGCCACCCCGCCAGTGATGGCAAAGGACTTGATACTGTCGCTGTTGGTGGCGGTGACGACCAGCCCGTTGACCGTGCTGGTCTGGCGCGTGGCATTGCGCTGCTTCACCAGCGATTGGAAAGCGCTGCGCCCGGTGATGGCATTGCCAGACGCATCGGTCGGCGAGAAGCCGGTGTTGGTCACACGCCCATCGCCAGTGATGTTGCCGCCATAACTGATGTTGTAGCCGCCGTTGGCCGCCGTCACACCGGCGCCTTGGCCCAGCGCCGTGACCTTGCTGCGGTCACCAATGGCGCCATAGGTCGTCTTGTCGAGCACCAACACACCGGCTGCCGCGCCAATCGCGGCCGAGCCGCCGGCCGCAGCGCTGCCGGTGATGAAGTCCACCGTGGTCGTGCCGTCCGCCGCCACCAGTGCACTGCCCTTGGTGCGCAACGTGGCGTCATCGCCCACCAGGGCCGTGGTGTCGGTGGTGAGCGAATACACGCCCACCGAGCCCGCTAAACCGGCCGAGCCGCCCACGCCAAAACCCAAGCTGGTAACGCGGAAGTCCTCGGTCGATGTGGCTTGCACCGTCACGTTGTTGGCAGCATCCACCCATGCGCCGTCGCCGATGGTGGCGTGGGTGTTTTTACTGATCACGCCCACATCACCCGCCGCACCACCGCCCACGCTGCCGCCACCGCCCGCGCCAGCGGCCACATCGAACAAGGTGGTGGTGTCGGTAGCGCTGAGCGCCACGCTCTGGTTGGCCAGCGCCTGGTTCTTGTTGAGCTTGGCACGTTGGCCAATCTCGGCGGTGGTGCTGGTGTCCAGCACATTCACCAAAGCCGCGCCGCCCACGGCCACCGAGCCCGACCCCGCCGCGCCGATGGCGAAGGTGGTCAGGTCTTCGGACGCTGCTGCCGTCAAACTGGCGGCACGCGCCACGTTGGCCGTCACGTCGTTGCCCAGCTTGGCCTGGGTCTGGTTCTCGATGGTGTTGACCGCCGCCGCCACACCCACGCCAACCGAGCCCCCCACTGCCACGCCGCTGGCAATGTTCAGCGCCTGCAACTGGTTGCCGGCCGCCAGGCTCAGGTTGCCTGAAGTGTTGAGCACGGTGGTGGTCGAATCGGCCACCAGCGCACGCGCCTGGTTCTGCATGGTCAGCACATTGGCCACACCGCTTACACCCACGTTGCCGCCCACGCCGCCGCTAAAGCCGATCAGCGTCACATCCTGCGTGTTGGCCGCCGCCAGCGCAATGCTGCCCGACTGGGTCACCGTGGTGCCACTGTCGATGTGCGCGGTGGTGTTGTTGGTGCTGGCCGCCGTGGCGCTGGACACGCCCACGCCCACCTTGCCGCCCACCGAGACCGCCGCCGCCATCGACGTGGCGGTGGTGTCGTTCGCACTGTTGAGCCCCAACGCCCCGGTGGTGCTGATGGTGCTGCCCGCGCCAATCGCGGTCTCGGTCTGGTCCTTGAACACGCTGACGGCAAACGCGCCGGCCACGGCCGCGCTGTTGCCCGCCGCGCCCGACACCGCCTCGGTGTAGTAGTTGGCGCCGCCCAGCAACGCGCCGTGCGTCAACTGGTCGGGAATGGTCTTCACGTCGTCGATGTTGTTGACGGTAAGCGAGAAGCTGCCCGGCAGCACCTTACGGTTTTCGGCGCTCAGGCTCAGGCTGCTGGCGGTGATGTGGCTGCCACTGCCCACCGTCGCCTTGTATTGGTTGTTGGAGACGATGGTGGCCACCGAGGCGCCCACGCCCACGTTGCCACCCACCGCGCCGGCCCAGGCTTTGGCGCCGAGCATGCTGGTGTTGATGGCGTTGACCTCGATGTCGCCCGCTTGCGTCACACGCGTGTTGGCGCCCAATGTGGCGGAACTTTGTGTGTTGGACACGGCCACGGCAAACGCACCCGCCACGCCCACCTTGTTGCCACCGGCACCCGCTATGCCTTCAGCCGCCAGCTTGTTGGCAAAGGCGGCATCGCGGTTCTGGCTCGACTCGGCTTGCACGGTGATGTCACCGGCCTGCGTGACCTGGGTGTTGTCTGCCAGGCTGGCCGTGGTGGTGTTGTTGGCGATGGCAATGCCCACGCCCACAGCCACGCCGACCTTGGTGTTGGGGTCGACCGCATCGCCCGCGCCGCGTGCGCTGAAGTTGCTGGTGTTGGTGGCACTGACTTGCATGGCGTCGGCTGACGAGATGCTGCGCCCGCCAGTGACGTTGGCCGACACGTCGTCGTTCAACACCGTCACGCCCACAGCCGCCGCCACGGCGACCTTGCCGCCGCCCTGCGTGCCTTGGTTGGTTTCGCTGTTCTGGTTGTCTTTCAGCGCCTTGGTGCTGGAGGCGCTGTCGGCCTGGGTCTTGTTCTGGTTGTAGCTGTCCTCGGATTGCGAGCCGCCGGCGCTGGCCGTGGCATCCGACGTGAAAGACCGGTTTGCACTGGCGGCGATGGTCAGCGCGCCATTGGCGGCCAGGTTGCGGTCCAGCGTGGCGCTGGTGCTGCTGTGGCTGACGATGGTGCCCACCGAGGCGCCAATGGCCACAGTGCCCGACTTGGCCACGCCCTTGGCGGTGGCGGTGTGTGTGCCGCTGTTGGTGGCGGCCAGCGCCACATCTCCGCTGGTTTGGATGGCGCCGCCCGAGGCGATGTTCGCTTTGGTGGTTTGGTTCAAGGTGGTCACGGCCACCGCCGCATCAAACGCCAGCTTGCCGCCGCTGGCGCCGGCCGTGGCTTGCGCCTCGCTGTCGCCTTGCGAGGTGGCGTTCAACGTCAGGTCGCGCGCCTGGGTCACCGTCGCGTTTTGGCCCACCTGCGCAAGCGATGTTGCGTCGATCAAGTTCAGCGCCACCGAGACCCCCACACCGACCTTGCCACCCGAGGCGCCGCCATTGGTGACAGGCGTCGCCTTGGCGATCACATTCGCCGTGTCCACGGCGCCCAGTGCCACGTCGCCCCCTTGGGCATTGACCGTGGCACCGCTGCCGATCTGTGCGCTGCTCGACGTGCTGGCCAGGTTCAGCGCCAGCGATGCGGCAATGCCGACCTTGCTGCCGCCGGCGCCCGACTTGGCTTCCGCTTGGACCGTATGGGTTTGATCACCCGCCTGGTCCGTCATGTCAGCCTGCAGCGTCACACCCGTGGCGCTCACGTTGGCGTTCTGGCCAATACGGGCGGACGCGGCTGAATCCACCTTGTTGACCGACACCGCCGCGCCAATGCCCACCTGGGCCATCTTGCCCACGGCCTCGGCATCGGTCGTGGCCGAGCCATCGGTATTGCCGCTGGCGGCCACCTTCAACGCGCCCGTGGTGCTGACGGTGCGGCCCGTGCCCACGCTGGCCGAGGCATTCGCGTCGACCACGTTCACCGCCACGGCAGCTGCCACCGACACCTTGCCCTCGCTTGACGAAGCCGACGGTTTGCCGCTGGCAGAGCTGCTGGTGGCCGATTTTTGCTGGCTGTCGCCCACGTTGTTCTTGGCCTGCTGTTGCTGGCCAAAGCTGGTCTGGTTGTTGACCTTGTCGTCTACCGTGGCGTCTTCGGTCTTCTTGCCGTTGGCGTCGGTCTTGCCGGCCTGGTCGTCGTCCTTGCCACCCTTGCTGCTGGCGCTGGCCGTGGTGGTGTTGGCCGATGCGGCACTGGCGATAAAGCTCACGTCGCCCGTGGCGCTGGTGATGTCGCGGTCGGTGGTGGCGGTGGTCACGTCGTTGACCAGCGCAATGCCCACGGCTGCGCCTATCGCCGCTTTCTCGCCTTGCGCGCTACCCTTGGCGCTGGTGGTGGAGCTGGTGACCTGCGTGGCGCTGAGCGACACACCGCCCGCTTGGTGCAAAGCCGCGCCGCTACCCAACCGCGCGGTGGTGCTGTTGTTGACGATGGCCAGGGCCACGGCTGGGGTGATGGCGACACCGCCCTCGGCACCAGCTTCGGCTTCTGTCTTGACGCTGTGCGTGCCCGTGGCAGCCAACGCCACGTTGCCCGGCGCGTTGACTTGCGCCGTGTCTTCCACCTGCGCCGTGCTGCGGTTGGCCACAATGTTGAGCGCCACCGAGGCCCCAATGCCCACCTTGCCACCACTGGTGGTGCCACCAGCCGATGGCACGGCCTTGGCCGTGGTGTCGCTGGTGTTCACGGCGGCTAGATCTACGCCGCCACTGTTGGCGTTGACCACTGCACCGCTCTTGATGGCGGCGGTGCTGTCGTTGTCCAACAAGTTCAGCGCCAATGCGCCGGCAATGCCGACGCTGGTACCACCCGCGCCGGCGCTGGCCTCGGCCACGGCGGTGTTGACCAGGTCGCTACCGTCGCCCTTGACGTCGGTCATCAAAGCTTCCAGCGCAAGGCCCTTGCTGCTCACGCTGGCGTTTTGGCCAATGCTGGCCTCATTGACCGACTTGACCAGATTGACCGCTACCGCGGCACCAATACCCACTTTGTTGTTGCTGCCGGTCACCGTGCCGTCTGCAGCGGCCTGAGGCAGCGCACTGCCGTCGGCGATCACAGAGCTGTCGGTGTTGTTGGAGGCGCTCAGCGTGAGCTTGCCGGCGGCGGTCACGCTGCCGCTATCGGGCACATAGGCCTTCACGGTCGAGTTCTGCACGTTAACGCCCACGGCGGCGGCCACCGACACCTTTCCTTCGCTGGTGCTGGCCGAGCCCTTGCCGTTTTTCTGGTCGTCCACAGCGGTAGACGTGGCGCTCTTTTGGTCCGCGTCACCGACGTTGTTGCTCGCCTGCGACTTCTTGCCGAAGTCGAGTTGCTTGCCCACCTTGTCGTCCACGCTGGCGTCGTCTTTGCTGCCCGCGTCGCTGTCCTTGCTGCCGCCGCTGGCGCTGGCTGTGGCGGTCACCGCGCTGGCCGATGCGCCCTCGGCCGAGAACGTGACCTGGCCCTTGCCGGCACCGCCCGCTCCCGTGGCGTTGATGGCGCGCGCGGTGGTGGCTTCAACCACGTCGTCGACCAGAGCCACACCCACGGCCGCCCCAATGGCCGCCTTGCCACCCACGGCGCTGCCCTTGGTTGAGATGGTGTTGGTGGAAGTCTGCTGCGCGCCGACCACCATGTCGCCACGCGTGACCAAGGTGGTGCCGGTGCCCAAGCGTGCGCTGGTGCGGTTGTTGACCAGCGCCAACGCCACGGAGGGCGTCAACGACACACCGCCCTCCGATCCGGCTTCGGACTCGGTGCTGGTGTCGTGCGTGCCTTGCGCCGTCAGCCGCAGGTCGTTGGCATTGCTCAGTTGCGCGCCATTGGCCAATTCGGCCGTGGTGCGTGTGCCAACCACGTTGACCGCCACCGACGCACCGATGCCCACCTTGTCGCCCGTCACCGGGCCGCCGGGTTTGGCGCTGGCATTCGATGCGGTGTTGTTCGTTGCCACCAAGGCCACATTGCCCGACCCACCAGCCAGCGTCACCACGGCAGCGCTGCCCAGCGCGGCGCCGGTAGCGCTGTCCACGGCGTTGACGGCCAGCGAGCCGGCAATGCCCACATTGCTGGCGCCCGCACCTGAGACGGCCTTGGTGTCAAAACTGCTGGTGGCCGCGCTGGGGGCCATCACCGCCATGGCCGACACACTGCCCGCCGTCAGCGCCTGGTTGACCAGCGCCTGGTTACTGGTCTTGCCCAGGTTGATGGCCACGGCTGCGGCCACACCCGTGGTGCCGCCCACCGCGCTGGCATCGGCGCTGATGCTAGCGTTGTTGCTGGATTGGCTGCCCAGTGTGACGGCGCCCGTCACCTGCGCCGCGGTGGAAGACGCCAGCGTGGCCGAGGTGCTGCTCTGCAAATCGTTGACCACCACCGCACCGGCTACCTTCACGCCGTCACCTGCACTACCGCTGTCGGCAGTCTTGGCGTTGTCTTTGTACTCGTCGAGTATCTGGCTGCTCTTGCTGCTGCCGCTGCTGTCTTCCTTGGCACCTTGGGCCGCCGCCTTGGCCGTGGCCAACACGGTGTTGGTCGAAGTGGCGTCCAGCGTCAGCGCGCCGGCCACGATCTGCGCCGCGCCATCCACGCTCACGCTGGTGCTGGTGCGCAGCTTGCTGACCGCCACCGAGGCACCTGCTGCGGTGCTGCCCGCCGCTGAAGCATCGGCAATCGAAGTGCTGTTGACCGTGTTCTGCGCTTGCAGGCCCAGGGTCCCGGTCACGTTGAGCGAGGCCGTATCGGTGATGCGCACACTGGCGTTGCTGGTCACGTCAGACACTGCGACCGAGGCATCCCCCGCGTGGTTGGCCAAGGCCGTGCTGGGCCGCGCATCGGTGGTGACCGTGGAACTGGCCGCCAAGTTGGCATTGCCCGTGGCCTGCACGGACGAACTGCCGCTCACCGTCACACTGGCTTGCGACGACACACGCTGCACCGACAAAGGCACTGGGGAGATCGCGTTGGTCGAGGTGTTGACCTGGGCCGTGGCCGTGATCGACACGTCACCGCTGGCCTGCAACCGGCTGGACTGCACGTTGACACTGGCCAAGGCCTCGGCCGGGTTGATGCCGTTGGACACCAGCAGCGATGAATCGGTGCGCGAGGCATTGGCCGTCAGCGTGATGTTGCGCGCCTCGATGCGCGCGCCGTCCAGCGTGATCTGCGCCGGGCCATCGGTGTGGGAGGAGGTCACGGCCACATCGTTGTCGGCCTCGATCAGGATGCTGCCGCCCTTGATCACCACCTGGCTGCCACTGGCCAGGCCGTTGGCATTGACCACATCAGAAAAATCTGGCGCCGTGCCGACAAAACGCGCGCCGCTGTAGATGGAGCCGCTGACGTTGACCGCACCCGCGCTCAAGGTCACGCCGTTGATGGCGTTGATGCGCCCCTGAATGGTGACCACACCGGCAGCATTGCGCGGCGCCGTGCCATTGAGCAACTGGTTGACTGCGCCCAGATCAGGATTGTTCGGGCTGGTGAAAAAGCTGTCGACGAACCCTGTGGTGGGCGTGGCGACCGTCAGCGCCCCCACGTTCAGCACGCCACTGGTGCCCACCACCATGCCGTAGGGGTTGGCAAACCACACGTTGCCGCCGACCTGCCCACCCTTGATGGCGTTAACCGTGCCGAAGATGTCGCTGCGCGCATCGCGCACCAGGTTGAACAGATTGTCCGTCCCGGTGGGCAGATACAGGTTGGCCGTCACGCCCGTGCCAACGTTGAACGTCTTGAACGAGTTAAACGCGTTGAGGCCATTGACGGTGGTGGTGTTCACACTCACCGTGTTGCCCACCGTGCCAATGGTGGTCTGGGTGCGCCCGTCGATCACAATGCCATCCGCAGGCCCGGCCATCGCCGGCGGCATGAAGGCCAGCCCCAAATTCAACGCCAGTAACGAAGCGGTGCTGCGTCGAACGGTGGACGATTTCCCTCGCCCTTTGGCTGTTTCTGCCACCGCCACCCACAAACGAAGCGTTTCGCTCCAAACCAGACGATAAACACGGTTCATGGAGGCGTGGCGGTCCATAGATATCCCCTCGGACAACGCTTGCACAGCGCTGCTCTCGAAATGTAATTAAATTAAGAAATATGAAAGTTATTAAAACTTTTGTATCCCCGAGCTTAGTCTGAGAGGAACGTATTTGCTATCTGTTTGTTTCATAAACAAAACAGTTTGCATACATAAGTTGATGGAACACCACTAGCCATTGGGGTGTCTACGCCGTTTTGGTGAACGAACGCTTAAAACACGCTGAAATCCGCCAAAGGATTTAGTGTGAATTTGATTTGCCTGACGTCGTTTCCCCGTAATGCCAAAGAAGGCACTTCCCGGTGTGTAGAGCTATGCGCGGAATCCAGCCGCCCTTGCACCAAAAGGCGAAATCGGCGAAGTCAAAAATCCTAGATGGAGATCCGGCTACGCTTCCGGCTCACCCGGCCAGCGATAGCCCAGCAAGGTCGACGCGTCGTAACTGTGCTCGCGCACTTGGCCCAACTGGTTGCCACCTAGCAGCCAGATTTGCCCCGCCTCTTCCCGCAGATAAAAACCCACGTGGCCGCGCCAGCCGTTGGGGTCTTCGCGGGTCAGCACGGTGATGCAGCCGAACTGAGGTGTGGCGAGCGGCTGGCCCCATTCGAGCCACGATCGGGCTAAGGCGGAGTTGGTGCCGGGCATGCCGATTTGCACAAAACACCAGTTGACGAACGAGCCGCACCACGAGACTTGGTCGTCCCAGCCCTTGTTGTTGACGGTGTTGTGGTACGCCTCGATGCGCGGATTGGAGTGACCCGGCGCGCCTTCGGTGACGCCCATCTCGGCGCGCGCAATGTCGAACCAGGGCAGCGTGCTTTTGCTGAAGTGGCTGGCGTGGCTGGAGTGGTGAAGATCGTTCATGGCTTGGTCAGGGTTTGGCTAAGGCGTCCGTTGGCGGCAGCCAATCGGCTTGCCAACCACCACCCAAGGCCTGGATCAACGCCACTGCGCTGGTCTGGCGGCTCACCTGTAGTTGCACCAGCGTGCGGCGCGCGCTCAGCGCCGAGGCTTGCGCGGTGACCACATCCGAGTAGCTGACCTGCCCGGCGCGGTAGCGGTTGAGCATTTGCTGCTCGGTTTTGTCGGCATTGGCAGACGCGGCGCGGCGCAGGCCTTCTTGTTGGGCCAGGCTGGCGCTGGCGCTCAACTGGTCTTCTACGTCTTGAAAAGCGGTGAGCACGGTTTGCCGATACCGCGCCACGGCAGCGGTGTGGCCGGCGCGCGCCGCGTCCACCTTGGCATCGGTGGCGCCACCGTCAAAAATGGTTTGGGCTAGAGTGGCACCCACAGCCCAGGCCAGGGCCGAGAAGTCGAACAGTTTGCCCACATCAGCCGCCGCTGTACCCGCCGAGGCCGTGAGGCTGATGTCGGGGTAATAACCGGCAATGGCAATGCCGATGGACGCATTCGCCTGCGCCACGGCGCGCTCGGATGCGGCGATGTCGGGCCGGCGCTGCAGCAGCGTCGAGGGCACGCCGGTGGGCACGGCCGGCACATACGGCGTCCACGCGGCGGGGGAGATACGGAACTCGGCGGGCGCCAGTCCCACCAGCACGGCGATGGCGTGTTGCAGCACGGCGCGGCTACGCACCAAGCTCTGGCGATCGGCACGGGTGTTGAGCAACTGGGTTTCAGCTTGCAGCACATCGCTGGAGGTGGCCAGCCCAGCGTTGTAGCGGTTGCGCGCGATGGTCTGCGCGCGCTCGTAGCCTTCGATGGTGTCGTCGAGCAGCGCGATTTCGGTGTCGGCTTCGCGCAGCGAGAAGTAGTTGCTGGCCAGTGCGCCCAGGGCCGACAAACGCGCCGAAGCCAGGTCGGCGGCACTGGCTTGGGCCGCAGCCTCGGCGCTGTTCGTGCTGGCGCGCAAGCGGCCCCACAGGTCGGGCGCCCAGTCTGCGCCCAGCGTCAGCGAATGGCTGCTGGCGGCGAAGTCGTTGCGTGTACCCGCGCGGCGGCTACCAGCGTTGAGCGACAGGCTTGGCAGCAAGGCCGCGCCCTGCTCGCGCACCAGCGCTTGCGCCTGGGTGTAGCTGGCCACGGCGGCGGCGATGTTCTGGTTGGAGATTTGCACCCGCTCGGCCAGCGCGTTCAATTCGGGGTCGTTGAAGCGTTGCCACCATGGACCTTTGTCCAGCGTGTCGCCCGGCGTGGCGGGCAACCAACCTTCCATCGCCGGGGCTTCTTGCCAAGCCGTAGGACTGCTGCTCAGGGTGGGCTGCTCGTAACGCGGGCCGACGGCACAACCGGCCAGCATTACGGCCACGGCACACATCGTCAAACGCGTGGAAAATTTAAAGAAAAAAGGGCTCTGCCGCTTTTGAAACATGCGTGAGAAGCTATCTTTTTGATAGTTTTGAGTAAGTGCGGATGAGGCCATGGTCAGTTTCTTCATCATGCCGTGTCATGCCGTCGCACGGGCCAGTTGCCGCTCGTTCGCCGGGCGGCGGCGCAGCTTGTCGAGCAGCACGTAGACCACGGGTACGGTCAGCAGCGTGAGCAACTGGCTGGCGATGAGGCCACCGATGATGGTCACGCCCAGGGGTTGGCGCAGCTCGGCGCCTTGGCCAAAACCAATGGCCAACGGCAGCGCGCCCAGGCCGGCGGCCAGCGTGGTCATCAAGATCGGACGGAAGCGCAGCATGCAGGCTTCACGCACGGCGGCTTCAGCACTAAGGCCACGCGAACGCTCGGCTTCCAGCGCAAAGTCGATGATCATGATGGCGTTTTTCTTGACGATGCCGATCAGCAAAAACAAGCCGATGAGCGCGATGACCGACAGCTCCATACGGAACAGCAACAGCGCCAACACCGCGCCCACGCCGGCCGATGGCAAGGTGGTCAGCACGGTGATGGGGTGCACCAGGCTTTCGTACAAGATGCCCAGCACCAGGTAGATGACGATGATGGCGGCCACGATCAACATGGCCTGTTGGCTGCCACTGTCTTGCGCGGCGCGCGCCGTGCCTTCAAAGCTGCCACGCACGTTGATGGGCATGGCGATGTCGGCCTCGGCCTGCTTCACCAAGGCCTGCGCCTCGGCCAGCGTCACGCCTTCGGCCAGGTTGAACGACACGGTGCTGGCCAGTTCGGTGTCTTGGTGGCTGACCGAACTGGCCACGGCGCGTTCACTGAATTTGGCGAACGTGGCCAGCGGCACCATCGTCGTCGTGCTGGTCGCCAAGGCCTGCCCGGTGGAGGCGCTGCGCAGAGCCGGGTTGGCCGAGGTGGTGGTCGACGTGCCGGTGCTGGCATCGGTGTTGTTTTGCAGCGAGCTGACGCTGGTAGTGCCGCTCGTGCTGGTGCTGCTGCTGAGCGTGGACGGCACGTACACGTCTTGCAGCACGATGGGGCTGCGTTGGTAACGTGGCGCCCATTCCATGATCACCGAGTACTGGTTCAAGTCGTTGTAGATGGTGGCCACCGAGCGTTGGCCAAAGGCGTTGTACAGCGCGCTGTCCACCGCACTCGACGTGATGCCCAGGCGCGCGGCCGCATCGCGGTCTACATCGACAAAGGTTTCAATGCCGTTGTCGGCCGATTCTCCATCCACATCGGTCAACTGCGGCAGTTCACGCAAGCGGTTGGCCAGCCGTTCAGACCACTTCGACAAGTCGGCCGCGTTGTCGCTTTTCAGCGTGTATTGGTTGTTGGAGTTGGCACTGCGCCCGCCCATGCGCAACTCTTGCACCGGGCCCAAAAACACGCGCAGCCCGGTGATCTGGTTCAACTGCGGACGCAGGCGGTTGACCACGTCGGTGGTGCTCTCGGTGCGCTGGCCTACAGGCTTCAGGTTGACGAACATGAAGCCGCCACCCGCACGCGAGCCGCCGCCAAAACCCACCACCGTGTCCACCGACGGGTCTTTGTGGATGATGTCCACGGCCTCTTGCAGCTTCAGCGTGAAGTCGGCCGCCGAGATGCTGCGGTCGGCGCGCAGGCCAGCGTTCAACTGGCCGTTGTCCTGCTGCGGAAAGTAGCCCTTGGGCACGTGCGCAAACAGGTAGACGTTGAGCCCCACCACGGCCAGCAGCGAAAACATCACCGCCGCCTTGCTGGCCAAAGCCCAGTCCAGGCTGTGGCCGTACAAACGCAGCACGCGCTGCCAATTGCGCTCGCCCCATTCGGCCAACTTGCCGGGTTTGTGCGCCGGATCATCGGCCTCGGAGCGCAACAACATGGCGCACATCATGGGCGTGGTGGTAAGCGAGATCACCAGCGAGATCAGCACCGCCACCGACAAGGTGACCGCAAACTCGCGGAACAACCGCCCCACCTGCCCGCCCATGAACAGCAGGGGAATGAACACCGCCACCAGCGACAGGCTGATGGACAACACCGTAAAGCCAACCTCGCGTGCGCCGCGCAACGCGGCCTCCATGCGGTTCATGCCCTCTTCGATGTGGCGACTGGTGTTCTCCAGCACCACAATCGCGTCATCCACCACAAAGCCGGTGGCCACCGTCAGCGCCATCAGACTCAAGTTGTTGAGCGAGTAACCCAGCAGGTACATCACACCAAAAGTGCCGGCCAGCGACACCACCGTGGCCACCGCCGGAATGATGGTGGCACGCGCGCGGCGCAAAAACAGGCCCACCACCAGCACCACCAAGACCACGGCGATCAGCAGCGTGACTTCGACTTCGCGCAGCGAGGCACGGATGGAGTTGGTGCGGTCGGACGCCACGGCCACTTCAATGTCGGCCGGCAACTGCGCGCGCAACTCGGGCAGCAGGTTACGCACGCCGTCCACGGTCTCAATGATGTTGGCACCGGCCTCTTGGGTGATGAGCACAATCACCGCCGGGGCACCGTTGAACAGGCCCACCGTGCGGGTGTTTTCCACGCTGTCGGTCACATTGGCCACGTCGCGCAGGCGCACGGCGGCGTTGTTGCGCCAGGCGATCACCAGGTCGCGGTAGTCGGCTGCGCGCAGGCCGGGCGCGGGGGTGTAGATCTGCATGCGCCGGTCGGCGCTTTCCACCACGCCTTTGGGGCGGTTGGCGTTGTTCGCCTGGATGGCGGCGCGCACGTCTTCCGTGCTGATGCCCATCTTGTTCAGCGAATACGGCTCCAACTCCACACGCACCGCCGGCAGCGTAGCGCCGCCGAGTTCCACATCGCCGACCCCTTCCACTTGAGACAAACGCTGGCTCACCACGTTGGACACCGCGTCGTAAATCTGCCCCGGTGTGCGGCTCTTGGACGTCAGCGCCAGGATGATGGCGGGCGCCGCCGAGGGGTTGGCTTTGCGGTACGTGGGGTTGCTGCGCAGCGAGGCCGGCAGGTCGGCGCGTGCGGCGTTGATGGCGGCTTGCACTTCGCGCGCGGCCGAGTCGATGTTGCGCGACAAATCAAACTGCAGAGTGACGCGGGTGGAACCGCTGCCGCTGTTGGAGGTGAGCTCGGTCACGCCCGGAATCACACCCAGGCGCCGCTCCAGAGGCGTGGCCACACTGGTCGCCATGGTGCTGGGGCTGGCCCCGGCCATGCTGGCCGAGACGGAAATGGTGGGGTAGTCGACCTGCGGCAGTGGCGCCACCGGCAGGAAGAAAAACGCCATCACCCCGGCCAGCGCGATGCCGATGGTCAGCAGCACCGTGGCGATGGGCCGCTCGACGAAGGGACGCGAGAGGTTCATCCCACGGCTCCAGGGTCTTGCGAACGCCCGGAATGCGACGCCGTGGAACCATGGCCCGTGAGCCGGCGGCCCAGCCGGTCAAACGCCAGGTAGATCACCGGCGTGGTGAACAGCGTGAGCACCTGGCTCACCACCAAGCCACCAAAAATCGCCAGGCCCAGCGGGCGGCGCAGCTCCGCGCCCTCGCCCCAGCCCAACATCAGCGGCACGGCAGCGAACAAGGCCGCAAGCGTAGTCATCAAGATCGGCCGGAAGCGCAGCAGCGCGGCCTGGTGGATGGCCTCTTGCGGCGATTTGCCCTCGTTGCGCTCGGCATCGATGGCGAAGTCGATCATCATGATGGCGTTTTTCTTGACGATGCCGATCAGCAAGATGATGCCGATGATGCCGATCACGCCCAGGTCGTTGCCCGTGACCATCAGCGCCAGCAGCGCGCCCACACCGGCCGAAGGCAGCGTGGACAAAATCGTCAGCGGGTGCACATAGCTCTCGTACAACACGCCGAGCACGATGTAGACACACACCACCGCCGCCAGGATCAACCAAAGCTGGTTGGTCAGCGATTTCTCGTACGCACCAGCTGCGCCCAAGAAGGTCATGCTGACACTCGCAGGCATGGCGATGTCTTGCGCCGCTGCGCGAATGGCCGCCACCGACTTGCCCAACGCCACGCCGGGCGCGGTGTCAAAACCTACAGTGGCCGCCGGGTACTGCGCCACGCGCGTAACCTGCAGCGGCGCGCCTTGCTCACGCACCGTGGCAAAGGCCGACAGCGGTGTGGCTGTGCCGCCGCCGGTTTTCAACTGCAGGTTGCCCAGGCCTTGCGGCGAGTCGAGGCGGGTGCGTTGCGCTTCCAGAATCACGCGGTATTGGTTGGTCTCGGTGAAGATGGTGGAGACAATGCGTTGGCCAAAGGCGCTGTAAAGCGCGTCGTCCACCGCGCTGGCGGTGACGGACAACCGCGAGGCGGTGTTGCGGTCAATGTCCACATATGCGGCCAAGCCTTGTGCGCCCGCATCCGTGGTGGGGTTGCGCACCTGCGCCACGGTTTGCAGCCGCTCGACCAGCTTTTTCGCCCAGCCGTTGACGGTGGCGGTGTCGGCGCCTTCAAGCGACAGGCGGAACTCGGTGGGGCCGGTTTCGGCGTCGATGGTCAGGTCTTGTGTGGGCTGCAAGAACAGCGTGACGCCAGCCACCTGGCTGTGCACCGCCTGGCGAATGCGCGCCATCACATCGGCCTGCGCGCCACGGTCGGCTCGCAGGTTGATGAGCATGCTGCCGGTGTTGAGCATGGTGTTGTTGGCGGCATCCACCCCCACCACCGAGCTCAGGCTTTGCACATCAGGATCGGCCAGCACCACGTTGGCGGCGGCTTGTTGCAGCTCGGCCATGCGCAGGTACGACACGTCTTGCGAGGCTTCAATGCGCGCCTTCAATTGGCCGGTGTCTTGTGTGGGAAACAGGCCTTTGGAGATGAACACATACATCAGCGCCGTGAGCACCAGCGTGGCCAGTGCCACCAGCATGGTCAGCGCCTGGTGGCGCAGTACCCATTGCAGTTGAATGTCGTAGCGCGCAATCACGCGGTCAAAAAAGCGCTGCACGCTTTGGCCCATGCGGCCCATGATGCTAGTCTGGCTGTGGCCGGTTTCAGCCGTCAGCCAGCGCGCCGACATCATCGGCACCAAGGTGAGCGACACCACTGCCGAGATCAAAATAGTGATAGCCAGCGTGACGGCAAACTCGCGGAACAAGCGCCCCACCACGTCGCCCATGAACAGCAGCGGAATCAACACCGCCACCAGCGACACCGTGAGCGAGATGATGGTGAAACCCATTTGTGTGGCGCCCTTGATGGCGGCGGCAAACGGCTCTTCACCCTTCTCCAGATAACGCGCGATGTTCTCGATCATCACGATCGCATCGTCCACCACAAAGCCGGTGGCAATGGTCAGCGCCATCATACTCAGGTTATTGAGCGAGTAGCCCAACATGTACATCAGCCCGCAGGTGCCGATGAGCGAGATCGGCACCGCAATGCTGGCAATGACCGTGGCGCGCACGCTGTGCAAGAAGAAAAAGATCACCAGCACCACCAGCACCACGGCCAGCACCAGTTCTAGCTGCACGTGACGGACAGATGCGCGAATGCCGGTGGTGCGGTCGGACAAGATCTCCAGCTTCAGTGCGCTGGGCAGCGAAGCGGAAAGCTCGGGCAACTCTTTCTTGATCGCGTCGACAGTCGCAATCACGTTGGCGCCAGGTTGGCGCTGCACGTTCAGGATGATCGCTGGGCGAACCTCTGGATTGGCATTGTCCTTAGCGTCTTGCTTGGCGCCATCGGCTTTGAGCCCGGCCCACGCGCCGAGTTGAGTGTTCTCCGCACTGTCGACCACCTTGGCCACGTCGCGCATGCGCACGGGCGCGCCGTTCTTCCAGGCCACCACCAGGTTGCTGTAGTCGGCCGCGGTCACCAACTGGTCGTTGGCGTTGATGGTGTAGGCACGTTTGGGCCCATCGAAGCTGCCCTTGGCGCTATTGGCATTCGCAGCTGAGATGGCGCTGCGCAATGTGTCGAGGCCAATGCCCACGGATGCCAGCGCTTGCGTATCGGCCTGGATGCGCACGGCAGGCCGTTGCCCGCCGGAAAGCGTGACCAGCCCCACCCCGCTCACCTGGCTGATCTTCTGCGCCAGCCGCGTGTTGACAATGTTCTGCACGTCGGTAAGCGGCAGGGTGTCCGAGCTGACGGCGAGTGTGAGGATGGGCGAATCGGCCGGATTCACCTTGGCGTAGACCGGCGGCGCGGGCAGGTCGGCCGGCAGCAGCGAGTTGCCGGCGTTGATGGCGGCCTGCACTTGCTGCTCGGCCACGTCCAATGTCTGGTCGAGCGCAAACTGCAGCGTGACGATGGAGACACCGGCCGCGCTGGTCGAGCTCATGCGGTTCAGCCCCGCCATCTGGCCGAACTGGCGCTCCAGCGGTGCGCTCACGGTGCGGCTCATCACCTCGGGGCTGGCCCCGGGATACAGCGTTTGCACCTGGATGGTGGGGTAGTCGACCTCGGGCAACGCGGCCAGCGGCAGGAAGCGGAAGCCTAGCAAACCGGCCAGCACGATGGCCACCATCAGCAGGGCAGTGGCAACGGGCCTTTCAATGAACGGGCGCGACGGGCTCATGCGCGCGCCGCCTGATAAGGCTTAAGAATAAAGGGGCGTTTCCGCAGTGTGGAAAAGCGCAAGCAGCTATTCATTTGGGAGCAACCTCGCATGCGGTCAACGTGCAGGCGCCGAGGCTGCGCCGCTTGGCGCAGAAGCAGCGGCCTCGGTTGGCGCCGCACCGGGCGGTGGCCCACCTGCGCCTTCACCTCGCGGCCCACTGCCACCGGGCCGACGTCCACCTCGCGCGCCCGAAGCGCCGTTGCGCGGCCCCATGGCACGTGGCTTTTCACCCTGCAGCGTCACCATCGAACCCTCGCTCAAGCGATCGCCGCCTTCGGTCACCACGATCTCACCGACCTTCAAGCCTTCGGTGATCTCGGCATCGTTCACGGTCGAAATACCGCGCTTGACCTGGCGCACTTCCACGCTGCGGTCGGCCTTCACCACATAGACAAAACTGCCGGTGGGGCCGTTGCGCACGGCGGTAACCGGCACCACCAAGGCATCGACGGTGCGCAGCGTCATGCGCACGTTGACAAATTGGTTGGGAAACAACGCGCCTTGGGTGTTGGCAAAGCGCGCCTTGGCTTTCACGGTGCCAGTGGTGGTGTCGATCAGGTTGTCGAGGGTGGAGAAGGTACCGGTGTCGAGGGTGTCGCGGCGGTTGCGGTCGATGGCGATCACCGCCATCTGGCTGGCGGCGTTCTTGCCACCCGCACCATTACCACCACGGACTTGGCGCTGAATGTCCGGCACCTGGTCTTGCGGCACTGCAAACTGCACGTCAATCGGCGTCATCTGGGTGATCACGGCAATGCCGGTGGTGGCGTTGGCCGTCACGGTGTTGCCCGCATCCACCGTGCGCAGGCCGATGCGGCCGGACACCGGGGCGGTGATGCGTGTGTAGTCGAGGTTCACACGGGCTGTGGCTTCAGCGGCTTTATCGGTCAGCACCGTGCCCTCCAACTGCTTCACCAGCGCAGCCTGGGTGTCCACATCCTGCCGGGCGATGGAGTCTTGCCCCAACAGCGTGTTGTAACGCGCCAGCGTCACACGCGCGGCCTCGAGTTGCGCCTCGTCGCGTTGGCGCGTGCCCTGCGCCTGCATCAGCGCTTGCTCGTAAGTGCGTGGGTCGATACGTGCCAGCAGTTGGCCCTTCTTCACCGTCTGGCCTTCTTCAAACAACACCTCGGCCAACACGCCGCCCACTTGCGCTTTCAGGGTGACGGTGGCGACCGGCGTGACCGTGCCCAGCGCGTCCAGCGTGATCGGCAACTGCGCCTGACGCACCGTGGCGCTGCCGACGGTGACATTGAATGCGCCCGCGCCAGGGCCACCCGGCCCGCCCAGGCGCCCCGGCCCTCCCATGCCCGAGGAGCCGGCGGCTGGGCGGTGTGTCAAGTACCAGGCCAGTCCGGCCAAAGCCAGGATTAACAGCAGCGACAGGCTCCAACCGACCCAACGCCTGCGACGGACTGGCGGGCGCGCATCGGGCAAGGCGAGCGCGTGGGCTTCAGAGACGGGGGCTGGTGGTACGGGCACAGGATGGTCCATTGAGCAGAAGTGAAGGCGTCAAAAAAGAGAGACGAAATCGGGCGAGATGAAGCAGTCGGGAAGCCCGAGTAAAGCAGTTGTTTGTTGCAAAGTTGCCGGGGTGATCGTAAACCAGCGGTAAAGGCTTGGGGCACGCTTGCCGCGTCGGACAAACCCCAGCCCAAACCGCTAGGCCACGCTACGTCAGCAAAGGGGTTAACGCCGCGCGCAACGCATCCGGCAGAGGCTTGGGCCGACGGTTTTGCCGGTCCACATACACGTGAATGAAATGCCCGCGCGCCGCAGTGAGTTCAGCACCTTCGGCGAACAGCCCGACCTCGTAACGCACGCTGCTGTTGCCCAGGCGCGCGACGCGCAGGCCCGCCTCCACTTTCTGCGGGAACGCCAGCGAGGAGAAGTAATGGCATTGGGTTTCGACCACCAGGCCGATGGTGTCACCGTGTTCGATATCCAACGCACCCTGGTCGATCAGGTAGGCATTCACCGCTGTGTCAAACCAGCTGTAGTAGACAACGTTGTTGACGTGGCCGTAAACATCGTTGTCGGCCCAGCGGGTTTGGATCGGCGAAAACACGCGGAAGGCGCTACGCGGCTCTGGGGCGGGTTTGGCGGAGTTTGGTGTGGACATGTTTCCATTTTGCCCGCGCCTTGTGATGCCTCAAAAAGCATCGGTTTTAGAACGTTGCCCCTAATGATGCTGCAATGCAGCAAAAAGGCTTGCACCAAAAAAATGCATCTCTATAATTCAACCCATGCTGCACTGCAACATAGCCTAGAAGCTAAACCCGGCGCAGTAAGTGAAGTTTGTTTTTACTTAACTGGAGATACTCAATATGTTGACCGCTGAACAAGTTCTGGCCTCGCAAAAAGCTACCGTTGAAACCCTGTTTGGTTTGACCACCAAGGCCTTTGAAGGCGTTGAAAAGCTGGTTGAATTGAACGTGACCGCCTCCAAGGCCGCCCTGGGCGAAGCCGCTTCGCACACCCAAGCCGTTCTGAGCGTGAAAGACGCACAAGAACTGCTGGCTCTGCAAGCCAGCCTTATGCAACCCCTGGCCGAAAAGACCGCTGCCTACAGCCGTCATCTGTACGACATCGCCCAAGGCACCGGCGCAGAATTCACCAAGGCCTTCGAAGGCCAAGCCGCTGATGCACAGAAGAAGTTCGCCGGGCTGGTCGACAGCGCCGTGAAGAACGCCCCCGCCGGCTCTGAATCCGCTGTTGCGATGATGAAGACCGCTGTGGCCACCGCCAACAATGCCTACGAATCCGTGCAAAAAGCTGTCAAGCAAGCCACCGACGTGGCCGAAGCCAACTTCAAGGCCGCCGCTGCTACCGCAACGACCGCCACCAAGAAGCGTTAATTCTCTGAAGAATTGAAGGGGGCTGCTGGCCGCATTTGCCACCAAGTGCCAGGCCAGCGCCGCGGGAGTTTGAAGTTAGTTCCCTTTGGGTTTCATTCAAGTTGTCTCCTCGGGTCTTTTAGGGCTTTAGGCTCAAGACCCCTTCAAGACCCCGTCACGGCGTGATGGGGTTTTTTTTCGTCTGTGCGATCTGCACCGCGTGGCTTTCGCCAACCCAGTACCTTTTCAGCGCGCCACCACGGCAGCGGCTGCGGGTTGTCGTTTGGCCAGTAACTCAGCCTGCAGTTTGGGCAGCATCGCCTGCATCGCTTTACGCCCTGCTTCAATCGAGCGCAACCGCGCCTGAAAGTTGGCGCTGCCCACGTCGTTCAAGCGAGGCCGCACCACCACATTGGCGTCTTGCAGTTCAAAGTGGTTGATGCTTTTGCCCATGATGGCGGTGGTCTGCAGCAGGATCTGCAGGCTGTCGCTGGCCTGGTTGCCCTCAGGGTCGGCCGAGATGTCGACCGCCAGCACCACCTCGGCGCCCATTTGGCGCGCGTAACGCACCGGCACCGGCGACACCAGGCCGCCATCGACGTACTCACGCGCGCCAATCTTTACCGGCATGAACACCGCCGGCACGGCGCTGGAGGCGCGCACGGCCGTGGCGGTGTCGCCGCGCTGGAACAACACACCTTCACCACTGTTGAGGTCGGTCGCCACAATGCCCAGCGGCATGGGCAGATCCTGGATTTTGCGGCCGCCCAATTGGGTCGACACATAACGTGCCAAGGCTTCACCGCGGAACATGCCACGGCTCACGAATGGCAGCGTCCAGTCGGTGAACGCCGCCTCCTCCATGGTGGTCGCCACGGTAAGCAACTGCGCGCCGTTTTTGCCACTGGCGTAGAGCGCGCCCACCAGGCTGCCGGCCGACGTGCCCACCACCAAATCTGGTTTTATGCCGGCCTCTTCCAGCACCTGGATCACGCCCACGTGGGCAAAGCCGCGTGCTGCGCCGCCGCCCAGTGCCAGGCCCAACCGTGGCGCGCGCGTCACGGGCGCAGTCACCGCTGGCGGCGTGATCACTGGCGGCAAGCTGGTGGCCACAGGTTCAACGGGCACCGTACTGCAGCCCGCCAACAATGCAGCGCCCGCAACCCCTAGCAGCCAACGCCGCCGACCCAGGCGCGAGCCTTCAGCTTCTTGAGAAATCTCTTGCGGCACCAAATGCCCAACCCCGCGCAAACCCAACATCGCCATCCGACCAACCTTGAAAAAGCAAACCCGCCAAATCGATATGCGGCGGGCAACCCGTGATTGTCGCTGGTACACGTAAAGCCCTGTTCAACGACACCCTCGCCTCACACATAACCAATCGTCATCCCCGGATAAAACCCGGTTGTCATGGGTACTTACGGTCAGGCGTTTTATAGTGGGGGGCTGTACAGCACAACTCTCCAACACCTATGAAAACCAAAGCCGCTGTCGCCTGGAAATCTGGCGCTCCCCTGACCATCGAAACCGTGGACCTGGAAGGCCCAAAGTTCGGTGAAGTTTTGGTTGAAATCAAAGCCACCGGCATTTGCCACACCGATTACTACACGCTCAGCGGCGCTGATCCTGAAGGCATCTTCCCCGCCATCCTCGGCCACGAAGGCGCGGGCATTGTGGTCGACGTCGGTCCCGGCGTGACCACGCTGAAAAAGGGCGACCACGTCATTCCGCTCTACACGCCAGAATGCCGCCAGTGCAAGTTCTGCCTGAGCCGCAAAACCAACCTGTGCCAACTGATTCGCGGCACCCAAGGCAAGGGCCTGATGCCCGACGCCACCAGTCGCTTCAGCCTGGACGGCAAGCCGATCTTCCACTACATGGGCACGTCGACCTTCAGCAACTACACCGTGGCGCCTGAAATCTCGCTGGCCAAGATCCGCGAAGACGCGCCGTTCGACAAGGTCTGCTACATCGGCTGCGGCGTGACCACCGGCATCGGTGCCGTGCTGTTCACCGCCAAGGTCGAGGCTGGCGCCAACGTGGTGGTGTTTGGCTTGGGCGGCATTGGCCTGAACGTGATCCAGGGTGCCAAGATGGTGGGTGCCGACAAGATCATCGGTGTGGACTTGAACCCCGAGCGCGAAGCCATGGCCCGCAGCTTTGGCATGACCCACTTCCTGAACCCCAAAGACATTGAAGCCGCTGGCGGCAACATCGTCGATGCTATTCAGCAATTGACCGACGGCGGCGCCGACTACAGCTTCGAGTGCATTGGCAACACCAAGGTGATGCGCCAGGCGCTGGAATGCACGCACAAAGGCTGGGGCCGCAGCATCATCATCGGTGTGGCCGAAGCCGGTGCGGAAATCAGCACCCGCCCCTTCCAACTGGTGACCGGCCGCAAGTGGGAAGGCTCGGCCTTCGGCGGCGCACGTGGCCGCACCGACGTGCCAAAGATTGTCGACTGGTATATGGAAGGCAAGATCAGCATCGACCCGCTGATCACGCACACCATGCCGCTCGAAGACATCAACAAGGGCTTCGACCTCATGAAGGCCGGTAAGTCGATTCGCGGTGTGGTCTTGTTCTGATGGAAGGCTTGGAACTGTTGAGCCAGCACGCCTGCTTTGGCGGCGTGCAGCGCTTCTACAAACATAGCTCCACGCAAATCGGCTTGCCGATGCGCTTCTCGGTCTACCTGCCGCCGCAAGCAGAGGCTGGCCCGGTACCTGCCGTCATGTTCCTTGCCGGCCTCACCTGCACCGAAGAGACCTTCATGGTCAAGGCCGGTGCGCAGCGCTTGGCGGCCGAGTTGGGCTTGGCGTTGATCTGCCCCGACACCAGCCCGCGCGGGGCGAATGTGCCGGGCGAGGCCGATGCGTGGGACTTCGGCGTGGGCGCCGGTTTTTACCTGGACGCCACCCAAGCGCCGTGGCAACCGCACTGGCGCATGGAAAGCTATCTTGTTCAGGAGTTGCTGCCGCTTGTAGGTGCGCAATTGCCTATCGACCTGCAACGCCTGGGTTTGTTCGGCCATTCCATGGGCGGGCACGGCGCGTTGACGCTGGCGCTGCGCCATCCGGGCGTGTTCCGTTCGTTGTCAGCCTTTGCGCCGATCTGCGCGCCGAGCCAATGTCCATGGGGCGTGAAAGCGTTCACCGGCTATCTGGGCGACGATCGCCAAACTTGGGCCGCACACGATGCCACCGCGCTGATGCAAAGCCAAAAACAAGCGCCCTACCCTGACGGCATCTTGATCGACCAGGGCTTGGACGATAAGTTTTTGGCCGAGCAATTGCACCCGCATTTGTTTGAAGCGGCCTGTACCGATGTGCGCCAGCCGCTGACGCTGCGCCGCCACGCAGGCTACGACCACGGCTACTACTTCATCGCCACCTTCATGGCCGACCACCTGGCGCACCACCAGCGCGCACTGGCCGCAACGGCTTAGGCTGTTTTAGAAAAGCGAATCCTGGCCGTGCAATGCGGCCGGGCGAAAACGGGTGAAGTCGGTCTCGGTGCGCTGACGGTTCAGCCCAAGCTTGGCGCAGGTCTTCTCGAACCGCTGGCGGATCAGATCGGCCCACAGGCCTTTGCCTTTCATGCGCGACACAAAGTCAGCGTCGTAGTCCTTGCCGTTGGCACGTTGCGCATCACTCACCCCATGCAGGTCTTGCACACGCGCCATGATGCGGTCGGCGCGCTGTGGGTAATGCAGCATCAGCCACTCGCGGAAGATGGGCGACAGCTCCCACGGCAGGCGCAACACGGTGTAGAAGGCGCTGCGGGCGCCAGCCTCATAGGCAGCGGCCAACACCTGCTCCATGTCGTCGTTCACAAACGGAATCTGCGGCGCCACACTCACGCCCACGGGCACACCGGCCTCGGCCAGGGTGCGAATGGTGCGCAGCCTTCGATGTGGTGCGGCAGCGCGTGGCTCCAGCTTGCGCGCCAGGTCGCCATCGAGCGTGGTGATGGTCATGTAGACCGCCGCCAAATTTTGCGCTGCCATGGGCGCGAGCAAGTCCAGATCACGCTCCACGCCGCTGCCTTTGGTGACGATGGCCAGCGGGTGCTGGCAGCGTTGCAGCAATTCGACCGCGCCACGCGTGAGGCGCAATTCGCGCTCGATGGGTTGGTACCCGTCGGTCACGGTGCCGATGGCGATCATGCGGGGCGTGTAACGCGGCGAGGCCAGCTCACGGGCCAACACTTCGACCAGGTTGCGCTTGGCGATGAGCTTGGTTTCGAAATCGAGACCTGGCGATAGATTTAGATAGCTGTGGCTCGGCCTCGCGTAGCAGTAGATGCATCCGTGCTCGCAGCCCCTGTAAGGATTAAGCCCGTAGTCAAAATAAATGTCGGGCGAGCTGTTGCGGGTGATGACGCTCTTGGCATCTTCAAACGTCACCTGTGTGGCAAGGCGTGAGGCCTCTTCTCCGTCCGCCGTTTGCGCGGCTTCTTCCAGCGTGCCCCAGCCATCGTCGAAATCAGCACGCGCATCTGACGAAAAACGGTGCGCAATGGCAGACGCGGCACCACGCCCTTTGATGGCGTGCAGCGGCAAACGAACTTCAGCCATGCGGCCCCCTGGAAGATCAATAACTGTAATTTTATACAGCAATTTAAAAACTTCCAGAGGATTGCCGCCCTCTTCGGCCTATCGCCTACAACGCGATCAAGCCGTCAGTCGCACCAGCCCTGGCAGCGCACCGTCCACACGGAATACCGCCACCGACTGCACCAGTTGCGCCGCTTGTGATTCAAGCGAGCCCGTGGCGGCTGCAGCCTCTTCTACCAGCGCGGCGTTTTGCTGGGTCACACGATCCATTTGTGAAATGGCTTCGTTCACCTGCTCCAAACCTTGGGTCTGCTCTTGGCTGGCCACACTGATTTCACCCACGATATCGGACACGCGACTGACACCTGCCACCACCTCGCGGATCACCACGCCGGCCTCTTCCACCAACCGGTTGCCTTCGTTCACGCGCTCCACCGAGTCCGCAATCAACACCTTGATCTCTTTCGCCGCCGTGGCGCTGCGCTGCGCCAGGGTGCGCACTTCGCTGGCCACCACGGCAAAGCCGCGGCCTTGTTCACCGGCACGGGCGGCCTCCACCGCAGCATTCAACGCCAGGATGTTGGTTTGGAACGCGATGCCGTCGATCACGCTGATGATGTCCACGATCTTGCGTGAAGCCGCATCGATGCCGCCCATGGTGGCCACCACATTGCCCACCACTTTGCCGCCGCGTGCGGCCATGTCGGACGAAGAACGCGCCAGTTGGTTGGCCTGGCGGGCGTTGTCGGCGTTCTGCCGCACGGCTGATGTCATTTGCTCCATCGACGCCGCTGTTTGCTGCAGCGCGCTGGCTTGTTCTTCCGTGCGGCTGGAAAGGTCGAGGTTGCCACTGGCGATTTCACTCGAGGCCAGGGCAATGCCCTCTGCGCCACGGCGCACTTGGCCCACGGTGGTGCGCAGTTGCTCACCCATCACGCCCAGGGCGCGCAGCAACTGGCCGGTTTCGTCTTGGGCGTCGCTGTCGGCACGCACCGTCAGGTCGCCAGCGGCCACGGTTTGCGCCACGTTGACGGCGCGGTTCAGGGGGCGGGTGATGCTGCGCGTGATGAAAACCGCCAGCGTGGCCGCAGCCAACAAAGCGATGATGCCCAACGAGATCATCTGCGTGCGGCCGCGTTCATAGCCGCTACGCACGTTGGCCGCAGCCGCGTTGATACTGGCGCGTTGCTGATCCAGCAAGGCCTGCAAATTCTCCAGATAACGCACGCTCGCAGGACGAAAATCGGCATTGAACAAACGTTCGGCCTCTTCAGCCTGACCTGCGGCCTTGGCTTTGCTGACCGCGTCACGCGCCACGATGTACTGCTGGCGTGCCTGCGACAAGGTGGCAAACAGCGCCTTTTCTTCGGGAGTTTCGAGCAAGGCTTCAATCTGCTTTTGTTGCTCGGTCGACATGCGCGAGCCCTCGGCGTTTTCAGCAGCGAAGAAGGTCGCCAGACTGAGGTCCGAGCTCTTGGCCACAGCCGTGGTGCGGCGCACGCTGGTGTGGATGGTGCGGTACCAATCGGACACCAGGCGCTCCTTGGTCAGCGGACGCTCCATCATGGTGTCTGTCTCACTGGCCACGCTTTGCAGCCGCCAGACGCCAATGGCCAAGATGGCAGCGGTGAGCACAATCAACGCAGAAAAAGCCAGCGCCAAACGGCTGCCGATGGAGAATTTGAGGTGTTGCATATTCAAAATTTCGCGGGGAGTGGGCTGGTTTTGGCTGCGGTTGGCTAAATTTAGCGTCGATATCTAGTGGATAACCCTAATTTTAGGGAACATCTTTACATTTACATACACAAGCCACTACGCTTTGTGCGCCGAAGCAGCCGTTACAACTGGCCCATCTGTTTTGTGGTAATTCCTTTAAAAACAACGTCTTAGCAGCTCTTATCCGGCGTTTTGACGGCCACGCAACGCGCCCCATCAACACCCGCCAAAACGGCGCAGCCAGGGAATAGGTGACCAAGGAGGTGCTGGGACGAGGTGGAACAGGATCGCCTCGCAAATGTGAACTTCGAACCGATGGGCCGCACCGGCATAAACCCCACGCGTTCGCCAAAAGCGGGCTACCCCACCAGCATTTGCATGCTGTGCTCCAGCTCCGTGACAAGGCGCTCCAACGCCTGCAACAACGCTTCGCTGGACGATGCCAACTGCCCCAGCGCTTGCGGCGAAGCCAGGTTCTGTACCGCGCTGCCCAGTGCCTGCCAGTGGTCCGTGGCAGTTAACAGCTCGGAGCGAATGGCAGGCGATGAGAGTGGAATGCCTTCCAGGTACTGCATGGCCTGCTGAAAAGCCTGCCGCGTGGCGGCCAGGTCTGCACGCGTGCTGGCCGGTGCGGCAGCGTTGCCCATGGCTTGCATCAGCGCCAGTTTGGCAAAGCGCTGCGAGAGCATGCGTTGGCGCGCGGCCACGTTGAGCACGTGCAGCGGCGGCGCGGCGCCGGCATTATCCAGTTCGTTGGTCAGGCGTTCGGCTTGCTCCAACAGGCATTGAGCCAGGCGGTCCACGGCGATCACCTGGCTTGGTGTGGCAGGGCTTTGCAGCGCCTGCCGCAGCGCAACCCACTCGGTGATCACCGCAGCCATCAGGTCACCAAACGTGGCCGGTGACAAACCTTTTTGCAAGGCGGCCAAATTGGCGTCAACACGCTGCACCGACTGTTCGAACGCGCCCCCGACTTCGGTGCCCCCCAACTCGGCCAACGGGCTCAAGCGTAGCGCATACAGTTTGACCAGACGCTGCGACAACATCCGCAGTTGCCCTGCCCGGTTCAGCGCCTCGGCAAAGCGCGCGGAATGGATGATGCGCCGCGATAGTTGCCCCATGCGCTGGTTGGAATGCATGGAGGCCGTGCGCAACATCTGATAGGCATCGTCATCCGACACCTGACGCGCGCGCATCAAAATGCCCTTGGCCTGGTCTACCGTTTTGCGCTCCTCAAAGCGGCTGGTCACATCGGCCAACTGTGCGTGCAGCGCTTGTTCACGCTTGAAGCGGGCCATCGCCAGATGCACCAAGGAACGCAAACGCTGCTGGCTGTAGCCGTTGACCACGTAGCCGTGCATGCCACACGCCACCGCACGGGCGATGCGCTCAGCATCGGCGTCCTGGCTGAAAACCAGCACGGCGCAAGGGGCGGTGTCGGCAATGGTCTGCACCGCCAAAAACAGCGCTTCGCCCGGCAAAGGGTCCATGCAAATCACCACATCTGGTGCATGGCGCACCGCGTCCTGCACCAGTTTGCGACGCGTCTCACTGACCGCCAACACCTGGATGCCCACAGCGTCCAGGTCAGCCAAGAGCGGATGGCCACCGCTCGTCGTCTCCAGGCCATTCAAATCCACAACGGCTGTAGTCATAGGTTTTCATCGTTTTTTGACGGGCTCTCAGAGGGAAAACAGCTTGGCCCTGAAAGGGACTGCATGCAAGCCCCACACCAACCCACGCCTGTGAAAGTCGTTCAGGCCAAAACATATCGACGCGATGGCACAGCTTTTGCTGATGACAAAGCGGACGTAACGCAGCGTCCGGAATTTCGCCCCAGCACCGCGGGTCCAGCGCATAAAGGCGTGCGCAATGGTGTGCCTCAGTCCCTGATTTTCAGGAGAGACATCATGTCCAGCCTATTTCTCTTCGCCTTCCCATTCGCTTTTCTTTTAGCGTTTTCGATCTTGCTCAGTGCAAGCCTCGTGGCTTGTGCACGCCAGCGTCGAAAACACGCCTGGCGTATCGCACACCAGGCACCAGTCAGTACAGGTCTTACAGCCCAACACATCCGCTGACCGTTCACGGTCTGCACTGCCTCGGCCGCGCCTTTCTTTATTCAAACCCTGTTGACGAAAGCCCCCACCATGCTGTTCGCCTCTCCTGCCATCAACGCCACCGGCCCCAAAGCCACCCGCATCGACATGTTCTCCATGTCGACCCCGCAAATGCGCGCCTTCCACATCACCTGGCTGGCGTTCTTTGTGTGCTTCTTCGCGTGGTTTGCCGCCGCGCCGCTGATGCCGCTGATCCGCGCTGAGTTTGGCCTGACCAAAGACCAGGTGGCCAACATCAACATCGCCTCGGTGGCCGTGACGATTCTGATCCGCCTGATCGTCGGCCCGCTGTGCGACCGCTTTGGCCCACGCCGCACCTACACCTGGCTGCTGCTGATTGGCGCCATTCCGGTGTTTGGCCTGGCGTTCGCCAAGTCGTATGAAATCTTCTTGTTCTTCCGCCTGTGCATTGGTGCCATTGGCGCGTCGTTCGTCATCACGCAGTACCACACCAGCGTGATGTTTGCCCCCAACGTGGTGGGCACGGCCAACGCCACCGTTGGCGGCTGGGGCAATGCCGGCGGCGGTGCCGCACAAAGCTTGATGCCACTGGTGGTGGCTGCCATGCTGAGCCTGGGTGTGGAGCAAGCCTGGGGCTGGCGCGCCGCGATGTTTGTGCCCGGTGTGGCCATGGTCATCATGGCCTTCATCTATGCCCGCTACACCCAAGACACGCCCCAAGGCGACATCGTGGATTTGCGTGCCAAGGGCATTGCGTTGGAATCCGGCAAAGCCGGTGGCTTGGCGATCTTCTTGAGTGCCTGCAGCAACTACCGCGTGTGGATGCTGGCCATCGTCTACGGCGCTTGTTTCGGTGTAGAAATTTTCATCCACAACATTGCGGCCACTTACTACGTGGACCAGTTTGGTTTGTCGATTGCCAGCGCCGGCATGGCCGCCGGCATCTTCGGTGGCCTGGCCTTGTTTGCGCGTGCGCTGGGCGGCATTGTGAGCGACCGCATCGCCACCAAGAAGGGGCTTGATGGCCGCTCGCTGCTGCTGTTTGGTTTGATGCTCGGCGAAGGCATTGGCCTGGTGTTGTTCAGCAAGGCCGAGAGCGTGGGTTTTGCCATTTTGGCCATGTCGCTGTTTGGTTTGTTCACCCACATGGCTTGCGGCGCCACCTATGCGTTGATGCCGTTTGTCGACCGCAAAGCCCTGGGCGGCGTGGCGGGTTTGATTGGCGCGGGCGGCAACATCGGCGCCGTGGCCGCAGGCTTCTTGAACAAGGCCGTGGCCACGCCGCAGCAAACGCTGTTCATCCTGGGTGTGGTGGTGGCTGCCAGTTCGCTGTGCGCCATTGCCGTGCGCTTCTCGTCGCAGCACAAGTCGGCCGAGCAAAAGCTGCTGGACGAAGCCGTGGCCGCGCGCAACGCCGGAGCTTCTGGCGTGGCGGGTTCGATGATCACCGCCAGCTAAATCACTCGCCTTTTTAAAGTCTCGGAGCCGCCTCATGAACAAGCCCAAACTGGTGCTCATCGGCAACGGCATGGCCGGTGTGCGCACGATTGAAGAGTTGCTAAAGATCGCGCCAGACCTGTACGACATCACCGTCTTCGGCGCCGAGCCGCATCCCAACTACAACCGCATCATGCTGTCTCCGGTGTTGGCCGGCGAGCAAACGTTGGACGAGATCGTGCTCAACAGTTGGGCGTGGTACGCCGAGAACGGCATCACCCTGCACGCCGGCAAAAAAGTGGTGGACGTAGACCGCGTCAAACGCGTGGTGCGCGCGGTAGATGCCGACGGCAACATCACCCAGGCCGACTACGACCGCCTGCTGATCTGCACCGGCTCCAACCCCTTCATGCTGCCCGTGCCCGGCAAGGACTTGAAGGGCGTAATCGCCTACCGCGACATTGCCGACACCACCGAGATGATCGAATCCGCCAAGCGCTACAAGAACGCCGTGGTGATTGGCGGCGGCCTGCTGGGCCTGGAAGCCGCCAACGGCTTGATGCTGCGCGGCATGCACGTCACCGTGGTGCATGTGAACCCCTGGCTGATGGAGCGCCAGCTCGACAAGATGGCCAGCCAGCTTTTGCAGAAAACGCTGGAAGAGCGTGGCCTGCAATTCCGCCTGGGCACACACACCCAAGAGCTGGTGGGCGGTGAAGATGGCCGCGTCAAAAGCATTCGGTTCAAAGACGGCAGCGAAGCCGCCGCCGACCTGGTGGTGATGGCCGTGGGTGTACGTCCCAATGTGGAACTGGCCACCAAGATGCGCCTGCACATCGAGCGCGGCATTGTGGTCACCGACACCATGCAAACCGTGACCGACGCACGCATCTACTCGGTGGGCGAATGCGCGGCGCACCGGGGCATTGCCTACGGTTTGGTGGCGCCGCTGTTCGAGCAGGGCAAGGTGGCGGCCAACCATTTGGCGCAGTCTGGCATTGGCCGCTATGTGGGCTCGCAAACCTCGACCAAGCTGAAGGTCACCGGCATTGACTTGTTCAGCGCGGGCGAATTTCAAGGCGGCGAAGGCACAGAAGAAATTGTGATGAGCGACACCTTTGGCGGTGTCTACAAAAAGCTTGTGCTGCGCGACAACAAGCTCGTGGGCGCCTGCCTGTATGGCGACACCGTAGACGGCAGTTGGTATTTCAAGCTGCTACGCGAAGGCCTATCGATCGACGAGATCCGCGACCAACTGATGTTTGGTGAACCAGCCGCCAACGACGCCTGATGGATTTTCCAGACCCCACGATGACCACATTGCCCCCGAACGCTCCGCTCGCGACCGAAACCAAATCCACCTGCCCTTATTGCGGTGTGGGCTGCGGCGTCATCATCGAGGCGCAAGGCGACCAGATCATAGGCGTGCGTGGCGACCCCACCCACCCTGCCAACTTCGGCCGCCTATGCAGCAAGGGCTCGACCTTGCACCACACCGCCAGCGCCAACGTGACGTTGCAAACGCGCCTGCTGCAACCCATGCAACGCCTGCAGCGTGGCCAGGCACCTGTGCCTGTGACGTGGGACAGCGCGCTCGATCTGGCCACCGACAAGTTCGCCAGCATCGTGCAGCAACATGGCCCCGACGCCGTGGGCTTCTATATCTCGGGCCAGTTGCTCACCGAAGACTATTACGTCTTCAACAAACTCGCCAAGGGCTTGATTGGAACCAACAACATCGACACCAATTCGCGCCTGTGCATGAGCAGCGCCGTGGCCGGCTACAAGGCCACGCTGGGGGCCGATGCACCGCCCGCTTGTTACGACGATTTCAAACACGCGCAGTGCCTGTTCATCACCGGTAGCAACACCGCCTGGGCGCACCCGATTCTGTTTCGCCGCATTGAAGATGCGCGCGCCGCCAACCCGAAGATGAAGGTGATCGTGGTCGACCCACGCCGCACCGACACGGCCGAAACCGCCGACCTGTTTTTACCCATCCAGCCCGGCACCGATGTGCTGTTGGCCAACGGCATGCTGCACATCATGCTGGCCGAAGGCTGGACCAAGCCCGACTACATCGCCGCACACACCAACGGCTTTGAAGCGCTGCAAGCCACCGTGGCCGATGACACGCCCGAACGTGTGGCGGCCGAGTGCGGCATCACCCAAGAACAATTGCGCACCGCGGCACAGTGGTTTGCCACCTCGGGCGCCACGCTCAGCCTGTATTGCCAGGGGCTCAACCAGTCGAGCAGCGGCACCGATAAAAACGCCGCGCTCATCAACTTGCACCTGGCCACCGCGCAGATCGGCCGCGCCGGTGCGGGGCCGTTTTCGCTCACCGGCCAACCCAACGCCATGGGTGGGCGCGAGGTCGGTGGTTTGTCGAACCTGCTGAGCGCGCACCGCGACATGGCCAACCCCGCGCACCGTGCCGAAGTGGCTGCGTTGTGGGGCGTGAGCGATGTGCCGTCCAAACCAGGCAAGTCGGCCATCGACATGTTCCAGGCCGTGGCCGATGGCGAAATCAAGGCGCTGTGGATTGCCTGCACCAACCCCGCGCAAAGCATGCCCGACCAGGCCACCGTGCGCCGCGCGCTGCAGCGTGCCGAGCTGGTCATCGTGCAAGAGGCCTTTGCCACCACCGCCACCTGCGCCTATGCCGACCTGCTGTTGCCTGCCACCACCTGGGGTGAAAAAACCGGCACCGTCACCAACTCTGAGCGCCGCATCAGCCGCGTGCGCCCTGCCGTGGCCGCACCCGGCGCCACGCGCCACGACTGGTCGATTGCCACCGACTTTGCACAACGGCTGGAGAAAAAACTACGCCCCGGTGCGCCAAGCTTGTTCGCCTACGCCGACCCGGAAGCGGTGTGGAACGAGCACCGCGCCAGCACCCAAGGCCGCGACCTCGACATCACCGGCCTGAGCTACGAATTGCTGGATACTGCTGGCCCGCAACAATGGCCCATGCCTGCCGGTGCCACAGAGGGCCGCGCACGTTTGTACGAAGACGGCATCTTCCCCACACCCGACGGCCGCGCCCGCTTTGCCAACACCCAGTACCGCCCCGTGGCCGAGCCGCGCGAGGTGCGTTTCCCGTTCTCGCTCAACACCGGCCGCCTGCGCGACCAGTGGCACGGCATGAGCCGCACCGGCACGCTTGGCCGCCTGTTCGGCCACGTGGCCGAACCGGTGGTGCAACTACACGCGCAAGACATGGCGCAACGCGATCTGCGCGATGGCGACTTGGTGCACATCACCTCGCGCCGTGGCTCCATCATGCTGCCCGCGCAAGCCAGCACCGAAGTGACGCCGCACCAGGCCTTTGTGGCCATGCACTGGGGCGAAGAATGCGTGAGCGGCCAGGGCAACAACGGCGAGCGCCTGGCAGGCATCAACGCGCTCACCACGCTAGCCTACTGCCCCACGTCGAAACAACCCGAGCTGAAACACACGGCGGTGAAGATCTTGAAAGCTACCATGCCCTGGTCGCTGCTGGGCGTGGCCTGGCTGCCAGACGACCAGGTGCTGGCCGCACGTGAAGCCTTGCGCGCACTTATGCCACGCTTTGCGTTCGCCAGTTGTGTGCCGTTTGGCCGCGAGCGCAGCGGCCTGCTGTTCCGCGCCGCCAACTACGAAGCCGCGCCCGATGAGTTGGTGGAGCGCATCGAACACCTGCTGGGCCTGACCGGCACAGACCTGCTGCGTTACGCCGACCGCAAAAAAGGCCAGCGCCGCACCATGCGTCGCGCGCGCGAGGGTGACGACACCAAACTCACCGGCTTTGTGCTGGCCGGCGACACCAGCGCCGAGAGCTGGATCAAACCGCTGCTGCAAGACGAGCTGCCCGCCCAAGCCTACGGCCGCCTGCTGCTGGTGCCCGGCGCCAAGGCGCCCGTGGCGGTGCAGGCCAAGGGACGCCAGGTGTGCACCTGCCTGAACGTGTCCGAGCCAGCCATCACCTGCGCGCTGGCGCAGATGGGCGGCAGTGACGAACAACGTTTGCAAGCGCTGCAGAAGTTGCTGAAGTGCGGCACCAACTGCGGCTCTTGCCTGCCGGAAGTGCGGCGGCTGGTGCGCTCCATCGCGCCGCTGCGCCAAGTCGCTTGAATGATCAGGGTGCAATTCGGTACATAACCAAAAGTCATCAGCGATCCACGACAATCAGCACCCATGGGAATCAGCCAATACATCAAGGAAATCGGCCGCGGCAAAGACGGCGCGCGCCCGCTCACGCGCGAGCAGGCCACAGACCTGTTCGGCCAGGTGCTCGACGGCACCGTGACCGACCTGGAAATCGGCGGCTTCTGCCTGGCCATGCGCATCAAGGGTGAAACCGCCACCGAGATGGCGGGCTTTCTGGACGCCACCGCTGCACGCCTCAATGCCGTGCCGCCCACCGACCGCCCGCTGGTGGTGCTGCCCAGCTACAACGGCGCACGCAAGCTGCCAGTGCTCACGCCGCTGCTGGGCCTGCTGTTGGCCCGCGAAGGTTTGCCAGTGTTGATCCACGGCACGGCCACCGAATCCACACGCGTTTCAGTGCAAAATGTGCTCGCAGCGCTTGATAGACCTGCGGCAACAGCTATCAGTCCTATAGCAGATGGCGAATTGGTCTTTGCCGCCACCGAGTTGCTGTGCCCCGGCCTGAAGCGCCTGCTAGACGTGCGCCGCGTCGTTGGTCTGCGAAACCCGGCGCACAGCCTGGTGAAGCTGATGGCGCCCACCACCGGCAACAGCCTGGTCGTCGGCAGCTACACCCACCCCGAATACGCCATCAGCATGGCCGCCACGTTTGAGCTGATGCAGAGCAACGCCTTGCTGCTGCGCGGCACCGAAGGCGAAGTGGTGGCCGACCCACGCCGCACACCGCAGATGACCGGCTTTGTACGCGGCCAGGCGACGGTGTTGCAAGAGGCCCAAGCTGGCTCAATCGCCACGGTGCCTGACCTGCCCAAAGAGATCGATGCCGCCATCACGGCGCGCTACATCCGCGCCGTGATGGCGGGCAGCCTGCCCGTGCCCGCACCCATCGCCCAGCAAGTGGCGCACATCGTGCACCTCACCCAACAAATCGCTGCCCGCGAAACGCAGCCCGCCTGAGCCGCCCAGCCGTAGAAGAGCCCCACCATGAACACGCTGTCCTTCCTCACCACTCCGTCCACCCAAGCCCAGCCCGGCACCGTCACCCTGGTGGGCGCCGGCCCTGGTGACCCGGAGTTGCTCACGCTGAAAGCATTGAAGGCCATTCAGGCCGCGACGGTGCTGCTGGTCGACGACCTGGTGAGCGACGAGATCGCCGCCTTGGCCGCGCCTAGCGCGCGCATCGTGCACGTGGGCAAACGCGGCGGCTGCAAGTCCACGCCGCAAGCCTTCATTGAAAAGCTGATGGTCATGGCCGCCAAAGAAGGCGAAACCGTGGTGCGCCTCAAAGGCGGCGACCCGTTCATCTTTGGCCGTGGCGGCGAAGAAGTGCAGACCTTGCGTGAAGCCGGCATCGTGGTGCACGTGGTCAACGGCGTCACGTCGGGCCTGGCGGCGGTCACGTCCATCGGTGTTCCTCTCACCCACCGCGACCACGCCCACGGCGTGGTGTTCGTCACCGGCCACGCCAAGCCCGGCGACGACGGCACCGACTGGCGCGCCCTGGCCGCCACCGCGCACAGCGCCCGCCTCACGCTGGTGATCTACATGGGTGTGAGCGGCGCGGCACGTATTCAAGACGAATTGCTGACCGGCCTGCCGGCTGAGACGCCGGTGGCCATCATCCAGAACGCCACGCTGCCCACGCAGCGCCACGCTGTGGCCACGCTGCAAACGCTGCAGCACACCATCCAGGCAGAAGGTCTGGGCAGTCCATCGGTGATTGTGGTGGGTGATGTGTTGCGCGGTTTGCAGGCCGTGCAGTTGCCCGGACATGTCGACCAAAAGACCGGAACGGCAAGCCTGGCACAGGTGATTCGCGCTGCGTAAAACGGCTGTATTCGGGTCCGGCTTCGCTGCCAGGCTCAAATGCGAGGGCCCGAGATGTCTCGCAATCCGCCGTACAGGGCGTCAGCGCCGTTCAGCAGCCACCTGCTGCGGCGCTTTTTGCTTTTCTTCGTTTTCGTCGTCGTCCACCTTCTGCGCCTCTTGCACCTCGGGTCGAACGAAAGCTTTGCGGCCCAGGTGGTAAGCCAGCAGCCACGCTGGCATGCGGATCCAGTGTGAACGCACATACAGAGCGAAGCGCGCGACCAACCGGCCAACGGTGTCGACGCTGGCGTGCTGCGGCCGCAATGCACGGGTGTAGCAAGCATCCATCAAAGCCAGAGTCCACGATGCGGGGCTTCCCACCTGGGCAGCGGCTTGCACTTGTGCTGGCACTGGCGTGCCCAGCATCATGGCGGTATAACGCAACGCATAGAACAGCGGGCGCGTCAGCCCCAGCACCTTTGCGCGCGGCACCAAGCCATCCCAGAAACCAGGCTGCTGGCCAAAGTGGCGCAACAAGGCATCCAGGTCGAACAGGTCGCGCAGGCCACTGTCAAAGTTGCCTTCATGGAACAGGTGTGTAGCGCTGTGCAGCAACATGTCCCACGGCTGCAGCACGTGGTATTGCGGCATGCCGGGGGCTGGCACGATGCCCTCCATCAACGCCGGTGTGTTGACCTTCACACGTGCGCTCTCGGGCAGGATGGTGTGGTGCACGTCCAGCGCGGTACCGCGCTGTGCATGGCGCAGCGGCGGGATCTCGTGCATCCACTGGCGGTAGTAGCGCTGGTCGTAAGCATCATGGTGGGTGCCGCGCCAGCCAAAAACGCCCAGTTCCATTTCCACGGCTTCCAACTTGTCTTTCGGCACGAGGATGTCAATGTCCGAGAACGTGCGCCCTACCGCGGCAGGCAAGCCCGCGACCACATAAGCAGCACCTTTGAGCAGCACGGTGCGGACCTCGGCATCGGCCATTTCGTTGCGCAGGCAATGCACTTCCCACAGCACCGAGTGCGCTTGGCGTTCTGACAAACAGCGCGCAGCCACCAGGTGGTTGCGCGGCTTGGCGGGCACGTCGTCCAATAGTGACGCACCGTCCAGCACATGGGCCAGCTTGGCGAGCAAATTGGCGCGATTACCCTGGCGCACCAGCAGATCCCATTGCGCAGGTGAGAGCGTTTGTACGCTGCCAGGCTCTAGCAGCGCACGGGTGATGAGGTCATGGGGCGTGCTCATGCGGCGGGAGCTTCTGCCAAAGCATCAAACACGCGTTGGGCGTCGTCCAGACGGCTGTAGCTGAACTGAAAGCACTGTGTGCTGTCAATCAACCGCCCCACAGCCTCAAAGCCACGCTGGCCATGGATGTGGTAGTTGAACGACTGCTCGGCCAACAACAAAAAGGTCTGTGCCCGGCTGTGCGGCTGCAGGTTAGGCTCGGCACCCGCCACATAACGCGGCAGCACGATCCAGGTCGGGCGCACGGGCTCGCGGTGGCGCAACACGCTCTCAGCAGGCGGCGCCAGCAAGGCGACGGTGCCCTTGGTGGTGTTGGGCACCGGCTTGGTCATGCGGGCGTGGGGTGCAAATGCGCGTACCACGTCAATCGACTTGTTCTTCAGATTGATGGGCCGCGCCATGCCGTGCACCAGCCCGGTGGCCATGTCGTACAGCGCAAGTTCATCCGACAGCAAGCGCCAGCCACGCATCACCAGGCCCGCACACAGCGTACTCTTGCCCGAGCCAGGCGGTGCCGGCAACAACGCGGCACGGCCGTTTTTCTCGATCACTGCCGCATGGATGATCAGGTACTGGTGGCTGACAGAAGTGATGCACCAGTTCATGCCCCACTCCAGTCCGGCAAATGCCTGGCCGAGCGTCAGTGGCACAAAGAAGCGACGGCCATCCACATAAAAAATCGCCTGGCGTTTGAAGCCGCTCTGCAATTGCCGCTCGCAGTCGATCTCGACGTGGAAGTCGGCAAAGCTGTCAGTGGAGCAGACGTTGAAGTCAGCGTACATGTCGGCAATCTCGTGATGGAGATGCGGCACGTTGGACTTGAGGCGCGCGACCAGTGGGCCCAAGTCGATGAGCAGGTCGCCACGGCGCAGTTGCTGCGCCAGATCGTTGGGGGAAAAGTCTGAAATTTTCAATGCGAGGCAGAAATCACAAGACCAACATGTTGAAAGCGACGCAACGTGGCGTCGATGTAGTCTGCGATTTTGTCAGCATTGTGGTCTTCAAAGAACTCCGCCAGCTCTGCCGTCAAGGCATCGACTGTATGCGGCGAAGTTTCCAGGCACTGCAACAACGCCATACCAAACTCATCAACGAGATGGGTATCACCCGCGCTGGGGTTGAACACGACGATTTGCTCGTCTTCCTCCCACTGTTTAAACAGCAACGGCTGCAAAGCAGCCGTTGACCATGTCATTTGCATGGCTGCCTACCGGAGCGCGTCAGATCGACATGTAGTTGTTGCGCAGATACTTGACGATCTTGGTTTTGTCCCATGGTGTGCCAATGCCGTTGGGTTGATAGCTGCCGGTCGCCATTTTGGGCAACTGGTTTTCACCCTTGGCATTTTTTGCGCACCACTGAATTTTGTTGGCATTGGTGGGGAACAAGTAGTTCAACTGCGCCACCAGGAGACAACGCGAGAAGTCATCACCCGCGTTAGCCAGCACTGTCACGACCATGGAGGCGCCGTTGCAGTTCGCCGGTTTGACAACACGACCACCACAAGCGTTGACCAGCATGTCGACCGTCACGTACTTATAACGATCGGCTGTCGCAATGGTCTTACCTTTGCTGTCCTTGGTCGGCAAGAGCTTGCTGCCACAAATGTTGGTGTGCAGCGCATCCCATGGCTTGCCCTTGGTGCCTGTGGCAGAACGCTCCAGATTGTTGCACCAGTCGTTGATCGCCCAGCACTCGTCCGCCGTGCCATCGTGCGCCGGATTGGTTTTTTGGCTGGCCGTCAGTTTGGTGTCGTCCATGTTGGAGCCCCAAGCCGAAGCCGTGCGGCAATGCCAAGCCATCGCCGGGCTGCTGGCCAATGTGGCGACGACAGGCACACCAGCGGTGCCGAGCTTGATGAGGCGACGACGCGATGGAGATTTCACCACCGGCTTGGCAGCGGGGGTTACGACGCTTTCTGGAGTCGAATCTTGGTTCGTGTCATTCATAGCAGGCCTCATGGATCGCAACTTTTATGGTGGGCAATTCGCCGGATGCGGTAACCCTTACATGTCTCCGCAGAGCCAGAGAAAACCGAGCTCAGAAACAATTAAGCACATTTTATGCCGAGATCAAACAGAGTACATAAGATCATGATTCATATAAATATTTTTCCAAATTAACCACATCTAGCAATCGCACTTACAGCAACATGTAAGAAAAATCGACAACCCTATGCAGGCGGCATCCAAGGCGGCTCACTTAAACTTCGGCTCCCATGACCGAATTCCTGACCGCTGCGTTTTACAAGTTCGCCGAACTTGACCATTTTCAAGATTTGCGTGCACCGCTACTGGCGGTATGCGAGGCCAACCAGGTGGTCGGAAACATCTTGCTGGCGCAAGAAGGCGTCAACGGCACCATCGCCGGCCCGGTTGCAGGCGTGCGTGCCGCACTCGACTGGCTGCGCGCCGATCCCCGCTTGGCCAGCCTGGAACACAAAGAAGCCTGGGCCGCGAAGCAACCGTTTTACCGCATGAAAGTGCGCCTCAAGCGTGAGATCGTCACCATGGGCCGCCCCGACGTCAGCCCCACGCAGCAAGCCGGCCAATACGTCAAACCCGAAGACTGGAACGCCCTGCTGGCCGATCCCAACGTCATCTTGGTGGACACCCGCAACGACTATGAAGTTGCCATCGGCACCTTTCGCGGTGCCCTCAATCCGCATACCAGCAGCTTCACCGAACTGCCCGACTGGGTAGAAAAAGCCTCCGGGCCAGGTGCTCCACTGGCCGGCAAACCCAAGGTCGCCATGTTTTGCACCGGCGGCATCCGCTGCGAAAAATCCACGGCCCTACTGAAAGCCCAAGGCTTTGACGACGTCTACCACCTGGAAGGCGGCATCCTGAAATACCTGGAGACGGTGCCCGAGAGCGAGAGCATTTGGGAAGGCCAGTGTTTTGTATTTGACGAACGGGTGTCGGTGGGCCACGGACTCACGCCGGGCGACTACTCGCTTTGCCGCTCCTGCCGCTACCCGTTGAGCGCAAGCGACCGCGCCTCGCCGTTGTATGAACGCGGCGTGAGTTGCGCCCACTGCCATGGCACGCGCAGCGACAGCGAACTTCAAGCCTTGCGCGAACGCGAGCGCCAAATGACGTTGGCCGAAACGCGCCAGCAAACCCATCTGGGCGCCAAGCTGGCTTCTCACCACAAAGAAGTACCAGATGAGTCCGAGCCAGCCCATGAAGCGGCGCCAGTGCTCTACTCCTTTCGCCGCTGCCCCTACGCCATGCGCGCGCGCCTGGCCCTGGCGGCCAGCGGCCAGCGCGTCGAACTGCGTGAAGTCGTGCTGCGCCACAAACCCGAAGAAATGCTGGCCGCGTCACCCAAAGGCACGGTCCCCGTACTGGTGCTGCCCAGTGGCGAATTGCTGGAGCAGAGCCTGGACATCATGCGCTGGGCCTTGGCGAAAAACGATCCGCACCAGTGGCTTGCCCCCACCGACGGAACACTGCAGCAGATGGAGCAGTTGATCGCCGAAGTCGACGGCGCGTTCAAGCGACACCTCGACCGCTACAAGTACCCGCAGCGCTATGTCGATGAACATGCCGAAAACAGTCCGGCGGACTTTGCCACACAGCACCGCACTGCCGCTTCGGACTTCTTGATGACGCAGTTGGAAGCCCGTCTCACGGCGACGCGGTACTTGTTTGGCGCCCATGCCACGCTGGCCGACATGGCGATTGCGCCCTTCGTACGCCAGTTTGCGCGCGTCGAGCCGGAATGGTTTGAGGCCCAAGCTTGGCCGGCCCTGGCGCGTTGGCTGCAGCAGTGGGAAGCGTCAGACCTGTTGGCCAGCGTGATGCACAAACTGCCGGCCTGGCAATCGGGCACGCCTGGCGTACGGTTTCCCGCGCGCTGATCAGGGCAGCGCTTGCGCTGCAGCGAACAACACCGAAAGCGCCAACAGGCCACCTGCGGGCATGTGCAACGAAGACGCCTGAAGCTTGTGGCTGCGCTGCTCCACCAGCACAAACAGCCCACGGCCGCATAGCAGTGACAGCGCAAACGCCAGACCCATGCCGACCAGGTTGTGCCATGGCAACTCGGGCCACATGGCGTCCACCCACTGGTTGACCAGCAAGCACACCGAGAAGTGGATCAAGAACACCGAGTACGACATCTGCCCCAAGCGCTGCAGAGGTCGCAGGCCGTTCCACTGCCGCAATGCTGGCACCATGCCCACGCCCCAAAGGGCCAGGGCACTCAGCACCGCCACCAGAATGCGGCCACGGAAATCCAGCCACAAAGCTATTGAACCCAAACCTGCCAGCAACCAGAAGCCAAGCATGGGGCGTGCCCACTGCCGGCTCCAATACGCCAGCATGCCCAGGCCGTAAGCGCCCATGAAGTACAAGCCGGTGGTGTCGAGCTCGGTCTCGAGGTTGAACCAGAACAACGAGGCTACTGTGAGCAGCAGCACCGCCATGGGCGCGGCATGCTCCAGCCCCTTAGCACCGGGGCGTAACGTCTGCAGCCAACGCGCCAACGCCAATGCGCCCACAGCCAACACAAACAACTGAAAGTCGATGGCCACGTACCACACGCCGGCCGACAAAGCCTCATAACCCAGCGTGTCCTGCATCAGCAGCACATGGGCGATGAGTTGCGACATATGCGGCAAACCAGGCACCGCCAGCGCCACGTGGCCTGGCACTAGGGCACGAATGCCTGCAGACACCACCACACATACGGCGAGCGCGGCCATGTAAGGCAAGATCAACCGAAAGTAGCGACGGCCGATTTGCTCCAGCGGCGCAGTGTCGCGTGCCTGGCCGTTAGGCGCCAGGCTGGCTGCAGCCAGGTAGCCGCCCAGCACCAAAAACACCTGCACCGCCATGCGGCCGTAGTCGTACAGCCACTGCATCAACTTGGGCACCAAGGGGTAAGCGGTGTCAGACATCGGCCCGTAGAACGCCAAGTGATGCCACACAATCAAACAACAGGCCAGGCCCTTGACCACGTCAAACAAGGGCACGCGGTTCGCTACACGCTGCATAAAAAACGACTCAAACAAAAGCTGTGCCGCAGCACACACTGATCCTGGCAGACGCAAACGAAAACGCGAACAAACGTGAACGAGACGGCCCGATGGGAATCAACAAAAGAAAGCAGAAAAAGCAGAACGCAACAAACGTCAAAAGGGGCGCCGAAGCGCCCCGCTGCTCTAAGAGCTGGTCTACAAAGTTGCGCTCAACCCAATAAACGGGCGCGCGCTTCTTCGTATTGTCGGCGTAACTGGGCGACCAGTTCGCCAGCGCTCTGGATTTTATCGATTGCGCCGATGCCTTGCCCGCAGCCCCAAATGTCTTTCCAGGCCTTGGCCGCGTCGCCGCCAAAGTTCATCTTGGTGGGATCGCTCTCGGGCAGGTGCTCGGGGTCGAGTCCAGCGGCACGGATCGACGGTGCCAGGTAGTTGCCGTGTACGCCGGTGAACAGGTTGCTGTAGACGATGTCGTCAGAGTTGCCATCCACAATGGCTTGTTTGTAGGCGTCGCTGGCGCGCGCTTCCTCGGTGGCAATGAAGGCCGAGCCAATGTAGGCAAAGTCTGCGCCCATGGCTTGGGCCGCCAGCACCGCACCACCGCTGGCAATGGCGCCGCTCAGGGCGACTGGGCCATCAAACCACTGGCGAATTTCCTGGATCAACGCAAATGGGCTCTTCACACCCGCGTGGCCACCCGCACCGGCAGCCACGGCGATCAGGCCGTCGGCGCCCTTCTCGATCGCCTTGCGTGCAAACTTGTTGTTGATGATGTCGTGCAGCACCACGCCGCCATAGCTGTGCGCAGCCGCATTCACGTCTTCACGCGCACCCAGCGAGGTGATGAGAATCGGCACCTTGTACTTCACGCACATTTCCATGTCGTGCTCCAGCCGCTCGTTCGACTTGTGCACGATTTGGTTGATGGCGAACGGCGCGGCGGGCTTGTCGGGGTTGGCCTTGTTGTAGGCCGCCAGGGTCTCGGTGATCTCGGCCAACCAATCTTCGAGTTGTGCCGCCGGGCGGGCATTCAAAGCGGGCATGGAGCCGACGATGCCCGCTTGGCATTGCGCGATCACCAGCTTGGGGTTGCTGATGATGAACAGCGGCGAGCCGATCACGGGAAGGGACAGTCCGCTCAGCGCGGCAGGCAATTTCGACATTTGATCTCCTGTTCGTGTTATTACTTTATAAGCCCAATAAGCCTACAACGCTTGTCACCTAAGCGCAGACAGCTTCTATTTCAATAGCAAATCAAGCAGTGGTCAGAACGCTTCCAGCGCCAGCGCGGTCACGCTCTCGGCGCCAAACACAATGCTGTCGCGCACCGCTGGTGCCTTGCTCAGCAAGTGGTCGGCATAGAAGCGTGCGGTGGTGATCTTGGCCTGCATGAAAGGCAGGTCTTCACCCTTGGCCTTCAAGTCTTCCGCGACCAGCAGCGCACGCGCCAGTTGCCAACCAGCCATCAGGTTGCCGGCCAGCATCAGGTAAGGCACGCTGCCCGCATAGGCGGCATTGGGGTTGCTGCGGCCATTGGCCACCATGAAGTCCACCACTTCCAGGAAGGCTTGGCGCGCCGTACACAGACGGTTGGCCACGGCCACTGCATCGGCCCCGCCCTGCTCACGCAAAGCGGCTTCGGTTTTCTCGATCTGGGCGGCAATGGCCTTGGCGTTCTGGCCGCCATCACGTGCCGTTTTGCGGCCCACCAGGTCATTGGCCTGGATGGCGGTAGTGCCTTCGTAAATGGTCAGAATCTTCGCGTCGCGGTAGTGCTGCGCTGCGCCGGTTTCTTCAATGAAACCCATGCCACCATGCACTTGCACGCCGAGCGAGGTGACTTCCAGGCTCATCTCGGTGCTGTAGCCCTTGACCAGCGGCACCATGAATTCGTAGAAAGCCTGGTTTTGTTTACGCACTTCGGCGTCCGCATGGTGGTGCGAGGCGTCGTAGGCCGCAGCCGCCACGCTGGCCATGGCGCGGCAGCCTTCGGTGTAGGCACGCATGGTCATCAACATGCGCTTCACGTCGGGGTGATGGATGATGGGCGCGCTGGCGGCGATGGAGCCGTCCACCGGGCGGCTTTGCACACGGTCTTTGGCGAACTGTACGGCTTGTTGGTACGAGCGCTCGGCCACGGCAATGCCTTGCATGCCCACCGCGTAGCGCGCGGCGTTCATCATGATGAACATGTATTCCAGGCCACGGTTTTCTTCGCCCACCAGGTAGCCCACGGCGCCACCATGGTCGCCATACTGCAGCACGGCGGTGGGCGAGGCCTTGATGCCCATCTTGTGTTCGATGCTGACGCAGTGCACGTCGTTGCGCGCACCCAGCGAGCCATCGGCGTTGACCATGAACTTGGGCACGACAAACAGGCTGATGCCCTTCACGCCTTCGGGCGCGCCGGTCACGCGGGCCAGCACCAGGTGGACGATGTTCTCGGCCATGTCGTGTTCACCGTAGGTGATGAAGATCTTGGTGCCGAATACCTTGTAAGTGCCGTCGGGCTGGGGCTCGGCACGGCTGCGCACCATGGCCAGGTCGCTGCCGGCTTGGGGTTCGGTCAGATTCATGGTGCCCGTCCATTCGCCGCTCACCAGTTTTTCGAGGTAGGTGGCCTTGAGTTCATCCGAGCCAGCGGTCAGCAGGGCTTCAATGGCGCCATCGCTCAGAAGTGGGCACAGCGCAAAGCTCAGGTTGGCGCTGTTGGTCATCTCGATACAGGCCGCGCCAATGGTCTTGGGCAGGCCTTGGCCGCCAAAGTCCACCGGGTGTTGCAGGCCTTGCCAGCCGCCTTCGGCAAACTGCTTGAACGCGGCCTTGAAGCCTGGGGTGGTGGTGACCACACCGTCTTTCCAGCTCGACGGGTTCTTGTCGCCCTCGAAGTTCAGCGGCGCGAGCACGCCGCCGGTGAATTTGGCTGCCTCTTCCAGCACGGCTTGTGCGGTGTCGAAACCGGCATCTTCAAAACCCGGCATCTGCGCCACTTGTTCGATGTTCGCCAAGTGTTGGATGTTGAACAACATGTCTTTGAGTGGGGCGGTGTAGCTCATGGTTTTGTCTCCGGGAGGCTGGAAAATCGAGAAGGCGGGGGTCGAAAGAGGCGAAAACGGGGTCGAAAAACGAGAAATCAGAAAAAGCGGTGAAAAAAAAGGCACCGCACGCGATGCCTTTTCTCCGCGAGTCTTGCTTAGAGCGCTGCCACCAGTTCAGGCACAGCGGTAAACAAGTCTGCTTCCAGGCCGTAGTCGGCCACGCTGAAGATCGGCGCTTCAGGGTCTTTGTTGATCGCCACAATGACCTTGCTGTCCTTCATGCCGGCCAAGTGCTGGATCGCACCCGAGATGCCAGCGGCGATGTACAACTGCGGCGCCACGATCTTGCCGGTCTGGCCCACTTGCCAGTCGTTCGGTGCGTAACCTGCGTCCACTGCAGCGCGCGAAGCACCCAGTGCGGCGCCCAGCTTGTCGGCCAATGGCGTCATCACTTCATTGAACTTCTCGGCGCTGCCCAGGGCACGGCCACCGGAGACGATGATCTTGGCGGCGGTGAGTTCAGGGCGGTCGTTCTTGGCGATCTCGGCGCCCACAAACGTGGACTTGCCAGAGTCGGCCACAGCCGTCACGGTTTCCACGGCGGCAGAGCCACCGGTGGCAGCCGCGGGGTCAAAGCCGGTGGTGCGCACGGTCAACACCTTGGTGGCGTCGGCGCTTTGCACGGTGGCGATGGCGTTACCGGCGTAGATCGGACGCTCGAACGTGTCAGCGCTGTCGACCTTGATCACGTCGGAGATTTGCGCCACGTCAAGCTTGGCGGCCACGCGCGGGGCGATGTTCTTGCCCGAGGCAGTGGCAGGGAACACGATGTGGCTGTAGGCGGAGGCCACAGCCAACACTTGCGCTGCCACGTTTTCGGCCAGGCCGTGTTCAAAGCCAGGTGCATCGGCGTGCAAGACCTTGGTCACGCCAGCGATTTGTGCGGCAGCAGCAGCGGCAGCAGCGGCATTGGCGCCGGCCACCAGCACGTGCACGTCGCCACCGCACTGGGCAGCGGCGGTCACGGTGTTCAGGGTTGCGCCCTTGATGGACGCGTTGTCGTGTTCGGCAATTACGAGAGCAGTCATGATGTCTTTCCTAAGTCCTTTAGCAAGTTAGCGGGGCACCGATGGCGGGCCTGCCTCTACCGAAAACACCGTGGAACTGGCTTTGCCAGGCCACTGGTGTTGCCCCCTGCAAGGGGGTTGGCGAAGCGACACGCAGTGCGCGCAGACTGGGGGTGTTAGATAACTTTCGCTTCGGTCTTCAACTTGGCGACCAACGTGGCGACGTCAGGCACCTTGATGCCGGCGCTGCGCTTCGGTGGTTCGCTGACCTTCAGCGTCTTCAGGCGCGGGGTCACGTCGACGCCCAGGTCTTCAGGCTTGACGATGTCGAGCTGCTTCTTCTTCGCCTTCATGATGTTCGGCAGCGTGACGTAGCGTGGCTCGTTCAGGCGCAGGTCGGTGGTCACCACGGCCGGCAGGCTGAAAGAGATGGTTTCCAGGCCACCGTCGACTTCGCGCGTCACGGTGCCTTTGCCGTCGGCCAATTCGACCTTGCTGGCGAACGTGGCTTGCGGCAGATCGGCCAGCGCAGCCAGCATTTGGCCGGTTTGGTTGCTGTCGTCGTCGATGGCTTGTTTGCCCAGGATGATCAGACCGGGTTGTTCTTTTTCAACCAGAGCCTTGAGCAACTTGGCGACCGCCAGCGGCTGCAGGTCTTCGGTGCTCTCCACCAGGATGGCACGGTCGGCGCCGATGGCCATGGCGGTGCGCAGGGTTTCCTGGCATTGGGTCACGCCACAAGACACTGCGATCACTTCAGTGACCACGCCCTTTTCCTTGAGCCGCACGGCTTCTTCAACGGCAATTTCGTCGAAGGGGTTCATGCTCATTTTGACGTTGGCGATGTCTACCCCAGTGTTATCGGACTTCACACGTACTTTGACGTTGTAGTCGACCACACGCTTTACGGCTACCAGGACCTTCATGAATTCGGCTCCACAGAGTTATTGATGATTGAACAGCGAGTTTCCACCGCGGATTTTATGCCCGGCCCAAATAGCGGCCTGAGAGCCTTTGACGTATGCCGGCTCACCATGGGTGAACCATCAGATACCTCAAGCCACAAAAAAGCACGGTCGTTCTTTTCTAACGTTGATTATAGGGGGCGAACGGGTCGGGGCAAGCTTTTCTATCGCCTACCGGACAACATGAAACACACCTTTACCCGATGAAGCGCGCCTGAAGCGCGCCGCGCCCTTTGGCAGTGATTAACGTTTTCTTTGGCAGTAGGCGTACAGACGGCCACGCAAGGACACCACCACGCGGTCGGGCCAGATGCCGCGCACATCGACGTAGTAGTCGGCCCCACCTGGCACGGCGCGGGCCTTGGCGGCTACCGCCTGGCGCACCAGCTCGATGAGCTGGCCGTACTCCGTGGTCACCGCCTCGGTCAGTTGCTCAAAGCTTGCAGAGGGAATTAGCTTCCGGCTCATGTGGCTTAGTCGGCCGAGCTGAACTTTTGGCCGTCAGTGGTGACGTCCACGACGGTGTCGCCGCAGTCCTTGAACGCCAGCACTTCGGCGGCGGCCACGCTGACTTGCTTGGTGGTCTTCTTGACGATGTCCGCGCCCAGATCGTCCTTACCGATTACCTCGGTGGTGGTCACAGGACGCTTGACGCGCTTGGCCGCTTCGGTGGCTGTCAGTTCTTTGGTGGTGGTTTCTGCCATGTTCACTCCGGGTTGGGATGGAGTGAACGTTGCGCCGGGGTGGCACTTTGGCTAAGGCTGAAACGCTTCAGCCCCAAGGGAAAATCGCTTTTTTAGACTATCACAACGTCGAACAGGCGACCAGTTATTGCTTCCGAAAGCGTTATCTAGCTATCGTGCATTTCAACCTTTTCCATGCTCAGAAAGCTTACGCGGAAAGGGCTTATTTATTGATTGCAGTGCGGATAGTTTCAGTTGTTCGAATTCTTCATCGGCTAGGACCCTAGGCAAAGAAATAATCTCTCGCACTACAGGGAAAAGTTGTATTAGACCAGCGTTCATCATGCACTTTCTTACCTCACCTCGCCACGCCGAGTCAGGCGTTAACGACTCAGCATGAGAGGTTCCAAAAACGAAGAAGAGAACTTGCGAAACGGCGAGCATGGTGAAGTGAGCATTACATCTCTCTGGTTTACTCCCACCCTCCCGCATTACCCTGAAGGCACTATGCCAACTTCTATAGTGGTTTGCTCTCGCCTTGAAAGGAGCCATCCACATCTCAGTCCCGGAAGTAGGTATGCTCGTCTTTCTAAATCTTTCTCGCTCGTCTTGATGAATAGAGACCAGTTCACTATGGACAAACTCTCGAATCATAACAAAGCAAGTTAGCCAGCGCGCCAACTGTGATCTTTCTGCAGGACTCATTTGCCACCAGTTTCCTGCAATTAATCGACTGAGAATCGGAGTAGTTTTATTTTGCAAACGACTCCCCCATTCGTTATTGCACTTGCTACATAAAACTGCGACTGCCTGTTCATTAGGAGGAAAATCGTGGAGAACCTCTGTCTCCTTGCCAAGAATTTCAAGTTGTGACGCGCTTTGGCGGTGAAGGCTCGGTGACCGCCTCCCCAACCATTGGGCAAACACATGCTCCTCAGTCAACTTTCCAAAAAATCCACAGAGCACACAGTGCCCCTGCCCTGACAAATCGATTCGAGTCAAATTAGATCTCCGTTTAGATTGGTTAACAGTTTTCTTATCGTTATTTTTCAGAAGATCAACGATATCTCTTGAACAGAGAAACGCTTTAGCACGCAGAGATGGTTTAAATTTCTGGAAGTTACAGCCTACCTACTCACATAACAACACGCCTCGCGATTGCGCATCTTGATTCTGAAAACATTTGAATATGCTTTGTGTAAAGAACAAGCAGTGGCCAAGACAAAAGCTCTAAGGCTTAAAAAATAAGTAGCCCCCGTAAATTGCTCCTGCGAGTAGCAAAATTAGGAGGAAGCCGTTATATAGCCAGAGAACCGTGGCCACTATTAATGAAGCTGTACTGGCAATGGGGGCTGCATATCCGAGCAACATCATGGCTAAAAGGGAATTCACTAGTAAAAGGATGGTCAGAGGCCAACCCAGCCCTAAGTAAGCATGAACCCCATAAATCGCTAAAGGTATCGACGAAGAGAGCAGCAGAAGGGCCAACAAAGCAAGCCAAAGCGTCCTTGCGTCCTCCCAGTCGTCCCACCATTCCGCAATTACTTTTTTCCAGCTCATCGAATTTGCTCCTAAGGTGTTTTCGCCCCCTGGCTGACGGCGCTTTTAGGCTGCCCCACGACATCCAACAATACTGCTGGATACTGCACCAAAAAAACTCATGGCTTTATTTACCGTTGCATCTAGCCATGTATCCTAGGTGTCGTCTGGCAACGCTACATCCATGCGTTTCTCTTCACCCTCACGGTGCATGTTTTTCATCAGGGCATGACTATCAGCGTTGATGGTCAGCATGGTGCAACTCAGCAACGGGCCACTGGGCGACTGCCATAAATCCCAAAGCCCAGCTACTCCCAACGGCTTGCAATCCTTGCGGCTAATCCGAGTCGGCACGTGCACTCCAGAGCGCCAATCGGGCTCATAAATCGCTTCGGCCGTGGCACTGTGCACGTGGCCAGCACGGGCTTCGAGGGTGTTCACCGCGAGTGGGGAATGCGGCAGGAGCGGAAAACGCCCAACTACACGACCGTCTGGGAAGAGATGCCGGTCGCACGAGCATAGTCGTCAGCCGCGATATTCCAATGTCGGAAAGGGATGTCCCTCGAAATCCAAATCCTCAGGCAAGGCATCACGACTCAATGAATATGCCCAGGCTAATGGCATGGGCACAAGGGGCCAATTGACAGTCACAGACTCTGGCCAGACACGTACCAGTTGTTCGGAGTCAAGCTTGCGGACAACTCTCTGCAACGTGTGGGAGTCCTCCGGTCGAGAATTACCTAGGACGAACAGGGCTAGATTTCCCAGGACCAAGGTGGTCACGTGGCAGAAGTGTGTTCTGGTTCCTCCTTCCTCTATTAAAGAAAAACGCAAATGACGAGTAAAGGTTTTTGCGTCGAAATCTACAAACCCTGCCCACACAAAAGTGCCTGGTGGAGGTGCGAGATTTTCTTTGATGTAACGATAGTGATGCTGAGGGATCACTCGTTCCCCTGCGTCAATTAGGCCCCGAACAACTGCCGTTTTCGCACCCCAAAGCGCAACTGACTTCATGGCTTGTTTATCAAGCGTAATTTGCCGCCCAAACATCAGTGACAGCAACACATCCTGCGCAGGAACTTCAACCTCGGTATTCAACCAACCCTCGTTGCAGGGCTTACAGACATCGTTAGCAGTAAGTGTGAACGGATTGTTGGGAATCGAACGTCCAATATCTTTTAACGAGCCGTCGATCGCGACAAAACGTTGATTAAAAACTGTCTTCTCTCCCGCCCCGGGAAAAAACTTTGCGAAGTACGCACGTAGTACATGTTCTTTAGACATTTTTACGTCAGGAGCGCATTTACCGCAAAACACACAAAGTTTCTGGCTGACCGTTTTATCCATATGCATATCTGTCAACCGACCAAGATAAGGATCAACCACTGATCCAGCTATATCGCAGGGGCTAACCATCATAAGTGGAACACGGCAAGCAGTTGAAGCATGTTTAAAGCGGGCTACGCCTCGGCTCAACCCGGTGGGTGCATAGAAATACGTTAAAGCGCCACAGCCCGGATTTTCATGAGCGCCGTTCTGGTGCTTTAACTTTTACTCAAACCCTGGCGCTTGGCCATCTGGTCGAACTGGGCTTTTCTGCCGTCGCAGTTTGATGTCCAACTCGGTAAACGGTTTAGCTCCTGGCGTCATCACCTGCCAGCCCTTGATGAACGGGATCGAAATACAGCCACAGCTGGTCGGTCTGCCAGCCAGCCAGCCACGATGACGGTGGTTGCCGAATATGGCGGGCGACGCCTCTATATTCCGCTGCATCCCACACCCGACCATCGACTGGCTCAGTTGATCGGCTATGAGAATCTCAGAAATTTGAGTGCGGTATACGGCCGAGAAGACCACTTCGACATCCCGAAAGCAGTGGTCGCGCTTCGCCACCTCCGTGACCAACGCATTCGCGCCCAAATCGGCCCCAAGTCGGCTAGCACCTTGGCCGCAGAAAACCATCTGACCGAACGCCAAATCTGGAATATCGTCGGCCGTGCGCCCGACGCAAACGTCCATCAGTCGCAGCGTTTCGGCTGAGTCGTCCCTTTTTCATTCGCTTTAACTTTTGGGCATATCGCCCGATTCGGCGCGTTCGGACCCAATAGTTAAAGTCGGACGTGTTTTGTTTTGATGTCCGACTTTAACCATCACTCAGGCTGAGACTGCGTCCGAGTTCACATAACTCGGACGTCGTCGAGCGCAAGGTTGAATACCGCTAACCCATTGCCACGATTGAAAAAAATTAACTCGGACGTGTTCTGCTGTCCGAGTTCGGAACGTCCGAGTTACAGAGCATTTAAACCTGCTGAAATTTGACGCGCGACTGACATCATCGCCCCTCAAGCGCACAGCCAACTCGTTGATTTCCAAATGGAAACGGGCAGTAAGGCCCGTTGAACAGCTCCAAGCGACGATCCATGCAGACTGGCCTACTCTGAGCCCAAATTGGCCGTTTTGGTAGCCCTAACGTCCCATTTCGTGACAAACCCACCGTCAGCGCCAAAAAGGCTCACATACCCGTGAAAACCGCGCCGAATCTAGCGACCCAATTTTTTCTCGTCCCCAGCATCGCTGCCAAAACGATCACCTCCCCACATACCCGAAGCACTCGGCAGCGAAAGACGGTGCTTGCCGTCCAACGTGGCAATCTGAAGTCACTATCCGGCGCTGCTGAACTTCTGGCCGTCTGTCGTGACCACCACCACGTGGGTACCGTAATCTTTAAAGCGCAAGACTTCGCTTTCCGTCACGGCTTGATGCGTGACCACCGAGCGGTAGAGCAGCTTGCCGTCGAGACCTTTGCTGCCGGTCTGTTCTTGGGAAACCACGGGGCGCATCACGCGTGCGGCAGCTTGGGCGGCGGTCATGCCGGAGACCGGTGTCTCTGCGAGCAGTTCGTCAGGGGGCAATGCATCAAGAACAGACATATTCACTCTTACTCACTTTCGGTCACAACCAGCAACTTCAATTCGCGTCAATGAACTTCGCTAACCTCACTAGGCGACCCGGCGACAACACCGGCCGTAGCCGTGGCCCCCGTGCGCACATGCAGCACCCGCTGCGGGAACGGAATCTCCACATTGTGCGCTCGCAGCGCGCGCAAGATGGCCATGTTGATGTCCGAGCGCAAATTGCCCTGCCCGTTTTCTGGGTCGTTGAACCAGTACGAGACGCGAAACTCCAGCCCGTCAGCCCCAAACGCATTGAGCGAGACGCCCGGGCCGGGGTCTTTCAACACGCGTGGAATTTGCTGCACGGTCTGCAGTAACAACGCGGCAACTTCGTCAGCGTCGCTGTTATAGCCCACCGAGATGACCGTGGCCTGGTTGACGTTGCGGTTGTTCAGCGACCAATTCTCTACGCGCTGCGTGATGAGCAGTTCGTTGGGCACAATCGATTCAATGCCGTTGGGCGCTGTGACCACGGTGTAGCGCGCGTTGATGTCGGTGATGCGCCCGGCAAAACCGTCGACCTGCACAAAGTCGCCAATCCGCATGCTGCGCTCGGCCAAGATGACAAAGCCGCTCACGTAGTTGGAGGCCAGCTTCAGCAGACCAAAGCCAATGCCCACACCGATGGCGCCACCCAGCACCGACAAGGCCGTGAGGTCGATGCCCACGGTAGACAGCGCCAGCAGCAAGCCCACAAACACCATCAACGCACGCGTGGCATTGCTGACCGCTTTGCGCAATGACAACTCGCTGCCCGTGGCGTTCTTCAGCAGGCGCGTTTCAATCGCCGCCGAGATCCACAACGTGACGATCATCACCAGCCCGGCCGTGAGCGCGCCCTCCAGCATGGTGCGCACCGACAGCGTGGTACTGCCGATCTTCCATTTGATCTGATCCAGCTCGTCCAGCAGTACGGGCAGCAAGCCGCTGACCCACAGCACCATGGCCAGCCAAGCCACCCATGAAATGGTGCGCTCCAGCATGCGCACCACCGGCGTGTTTTTGAAGGCCACCTGCAGCACCTTCACCCCGACGCGGATCACCGCCAGCGAGATCAACACCGGCAACGCAATCTTGAACACTGCCAGCGGCATCCATTTGGCCGTCAACTCCTGCGCGACAAACGCAAACAACAGCCAGGCCAACGGAAACAGCACACCGTCGATCAACCGGCGGCCAAAGGTAATCGACTCTTCGTGCGCGCCACCCGCGCTGCGGCGTAGCGCCGCAACCACGCCATAGGCCAACACCGCACAGACCAGCACCACGGCCAATTCGGCCAGGGCGGTGGGCTGGCTCAGCGCACGCGCCCAGTCGTCAAGCGTGACGATGCGGTTGGTGTCGTGCATGGTCGGCAGGCTCAAACTTGCCATTGTTGGCATCCTTCGTCAGTCTTCTATATGGGAATGAACGCGGGCCGCAACTGCAGCCCAGCGGGAACGCGCTAAACACTAAACGTCAGCCAGCACGCGCAAATGCGCTTCCACGCTGCGGCCCAAAGCGCTGAGGTTGTAGCCCCCCTCCAGGCAACTGACGATGCGCCCCTGGGCATAAGCATCGGCCAAAGCCTTCAGCCGCCAGGTGATCCAGGTGTAGTCTTGCTCCACCAGGCCCAGTTGACCCAGGTCGTCTTCACGGTGCGCGTCAAAACCGGCGCTGACGATGATCAGCTCGGGCTCAAATTCTTCCAGCCGGGGCAGCCACATCATCTCCATGATCTCGCGCACTTCCATGCCTTGGGTGTACGCGGGCACCGGCACGTTCAGCAGGTTGCTGGCATTCAAGGCCGAGCCTTCGGGGTAGAACGGGTGCTGGTACATGCCGACCATCAAGATGCGGTCGTCACCGGCCACGATGTCTTCGGTGCCGTTGCCGTGGTGCACATCAAAGTCGACGATGGCCACGCGCTTCAACCCGTGCTGCGCCAGCGCGTGGTGTGCGGCAATGGCCACGTTGTTGAAGAAGCAAAAGCCCATGGCCTTGTCGCGGCAGGCGTGGTGGCCGGGGGGGCGCACGGCGCAGAAGGCGTTTTCCAGCGCGCCGGACATCACGCCGTCCACCGCCGCTATTGCCGCTCCAGCCGCATGCAGCGCAGCCTGCCAGGTGTGGGTGTTGATGCAGGTGTCCGGGTCTACCGCCGCATGTTGAGGACCACCGGCCGCAATGTCGCGCGCCAGTTGCTCGCCGAGCGCCTGCAATTGCGCCACGTAGCCCGCACCGTGTGCGCGTTCAATTTGCGCCAAGGTGGCGGCGGGTGCGGTGATGTGCTCCAGCGCGTCGGCCACGCCGGTAATCAGCAAGCGGTCGTCGATGGCGCCCAGGCGTTCGGGGCATTCCGGGTGCCCGTCGCCCATCTCGTGTTGACGACAAGATGGGTGGGTGAAGTATCCGGTTTTAAGCATGGGTAAAGACCTGGCGTCAGAAATATGCGGTAACGTCCTGCCAATATGCTTGCACAACAGAAATTGACGTCGTTACTCGATCAGCTTAACACGGTGATCGTCGGGAAATCCGACCAAGTTCGAGACTGCGTGGCCTGCCTGCTGGCCGGCGGCCACCTGCTGATTGAAGACGTCCCCGGCGTGGGCAAAACCACCCTCGCCCACGCGCTGGCCCGCACCTTCGGCCTGCAATTCTCGCGCGTGCAGTTCACCGCCGACCTGATGCCCAGCGACCTCTCAGGTGTGTCGGTGTTCGAGCGCGGGCGCGAAGCCTTTGTGTTCCATCCCGGCCCGGTATTTGCGCAGATTTTGCTGGCCGATGAAATCAACCGCGCCAGCCCGCGCACCCAAAGCGCGTTGCTGGAGGCCATGGAAGAAAAGCAGGTGACGGTGGAAGGCGCCACGCGCCCGCTGCCCACGCCTTTTTTTGTGATTGCCACGCAAAACCCGACTGATCAGTTGGGCACCTTCCCGCTGCCCGAATCGCAGCTTGACCGCTTCTTGATGCGCATCTCGCTCGGCTACCCCGACCGCGCGGCCGAGCGCGTGTTGCTGGCCGGGCAAGACCCGCGCGAAAAAGTGGAGACGCTGGCCCCCTTGCTCACCCTGGCCGAACTGCAGCAGTTGCAGCAGCAAGTGCTGAAGATCCACACCGCCGCGCCGCTGCTCGAATACGTGCAAGACCTGCTGGCCGCCACACGATCGGGCCGTTGGTTTGTGCAGGGCTTGAGCCCGCGCGCCGGCATTGCCATCGTGCGTGCGGCCAAGGCGCAGGCGCTGCTGAGCGGGCGCGACTACGTGGCGCCCGACGACGTGCAAGCCATCCTGCCGCAAACCGTGGCACACCGCCTCGTGCCCACGGGCGACGCCGGGCGCGGCGCGGTAGAGCAAGTGCGCGCCATGATCGAGGCCGTGCCGCTGGCCTGACCTCGCTGATATCACCATGGCAGTCGCTTCCCGTCGCTGGGCCAACCTGAATCCGCTTAAGTCGTTGACCGCTCCTTTCACAGCCGCGCTACGCCACCGCTTCGACCGCTGGTGGCAAGCACGACTGCCGCTGTCAGACACCCTGCAGCTCACCCAGCGCAACGTCTACATCCTGCCGACCACGCCCGGCTGGGTGCTGGCCGCCACGCTGGCCGTGCTGCTGGTGGCCAGCATCAATTACCAGTTGAACCTGGGTTACCTGTTGACGTTTTTGCTCGCCGGTTGTGCCGCCGTGGGCATGCATGTGGCCCACGCCACCTTGCGCGGGCTTGACCTGAAGCTGGTGGCGCCCGATGCGCAATTTGCCGGCCGCAGTGCCGTGCTCACCGTGCAACTGAGCAACAGCCGCCGCAGCGCGCGCCGCGCCATTGCGCTGAGCCTGCAAGACACCCGCCATTGGGCCTTTACCGATGTGCCCGCGCGCGGCAGCAGCACCGTGCACGTGGCCTTTATGCCGACTACGCGCGGCCTGCACCGCGTGCCCGCGCTCACGGCCGAAACACGTTTTCCGCTCGGCAGTTTTTGCGTGTGGTGTTACTGGCGCCCGGCTGCTGAAGTGCTGGTCTACCCCGCGCCCGAAACCCACGCGCCGCCGCTGCCCCCGGCCACGCCGCAGCCTGGCCACAGCGCCCACAGCCCCAGCCAGGCCAGCAGCGAATTTGATGGCGTGCGGGCTTACCGCCGGGGCGACCCGCGCAAGCTCATCGTCTGGAAAAAGGCCGCCAAGTCGGGCGAACTGGTAAGCCGCGACAGCCCGCAAAGCCAACCCCAAGCGCTGTGGCTAGACCTGGCCCACACCGGCGGCGGCTCGCTTGAGGCACGCCTGAGCCGCCTGTGCGCCTGGGTGCTGCAAGCGGAAGCCTTGGGCCTGGACTACGGCCTGCGCCTGCCGGGCCGCGACATCAAGCCCGACACCGGCGCCCAACACCAACGCCGCTGCCTCGAAGCACTGGCGCTGGCTTAAGGGCTGGTCAACGCGCATAACCCATCCGCTATCAAAAAAGAAGCTGCTTACGCATACCTAATAAGCGCCAATGGCCGATTTATCCCTTAACCCCTCTAGCAACCCAAACCCGTGGCAATCGGCCCGGCGCGCCCTCACCGGCCTGCCGCGTGACAGCCGCGACACCTTGTTCCTGCTGGTGGTGGTGGCCTGGGTGGTGTTGCCGCAAACCAGCAACCTGCCCTGGTGGGTCAGCGTGGGCACTGGCTGCATATTGCTGTGGCGCGGCTGGCTAGCTTGGCACGCTCGCCCGCTGCCCAACCGCTGGTGGCTGTTCGCCCTGCTGGCCCTGGCCATGCTGGCCACCTGGGCCACCCACCGCACACTGGTGGGGCGTGATGCGGGCGTCACGCTGGTGGTGCTGTTGCTTGCGTTAAAGACTCTGGAGTTGCGTGCGCGGCGCGATGCGTTTGTGGTGTTCTTCCTGGGCTTCTTCACGATGCTCACCAACTTCTTTTTCTCGCAGTCGCTGCTCACGGCCGTGGCCATGTTGATAGGCCTGCTGGGCCTGCTCACGGCACTGGTCAACGCGCACATGCCGGTGGGCCGCCCGCCCTTGGCCGAGTCCGCCCGCATGGCCGGGTGGATGGCGCTGCTGGGCGCGCCGGTCATGTTGGCGCTGTTCATGTTGTTCCCGCGTGTGGCGCCGTTGTGGGGCATGCCCAGCGATGCCATGAGCGGGCGCAGTGGCCTCTCAGGCAGCATGCAGGTGGGCGACATGGCCAGCCTGGCGCTGAGCGACGCCATCGCGCTACGCGTGCGGTTTGAGGGCAACCCGCCGCAGCAAAGCACGCTGTATTTTCGCGGCCCGGTGTTGTCGGAGTTTGACGGCCGGCAATGGCGCCCGCGCTATGCCAGCCCGCTGGCAGGCAACGCGCGCCAGGCCGAGCTTCAAGTCAGCGGCGCGCCCATTCGCTACGAAGCCACGGTAGAGCCCAACAACCGCCCGTGGCTGCTGCTGCTCGACGCCACACCTAGCGCCCCCACCGTGCGTGGCGACGCCGCTGGCAGCGTGGCCATGACGCCCGACCTGCAATGGATGGCCAGCCGCCCACTGACCGACCTGACGCGTTACCGCGCCGAAAGCTACGCCAGCTTTCGCCACGGCCCGGCCCAGCGCACCGTGCGCCTGCAAGCCGACCTGGCGTTGCCCGCCGGTTTCAACCCACGCACCTTGCAACTGGCGGCCGACATGCGCCGCGAGACGCCCAAGGCCAGCCCGGCCGAGCTGATGGAAGCGGCACTGCAGCGCCTGCGCACCGGCGGCTACAGCTACACGCTGGAGCCCGGCGTGTACGGCCAACACACGGCCGATGAGTTTTGGTTTGACCGCAAAGCCGGCTTCTGCGAGCACTTCGCCTCGTCGTTTGTGGTGCTGATGCGCGCACTCGACATTCCGGCCCGCGTGGTCACCGGCTATCAGGGCGGCGAGGTCAACAGCCTCGACGGCTACTGGACGGTGCGCCAAAGCGATGCCCACGCCTGGACCGAAGTCTGGCTGCAGGACCAGGGCTGGGTGCGTGTGGACCCGACCGCCATGGTCGCCCCCGGCCGCGTCGGCGCCCTGGAGCGCTTGGCCGCGCCCGAAGGTTTCTTCGGCACTGCCATCGGCACCGTGAGCCCGACCGCCGCCGCGCAGATGCGCGCCGTCTGGGAGGCCATCAACAACCGCTGGAACCAATGGGTGTTGAACTACACCCAAACGCGTCAGCTCGACCTGCTCAAGTCCATCGGCTTCGACGCCGAAGACTGGCAAGACCTGCTGCAAGCGCTGGGCGTTCTGTTGGCGCTGGCGAGCCTGGCCGGCGCCGGTTGGACGCTGCTGGGCCGCCGCCAGCACGACCCGTGGCTGCACCTGCACCAACGCGCCCAAGCCCGGCTGCGCAAAGCGGGCGTTGACGTTCCCGCACACGCCGGGCCACGCCAAATGGCGGCCTTGCTGAAGGCGCACCCGCTGGCGCAAACCGATGCCACGTCGGCACAACAACTGCACGCTTGGCTTTTGCAACTGGAAGCGCAGCGTTATGCGCCAGAACCGGCCATTAGCCTCGCTAGACTCAGGCGAACGTTTCCGAAATTGGCTTCATGAAAACTCTCCTGAAAATTGCTCTGGTTGCGATAGCAGCCTGCGCAGCTCCCGCTTACGCAAAAGCCGAAAAGCCCTCAAAAACAAAACCCGCAGCCGCCAAAGCCGCGCCGACCATTCCCTACTCGACCCGCGACGACGTGATGGCCGAGGCCGACGACATCGCCGCGCGCCGCAACCTCGACCGCGAGTGGGTGCGCCAAGCCATCGGCCAGGCACGCATGTTGCCCACCGTGGTGCGCCTCATGACGCCCGCCCCGCGCGGCACGGCCAAGAACTGGGCGGTCTACCGCAGCCGCTTCATCGACCCCATCCGCATCCGCGCCGGGGTGCGCTTCTGGCAGGCCAACCGCCAGTGGCTCGACCGGGCCGAGGCTGAGACCGGTGTGCCCGCACAAATCATCGTCGGCATCATTGGCGTGGAAACCATCTACGGCCAGCAAATGGGCAGCTTCCGCGTGATGGACGCGCTCACCACCCTGGCCTACGACTTCCCTGCCGCACATCCGCGCGCCAAAGAACGCGCCGCCTACTTCAAGGGCGAGCTGGAGCAAGTGCTGAGCCTGGCCAACCGCACCGGCATTGACCCCATGGACTTGCGCGGCAGCTATGCTGGCGCCATGGGCATGCCACAGTTCATGCCCACCAGTTGGGCGCAATGGGCGGTGGACTTTGACGGCGACGGCAAGATCGACCTGTTCAACAGCCCTGGCGACGTGATCGGCTCGGTGGCCAACTACTTCAAGTCGTTTGGCTGGAAACCCGGCATGCCCACGCACTACCCCGTGCGCTTCAACCCCGACACGCTGGACATGAACGCGCTGATGGCGCCAGACATCCTGCCCACCTTCAGCGTCGCCAGCTTCACTGCCAAGGGCGCCGTGCTGGAAGGCGCGGCCTTGCAGCACACCGGCCCGCTGGCCTTGATTGAGCTGCAAAACGGCGACGCCCCGGCCACCTACGTGGCGGGTACCGAGAACTTTTACGTCATCACGCGCTACAACTGGTCGAGCTACTACGCCATGTCGGTCATTGAACTGGGCGATGCAGTGGCGGCGGCGCTGAACCAGTAGACCCAGGTCAAATCGCGCTCCCGCCGCGCGGAGTAGGATGGTCATACCGTCAACCTCCGCAGCGAAAGAGCCGTATGCCCACCATTGAGCCACGCACCGAACCTCGCACTGAAGTCTTGATCGTGGGCGCCGGCCCTACCGGTTTGGTTCTGGCGCTTTGGCTCACGCAACAAGGCATTCGCGTACGCGTGGTCGACCAGGCCACCGGCCCCGGCAGCACCTCGCGGGCCATGGCGGTACAAGCCCGCACGCTGGAGCTTTACCGCCAGCTCGACCTGAGCGATGCGGTGGTCGCCGCCGGCCACCAAAACCCCGCCATCAACCTGTGGATCAAAGGCCAAAAGAAGGCGCAGCTCGGCTTTGGCACGGCGGGCGAGCACCTCACGCCCTACCCCTTCCTGCTGGTCTACCCGCAAGACCAACACGAGCGCCTGCTGGCCGAGCGCCTGGCCACCATGGGGGTGCAGGTGGAGCGCCAGACCGAATGCATAGGTTTTAAAGACCAGGGCGACCACGTCGTCGCAAGGCTACGCACAGCCGACGGCCAAGAGCACACCTGCGAGGCCCGCTTTCTGGCCGGCTGCGACGGTGCCAAATCGCCCATTCGCCACCAGTTGGGCACCGGTTTTGACGGCGGCACCTATGCGCAAATCTTCTACGTGGCCGATGTCGACGTAACCGGCCCCGCCGCAGACGGCGCCACCCACATCGCGCTCGACAACGCCGACTTCGTGGCCCTGCTGGCCTACAGCCAACAATCGGGTGGCGCTACCAAAGCCCGGCTGATTGGCGCGGTACGTGACGAGCGCGAAGATGCTGAAACCCTGACCTTTAACGACGTCAGCCACCGCGCCATCGACGCCCTGGGCCTGCAGGTGCAAAAGGTAAGCTGGTTCTCCACCTACCGCGTGCACCACCGCGTCACGCGCCAATACCGCGTGGGCCGCACCTTCTTGCTGGGCGACGCCGCCCACGTCCACAGCCCGGCAGGCGGCCAGGGCATGAACACCGGCATTGGCGACGCCATCAACCTGGCCTGGAAACTCGCCGCCGTGCTGCGCCAGCAAGCGCCCGATGCCTTGCTCGACAGCTACGAGGTGGAGCGCAAAGCCTTCGCGCTGAAGCTGGTGGAAACCACCGACCGGCTGTTCAGCTTCGTCACCAGCGAGAGCCCGTTTGCCAACTTCGTGCGCACACAAATCGCGCCCATCCTCGCGCCGCTGGCCTACGGCGTGGATGCCGCACGCGAGTACATGTTCCGCGTGCTGTCGCAAACCTTGATCAACTACCGCCACAGCCCGCTGAGCATGGGCACACAAGACGAAGACGAAGTGCACGGCGGCGACCGCCTGCCCTGGGTGGCCACCGTTGATGGCCCCGAGAAAGGCCGTGAGCACGGCACGGACAACTATGAGAGCCTGCGCCAGATCACCTGGCAAGTGCACATCTACGGCGACCCAACCGAGCCGGTGACGGAAGAACTACGCCAGGCTTGCGCCTCTTGCGGCGTGCCCCTGCGCCGCTTCGACTACACCCCGGCGCACCAGGCCGCCGGTTTGGCCCGCGACGCGCTGTATCTGCTGCGTCCTGACACCTACGTCGCCATGGTCGAACCCACGGGCGACCCGCAGGCCCTGGCGCGTTACTTTGCCGAGCGCGGCATCCGGCTTTAGATCTTTCCGCTGGCCGCCCAACTTTCAATGAGCGAAGCAGATGGTTCGAAGTGCATGCCGTCTTCGGTGGGGAAGCCAGCACCCCAGTACCAACCGGCCGCATTAAAAAACGGCGCAAGCTCCAGCGACCCACGCAGCACCTTGTCATCACCCTGCGTATCGGTCACGCCGCCAATCTTGAAATCGACCGCCATGCCCCACGCGTGGGTGGAGACACCGGGGCCGATTTTTCCGTTGATTTTGGTGAAGCGCGCACAAGACATGCCGTTCGAGCTGAGCATGCCAAACAGCCTGGGCCTTGCCACCTTCACCTCCTGAAAAATAGCCGCCAGCGAAGCCACGGCCACATCGATGCCCGTCACCCTGAACGGCCCTACATCCTTTAGCACCAGGTGCGCGAGTATTTTGGGGTTGGTGGGCGTCAGGCACTTGCCCTGCGGGTCGTAGTGCTTGTCCACAATCGGCTCGCCCAACAAATCACGCAGCCGGTGCTGCCCCGCAGACGCCAGGCCCACGTTAAAGCTTGACTTCGATGGCAGAGGGATCAGCGCTAGGTAGTCCGCGTTGGTTTCTGCGCCGGGGTTGGCGAGGCCGCTGAATGCGGTGAAGGCGGTTGTGGTGGCAGCGGGCTTTGGGGCAGGTGCAGGCACAGGTACTGCAACAGGTGCTGCAACAGGCGCAGAGGCGGGCACTGCGGGCACTGCGGGCGCTGCTGCAGCCACCGTAGCAGTCGGTTTAGGCGTAGCCTTTACCGTAAACAAACCGTTAGGCTGAGCAATCACCTCGATGGTCATGTCTTTGTCCGCCGTCATCAGCACATTGGCCAACTCCGATGGTGGTATGTCTGTGATGATGGTGGGGGCACCCATGACGTTCTCTCCTCAAATGTTTGAGTGAATAAGCGACTCTCTGCTCAAGGTACCTTCAACGCCGCCACGGCGCGAGCGCGTGCATCAGCATTCGCTTTGATGTTGATGAGCGCCATCACAGAAGGAATCGCCGGCTCTTTGGTCTTGACGTAGTCATCCAGCGCCTTCACGTTGGCCGCGTTTGCAACACCGCCTGGGTAAGCCCACGCACGCAGCTTGGCAGTGTTGTCATCAATACCAAACGTTGTCAGTTCGTTCGACACCTCGGGCGGCTGGCCGCGTGCGGCGTCACCCCGGTTGCTTTCGGGTTTTACTTTTTGAATGGCTATGTTGATTTGGTGCTCGATATGCGAAGGCACACACAACAACGCATAACGCTGAATGACCGTCAAGGCGGCCGGCCAATTCGAGTAGCCCCGCTCCAACGCGGCGCGGTAAGCCCGCTGCTGGTCGTCTACAACACCTTGCACGGTGGCAGGCGGCAACTCGTACAACACGTTGCTGGCCAAGTTGTCGATGGTGGTGGTCGTCAGCCCAAAAAGAATGGCCACGATGGCCACGTCTTTGGCAGCCGACTTGGCAGCAGCCATCACGCCGGCGGTAGCCGTGGCGATCAGGCCGATCTCGGTGTTCAAGGTGCGGCGGTCGCGGTCAAGCACAAAAAGCTTGTCCAGATATTTGCGGCACTTGTTGTCGGCGTAGTTCATGCCGGCGTCGATCACACCGTCCCACTCAGTGCCGCCGGCAGGACTCAGACCGTCGGCTTTTACCGCTGCTGCGTGGGCTTTGAGCTGCACAAGCACCTTGTTTTGCTCTTCTACATATTTGGTAAGGTCTTCGCTCGCAAACTCGCTCCCCGGCCCATGACGGGCTTCACCAATGGGGCCGGTGGCACAGGCACACAGCAGCATTGCGGCAAACGCCGCCATCAGCGCCTGCGCGCTGCGGATCAAGATATTCATCCTCGCTCCTTGTTCTACGTCGATCGAACAAAGTCCCTCTGTGGACCATCTTGTTGTCGCCGGCAGACCATCGGCGTGTTGCCAAATCTCAGCCTTGGCGCCTCGGTTGGGCGTCTGTGCACGGGATCAAAAGAATGCGCAGGGGCATGGGTCGCCCTGGAAATCGAAGCTCGTCAAGAACTTTGCGGAATGCGGCTCCACGCGGAGAAAAAGCGACCTAGCCAACAAAGCCGCAGGTGGGCATGGGTGCCAAAACTTGCCTATATTTTCCCCACGGCTAATGCGGATATTTTGATCCAAGGCTACCAACAGCACAACAGAAAATATGGATTTTTCAAACGTCCTAGCTGCTGCATTGAGTGGCATTGAATAGCCGCTTTTGTAGGCTTGGCCCTACAAGCCAAACAGTTGTTTTGCATCCACGCTCAGGTTTAGCGCGTATGGCGGATATGCAAACACCTGTTTCACAATGCCCTCATGACTGCATTGAACCCCGACGCCGAACTCATGGCGCTGATCGACCGCGTCGGCCAGCAGGACGAGGCCGCCCTGCGCCAGCTCTACGACAAAACCTCGTCCAAGCTGTTTGGTTTGGCCATGCGTGTGGTGCGCCAGCGCGATTGGGCCGAAGATGTGTTGCAGGAAACCTTTTTAACCGTGTGGCGCGCAGCCGGAGATTACCGCGCCAGCCTGAGTCCGCCCATGGCCTGGCTGGGCTTGATCGTGCGCAGTCGGGCACTCGACTTTCTGCGCAAACGCCGCGCCGAGCGCACACACCTGACCGACGAGTACGACGAACTGGGCTCGGACGCCTTGCCCGCCGAGAGTGGCAACCCCTTGGACATGGCGCAAGCCAGCGAACAGGCCTGGGCCTTGCACCAATGCCTGAACCGGCTCGAAGCGCCGCAGCGCGAAGTGGTCAGCCTGGCCTACCTGCGCGACCTGAGCCACGGCGAGTTGTCAGAACAGCTCAAGCTACCGCTGGGCACCGTGAAATCATGGATACGCCGCAGTCTGGACAAGCTGCGCGAATGCATGAACCGCACCGCAGCGTGAAGGGCGCGCCATGAACATCAGCGGCAACCCCCAACTGCTTGACCGCCTGGCCGCCAGCCACGCCGTGGGCACCATGCGTGGCGGCGCGCGCCGCCGTTTTGAAGCCCTGGCACGCGAACATGCTCCCGTGCGCGCCGCCGCTCTGGCCTGGCAAGGTCGGCTGGCCAGCATGACCGAGCTGCAAAGCCCCATGCAACCCGACCCCGCCGTGTGGGTGCGCATCCAGAACGTGCTGGACGGTGAAAAAGAACAACGTGCTCTGGCAGCCCAACGCACAGCGATACCGAAATCTGCGCCGTCGCCATCGCCACGCGCAGGCTGGTTTGCCAACCTCGCCCTGTGGCGCGGCGCCAGCGTAGCGGGCGCCTTGGCTACCTTGTTAGCTGTAGTGGTCGGGTTCGATCTCAAACACCAGCTCGATGTCGCCCCCGCCGTGCAATACGTGGCCGTGCTGGCCAACGACAAAGCCGCGCCATCGGTGCTGGTCACCTTCGACCCCAAGAACAAACAACTCGTGCTGCAGCGCCTGGGCGACTTCAAGGAAGGCGCAGATAAATCGTTGCAGCTGTGGGCCCTGCCCCCGGGCGGCAAGCCACGCTCACTGGGCGTGATGAGCGACGCGCCCGCCCTCAAGCTCACGGCCGCCGAGTCCCAAGTCCAAGCCATACCGGCCCTGGCCATCAGCCTGGAACCCAAGGGCGGCGTGCCAAGCGACGGCGGGCCCACGGGGCCTGTACTGTTCAGCGGGCCGTTGATTGAGAAAACCCTGTAGACCAAACGGCTTTCAATTAGATCAAAAAAGATAGCTTCTTACGCTTTATTGGAAAGGGCAAAGCTTTCTTTTTATTCTCTTTTCATGAGTCCTCGGGCCAGGAAAAACAAACGGGCAGCATGCTTCAAGCTGTCCCCAAGTTGACTTAACAAAGCATTCGCAATATAATTGTTTTGCTTTTAACAACTAATTGAAAACACACTCCGTGCCTGCCATTGCACTTCATGGGCAGGCGTTGTCTTTTCACTGCGGCGCCTCTGCCGCACCAACCATCTTCTCTCCGTTGAACCCCTGCACGCAGGCTTGAGCCCTGCTGCAGATGCCGACCTTTCGGCAAACCTCTCGTTCACCACTAAGCATCAGCATGCGCCTCGCCGTGTGCCGGTGTTGGGCTTTGCCCATTTCCGCAGTCGTCAAGCTTGGCGGCGTTTCGTCCACTCTTTTTTCAAGGAGCCCAAACGCATGGCAAAAGATATCGTCATCGACCACGTGTTCAAGGTCTTCGGGGAGCAGCCCGAACAAGCCCTGAAGCTCGTCCAACAAGGCTTGTCCAAGTCTGAAATCCTCGCCCAAACGGGTAACTCCATCGGCGTGTTTGATGCCACGTTCGACATCAAGGCTGGCGAAATCTTCGTCATCATGGGTTTGTCGGGCTCGGGCAAGTCCACGCTAGTACGGCTGCTGAACCGGCTGATCGAACCCACCGCCGGGCGCATTCTGGTCGACGGCACCGACATCAACACCCTGGGCGACAGCGCCTTGCGCGCGCTGCGCCGCAAAGACATCAGCATGGTGTTCCAGTCGTTTGCGCTCATGCCGCATATGACCGTGCTGGACAACACCGCCTTCGGCCTGGAACTGGCCGGCGTAGACCGCACCGAACGCCAAGCCTTGGCCGCCAAAGCGCTGGAGCAAGTCGATCTGGGCGGCTGGGGCGCGAGCTACCCGGATGAGTTGTCGGGCGGCATGCAGCAGCGTGTGGGCCTGGCGCGTGCGCTGGCCAGCGACCCGTCGATTCTGTTGATGGACGAAGCGTTTTCCGCCCTCGACCCCATCATCCGCACCGAGATGCAAAGCGAGCTGCTGCGCCTGCAGCAAATCCAGCGCCGCACCATCGTTTTCATTTCGCACGACCTGGACGAGGCCATGCGCATTGGCGACCGCATCGCCATCATGAAAGACGGCCACGTGATTCAAGTGGGCACGCCGGATGAAATTTTGCGCAACCCGGCCGACGACTACGTGCGCAACTTTGTGCGCGGTGTGGACGCGGCCTCGGTGTTCAAGGCGGGCGACATTGCACGCAAGTCCATGACCGTGGTGTCGGAGCGCAGCGACCGTGGTTGCCGCGCCGCGCTGCAGCAGTTGCAGACCCACGACCGCGAATACGCCACCGTGGTCACGCCGCAGCAGCAGTACCTGGGCACCGTATCGGCCGAGTCGCTGCGCACGGCGCTCGAGGGCCAGGTGGGCATGCTGGGCCTGCAAAGCGCCTACTTACCGGGCATTGAACCGATTGCAGCCGATGCTGCCGTGGCCGACCTGTTTGCCCAAGTGGCGCAGGCGCCCTGCCCCGTGCCGGTGGTGAGCACCGGCGGCCGCTTCCGTGGCACGGTGAGCAAGACCACGCTGCTGATGTTTCTGGATCGGGACACACCGCCCGTGCCCCCTACATCACCGCAAATCATCCAATCCACGGCAAGCCCTGCCCCACTCGCTGAAAGGAGCCACGCTTGAGCAACGCAACCGACGTCACAAACACCATCAACCCAAGCGACGCCCTCGCCCAGACCACCACACCAGACTTGGCGCCAAACCCCGCATCCACTCCCGATGCCGATCCGTGGGCCAGCATCAGCCAAAGTGCGCCTGCAGCCGATCCAACCCAAGCGGCCCAAGCCGTGGATCCGAACGCCGCAGCCGCTGCGGCCGATCCGTGGTCTAACGTCAACGACACCGGCGCCAACACCGACTGGCTCGGCGCCCCCGCTGGCACCGATGCCGCCACGGGTGTAGACCCCAGTGCCGCGCACTTCCACCTGAGCCAACTGTGGGACGGCAGCCTGCCGGCCGAGCGCTGGATCAACGACGGTCTGACCTACCTCGTCGACCACTTCCGCCCCTTCTTCCAAACCCTGCGCGGCCCCATCGACGGCTTACTCACCGGCGTGGAAGGCATGCTGCAAAGCGTGCCCACGCTGGCCATGGTCGGCCTGCTCAGCCTGCTGGCCTGGCAGTTTGCCGGCCGCCTGGTGGGCCTGGGTGCGTTGGTATCGCTGCTCCTGGTGGCCATGCTCGGCATTTGGCCTGAAGCCATGGTCACGCTGTCGCTGGTGTTGACGTCATTGGCCTTCTGTCTGGCCATTGGCATTCCGCTGGGCATTGCCCTGGCCAGCAGCGACCGCGCACAGCGCGCCATGCGCCCGCTGCTCGACGCGATGCAGACCACGCCGGCCTTCGTTTACCTGGTGCCGGTTGTGATGCTGTTTGGCATTGGCAACGTGCCGGGCGTCATCGTTACCATCGTCTTCGCGCTGCCACCGCTGGTGCGCTTGACCAACCTGGGCATTCGCCAAGTGCGCCCTGATTTGGTGGAGGCCGCACGCGCTTACGGTGCCTCGCCATGGCAGTTGCTGGTGAAGGTGCAACTGCCGCTGGCCATGCCGTCGATCATGGCCGGTATCAACCAGGCGCTGATGTTGTCGCTGTCGATGGTGGTCATCGCGTCGATGATTGCTGTGGGTGGCCTGGGCCAGATGGTGTTGCGCGGCATTGGCCGACTGGACATGGGCTTGGCCACCGTGGGCGGCCTGGGCATTGTGCTGCTGGCCATCACGCTGGACCGTATCACCCAAGCCATGGGCCAGGCGCAGCGCGGCTCGCGCCACTGGTGGCAGCGTGGGCCTGTGGGGTTGGTGATGCGCCTGGTGCCGCTCCCTTCCACCCCATCTAGCCGCGCACCCACTTCAAACGAAGCCACAACCACCGCTCCCGCTGCCTCGAAAACTCTGCAAAGGATTGCCGCATGACCCAGAACATCTCTACTTCCGTCTTGACTTCAGTCTCTACCACCATCTCGCGCTGCATGGCCGTTGGTCTGCTGGCCATGGGTAGTGCCGCCACCATGGCCAACGACTTGCCCGGTAAAGGCGTGACCGTGCAGCCCATCAAGAGTTCGCTGGCCGAAGAGTCGTTCCAGACCTTGCTGGTCAGCCGCGCGCTCGAAAAGCTCGGCTACACCATCAAACCCACGCAAGAGATCGAATACGCCACAGGCCACCTCTCGCTGGCCAACGGCGACGGCACCTTCGCCGCCGCGCACTGGGACCCGCTGCACGCCGATTTTTATCAAAACGCTGGCGGCGACGCCAAGCTCTGGCGCAACAGCACCTACGTCACCAACTCGCTGCAAGGCTATTTGATCGACAAGAAGACGGCGGAGCAGTACCACATTACCAACATCGGCCAACTGGCCGACCCGAAGATCGCCAAGCTGTTCGACATCAACAACGACGGCAAGGCTGACCTCACCGGTTGTAACCCTGGCTGGGGCTGTGAGTTGGTGATCGAGCACCAGCTCGACGCCTACAAGCTGCGCAACACCGTCACGCATAACCAGGGCAGCTACTCGGCCCTGATGGCCGACACCATTGCGCGCTACAAACAAGGCAAGCCGGTGCTGTACTACACCTGGACCCCCTACTGGGTGAGCGGCGTTCTGGTGCCCGGCAAAGACGTGGTGTTCCTGCAGGTGCCGCACTCGGCCCTGCCCGGCGCACAAGGCCAGCTCAGCACCAAAACACCTGACGGCCGCGACTACGGCTTCACCCTCAACGTGCAGCGCATCGTAGCCAACCGCACGTTTGTCGAGAAGAACCCCGCCGCCGGCAAACTCTTCGAGTTGATGAAGCTGCCCGTGGCCGACATCAACGCGCAAAACCTGCGCATGCGCGGCGGCGAAAACTCGCAAGCTGCCATCGAACGCCATGTGGACGGCTGGATCAAGGCCCACCAAGCCACGTTTGACGGCTGGATTCAACAGGCACGGGCTGCGGTGCAGTAAGCGCCTCTTGCAGACGACGCCAAAGGGGGCCGCTGATGCGGCCCTTTTTCTTTTGAAGAAAGCCGCTCTGCCATTTCTTGCGCTTTCGTACCAAGCTATCTAACTGATAGCAATCTGACGGCATCTTGGCCGGAATCTGCCACGCCCGATGAAAGGGACTGCCCCTTCAAATTTTTGATGCGACTCAATATCATTTACCCTATACTGCCTCTCCCCTCCGTAACAAGGAGTATCCATGACGCGAGCATCGCCTCAGTTGCTGGATGGCAGAGAGATTGCCGATCCTTTTTCGGTCTTCGTTGCCCAACATCGGCAGACCGCAACCACGCCGATCATGAAAAAGCGATTCAACGCAGGCGAACACGCCTGGTTGGGGAGCCAGGGCGCGCTGCGGGCATGTGAGCGCCTGCAAGGGCTTGGTGTCATCGTAGACACCGCCTTGTTCGAAACCATCTCACGCAAAGATCAGCGCGAAGCGCTCCAGTACGGTGAGTTGGTCGCGCTCTCCGGCGATTTCTACGAGTCCCCCGAAGCGCTGTTCGAGGAGAAACCATCGCCATTGCCGTGGGTCTGGGAGTCGAATGATCTCTCCGATTTACGCGATGTGTTTCAACATGAACTGTCGTGGATTACCGAGCGCCTCGACGACACGGGCGAAGACCGTCCCTACCCTGACGAAAACCTACGGCTTGCCTGGAACGCGAAGTCTTATGTCGAACTCGCGCTACGCAACGTCGATCACTTTGGCTGGCACAACCAACTGGCTTACGTTAAACACCACCGCGCAGCCTTACTTCTGGCGGCGCAAAGTCAGGGCCCCGACGACGAGCAACTGCGCCAAGCGCTGTACACCAATGCGTTCGCAGACCACTTTTTAACCGATGGCTTTGCCGCTGGTCACATCCGCGTTCCACGTCTGGAAATTTGCAATTGGGCTGCAGCACATGGTTACAGCGATCGCATCGCTGGCGCTCTATCCAAACTGCTGCACGACCAGGATGGGCACGTAGATCTGCACTCGCTCCACCCGGGGCCGGGTGAGGCGCACGCACACGCGCACCACGGCCTGGGGCTACCAGTCGTCAACGCTCTTGGCGAGCATTGGGAAACCTATTGCGACGGCCAGCTATTTTTGAACAAGTCGACCTCCGATCCAGCGGTGAACCAGGCGGTCCACGCCGTGGCAGATTCGTTGGTGGAGTTGCTGCTGGCCTGGAAACGCCGCGAACTCCCCGAGCGCCTGTACGCGGCGACGCAACGCGTGCCATTCCCAGACCCCGGCGCGCCCACATTGGCGCAAAAATTTCCTGCCGACCTACCGGCAGCAGAACTGGACCGCCTATGGTCCAGCATCGCCTGGTACACCAAAGTGCCCTGGCTCTCAGGCCTGCAGCGAGAGCATCTCCAGGCGCTGCTGGTTGCGCTGCCCGAACTGATGGCGAATTTTCGCTACAACGTGGATGCAGCTTGCCTGCATAACCCCGACGTTGCGTGGCTAGACCCTCGCTACGTCAGCGCTTTCCGTCAGATCGCATGAGGCTCACGTGGCACGTCTCAAGCCATCGGTCCCGCCCATGCTGTTGGAGCGGCGCTTTCTGATCCTGGCGGTAGATGACGGCGCCCCCCTGGAACAGACCCTCACCAACGGCCAGGCACTGGCACAAATAGAGCAACGCATGACTGCCCCCTGGGTGGTGGTGTTACGCCATCCGCAAGAGCAAAAACCAACACGCTTCTACGCCGTCCAGCGTGAGGTGTTCCTGAAGGTGCTGAGAAACCGGACCGCTGCCCACCCACTTGAAATCACACTGAACAGCCAATTCAAGCAAGCACAGGTACTGACGCTCGCCGAGTACCAAAGCTCTGCCGCATTTCCAGCGGTTGTCGTCTTGGACGACCATACCGTGGTGGGGGTGACAGAAGCACGCCTGGAAGCTGACCGCGCGGCAGTCGAAGTGGTATTTGAGCGCGCACCGGCGGCTACCCGAGGTGGCGATCTGTGGCAAAAAGCTGAGCTCTTTCCCATGCCCGCGGCCGGAAAATACGCGGGTATCGACATCCACGACACGCCCCCGATCGACGCGGACACGCCGCATCCACAACGCCTGGACGCCTTCATGCCCGACACCGTGCGGCTGCAGGAGACGGTTTCGCTCGTGGTCACCCTTGAGCGCATCGCGGTCGCGTTGGCCACTGCAGGAGACGTGTGGATGCGGGACGGCGAAAAACTGGATGTGACCGTGCGCCCCGGCACGGGATTGGAGCTGCTGCAAGGCAACACTTTGCCGTTGGTCGCACAGGCCCACAATGCAGCACCCGCCGTGGAGTTCAAACTCAGGGGCACGCAGGCAGGCGCCACCTCCGTCAAGGTCTATGCCTTCAGCCAACATCGTTCAGTGGCTTTGATGACCCTGTATGTGAACGTTGTCGATGCAAGTGGCAAAGCCGAAGACGCGCCACCTCAAAGCCAAGAAGCCACGGCACCGCTGCCTGATGCGCCTGCCACGCACCGCTCTGATTTGTGCTTGCTGGTTTTCGAAGACGCGAACAAACTTCACTTCAAGCTGCAGTCCAAAGCCTATGGCGCCCAGGACTTCCAGTCCACGATTGCAAGCAACTCACGCGAGTATTTTCGGCAGTTCGCGGCACTGGTGGAGGGCCTGCCCATCCGCGACCCCGAGCGCCGCGTGGACTCGCGACGCAGACTCGAAGCCTGGGGAGCAGGTCTGTTCGAGCAACTCATCCCTTTGGCGCTGCAGGCGATTCTCTGGCAGAACCAAGGCGACATCACGGTGCAGATTTGTTCAGACGAGGCATGGATTCCCTGGGAAGCTTGTCGGCTCATGCGCCTCAGAGAAGATGGGCACATAGAAGAAGGCCCTTTTTTTGCAGAAGCGTTTGTGATGACACGCTGGTTGCATGGCACTGCCGCCCCCGAAAGCTTCCGCTTCACCCAATGTGCACTGGTGGTGCCCTCCAGCAGCGGCTTGAGCACCGCCGCAAAGGAGCGCGATTTCTATCTTGGCCTGGCCCGCAACGGCCGTGCGGTGACCGAGGTGGCCCCACGCTACCTGAAGTTGACACAAGCACTGGAAGCGGGCACTTTCGATGCTTGGCATTTCTGCGGCCACGCCAACGCAGGGCCTCCTGGTCAGGGAGACCGGGCCACCCTGCGGCTGGACGGCAACGACACCATGAGCGCCGACCTGTTCGCCGGCACGGTGGAGAACGCGTTGCTGACGCGGCCCTTCATCTTTTTCAACGCCTGCCAAAGCGCCGTAGGCGATCAGGCACTGACGGGCGTAGGAGGTTGGGCGCATCGCTTCATTCGCCCAAACGAAGAGCACCGCGGTGCGTCTGTGTTCATTGGCACCTATTGGTCTGTCTACGATACCTCGGCCCATCAGTTTGCGACCACGCTGTACCGACTGATGGACGAAGGACTGCCCATTGGCGCGGCGGTGCGCCAGGCCCGCCTAGCGGCACAGCGCGCCGACGAGCCGGGCACCGTGAGCGACCCGCTCAGTTGGCTCGCCTACACCGTTTATGCCGATCCTCTTGCCATGTTGGAGACTTCGAAATGAATACCAGCTTGCTCGAACCACCTGTCGACACACCGGCCATTGCCAGCCTGCGCATGGATCTACCAACCTCGGCAGTGGAGCAGGTGCCGATGGGCATTGCCCGGGTCGACCGCGAGGGGCGGCTCGTCTACGCCAACCGCTGCATGTTGCGCATGATCGGCATCGACTCATGGCACGGACGCACAATGCATGACCTGTTCACAGGCGAAGATCTTGAGGCGGTGCTGAACGGCTTGAAGCGTCGCGTAGAACTGCGCGAGGGCGAAGCCTATGAAGTCAACCTGACGCGCACAGATGGTGCGAAGGTGCCGATCGCCATTACCGCGTTTCCAGAGACCGATAGCTTCGACGAGGTGATTGGCACGCTGGCCTTGGTGCGCGACCTGACACTGGACCGTGCCACAGAAGCCATGGTCAAACACGTTGAGAACATCTCCGGCACAGATGCGCTGCTGGATGCCATCGGCCAAGTGCTACGCCCTTTGGTGCCGTTTGATTTGATGCAGGTGATGCGCCTGAATGCGTCCGGCACACACCTGCGCACGATCTACCCCGACTGCATCGCTGTGGGCCGCTCGTACCGCTGGTGGCGCATTCCTGAGGTGATGCGCTATCTGCTGGACCAACGTGATCCACTGATCCTCAACGATTTGCCAGCGTGGTACGAAGAACAGAAACAACTGGGACTTCCAGCCGACCTCGGAATCCAACAGTTCCTCGATGAAGGCTTTACCGCGACGATGAGCCTTCCTGTCTTTCACGACAACAAGCAGGTGGCTAGCGTGGTGTTATGCCGCAAGCTCGGCCACACTTTCAGTGACGAAGAAGCCGACCTGGCCAATCGTTTGCCACTGAGCGAGGCGGTCAGCGTGGCACAACGCAATGACACCGAGAGCAATTTGAATTTCCTGATCCGGTTGATCCGAGACATTGCAGCAGCCTACGACTCGGTGCAGAACGTCGCGCAAAAGGTGGTGGAACGGATCGCTGAGCACTATGGGTGGGACTACGTATCAATCCATCAAGTCAATCCGGTCAACGGCACAATCCGGCTTATCGCTCAGCAGGCCAGCCGGACCGAGTTGCACTCGGAGCTGGCCGAACTGCGCGTAGACCAAGGAATTGTGGGCCACGTCCACCGCAGCGGTGAGGCGGTACTGGTCAGCAACGTGGAAACCGACGAACGCTTCGCCCATATTTTTGTGCGCCACCGTAAAGCCGTGACCCATTCCGAGCTCTGTGTCCCGATTGGCCGCAACGCGCAATGGCTATTGAACGTCGAAGACGAAAAGACGGAAGCGTTTTGTCCCGAAGACCAGACCAGCCTGGAAACCGTTGCCACCTCGCTGGATGCACTGCTGCGCCGTACGCTGGAGTACAACTACCGCTCGGCAGTCGTCAACAGCGCCAGCGATGCCATTCTGCTGGTGGATGAAAGAAACATGGTGTTCGAAGCCAACGAGGCCGCCAGTACGCTACTACAGCGTCCGCGAGGCGAGATTATCGGGCGCCTTGTTGCCGACTTCCTGGAAGATCCTGAACATGCGGCCGTTTTGCTGGCTGGAGACTTTTTCGCCAACCACGGCACCTTCATGCGACGTCGTAGCGGGGCTGGAACCACGCCGGTACAAGTGCTGCTCTCCGTGGCTCGTCTGCCAGCCGAAACCCCTGGCCGGGTTTTCATCGCCAGCGACCTGTCGCAATTTGTGCGCGGGGATGAACTCGACTTGGCACGCGAACTGTTCCGGGAGATTACCGGGCAGGTCAAGACCCCCATGTCGTTGGCAATCGCCTGGCTTCGGCGCTTTTCGGCGCAGCAACTCCCGGCTGCCAGCAGTGATGTACCAGAGAAAGTCTTACAGCAACTCCAAAAAGCGGATCTCACCCTGGACCGCATGCTGCTCATTGAGCGCGGTGCACAAACGGCGCCGCACTTTCCCACCTTGCTGTCGGTAGAGGACTTTGTGACGCGTTCATTGGACGACTTGCCGGCGCGCGAGCGGCAAACCGTGGCGCTGCTCAACGATGCTTCCCAGGCATGGGTACGCGCAGATGCGTTTGAGCTGCGCTACTGCCTGCAGACCGTCCTGACCTACCTGCTGCGGCTGGCCGTGAATGCCACGCGGATCGAGCTGCGCACCTGGGCAGAAGATGGCCGCGTGCTGCTCGAAATCAGCGGCCGCGCCGATGCAGTAGACGCCCCCGAGGTGGACGCGCAATGCCGTGGCAGCCAAGCGGTGGCTGAACTCTCGCTCGGCCGACAAACATTGACCGAACTGGCCGAACGCAACGGCGGACACTATGCAGAGCACCGTGACGGCGACCACGCGATGTTCTCGTTTTCGTTTCCTCGGGCGCCATCGGGAGAAGCATCATGAGTGTGGTCATTGCCCATAGAAGCATCTACATGGCGGAAGAGTTGCGCGACCTTGTGTTGAGTTTGGGCGTCGAATTGCCGGGGCCAATCCGAATGTGCAGCGACTTGGCCGGTGTGCGCGCAGACTTCGATGCACATGGCGCACCGCTGGTGTTGGTCACAGAAGTCGATCTCCCCGGCGGTGGGCGCCAGAGCGGCGTGGCCCTGGCGCGTGAGATGCGAGAACGCTGGAGCGATGTTCCGATCTGCGTAGTTGCCCCCATGCACGACCAGGAACTCAGTAACGCGCTGAGAGGTTTGTCCTCTGTGGCATTGATCTGCGAGGGCAGCAGCCTGGAGCGCGAGTTTCGCCATACCATGCGCCGCATGCTCACCCCCGCGGGAACGGCGGCCGCAAACGAGCCCTCACATCCGGCCCGTTACGACGTCAATTTTCGACTTTTCTCCGACGGCAACTGCAGCTACGAAGTACGCTCTTTCAATGCCGCCATTCCCCACACGCTGCAGATCCGGTTCGGTATTGATCCACAGCGCCTGAATGCCTTGATTGAAAAGACGGCGAAGCTGTCGCGCGGAGCGGCCTGGCGTGATGACTTCCAACTCATTGGATTTGAGTTGACCAAAACACTCATCAAGGAGCAGGCGGACATCGCGCACGACCTGGGGTTTCTGGAAGGCATCAGCGCGGTATCGCCATCCAAGGTGGGGTTGTGCTTTACGGTGGACCGATCGCTCTACCCCATCGCATTTGAAGCCATTGGTCTCCCCAGGTCGAGCGAATATCGCTATTGGTTGGAGCAGTCCCCACTATGGCGCCGACTGCCTGAAATCCCCATGGACCGGATTCCACTGTTCTCGTATGTGGATGCACGCCAGCAGCCGGTGAACTGCCTCTTGATCAATGCCAATTGCGGTGGTGAAACCCAGATCAATATCGGCGCCGGGGATCCCACCGGACAACCATCAGCAGTAAAGGTTGGCTTGACTCCACTCACCGGCGTTGAACCCGAAATCGAGGCCATTCTGGACGAGGTGATGGAGGCCCCCCCTGGATGCGTCGGCCGGATTGGTCACATTTGGATGAAAGACGGCGTGGTCCACACCACGGTCAGAAGGCATGACGGCACCACGGAAGATATGACCCACTACCGCAGCTTCGATCAGGTGTTGAAGGATTTCCTCACGACCGGCGAGCCCTGGCATTTGGTTCACTTTGCTGGCCATTCTCATTTCATAGGCGAAGGCAAGAATGCATTCGGCTACGTGTTTTTGCCAGTGCGCGGCCAGAATGCACACGACATGCCCAAGCCAAAAGCACTGGGCATTCCACAGTTAGCGCAGTGGCTCCAGCATTCACGCTTCGTCTATCTCAGCGGTTGCGTGAGTTCGCACCACGACTTCGTATTCCACCTCTGCTCCAACAACGTACCGGCCATGTCGGGCTTTCGTTGGGCCGTGAACGATGCACTGGCCTGCGAGCACTCCGCACATTTCTACCGTTCACTCTTCAGAACCCGCTCCATTGAGCAAGCGCTGCAGGAAACGTGGGTCGACATGTACGCGAATCATCGCAATGACTGGGTATGGGCCTCATCGCAGTTTGTGATCCACAGTACGGCCTGACCCGCGGATAGACGCCAGTTCTAATCGGTTCCAAGAAGCAACTCCAGCAGTTCTTTGTAGCGCTTTATATGCTCGCCAGGTGGTGTCAGCGTAGCGGCAAAGGTTTGCAGAAAAAGCAGACCGCTAGGCCAGCCAATGGCGCCACAGTGGTCGACCGGCCAAGTCTGTAGCAATGCTCGATCCGGCGTCTGTGCAGAAGACAGTGTCACCACGCCGTCGTTTCCGTTAGAGGAAAGCTTGCCAATCGCTTGCGTCAAAGCGAACAACGGCGAAGCGGACGAAAGTTGGCTGGCGTCACAGCCGACTTCATAGTACCGAATACCTTCAACATCGGGATCATGCAGTGCAGTGCGCGTTTGCAGATCTGCCAAAGCGCCCGCGCGGGGGCCAAAGGCTCTGAGCAGCCAACCAGGGATATGCGGCCGCAATGGATGGCGGGGATTCAGCACGGCATCGGCAACCGGGCTTCCCAAATGTGGCGTTGCTATAGCAGCAATGGTCGCGACACGAGACGCTAGTTTTGGCGACCGGGCAACTGCACGCCGAATGTCGAGACCACCCATGCTGTGCGCCATCACGATGAGACCCGTCTTGTCGGGCCACTTCTCGTCAATAGCCTGACGGAGTTGCGCAGCGCGCCGCTCCAGAGAACCCAGAAGATCAACGGTAGGAACAAGGACCGCATGCCCCTGTTCCCGATATTGCGCAGCAATACCATTGAAGTACGGGCTATCGATTCCAAAAGGAAGTGCGCCTATGCCCAGAATGCCATGCGCGAGGATGATGTTTGCCATAGCTGCCTACTCTGTGGTTTTGGTGAGCGTGCGTCGCGAACATTTTGCTGCGGCAGCATAAGCTTTTTGCCCAAACAGTCAATTTGAAATCCAATGTCACAGGTCGTTCGGTGCGGGGGCTTGCAGGATTCTTGGGGTTGTTTGCACGATCCTCCCGCAAGGTCCTAAAAGACAAGACAAGCAGGATGAGGATGATTAAGCTCCGGCACATGCTGACCTCCACACCCCAAGCCCAACGCGACGAGCGCACCCAGGACCAACTGCAAACCACCGTGATGCGGGCAGAACTGGCCGCGCTGATCGACCAGCGCACCGGCACGGACGGCGCTTTTGACACGCAGATCCCACGCCTCATGCTGGCGCGCGTGTCACAAATCGGTTTGCCGGTACACACCGTCTACGAGCCTGCGTTCTGCATCCTGGCGCAGGGCAGCAAGCGGGTCCTTCTGGGCGATGAGGTGTACGTCTATGACAGCAGCCACTACCTGGTGGCAGCACAGAATCTGCCCGTGTCGGCTCAGGCTTTTGACGCCACGCCCGAAGCACCCTACCTGGGCCTGCGCTTGACATTTGATGTGAAGGAAATTGCCGCGCTGGCGTTGGAGCTGCAGTTGGCCAGTGCACGTGCGCCACGCACGGGCGCTCAGCGCGGTATCTACACTGGCGAGTTGTCGGCCACGCTGCTCGACCCGGTGCTGCGCTTGGTCAAACTGCTGGCCACACCTGAAGACATTGCAGCGCTTGCCCCGCTGATCACACGCGAAATTTTGTACCGCCTGCTGAAGTCACCGGATGGTTGGAGACTGGTGCAGATGGCCATGGTCGACAGCCACAGCCAACGCATTGCGCAAGCCATCAACCAGTTGTCGCAACGCTTCAGCGAGCCGCTGCGCATCGACGAACTGGCGCACGAAGTGCACATGAGTGTGTCCACGCTACACCACCATTTCAAGGCCGTGACCGCGATGAGCCCGCTGCAGTTTCAAAAGCAATTGCGCTTGCAAACCGCGCGCCACATCATGATCAGCGAACACGTCGACGCCGCCACCGCCGGCCACCGCGTGGGCTATGAAAGCCAGTCGCAATTCAACCGCGAATACAGCCGCTTCTTTGGCTTGCCTCCGGCACGCGACGTGAAGCGGCTGCGCGAAGAGCAATTGGGTCGCAGCACCGGCTAGCCACCGCAGCCACGGGCAAGGCGCGCGGCTGTCGCGCCCCTTTGCTCTCCAACATCGTCATTCGACACGGCGCCGAACTTTGCGGCAGGCCTTGGGGCTTGTTCGGCCATCCGATCCGGCCGCCGCTTACTCATTCGCACCAGGAGTTCCCTCATGAAACAACGCACACTTTGCAATGGTGAAGGCAAAGCTAAGGAGCACGGTGAGCATCATCACGGGCTTGAAGTTTCTGCCATGGGTTTCGCTTGCGGCGGCCTGCGCGCGACTGAAGGCCAAGCCACGCCCAGCCGCCAGGTGCAGCGCTACCTGCTGCAGGCGGCCTGCGATTTTGGCGTGACGTTTTTCGATGCGGCAGAGGCTCATGAAGAGCTGTTGGGCGAGGTCATCACGCCGTTGCGTCACCGCATGGCGGTGTCCAGCACCTTCGGCCCTATCCGTCGCCCCGAGCACATCCGCGAGATGGCAGAAGCGTCGCTCAAGCGGCTCAAGGTAGACGCCATCGACCTGTTCTCGGCAGAGCGCCTTGCACCCGAGGTGCCGATAGAGGACGTGGCCGGTGCAGTCAAAGACCTGATCGCCCAAGGCAAGGTGAAACACTTCGGTTTGTGTGGGGTGGATGTGGCCATACTCCAACGCGCCCACAGAGTGCAGCCCGTGAGCGTATTGCAGGCAACCTATTCCATGTGGAACCGCTCCGTGGAAAACAATGGCACCCTGCAGACCTGCGAAGCGTTAGGCATTGGCTTCATCGCGCGCAGCCCACTGGGGCACGGTGCTCTGACAGCCGCGCACTCTGAAGCGAAGTTCAAGCTGGCTGCCATTGCACACCGCCACCACGCAACCTTGGCGCAATTGGCCCTGGCCTGGTTGCTGGCGCAAAAGCTGTGGATCGTGCCATTAACCCATACCCGACGCGTAGGCCACCTGGATGAAAACCTGGGTGCGGCCGACCTCAAACTCAGCGCACATGATCTGCAAGCCATCGACATGGCGCTGCAAGCACTGGAGCATGCAGAGGAAAGTGTCTCTTAGAGGAAGCCATCTCCACCAAATTTCTCCTCAATTGGTTTGCACAGTACGGCATCCCCAACGAAGGAGAGCCTCATGCGTCAAGCCACCACCCAAATATCTACCGACAACATACAAGACAATCAGGACAAACAAACCACCGACCTTGCCCGCCGATTTGCCCTGAATTCACTGGGCTCACTTGGCGTTGCCACGCTGCTAGCCAGTTGCGGCGGGGGCGGTGGTGACAGCAGCGATGCATCCAGCGGCACCACCACAAGCAGCACGACCAGCACCTCCACAACCACCACATCCGGTAGCACCACGTCCACCAGCACCAGTTCCACCACGACCAGCAGCACCTGCTCGGTTGTGCCCGAAGAAACCGCCGGACCCTACCCTGCGGATGGCTCTACCGCCAGCAATGCCACCTACAACGTGCTGGCCCTGAGCGGCATCGTGCGATCGGACATTCGCACCAACATCGGCGCGTTGACGCCGGTGGCCGGCGTGGCGCTCACACTCTCCATCACGTTGACCAACACCCAAGCCAGTTGTGCGGCGCTGGAGGGTTACGCCATCTACGTGTGGCATTGCTCGCAAGCCGGCAACTACTCGGTCTACACCGAGAACAGCATTGCCTCAAACTACCTGCGCGGCGTGCAGGCCACCAATGCCAACGGCACAGTGACCTTCACCACCATCGTGCCGGGCTGCTACGCCGGCCGCATGCCGCACATCCACATCGAGGTGTACCCCAGCGTGGGTGTGGCCACCAGCGCCAGCCGCAAAGTGAAGACCACGCAGTTGGCGTTTCCTACGGCGACCTTGAGCGCCATCTACAACGCCAACTCGGGCTACAGCGCCAGCGTCAGAAACCTTGCCAACATCACCTTCGCGACCGACAACGTGTTCAGCGATGGCACCGACCTGGAAATGGTCACGCTGCAGAGCGACGGCAGCGGCGGCTACGCGGCCAACATCACCATCTCGATCGCGGCCTGACCCCACAGCGCAAAGCCAAGTCCTTGCAACCCATCAACCGCACCATGAAACAACACACCAGTTTCTTCGCCACCTTGGCCATGGCCCTGTGTCTCGTGACACTGGGCGTCGCCCCCGCCTGCGCCCAAACACCGCCCCAAGGGCAGCCACCGGCACCACCACCTGAAGCCTACGCCGCATGCAAGGGCCAGAGCGAAGGCGCCACCGTCACCCTCACCATGCCAGATGGCAAAAAACTCAGCGGCACTTGTCGCAAAATCAATGGAACCTTGGCCGCCACACCTGCTGGGGGACCGCCGCAACGCTAATTCGCCTTTCGTTCCATTCGTTCATGCCCCGCCTCACGCTACAAAGCAAAGCCTTCGTCGCTCTGGCCGCCCTGCTGGTGGCCCTGCTGCTGATCTTCAGCGGCTTCTCGCGCCTGGGCTTGCAGCGCGGCCTGGGCCCGTATGCGGCAGAGATCGAACTGGCGCGCATGGACTGGCTCTCGGCGCGGCTTGAGCGGCTGTACGCCGAACAAGGCAACTGGCAAACCTTGCGCAGCCAGCCCGAGCGTTGGCGCGACCTGCTGCATCCCGATGACATGCGGCCGCCCCGTGACGATGACCGTACCGACGAGGGCTACCGCGAGCATCGCCGCGACGATGACGGTGGAGGCCGTTTCGGCGGCCGCCCGCCGCCGCCAGACTTTGGCCGAGAACCCGGCGGCAACCCACGCTTTGGCCCACCCGGCGACCATCCGCCCCCGCCACCCGGCTACGCTCAGTCACAGCGCTTGGTGCTGGTAGATGCGGCCGGCCAAACCGTAGTCGGCGCAGCCAGCGCGGCCAATGCTGCAGGCGCGGCGCGCCTGCTACTGCGCGGGCCAGGCGGCGAAACCATCGGCCAACTGATGCTGGCGCCACCGGCCGACCTGGCCTCGGAAGCCGACCGTGCCTTCCTCAACCAACAGCTTGGCTTTGTGGTGTGGACAGGCGTGGCCGGCTTGTTGTTGGCACTGCTGCTGTCGTGGTGGCTGGCGCTACGTTGGCTGGCACCGATCGACACCCTGGTGGCGGGCGCACGCGGCGTCGCGGCTGGTCGGCTGGACACACGGGTACCCGTGCATGGTGACGATGAGCTTGCGCGCCTGGCGCAAACCTTCAACCACATGGCCGAACAATTGGGTGGGATGGAAACCTCGCGCCGCCAATGGATTGGCGACGTGGCGCACGAGCTGCGCACCCCCCTGGCCGCCATGCGTGCCGAGATCGAAGCCGTGCAAGACGGTGTGCGCAACTTCGACGACAAAACCGCGCTGCGCCTGCACCGCCAGGTGATGCGTTTGATTCAACTGGTGGGCGACCTGCGCGCCAGCCTGGATGCCGACGCCGGCGGCGCACCATCGGCACGCGTGCCCCTGCACCCCTTGGCGTTGCTGACCGAAGCCATGGCGTCGATGCAGCCGCGCTTTGACCAACAGCACCTGGCCGTGGGTATGACAGGCCTCGACGTCCTGACCGCACAAGCGCCGCAGCCCTTGGTGCTGGGCGATGCCCAGCAACTGCACCGCGTCTTCTTGAATCTGCTGGAAAACAGTGTGCGCTACACCGATGCCGGTGGCCGCATCAGCGTCAGCGCGCGAGTAGAGCGTCTGCAGAGCACCAGCGCGGCAGCGCAACTCGTGCTGCAGTTTGACGACACCGCACCAGGCGTGGCCGCCCATGAGCTACCTCATCTGTTTGACCGCCTCTACCGCGCAGAAGCCTCGCGTACACGCGTCACGGGCGACCTGGGAGGCTCCGGCCTGGGCCTGGCGATCTGCCGCGCCATCGTGCAAGCCCACAGCGGGCAGATCAACGCACAAGCCTCAGCACAAGGTGGCCTGTGCATCACTCTCACCTTGCCCCTGCTGGAGAACCACCCATGAACGGGCACATTCCTGGCCCCCCCCCCGCGCACATTCTGGTGGTGGAAGACGAACCCGACATCGCCAGCGTGGTCATCGACTACCTGCACCACGCCGGCTACACCACCGAACACCTGGCCGACGGCCGCAGCGCGCTGGCGCGCTTGACGAACACCATGGCAGCGTCGCCACCCAGCCTGACCTTGCTGGACGTGATGCTGCCCGGCCTGGATGGTTTGGAGGTGCTGCGCCAGGCACGCCACCACACCAGCAGCCCCATCATCATGCTGACAGCACGCGTAGAAGAGATGGATCGGCTGATTGGTTTAGAGCTCGGCGCAGACGACTACATCTGCAAGCCGTTTTCGCCACGCGAAGTCGTGGCACGGGTGAAGTCGGTACTGCGCCGCAGCGGCATTGCCTCGAACACAAACGCAGCCCCTCGCCCATCGGCGCTGACCCTCGACGAGGCCCATTGGCAAGCCACCTTACGCGGCGTGCCGTTGGCCTTGACGCCACGCGAATTCCGCTTGCTGCAAGCTTTAGCCCGCCAGAGTGGGCGCATCTTCTCGCGCGCCCAACTGCTCGACCTGGCCTACGGCGACACGCTCGATGTGAACGAACGCGCCATCGACAGCCACATCAAAAACTTGCGCAAGAAACTCAAGACCGCCAGCAGCCAGAGCAGTGGCTCGGATCACGAATGGATCCGTTCGGTCTACAGCGTGGGTTTTGCGTTTGATGAAGACGAAACGGAAAGCCCTGCGCCAAATTAGTCGGTCCCGTACTTGGGCGAACGTGGCCCGTACAGCAGACCATTTGGCCTGCCAGCAGACAGCAAACGCTGATTGGAGATCGCGGCAATGCCGTAGCTCTGATCACTCACGTTGACGATGATCTGGTTGACCACAGCGGTCAGCAGCACACCAATCACACCACCGCCCGAATTGCTTTGCTGTTCTGCACTCGAGGCAGTGGCGCTGCCCGACCACAGCACTTGGTTAGACCGTAGGTCCACCAGTCTGGCGTCAAGGGTCACCACCGTGTCACTTCGGATGACGCTGTAGACGGTGCCGTACTTGCGCACATCAATATACAGGCCCGCATCGGCACCGAAGATCTCGCGCAGCTTGGCGGGCGATGCTGCTTGTGCGTCCGCGGCGTTGGACAAGCCGTTTTGCTTGAACACATCGTCCACAACACCCACGGGCAGCACGTAATAGCCGGCTTCGGCCAATGGCAAAGTCACCTGCGACAACACGGCAGCCGATGCATTCACTTCAGGCGAATGGTTCAGCGGCGGCAGCACCACAATCGACTTGGGCCGGGCTTCTTTATAAGCGGTGTAGTCGCGCTGGGCAGGTTGCGTCACGCAACCTGTGGCCAACACGGCGAGCAACAAAGTCACCGCATAAACAGAACGACGTGCGAACGTGTTCATTGCGCACCTCCGTTGTTTTTGGTGAAGGTGCGGGTCAAGAAATCGATAAACGTGGAAGACTCTGGAAACGATGTTTTTTCGGCGTCAAACTGCGGCTGTACTTGGTCGGCGCGGCCAGCTTTGGCGTAGAGCATGCCCAGGTGGGCGCGGTAACCCGGCGGCAAGGCTTGGCCGGTTGCGCGCGCTTTTTCGGTCGATTCTTCCAGCTTGCTGATCTGCACTTCGACGCCGTTGCCGCTGCCTTTGAGGTAGTCGTAGACCTGCGGTTCATAGTTGTTCCAGCTGTAGAGCGGCTTGGCAGCAGGTGCTGCGCAACCTGCGAGGATGGCGACACTGCCAAACGCCACGGCGATGCGTGCGTTACGGATAGTCAGAAGGTTTTTCATAGCCATCTCGCTCGCTTAACTGGCCGGTTTCCAGGCACCAGAATCCACGCCCTTCACCAAGTTATCCACGGCTTCGCGAATCGCCAAATCCAACACCTTGCCGTTCAAAGTGGAGTCGTAGCTGGCTGTGCCACCAAAGCCCACCACTTCGCGGTTCGACAAGCTGTACTCGCCAGCACCCTGAGTGGAATACACCACTTCGGAGGTGCTGACGTTGACGATGTTGAGGTTCACCTTAGCGTAGGCAATTTGCTCTTTGCCACGGCCCAGGATGCCAAATAGTTGTTGGTCGCCCACTTCTTTGCGACCAAACTCGGCGATGCTGCCGGTGACCACGTAGTCAGCACCCTTGAGGCTTTGTGTTTGCTTCTTGATCGCAGCTTCTTGCTGCGTTTCGGGCATGTTCTCGCGGTCGAGAACATTAAAGCGGCCCGACTGCTGCAGATGGGTGACCAGCGCCGACTTGGCTTGCCCGCCCAAACGATCAGGCCCTTCGGTGAACACGCCGCGCAAATAGCTGGAACGGTTGTCAAACTTGCCCACAGAGATGGGGCTGCGTTGCCCTTGGTAAGCCACAGAAGCCGCTACGACTTTCGGTACCTCGACGCTGCGCGATTGTTCCGTTGCACAGCCCGTTAAAAACAATGCCGATGCGGCAACGCCATAGACCAATTGATTCAGTTTCATAGTTCCAGTATTTCTATACACCAGCAGCTTTTTGCCGCACCGAAAAAAGCGAGGATCTCGCCAAACGAAGGCGCAACTGTATTCTGTGCATACACAAAATATCGTGCATAAATAGCTTCTTTTTAGGCCAAAAAACAGACAACTGAAAAAATGCCAAACAATGCGCAAAATCAAAGTGCCCCATTGAAAGCACACACATCAATATTGCGCACTGCACAGCAGCGTTGAGGGTGCCAGCCAGACATCCCCCGCCATCACCAGCGGTAAGTCGCCGTGCCCACCACCGTGCGCTGGGCGCCAAAGCCGCACGTCACATCTGCGGTACACGCGACCAGGTAGGCCTTGTTGGTGAGGTTGTGCGCGTTCAGCGCCAAACTCCACGAGCCGAAGTCGTAGCCCAGCATGGCGTCGAACACGGTATAGGCCGGTACCGGCACCGAGGTGGACTCGTAGGTGCCGTGGTTCGAGCCCACGTAGCGCGCGCCCAGCCCGGCCTTGATGCCGTTGCCAAAGCGGTAATCGGTCCATACCGAAATCTGGTTGCGCGGCACGGAGTTGAGTTGTTTGCCGATCTCTGCAGGGTTGCTGCTCGCGGTCACATCTGCCTTGGGCAGGAAGGTGTAGGAAGCCACCACGTTCCACGCGGGCGTGGGCTTGAGGCTGGCTTCAAACTCCATACCGCGCACCGTGACTTCACCGGTCACGCGTGGCAAGTTGTTCTCGTCGGTGGTGACGTAGTTGCGGCGCTGCAGTTGGAACACGGCCATGCTGTAGCTGTCTTTGCGGCCTGGCGGCTGCCAGCGCAAACCGGCCTCGACCTGGCGCCCGGTCTCGGGGTCAAACGGTTGCCCGGTCGCCGGGTTGACGGTGCCCGTGGGCACGAACGACTCGGAGTAACTCAGATACGGCGCCCAGCCTTCAGGCGCCAGATAGACCAGGCCCGCACGCCCGGAGAACTTGCCATCGCTCTGCTGTGTGTGCGAGGCGTCCAGATGGTTTTGCGTGTCGGTCTTGGCGCGGTCGTAGCGGCCACCCAGCGTGGCCACCCAACGCTCGCCCCACTTGATCTGGTCTTGCAGGTACAGCCCGGTTTGCGCCAGCTTGATGCGCGCGTCGACATATGGGTCGGGCGCCACGATGGCCGCGCTGCCGAAGACCGGCTGGTAGATGTCCATCGTTGGCACCTGGCCGCCGTAGTAGGTGGTTTGGTTGAAGCGGCTGTTTTGGTAGTCAAGACCCAACAGCAGCGTGTGCTGCCAGTCGCCCTGGCGCCATTTGGCTTGCGCCTGGTTGTCGACCACAAAGCTCGCCACGTTTTCCTGGCTGCCAAACACCGCACGCGAGATACGCCGGAAATTGGCCGGGTCGCTAGGGTCTACCGCGTTGACGGTAGCTAGGCCCTCCAGCCAAGCTTGCATGTAGTCGACCTTCAGGCTGCCGTAACGCAGCTTTTGGCGCAGCGTCCACACGTCGTCCAGTTGGTGCTCGGCCATGTAGCCCGCCAGCCATTGGTTTTGGTTGAAGTGGTCAAAGCCGGGCTCGCCGTAATACGCCGGTGCGCTGATGGGCCCGTTCGGATTCGGCAGCAAGGTGCCATACGCCGGGCCGCCACTTTGGTAGACGCCCGCGCGGTCACGCACGACTTGCGCCGACGCGGTGACCGAGGTCACGGCAGACGGCCGCCAAGTCAGCGACGGGGCCAGGTAGAAGCGGTCGTTGCGCATGTCGCCAGCGGGCAGCTCGGCGTCGCGCACCACACCGGTCACGCGGTACAGCAGGCTGCCATCGGCGTTCAACGGGCCGGAGAAATCACCCGCGATTTGCCGCCGTGCATGGTCGCCCAACTGCACCTGCAACTCATGCTGGGGTTGCGCCGTGGGCAGCTTGGTCACCACGTTGACCAGACCGCCGGGGCCGGTGGTACCGTACAGCACCGACGACGGCCCGCGCAGCAACTCGACCCGCTCGGCGCCATAGTTTTCAGTACGCCACACGCCCCAAGTGCTGTTGTTGCGCAGCGGCAGGCCGTCGAGGAAAAAGCCTGGCGAATAAGCGTCGAAGCCACGCAGGTAAAGCCAATCGAAACGCGAGTCGTCGTTCCAGCCCATGGTGTTGACACCCGGCGCATAGGCCAACGCGTCGCGCACCCGCAGTGCGCCGGTGGCCTCGATGAAATCAGCCGTCACCACCGAGATCGACTGCGGCGTTTCGATCAGCGGCGTGTCGGTCTTGGTGGCCGTGGCACTGCGCCGCGCGGTGTAGCCGCGCACCGGGCCGGTGGCGGTCTCGACCTCGGCATCAGCACTGACCGTGACCTCGGGCAGCGCGGCGCCGCTGTTGGCGGCGGCCGGCTCCAATGTCCAGGTGGCACCTGCGCGCCGCGCCTGCAAGCCAGTGTCGCGCAGCAGTTGCACCAGCGCAGTCTGCGCCTCTAATGTGCCACTCACGGCACTGCTGCGGCGCCCCTCGACCATTTGCGGGGTGTAAACCAGTTGCGCCCCCGATTGGGCAGCGAAGCGGCGCAGTGCATCGGGCAGAGGCTCGGCCGGGATGTCGAACGTGGCGGTCTGCGCGGTCGCATGTGCGCAGGCGATCGCCATGACGGCGGCCACGGTGTGGTGAGAAAGTGGTCGAGATAAAAAACGCATGGCAGGCTCAATCAAGGTTTGTGAAGCAGCGGCATGGCCAAATGGCCATCACTGCACCAACGAACCAGCCGCACCACATCCTGAATGGCACCCTGCATTTTTTTGAAAATTTCTGCGGGCTGCTTCAACGCGATGCCCATTCACTTCGACTGTTCACCTCGGCTGATCTGCCAGCGGCCGCTCTGCAAGCGCGACGCAACCGGCACGATGCCCGGCAGCGCACGCAAGAAGTCTTCGGTCTGCGCCACACGCACCTGGCCAGACACCCGCAGCCCTGCGACACCGGCATCCACATCGACCGGATAAGGCAGGTAGCGGCGCAGGTGCTCCAGCGCGTCGCCCAAGGGCGTGGCGTCGAACACCAACACACCGTGGCGCCATCCAGCGGCCTGCTGCGGGTCCCACAGGCGCTGCACCTCTGCGGCCGCCCCACCGGCACGCAAGCCTTCGCCCGCGACCAGTTCATGCAGCGATTGCACCTGCCCTTGTGCGTCGATGGTTTCGACCCGGACGCGCCCAGACTCAACCTGGATGTCCACCCTGCCGGCCGACAAACGCTCCACACCAAACCGCGTGCCCAACACCGTGATGCGCACACCATCGCGCGCCGAGGCCGCCGCGGGATCACGGGGCACCTCGACCACAAAGGGGCGGTCGGTGTCGCGCACCACTTCAAAGAATGCAGCACCCGCCAGTAGGTGAACGTGGCGCCGCGCTGCGGAGTAAGTGACGACGGCGCGGCTTTGTGCATCCAGCGTGAGCCCGCTGCCATCAGGCAACGTCGAACGCTGCGGCGGCCGCAAGCTGTTGACCACCACCTGCTGCCATTGCGGCACCAGCGTGCGCCACAAGCGCCAACCCATCGTGCCGCCTGCGGCCAGGCCGGCCACGCCCAGCAGGCTGGCCAACGCGCGGCGGCGTGGCGACGTGCTTTTGAGCACACCCGCCACACCGGCAACCTCTGCCACACCAGCCCATTGCTCCAGGGCCCGCTGCACGTGGTCCATGGCCAGCATCATGTCGCGCTCGATCATGTTGCGCGACACCCCAAACTCAGCCGCCAGCACGCCCTGCTCTTCGCCATGCACACGGTTGCGGATGAACACCTGGCGCGCACGTTCCGGCATGTTGACCAGCGCACGGTCCACCGCCTGTACCGCTTGGCGGTACATGGCAGCATCGGCGGCGTCTGGTGTCACAGGTTCGCTGGCCACAGGCTGGCTGGCGTGGCGCAACACCAGCGTGTTGTGCCGCTGACGGTCGGTCAGCAGGTTGCGCGCGATGGTGAACAGATAGGCGCGCGCCTCGCCGTCGTTGCACAACACCGGCGCGTGGCCTTGCCGCGCCAGTTCGGCCAGGCGCAACCAGGTGTCGTGCGCGGCATCGTGTGCGTCTTCGGCCGACGCACTGTGGTGCCGCAAATAGCACAGCAGGTCGCGGTAGCTTTCGCGAAAGCTATTGAGCAGCGGCGATGAAACCGCGCTGGCGGGCATGGCGACGGGACAGCGGTAAGGTCAAAGACCGGCTACGGTCAGCGGCCGACCATGTTGCCCGGCACCACCCATTGGTCAAACTGTTCACCCGTCACATGGCCTGACGCCACGGCCGCTTCCCGCAGGCTCGTGCCTTCCTTGTGCGCCTTCTTGGCGATGTAGGCGGCCTTGTCGTAGCCGATGTGGGTGTTGAGCGCGGTCACCAACATCAGCGAGCGGTCAACCAGCTCGGTGATGCGCGCCAGGTTGGGCTCGATACCCACGGCGCATTGGTCGTTGAAGCTGACCATGCCGTCGGCCAACAGGCGCACGCTCTGCAGGAAGTTGTGCGCCACCATGGGGCGGAACACGTTGAGCTCGAAGTTGCCCGAGGCACCACCGAAGTTGATGGCCACGTCGTTGCCAAACACTTGCGCGGCCAGCATGGTGACGGCTTCGCTCTGCGTGGGGTTGACCTTGCCGGGCATGATGCTGGAGCCGGGTTCGTTCTCGGGAATGCTGAGTTCGCCAATGCCGCTGCGCGGGCCGCTGGCGAGCCAACGCACGTCGTTGGCGATCTTCATCATGCTGGCGGCCAAGGTCTTCAAGGCGCCGTGTGCGTGCACCAGGCCGTCGCACGAGGCCAGGGCTTCGAACTTGTTGGGTGCGGTGACGAACGGCAGACCGGTAAGGCGTGCCAATTCTGCGGCGGCTTGTTCGGCGTAGCCCTTGGGTGCGTTCAGGCCGGTGCCGACGGCGGTGCCGCCGAGCGCCAGTTCACACAGGTGCGGCAGCGCGGCGCGCACGTGGCGCTCGGCGTGGTCAAGCTGCGCGACGTAGCCCGAGAATTCTTGGCCTAGCGTGAGCGGCGTGGCGTCTTGCAAATGGGTGCGACCAATCTTCACGATGCCGTCAAAGTCCTTGGCCTTTTGCGCCAGCGTGGCGCGCAGCTTGGCGATGGCCGGCAGTAGCTTGTGCTGCAGTGCCTGCACAGCGGCCACGTGCATGGCGGTGGGGAATACGTCGTTGCTGGACTGGCTGCGGTTCACATCGTCGTTCGGGTGCACGATGCGGCCTTCGCCGCGCTCGCCGCCCAGGATCTCGCTGGCACGGTTGGCCAACACTTCGTTGACGTTCATGTTGGTTTGCGTGCCCGAGCCGGTTTGCCACACCACCAGCGGAAACTCGCTGGGATGCTTGCCGGCAATCACTTCATCGGCTGCGGCCACGATGGCCTCGGTCTTCTTCGCGTCTTGCAGGCCCAGGGCCTGGTTCACCACGGCCGAGGCACGTTTCACCAGCGCCAGCGCATGAATGATTTCGCGCGGCTGCTGCTCGCCAGAGATGTCGAAGTTTTGCAGCGAACGCTGGGTTTGGGCGCCCCAGAGTTGGTTGCTCGGGACTTCGATGGGGCCAAAGGTGTCGCGTTCGGTGCGGGTGTTCATGAGTGCAGGAGTCCTATCAAACAATGAAGCACGGGGTGGCTCCCCATGCGCAAAGTCAAATGATAGCAATTCTCATCTTTACGCTGCGCACCAGCGGCTTGACCCGCTAGCCAACAGGGGCACCCCACCCGCAAATCAGTCGAGCTTGAACTCGTCCACCACGGTTTGCAGTTGGTTGGCTTGCACTGAAAGCGCCTGGGCCGCCGTGGCCGCCTGTTGCACCAGCGACGCGTTTTGCTGCGTGCCCGACTCCATTTGCACCACAGCGTGGTTCACATGGTCAATGCCGCTGCTCTGCTGCGCGGTGGCTTCAGAGATCTCGCCCAGCATCACTGTCACGCTCTGCACCGACTGCACGATTTCCTGCATGGTGGCCCCAGCCTGCGCCACCAGGGTGGAGCCGCTTTGCACCTGGTCGACCGAGTCGCCAATCAAGCTCTTGATCTCTTTGGCGGCCTCGGCACTGCGCTGCGCCAGGCTGCGCACTTCGCTGGCGACCACGGCAAAGCCTCGGCCTTGCTCGCCCGCGCGTGCGGCTTCTACCGCCGCATTCAGCGCCAGGATGTTGGTCTGGAAGGCAATGCCTTCGATCACTTCGATGATGTCGACAATGCGCTTGGAACTGGCGCTGATGGCATTCATGGTCAACACCACGTCGCCCACCACCGCCCCGCCGCGCTCGGCAATGCCCGAGGCATTCACCGCCAGGCCGCTGGCAGAGCGCGCGCGTTCGGCGGTTTGCTTCACCGTAGCCGTCAGTTGCTCCATGCTCGACGCGGTTTGCTCCAAGGCGCCGGCTTGTTCTTCGGTGCGTTGCGAGAGGTTGCTATTGCCGTCGGCAATGTCGCGCGAGGCCACGGTGATGGAATCGGTGGACTCCTTGATGCGGCCCACCACTTCGGTCAAGGTGTCTTCCATGTTGCCCAGCGCCGCCAGCAGGCGGCCGAATTCGCCACCGCGCTCGGTCACGAAGTCTTGGCTCAAGTCACCGGCGGCCACGGTCTCGGCGATCAAAATGGCTTCGTCCAGCGGCACCACAATGCTGCGCACCAAGCCGTAGACACAGCCCACGGCGTACAGAAGGCCCACGGCACCCAGCGTCCACAGCCACGCGCGTGTGCTGGCCGGGCTCAACGCACCATCGCCACTGTGGCTGTGCATGGCCAGACCGATGGCCACGGCCAGCAAGACGAACATGCCGCCAAAACCGGCGCTGAGCCGTGTGCTCACTTTCAAATTCGCAATCGACATTTTGTTTTTGCCCCTCAATTAGTTGTTGTTACAAATAAAAACAAACAGGCGATTATGGCGCTCGGACTCCCGACACGCTGACGCACGGCCGCCACACACGGGGCGATAATTGCAGGGTTTCCTATAACTACACACCCACGAGTGCGCCATGACCACCTCCATCAAGCAAGACGACCTGATTGAATCGGTTGCTGCAGCCCTGCAGTACATCAGCTACTACCACCCCACCGACTACATCGCCCACCTGGCGCGTGCCTACGCGCGTGAGCAAAGCCCGGCGGCCAAGGATGCGATTGCGCAAATCCTCACAAACAGCAAGATGAGCGCGACCGGCCAGCGCCCGATCTGCCAGGACACCGGCATCGTCAACGTGTTCTTGAAAGTGGGCATGGACGTGCGCTGGGAAGGCTTTACCGGTAGCCTGGACGACGCCATCAACGAAGGTGTACGCCGTGGCTACAACCACCCGGACAACACGCTGCGCGCCAGCGTGGTGGCCGATCCGCACTTCGACCGCAAGAACACCAAGGACAACACGCCTGCGGTGATCTTCACCGAGATCGTGCCCGGCAACAAAGTGGACATCACCGTCGCAGCCAAGGGCGGCGGCAGCGAGAACAAGAGCAAGATGGTCATGCTCAACCCCGGCGACAGCATTGTCGACTGGGTGCTGAAGACCGTGCCAACGATGGGCGCCGGCTGGTGCCCACCCGGCATGCTCGGCATCGGCATTGGCGGCACCGCTGAAAAGGCCGTGCTGATGGCCAAGGAAAGCCTGATGGACGACCTCGACATGTACGAGCTGCAGGCCAAGAAGGCATCGGGGGCCGAGCTGACCAAGGTTGAAGCCCTGCGCATCGAGCTGTATGAAAAAGTCAACGCCCTGGGCATCGGCGCACAAGGCCTGGGCGGCCTGACCACGGTGCTGGACGTGAAGATCCAGATGTACCCGACCCACGCGGCCAGCAAGCCGGTGGCGATGATCCCCAACTGCGCCGCCACGCGCCACGCCCACTTCGTGATGGACGGCAGCGGCCCGGTCTACCTCGACCCACCATCGCTGGACTTGTGGCCGCAGGTGAACTGGACGCCCGACTACAACAAGAGCAAAAAGGTCGATCTGAACACCTTGACCAAGGAAGAAGTGGCGAGCTGGAAACCCGGCGACACACTGCTGCTGAACGGCAAGATGCTCACCGGCCGTGACGCCGCGCACAAGCGCATCCAGGGCATGTTGGCCAAGGGCGAGAAGCTGCCGGTGGACTTCACCAACCGCGTGATCTACTACGTCGGCCCGGTCGACCCGGTGCGTGACGAAGCCGTGGGCCCCGCAGGCCCGACCACCGCCACGCGCATGGACGGCTTCACCGAAATGATGCTGGCCGAGACCGGCCTGATCTCGATGATCGGCAAGTCCGAGCGCGGCCCGGTCGCCATCGAAGCCATCAAGAAGCACAAGAGTGCCTACCTGATGGCCGTGGGCGGCGCCGCCTACCTGGTCAGCAAGGCTATCAAGACCGCCAAGGTGGTGGGCTTTGCCGACCTGGGCATGGAAGCCATCTACGAGTTCGACGTGGTCGACATGCCCGTGACCGTGGCTGTGGACGCGGGCGGCACGAGCGCCCATATCACCGGCCCGGCCGAATGGGAAAAGCGCATTGCCACGGGCGAGTTCAAGGGCATTGAGGTGGCGGCTGCTTGAGTCCAACGCAGTCAATCGGATCGTCAAAAACACCAACCTCACCGGTTGGTGTTTTTGACAGCAGCATCGGCGGCCTGAGCGTTCTACAAGCGCTGCAGACCGCCCTGCCTTCCGAGCATTTTGTTTACCTGGACGATGCGGGCCACGCGCCCTATGGTGAGCGCGGTGAGGCCTATGTGGTGGGCCGTGCGCGCGCTATCACGGCTTATTTGCGCGAGGTCTACGGCATCAAGGCTTTGGTGATCGCCTGCAACACGGCCACTATGGCGGCCGTGGCGCAGATTCGGGCTGAGCACCCAGACTTGATCATTGTGGGCGTAGAGCCTGGGCTCAAGCCCGCAGCGCTCACGAGCAAGACCAAACGTGTGGGTGTCATCGGCACACGCGGCACCGTCACCAGTGCCAAGTTCGATGCGCTGCACCGCAGCCTGCAAGAACAAGCCGAGTTCATCGTGCAACCGTGTGATGGCTTGGCCGATGCCATCAGCCGCAGCGTGCTCTCAGAAGACGAGTCAAAAACCGTAGCGCTGTGCGCGAAGTACATCAGCGCTATGGGCAGGTTCGGCTCAAGCCCCGGCGAAATCGACACGTTAGTGCTGGGCTGCACCCACTACATCTTTGCGCAGGCGCCGTTGCAAGCTTTGGTGGGGCCGGAAGTGCAAATTTTGTCGACCGGCGAACCGGTAGCGCGGCGTACACAGCAACTGCTGGAGGCAGCCCAGATGCTGGCACCGGCCGGGCCTGGCCGGGTGCAGTTGGTGACAACGGGTGAAACGGCGGTGCTGCAGGCAGCAGCACGGCGTTGGTTAGATTTTCAAACGGAAGATGCAACACACTGGGCGACCTGAGCCGACCGGTTGTGAATAGCTGCGGCCGGGAAGGCTGTTGAAAAACGTAGCGAGGAAGGTTAGCTGCTAGGCGCACGGCGCGCAGGAACCGGAACGTACTTCAGGTACGTGAGGATTCCGAGCACCGGGCAACGTTGCAGATGACCTCCGCAGTAGTTTTTCGACAGCCTTTAGTGCAGGTGGCGTGGGCGGCGGCCACCACCATGGCCAGAACCACCGCCAGGGCCGCGAGGCGGTTTGCCAATCTCCAGCGAGTTCACCAGCGCGTCAAAGCGTTGTGAGAACAGCTTGTCGATCTCGGCCACCACACCACCTAACTCGGCGCCGTCAAAGTGGCGCTCCATCATGTTGATGACGTCTTGCACCAGCAGATCGCGCTGGGCTTGCATGATGGCGGCCGGGTTCGGGCCGACAAACAGCATCATGAAGTCGTCGCGCGACTCGTCGTCGGGGTTGGCTTCTTCTTCGTCAAAGTCGGCGTCGTAGAACGTGACTTCTAGCGGCGCGCCCAGCGCGCTGAGCTCGTTCAAGCTCATGCACATTTCATCAAGCGCTTGCTTGAAGTCTTCGTCGCCCGGCACCGTCCAGCACATTTGCAGCGTGTGGTCGGCCGTGTCGAACTTGATGCCCGGCTCTTCCTCATAAGAACTGCGCGCACCATCAGCCAGCGAACGCGCGCCAGCGTATTTCCACAACGGTTTCAGCGCGTCCTGAATCTGGTCGAACGTCACATCAGGGCGCAACTGGACTTGTCCGTGCACATGGATCTCAAAAGGGGCGTTATAGCGTGCCATGTTCGGATATTAGGCGCTTTTTGGAAAGATTTAGACACTGCACAGGGAATTCCTGCAGCAGGGTTTGCAAGATCAGCTTGAGATCCGCATGTGGTGCCTCGAACCGGGGTCGAACCGGTACGCCCCCTCACGGGTAAGCGGCGGATTTTAAGTCCGCTGTGTCTACCAATTTCACCATCGAGGCAACGCTGACCCAAAGTCTGGGCTTCGCGAAAAAACAGCCCCGCCAACACAAGGTGTCAGCGGGGCTGCTCATTTTTTGGAGGCGCGAGCCGGAGTCGAACCGACCTACTCGGATTTGCAATCCGGTACATAACCGCTTTGTTATCGCGCCAAAATCTTTCTTCGAATCTCTGAATGAAAAAGGGAAGCTTGCGGCTTCCCTTTTTGGAATTTGGAGCGGGAAAAGAGTCTCGAACTCTCGACCTCAACCTTGGCAAGGTTGCGCTCTACCAACTGAGCTATTCCCGCGTTTCAAGCCTCAGATTATAGCATGCAAAAACAAGCTTTTCTGAAACCGCTTCGATTCAAACCGCAATCTGAATCTGCACCGCAACCAAAAATTTAACTTTATCGCTGCAGGTTTTCGATTGTAGCCCACTTTTTCAGCCGTTCTACGCCCGCGTGCAGTCGTTGTAGGTCCTTCGATGCAAAACACCAACGCAGCCATCCTTGCGCCTCGGGGGCAAAGGCGTTACCAGGCGCCAGGCCGATGCCGGCCTCGGCCACCAGGCGCTTGGCCACGGTCAACGAATCATCAAAACCAGCCATGCGGAAGAAGGCATACATGCCACCTTTGGCCGATGCCACCTCTACCCCCGGCAGCGCCTGAAGCAGCGGCACCAAGGTGTCGCGGCAGGCCTTCAGATGCGCGACCACGCGCGGCGTGACGTCGGCCGTGCGTTGCAGCGCCACAATGCCGGCGCGCTGGGTAAAAACGCTGGCGCACGAGGTGTTGAACTCGACCAGTTTGCCCATGTGGTGCGTCATACTCGGCGGCATCACCAGCCAGCCCAGGCGCCAGCCGGTCATCAAGAAGCTTTTCGAAAAGCTCTGCACCACCACCAGTCGGTCTTCGGGTACGGTCACGTCCAGAAAGCTCGGTGCACAGCTATTGGCAGTGGGCTCGTAGTACAGGCGTTCGTACACCTCATCAGCCAAGATCCAGGTGCCGGTGTTGCGGCAGTGGGCGACGATGGTTTGCTGCTCTTCGCGCGTCAGCGTCCAGCCGGTGGGATTGTTGGGTGCGTTAATGATCAGCAGCTTGGTTTGCGGCGTGATGGCGGAGAGCAGCGCCGCCATGTCAAGCGACCAGGCGCCTTTGTCCGGGCCCGATGCCACAGGCTTGAGTGGAACGCAGCGCAGCTTGGCACCCATGATCAACGGCTGCGCCGTAAGGTTGGGCCACACCGGCGTGACGGCGACCACGTCGTCACCCGCGTCGATCAGCATCTCCATCGCCAGCATCAGCGCGTTCACGCCACCTGAGGTGATGGCTATGCGCTCCGCACCAATCGGGGCGTGCATAGCACTCATGTAGGCCGACACGGCTTCACGCAAGGCCGGCAAGCCGAGGTTGTGCGAGTAGAAGGTTTCGCCGCTCTGCAGCGAATCAATCGCCGCTTGGCGAATGAATTCGGGCGTGACCTCGTCGCTCTCGCCAAACCAGAACGGCAACACATCGCTGCGCCCCATGCCGGCATTGGCAACTTCACGGATCTTGGATTCTTCGAGATTTTGGATGGCTTGGCGCATGGCGATTTCGGGTCGTGTGTTGAAGCTAGCCCTCCATGCTAATGGACACAGGCCCACCTCAGCTCAAAGATAGGGATGAATCAACACAAGATCGCGGCGTACGATGTATGAGGCCATCGATGAGGCCATCGCCACAGGAGTCAGCCATGCCAGCTTCGCCACGCCACCAGCAGGTCTTCAGCCGCGCCGTACAAGCGCTTGCAGCATGCCTCTTCAGCCTAGCGGTAGTGATGCCCTACCCCGCCTTGGCAACCGAGGCCAAGCCCAAAAGCACCACGCCAGCGCCGAAGAAAAAAGTCGCCAAGCCCAAGTTCATTGACGACACGGGCGAAACCCAGAAGCAGCGCGACAAACGTTTGACGCGCGAATGCAAGGGCCGGCCTAACGCTGGTGCTTGCGCCGGCTATACCTGACGAGCCGGGGCTTGCGCTGGCTACACGTAACGAACAACGTTAAGTAGGCCGCACCATCTTGCAGGTGGTCGGCATCTCTGCATCGGTCGGGCTGATTTGCCGGATCACGCGGAAGCCGTAGCCCGATCCTTCCACATCAAACTTCACACCCGGTGTGCCTTGGCGATCCATCAAACCGACCGCCAGTTGCTGCTGAAACTGGTGGTCGGTGGCGCGCATGTAGCCGTTTTGGCCAGACAGGCTGACCTTGGCCTGCTCCATCTGTGTGCCCACCGCCACAGCCTCTAAATTGCCTGCGCGCTCGATGCTCTGCGCCAAGGTTTCCACCAGCAACTGCAGCCGCATGTGCACGTAGTCGTCGGCCGGGTTCGGAAAGCGTTTGCGGAAAGACTGGTAGAACGCTTCGCTCTGCGCCGTGGGCACGTTGGGCAGCCAGTCGGCCACCGCAATCACCTTGCCCACACCAGCTTCGCCAATGGCCGCTGGCGCGCCCAAGGCGTTGCCGTAGAAGGTGTAGAACTTGCCCGTGAAACCCACGTCTTTGGCCGCGCGTACCAGCAGGGTCAAATCGTTGCCCCAGTTGCCGGTGATCACGGCTTGTGCGCCGCTGGCTTTGATCTTGGTGGCGTAGGGAATGAAGTCCTTCACCCGGCCCAGAGGGTGCAGTTCATCGCCCACCACTTTGACGTCCGGCCGCACCGCAGCCAGTTGCGTTTTGGCTTCCCGCGAAACGATGTGGCCGAAGCTGTAATCCTGGCCAATGATGTACACGCTGGCCACCGATTTATCTTCACGCAGCGCGCCCATCAACGCGGCCATGCGCATGTCGACGTGGGCATCAAAGCGGAAATGCCAGAAGCTGCATTTCTCGTTGGTGAGTGCCGGGTCGGTGGCGCCGTAGTTGAAGTAAAGCACGCGTTTGTCGGGCTCGCGTTCGTTGTGTTTGTTGATGGCATCGACCAGCACCGCGGCCGTCGCCGAGCTGTTGCCTTGGGCGATGAAACGCACGCCGTCGTCGATGGCCGCGCGCAGGGCCAACAAGGCTTCTTCGTTCTGGCCTTTGCTGTCGTAACGCACCAGCGTCAACGGACGACTTCCCCCTAGCGCACCAGGCAACTTCACGCCGCCACGCGCGTTCACGCGCTCAATCGCCCAGTGCAGGTTGCGCACTACGGCCTCGCCGGTGTTGCCGAACGGGCCGCTCAATCCTTCAATCACGGCCAGCTTGATGGGGGCACCAGAAGGCGACTGCGCACCGGCCAAAGCGGGCGCAAATAGCGCCGCTGTAAGAGATTTCAAGACCTGACGGCGAAACAAAAACTTCATTTAAATTCCCTTGAATTGCCTGGGCACGCACCTAGTTATGGTCCATGCGGCGATCACTGTGAAAGCCGCGCAGTGTACCCACTAGGAGTTTCTGTCATGTTTATCGCTTCCGCATCGCCCGCCGCCTTCCGCCGCTCTGCCCACCTGAACGCATTGCGTTCGTTGGATCGTTTTCTGGATCAATCTCTGAACCAACAAAAGGCCACCAGCGTGAGCCAGGACGAGCAGTCTGTCACCCTGTCGTTTGATGTGCCCGGCATCGCCAAAGACCAACTCGTCATTGGCATTGAAGGTAGCGTCGTACGCATTGAAACCAAGGCCGACGCCGCACGCCAATACAAGGCTGCCTACGAGCTGCCACAGGACATCGACACCGCCACCAGCGAAGCCAAGTTGGAACACGGCGTGTTGACGCTCAAGCTGGGCAAGAAAGTGCCCGTGAGCAACGTGTCGACGTTGACCATCAACTAAAAAGCTTCACGTCTAGCTTGTAGTTTTTGCGAACAAGCCACCCCGGAGCCACTGGCTTCGCGGTGGCTTTTTCTTTACCCCAAAAGGGTCAGGTGGTTTGTGCCAGCGCGTCCAAAGGCCAGCGCGGTTTGACGTCAAAAGCGTAGTCAAAACTCGCTTCTTGCAGACCCGACTGCAAGCGCATGGCACCCGCCATGGCGATCATGGCGCCGTTGTCAGTACACAGGTGCAGTTCGGGGTAGTGCACACGCACGCCAGCCTTGGCACACGCGGCGTTGAGCTGGCTGCGCAGCATGTGGTTGGCGCCCACGCCACCGGCCACCACCAAGCGGCGCAAACCGGTTTCCTTGAGTGCGGCCATCGACTTCTTCAGCAGCACTTCGACGATGGCCGCCTGCGTGCTGGCGGCCAAGTCGGCGCGGCGCGCATCAAGTGTGTCGCCCAACTTTTGCGCTTGTGTCATCACGGCTGTTTTCAGGCCGGCAAAAGAGAAGTCGAGGTTGTGGCTGTGCAGCAGCGGACGTGGCAGTTTGAAGGCTGCACCGTCACCCTGCTCGGCCAGGCGCGCCAAGGCCGGGCCGCCAGGATAACCCAGGCCAAGCATCTTGGCGGATTTGTCAAACGCCTCGCCCGCCGCGTCGTCAATGGTTTCGCCCAGAATGCTGTATTCGCCCACACCGGTCACACGCATCAATTGAGTATGACCGCCAGACACCAATAGCGCCACGAACGGAAACTCTGGCGGGTCGGCACTCAAAAACGGCGAGAGTAAATGGCCTTCCAGATGGTGCAGACCCAAAACAGGTCGCCCCAATGCCGCGCCCAGCGCACAGGCCACGCCGGAGCCCACCAACAATGCACCCGCCAAGCCGGGCCCACGCGTGTAGGCCACCACGTCGATGTCTTCCAGGATTTGGCCGGCCTCGGTCAGCACCTGCGTGGTGAGCGGCAACACGCGGCGGATGTGGTCGCGACTGGCGAGTTCGGGCACCACGCCGCCATAGGCTTGGTGCATGGCGATCTGGCTGTGCAGCGCGTGCGACAAGAGTTTTGGCACGGCTTGGCCTTCGGCACGCACCAGCGCCACACCTGTTTCGTCACACGAAGACTCGATTCCCAATACCAGCACAACAGCTCCCACCTAATGAATGCGGGCAGTGTAGGCCAAGGGCAATGCCAGTGCGCCGCACCGGGCTGAAAACAGCCCAGCGCCGAGCTGGCAACTCTGCCCTGTCAGCGCGTCAAAAAGAACGCGTCACAGCCGGTGCCCAGCCGCACGCAGCTTGCCGTGGAGTGCGTCGATCTCTTCCATCAACTGCAGTGCCAGCGCCGCACCCGCCGCGTTCACGCCCAGGTCGCGCTGCAGGCGCACGGCCACGTAAGCGCGCTGTACGTGCACACCGCTGAAGCGCCATTCGGCAGGCTTGGCGCTAGGTGTAGCGCCGCTCGGGGTGATCAGCGACTCTTCCACCAGTTCCACCAATTGCGCTTGCGCCGCACCACAGGCATGGCACAACTCGTCCAAGCTGAAGTCGCCATGTTCTTCCAAAATGACCGCCGACACCTGTAGCGTTGCGCCGGAATGTTGTGGGCTGCTCATGATGTCTCCTCCAAGTGAGCCCTGGGGCGAAAATCGGCAAACTTGCTCGCCATGTCGGCATAGGCTGCGCGCGCCGCGTCTGTGTTGGCCGGCGGCAGCACTACTTGCAACACGAGATAGAAGTCGCCCGCCTCGGTGGTGGACGATGAGCCCGGAATGCCGCGCCCCTTCAGGCGCAGCTTGCGCCCGGCAGACGATGCGGCCGGCACGGTGACCTCCACGGTCACGCCTGTGGGCAACCGCACTTCCACCTGCGCACCAAGCGCCGCTTCCCACGGTGCCACCGGCAAGTCCATGTAGACGTCGCGCACCTCCACGCGGTAGCGCGCGTGCGGCAGAAACTCAACTTCCAGATACAGGTCGCCCGGCTTGCCGTCACCGATACTCGGCGCCCCCTGCCCGGCCAGCCGAATGTTTTGTCCGGCACGCACGCCTTTGGGGATGCTGAACTCAATCACCCGCTCGGTGCTGCTCACCGTGCCATCGGCTTGGTGCTGCGGAAACCGCAAGCTCAGACTGCGCTTGGCGCCGTGGTAGGCGTCCTCCAGGTCGATCTGAATGCTGGCGTGCTGGTCTTGCCCATGCGCATGAAAACCTTCGCGCCGCGCGCCCTCGGCTTGTGTGCGGCTACGAAACAGCGTCTCGAAAAAGTCGCTGTAATCTTCATCGCCATCACCAAAGGTGTGGCCGCCGAAGTCCGGTCCGGCTTGGCCACCGGCGTGCTGCCGCGCTTGGCCAGGTCGCTTGGCAAAACCCTGATGCCCCGGATGACCCGGCGGCGGGCGGAAGTCCTGGCCCGCCTGCCAGTCGCTGCCCAATTGATCGTAGGCCGCACGTTTTTCTGTGTCTTTGAGAACTTCGTAAGCCTCGCCGACCTCTTTGAAGCGCGCTTCGGCATCAGCCTCTTTGCTGACATCCGGGTGGTACTTGCGCGCCAGACGCCGGTAGGCCTTGCGGATGTCGTCGCCACTGGCGTCCCGCTTCAGCCCCATGATCGCGTAGTAGTCTTTGTATTCCATAACACTCCTAAGCAAACACCGCCCTGTGCAGGGTGCGGCTTGATCCTAGCCCGGAGCCTCGAGCCAGGACAAGGACAGACAAAGCATCACGGCAAACACCAATGATCTACTGCCGCAGGATCAACTGCCCGCGCAGTTCGCCATTGGGTCGCAACGCGGTGTGGATGTTGACGTACCAGCGGCCGGCCAACAGATCCGCAGCCTGCGCGGGCGTCAGCGTAGCGCTGCCGTCCAGCGGGCTCTTGTACGGGCCGCGAATCGGCACCACCACGGCAGCGTTGACGCCTTCAGCCGCAGGCCCATGAAAGTGTGCTGCGGTGGCCGGGCCACTGAGCCCACTGAATGTGAGGCGGTAGCGCAGCAAGTTGGTGCTGCGGTTCAACACGGCATCGATCTGTCCCATGCCGTTGGTGCCCACCGGCGGCACTTCGGCAGCGCCGCTCAGAGGGGAACTGAAGGCGGCAAGCTCCGGTTGACGCTGCGGTGCAATAGGCACGGTAGGTTGCGCGTCGGGGCCCGTTCCCGTGCCCAAGCCCACGGTGCTACAGCCCGCCATCAACGCCAATGCGCCGCACGCCAACACCGGGCGCAGAGACGACATCAAGAAGTTTTGAGAGGTGTGCGACATAAGTTTCAAAGAATGCAGTGATGAAAGAGGTGGGCGCAAGGCCTTATCCGCATGCTACCGCCGCACGCCAAATCAGCCGCCGCGCAGGATGTAAAAGCATGTAGGCCTATGGCTTCTTTCTTTGACCGCAAAAAGCGGCTAAACGCGGCTATGGCGACTCGGGAATCGGCAAGCCGCCAAACCCCTTGAACTCCTGCAGCGAAAAATACGTCTGCAATTGCTTCACCCCCGGCAGCCGGTGCAAGCGTTTTTGCAGCAGCTCGGAATACGCATCCAGGTCGCGCGCCACCACCAGCAGCATGAAGTCCGCTGGCCCCGAAATGCCGTGAAACAGCACGACCTCGGGTATCGCCCGCACGGCCTCTTCAAAGGCACGCGACGACACCGCGTCCTGGTGGTCGATGCCCACCATCACAAACGCGTTGACACCGTAGCCCAACGCACGCCGGTCCAAGCGGGCCTGGTAGCCCTTGATCAGGCCGCTTTCCTCCATACGCTTGACGCGGCGCCAGCATGGCGACTGCGACAGCCCGGTCATCTGCGCCAGCTCAGCGCTGGTCAGTCTTGCGTTGTCCTGCAAGGCTGTGAGCAATTGGCGATCAATTTCGTCGGTCTCCACGCGCATAAAAATTCCAATAAAAATCTGAATGACAGAATATCAATCCAATAATGAACCACCATAGGGCAAACATACAAGTATTTTGTAGATACAGCGCATAAATCGTGATAAAAATATGACATTGCGCGGCTTCTCGGCCACGACTTCAGGTCTATCCAGGCCTTGGAGCACCGCTCATTGAGGTGACTCACAAGCCCGCGCATGCCCACCCGTTCATCCTTGAAACCCACTGCCATGACCACGCCACACACCAACCTGTTCTCCCACGTGCCCGCCTACGCTGGCGACCCCATCCTGTCGTTGATGGAAGCCTTCCAAAAGGATGAGCGCACCAACAAGGTCAGCCTGAGCATCGGCATCTACTTCGACGACAACGGCAAGCTGCCGGTGATGGACGCCGTACGCAAGGCCGAGTCGGCCATGCTGGCCGAAATCGGCCCGCGCTCTTACCTGCCCATCGAAGGCATGGGCGACTACCGCGAAGCCGTGCAAAAACTGGTGTTCGGCGCTGAGCACGAAGCCGTGAAGAGCGGCCGCATCGCCACCATGCAAAGCCTGGGTGGCTCGGGCGCGTTGAAGGTAGGGGCAGACTTCTTGCGCCAATACTTCCCCGAAGCCGATGTGTGGGTGAGCGACCCGACCTGGGAAAACCACGTGGCCCTGTTTGAAGGCGCTGGCCTGAAGGTGCACACCTACCCTTACTACAACGCAGCCACCGGTGGCCTGCGTTTTGACGACATGCTGGCCACGCTCGACAAGCTGCCGCGCAACAGCGTGGTGCTGCTGCACGCGAGCTGCCACAACCCCACGGGTGTGGACTTGTCGGCCGCGCAATGGCAGGCGCTGATCCCCGTGATCCAAGCGCGTGGCCTGATCCCCTTTGTCGACATGGCCTACCAAGGTTTTGGCGATGGCCTGACCGAAGACGCGTTTGCGCTGCATGCCCTGGCCGATGCCGGCATCCAGTTCTTCGTGGCCAACTCGTTCTCGAAAAACTTCTCGCTGTATGGCGAACGTTGTGGTGGCTTGAGCGTGGTCTGTGCCGATGCCGCCGCCGCTGCCGTGGTGCTGGGCCAGTTGAAGGCCACCGTGCGCCGCAACTACTCCACGCCGCCTACGCATGGTGGCCGCATCGTCACGCGTGTGCTCAAAGACCCAGCGTTGTTCGCCTCGTGGGAAGCCGAATTGGCCACCATGCGCGACCGCATCAAAGCCATGCGTGCGCAGTTGCACGCCGTGCTGAACGAGAAGTTCCAGGGCCGCCGCAACTTCGACTACTTCGTGCAACAACGTGGCATGTTCACGTACACCGGCTTGAACCCCGCACAAGTGGCACGCCTGCGCGACGAACACGCGGTGTACCTGGTGGGCTCGGGCCGCATGTGTATGTCGGGCCTGACGACCAGCAATGTCGAGTACGTGGCCCGCGCTGTGGCCTCGGTTCTGTAAAGCATCAATCTCGTTAACGCCAGTACGGAACCCGTATGAAAGAAGTCATCGACGTCGGTTTGCCCCCGCTCAGCCAGCCCTTCTCGTGGGCGGTCAAAGCCTCCATGCAAGCTTCGAACTTGTTGTTCACCGCGCATGGCCCCGTGCGCCAGGACGGCACCATCCACACCGGCGCCATTGAAGAGCAGGCGCGCATCACCTTCACCAACTTGAAGAACGCCGTCGTCGCTGCCGGCGGCGGCCTGCAAGATGTGACGCAGGTGCTGATCTACATGACCGACGTGCAAGACATGAAGGCCATCGACGCGGTGTACCGCGAGTTCTTTGAAGCGCCCTACCCCAACCGCTCCAGCATGGGCGTTTCGGGCTTGGTGGTGCCAGGCATGAAAATGGAGATCGTGGCTTACGCCGTGATCCCCGAAAAGAAAGCTTAAAACACACACGGGCCAGTTGGTAGACCACCAACTGGCCCGTTTTGTTTCTACCCGTTAGCTGAAGATAACTGCGCCTCTGCAGGCGCGGCGGGCGGGCTATCGCCTGGCGTTTCCATTTCGTTTCCGCTCCCCAAAAGGCTTCGGCCATCAAAACCCTTACGAGACAAAACATGCGCGACTTCCAACACATCGCCGACCGCGAAAAAGGTCTGCAAAAACAACTCACCTCCGGCCAGATGGCGATGATCGCCATTGGCGGCGCCATCGGCACCGGCCTGTTCCTGGGCAGCGGCTTCGCCATTGGCCTGGCCGGGCCCAGCGTGCTCATCAGCTACGCCATCGGCGGCGTGATCGCGTTGCTGCTGATGGGCTGCCTGGCCGAGATGACCGTGGCCCACCCAACCTCGGGCTCGTTCGGCGCCTATGCCGAGCACTACATCGCGCCCTGGGCCGGCTTCTTGGTGCGCTACGTCTACTGGGCCTGCGTGGTGCTGGCCGTGGGCACCGAGGTCACCGCCGTGGGCGTGTACATGGCCTACTGGTACCCGGACACCCCGCAGTGGATGTGGGTGGTACTGTTCTCAGTGGCGCTGGTGGCCATCAATGCCATGAGTGTGAAGGCCTTTGGTGTGGTCGAGTACAGCTTCTCCATGGTGAAGATCGTGGCGATTGTGTTGTTCATCTTGATTGGCTCGTACGTGGTGTTTGGCACGCAGCCAGAAGGTGTGGGCTTCTTCAACTACTCGGCCCAAGGCGGCTTCTTCCCCAAAGGCGTTTGGGGCACGTGGGTGGCGGTGGTGGTGGCGATCTTCAGCTACATGAGCATCGAGACCATTGCCGTAGCCGCCGGTGAAGCCAAAGACCCAGAGCGCGCCGTGGCCAGCGCCTTCCGCGCCACCATCGTGCGCCTGGTGCTGTTCTACATGGTGGCGATTGCGCTGATGCTGGCCATCGTGCCGTGGAACGCCACCAGCGCCGGCAAAAGCCCGTTCGTCAAGGTGATGGAAATCATCGGCATTCCCGGTGCGGCAGCCGTCATCAACTTCGTGGTGCTGATTGCCGCGCTGTCGGCCATGAACAGCTTGCTCTACATCGCCACCCGCATGATGTTCAGCCTGTCGCGCGCCGGCTTTGCACCGGCCAGCGTGGGTGAAGTGGGCCGCAACGGCGTGCCGGTCAAGGCGCTGGCCATGTCGTGTGTGGGCATTGCCATTGCCACGGTGCTGAGCGTGGTGGCGCCAGAGCAATCATTCGGGTTGATGATGGCCTTGTCGATGTTCGGCGCCATCTTCACCTGGTTCATGATTTTTGTGACGCACTTCTTCTTCCGCCGCACCTGGGTGGCCGAAGGCCGTGGCCCGTTACGCTTTCGCATGTGGGGCTTCCCGTGGTTCACGCTGCTGGGCGCGGGCCTGATGCTGGCGGTGCTGATCACCACTTACTTCACGCCCATGTTCAAGCTCACGCTGCTGGTGGGGCTGCCCATCTTGGCGGTGTTGGCCCTGGCGTATGCGCTGTGGTACCGGCCAAAGCAAGCTATGAATAGCACAACGCATTTAGTTGCCAAAAGCAATTAAATATTTGACAATGGCTTGATGAACGCCAAAATCAAGCCATCTCATCAAACCCCTTCTGCGCCCACACCTGCGTTGCCGAGCGCGCAACACGTGCAGCAGTTGCGCAGCTTCAACCGTTTCTACACCCAGCGCATTGGGGTGCTAGCCCCGTACCTAGGCAGCGAACTGTCGCTGACCGATGTGCGCGTGCTGTACGAGTTGGCGCACAGCGCGCAGCAGCTCACGGCCAAAGAACTCACGCAGTTGCTGAGCCTGGATGCGGGCTACGTCAGCCGCATCCTGCGCCGCTTTGAGCGCGAAGGTTGGATCGCCCGCACCGTGTCGCCCACCGATGCACGTGCCAGCCTGCTGCAACTCACCCAGGCCGGGCATGCGGCCTTTGCACCGCTAGAGCAAAAGTCGCGCGACGAAGCCGCCGCCTTGCTGGGCGCCGTGCCCGAGCCGCAGCGCCCACAGTTGCTGCAAGCGCTGCGCACCGTGCAGACCCAATTGGCGCCAGACCAGCCGCCCACCCAAACCGTGCAGCTACGCGACCCGCGCCCTGGCGACCTGGGCTGGGTGGTGCAGCAGCACGGTGAAATCTACGCCCGTGAATACGGCTGGGACAGCAGCTTTGAAGCGCTAGTAGCCAACATCGCCGCCGAGTGGCTGCGCAAGGCCGACCCCGAGTGGGAAAAGGGCTGGATCGCCGAACTCAACGGCGAACGTGTGGGCTCCATTTTTGTGATGCGCAAATCACCCACCGTGGCACAGCTGCGCATGTTGATCTTGTCGCCCTCTGCGCGCGGCCTGGGCCTGGGCAGCCAACTGGTCGACGAGACCCTGCGCTTTGCACGCGCCAAGGGTTACCGCAAGATGGTGCTGTGGACGAACTCGTGCCTTACCGCTGCCCGCACGCTGTACGCGCAGCGCGGCTTCAACCTCATTAAAAGCGAGCCGTACCACGGCTATGGGCACGACCTGGTAGGCGAGACCTGGGAACTGAAGTTGTGAACCTGGCCCTGCTGGCGGCTGCCGCCACAGGCGTTCAAATCGGCGCCACCATCGTCGCCTCGCGCGCCGTCATCGGCGAGGTGCCGCCGCTCACACTCGCACTGCTGCGCTACGGCATTGCGTTGCTGTGCCTGGCACCTTGGATTCTTAAGGCTTTTAGGCCGCTAGCGCTTAGTGCATCTGCGCAAGGTGCTATCAAATTCAAGAAAAGCGATATTCTGGCGATTGCTACGCTGGGCATCGGCCAGTTCGCCGTTTTGGTGTTGCTGTTGAACCTGGGCTTGCAGCGCATTGGCGCGGCGCAAACCGCCTTGGTGTTCAGCCTGTTCCCGCTGCTCACGCTGTTTATATCGGCACTGTGCGGGCGTGAACGCGTCACGCTCGCCTTGCTCTTTGGCGTGTTGTTGTCGGTAGCCGGTGTGGCCGTGGCGCTGGCGCCCAAACTTAGCGCTCCAGCGGCTACCGTACACGGCGATTGGTGGGGCGAGGCTGCGGTACTGGCCAGCGCCTTCATCGGCGCGGCGTGCAGCGTGTTGTACCGGCCCTATCTGCAACGCTACCCCACGCTGCCGCTTTCGGGCATTTCGATGTTGGCTGCCGTGCTCAGTCTGCTGCTGATGGCGGGCACATCACATGGCTTGGCGCCGCTGGCCCACATGTCGGGGCACGCCTGGTGGGTGGTCACCGGCATTGGCGTGTTCAGCGCCATGGCCTACCTGTGGTGGCTCTACGCGCTGAAGTACGAGTCACCCACGCGCGTCACCGTGTTCCTGGCGCTGAACCCGGTGACCGCTGGGCTTTGCGGTCATTGGTTTTTGGGCGAGCCATTCACTCCCGAAACGCTTGCGGCCGTGGCGTTGATTGCGCTGGGGCTCTGGCTGGCCACACGGCGCGTTGGGCCAGCAAAAAGTGTCCCTGTCGCTGCAGACCGGTAGCCCAGCCGACATAATCTGCGTAAGACATTCAGGCGCCGCATGGACACCGACCAAAACAATCCCGAACCTCGACCACGGCCCCAATCGTTAGCCGATCTTTTCTTCTCTTTCACCTGGCTGGCCCTCCAAGGTTTTGGTGGCGTGCTGGCCGTGGTGCAGCGCGAGTTGGTTGAGAAAAAGCGTTGGCTCACCCGCGAAGAATTCCTGGAAGACTGGGCCGTGGCGCAAATTCTGCCGGGCCCTAACGTGGTCAACCTGTCGCTGATGTTGGGCGACCGCTACTTCGGCCTGCGCGGCGCCATCACCGGGCTCGCCGGCATGCTGGCCTTTCCCACGCTGGTGGTGCTGGCCCTGGCAATTTTGTACGCCAACTTCGCGCAGGTGCCAGCCGTCAGCAACGCGCTGCGCGGCATGGGCGCCGTGGCGGCGGGCCTGATTGCGGCCACCGGCATCAAGCTGCTGGGTGCTTTGCGCAAACACCCGTTGGGCCTGGCGCTGAGCAGTACGCTGGGCATTTTGGTGTTCATCGCCATTGCGCTGATGCGCTGGCCGCTGCTCTATGTGCTGCTCACGTTAGGCCTGTTGTCGTGTGTGCTGACGTGGCAGAAGTTGAAGCCATGAACATGTCTTTCAACATCATGATGTCGCACGCCGATTGGTGGGCGTTGTTTGGGCACTACCTCAGCCTGTCGCTGCTGGGGGTGGGTGGCGCCATCACAACCGCCCCAGACATGCAGCGCTACCTGGTGCAGCAGCAACACTGGCTGACCGACACACAGTTCAATGCCTCCATCGCCATCGCCCAAGCTGCCCCCGGGCCGAACGTGTTGTTCATTGCGCTGCTGGGTTGGAACATCGGCCTCAATGCGGGCGGTGGCTTGGCCGCGGGCGCTTGGGTCATGGGCCTGTTTGGCATGCTGGTGACCATGGCTGGCATCATGCTGCCCAGCAGCGTGCTGACCTTCATGGCCACGCGCTGGGGCCACCGCAACCGCGACAGGCGCGATGTGCGCGCCTTCAAACAAGGCATGGCACCCATCGTGATTGCGCTGCTGATTGCCACCGGCTGGATTCTGGCGACGACGCACCACAACCCCGCCACCGATTGGAAACTGTGGCTGCTGACCGCCGTGACGACCGTGATCGTGTGGCGCACCAAGATCCACTTGCTGTGGTTGCTGGGTGCGGGGGCGTTGTTAGGCGCGCTGGGCTGGGTTTGATCACGCGTTCTGAGAACGTGTGATCAGAACACATTGAAAATCTTCAGCAACTATTGCGGTTGTAGCTCGGCCGGCACGCTGTCTTCCGGCACACCGTGCGGATGCAATGCGGCTTCATGCGCCAGGCATTCACGGTGCAGCTTCTGCAGCACCTGAAACAGCACCTTGCGCTCTTCCACCGTCATCACCATCAGCATCTTCGCCTGGCCCTCACGGGCTTTGGGGATGACCCGGTCGTGCAATTCAATGCCCACAGGGGTCAGCCGACACATCAGCTTGCGGCGCGGCGCATTCCCCTGAGCCTGCAATGTGACCAGCCCTTTGCCTTCCAGCATGCGCATGGTGCGGCTGACCAGCGATTTGTCGGTGGACGAGCGCATCACCAGTTCACCAAACGGCAAGACTTCAGCATGCGCCAGCACAGAGATCATGCGCCATTCGGCGACGGTGAGACCAAATTCATCAGCGTAGGGGACAGTGATCGCCCGTCGCAAAGCGTTGCTGACATGGCTCATCCAAGTGGTGAGGAAGTTTTCTACCGAAAGGCCTTCGCCATGTGCTTCAAGCGAAGCCCAGGGACCGTCATCCGAGTGGCTGTGCAAGCCAGGGAATTCCAAAGTCGCGGGATGAACGTAATTATTCATGCGGTACCGCCCGGTATTTTTCTGCAGCTAGTCTTCGACACGCTCTGCAAAAGACTCTGCAGTCGATTTCCACAAAGACCGATCCCTCCGGTCGCCCCATACGCCCCACCTTGTTAGTCAAGGTTTAATTTGTGAGTCGTACGTAACAAATATATCTTCTTTAAAGGGAGTTGGGGGTTATTTGCGCGATCGCAACGTTCTTTCGTATGGAGACCACCAGCCAGAGCGCGCCTGCGTACAGCTACCAACAAGCGTCCGAGCCATCAGCTCCCCGTCGCCGCCAACACACGGGCAAACAACTCGTTGCGAAAGTGAATGCCCAGGCGGGCGAAGGCACGGCTGCGGTAGGTCTTCACCGTGGGCAAAGCCAACTGTAAATCGCAGGCAATGCCCTCCAGCGTCATGCCACGCAGCATGCGTGCGCACACCGCCAACTCGCGCGGCGTGAGTTCCGGGCACAGCGACGACAGGCGCTGCCACCACACCTCCAGCGCAAGATTCGCCGACGGGCCCGTCACCATGCCCACAGCCGACACGCCCACCAGGGCAATGTGTTTCTGCGTGAGCTCCAGCAGCGCCGGAGCCAAGTCTTCAAAAGCCACCAACTGTGCGTCACTGAATGCCCGCTGGTGGGTGTGCCGATAGAAATTGACCGCGAAAACCGCCCCATCCGCTTGCTGGCGCACAACCGACACGCGCTCGGCCATGCCGTGGGTTTCGTACACGCGCGCGCGGTGCTCGCAGGGCATTTCTTGCGCGGTGATGTGACACAGCAGCGGCGCAGCCTCGGCCTCAGCAGGCGCCTGCTCTTGCGCCAGGCTGCGGTCATGCATATACGGACCGGAGAGGTAGGCACGCCAGCAGTCGCGTGTGGTGTCGGGCACGCCGTGGCTGGCCGACATGAACAGCACCGGCGGGCACCCGCGCCCCGTGCGGTAAACCGACCACGACGCCGCCGGCACCAGCGGAAACAGCCCATCCAGCACAGCCTCTTCGAAATGCGGTTGGCCAAGCCGACTGATCATGCCCGAAAGCACTTGCCCAGCCGACCCCACACTACTGGCAGAGGCGCCCCGCCACGTCCTCATTGATTACTCCATATAACCATATTCATGCTGTCATCTTCACGGATGACACACCCCATGCACCACAGGACTTACGCTAACGCAACGCCACCAAACCACCTTTTTGTGCCCTGTGAACACACTTGCTCCCCCAGAACTGCGCCACTTTGCCCATCTTTTCGTGCAAGTGGGCCAACCCCAAGAGGTCGGCGCCACACCGCATGGCCGCCGCCGGGTGATCCCCATCACCGGCGGTGAGGTCGAAGGCACCGGCTGGCGTGCCCGTGTGCTGCCCGGCGGCGCCGACTTTCAACTGCTGGTGAACGACAGCCTGGCCGAGCTGGACGCGCGCTACGTGCTGGAGACCGATGCCGGCGAACTCATCTACGTGCACAACCGCGCCGTGCGCTCCGGGCCGCCCGAGTTGATGGCGCGCTTGGCGCGCGGCGAGCCTGTCGACCCGGCACAAATCTATTTCCGCTGCAGCCCGAGTTTTGAAACGGCTTCCGCCAGCCTGGGCTGGATCAACCAGCGCCTGTTTGTGGGCGCCGGTGTGCGCCACCCGGACAAGGTGGTCATGCGCTTTTTTGAACTGGCCTGAGCCCTTCCCTTTTTCCCCAAAAAACATCCAGGAGACAAACATGAAAACGACCACCGCCACCGCACACCCCACGCAAACGTCCCGCCGCAAAGCTCTTTTGACGGGCCTTAGTGCCGCCGCTCTGCTGTCTTGTTCTGCCAGCGTTTGGGCCGACAACTATCCCTCACGGCCCGTGCGCATCATCGTGGGTTTTCCGGCCGGCACCGGGCCCGACATCGTGGCCCGACTGCTGGCGCAAAAGTTGTCGGAAGGCTGGGGCAACATGGGCGTGATCGTCGACAACAAACCCGGCGCTGGCGGCTTGATCGCGGCCACCGAAGCGGCGCGCGCCGCACCCGACGGCTACACGCTGATGCTGGGTGAAACCGGCCAGTTGAGCATTGCGCCCAGCAGCTACAGCAAGTTGCCCTACGACCCACAAAAAGATTTCATTCCCGTAAGCCAGGTGGTCAGCTCCGACTTCGTGTTGCTGGTCAATCCACAAAAAGTGCCAGCCAAAAACGTCAAAGAGTTTGTGACGTGGACGCAGCAGCAAAAGGGCTTGTTCCTGGCAACGTTTGGCGCCGGAACACCCGGCCACTTTGGCGCCTTCATGTTTGGCGACGCGGTCAAACTCAAGCCCGAGCCGGTGCACTACAAAAGCACAGGCGATGCGCTGGGCGGCTTGTTCAGCGGTGACGTGCAAGGCGTGTTTGCCAGCGTAGGCTTGGCCGCGCCCAACGTCAAAGCCGGCAAGCTGGTGGCCCTGGGCACCACGGGCGCCACACGCACCAATGCATTGCCAGACGTGCCCACTATCAAGGAACAAGGCTACCCAAACCTTGAATTCAGCTCGTGGTTTGGCATTGTTGCCCCGGCCCGCACGCCGGCCGACATCGTGGCCAAACTCAACGCCGACATCGTGCGCGCCGTGCAGTCGCCCGAAGGCCGCGCCAAGATGGAAGACGCCGGTTTTCGCGTAACGGGTACCAGCCGTGAAGCCTTCGCCAACATCATCAGCGCCGACACCGCGACCTGGGGCAAGGCCGTGGCGGCCACCGGCTTCAAGGCGGACTAACCCACTCTTTTTCTTCGATTCGATGGCAGGGTGCAAGTCCCTGCCCTGGATTCACGCACCCTAAAAAACCAGGAGACCATCACCATGCGCAAAACCCTAGGCACCCTTTTACTCACCCCGCTGTGGCTTGCTGCCTGCGGCGGCGGTGGCAGCGGCGGTAGTGGAGCGAACGCCACACTGCTTGACGCCTTAGACCCCCAAGCCGCCAGCAACGCCTGCGCAACGGTGGCCAGCCAAGCCGCCGCCAAAGCCGGTCTGAGCGCCACCACCTTGACTGCGCGCTATGTAGCGGCGGGCACAAAACGCCCCGGCACCCTCACCACGGGCGACTTCCTGCCCGGGCATTGCGTCATCACCGGCAGCATCAACCCGCGCACGGGCGTGGACGGCAAACCCTACGCGATCGGTTTTGAACTCAGCCTGCCAGACGCCTGGAACGGCCGCTTCCTGTACCTGGGTGGCGGCGGCAACGACGGCACGCTGCGCGACACCTCGCTCAGCTCCAGCATCTCGGGCGGCACGCCCTCGCCACTGGGTCAAGGCTTTGCCGTTGTGTCGACCGACGCCGGCCACTCGGGCACCAGCGCCGCTGGTTTCGGCACCGATCCGCAAGCCAAGATCGACCATGCCTACAACGCCCACGATAAAACCGCTGTCGCCGCCAAGGCGTTGATCAACTGGCGTTATGGCCGCAAGCCAGACCATTCGTATTTCTCGGGCTGCTCGGGCGGCGGGCGCCAGGGCATGATGTTCTCGCAGCGTTTTCCGGAGTACTTTGACGCCATCACCGCCGGGGCACCGGCCATGCGTGTCTCAAGCGGCGCCACCGTGGCGGCGATGTGGAACAACATCAAGTTTGACGCCATTGCGCCAGTGAATGGCAGCGGCCAACGCATCTTGTCGCAAGCCTTCAGCAACAGCGATTTGAAACTGGTGGCCACCGCCATCAATACCACATGTGACGCAGCCGATGGTGCCACCGACGGCATGGTGCAAAACACCCAGGCCTGCCAGTTCAACCCCCCTGTTCTGCAGTGCAGCGGCGCCAAGGCCGATAGCTGCCTGAGCAGCGCGCAAGTCGGCGCCCTGAAAGACGTGTTTGCCGGCCCGCGCAACAGCAACGGCACAGCCCTTTATGCCGGGCAAGCGTGGGACCCAGGCATCGCCGCCGGAGGCTGGCGCGCCTGGACGCTGGGCACCTCCACCACGGCCACCCCCAACTCGGCCTACGTCACCTTGATGGTCGACGCCTTGGTCAACGAGTTCTTCACGCCGGCCGACCCCACGTTCAACCCATTAGCGTTCAACTTCGACACCGACCCCGCCCGCATGAGCGCCTTCTCTGCCGTTTACGACACCTATGCCGACGACAAACTCGCGGCCTTCAAGGCGCGCGGCGGCAAGATGCTGTTCATCCACGGCATGTCGGACCCGATCTTCTCGGCGCTCGACACCATCGACTATTACAAACGGTTGGCCGCAAATAACGGCGGCATCGACGCCACGCAAAGCTTCGCGCGCACCTTCCTTGTGCCGGGCATGAACCACTGCTCGGGCGGCCCGGCCACAGATACCTTTGATTCAGTACAAACCATGGTCGACTGGGTGGAAAAAGGCATTGCACCGGACACCATTGCCGCCAAGGCACTGGCCAGCAATACCGATTTCCCGAACCGCACACGCCCTCTGTGCCCCTACCCCAAGTTTGCCAAGTACAAGGGATCGGGCAGCCTGGAAGATGCGGCCAACTTCAGTTGCGCCGCCAGCTAAACCACGAAAAGACATTGCCACCGTGCCTTCGGGCACGGTGGCAGGTGCACATGAAACCCGACAAAAGCCCCTTCAAAAATTCAGGAAATAAATACCTTTAGCTACACTTTAAATTGATTTGCGGAACTTTGAGCGCCAACGGCCTCAAACTGCTTTGAATACTTATGAAAGGAAAGCAGCTTTGATGGCACTGTTGACAGCTTGGGCCCCCAAACTTTTGTTCATTCTGGGCATTCTGATTGTTTGGCTCGCTGTGCTGCGCTACCGCACACACCAACGCAACGACGCTCGCCGCCGCGAAGCCGAGTGGCGCGAACACCACGAATGGCTGCACGGCGACAACAAGCCGCGCGACAAGACCTAGACAGCCGCCGCGCTTTTGCCGCCCTGCATTCGTGTGCATACGAACTATCCACACGCAGCGCATGCACCAACCAGCGTAAGATTTTTGATTTAGGCTGCATGCTTACTGTGGCGGGTCCGCATCCGCCCTTCACTGTCAGGAGTCTTTCGCATGGAACTTCGTCCGCTGGGCCGTAGTGGCTTGTTGGTATCGCCCATCTGTTTTGGCGGCAACGTGTTTGGTTGGACGGCCAACGCGGCCACCAGCTTTTCATTGCTCGACGCCTGGCTGGACGCCGGCTTCAATTTCATCGACACCGCAGACGTCTACTCGGCGTGGGTGCCCGGCCACAGCGGCGGTGAGTCTGAAACCCTCATCGGCCAATGGTTCAAACGCAGCGGCCGCCGTCATCAAGTGGTGCTGGCCACCAAGGTCGGCAAGCCGATGGGCCAGGATCAAAAGGGCCTGCGCCCAGCCTACATTCGCCAGGCGGTCGATGCCTCGTTGAAGCGCCTGCAGACCGACTACATCGACCTCTACCAATCACACGATGACGACGGCGATACCCCCATCGAAGACACCTTGGGCGCCTACGCTGACCTGATCCGCATCGGCAAGGTGCGCAACATTGGCGCCTCCAACTACACCGCCCCACGCTTTGCACACGCCCTGGACGTGAGTGCGCGCCTGAGCCTGCCGCGTTATGAAACCCTGCAGCCGCTCTACAACCTGTACGACCGCGCTGTGTTCGAAGACGAGTTACAGGGTCTATGCACTTCACGCGGCGTAGGCGTCATCAACTTCTACGCGCTGGCCGCAGGCTTCTTGACCGGCAAATACCGCAGCGAGGCAGACGCCGGCAAAAGCATACGCGGCGCCAAAACGGTGGCCACCTACCTCAACCCGCGCGGCCTGCGCATCTTGCAAACCCTGGACGAGGTGGCAACCGAAACCAACGCCAGCCCAGCCCAGGTCGCCACCGCTTGGCTGATGCAACGCCCTGCCGTCGTGGCGCCCATCGCCAGCGCCACGTCTTTGGACCAGTTGCAGGAGTTGGTGGCTGCGAGCCAGTTGCGCTTGTCGGCTGACGAGTTGGCGCGGCTGGATACGGCGAGCGCGCCTGAATAAATAGCCTACCAACGGTGAAAATGCGCTTCTTCACCGCGCGTAGACCGTTGAGCAACTGGGTTGACCGCTCGCACCACAAAGAGTCGATTGCGTGATGGCGTCTAGGTAGTGTTTTGAAGTGTCAGGATAGATTCTCCAAGGCGACTCTTTCTTATCGCCTGGCGATTTTGGTCTCCACCCATATTGCACTTTGAAGAGGTAGTCTTTGCCCTCAAAGAACCCGACCAACGCACCTTCACCAAACGGCGCCGCGGGCCCATATTTGTCGCAAAATCCGCCGCCCACAGAATAGGTCACGCCGTTTGAGACATTGGTCGCCATCGACATCGGGGTGTAGGCTCCAGCACATCGTTTTTTCGCCTGATCTGCATCTTGATAAATCGCAAGCGCGGAAATGCTGGTCTTGCGCCTGGCCAACTCTTTGAGCAGTTCTTCTGCGGGATAGGGATTTCGTGCAATTTGTAAATACCCCTCACGCCAAGCTTGAATATCTTCTGTGCCACTGATGTATTCGACGGTATAGCTTCCACCGGGCTCCCCGGACATCCAGGCCAGCTTCCAACCGCTCGGCGGGGCATGAACAAGCTGTTCGCCCTGCACCTGAAAGGGATCGCCCTCAGCCGCGCGCCCAACGTTGGCGTTAATGGACACGGCAATCCAAAGTGTGGCCGCAAACAAGCTCAGAGACTTCATGGGGTATCTCCGACGATGGGGCCTACATTGAACATCTAAACACTGCGCTTGTGCAAAGAAAATGTGACGCATGCCGCATCAAGTCGTTGACCACTCAAACCACCGCCAACTCGCCCCCCTTGCGCAGCGGCAGCCATAGCCGAAAGTGTGTGCCCTGCGCGGTGCGTTTCCAACTCAGCTTGCCGCCCACCGCTTGGGCGCGCCGCAGCATGTGAGAGGTATCTCTACCCTGCCCGCCCACGGTATGCGCCTGAACGCAGGCGCCCACACCGTTGTCGCTCAATTGCACAAACACACCGCCGTGGCTCTCTCCGGTGACCACGCGCAACTCGGTCGCGTTGGCGTGCTGAAGGGTGTGGCGAATGCTTTCCTGCAGGATGCGCAGCACGAGCAGCGCGCTACGTGGGTCCAGCCATTCGAGCGCAGGTACGTCAGTCACGTCCCATTGCAAACGCAGGCCCGTGCCTTCGAGTCGTGGCGCCAAGCGGTAGCGCAGGGTGGCCAGCAGCAACAGCAAATCGGCCTCGGTGGGGTCGAGTGAATCCACGGTGAGCTTCAGGTCTTCGACACACTCGCGCAGCACCTGCACCATCTGGGCTTCGCTCAGGTGCCCGGCTTCTGCCACGTGCAAGGCGCTCATGAGCTGCGAGCCCATGCCGTCGTGGATGTCTTGCATTAAGCGTTGCCGTTCGCTGTGCAGTAGCTGGCGTTGCTGCACCACGCGCAATTTTTCAAAGTTCTCGGCCAACTCAAGCTCACGCGCGCGCAGGCGTTGGGCCAAGTGGGCGTTGGCCTGCGCGGTCTCGTCCAGCGCGCGCAGGTAGCGGCTCAAGATCACGTAGATAAACATCAGCAAACGCGCCACGGTGGACAACGGCCAGGCGTAAAGATTCTCTGGCGTGAGAAACGCGTTCTGCACAAAGTTCTGCAGCATCACATCATGTGTGGTCAGCGGCAGGTGAAACAGGCCAATCAATGCGGCCACAATGCCCTCACGCCCGCCATAGCGTATGGCCGCCCACACCATGAGCAAGGTCATGGGCGCCCCCGCCATCACGGTGGCAGCATAGGCCAGTGGCAGCAGCGGTGCGACCCAGGCCTGGTCGGCAATCAGCGGCAGCGTGGCCACGCTGGAGGCGAGCAGCAACGCCGACAAAACATACTTGGGCCAACGCGGCGCCGTGGGCACCAATGTGGCCACAAACACATACCAGGTGAGCAACAGCGCATTGCCCGAGTTGACGGTCAGCCAACCAAACCAGGCACTCGAAATCGGCAGAGGCTCCAAACCCACGTGGTACCGCAGGCTGCGCAATACCCAGAACAAAGTAAACAGGGCGAACAGCAGATACGTGCGCTCGTGGCGCCGCCGCGTCCACACAGCAAAGGCAAATGCCCCCAGGCCTAGCGCAGCCACATTCAGCACTTCAGGTATGCCGGTTTGCAGCAGGCTGCGTAAACGAAACATAGGGGCCAAGGCCTCTTCCGGGCCGATCCACACCGTTGAAACAACCCCGCCGGCGCCGGCCAGACTGTCGATGCGCAAGTGCAGCACTTTGGGCGCCGGCGCGGTGCCGTCCGGGTCCAGTGATACCCATAGCGGGTAGTTGAAGGCGCTCCAGACCACATCGCCATTCGAGCGGTAAAGCAACCGCTGGTCGCCATACACCGCGATGCGCCCCGCTGTTTGCCAGCGTGGCAGGTACAAGTAGAGGCCATTGGCGGTGGGCAGCAGGTCGTCCAGCTGCAATTGCAGCCAGGTGCGCACGATCACACCCTCGGCGTTGCGCTCTCCGGCCGGCGTGGTGCGCGGCCACACATGCGGCAAGGCCACAGGTGTCCAGTTTTGCGGCAACATGGCCGGGCCCAACAAGCGCGGTGGCGCCATGAAGGCATCGCTGGTGTCGCTTGTGCCTGTGATCACGTCCACATGGACTTCGGCTTGCGTCAGGTGGTGCACCGCCGGGTTCTGCGGATCGGCATCGACCCGCTCCACCGCCCACACCGTGACCACAATCGCCAAAGACAAAGCCAGCGCCAACAACCAGGTCGCAGCATTGTTTTTGCGCACCAAGGTAGAGATGGCTTTAGATGCTTGCATGCGCTGCATGCCGCGCCTCCTGGCGCAGTCGCTCTGCGCCCTTTTGCAATGGCAGCCACAGCCTGAAGCAGGTGCCTTGCTCCAGCACCTGCCAGCCGAGTTCGGCGCCTACGGCATGTGCGCGGCGCAGCATATTGGACAAGCCCTTTCCGGCGCTGCCATGGCCGCCCCTCGCCTGCCGCACCTCGTCGGCATGTCCATCAAAACCCGCGCCGTTGTCGGTCAGTTGCACAAACACACCGCCATCGGCGACGCCCGTCTCGACACGCAGCACGCTGGCGCCGGCGTGCTGGATGATGTTGCTGATGCCCTCTTGCAGAATGCGCAACACGTGCAAGGCGCTGCGTGGGTCGAGCCAGTGCAGCGTGGGCACATCGGCCACCGCCCAATGCAACTGCAAGCCTGATCCCTCCAGCCGTGGCGCCAAGCGGTAGCGCAGGGTGGCCAGCAAGGGAAACAGGTCGGCCTCGGCCGGGTCCAGCGAGTCCACCGTGAGTTTCAAATCCTCAATACATTCGCGCAGCACCTGGGCCATTTGCACGCCACTCAGATGGCCGGCCTCGGCCACGTGCAAGGCGCTCATGAGTTGCGAGCCCATGCCATCGTGAATGTCTTGCATCAGCCGTTGCCGCTCGCCGTGCAGCGCCTGCCGCTGCTCGACCACGCGCAGCTTGTCAAAGCTGGCGGCCAACTCGGTTTCGCGCGCCTGTAGCCGTTGCGCCAACTGCGTGTTGGCTTGTTCGGCTTGCACCACCACGCCCACGTAGCGGCTTATCACCACGTAGATGAACATCAGCAAACGTGGTGTGGCCGCCAGCGCGCCGTAGTAAAAATCTTCGGGGCCCACGAAGTAGTTTTGCATCAGCCAGTCGTGTGTGGCGATGCACAGGTCCACCACACCAATCAACGCGGCAAACAGCGCTTCCAGCTTGCCTTGCCGCATGGCCAGCCACACCAGGTAGACACACGAGGGCACCGCCGCCAGCATGGCCAGCAAGTAGGTCATGGGCGCGAGCACGTCCATGCCGGGCAGCACCGCCAGCGGCGGCAAGGTGGCGGTGGCCGAGACCAGCAGTAAACCCAGCAACGCCCTTCCCGGCCAACGCGCTGTGTGCGGATAAGGCAGCAGCAGTGTGGTCACGAAGTAGTACCACACCACCAGCATCACGGTGACCGCATTCACCGTCATCCAGCCAAACCAGGCCGAGGGCACGGGCAACGGTTCCAAGCCAATGTAGTAATGCAGCCCGCGCAAGGCGCCCACCAAGGCAAACATGGCAAACAACAAATACGCGCGCTCGCGCTGCCCCCACAGCCACACCAGCAGCGCAAACACGCCCACCCCCAACACCACAATGCCACTCAACTCCGGCAGACGCGTTTGCAGCAGCAGGCGCCAGCCATGACGCGGCTGCAATGCCGCAGCCGAGCCCACCCACAGGGTAGACACTCCGCCCCCCGCACTGGCTTGGCTGTCAATGCGGATGCGCAAGGTGTGCGGCAACGGCAAGGTGCCGTCGCCATCCAGCGCCACCAGCAGCGGGTGGTTAAACCCGTTCCACACTAGGTCGGCGTGCGAGCGGTAGAGCAGCCGGTCGTCACCGTAGATGGCGATCTGCCCAATCGTTTGCCAGCGTGGCAAATACAACCACGTGCCGCCCGGCTGCGCCCAGGTGCGTGGCAACGCCACCTGCAGCCAGGTGGTGCGCACGGCATGCTGCGTGGAGGCATCGCCAACGGGCACGATCATGCGCGGCCAGGTGTAGGGCAAGGTGACCGTGGTTTGATCTGGCGTGACCATGGCCGCCAGAGCGTTGAGAGAGGCGTTGTCGAGCTGCCAAGGAGGTGCTTCAAAAGCCGCGCCGGTCTGCACACGTAGCTCGGCCTGCGTGACTTGAGTCTCTGCAGAAGGTGGTGCGGATGGCGTTGCGGCGATTCCCAGACCGCTCCATACCAGCAGTCCCAGTGCCAGCAGCGCGGCCTTAGTCGACCAGCAAACCTTGGCTGCGCGCTTCATGGACGGCTTCAAGCTGCGAGCGCACTTTGAGCTTGGAGTAGATGCGGCGCACAAAACTCAATACTGTGTTGCGCGACACCGCCATCAACGCCGCGATTTCCTCGTAGCTAAAGCCTTTGGAAATGTATTCCAGCACCTGGCTCTCACGTGGCGACAGGCGCGCCTGATCGAGCATGGCCGGTGTGGGCACGCGTGTTTGCGGCACCTGCGGCAACAAAGGTGCCGGGGCTGACTCGGCCGCCAACGCATGCCGAAAACGCGTGAGCAAACGGCGCGCAATCAACGGGCTGATGGGGCTGCCACCCGCCAACACCGAGCGGATCTCTTCGGTCACCCGCTCGGGTGAACTGTCTTTGAGCAAGTAGCCAGCCGCACCGGCCTCCATGCTCTGGATCACATGGGCCTCGTCGCCAAACACGGTGCTCACCATCACGTGGCACTGCGGCCAGCGGATTTGCGCGGCGCGGATGATGTCCAGCCCCGGCCCGTCAGGCAGGCCCAGGTCAACGAGTAGCACGTCTGCCGCTGGCTGCTCCAGCAACACACGAGCCTGACGACAGTTGTGTGCCACCCCTTGCAGGCGCAGATCGGCCGCGCCCTCGATCGCAGCGCTGAACGCGCGCACGAAGAACAGGTCGTCTTCGACCACCACCACATTGAAAATCTGCTGGGGCACGGGCGTGAGCATGGTTGATGTACGGGAGCCATCGAGGGACGGCCGACATTTTGTTTCCAAATTCTCACATGTTGCAACACGTATGTGGATGAAAGGGTTGGCCGCAGAGCCCTTTCCGTTCGGCTTGTCACTACGAATAGCGACAAGCACGGCTGTCCCCACAAGTAGCGACAGACGCGCAAGCACGTCGCGTTCAGAATCCGGGCCACACCGAGAGGAAGGGTGCGGTACCTCTTCCACAGATGCCGATCCAACGCGTATTCCAACGCCCAGATCAAATGCATTCACAGGGTGTACGGCTTGAAGCCCAGCCATTTCGTACCACGTGCAACGCAACCAAAGGCACTGCCATGAACACACCCATGCACACGTCTACGTCGACGGAATTCGCCTTGAGCCAAGGCCAGCAACTGCAAACGCCGGTGCGCCGGGGCATGCACATTTTGGTCACCAAGGGCGTGGTGAACCTGAATGGCCCAGCCACTTGGGTGCCCGAGACGACGTTCTGCGTTGACCAGCAATTGCACGAAGGGCAAACCCATGTCGTCGACCAGCATGGCTGGTTGGGCATTGAGGCTACGTGTGATGCCAGCTTCGTGCAGTACGAGCCGCAGTCGGCCATGCGCGGTGTGCTGAATGCGATGTGGGAACAAGCCGGGCGTTGGCTCGGGCGCAGCGAGGTCACGCACCACCACCCTGCCCACTGAAGCCCTGGCCTCGTCGTACTCAAAGCTCATGCCTCTGCAGCCCGGCCAACGCACCAGCCCCAAGCGCATTACCGTGGTGATCGCAGGCGGTGGTGTGCAATGCGCCGTCGGTTTAGGGTTGGCACAGGTGCTGGCACGCGAGGGTTTGGCTATACACCAGTTGGTGGGTTGCAACAGCCATGGTGCTGGCGGCGGTGGGCTGTTTGCCGCGTTGATGGCGCTGAGCCTGCCAACGGCGCAAGTGACCGACTGGATCCCGAAGTTGTGGACACACCACCTCACGCGGCAACGCGACGAGCGCGCCACCCTGCTGGCCATGCTGCACCAGCGCAGCCACACCCCCACGCGACCAGGCGCCGGCCCAAATCAAAGCCATGATGCCGCCGCGCGGGAACATGCCCAGGCGCTACAGCAACTGTTTGGCGACATGCGGATGGAAAACACCGCCACGCCGCTGATGATCACGGCCGCCGACACCCGAGGCCATACCTGCACCCGCCCCGGCGCACAGGCTGTGTTCACACAAGGACGCTTGGCCGATGTGCTTCTGGCCAGCCACGCGAGGCCCTTCGTTTTACAACCCTGGATGCACGATGGCAGCCAGTACACCCACGGTGCGTGGCCGGCAAGCGATGCGGTGTTGGTCTTGGGTGGTTTAGACGGTGGTGCAGAGGACGGCGCTACAGATGGCACGCTGCAGCAGACGGCCTTGTACCTTGATGGCCTGATGGGCCAGAGCCGTCCGCACGCCCACGCGGCACCGCTTCGGTTGCAAGCGCCGCATGGGCTTCAACAGGCTGCACAGCAGGGTTTGGTGATCGCGGTCACGCCGGTATTTGCTGAGCCTGTGGGTTCGTTCGACTACGCGAAGATTCCAAGCATCGTGGCGCAAGGCGAGCGCGCCGCCGTGGCCATCCTGCCGCAGTTGCATGCGCTGCTGAACACACCCCGCCGCACGGGCCTAGCGCCTGCCAACGCCAGTAGCGCGACGCACCGCGCCTCTCCACCCAGTCTTAAAGAAAAAGTGGCTTCCACGCACAGTGGCTATGCGTGAGGCGCTCTCATTTTTATATCCGGCACCCTCTCAAGCGCTTATTGCTTCTCGATCTTCGCTTTGATGATCACGTCGCCCCAGCGCTTCACTTCAGACGCCAGCAGTTGGCTTGCCTGCTCCGGCGTGCCGGGTTGGGCCTGCACATTCAGGGTCTGCAGTTTCTGCCGAACTTCGGGGTTTTGCAGTGCGGCCACGGCGGCCTGGTTCAAGCGCGCGATGACCGGCGCAGGTGTTTTGGCGGGTGCAGCCAAAGCGTTCCACGAACTCGCCAGCAGATCCGGCAAACCGGCTTCTTTGGACGTGGGCGCATCAGGCAACGCGGGTGAACGCTGTGCACTGGTGACCGCCAACACGCGCAAAGCCTTGGCCTGAATCTGCGGCAACACCGGCGACAAAATTTCTACGGCGGCATCCACCTGACCACCGCGCAGGGCAGTCACCACCGCAGGCGTGCCATTGAACGGCACGATCTGCACCTCTACCGCCGCAAGGCTCTTGAACAGCTCAGCCACCAGGTTTTGCGAGCTGCCAATGTTGATGCTGCCAATGTTCAGCTTGCCGGGATGAGCCCGCGCAAACGCCAGCAACTCGGGCAATGTTTTGAAGGGTGAATTGGCGGGCACCACGATCGCGATGTCGAACGTGCCGAGCACCGACACGGGCGCAAAGTCGCGCAGCGTGTCAAACGGCAAACTCTTGAACAAACCAGCGCTCACGGCGCTGGCGTTGGACATCAGCAGCAGCGTGTAGCCGTCGGGCGCAGCCTTGGCCACCAGGTCGGATGCCACCACACCACCGGCACCGGGCTTGTTGTCGATCACCACCGGTTGGCCCAGCGTTTCGCTCATGTGCTGGGCCACGGTGCGGGCCGTCAAATCGGCTACACCACCGGCGCCGAACGGCACCACGATGCGCAGGGGCTTGTCTGGGAACCCGGCCGCGTGGGCCAGCGGAGACGCGAGCGCGCCGCCCAAAAGAGACAACGCAGCTCCTGTGACCAGGCGGCGTTTGGACATTTGAAATTCGTGAGACATCAGTCAAATCCTTCGAGGGCAAATTTTGGCGCTATCTTGGCTCAAAATGCTTATCCGCACCCACTAGGGCGGCATTCATCCACACTCAAGCCACTGTAGGGCTTAAGGAAGCTTCATGAAGATTACCCGTCTCACCACCTACCGCGTTCCGCCGCGCTGGATGTTCCTGAAAATCGAAACCGACGAGGGCATCGTTGGCTGGGGTGAGCCAGTGCTGGAAGGCCGGGCGCGCACCGTCGAAGCAGCGGTGCAAGAGCTGTCGCACTATCTTGTCGGCCAAGACCCGCGCAACATCAACGACCTGTGGCAGGTCATGTACCGTGGCGGCTTTTACCGCGGTGGCCCGGTGCTGATGAGCGCCATTGCCGGCATCGACCAGGCGCTGTGGGACATTCTGGGCAAATCGCTGAACGTGCCGGTGTACCAGTTGCTGGGCGGCAAGCTGCGCGACCGTATGAAAACCTATTGCTGGGTGGGCGGCGACCGTCCGGCCGAGGTGGTGGACGCCATTCGCCTGGCGCAAACGCGCGGCTTTGACACCTTCAAGATGAACGGCACCGAAGAGTTCGGCATAGTCGACACCCACGCGGCGGTAGACCGTGCGCTGGAGAAGTTCACCGAAATCCGCTCGGCCTTTGGCTCTGGTGTGGACTTCGGTATCGACTTCCACGGGCGGGTGAGCTTGCCCATGGCCAAGGTGCTGCTGCGCGAACTGGAGCCGCTGCGGCCCTTGTTTGTAGAGGAGCCAGTGCTGGCCGAACATGCCGAGCAATACCCACGGCTGGCCGAGCATACCGCCATTCCGCTGGCAGCGGGCGAGCGCATGTACTCGCGCTACGACTTCAAGCGTGTGTTGGCCGGTGGCGGCATTGCCATCCTGCAGCCAGACGTTTCGCATGCCGGCGGCATATCGGAATGTGTGCGCATCGCCAGCATGGCCGAGGCGCATGATGTGGCGTTGGCCTTGCATTGCCCGTTAGGCCCGCTGGCGCTGGCCGCATGCCTGCAGGTGGACTTTGTGTCGCACAACGCGGTGTTCCAGGAACAGAGCATGGGCATCCACTACAACCGTGGTGCCGACCTGCTGGACTACATCACCAACCCCGAAGACTTTGCGGTGAAGGATGGGTTCCTGACCGCCAGCACCCGCCCCGGCCTGGGCGTGGTGATGGACGAGGAACGCATTGTGGAAGCCGCCCAGAACGCGCCCGATTGGCACAACCCGGTGTGGCGCCACCCGGACGGCAGCGTCGCCGAGTGGTAAGCCATTCATAGGAAGTCATAAGAAAAACGGGCCAGGTGTGTTGTCACACCTGGCCCGTTTGCTTTAGCGTTGAGTCAGCTTAACGTTAGCGCGCCACGCCCAACAGCTTGTCGAGCAACTCAGGCTGCTCGCGCAGCGTCTTGGCCGAATCAGTATGCACCACGGTGCCGTGGTCCAGCACCACCGCAGTGTGCGAGATCGCCAAAATCGCCTGCGGGTGCTGCTCCACGATGATGGCACTCAGGCCTTCTTCGCGGGTGATGCGTGCAATCGCGCGCAGCAACTCTTCCACAATGATCGGCGCCAGGCCTTCGAGCGGCTCGTCCAGCAGCAGCAGGCTGGGGTTCAACACCAGGGCGCGGCCTACGGCCAGCATCTGTTGCTCACCACCCGAGAGTTGCGTGCCCAGGTTGGTTTTGCGCTCGGCCAGGCGTGGGAACATTTCGTAGACCCGCTCCGGCGTCCAGACAGGGCTGGTGCTGCCCTTGCGGCCGGGGCGTGCCACGGCGGTCAGGTTCTCGTGCACCGTCAGCGACTTGAAGATGTTGCGCTCTTGCGGCACCCAGCCAATACCGGCGGCGGCACGTTCATGCGGTGCCAGCTTGTGCAGCGCAATGCCGCCCAGCGTGATGGTGCCCGCATGGCGCCGCGTGGCGCCCGCAATGGTGTTCATCAGCGTGGTTTTGCCGGTGCCGTTGCGGCCCAGCAGCGCCAGGGTTTCGCCTTCGTTCAGTGTCAACGACACATCGTTCAACACCACCGCTTCGCCATAACCTGCGCTGAGTTTTTCGACTTTCAACAACTCAGACATGCGCCTGCTCCTGGGATTGCGTGGGATTCGATGTTGGGTGGGTATGGCCGGCGACTTCGCCGTGGCCCAAGTACACCGCCTTGACCTGCGGGTCGTTGGCGATCTGCTCCGGGTTGCCTTCGGTCAGCATGGTGCCATTCACCAGCACCGTCATGCGGTTGGCAAAGCTGAACACCAGGTCCATGTCGTGCTCGATCAGCAGCACTGACACGTCGGCCGGCAAGGCCGCCACGGTGGCCAGCAGCTCTTCGCGTTCACCGGCCGGCACACCGGCCACCGGTTCATCGAGCAGCAACACACGCGGCTCGCAGGCCAGCGCAATCGCAATCTCCAGCAGGCGGCGTTTGCCGTAGGCCAGCACATTGGTTTGCTGGTGCATCACCCCGGTAAGGTGGAACTGCTCGAGCAACTGCTCGCAACGCTCCATCACCGCGCGGTTGCCGCCCAGCGGTTGCCACCACTTGGTGCCCAGGCCACGCTGTTGCGACACCGTGGTCGCCAGCGTTTCCAGCGGCGTGAAGCTGTCGAACAACTGGTTGATCTGGAAGGTGCGCACCATGCCCCGGCGCACACGTTGGTACGGCGCCAGGCTGGTGATGTCTTCACCTTCGAGCACGATGCGCCCTTCGGTGGCCGACAAAACGCCGGTCAACAGGTTGATCAGCGTGGTCTTGCCCGCGCCGTTGGGGCCGATCAGCGCGTGGCGTGCACCACGGCGCAGGTTCAGCGTGACGTTATTGGTGGCGGTGATGCCGCCAAAGCGCTTCACCAGGCCTTGGGCGCTGAGCACCACTTCGGCTTGGTCGTCGTATGTTTTCACTGCGGTGCTCATGCCTTGCGTCCTCCCAACCAGCTCGAAGGCTTCAGCAAACGCTCACGCCCCACCATCACCAACACCACCAGGAACAGGCCCAGCCAGAAGGTCCAGTACTGCGGCGTGATCGACGACAGCCAGTCCTGCATCAGCTTGAACACAATCGCACCCGTCACACCGCCGTACAACCAGCCCACGCCGCCCACCACCAGGATCAGCATGACGTCGGCCGAGCGGTCAAACGCAAACACGTCGAGCGACACAAAGCCCGAGGTCTGCGCCAACAAGGCTCCTGCAGCACCGGCCACGCCGGCGGCAATGGTGTAGACCACGGCCAGGCGTGACAGCACCGGCACACCAATCGCCATGGCACGCAGGCGGTTGTCGCGGATGACTTTGAGCGTAGCGCCAAACGGCGAATGCACCAGGCGACGCGCCAGCACAAAAAACACGATCAACACCGCCATCGAATACCAGGCCGAGACCTTGCCGTACAGGTCGAACTCGAACAGGCCCAGCACCGGGCCCATCACCACACCTTGCAGGCCGTCGGCGCCGCCGGTGAAGTCGGAGTACTTGTTGGCAATCTCACCCAGGATGAGGGCCACGCCCAGCGTCACCATCAGGCGCGTCAGGTCGGTGCCGCGCATGATGGTCAGGCTGCAGATGGCGCCCAGCGCAGTAGACAACACCACGGCCACCAGCAGGCCCACGATGGGGTCGGGCATGACCAGTTTGGCGAACAGGCCGGCCGCATAAGCGCCCATGCCGAAGAACGCCGCATGGCCCAGCGACACGATACCGGTGTAGCCCAGCACCAGGTCGAGCGAGATGGCGAACAGCGCCACGATGGCGACTTCGTTGACGATCAGCGCGTGGCTAGGGAACAGCAGGGGCGCGGCCAAGGCCAGCAGCCACAACACCGGTTCCCACGGGCGCCAGCGCGAGCCGTTTAACACAGCAAGATTGTTTGCAGTCGTCTTCATGCCTTGCCTCCCAAGCGCGAGAACAGACCATGCGGACGCCAGATCAGAATGGCAATCATCAGGCTATACACAATAAAGCCGCCCAGTTTGGGCACGTAATATTTACCGGCCACATCGGCAATGCCCAGCAGCAAGGCCGCCAGCAAGGGACCGGTGATGCTCGACGTGCCGCCCACGGCAACGACGATCAAAAAGTAAATCATGAACTTCAACGGGAAGGTGGGATCCAGGCCCAGCACTTCGGTGCCCAGCGCACCGCCCAGCCCCGCCAGGCCGGAGCCCACGGCAAAGGTCGACAAGAACACGATGTTCACGTTGATGCCCAGGCCGGCGGCCACACGCTGGTCGTCCACCGACGCACGCAGGCGGCTGCCGAAGCGGGTGCGCGCCAGGATGAACTGCAGCGCCACGGTGAGTGCGGCACACACGGCAATGATGAACAGGCGGTAGTGGCCCATGCCCAACAGGCCCAGCGGTGTGTCGAGTTCGGTGCGGCCCTTCAGGTACTCGGGCAATTGCATGATTTGCTGCGATGAACCCATGAAGAAGTCCATGCCGGCCACGGCCATGAAGGTCAGACCAATGGAAAACAACACCTGGTCGAGGTGGGGCCGGCGGTACATGGGTCGGTACAGCGTGCGCTCCAGCACCGCACCCAGCAAGCCGGAAACAATAAAGGCCAAAGGCAGGCACAGCAGGAAAGGCACGCCAAAGCGCTGCATCAGCACTACCGTGGTGTAGCCGCCCACCATGGCGAAGGCACCGTGCGCCAGGTTGATGAAGTTCATCAGCCCCATGGTCACGGCCAGGCCTACCGCCAGCACGAATAGCAGCATGCCGTAGGCAATACCGTCAAAGAGTATGGTCAACATGAGAGAAACATTTGCGGGGCCCGTGGGGCGAGCCGTTAGCTGGAAAAAGCGAAAACCAACACGAGAGAAATACCAGAAACGCAGAAAACACGGTGGGCCAGCACCGGGAAGGCGCCGGCCCACATCGCCAAATTACTTGGCCTTGCCGGGATCCTTGACGTCTTTGATCACGTCAAATTCCACGTTGTAGAGCTGGCCGTTTTTCTTCTCGACCTTGCGCAGGTAGATGTCTTGCACGATGTCGCGGGTCTGCGCATCGATGAAGATCTTGCCGCGTGGGCTCTCAAACAGTTGGCCCTTCATGGCGGCCAGCAGCGCGTCGCCGCCGCCTTGGCCCTTGGTGGTCTTCAAAGCGTCGTAGATCACACGCATGCCGTCATAACCACCCACGGCCATGAAGTTCGGGCGCAGGCCCTTGTTGGCCTTCTCGAAGGCTTCCACGAACTGCTTGTTCAGCGCCGAAGGGTGAGCTGCCGAGTAGTGGTGCGAGGTGACCACACCCAGCGCGCCGTCGCCCATGTCGTTCAGTTGGTCGTCATCGGTGATGTCGCCAGGGCCGATCAGCTTGATGCCTGCCTTGTCCATGCCGCGCTCCAGGAACTGCTTCATGACCGCTGCGCCAGCGCCGGAAGGCACGAACACGAACAGCGCGTCTGGCTTGGCGTCACGCACCTTTTGCAGGAACGGTGCGAAGTCGGGGTTGCGCATCGGGACGCGCAGCGATTCCACGATTTCGCCACCGTTGAAGATGAAGCGGTCTTTAAAGTACTTTTCAGCGTCGATGCCTGGGCCGTAATCGCTCACCAGCGTCACAACCTTCTTGATGCCGTTCTTGGGCACCCAGTCGGCCAGCGCCACAGAGGCTTGCGGCAGCGTGAAGCTGGTGCGCACGATGTAAGGCGAAGCTTGCGTGATGCTGGAGGTAGCCGCAGCCATCACCACCAAGGGCGTCTTGGATTGCGTGGCAATCGGTGCGGTGGCCATGGCCGAAGGCGTGATGCCCATGCCCGCCAGCACGTTGACCTTGTCGTTCACCACCAGTTCTTGCGCCAGGCGCTTGGTGACGTCTGGCAGGCTGGTGTCGTCCTTGACGATCAGCTCGATCTTCTTGCCAGCCACGGTGGTGCCGTTCTGTGCCATGTAAAGACGTGCAGCGGCTTCGATCTGGCGGCCCGTGGTGGCTTGTTGGCCGGTCATGGGCAAGACCAGACCGATCTTGAATGTTTCTTGCGCGAAAGCACTGGTGGCAGTCAATGCCGAGACGGACAGTGCCAGTGCACTGAACAACCATTTATTCTTCATTCGTCATCTCCTAGGGGTAGTAAAAGCAAAAACGACATCCAACCAGTGCTCTGGACGGAATCCAAAAAAACCGTAGTCAGCCCTACAGGGTTTCGCATTTTGTGGCGGCAGGCAACCGGGTCGGTACGGGGACAATACGTATGCGTTGCATGTCTAAAAACTCAGTCGCGCTTGCGGATCAGGCGGACACCCGCCACGTGATGCAACTCGCGCCGTTGCACGGCTTCACGCAGGTTGCGCTTGGCAATGCGCGCGTGCTCGCGCATCAGTGCTTCGGCGCGTGCGCCCTCGCGTTGTTCAATGGCTTCCAGCACCAGGCGGTGCTGCATTTGCGCCACCACCAGCATGTCGCGCGCCTTGGGCGTGTGTGCATGCACCACCACAAAGGCCGAGGCCGAGGCAAACGGCAGGCTCACCACGCGTTCCAGCTCGCGGGCGATCACGGCGCTACCGGCCATTTCGGAGATGAGTTGGTGAAAGCGTTCGTTCAGCGCCACGTAGCGCGAAAAGGCTTCTTCGTTCAGTGCCGTCATCTCCAGCACCGCATCTATGCCGTCGAGGCAGGTTTGCGCCTCGCCCAGTAATACCGGCACCACGCCGCGCTCGGCCGCCAGGCGCGCCAGCAGGCCTTCAAGCGTGCCGCGCAGTTCAATCGCCTCGGTCACGTCACGCTCAGAAAAAGTGCGCACCGCGTAGCCGCCGTTGGGCAAGGCTTCCAGCAGACCTTCCTGCTCCAGGCGCATGAGGGCGGCGCGAATGGGCGTGCGGGATACACCGAGTTTTTCCACGATGGCCAACTCGGCAATGCGTGCGCCACCGGGCAACTCTCCACCCAGAATCATTTCGCGCAAACGCAGTTGGGTTTTGACCGCCTGAGAGGAGCCAGCCTCCGGCGTTTCAAGGCCACCTGAAACAAATGTATCCATAGGCAAGTTTTTAGCACACATCGTGGATTCTTAATGTGTACATTGGACCATCCACAAAAGCCAAAATCACTCTACAACGGCTATTTTTAATCAGCGTTTACCCTAGTTTTCGAGTGTTTTTGTTAGTTATGTATTTTCTATGTATACATCAACAAAAAAATCTGGATAATTTGCACTGCGAGCTGTGTGTAGACGGTCTTTTTCGACCTTCTTTCTGTAACAAAACAGCCCACCACGAAACACACAAAAGGAGATCCACGTGTTCCCAAAAAACGCCTGGTACGTTGCCTGTACCCCCGATGAAATTGCCACCAAACCCCTGGGTCGCCAGGTCTGCGGTGAAAAGATTGTTTTCTACCGTGACGGCAAAGGCGCGGTGGTGGCTCTAGATGACTTCTGCCCGCACCGTGGCGCACCGTTGTCGCTGGGCAAAGTGTGTGAAGGTGAACTGGTGTGTGGTTACCACGGCCTGAAGATGGGCTGCGACGGCAAGACCGTCTCCATGCCCGGCCAACGCGTGCACGCGTTCCCCACCATTCGCAGCTTCCCCGTGGTGGAGCGTTATGGCTTCATCTGGGTGTGGACTGGCGAAGCCGAAAAAGCCGACCCCGCTCTCATCCACCACCTGGAGTGGGCCGACAACCCAGACTGGGCCTACGCCGGTGGCCTGTACCACGTGAAGTGCGATTACCGCCTGATGATCGACAACCTCATGGACCTGACCCATGAGACCTATGTGCACACCAGCAGCATCGGCCAGGAAGAAATCGACGAAGCGCCGGTGACCACCAAGACCGAAAACGGCGTGGTCAGCACCAGCCGCTTCATGGACGGCGTGATGGCCCCGCCCTTCTGGCGCGCCAACCTGCGCGGCAACGGCCTGGCCGACGACGTGCCGGTGGACCGCTGGCAAATCTCGCGCTTCACGCCACCTTGCCACGTGATGATTGAAGTGGGCGTGGCCCACGCCGGCAAGGGTGGCTACAACGCTGACCCCGCACACAAGGTGTCAAGCATCGTGGTGGACTTCTGCACGCCCGAAACCGAAACCACCATGTGGTATTTCTGGGGCATGGCGCGTAACTTCAAGCCGCATGACAAAGAGTTGACGGCTGCCATCAAAGCCGGGCAAGGGAACGTCTTTTCGGAAGACACCGACATCCTGGAAGCCCAGCAAGCCAACCTGTTGCGCAACCCAGGCCGCCGCCTGTTGATGCTGAACATCGACTCGGGCGGTGTGCAATCGCGCCGCTTGCTCGACAAGCTGCTGGCAGCTGAACAAGCGCCTGCACAACCGGCTGCCGCAGCGGCGTAAAGCGCAGGAGCGCAACGTTTCAGTTGCAGGACACCAACGAAAACAGGCGCCTCCGTGGCGCCTGTTTGCATGGTGCAGTTGTTATGGCAACCTATGCACTGTGCTCACCACGTTGGATTGGACCTTGGATTAATATCGCGACGCAATTTGTATCGTCCTCAACAACAATCAAGGAGCACACATGCATCACCTCCCAGCCCGCTACGACCACGTCGGCAGCTTCCTCCGCCCCCAGTACCTGCTTGAAGCCCGCGAGCAAAAAGCCAAGGGGCAGATCACCCCCGAACAGCTTCGCTTGGTAGAAGACCGCGCGATCACCGAGATCGTGAAGTTCCAGGAAGACGTGGGCCTGAAAAGCATCACCGATGGCGAGTTCCGCCGCACCTATTTCCACGTCGACTTTCTGGAACAGTTGGGCGGTGTGCAAGCCGACATTCCGGTCACGGTGTTGAACGGTGATGGTTCTGTGGCCCTGGCACCGCCCGTGATGCGTGTGACCGACAAGGTGCGCCACGCCAAAGACATTCAACTGGCGGACTTCCAATACTTGAAGAGCCAGGTGTCGGCCGGCAACACGCCCAAGGTGACCATCCCCTCGCCCACCATGCTGCACTTCCGTGGTGGCCGCGCCGGCATCAGCAAGGTGGCCTATCCCGAGCTGGACCCGACCTTTTACGACGACGTGGCCAAGGCCTACGGCGACGAACTGCGCAGCCTGGCCGCCGCCGGTTGCACCTATGTACAGATGGACGACACCAACCTCGCCTACCTGTGCGACGAAAAAATGCGCGAAGCCGCGCGCCAACGTGGCGACGACCCGAACGAGCTGCCACACCGCTACGCCGCCTTCATCAACAAGGTGGTGGCACAAAAGCCAGAAGGCATGACGCTGGCCATGCACCTGTGCCGTGGCAACTTCAAGAGCACCCATGCCGCTGCGGGCAACTACGAGCCCGTGGCCGAAGCCTTGCTCAAGGAGATGGACCTCGACGCCTACTTTCTGGAGTACGACGACACCCGCTCGGGCGACTTCAAGCCGCTGCGTTACCTGCCCAAGGGCAAGACCGTGGTGCTGGGCCTGGTGACCACCAAGTTCGGCGAGATGGAAGACAAGGACGAACTCAAGCGCCGCATCGAACAAGCCGCCAAATACGCGCCGCTGGAGCAACTGGCGCTGTCACCCCAGTGCGGTTTCTCCAGCACCGTGCACGGCAACAACATTGCCGTGGAAGCCCAGCGCGCCAAGCTGCGCCTGGTGGTTGAAGTGGCACAAGAGGTCTGGGGCAACACTTGATCCCCTACCGCGCCGCCAGCACTTCACAAGGTCTGGCGGCGTGGCTGCCTTCTCCCACGCTGCACCTGCTGCTCAGCGTGCTGGCGGTGTTGGTGTACGTGGTGTCCACCCGCATGCACCAGGAGCGCCGCGCGCCCACCACCGCCATCGCCTGGGTGGTGGCGCTGCTGCTGTTGCCCTACTTTGTGCTGCCGCTTTACCTGCTGTTTGGCCAACGCAAAACACGCCCCGCAGGTCCGCCCCGGCGTCCGCGCCATCCGCCGCCCACCGTGGCGCCGCACTGGGCGGCCTCTCTCATCGAAAGTTTTGACCTGGCACCGCCGAGCGTGGGCACGGTGGTGTTTCACCGCGACGGGCTGGCCGCACGCGACGCCCTATGGCATGTCATCGCCAGCGCACGCACGCGGCTCGACGTGTGCACTTTCATCATCGGCCACGACGCCATGGGCGACGAGACGATTGCGCGGCTGGCGGCGCGCGCCCGCGACGGCGTCGTGGTGCGGGTGATTCTGGACGGCTTCGGTGCCCTGAAACTTTCGCGTCGCCATTTCGACACCCTGCGCCAGGCCGGCGGCAAAGTCACCGTTTTTCGTCCATTGCTGAAGTTGCGCGTGCGTGGCAAAGGCAATCTGCGTAACCACCGCAAGCTGGTGATTGCCGATGACGTTTTGCTCTGGGCCGGTGGCCGCAATCTCGCGGCCGAATATTTTATGGGCACCGACGGCGAGCCGCCCTGGCTTGACCTGTCGTTCACGTTGCAAGGCGGCTCGGCCGCAGCTGCCGCACATCAGTTTGAGCAAGACTGGGCCAGCGTACGCCAGTTGCCACCGCGCGCCATCGGCCGCGCACCGGAGATGCCGCACGGCAGCGCCACACAGTTCCTGCCTAGCGGGCCTGATCAAACCGAAGACACGGCTCTCACGCTGCTGGTGGCCGCGTGTTTTCGTGCCGAAAAACGCATTCTGGCTGTGACGCCCTACTTCATTCCCGGCGACCGCCTGCGCGATGCGTTTCGCACGGCTGCACGGCGTGGGGTCGAAATCACCATCGTGCTGCCCGCACAATCCAACCACCATCTGGCCGACTTCGCGCGTGGCCGTGCCATGCGCGATCTGGCGGATGCCGGTGTGCGCTTCCTGGAGTTGCCCAGCATGGTGCACGCCAAGGCGGTGGTGGTCGATGATGACCTGGCCCTGTGCGGCACCATCAACCTGGACCAACGCAGCTTGCTGGTGAACCACGAGAATGCTGTGGTTTTTTATAGCCCCGACGACATCCGCTGGTTGGCCGACTGGATCACCAACCTCGGACATCGCTGCCTGCCGTTCGAGCCCACCCGGCCCGGCATCGCCCGCGACCTGAGTGAAGGCCTGCTGCTGGCCGTGGCGTTTCAGCTATAGCCGTCTCAAGCGCGAAATCAGCGGGCGCCTCCAGCATTACATGCGCCAAAAAGCAACCATTGACCGAAGTTATTTGCGCAAATATTTGCCAAATAACGCACAATGAAGCGCAGTTTTCTGTGAATTGCTGCACCAACACAAACCCTGCCCCCCTTCTCCAACCGCTTTTGACCTGAATGCGCCTGCTCGCCCCCTCTCTTGCCCTTGCCTTGGCGTTGGGCGCAGGTTCACTTCACGCCGACCCGCTTTGGCTCACGCTCACGGGCGACCCCACCCGCGCCGACCGCGACTCCGTCCAGGTGAGAGTGGACTCCGTCTCGCTCAACGGCTCCACCGGGTCGCTGCAGTTGCGCGTCAACCGCTCTCAAGCCCGTGAGGCTTTCGACGGCCAGACTTACCGCTCGTACATTGGCTGGATCAAGGTCGATTGCCCGCAGCAAGAAGGGCTTTTTCAGCAATTGCAGTACTACACCGAAGCCTTGTGGACGGGCGACACCCGCGTGGTGAACTACGTGGAGCCGAACACACCCAGGCTGCTGTTCAAAGACATGCAGCCCAACCCCACGGAGCGCTTGATCCGCGCGGCTTGCAGCGTCGAAAAAGTCAAGACGCAGTAACGCGTCACACGGCGTCGCCCTTCGCCGCGGCGCATAAAAGCGCACCACAAACGCGCAGCGAGTCGGCAGCACGCCAGTGATCACTAATAGATCACCGCTCCGCGCAAGTCGCCCCCGATAATCAGAGCTATTTCCGACCTATTTCCGTCGTTCCCTCAGCTTTGCACCGGCCCGCTTGCCATGTCGTCTCCAACGCCCACACCTTCGCCCACCTCGGCTTCATCTGCATTGCCCCCTGTCCCTACCACCTCGCAGGAGTTGGCCCGGATCAGCCCCACCCAATGGAGCGCCGTGCTGTCAGCCCCACCGCTGCAAGCGGCGGCCTGGATGTTTGCCGCCGCACGTTTGGGCAGCGCGGATGCGCAGGCCATTCTGGGCCAGTGGCTGCTCGACGGCCAAGGCTTGCAGCGCAACCCGGAAGAAGCCTTCAAGTGGTTCCAGAAGTCGGCCTTCCAGGGCCATGCCATGGGCATGAACATGGCTGGGCGCTGCCTCGAAAACGGCTGGGGCACCCCGGTTGATCTGCCCGCCGCCACCGATTGGTATGCCCGTGCGGCCCGCAAGGGGCTGGACGTCGGCATGTACAACTACGCCAACCAACTCGCCTCGGGCCAAGCCGTGCCACGCGACGATGTGGAGGCCTTGCGCTGGTACCAAGAGGCCGCGCGCCTGGGCCATGCCAAGTCATTCACCAAAATCGGCGGCTTTTACGAAGATGGCCGCACCACCGCCAAAGACCGCCCGACCGCCATGGCGTACTACCGCAAGGGTGCCGAGGGCGGCGATTTCCGTGGCCAGTTCAACTACGCCGGCATGCTGGCTGAAGTGGGCCGCATGGACGAAGCCTTGCACTGGCTGCGCCTGGTGCCGCTGACCGCCACCCCCGATTTTCTGGCGCGCGCCGGACGCATGCTGGTGCAGTCACCGGTCGCCGAACTGCGTGCCATTGGCCAGGAGATGCTGGGGGAAGCCCCCGTCACCACCGACGGCGCGGGCATGAACTTCGATGACGTAGCCGATGCCCTGACGTCTGAGATGGCCGCATTGGATGCACGCCTGTCGGGCTACACCCCCCTGCCCTTACCGCCGCACCAGCCCCAGCAACCCACCGGCACCACACAGCCGGCACCACTCACACCTGCGCCGCACCACGACACCACCACCCTGCACCTGCGCCAATACAAGGCCAAAGATCTAGCGGCTGTGGCCAACGTTTTCACCGACGCCGTGCACGGCCTCGCCGGCACCCACTATGGCCCGAGTCAGCGTGCAGCCTGGGCCCCCAAGCCACCCGATTTGAATGTTTGGGCGGCACGCCTGCAGGGGCTGACCACTTTGCTGGCTGAATCAGAACGTGGCTTGGCCGGCTTTCTCTCGTTTGAGGCCAATGGCCACATCGACTTGCTGTTCACGGCGCCGCGCTACGCGCGCCACGGCGTGGCCAGTGCGCTCTATGCGCACGCCGAGGCGACGTTACGCCAAGCGGGTGTTGCCGAACTCTTCACCGAGGCCAGCTTGGTGTCGCGGCCGTTTTTCGAGAAACACGGCTACCGTGTGGAAGAAGAACAAGTGGTGGTACGCAACGGCGTCAAGCTCAACCGCTTTGCCATGCGCAAGGTTTTAGAGCGAGCCTAAGGCAACGCAGAACAAGTTTCGCTCGGCGCCCGCATCCCTGGCGTGGGCAGCCTGCGGCGTTGCAAATGCTCGCCATAGCACGGGCTATGGCGAGCATTTGCGCCTAGCAGTCCCTCCCACGTCAGGGCGCGGCCATCCGAGGCAACTTATTCAGCGTCACCTAAAAACACCTCAAGCTGGTCCACCGGCAGCGGCCGGCTCAGCAGGTAGCCCTGAAATCCGTGGCAGCCGCTTTCAACCAGAAAGCAGCGCTGCTCCACCGTCTCCACACCCTCGGCCACCACGTTCAAGCCCAGGCTCTTGCCCAGGGCCACGATGGTCTTGGCGATGGCGGCATCGTTCGGGTCGGTGAGCACATCGCGCACAAACGACTGGTCAATCTTCAACTGGTCCAGTGGCAAGCGTTTGAGGTAGGCCAGCGACGAGTAGCCGGTGCCGAAGTCATCCAGAGAAAAGCCCACGCCGACGTCTTGAAGCTGGCTCATCTTGTGGACGAGGGCAGCCATGTCATCGGCCAAAACACTCTCGGTGAGTTCTAGCTTGAGGTTTTGCGGCATAGCGCCGGTGCGCTGCAACGCGTCCAGTACCTGTGCCACAAAGTGGGGATGGTGAAACTGCCTGGCGCTCACGTTCACCGACATGCTGAGGTGGCGCATGGTCTCGATGCGCCCCCAACTGGCGAGTTGGCGGCAGGCGGTTTCCAGCACCCACTGCCCTATCGACAGAATCAAGCCACTCTCTTCAGCTGCCGGAATGAACAGCGCGGGCGACACCAGGCCACGCACCGGATGCTTCCAGCGGATCAAGGCCTCCACGCCGATGACGCGGCCGTCCATGCTGGCTTGCGGCTGGTAGTGCAGCAAGAACTCCTGGTTCACCAGTGCCTGGCGCAGATCGCTTTCCATGCCGGCCCTGGCGAACACCGCCTCCTGCATACCGGGGTCGAAAAAGCGCAACGTATTGCGCCCCGCGTCCTTGGCCTGGTACATCGCCAGATCTGAACGTTTAAGAAGCTCTCCCACGCTCACATCGTGGCCCAGAAACGGCGCCACACCAATGCTCGATGTGCAACGGTGTTGGTAGCCGCTGAGGGTGTACGGTTTGTCGAGCAGGGCCAGAATTTTTTCACCCACCGCGCTGGCCTGTGCGGTGGCTTCGGCCACCTCTTCGCTCAGGCCCTCCAGCATCACCAAGAACTCGTCACCGCCCAGGCGCGCCACGGTATCGCTCTCGCGCACGCAGTCCAGCAGGCGCTGTGCCACCTGCACCAGCAACTCGTCCCCTTTGTCGTGGCCCGAGGTGTCGTTCAGCGTCTTGAAGTTGTCCAGGTCAATGAACAGCAGCGCACCGCGCTGTTGGGTGCGCGCACTCATGGCGATGGCCTGGTTCAAGCGCTCGGTCAATAACAACCGGTTCGGCAAACCGGTCAACGGGTCATAAAACGCCAGGCGGTGCACGGCATGTTCAGATTTTTTGCGTTCACTGATGTCGGTGTTGATGGCCAGGATGGACTTGGGCTCGCAGGCTTCGTCACGCACCAGGCTCCAACGGCCTTCCACGGTGATGGACGTACCGTCTTTGCGGCGTTGCTCGATTTCGCCGGTCCAGTCGCCAGTGGTCATGACGGCGTGCGTGGCGCGGAAAAAATGCGTGGGGTCGGTGTACAGCAGCGTGGCAATCGACTGCCCAATGGCTTCCTCGGCGCTCCAACCATACAGACGCTCGGCGCTGCGGTTCCAGAAGATGATGCTGTGGTCAATGCCGCGCACCATGATGGCGTCTTGCGCGCGGTTCAGCAGCGAAGCCTGGTCGCGCAATTGCGCATCGGATTCCAGCCGCTGCATCTCGCCTTCGGCGCGTGCAGCAAAGATCTGCAGCGTGGAAAAGATGGCATCGGTCTCCTCCAGCGGCGCACGAAACAACACGAACAACATGCCCAGCGCATCACCGGCGGCGGTGGTCAGCCGAATGCCGACAAAGCCTTCACACACCACCGAGCCCAGGCGCTCTGCCAACGGCGTCGACTGGGCAATGGCATGCCCCACCTGGCGGCGCACCACACAGCTCTGGTGGGTCACCAGGGTCTCGCACGGCGTGCCTTGCAGCCTCATGTCAAAAGCGCCGGTAACCTGCCCTGCCACTGCGCCTGCCATCACGCGCCCCGAGGTGCCACCCGCTTCAGCTCTGGCCACGAAGCCGGCATAAGCGCCCACGGAGTCGGTCATGTTCAGCGCCAGTTCGGCAAAAAAATCTTTGCCCGACTGGGTCGACACCGCCGAAGCGATCTTGCGCAACGACGCTTGCAGGCGCCGCTGATCGTCTTGTGCCCGCAGATTGCCAATGCCAAAAGCCAGATCGTTGGCCAGCTCTCCGAGCAACACCAGTTCTTCTTCGGGCACGTGGGTCACCTCTGACGAATACAGCACCAACACGCCCACATTTTGATCACGGTTGACCAGTGGCAAGCTCACCACCGAACGGAAGCCATGGGCCAGCGTCTGGTCGCGCCACGGCCGCACCCGCTCGTCTTGCGCCACGTCTTCCACCACCACAATTTTCCGCGTGGCAAATGCCCGGCCCACCGATCCCATGCGCAGCGGCACATCACTGGACCACGACAGCTCCAGGTCCTTCAGAAAGGCCGTACCTTCGCCAAAGAAGGCCACGGGTTCGATGGACTTGCGCGCATCGTCCCGCGCCAAACCCACCCAGGCCATGCGATAGCCGCCAATAGCCACGGTGATGCGGCAAATCTGCTCCAGCAGCAGTTGCATATCTTCGGCACGAATCAACGATTCGTTGCACGCGCTCAACATTTTCTGGGCACGGCTCACACGCGCCAATTCACGCTCGGCGAGCAGCCGCTTGGTCACATCGTTCACCAACGACAACCGTGCCAAGTGCCCACCAAACTCTATGGCATCACCCGCGATTTCCACGTCAATGATGGCGCCGTTTTTTTGCCGGTGCTGCCGCAAATGCCCGAAGGTTTTGGACTGCGGCGGAATCGCGCGCAGCAAGCTGTCGTACGCCGCTTCAACCCCTGGCGGCCACAAGTCGTGCAAACGCATGGTTCGAAACTCTTCGCGGCTGTAGCCGTAGAGCTCTACCGCCGCGCGGTTCACGGCCAGAATGCGAAAGCTGTGGATGTCATACACCCACATCGGCAAAGGGCTGCCGTCAAACAACAGTCGGTACTGGGCTTCCGATCTCTCCAGCCGCTCGGCAAAACGTTGCCGCTCGATCACCACACCGAGCGACTCCACCAGAATCTGCAGGTGGTCCACCTCGCGCGCGCCAAACGCAAAGGTCTCTGGCGACACCACCTTCACCAAACCAATCGCAGTGTTGCCCACGCGCAGGGGCGCCACCAACAATGAGCGAATCCCCACCTCGCGGCAGATCGCCTGGTTGACGCGCGGATCCAGCTCCGAATCATCACAGCGCAGCACCACGCCTTGTTCAAGCGCCAGCCCGGAAAGACTGCCTTGCATCAGAAATTTCTGGCCGATCTTGCGAGTGGTCCGCCCGGCCGCTCCACGGCACACCAGTTCGTCGCCTTCGATCAGTTCGACCTCACCGCCCGTGGCGCCCACCAGATCCTTGGCGCGCTCGGCCACCAGCGTCATCAAGGCGCTCAATTCCAGCGTAGCGGACGCGATTTCCTGCTGCGTTTTCACAATGCTCGCGCGTGCACGCTCTTCGCGCCGGGTCACCTCTTCCACGCGGCGGCGTTCGGTGATGTCCACCATGCCGCCCACCATGCGAATGGCTTTGCCCGCTGCGTCGCGGATCACCACGCCACGGTCCATTGCGTCGGCGTAGCTGCCATCGGCGCGGCGGAACCGGAAGTTGTCTTCCCACTCGGTGGCGTTGCTGTCGATCACCGCCCGAATGCCGCCCAGCACGCGGGCGCGGTCGTCGGGGTGCACACGGTCGGTCCAGGAATCAACGTTGTCGTCCTTGGCACCGGCGTCGTAGCCGTAGAGTTTGTGAAAGCCTTCGTTGCGCCAGATATGGCCGGTTTGAAAGTCCCAGTCCCATACGGCACCAGCCGTGGCTTTGGCCACAATCTTGAAGCGCTCTTCGCTGATGCGCAGCCGCTCAATGCTTTGGTGCCGCTCGGTGGCGTCGCGGAAATAGACCGACAGGCCTTCATCAGACGGATAAGCCCGCACCTCAAACCAGCAATGCCGCACCGTGGACCACGCCTCGAAGCCAACGGTTTGGCGCGTGGTCATGGCCCGCTGGTATTCGTCGTAGAACACCGAGCCCACGGATCCACCAAACATCTCCCACACTTTTTGCCCCAGCACCTCGGCCTGGGTGTGCTGCAGCAAGCGCTCGGCTTCGGGGTTTGCATAGGTGAAGCGCCAGTCGTTGTCGACCGTGAAGAAACCGTCGGTGATGCTCTCCAGCGTGGTGGTCAGGCGCCGAGACAGGGCATCGGCCTGCTGCTCGGCCAGTTTGCGGTCGTGGATGTCGGTCACCGTGCCGTACCAGTTGACAAGCTGGCCTTCGTCGTCGCGGATAGGCTCGGCCTTGACCAGCATCCAACGGTATTGTTGGTCACTGGCCTGCTTCAATCGGTACTCGAGCGCCACGGGCTCCCCCGACTGCACGGCCGCAGCCCAGGCGGCAAGCGTCGCCTCCACATCATCGGGGTGCAGCGCCTCCACCCAGCCAATTTCAGCAACGTTGCGGTGGGTGATGCCCACATAGTTGAACATGGCCTTGTTGGCGTAATCCACCGTGCCATCGGGTTTGGCGGTCCAGACGATTTGCGGCATGGCGTCGGCCAGCTCACGAAACCGGCGCTGGCTGGCGGTCAAGGATTGCTCGGTCAGCTTGCGCTCGGTGATGTCCTGCAGCGCGCCCTTCATCTGCACGATCTGCCCGTTGCGCCGGTCGCCGGGCTGGCCGATGGTGCGTACCCACACGCGGTTGCCACGTGCAGTCACCAACTCCATTTCTTCGTCGAACGGCACGCCGTCGTTGGCGCAGGCGCGGAACCGCTCGACCAACCGTTCGCGGTACTCGGGTGCATAGAAATCGCGGGCTTGTTCAAAAGAAAAGGTTTGCGCATCGGTTTCGTGGATGGCGGCCACCTCTGGCGACCAAAAAACCGTGCCGTGTGCCAGATCGGCCAACCAGCCGCCCACGCGCGCCACCTGGCCGGCAATCTTCAAAACCTCGGAGTTCTGCTGCAGCGTGACCAGCAACTGCTCACGCTCTGCGGCCCAGGCCAGCATGGCCAGCCGCTGGCGCCGGTATTCCAATTGCACCATGACCTGGTGGGCCAAGGTTTCGAGCGCGCTGAGCTGGGCTGCGGTCAAGCTACGGGGTACGAAGTCCATCACCGCCAAGGTGCCCAGCGAAAAACCATCTGACGACACCAATGGAAAACACGCGTAGAAGCGAATGCCCGGCGTGCCGGTGACCAGTGGGCTTTGCGCAAACCGCGCATCGGCGGTGGCGTTGGGGATCACAAACGCGCCACGGCCCTCGATGGCATGGGTGCAGAAAGAAACCGTTCGCGCCGTCTCCTTCACATCCACGCCCACAGTCGACTTGAACCATTGCCGGTGCTCGTCCACCAACGACACCACCGCCATAGGCACCTCGCAAATGCTGGCGGCGAGCTCGGTCAGTCTGTCGAAGTCCACTTCGGGAGGCGTGTCCAGAACCGCGTATCGGCGCAAGGCGTTCAGTCGCTCTTGTTCTCCCTGCTCAGACATGGGCAAAAGCCTCCTGCGGATGGTCGGTGTGCGGCAAAACCCGTAAGATCAAATCGTTACATAAGCTTACCTGAAATTGACCGATGCAAGCCTCGGCAAAGCGCTGGTCCTACAGACAAGATACACGGCGGCCGTGACAGTGCAGACAAGCGCCGAACAGAAGCATTTTTCAAAAAAATCGGCCATTCAAAAAGCAGTGCTGACCTCTCCCAGCATCTCTACCCAGCCCTGAAAGGAACCACGCAATGGATCTGTCAACCTCCAACATGACGAATCTTTTCCAGCAACTGGGTCTGCCCAGCGAGCCCGCTGACATCGCCAAATTTGTGGCCGAGCACCGCCCGCTTCCCGACGGCCTGCTGATGGCCGACGCCAAGTTTTGGACGCCTGCCCAGGCGCAGTTTTTACGCGAGCAAATTCAGGCCGATGCAGATTGGGCAGAAGTGGTGGACCAACTCAGTGTGATGCTGCGGTAGGCCATTGAACGCACTAAAAGCGCAGAAACCAGCCTAAAGGCCGACCTGAGAAGGGCTTCGGGCTCCCGTAAAAAGTAGCAGGTACAAGGTGTTGAAGCAAGGTAACAACCCACTGCCTGAGAAACAGGCAGTTTGTTCTTGAAACGATTCTGGCCTTGCCGTGAAGGCGATGGTCGCTATCATTTTTAAGAACCCCCGTAGTTACCCTCAAACTTATCCACAGAAGCGCTGAACAAGTTGCAGGAGCAACAGTGGAGACCACTGACAGCTCTCAACGCCATCTCTACAACACCATCTCCACCCCTTGCACTAAACGCTGCGCCAAGCGCGGCTGCTTGAGCTGGTCAAGCCACCAATTCAGCGCGCGGCCGCCTTGGTCGCCGCGCCAAGCGACGTAGAGCGTGTTGGGCTCGCGTTGGTCGGCCGTGGGTTTGGCCACCAGCGCCCCTTTTGCCAGCAAGCCCGCCACGCGTTCACGCGGCAACCAGCCCACACCCAGGCCCGCACATTGGGCCGCGATTTTGGCGCGCATGCTGGGCACGGCCAGCACCGCCTGGCCGGTTTTCAGTCCGTAGCCGCGCGCAGCGCCCACGTCGGTGCGGCGGGCCGAATCGGCCACCACCACGGCGCGGTGCGCCAGGATTTGCTCGCTGGTCAGCGGCTCCGTGGCGGCTGCCAACGGGTGGCGCGGTGCTACGGCAAACACCCAGTCGAGTGCGCCGAGTTCGGCCCAATGCAGCTTGTCCATGGCCGGCGGCTCGTTGGTGGCGCCCACCACCAGGTCGGCACGGCCATCGCGCAGCGCCTCCCAGGTGCCGCCCAGTACTTCGTGGGTGATGCGCAGCGACACGCCCGACTGCAGCTGGTCAAACGCGTCGATCACCGGCACCAGCGTGGCAAATTCGAGCAACTCATCGGTGACGATCCACAGCCGGTCTTCCCAGCCGCCGGCCACCTGCTTCACGCGCCGCGTGAGGCGCGCCACGTCTTGCGCCACTTGCGCCGAGCCCTGCGCCAGCAATTGGCCCGCAGGCGTGAGCTGCAAACGGTAGCGGCGCCGGTCGAACAACAAGGCATCAAAACGCGATTCCAACTGCCGCGCCGCGTGGGAAATGGTGGACGGCGCCTTGCCCAGGCGCGCTGCTGCACGCGACAGGCTGCCGGTTTGGGCAATGGCTTCCATCATCGCCAATTCATCGGCGCTCAACATGTTCGATTCTTTCGCACGAGTGCATCGATGAAATGGTACGGCAAAGCAGCTGAATGGCGCGAATATTCGTCTCACGGCAATTCGCCGGATTCGAAGGAGTTTCAAATGACACAAGCTACACGTTTCCAAAACAAGACCGTTCTCGTCACCGGCGGCAGCAGCGGCATCGGCCTGGCAGCCGCTCAGGCATTCGCCAATGAAGGTGCCCGCGTGGTGATCACCGGCCGCGATTCGGTAGCGCTTGACCGCGCTGTGACCAGCCTGGGCGCAAAGGCTTTCGCCGTGCGCAACGACGCAGGCGCACCCGGTGCAGCCGAAGCTTTGGCCCAAACCTTGACCGCCGCCAACGTGACGCTCGACGCCGTGTTCGTCAACGCCGGTGCCGCCAAGTTCGCCGCCTTTGGCGAAGTGACCGAAGCCCTGTGGGACGACACGTTCAACACCAACGTCAAGGGTGCCTACTTCCAACTGCAAGCGCTGTTGCCTCTTCTGAACAAGGGCGCCTCCATCGTGCTCAACGGCTCGATCAACGCCCGCATCGGCATGCCCAGCGCCTCGGTTTACGCCGCCAGCAAGGCCGCGCTGATTTCCCTGGCGAAGAACCTGTCGGCCGAGTTGCTGCCACGCGGCATCCGTGTGAACGTGGTGAGCCCCGGCCCGGTGCAAACGCCCCTGTACGGCAAACTGGGCATGGACGCTGCCACGCTGGACGCCACGGCGGCGCACATCCTGGGTCAAATTCCGCTGGGCCGCTTTGGCACCTCGGAAGAAATCGCCAGCACCGTGTTGCACCTGAGCGCAGCCGAGTCGGCTTTCATCGTTGGCACGGAAATCATCGTCGACGGTGGGATGAGCCAGCTTTGAGGCCAACTCTGATGCGCTGTGCATGGCGCCTTGCGCTCGCCCACAACGGGCGCGAGGTCTTCGCCAGTGCTCATCAGGCGGTGGGCGCCGGGTCGATATTCTGACCCGCCCACCAGCCTAGGAAAAACAAATGTCTGTCTCCATGCAGCGCCTCACCCTGCCCTTGTTCAAGCGGGGCTTGAATGTTCTGGCCCACTACCTCGACACGGCGCAAGCCTTTGCCACGCAGAACAACACCGACCCTCAGCTTTTGGTCGACGCCCGCCTGGCGCCCAACATGCTGAGCCTGGCCGGCCAGATCCAGCGCGCCAGCGACACCTCGAAAAATGCCATCGGCCGCCTGACCAGTGTGGCCGCACCGCGTTTTGAAGACAACGAGACCACTTTGGCGCAACTGCAAGAGCGCATCGCCAAAACCATTGCATTTTTTGACAGCGTAGAAGCCGCTGCGCTGGATGGCGCCGAGCACAAACCGGTGTCACTCAAGTTCGGCAAAGTGCAGGCTGATTTCAGCGGCGACGAATACCTGCTGACCTTTGTGCTGCCCAACTTCTACTTCCACGTCGCCACCGCCCATGGCATCTTGCGCCAGCAGGGCGTGCCGATTGGCAAGGCCGATTACCTCGGCCCGTTCAACGGCACAACCGTGGACTGACGTTAAACGCCTGACGCCACGCTTTCAAACACGGCATCCACCCGATCCACAAACGCACGCTTGGCCGCGTCGTCAATAAAGCTGGCTTCGAAGCTGTTGCGCGCGAGTGCGTAGGCGTGTTGGGCATTCAAGCCCGTGGCCGAAAACGTCTGCACGAAGTTGGCGTTCATGTAGCCGCCGAAATACGCCGGGTCGTCGGAGTTGACGGTGGCCATCAAACCCGCGTCGAGCAGCGCGCCGAGGTTGTGGTCGCCCAGGTTGGAAAACACACACAGCTTGAGGTTTGACAGCGGGCACACGGTCAGCGCAATGCGGTCTTTGGCCAGACGTTGCATCAGCGCAGGGTCTTTGCTGGACTGCACACCGTGGTCGATGCGCTCGACCTTCAGCACATCGAGCGCGCTCCACACATAGGCAGGAGGGCCTTCTTCGCCCGCATGCGCGACCAGGTGCAGGCCCAGGTTGCCGCAGCGTTCAAACACCTTGGCAAACTTTTCGGGTGGGTGACCAAGCTCGCTCGAATCGAGCCCCACGCCGATGAAGTAGTCGCGGAACGGCAGCGCCTGCTCCAGTGTTTCAAAGGCTTCTTCTTCGCTCAGGTGGCGCAAGAAACACAGGATCAGCGCCGCGCTCACGCCAAGTTGCGATTGAGCATCCACACACGCACGGTGCAGGCCTTTGATGACCGTCTCCATGCTCACGCCGCGCGCGGTGTGGGTTTGCGGGTCAAAGAACATCTCGGTGCGCAACACGTTCTCGGCCGCGGCCTTGCGCAGGTAGGCCCAGGCCATGTCGTAGAAGTCTTGCTCGTGGATCAACACGCTGGCGCCGGCGTAGTAGATGTCCAGAAAGCTTTGCAGGTTGGTGAAGGCGTAGGCCTTGCGCAGGTCTTCCACGCTGGCGTACGGCAGGCTGATGTTGTTGCGCTGGCCCAGTGCAAAAATCAGCTCGGGCTCGAGCGAGCCTTCGATGTGCATGTGCAGCTCGGCCTTGGGCATGCGGCGCAGCAGCTCGGGCAAACGATCTGCAGAGATGGTGGGGACTGAGTACATCAGCAAACTCCAAAGGTGATGCCGCTGTTCTTCAGAAAGCGGCGGTAAGCGGATGATGCCTTGTCGGCGGCGGTGTGCAACTCGGCGCGTAGGTCGAGTGGCAGGCATTTGGGGCGTTGCGACTCCAGCACCGGCTGGTCTTGCGTGAAGATGGTGTGCTGAAACGCCTGCAGCTTCTCGTCGCTCGATTCAAAGTCGGCCATGGCCAAGCGAAACCAGACCCGGCTGGTCTCCGGCGTGAGCGGGCAGATGAACAGGCCGATGGCCTCACGCCAGCCATCGGGCGCGGTGCCGCCTTCGGGCACCTTGGTCAGCACGGCGCTGTACGGCGCGGTGACTTCGTAGGTGTACTCCACTTGCGCGGGCGCGGTGGAGTGCAAATTCGACTGTGGTTGCCAGGCCTTGCAGCCGGTCGCGCGCAGACCCGTGGGCTTGGATTCGACCTGGTAATCGTCTACGCTGGTGGCATCGCGCGAGCCGAGCCAGCCTTCGTGCACAAAGCCGAAGTGCGACAGATCCAGAAAATTCTCGATGATGCGCGGGGCGCTGGCGGCAACGTCGTAAGGGCCGCAGTTGAGCTTGCGCAGGCGGGCATCGGCTTCGGCCAGGAAGGCGGGCAATTCGACCTCAGCGCCTTCGGTGGCATTCAACCGCACCCACAACAAGCCATGCGCTTCGCGCACGGCAAAGCGCTTGGCGCAGTTGCTGGCGGGCGGTTTAAAACTGGGCAGCGCAGGCACCATGGTGCATTGGCCATTGCCCGCAAAACGCCAACCGTGGTACGGGCACTCCAGTTGGCCGTCGCGCACCTGGCCGAGCGACAGCCGCGCGCCACGGTGCGGGCACTGGTCGGCAAAGGCTTGCACGGCGCCTTCTGCATCGCGCCACAACACCAGGTCTTGGCCCAGCAGTTGCACGGGCACGGGTTGGGCGGCTACATCGGCTGGCTGGGCAACGGGGTGCCACTGGCTGGCTTCAAACATTCAACGTTCTCTCAAATTCAACAATAAAAAAGGGCCGCCCATAGGCGGCCCTCCTCGCAAGCCGCAGGCTTACTTCTTGTCGCTACCGGGCACTTTACCTTCCACGCCCTTGACGTAGAAGTTCACGCCGCCGAGGAACTTGTCGTCGGCCACGGTGTCCTTGGCCAGGACTTCCTTGCCGGTGTTGTCCAGCAGCGGGCCCTTCCAGATGGAGAAGCTGCCGTCGGTCAGGCCCTTCTTCACTTCTTCAACCTTGGCCTTGGTTTCGGCTGGCACGTCTTCGGCGATGGAGACGATGTCGATCGCGCCTTCCTTCACGCCCCACCAGCTTTGACCGGTAGCCCACTTGCCTTCCAGCACGTCGTTGGTGGCCTTGATGTAGTAAGGCGTCCAGTTGATGATGGAGGAAGCCAAGTGCGCCTTGGGGCCGTAGGCGGTCATGTCCGAATCCCAACCGAAGGCGCGCTTGCCCTTTTCCTGTGCCGTCTTCAGCACGGCTGGGGAGTCGGTGTTTTGGAACAACACGTCAGCGCCACCGTTGATCAGCGAGGTCGCAGCTTCGGTTTCCTTCGGTGGGCTGAACCATTCGTTCACCCACACCACCTTGGTCTTGATCTTGGGGTTGACGCTTTGAGCGCCCAGCGTGAAGCTGTTGATGTTGCGGATCACTTCAGGAATTGGCACCGAGCCCACCACGCCCAGCGTGTTGGTCTTGGTCATGGCACCGGCGATCACGCCAGCCATGTACGCGCCTTCGTAGGTGCGGCTGTCGTAGGTGCGCAGGTTGTCGGCGGTTTTATAGCCGGTGGCATGCTCAAACTTGACTTCCTTGTTGTCGGCGGCGACCTTGAGCATCGACTCCATGTAGCCGAAGGTGGTGCCGAAGATCAGCTTGTTGCCTTGACCGGCCATGTCGCGCAGCACGCGCTCGGCGTCAGCCGATTCGGGCACGCTTTCGACGAAGCTGGTGACGATCTTGTCGCCGAATTCCTTTTCCAACGCCTTGCGTGCGTTGTCGTGTGCAAACGACCATCCACCGTCGCCCACGGGGCCAACATACGCGAAGGCGATCTTCAGCGGTTCTGGCTTGGGTGCGGGGGCTGCGGCAGCGGGTGCGGGCGCAGGTGCTGGAGCGGGCTCTTCCTTCTTGCCGCAGGCGGCCAGGGTGGCCACCGTCAGCGCAGACAGCGCGGCCAGCTTCAGCATGGAACGTTTTTGGTTGTCGGTCATTTCAAGTCACTTTCAGGCTGGGTCAAAAAAACAAAAATACGGTCAGGGGAACCTCGGCTGGCCGAGGTGTAACGAAAGATTATGAACCCGGATAGAACGGTTTCCCGAGCGAGGCCGGCATGTTGATGCGAATCCACGTGGGGTTACGCGAGATCAGCGCCAGCACCACCACGGTCGAAACATACGGCAGCATGCTCAAGAATTCACTCGGGATTTGCACGCCCACACCTTGCAGGTGGAACTGCAGCATCGTCACGCCGCCGAACAGATAAGCCCCCAGCAATACCCGTGCCGGGCGCCAGGTGGCAAAGGTGGTGAGCGCCAAGGCGATCCAGCCCTTGCCGGCCACCATGCCCTCAACCCACAGCGGTGTGTAGACCAGCGACAGATAGGCGCCCGCCAAGCCGCACAGGGCGCCGCCAGCCACCACCGCCGCAAAACGGATGCGCCGCACGGGGTAGCCCAGCGCATGCGCCGACTCGGGCGACTCGCCCACCGAGCGCAGCACCAGCCCGGCACGCGAGCGGTACAGGAACCAGATCAGCGCCGCCACGCCCAGCATGGTGATGTAGACCATGGGGTGCTGGCGGAACAGCGCCGGGCCAATGAACGGAATGTCGCCCAGCACCGGAATGTGGAATTGCGCGCGCTCCGGCAGCTTGGCCTGCACGTAGCGAATACCCATGAAGGCCGAGAATCCGGCACCAAACAAACTCAGCGCCAAACCGGTGGCCACCTGGTTGGTGTTGAGCCAGATCACCAGCAGGCCGAAAACGGCGGCCAGCAAAGCGCCAGCGCTCGCACCGGCGGCAAAGCCCAGCCAGTCGCTGCCGGTGTTGACCACCGTGGCAAAACCGGCAATCGCGGCGCAGAGCATCATGCCCTCAGCGCCCAGGTTCAGGATGCCGGCCTTCTCGTTGATCAACAGGCCCAACGCGGCAATCGCCAGCACCGTGCCGGCGTTGAGGGTCGAGGCCAAAAGCAGTGCGTAGGAGTCCATCACTTGGCTCCTTCTACGGCAGCTGCAGGGGTGCGCACGGTGCCCACCCAACGAAGTTTGTAGGCGATCAAGGTGTCACTCGCAAGCAAGGTAAACAACAGCAGGCCCTGGAAGACCCCGGTAATCGATTTCGGCAGGCCCAGGCGCGACTGCGCGAGCTCGCCACCGATGTAGAGCATGCTCATCAGCACCGCCGAAAACACCATGCCCACCGGGTGCAAGCGCCCCACATAGGCCACGATGATGGCGGCAAAGCCATAGCCCGCTGGCACGTACGGCGTGAGCTGGCCAATCGGCCCGGCCACTTCCAACGCGCCGGCCAAGCCAGCCGCACCGCCAGAAGTCAGCAGCGCCAGCCACAAAGCCTTGCGCGATGAGAAGCCCGCGTAGCGTGCCGCCGCCGGTGCCAACCCGCCCACCTGCTGCGCAAAGCCGGCGCGTGTGCGGAACAAAAATACCCACAGCCCGGCCACACCCAGCAACGCCAGAATCAAACCGATGTTCATGCGCGAACCGGCCATCAGGCGCGGAATCTTGGTGGCTTCGGCAAACTGCTTGGTCTGCGGGAAGTTGTAGCCCGCTGGGTCTTTCCACGGGCCAAACACCAGAAAGCTCAGCACCATGGCGGCCACGTAGACCAGCATCAGGCTCACCAGAATCTCGTTGGCGTTGAAGCGGTCGCGCAGCAGCGCCACAATGCCGGCCCACACCATGCCGCCCAGCACACCGGCCAGCAACACCGGCACCACAAACCAGCCGCCGGTGCTGGCGTCGGCCATCAGCGCCACCCCCCCGGCGAACACCGCGCCGATGATGTATTGGCCCTCGGCGCCGATGTTCCACACGTTGGAGCGGAAGCACACGGCCAAACCGAGGGCGATCAGCAACAGCGGCGTGGCCTTGACCATCAACTCGCCCAAGGCGTAAGGCGTTTTGATGGGCTCCCAGAAGAACACCTGCAGCCCGCGCACCGGGTCTTTGCCCAGTGCCCAGAACATCAGCACCCCGATGACCACGGTGACCAGCAGCGCCAGCAAGGGTGAGCCGTAGCTCCAGAATTTGGACGGTTGGGGGCGCGGTTCAAGCTTGAGCATGTTGCACCTCCGCGCCTGCTGGCTTGGCAGATGTTGTGGATGTATTCCACAGCCCGCTCATCCATTCCCCAATCTGGGCCACCGTAGCCTCGGCCCGTGGGATCGAGGGCGACAGGTGGCCCTTGGCGATCACATGCAGGCGGTCGCAGATTTCAAACAATTCGTCCAACTCCTCACTCACCACCAACACGGCGCAGCCGGCATCGCGCAGCGCCAAAATTTCGCCACGGATTTGCGCCGCCGCACCCACGTCTACGCCCCAGGTGGGCTGCGAGACGATCAACAGCTTGGGCTTGGCGTCGATCTCGCGGCCGACAATAAACTTTTGCAGGTTGCCGCCCGAGAGCGACTTGGCCGCTGCATTCGGCCCGCCAGCCTTGACCTTGAAGCGCTCGATGATGCCGCGCGCCTGCTCTTGCAGCGCGCCCACCTTGACCCAGCCACTCGCGCCCACCGCGTCGGTGCGCGTGAGCATGAGGTTATGCGCCAGGCCCAGCGTGGGCACGGCGCCGCGTCCCAAACGTTCTTCGGGCACAAAATGCACACCCAGCTTGCGCCGGTGCGCCGGGCCCAACTGGCCGGCGGCCTGGCCGAAGATCTGCACCATGCCCGGCTCGGCACGTGTGTCTTCGCCCGACAGCGCGTACAGCAACTCGCGCTGGCCATTGCCCGATACGCCAGCAATCCCCACCACCTCGCCCGCACGCACCTGCATGGCGATGCCGTCCAGGTCCACGCCGAATTGGTCTTCACGCGCCAGCTTGAGGTTCTTCACTTCCAGCACCACCGGGCCGGTTTGCACCGCACGGTGCTCCAGCGCGGGCGGCTCGGCGCCAATCATCAGGCGGCTGAGCGAGGCGTTGCTTTCTTGCGTGGGGTTGCACACGCCCGTGACCTTGCCGCCGCGCAACACCGTGCAGGCGGTGCACAGCTCGCGAATTTCGTGCAGCTTGTGGCTGATGTAGAGAATGCTGCAGCCCTCGGAGGCCAGCTTCTTCAGCACCACAAACAGCTTCTCAACCGCCTGCGGCGTGAGCACCGAAGTCGGCTCGTCCAGGATCAGCAGCTTGGGGTTGGTGAGCAGCGCACGGATGATTTCCACACGCTGCATCTCACCCACACTCAAGGTGTGCACCGGGCGCGAGGGGTCGATGTCCAGGCCGTATTCGCTGGCCTTTTCGGAAATGCGGCGCGTGACCTCGGCCAGCGCCAGGCTTTTGTCCAGCCCCAGCCAGACGTTCTCGGCCACCGTCAGGGTGTCGAACAGGCTGAAGTGCTGGAACACCATGCTGATGCCCAACGCGCGCGCCTCTTGCGGGTTGCGGATGTGCACCGGCTGGCCGTTGAAGATCACGCTGCCTTCGTCGGGTTTGACCGAGCCGTAGATGATCTTCATCAGCGTGGACTTGCCGGCGCCGTTCTCGCCCAGCACCGCATGGGTTTCGCCGGGCATCACGGTGAGCGAGACGTCGCTGTTGGCCACCACGGCGGGGTATCGTTTGGTGATGTGGGCGAGTTGCAGTCGGGGGGTGCTCATGCGTGGCGGTTTATTGTTATGGACTGGGACAAGGTAAGCAAAGGTCGGATTGTCTCTGAAGCTGGCGGTGTTTCAGCGCTAAATCAGCGCTTGCGCAGGGCCAGCGCCACGGTCTTGATCTGTTCGCGTAGCCACACCGTTGCCGGGGAGGCATGGGTGCGTTCATGCCAGAGCTGGTAATACATCATGCGGGGGAACTCGATCGGACAGGGCAAGATTTTGACAGGAGAGCGAACACCAACACGTTCAGCGAAGCGTTCAACATAGCGTTCGCAATATTGGCGCCCGGTGGTCAACACCAGCAAGCTCGATGCCACCATGTCGGGAATCAGGCCAAAGTAGGCGCTGCGCGCGGTGATGCGGCGTTGCAGGCCCAGGCTGTCGAGGTGCTCGTCGATCACGCCACGCGCACCGGGGTGTGTGGGCGTGGGCGCTATGTGGTCGGCATCCAGCCAGGCGCGCACGTCCCAGCCACGGCGCACTGCAGGGTGTTCGGCACTCACCAGGCACACCACTTCGTCGCCAAACAAACGGCCCATGTGCAGCTCGGCCGGGGTGTGCTGCCAGTTGCCCACCACCACGTCCACCTGGCCCTGCGCCAGTTGCTGGGTGTACTGTGCTTCGGGCGACAGCGGATGGATCTCGATGCTCGCCAACGGCGCTTCAAGCTTGATGTGCGCCACCAGGCGCGGCAGAAACAGCGGGTCGAGGTAGTCGCTGGCGGCCACGCGAAAGGTGTTGTTCGCCACCTTGGGCGTGAAGCCACGCGCCTGGGCAAACAGCGACTCGGCGGCACGAAGAATGCTGGCACTCGGCTCAACCATGCCCATTCCCACCTGTGTAGGCACCATCCCGGCGCCCGAGCGCACCAAAAGAGGGTCGCCCGACAAATCACGCAGCCGCTTCAACGTGGCGCTCACCGCTGGCTGGGTCATGCCCAGGCGGATGGCGGCGCGGGAAACACTGCGTTCAGTAAGCACGGTATGCATGACCCTGATGAGATGGAGGTCGATCTTGTCGAAAAGCGCTTGGTCTCTCATATTGCGTTGGACATGCTGTTCATATGCTGGCGTTGATATTGTCGTGTGGGAGTTCGGCGTACCCTGTCTCATCGATTGCAAAACAGCTATAACCAGAAGTGAAGCAGGCCCATGAGCTTGCCATCCAGGATCCCCACCCCATGACCACACAACCCCTACGATTCATCCGCCAAGGCCAGGTCGTCCAGCTCGACACTGTAGCGCCCACCCGCACCCTCTTAGAAGTGCTGCGTGAAGACCTGCACTGCACCGACACCAAGGAAGGCTGCGGCGAAGGCGACTGCGGCGCCTGCACCGTGGTGCTGGGCGCTGTGGAATACGGCGCGCTGCGTTACCGCGCGGTCAACAGCTGCATTCGCCTGGCGCACTCGGTGGACGGCATGGCGGTCTGGACGGCACAAGATTTGCCCGCCGTTGACGGCACGCTGCACCCCGCGCAAGAAGCCATGGTGCAGTGCCACGGCTCGCAATGCGGCTTCTGCACACCGGGTTTTGTGATGAGCCTGTTTGGCATGTACCAGAACCACACGGCGAAAGGCCAGCCTATTGACCGCGCGCTGGCGCAGCAAGACCTGTCGGGTAACCTGTGCCGCTGCACCGGCTACCGGCCGATTCTGGACGCGGCGCAGCACATGGCCACCCTGCCCCCGGTCAAGGTCGATGAAGCCAAACTGCTACAACAACTGGAGCAGCTTGCGCAAGCACAGAGCGCGCCAGCGGTCAATTTAACCCAAGCCCCAAGCTACCTGTCGCCACGTACCCTGGCCGAGCTGTGCCAGGCCCGCAGTGCCCACCCACAAGCGCAAATCGTTGCCGGGTGTACCGATGTCGGCCTATGGGTCACCAAGATGCACATGCAGTTTGCGCAGGTGCTCGACGTCACCCAAGTGCAAGAGCTACGCCGCATCACCAGCGGCGCCACCCATACCCAAATCGGCGCCGCCGTGCCGCTGCAAGACGCGTTCACCACCCTGGCCGCTGACCGCCCACAACTCAAAGCTTTTGCGGCCCGCTTCGCCGGCCTGCCGGTGCGCAACTCGGGCACGCTGGGGGGCAACGTGGCCAACGGCTCGCCCATTGGCGACAGCATGCCGCTGCTGATAGCCCTGGGCGCACAAGTGCGCCTGGCCAGCAGCCGAGGCGAACGTGCCCTGCCGCTCGAAGACCTGTACACCGGTTACCGTAAAAACGTGATGGCCGCAGACGAAGTGCTGGCCTTCATCGACGTGCCCCAGGCGAGCGCGGGCGAGCTGATGCGCATCTACAAAATCTCCAAACGTTTTGACGACGATATTTCGGCCGTTTGCCTGGCGCTGAGCCTGCGCATCGAGGCTGGCGTGGTGGCCAGCGCCTCGATTGGTGCGGGCGGTGTGGCGGCCACCCCGGTGCGCGCGCGCCAACTGGAGGCCGCGCTCACGGGCCAGCCCTGGACGGAAGCCACCGTTCGCCACGCCATGCAGGTGCTGCGCGCCGAGTTCCAACCGATCTCTGACATGCGTGCATCGGCCGCCTACCGCACCGAGGTGTTGGGCAACCTGCTGTGGCGCTTCTGGCTGGAGAGCCAAGGACAGCAAGCCATCAACCTCGAATCCATCTCGACGCTCTCGTTGGAGGCTGTATGAACGCGCCCGACAAAGTGAAACTGCAGCCTGACGCCGCCAGCAACGCAGCGGGTGTGTCGCGCTTCCACGAAAGCGCGCGCGCCCAAGTGGTGGGCGCCGCGCCCTACATCGACGACCTGCCCGAAGTGCGCGGCACCTTGTACGCCGCGCCCATCCTGTCGACCGTGGCGCACGGCAAGCTGCGCGGTGTGGATGACAGCGCCGCGCGTAGCATGCCCGGTGTGCGCGCCGTGCTGCTGGCCAAGGACATTCCCGGCGACCCCATCCTCGCCGCCTTTGGCCACGACGAACCGATCTTCGCGGTGGACACCGTACAGCACGTCGGCCAGGTGGTCGGCCTGGTGGTCGCCGCCAGCATGATGGAAGCGCGCCGCGCGGCCCGTAAAGTCAAGCTCGACATCGAACCCCTGCCCGCCGTGCTGAGCGTGCACGAAGCACTGGCCGCGCAAAGCTACGTGCTGCCGCCGGTATTTGTGCGCCGCGGCAATGCGGCGCATGCCCTGGCCAGTGCACCGCACACTTTGAAGGGCACGCTGGAAGTCGGCGGCCAAGAACACTTCTACCTGGAGGGCCAGGTGGCCTACGCCCTGCCGCTGGAGCAAAACCAGTGGCTCATCCATTCGAGCACGCAGCACCCGGGCGAAGTGCAGCATTGGGTCTCGCACGCCTTGGGCCTGCCCAACAGCGCGGTGCGTGTGGAATGCCGGCGCATGGGCGGCGGTTTTGGCGGCAAGGAAACCCAGGCCGGCCATCTTGCAGTGTGGTCGGCCATTGCGGCGCACAAGCTGCGCTGCCCGGTGAAGCTGCGCCTGGACCGCGACGACGACTTCATGATCACCGGCAAGCGCCACCCGTTCGCCTACCAATACACCGCAGGCTTTGACGACACCGGCCTGCTGCAAGGCCTGCAGTTGCAGATGGCGGTGAACTGCGGCTTCAGCGCCGACCTCAGCGGCCCGGTGGCAGACCGCGCCGTCTTCCACGCCGACAACGCCTACTTTCTGGCCGACGTGGACATCGCCTCGTACCGCTGCAAAACCAACACCCAGAGCCACACCGCTTTCCGTGGCTTTGGCGGACCGCAGGGCGTCATCGTCATCGAAACCATCTTGGGCGACATTGCACGGCAACTCGGTCTAGACCCGCTGGCCGTGCGCCGCCGCAACCTGTACGACGCCGCGCCGCCGGTCGGCACCGATGCGCCCATCACCCCAACATCGCGCAACGTCACCCACTACGGCATGAAGGTGGAAGACAACATCCTGCATCCGCTGCTGGAGCAACTCGAAAAAACGTCGCGCTACCAAGAACGCCGAACCTCGATTGCTGCGTGGAACGCCACCAACCCGGTCATCAAGCGAGGCATCGCCATCACGCCGGTGAAGTTCGGCATCTCGTTCACCGCCACGCTGTTCAACCAGGCCGGTGCGCTGGTGCACGTCTACACCGATGGCAGCGTGCAGGTGAACCACGGCGGCACCGAGATGGGCCAGGGCCTGAACACCAAGGTGGCGCAGATCGTGGCCGATGAATTGGGCGTGCCCTTCCACACCGTGCAGGCCACGGCCAGCGACACCAGCAAGATCCCCAACGCCTCCGCCACGGCAGCGTCCAGCGGCACCGACCTGAACGGCCGCGCCGCCCAATACGCCGCGCGCAACGTGCGCGACAACCTGGCCAGCTTTGTGTGCGGGCTCGACAGTTGCGGCGCCGGGGCCATTCGCTTCAAGGGCGGCGAGGTGATCTCGCCCACCACCACGCGCAGCTTTGCCGACGTGGTGCAGCAGGCCTACGCCAATCGCATCCAGTTGTGGAGCGACGGCTTCTACCGCACGCCCAAGATCCACTACGACAAACACACGCTTACCGGCCGGCCGTTCTACTACTTCGCCTACGGCGCGGCCTGCAGCGAAGTGGCTATCGACACCCTCACCGGCGAGAGCCGCGTGCTGGCGGTAGACATCCTTCACGACGTCGGCACCTCCATCAACCCGGCCATCGACGTGGGCCAAATTGAGGGCGGCTTCATCCAGGGCATGGGCTGGCTGACCACCGAGCAACTGGTGTGGAACGACAAGGGCGTGCTCAGCACCCACGCCCCCAGCACCTACAAAATCCCCGCCACGGGCGACGTGCCCGCACACCTGAAGGTCGACCTCTGGCCCGAACCCAACCGCGAAGACAACGTGTTTGGCAGCAAGGCCGTGGGCGAGCCGCCGTTCATGCTCGGCATCAGCGTGTTTGAGGCGTTGAAAGACGCCGTGGCGGCGGCGCGCGCCGATGGCGCCGTGGTGCAATTAACGGCGCCAGCGACCGCCGAGAACGTGCTGAAAGCTGTCACCAAGGCGACTTCGTAACAGAGATACCAGTCGGTGCCAGGCTTGCATTGGCTGGCATTGCGGCGGCAAACAAGTCATACGTACCCCATCTTTTTTTTGGGGAAACGCAGTTCTGGCGCATCTCGCCCGATGGCCTTCCGCTGCAATGCAACATATGAAGATGCCAAATCCTGCGCCTTCAAGCGGCCGATTTGACGAATGTCAATACAACCGCAAGTAGCAGCCTGAAACGGGTTAACGCCCTGGGCAACGATAGACTTAGTTGCCTTAGCAAAAAAATGAATGCCGCCCAGAGTTCGCGCCACAAGGTCTGCGCGAGCCCTGGGAGCAACCGCCTCCCGTGGACCAGACCCGTATCGCGCCGCAGACCTTCAGCCCTTCGCCGGACATCGCGCCCAAACCCCATTGGCTCGTTTTCCTGCTGATGCCGCTGCTGCACTTTGCCAGCGTCAAGCTCACCTTCCTGCTGGCGGTCACCCCCGAGCACGAGGTGGTTGTCTGGCTGCCCAATGCCGTGCTGCTGGCCGCCCTGCTGCATTACCGGGGCCAGCGTGCCTGGCTGTTCGCCCTGCTGGCTTTTCTGTCTGAATTCATCGGCAACGTGCAGATCTTTCCCCTGGTGACAGCAGTGCTGCTGTGCCTGGTCAACCTGCTGGAAGTGTTTGTGGCCGACGCCCTGCTGCGCCGCGTGGGCTGCTCCGCCCGGCTGGATCGGGTACAGGACTTCGGTCACTTCGTCATCGCCGGCCCTCTGGCGGGTGCTCTGCTGGCCGGACTGGTGGCGGGCGTGGTGTTGCAGGAGACCTTGGACACCGGCGGCACGCCCTACTTCACCCTGGCCCGGCTGTGGTGGTTTGGCGATGCGCTAGGTCTGCTGATCTATACACCGCTGTTGCTGACGTTTGCGGCGCCGCGGGACTCCGCGTTAGCTTTGTCGCACTGGTCCCGTCTGGATATCATTGTGGTGGCCTTCACAGCAGCGCTGGCCATCGGTGTGTTCGCCAGTCCCTGGTGCCAAACCGGCCTGGGCTACCTCACACCCACGATGCTGCTGCCTTCGGTGCTGTACATGGCCGTGCGGCTGGATGTGCGCTGGACCACGCTGGCCACCGCCCTCATCTCCCTGGCCACAGCCTGGGCGCTGACCACAGGGCACCTGACGTTTGGCTCTGCATCACGGCATCTGGTCATCATGTGGGCGCAGGAGTTCATCGTCACCTTGTGCTTTGTTGGCATTGGCTTTTCCATCTTGCTGCGCCAACTGCGTCGCCACGAGAGCGAACTCGAAGCCAAGGTGCTGGAGCGCACCCAAGCGCTAGAACACTCCAACCGCCAATTGGCCGTGCTCAGCGCCACCGACGGCCTGACCGGCGTGGCCAACCGCCGCTACTTCGATGAAGCCTTTGCGCGCGAATGGGGGCGCACCGCGCGCACTGGCGAAACACTGGCTTTGGTGATGCTGGATGTGGACTACTTCAAACGCTACAACGACCACTACGGCCACCTGAGCGGCGACGATTGCCTGCGCGACGTCGCCAACCTGCTGACCGCCCACTACCGCCGCACCGGCGACGTGGTGGCCCGCTACGGCGGTGAAGAGTTTGTGCTGCTGACGCAGGTGACCGACGCACAAGCCGCCTTCAGCGCGGCCGACGCCCTGCGTGAAGCGCTGCACAGCCTGGCCCTGCCACACGTCGCCTCACCACTCGGTGTGGTGACCGTCAGCATAGGCTTGGCCGTGCGCGTGCCGTCGGCGAACGAGAGTGCCGATAGCCTGCTACAACAAGCCGACCAGATGCTCTACCAAGCCAAAGCTGCCGGGCGCAATCGCACCCACACGTTTGTGGGTTGACCCAAAAGTTTAGTCGCGCATAAACGACAGGCGCTGCGACGACTCAACGGCTGGCAACGGCGATTTGCCGGTGGATGCTTTCACCGGTAGCGTGATGCGTACCGTACTGCGGTCGCCCTCCACCCCTTCGGCTTCAATCCGCAGGCCAAACTGCCCGGCTTCGCCCTTGAGCAGCAACAGCGCTTCGCGCGTGGGAATGTCGCACTGGTGGTGGCCCGCAATTTTTGAGCCACAGGTGATGCGCGTAGGGGCTGACAGCAGTCCTCGGCTGGTGGACACCACGTAGGGAAACACATCTACATGGTGGAGCGCATCGGTGGCCACAAAGGTGAGTGAGACGTCGCGCGACGTCTTGGCGCCGGCCCGCATGGCCAGCGTGCGCGGCGCGATGTCGAACACCACAAACGGTGCGTTGTTGGTCACGTAGTCGATCACTGCCGGGTAGCTGCCGAGCGGAGACGATGGCACTGGAGCTTCTTGCGCCAGCGCCATCTGCGGCAACAACATCACCTCGCACACCAGCACCGCGCGCAAAAGAATCGGTTGCCACATGGCTGCCTCCTGTCAGGTATCAGCCTCCCCGCACTCTCGCTCTCTTTTGGCGAATTCTGCGCCTGCCCATCGGCCCGCACCAGCCCTGCCCGTCAGTGTTTTCCCTCTGCAAACAAGCCCACCAGCGTGTCGCGCAACCAGCGGTTGCCAGGGTCGGCCTCAAAGCGCGGGCTCCAGTGCAGCGACACGCTGAAGTCGCGCAGCGGAAAAGGCGGCTCCACAATCGCAAAGCCCTGCTCGGCAAAGCCCAGCGCAATGTTGCGCGGCATCACCACCGCCAGGTCGCTGGCCAGCACGATGGCTGGCAGCACCATGAAGTGCTCGGTGGTCAGGCGCAGCCGGTCTTCCAACTGCAGCAATTGCAGGATACGCAGCGTGTCCGAGTGGCTGCGCACGGCCACGAAGTCCAGCGTGTGCAGCGCGGCCAGCAATTCAGCGGGTGGGCGCTTCTGCAGTTGCCGCGCCACTTTCACAAACGGGTGTTTGGCCCGCAGCAGCACGATGTAACGGTCGTTCAGCAAATGCACACGCCGCGTGTCTTGCACCGTGGGCAAAAAGCCAAACGCCAGGTCGATACGCCCCTGGTCCAGCGCCAGCACCAAATCGGCCGGCGGCACGGGCTGGGTTTCCACCCGCACGCCGGGCGCCAGGCGGCCCAGCGCACGCATGATGTCGGGCAGAAAACGCGCCTCGCCAATGTCGCTCATGTGGATGCGAAACGTTCGGCGCGACGCTAGCGGGTCAAACTCGTCCGCCGGGTTCAGCGCCTGCTCCAGCAGCGTGAGCGCGCTGCGCACGGCATCGGCCAGCCGGTGCGCCTTGGGCGTGGGCGCCACGCCGCCGCTGGCGCGCACAAACAGCGGGTCGCCCAGCAAGGTGCGCAGGCGTGTCAGGCCCTGGCTGGCCGCTGGTTGGGTCAAGTCCAACTGCTCGGCCGCCCGGCTGACGCTGCGGCACAGATACACCGCGTCGAACAGGCGCAGCAGGTTGAGGTCGATGTCTTTGAGATGCATCCTGAAATGCATTGAATGCATGAGAGATAGTCGCTTCATTTTATTGATTTATGTAGAGCGGGCGCCGAACATCGCGGCATTCGACCAAGACCGGAGACAACCCTATGCCAGTGGACATCGCGCCACCCTCAGCTGCTGCACACGCAACGGCTGCCACTTCTCAAACTTCCCCAAAGCGCGTCACCGTGCGCGAAGCCGTACTCGACCTGCTGCGCGGCTTTGGCATCCACACCATCTTCGGCAACCCCGGCTCCACCGAACTGGCGCTGTTTCTGGACTTTCCGGACGACTTCCAATACGTGCTGGGCTTGCAAGAGTCGGTGGTGGTGGGCATGGCCGATGGCTACGCCCAGGCCACACACAACGCCAGCTTTGTAAACCTGCACTCGGCTGCCGGTGTGGGCCACGCCATGGGCAACATCTTCACTGCGCACAAGAACCGCACACCCATGGTGATCACCGCCGGGCAACAGGCGCGCGCCATCCTGCCGTTCGACCCGTTTTTGTTCTCCGGCCAAGCCACCGAGTTGCCCAAGCCGTATGTGAAGTGGAGCTGCGAACCGGCGCGCGCCGAAGACGTGCCGCTGGCGATCGCCCGCGCCTACTACATCGCCATGCAGGAGCCGCGTGGGCCAGTGTTGGTGTCGATTCCGGCCGACGACTGGGAACGCCTCACCGAGCCCCTGGCCGCGCGTGAAGTGGCGCACACCGTGCGCCCCGACCCGGTCACGCTGGCGCACATTGGCGACGCACTGGACGCCAGCGAGCGCCCCGCCATCGTGGTGGGCGCCGCCATCGACCGTGGCCAAGCCTGGGACGAGGTGGTGCAACTGGCCGAACGCCACAACGCCCGCGTGTGGGTGGCCCCTATGTCGGGCCGCTGCAGCTTCCCCGAAGACCACCGCTTGTTCGCCGGTTTCTTGCCCGCCATGCGCGAAAAGATTGTGCAACTGCTGGGCGGCCACGACTTTGTGTTTGCCATTGGCGCTCCCGCCTTCACCTACCACGTGGAAGGCGCGGGCCCACATTTGCCTGCGGGTGCCACCTTGGCGCAGTTGATTGAAGACCCTTCGGTGGCCGCGTGGACACCCGTGGGCACCGCCGCTATCGGCAACATCCGCCTGGGCCTGCAAGACCTGTTGGCGCGCCCCGCTCCACGCTCGCGCGCGCTGCCGCCGCCTCGCGCCGCACGCCCCGTGGCGCTGCCTTCGCCTGCGGGCGAGCGCATGTCCTGCGCCTACGTGCTGCAAACATTGGCCGAAGTGCGCGCGCCCGACAGCGTGGTGGTTGAAGAGTCGCCCACCGCGCGCCCGGTGATGCACGGCTACCTGCCCATGCTGCAAAGCGAAACCTTCTACACCATGTGCAGCGGCGGCCTGGGCTGGTCGATGCCTGCCGCCGTGGGTGTGGCACTGGCCAAGCCCAACGCCAAAGTGATTGGCCTGATTGGCGACGGCTCCAGCATGTATTCCATCCAGGCGCTGTGGAGCGCGGCGCAGTTAAAACTGCCCATCACCTACATCATCTTGAACAACCGCCGCTACGCTGCGCTGCAAGAGTTTGCCAGCGTGTTTGGTTTCAAGCCTGGCGACAAGCTGCAGGGCACCGACCTGCGTGACATCGACTTTGTGGCACTGGCCCAAGGCCATGGTTGCCAGGGCGCACGCGTCACCGATGCCACGCAATTGCGTGATGCGTTGCAAGCCGCGCTGGCCGCAACGGAGCCGTTTTTGCTGGAGGTGGAAATCGCCTAAAGGCAACCGGTTCGCTTTTTCTGATTCGTTAAAACAAGGAGACAACATGTCCAAAACAACAACATCCCTGCCCCGTCGGCGCCAGCTTCAAAGTGTCGTCTTGGCCGTCGCCGCGCTGGCGGGCGCCAGCTTCGCCCCGTTGGCGCAAGCCCAAGCCTGGCCCACCAAGCCGATCCGCATGGTGGTCAACTTTCCGCCAGGCGGCGCGGCCGACCAAATCGCGCGCATCATCGCGCAGCCGCTGCAAGAGGTACTGGGCCAGCCGGTGGTGATCGACAACCGTGGCGGCGCGGGTGGCAACGTCGGCGGCGACGCGGTGGCCAAGGCGCCAGCGGACGGCTACACGCTGCTGATGAGCTCGGGCGGCATGGTGTCGGTCAACCCCTTCATCTACCCCAAGATGTCGTTCGACCCCGCCAAAGACCTGGTGCCCGTGGCGGCGGCCGCGCGCGTGCTGGTGTTTCTGGAAACCCGTGCCGACTTCAAGGCTGGAACCATCCAGGAATTCATGGCGCAACTGAAGGCCAACCCCGGCAAGTTCTCGTACGGCTCGCCCGGCAACGGCAGTTCGCCCCATTTAGCCGGTGAACTCTTCAAAGACCAAGCCGGCCTGTACGCGCTGCATGTGCCCTATAGAGGTGCCGCGCCCGCCATGCAAGACCTGCTGGGCGGCCAGATCGACTTCATGTTCGACCCCGGCATCGGCCTGAACCAGGTGCGCGCCGGCAAGCTCAAGCTGTTGGCCGTGGGCAGCCTGAAACGTTCACCGCTGTTCCCCAACGTGCCCACGCTGGACGAAGTCGGCCTGAAGGGTTTTGACGCCGACACCGTGTTTGGCGTCTACGCGCCGGCTGGCACACCGGCTGAAGTCATCACCAAGCTGAACACCGAGATCAACAAGATCCTGGCCACGCCCGCAGCCAAGGAACGCATTGCAGCCCTGGGCGGCGAGCCTGCACCGATGTCGCCAGCCGACTTTCACAACCGCGCGGCGTCCGACGGTGTGCGTTTTGGCGAGTTGATCAAGGCGCGGCACATCAAGGGCGACTAAATGCGCCGGGCGTCATTGCTGACGCCTCCTCCCCGCAGCCCGACATTCAGCGCACGGGCCTTCTCCTGCCTGCGGATGAGCGCCCCCGCTGCGACACCTTAGTAGCCGTCCCCCGGGACGGCTTTGCCGCTTCTACGCCCCTCATGCCGCACAGGCAAGCCACGGGCCGATCTCTCGCAATACGCCGCCGCCAAGGTGAGCCCAAGGCGATGCGCTGAACGCGCATGCCGCAATTGCACGCCGACCCATACGCCTCAGGCGTGTTCAAGGCCTTACAGGCCATACACATCTTCACGCACACCGCCGAGCGTGCTTCAGCACCGGGGTAGTGCTTACACAAATTTCAAAAATTGGCCGCTTTTGTTGCGCCAAGCACACTTCAGATTGGCCGTTTTGTACAAACAATAAGACCACACAAAAAAGAATATGCAATCTATTTTGAATTAACAAAAGGAATTCAATTTCTATTCAAAAACATAATTGCATCCAGTTTTTCACCTCTTCTTTTACCACCACGTCTGCTGACACGCCCTGCATGTTTGCACAGCGCTTCGCGCTCTCACCAGCTTGTTTCCTGCTTTTCTCAATTCCCCAGTGAGGCTGATATGACCATCAATCCCGGCACCCTAACCACTGCCATCGGCGATCGCGTTTGGCTCGACGCGAACAAAAACGGCATTCAAGACGCAGGCGAGACCGGCGTCGCAGGCGTCACCGTCAAACTGCTTGACGGAGTTGGCCGCGTCTTGGCAACCCAACAAACCGATGCCAACGGCAATTACCTGTTTACCGGCCTCGGTGGTGGCCAGTACGCCATCGAAGTAGTCAAACCAGGTGACTACAGCTTCACACTGCGTGACGTGGGCCCAGACACCACCGACAGCGACGTCGACACCGTTACCGGGCGATCCGGCATGTACACCCTTGCGCTCGGTGAGCAAAACCTCAGCGTGGACGTGGGACTGCAAGCGCCGCCATGCGACTGCCCCCCAACGGCCAGCCTGGGCGACAGAGTTTGGGTCGACAGCAATGCCAACGGCCAGCAAGACGCTGGTGAAGCAGGTTTGTCCAACGTCATCGTGAAACTCTTGAACGCGGCAGGCGTGGTCGTCGCCACCACCACGACCGATGCCAACGGCAACTATCTGTTCACCAACCTCGCCGCCGGACAGTACGCCGTGGAGTTCACCAAACCCAGCGGCTACACCCTCACCGGCCAGAACATCGGTGCCGACGTGACCGACAGCGATGCCAACACCGTCACCGGCCGCACCGGCCTCTACACCCTGGCCGCTGGCGAGCAAAACCTGACGGTCGATGCGGGTGTCTACAAAACCGCCAGCCTCGGCGACAGGGTCTGGAACGACACCAATGGCAACGGTGTGCAGGACACCGGCGAAACCGGCGCCTCCGGCGTCAAGGTCGAGTTGTACAACTGCATCACCAATGTTTTGGTGGCCACCACGACCACCGATGCCAACGGCAACTACCTGTTCGCCAACCTGATCCCTGGCACCTACCACGTCAAGTTCTATGCGCCGACTGGCACACAGTTCACCACGGTGGACGTGGGCAACGACGCGCTGGATTCGGACGCCAACCCCAGCACCGGTATCACTGGCTGCTACACCCTGAAGTCCGGCGACATCAACACCAGCGTCGACGCAGGCCTCAAGCCTCTGAACACCGCCAGCTTGGGAGACAGAGTCTGGCTCGACACCAACGGCAACGGCCAACAAGACGCCGGAGAAGCTGGCGTGGCCAATGTCACAGTGAAACTGTTGAACGCAGCCGGTGCCGTGATCGCCACGCAAACTACCGATGCCAACGGCAACTACCTGTTCAACAATCTGGCAGCCGGACAGTACGCCGTGGAGTTCACCAAACCCAGCGGCTACACCCTCACCGGCCAGAACATCGGTGCCGACGTGACCGACAGCGATGCCAACACCGTCACCGGCCGCACCGGCCTCTACACCCTGGCCGCTGGCGAGCAAAACCTGACGGTCGATGCGGGTGTCTACAAAACCGCCAGCCTCGGCGACAGGGTCTGGAACGACACCAATGGCAACGGTGTGCAGGACACCGGCGAAACCGGCGCCTCCGGCGTCAAGGTCGAGTTGTACAACTGCATCACCAATGTTTTGGTGGCCACCACGACCACCGATGCCAACGGCAACTACCTGTTCGCCAACCTGATCCCTGGCACCTACCACGTCAAGTTCTATGCGCCGACTGGCACACAGTTCACCACGGTGGACGTGGGCAACGACGCGCTGGATTCGGACGCCAACCCCAGCACCGGTATCACTGGCTGCTACACCCTGAAGTCCGGCGACATCAACACCAGCGTCGACGCAGGCCTCAAGCCTCTGAACACCGCCAGCTTGGGAGACAGAGTCTGGCTCGACACCAACGGCAACGGCCAACAAGACGCCGGAGAAGCTGGCGTGGCCAATGTCACAGTGAAACTGTTGAACGCAGCCGGTGCCGTGATCGCCACGCAAACTACCGATGCCAACGGCAACTACCTGTTCAACAATCTGGCAGCCGGCCAGTACGCCGTAGAGTTCACCAAACCCACGGGCTACAACTTCACCAGCCAAAACACTGGCGCAGATGCGACCGATAGTGATGCCAACACCACCACCGGCCGCACCGGCCTCTACACCCTGGCCGCAGGTGAGCAAAATCTGACCGTCGACGCGGGCCTGAAAGTAGCCAACACCGCCAGCCTGGGGGATCGCGTGTGGCTCGACACCAATGGCAACGGTGTGCAAGACACAGGCGAAAACGGCATCGCCAACGTCACGGTGAACTTGCTCAACGCTGCAGGCACCGTTGTGGGAACGAAGACCACCGATGCCAACGGCAACTACCTGTTCACCGACTTGGCCCCCGGCCAGTACGCGGTACAGTTTGTCAAGCCGAACGGCCTGCAATTCACCACTGCCAACGTCGGCAACGACGGACTGGACAGTGATGCCAATGTCACCACCGGTAAAACGGGTTTGTACACCCTGACGTCTGGTCAGCAGAACCTGACCGTCGACGCCGGCCTCAAAGCGCCTCCGGTCACACTGGAGCGTGACGCCGTCAGCGTGTGTGAAGACCTGTCGAAGACCTTCAATGTGCTGGCAAACGACAGCGGTGCAGGCCTGAAACTGATCAATGTGCGCCACGAGACAACAGATCTCGACTCATTGTTCCAAAGCCGTGCAGGAGCCATCTCGTTCACGGCCGATGGCAACGTCACCTACAAGACGATGACCAACTACTATGGCAATGACCGTCTGGTCTACACGGTGCAAGATGCGGCTGGGCGCACGTTTGATCAATACGTAGACATCACCGTCAAGCCCGTATCCGATGCCCCCACGGCGGGTAACGGTGCCCACTATCACCCGGGGGAATGGGACTTTGCCTACGGCTCACAAGGCGTTTCTCATTGGCAGCACATTTACACCTACGCAGACTTCGGCGACTTCATCGATGCCGCCGACAAACTGCAACAGTTCGGCACACTCAACACTGGCACCCCCAGTGACATCGATACCCGTGTAGCCTTCGTCGTGTACGGCCTGCAAGGCGCGAGTGCACAGTACGGAAAAATTTTGTACGACGGCGTGGCGCTGGACTTCAGTCAAGGGCAGTCCTACGAAATTTCCGTTGCCGATGTGCAAGCCAAGAAGCTGGTATTGGATTTCACCAACCAGTACGTGGACTACTCCATGGACTTCGCGAACAAAGATTCGGGCAGCATCGAAAACAACGCCTGCTACGACGGCGAGATCTACTCCAACATTCGCAAGATCACCATCATCACCCCGGTGGCGCTCGACCTGAACGGTGACGGCCACATCGGCGTGACCGGCGCCACATCGTCCTACCAAAAAGACGCAGGCGCAGCGTTGGGCCACACCGTCAGCTTTGACATCGATGCCGACGGCAAGAAGGACACCATTGAGTGGTTCAACGGCTCAGGCGACGGCATTCTGATCGACAACCGCGACGGCCTGGCCGCGAGCCACATGGACGGCTCGCGCCTGTTCGGCGGGCAGGACGGCTATGGCAATGGCTATTACAAAATGGCCGCACTCGATGCCAACCAGGACGGCAAGCTGTCCGGCGCTGAACTCAAGGGCATTGAACTGTGGGTCGACAACGGTGACGCCGTGGTGCAAGCGGGAGAAATCCAAACGCTGGCACAACACGGCATCGACGCCGTCTCCACGCAGTTGAACCTGACGTACGACGCTCAGGGCAAGCTGCACATCGAGTCCACCGCCGCGCGCACCGATGGCAGCACACTGATGAGCGAAGACGTGTTCTTTGCCCAAGAAAATCCAACGGCGCCCTTGCCCACAATCGAGACCGTGCTGAACTTTGGTGACGGTCCCTTGAGCAAGTTGCTGGCTGGTTTTATGGGCGGACTGCCACACGACATCCCAACCGAGCGCCCTGCTGTAGCGCTGGAACACGCGGCAGACGGCGAGATGTTGCGCAAGCTCATCGAGGTGGTGAACGCGCAAACCGTCCACGCTGTAGCTGCGTAAGCCATCGCATCGGTCAGCGTCAGCGGGAGTGCAGGCGCTGAGGGAGTCCCCTGCACAGATCTTTCGGCGAAGGGACCGCAGCATACCTTTGCGGCTCCTTCCGAGAGGTCTTTTTCTTTGGTGTGAGCAAGCGGCCATCGCATGGCATGCAGAGGGCGGAACGTGCTAGCCTTGCAAAGCACGCGCCACGCGCGTTGTTGAAAACTCCCCGCATGCCTGCCCATCCGTCCATTGCTGCCACCTGCTCCATTCGCCGCTACACCGGCGAGTACGTGGCGCACGCCCACGACCATGCCCAACTGATGTTTGCGCTGGATGGGCGGATGGAACTGGAGATTGAAGGCCACGCCGCGTATGCAGACACCAGCAGCGGCGTGATCGTGCCCGCAGGCATGACCCATGGCTTTTTGGCGCCACAAGCCCGCATGCTGGTGATAGACGCGCCCGCGCAAACGGCCACCGACCGGGTTCGGCGGTTTGCCGTCACCGCCGATTGCCTGATGGTCGCCAAGCAAGTGGCCGCACCCGGCATGCAAGATGACAACACGCACACACACCATCTGCAAATGCTGTTGGCGGCGCCCCGCATCCTGCTGCGCCGTGAGCTCGGCCTGAGCCAACTCGACAGCGCCCTCGATGCGGCCCTGCACAGCGCCTGGAGCACCGCGCAGATGGCCGCGCTGTTCCACCTCAGCCCGCAACGCTTTCACGCGCGGCTACTGGAATTGACCGGCACCACACCACAGGCGTATCTGCGCGCGCGTCGGCTGCAGGCGGCGATGCAGCAGCTCAAAGCGGGAAAAACCTTGGAGATGGTGGCGCTGGAAGTGGGCTACAGCAGCCCAAGCGCCTTGGCCTATGCACTCAAGCGCGAACACCAGGTGACCAGCCGCAGCTTGCGGCAAGCTTGACGCACCGTAGCGACTATCGGCTCAACGCGGTTTCTTCGGCGGCAAACCCATGTTGTCACGGTGCTTGTCGATGCGGCGCTTTTTGCGCGCTTCTTCCGCCTCGACTGCCTTGCGCTTGGTGTAGCCGCTGTAGTCCGCCCACGCCCACCAGGCCGCCGCCAAGACAAATGGCGCCAGCACCGTCCACCAACTCCACACAGCGACGGGCCCGATTTCCAGGTACTTCAGCAACAGCAAGACGATGCCCAGCACGAGCAGATACATCCAAAACTCCGGTAGAAAATGGCGAATCGCCAACGGCTGCTTAGAGGCCCCCGACAAGCCGGGGTGATCCGCCTCCGAGACAGAATGTGGAGGAATGTACCCCAATCGATGAGGAAAACAATGCTGCGTTTGCTGATGAGCCTGCCCCTGCTGTCATCACTTCTTCTGGTGATGGCAGCCCCCGCGCAGGCCGACGAAGCCCTGGCCAAATCCAAACACTGCATGGCCTGCCACGACAAAGGCCGCGTGGGCCCGGAGTTCAAGAAAATTGCCGAACGCTATAAAGGCGACGCCACCGCGTCTGATCGCCTGGCCAAGAAGATCATCAACGGTGGCGGTTCGGTGTGGGGCGCGGTGCCCATGCCGGCCAACCGGCAGGTGAACGAGGCGGACGCCAAGAAGCTGGCGGACTGGGTACTGACGCAGAAGTAAACCGTTTTGCGCGCAAAGAAAAAGCCGCTGCCAAAAGCGGCTTTTTTCATGCATCGAATTGGCATTTTGCACACGGTGTAATTGCGCAAGTCGCTCCTAATTCAGAAGCACACCTCGATCAAAGCTTTTCGGCGAGTTGATCCAGAGGGATGAGGATTTTGCCGCCACGTCACTTCGCTGCGCGAAATGAGTGTCGTCAAACCCAGCGACGGCGCAGTGCGCCGCCCGCCACGCCTTGCGGCGCGGCAGGTTCCTAGATCAAAGCTTTTCAGCTAATTGATCCAGGATCGCTGGATTTTCTAGCGTAGAGGTGTCCTGCGTGATCGACTCCCCCTTCGCCAGACTGCGCAGCAAACGGCGCATGATTTTGCCGCTGCGCGTCTTGGGCAAGTTGTCGCCAAAACGGATGTCTTTGGGCTTGGCAATCGGGCCGATCTCCTTGGCCACCCAGTTGCGCAACTCGTTGGCGATTTGTTTGGCTTCTTCGCCGGTGGGGCGCGAGCGCTTCAGCACCACGAAGGCGCAGATCGCCTCGCCGGTCAAATCGTCGGGGCGGCCCACCACGGCGGCTTCGGCCACGAGGTCGGTTTTCGACACCAGGGCCGACTCGATTTCCATCGTGCCCATGCGGTGGCCGCTGACGTTGAGCACATCGTCGATGCGGCCGGTGATGCGGAAGTAGCCACGGTCGGCACTGCGCACGGCGCCATCTCCGGCGAGGTAAATCGTGCCGCCCATTTCTTCTGGGAAGTAGGCTTTCTTGAAGCGTGCCGGGTCGTTCCAGATGGTGCGGATCATCGACGGCCAGGGGCGCTTCACCACCAGCATGCCGCCCGCGCCATTGGGCAGGTCGTTGCCGGTCTCATCGACGATGGCGGCCATGATGCCGGGCAACGGCAGCGTGCAGCTTCCGGGCACCAGCGGCGTGGCGCCGGGCAGCGGGGTGATCATGTGGCCGCCGGTTTCGGTCTGCCAGAAGGTGTCGACAATCGGGCAGCGTTCGTGGCCCACGTTCTTGTGATACCACATCCAGGCTTCGGGGTTGATGGGCTCACCCACCGAGCCCAGGATGCGCAGGCTGTCCAGATTCGAGCGGTCGGGGTGCACGGCGGCATCGCCCTCGGCCGCCTTGATCAGCGAGCGAATGGCGGTGGGCGCGGTGTAGAAGATCGTGCACTTGTGTTTCTCGATCATCTGCCAGAAGCGGCCGGCGTTAGGGTATGTGGGCACACCTTCAAAGATGATTTGCGTGGCACCGGCGGCCAGCGGGCCGTAGGCCACGTAGGTGTGGCCGGTGATCCAGCCGATGTCGGCCGTGCACCAGAACACGTCGTCTGGGCGCAGGTCGAACGTCCAGTCCATGGTGAGCTTGGCCCACAACAGGTAGCCGCCCGTACTGTGCTGCACGCCCTTGGGTTTGCCGGTAGAGCCCGAGGTGTAGAGGATGAACAGCGGGTGCTCGGCGCCCACGGCCACCGGGGCACAGGTGGTGCTTTGGCCCGCCAGCGCTTGCGCAAAAGTCTTGTCGCGCCCGGCCACCATGTTGCAGGCCGTGGCGGTGCGCTCGTAGACAAACACCGTCTTGATGGACTCGCAGCCGCCCATGGCGATGCCCTCGTCCACAATGGCTTTCAGCGGCAACTCTTTGCCACCACGCATCTGGAAATTGGCGGTGATGACCGCCACAGCACCCGCGTCGATGATGCGCTCGTTCAGCGCCTTGGCCGAGAAGCCGCCGAACACCACGCTGTGGGTGGCGCCAATGCGCGCGCAGGCCTGCATGGCGATCACGCCTTCAAGCGTCATCGGCATGTAGACCAACACGCGGTCGCCCTTTTGAATGCCATCGGCCTTCAGCGCATTGGCAAACTGGCTCACGCGCGCCAGCAGTTCTTTGTAGCTGGTCTTGATGACGGTGCCGTCATCGGCTTCGAAGATCACGGCCGTTTTGTTCTCGGTCGGCGTGCCGATGTGTTTGTCCAGGCAGTTGGCCGAGGCGTTGAGCTCGCCATCAGCAAACCATTGGTAGAAAGGCGCGTTGGACTCGTCCAGCGTTTGTGTGAAAGGCTTGTTCCACAACACGTTTTCGCGTGCCAAGCGGGCCCAGAAACCTTCGAAGTCACTGGCGGCCTCGGCACACAGTGCGTCGTACGCCGCCATGCCGGAAATACGTGCCTTGGCGACCACGGCCTCAGCCGGCGGAAACACACGATTTTCGACCAAGACGGACTCGATCGACGCGGAAGATGCTGCTGGGGTTGCCATGGTGTTATGTCTCCTTCAATGACTGTTTCTGCAAAAGCGTCTGCAAATGCGTGTACGTAGGCTAGCGCCCCGAAATGTCGATGTTGCCTCTTACAAGGCACTGACTGTGGACTGATTTTGTGCGGGATGCTGAGTCAGCGTGTTTTACCCGGGTACTCCCGACACGAAGTGAAGGGGTGCCTCCGGTTTGCTCAACATGACGACCTGTAAACCGTAAGGTCTGCCACTTCAGCCAGGTGCCGCCCCCTACAATTCCACTGGTTTTCCCTAAACCCACTACTCTAATGTCCAAACCCCCTATTTCTCCCCAACAAAACCTGGGCTTGCGCCAACTGTCCGGTTTTATTTTTGCCAGCCGCTGGCTGCAGTTGCCGCTGTACCTCGGCCTCATCGCCGCACAGGCGGTCTATGTCTACCACTTCTGGGTGGAACTGGTGCATTTGCTGGAAGCCGCGTTCGGCAGCCAGACCGCGCTGCAGGCCCTAGTGCACAGCGTGGGCTACAAAGAGTCGGCCGACCTCACCAGTCTGAACGAAGTCATCATCATGCTGGTGGTGCTGGCGCTAATCGACGTGGTGATGATCTCCAATCTGTTGATCATGGTGATCGTGGGCGGGTATGAGACCTTTGTGAGCCGCATGAACTTGGAGTCGCACCCCGACCAACCCGAATGGCTGAGCCACGTGAACGCGTCGGTGCTGAAGGTGAAGCTGGCCACGGCCATCATCGGCATCTCGTCCATCCACCTGCTCAAGACGTTTATCAACGCCGCGAACTACGACGAAAAAGTGCTGATGTGGCAGACCATCATCCACGTGGTGTTCTTGCTCAGCGCCATGGCGATTGCCTATACCGACAAGCTGCTGTCACATAGCCAGAAGAGCGACCATTAAACCCTGAGGAGTGCCAGCCGTGAGTGACTTCGCCGAACATCTGCACGAAGCCTTTGAGCGCTTTGGCCGTATCACGCTCAAGCGCATGTTCGGCGGGCACGGCGTGTTCCACGATGGGCGCATGTTTGGCCTGGTCTTGAGCGACCAGCTTTACTTGAAAGCGGACGCCCAAACCGTGGCGGCGTTTGAGGCCAAACACCTGGCGCCGTTCGAGTACGAGGCCAAGGGCAAGACGGTTCGGGTGTCGTATTACCAGGCACCACCCGAGGTGTTCGAAGACCGCGAAGAAGCCGCCGCCTGGGCGCGGCTGGCATGGGAAGCGGTGTTGCGCTCGGGTACTGCACCCAAGCCCAAAGCAAAGCCGAAGCCTAAGGCCCCCACCGCTCGTAAGAAGCCTGCGCGCGGTTGACCTACAAGCGTTGCGCTAAGGCGTCTGCAGCCGCTGCAGCAAATCTAGGCTCGGATAGCCATCCGCCGGAACGCCAAGGCTACGCTGGTAGCCCCGAATCCCCTCTCGCGTCGCCGGGCCCATCATGCCGTCGGGCTTGCCGGTGGCAAAGCCGCGTTGGTTCAGGGTGGTCTGCAGCGTGACCAGTTGGCTGCGCGTCAGCGCTTGCAAGTCGCGCGGCCAGGCGGCCACCACGCCCGGGCCGCCCGCGATGCGCTGCGACAGCAAACTCACGCCCAGCGCGTAACTGGTGGAGTTGTTGTAGCGCAAGATCGAGCGAAAGCTCGGCCCCACCAAAAATGCCGGACCGCGTGCGCCTGCAGGCAGCAAGATTTCAGCTTCAGTCAACGGCGGTAATGGGGCGCCGTCCATGCTGCGCAAGCCCTCGGCCGTCCACTGCGTGGCAGACTGGCGCACGCTGGGGTCTGCACGGCTCACGTCGAAGCCTGGTGGCAATTGCACCTCGGTGCCCCAGGGTTGGTCGGCCTGCCAGCCCGAGCGCGCCAGGAAGTTGGCGGTGGACGACAACACATCGGCCATGCTGCCCCAGATGTCGCGGCGACCATCACCATCGGCATCCACCGCGTAAGCCAGAAAGTTCGACGGCAAAAACTGCGTTTGCCCCATGGCGCCGGCCCACGAGCCGATCATGTGCTGGCGGTCGATGTCGCCGTTCTGCAAAATCCTCATCGCAGCCATCAACTGGCCACGCGCCCAATCTTCGCGCCGCCCTTCAAAGCCCAAGGTGGCCAAGGCGTCGATGGTGGGAATATCGCCGTAGTTGCTGCCGTAGTTGCTCTCCATGCCCCATATCGCCACCAGAATGCTGGCGGGCACACCAAAACGCGCGGCGGCGGCATCGGCCTGCGTGCGCACTTCCAGCAGCTTGTCTTGCCCGCGCATCACGCGCTGTGGCGACACCGCCGTGTCGAGGTAAGCCCACACGGTGCGGGTGAACTCGGGCTGGGCGCGGTCTAGCTCGACCACTCGCGGCAGGTAGCGCACGTCGGCAAATGCGGCCTTCAAAACCGTGTCGCTGATGCCTGCGGCGCGGGCCGATGCGACAAAACCTTCAACCCAGCGGGTGAAGCCAAGTTGCAACGCAGCTTCGTCGTTGGCAACTGATGTGGTGGCAGGCGTTGAGGTTGGCGCAGGTGCGGCAGCCGCTGGCACGGTTGGCGCCACGGGCGTCACAGACGGCGGGGGCGTCTTTGGCGGTGCAGAAGCGCAGCCGGCCAGAACAGCGGCCAACACGGTGGAGGTCAGCCAGGTGCCACGAGCAGAAAAAGAATTGGGTTGGTGCATCTGGTGATTTTCACCCCTGTACGCAACGCACCAACGCCCACGTGGACATTCAGGCGGGCATTTCACGCATGGTGATGGCGTCGAACGGGCAGCGCACGGCGCATTTCTTACAGCCCGTGCAAGCATCAATGTCGTTCAACACCGAAAACTTCTCCCAGCCCTGCCGCTCCAGCGAGAGCAAATGCAGATGGCACGTGGGCACACACCAGCCGCAGCCGGTGCAGCGGTTGGTGTCGATCACGGGTTTCGGCACGGGGCGGGATGGGTTCATGCCAACCCATCATAGGCCGCCCGTGCAAGAGATCAACTCAGCGCAGCGGTTGCCCTCAAACTAGTGCTTCGCGGCGCGCAAAACGTACCACCGTCACGCCCGCGCGCGCCTGCCGTGTGGAGGGCATCACCAGCACGCAATCGTCGTACGGCGTGGTCACGGGTTCGCCGTCGTTGTCGCCAATCACGGTGCCAGCGGTGGCGATCACCTCCAGCCCTCTGAACGGCTGGTTGAAGGTGAAGCGCTCGCTTTTGGCGACCACCGGGCCGGTGACGTACAGCGCCCATTGCTGCGCGGGATCGGGTTGTCGCCAGCCAGGCAATTGTCCGGCGGCAGACGCGGCCGAGAGAACGCCCGCCTGCACCAGAAAACGCACACATTGGTCACGCGCCACCACCAGGCTTTGCGGGTCGCCATGGAAGCCGCATTCGATCAACAGCGAGCGGGTTTCCGGCGCCTGCCCATCGGGCAAGCCGAAACGGCCGAAGTCGCGCATGCGCACGCCGTCTTTGTGGCCTGCGTCCACCACCACGTATTCGGGCGCGCGCAACTGCCGCGCCAGCGCCACGTTGCGTGGGTGCATACCCGAGAGCGACAACGGCAGGCTCGGCTCGTGCATCGAATGCAGATCGAGCAGCCATTCGGCGCGCTCCACAAACGGCCGCAGCGCGGCCACACGGCGGCGTTCACGGGTTTTGGCCTCGGCAATGCGCTCTGGCATCCACTGGCGGTTCATGTCTTCGTCGACAAAACGCGAGGCGTCGTGGTGGGCGGGGTCGAAGCGGTCAAACGCCTGGAGGTTGCAAAACGCCAGCGTGAGCGCGCCGGCCGATGGTTTGACATCCGCCTCTAACAGTTCTTTCAGCGCCCAGGCGCCACACAGTTCGTTGCCATGCACCAGCGCGCTCACCATCACTTTTGGCCCGGGCACGTTTGATTCGAAATGCCACACGCCTTCGGTGCCCGTGTTGCCGACACGCCAGGCAGCCAGGTCGGGCTGCTTCAGTAAAAAAACGGAATCACTCATTCTTTGATCTTTGCAAAGTCCACAATCTTTTGGTACTTAGCGGTTTCATCCACCAGGAACTTGGCCATGTCTACGTTCGTCGGCGCGATGGTGGAGCCGGTGTCTTCTAGCTTCTTGCGAAAGTCGGACTCTTGCATCGCCTCATTCAGCGCCTTACGCAGCTTGGCGGCCACGGCATCGGGCAACTTGGGCGGCGCCATCAACGCAAACCACACACTGATGTCCATGTCTTTCAACGCCGGGTTGTCGGCCAGCGGCGCAATGTCGGGCGCCGCGGCGGAGCGCTTTTTCTCGGTGATGCCAAGCGCCACCACCTTGCCACTGCGAATGTGTGGCAGCCCGCTGGACAACACAAACACGCCGTAGTCGATGTTGCCACTGTAGAGGTCGGTGGTCAGTGGCGCCACACCACGGTAGGGAATGTGCGTGAGGAACAAACCGCCCTGCTGCTTGACCATTTCGCCGGCCAAATGCAAGGAGGTGCCCACGCCCGAACTGCCGTAGCTGTATTGGCCGGGCTTGGCTTTCACGGTTTTCAGAAACTGATCCACCGTCTTCACGCCGCTGTTCACCGAAGTCACCAGCACCAGGGGCTGAGAAGCCACCAAGCCGATGGGCGTGAAGTCTTTGTAGCTGTATTTGACAGTAGACGAGATGAGCCGGTTGATGGCGATTTCGTTGTTTGCCCCCAGCAGCAGGGTGTAGCCATCGGGCGCGGCCCGTGACACCTTTTGCGCACCGATGGCGCCACCAGCACCACCAACGTTTTCTACCACCACGGGCACACCCAGCTTCTTCGACAACTGGTCGGCCACAGCACGGCCGGTCAGGTCGGTGCTGCCACCGGGTGGGTAAGCGACCACCAGGGTGATGGGTTTATCGGGGTAATTTTCGCCCTGGCTGTGCGCGGCAGGGGCGAAGCCCAGGGCCAGAATGGCCGAGACGGCCGATAGCATCGGCATGTAAAGTTTGAGATGACGTGACATGGTGGGGCCTTAAAAGTTTCGCCAATTTTTATATTGGCACCCACGCAACGATGTGCCGAATCAGCACAAATCCGTGCTTTTAATGCACGCACCTTAACGGGGACAACCTGAGCCGAATTGGCACCAGAACAAGGCTTAAACCGGATTCACGGCTTCCCATAATGTCTCAGCCAATGGTGACAGTCGACGCTTGGCGCGCACCATGCGCACCTCGAACGCGATCTCCAACGCTTTGCCGGGCAAGGGGGCAATCTTCTTGTCTTTGCAAGCGCCCACGGCCAGAGACCACGGCAGCCACGCCACGCCAAGGCCCTTCAACACGTACTCCAGCAACGCGTCGGCCGAGTCGCTTTCCACCACCGGTTTCAAGCGCGGCGCTTGGGCGTGGTTGGCCAAATGATCGGCCACCAGTTGGCCCAAGGCCAGGCTGTTCGCATAAGCCAAATACGGCACCGGCTTGGTGCCCTCAAAGTTGAACAGCGTTTTGCCATCGGCGTTGGCGCGCGACATCGGCACCAAGCGGTCGTGCGCCACCGTGTGCTGCAGGTACTGCGAAGGCTTCAAACGCAGCGCGATCACCGGGTGGTGGTAGGTCAGCGTGAAGTCGGTTTCGCCGCGTTCCAGACGCTGCAGTGCCTCGGCCATGGAGCCGGTGCGCACGTGCACCAGGGCGTTGGCGGTATGCGCCCTCACCTTCCACAGCCAATCGGCGGCGATGGTGCGGGCCAGGGTGCGGCCGGTGGCCAGCGTAAATTCGGCCTGACCGGGCAAGGCGTTTTGCTGCAGCTCGCTGCGCGCCAGCAAGAGGGACTGCACTGTTTGCCGCGCGTGTTGCAGCAAGGTCTCACCGGCTGGCGTCAAGGTCACGGGGCCACCACCTCGGGCCACCAACGCCACACCGGCCCATTGCTCCAGGCCCTTGATGCGGCGGCCAAACGCAGGATGCGTGACGTGCCGCAGCTCGGCGGCGCGCGTAAAGCTGCGTGTGTCGGCCAGGGCGATCAGGTCTTCAAACCATTTCATCTGCATGGTATGTACTCGCGCTTTAACCCCCGCTGGCGGGTATTTAGGTACCGAAGACGCGACGCCGTTCGGTCTGCTCTGGCACCTTCAACCCACGTTCGTTGTTGCGCAGCCAGGCCTCGAACGCGGCAGGCTTCATGGGCCGGGCGAAGTGGTAGCCCTGGAGTTCATCGCACTCCATGGCGCTGAGCAAATCGGCCACGGCCGCGCCCTCCACACCTTCGGCCACCACGGTCAGGCCCAAGGTGTGGCCCAGCGCGATGATGGCGCGCACGATGGCGAGGTCGGTGGGGTCGGTGAGCATGTCGCGCACAAACGATTGGTCGACCTTGAGTTTGTCGATGGCGAAACGCTTCAAGTAGGCCAGGCTGGAATAGCCGGTGCCGAAGTCGTCAATCGACAGTTTGACACCCAGGGTTTTGAGCGCCGAGAGTTGCTCGGCCGCCATGGTCGAGTTGTCCATCAACACCGACTCGGTGATCTCCAGTTCCAGCGATGACGGCGCCAAGCCCTCGTCATACAGCAGCTCTTGCAGTTGCTGCGCCAGTTGCGCGTCGCCCAACTGCACGGCTGACAGATTCACCGACATGCTGAGGAAACCCAACCCGCCTTTGTGCCAGCGAGCCAACTGGTGGCAGGCTTCTCGCAACACCCAAGAACCGATGGGGCGAATGAGGCCGGTTTCTTCTGCCAGGGGAATGAAGCGCGCGGGCGACACCGTGCCCAGCTCTGCACTGTGCCAACGTAGCAAGGCCTCGACCCCCACCACCTGCAGGGTGCGGGTGTTGATCTTTGGTTGAAACTCCAGGCTCAGTTCGTTCAGCGCCAGCGCCTGGTGCAGGCGTTGCTCCAGGGCCACGCGTTGCAGCGCCAGCGCATCGATTTCGGGTTCGTAAAAACGCGCCATGTCGCGGCCAGCATTTTTGGCCACATACATGGCGGCATCGGCGCGGCGCATCAGCAAGTCGCTTTGGTCGCCATCTTCGGGATAAAGCGCCACACCCACGCTGCACGACACGTGTAATTCGTGGCCTTCTACATGGTGAGTTTGGCGGATCAGCGGGATCAACCGGCGCTCCACCAGTTGCTCCACCTCGTGGCGCGACACCACGTTGCGCAGAATGATCACGTATTCGTCGCCACCCAGGCGGCTCACGGTATCCTCAGAACGCACGGCTTTGCTCAGGCGCTGTGCCACCGAGCGCAACACGCCGTCGCCAATGTGGTGGCCCAGCGTGTCGTTGATGGTTTTGAAACGGTCCAGGTCGATGAACAACACGGCCAGGCGTTCGTTGGAGTGGGCGGCAGCGGCAAGCCCTTCTTGCAGGCGCACCTCGCACAGCGCGCGGTTCGGCAACTCGGTCAACACGTCGTGGTGGGCCAGGAACTGCACACGCGCTTCAGTACGCTTGCGGTCGGAAATGTCGACCGAAATACCGATGTATTGCGACACCTCGCCTGCGCGCGAACCCTCGCGCACGGCCGAGATCATGAGCCACGCCGGGTAGGTTTCGCCCGAGCGTTTGACGAAGTTGACCTCACCCTGCCAGGCATCACGCTCGGGCGACAAACGGCCCAAGCGGCTAGACACCGCGTTGGCCTGCTCGCCTTCCATCAGCAGGCTCAGGTGTTCGCCAATCACCTCGTAGAAGTCATACGAAGTGCTGCGGCAAAAGGCTTTGTTGACGCTGAGAATCTTTTGCTCGGCGTCCATGATGATGATGCTCTCGGAAGACGCTTCAAACACCTTGGCCCAGAGTTCCAGGCGCCGCTCCATCACCTTCAGCACATTGATGGGGGTAAAGGTGGTGACCACCGCGTCGCGCCCCTTGAACTGCAGGCGGCGTGCCGACAGCACGGCCCACGACGGCTCGCTTTCGTGGATCCAGCGCACCTCGAATTCGTCGACCGCATCGCGGTCGGCCAGGCGTTGGAAGAAACGTGTGCGCACGCCCGGCTCCAGGCCCGTGCGCCAAGGATCGTCCGTCCGTTGGCCAAGCCACGGCAGCGCAGGCGTGTTGGCGTGCAAGACCTCGTGGTCGGGCACCGAGGTGACCACCAGCGGGATCGGAATGGCCTCCAGCAACGCCTGTTGCGCTTCGGCGGCGCGTTCGCGAGCGGCGGCCTCTTGTTGCTCCAGCCGTTGGTGGTCGAGCTGCGCCAGCATGCCGTTGAAGGCTTTCACCAGTTGACCGATTTCGTCGCGGCTGTGCCATACAGCGCGGCGCGCGTGGTCGCCGGTTTGGCGCACGGCATCGGCCACACCGGCCAGGTTTTTCAGCGGACGCGAGATCTGCCGCGCCACGGCGTAGACCAGGCTCAAAATGCAACTCAGCAGCAGCAAGGCCGTGCCCAGGTGCAGCCACATGCGCGTGAACAGCAGGTCGACACGGTCATGCAGCAAGCGCTCCAAATCAATGGCGGTGCCGGCCCAGGCGTTGGTCAGCGCGTCAAGCGAATCAGCGTAATGCGCGCTGAGTTGCTGCAGACCTTGTGGGTCGACGTGCCCATCGGCCAGTGCCTGCACAGCCGCCAAGAATTCGCCCAGGCGTTTTTCCAGTGCTTCGCGGCCGGGCGTCAAAGCCTCGCGTTGTTGCGGGCCACCCGCTGCGAAGGCCTGGGTGTAATCGGAGCGAATGCCCAGCGCCACGGCATCCAGGCGGCCGGCCAGAATCAACAGCTCGGTGCGCCGGTCGGCCAGGCCACCGGGCGGGATTTGTGTGGGCGATTGCGTGGATGAGGGCGTCGCCGGCACGATGCGCATGGTGTCGTTCAGCACCTCCAGCAACTCGGGGAAGCGCAGCGCCACCAGCGACATCGCGTAGTAGCTGTCGAGGTCGGGGTCGAGAATCAGGTTGGACTGGTTGCCCACCGTGGTGAGCAGTTCACGGGCCTGGCGCACCATTTGGCGCTTGGCTGTAGCGGTGGCAATGGCGTTGGCGGCTTCGTTGGCAGCGGATGGGCTGCCTTGATGCGCTGTGAGGCTCTGCCAACTGCTCACAAAAGCCTGGCTGGCCTCTTTGGTTTTGAGATCGTCGTCGTGCGCTTCACGCGCCCGCGTCAGCCGTTGCAAGGCATCGTTCGCCACCCCAGAGGCCACGCCGTTTTGCAAAAACGGCTGCATGAGCACATCGCGCACGGCGGCACTGTATTCGGCGCCAACGATTTCCTTGCGGGTGAAATCGATGGCGTTGAACTTCTCGTGGATCAGAATGCCCGACACATAAATGACAGCCGTCAGGTCGAGCAGGTAAATCAGTGTGAGCTTGCGGCCGACACTGAGGCGGCCTAACCAGCGGGTAAAAAAATTCATTGCCAGGGTGTACGTTGGCGGCGAACGCCAAGCCTGGCAAATTCGAAATCCGTACCCGCTATGTTAGCCACTGAGTTAAACATTACGCCGCAGGAGCTCCCAAGAATTCGCGGCTCACGTGTGCGCCGAGTTCGTTCACGCGGTCGAGAAACTGCGTGAGGAAGGCGTGCAGGCCCGTGGCCAGGATTTCGTCGATGCGCGCAAACTCCAGGTCGGCCTTCAGGCGACCGGCACGGCGCAGGGTTTCGCTCTTGGGGTCACTGGACACCACCGTCAGGTTGCTGACCACTTCGTTCAGGCAGGCGCTGAGCGAGCGCGGCATGTCGGAGCGCAGGATCAGCAGCTCGGCCACGCGTTCGGGCTTGATCACGTCACGGTAGACCTTGCGGTACACCTCGAAGCCAGACACAGTACGCAGAATGGCGCTCCAGTGGTAGAAGTCGTACTCTTGGTCGCGGCCGGTGGCGGCGCCATAGAAGTCGCGCTCTACCGCGTGGAACTTCACGTCGACCAAACGTGCGGTGTTGTCGGCGCGCTCCAGGAATGTGCCCATGCGCGAAAAGTAAAACGCTTCGTCTTGCAGCATGGTGCCCAACTGCACCCCACGCGAGAGGTGCGAGCGGAACTTCACCCAATCAAAAAACTGCGCCGCATCTTCTTCAAACGCGCCCGACTTGAGCATGCGGTTAAGTTCGATCCAGGTTTGGTTTTGCGTTTCCCACACTTCGGTGGTGAGGCTGCCACGCACGGCGCGGGCGTTTTCACGCGCGGCGCGCAGGCACGAGAAGATGCTGGAAGGGTTGGTCTCGTCTTTGACCATGAACTCCATCACCGAGTGCGCGTTGATCTCGCCATATTTCTGGGTGTAGGGGTGCAGCAGTTCGCTGATCGACAACAAACCTTGCAGCCCACTTTGCGCCGCCGCATCGGTTTGCGCCAACAGCGAGCTTTGGTAGTTGATGTCCAACATGCGCGCGGTGTTCTCTGCACGCTCGGTGTAACGGGACATCCAGAACAAATGGTCAGCGGTACGTGAAAGCATCTTGTAATTCCTGTTCGTGTTCTGGCTTTAACTCAGGCTGGTTTGGCGGCGGTTTGGGTTTGCGTCTGGCTTTGTGAAGCCGTTGCGGCTGCGGCGCCGTTGGCAGCGCCATTAGCGGTGCCGTTGGTGTCCCCCTGCAAGATCCAGGTGTCTTTGGTGCCGCCGCCTTGCGACGAGTTCACCACCAGCGAACCTTCCTTGAGCGCCACGCGGGTCAAGCCACCCGGCACCATTTGCACTTCTTTGCCCGACAGCACAAACGGCCGCAGGTCGATGTGGCGCGGCGCGATGCCGCTTTCGACAAACGTGGGGCAGCTCGACAAGCTGAGCGTGGGCTGGGCGATGTAGCCGCTGGGGTTGGCCAGCAGGGCCGCGCGAAACTCTTCGATCTCGGCCTTGGTGGAAGCCGGGCCTACCAGCATGCCGTAGCCGCCAGCGCCGTGCACTTCTTTCACCACTAGGTCTTTGAGGTTGTCGAGCGTGTACTGCAACTCGTCTTTGTTGCGGCACATGTAGGTCGGCACGTTCTTCAGGATGGGCTTCTCGCCAAGATAGAACTCGATCATCTTGGTGACGTAGGGGTAAATCGACTTGTCGTCGGCCACACCGGTGCCCACACCGTTGCAGATGTTTACGTTGCCGGCCTTGTAGGCGGCCATCAAACCCGCGCAACCTAGCGTAGATGTGGGGCGGAACACTTGTGGGTCGAGGAAGTCGTCGTCCACCCGGCGGTAAATCACGTCGACTTGCTTGGGGCCGCGCGTGGTGCGCATGTAGCAGAAGTTGTCTTTGACGAACAAGTCCTGCCCTTCGACCAGCTCGATGCCCATTTGCTGCGCGAGGAAAGCGTGTTCAAAGTAAGCGCTGTTGTACATGCCGGGGGTCAGCACGACGACGGTTGGGTCGGCCGTGGTGGCGGGGGCCGAGGCGCGCAGCGTCTCCAGCAGCAAGTCGGGGTAATGCGCGACCGGCGCCACGCGATGGCGGTTGAACAGGTCGGGGAACAACCGCATCATCATCTTGCGGTTTTCCAGCATGTAGCTCACGCCGCTGGGCACGCGCAGGTTGTCTTCGAGCACGTAGTACTCGCCGTTGCCTTGGGCGTCCGGGGCGCGCACGATGTCGATGCCGGAGATGTGCGAGTAAATGTTGTTGGGCAAGTCCACACCCACCATCTCGGGGCGGAACTGGGCGTTGTTCATCACCTGCTCGGCGGGAATGTGGCCGGCCTTGATGATTTCTTGGTCGTGGTAGACGTCGTAGATGAAGCGGTTCAACGCGGTGACGCGTTGCACCAGACCGCGCTCCATGTCAGCCCATTCTTTGGCCGGGATGATGCGCGGAATCAAGTCGAAGGGAATGAGGCGCTCGGTGCCCGCGCCGTCTTCGTCTTTGGCGCCATACACGGCAAAGGTAATGCCGACCCGTCGAAAAATCATTTCAGATTCTTCGCGGCGCTTGGCCATCATGTCTCCGGGCTGTTTCGCTAACCAGGCATCGTAGGTTTTGTAGTGGTCACGTACCTGCGCACCGTCAGAGAAAAACTCGTAAGGCAAGTTGGTGTACATCTCGTCAAATTTCGCCATGAATTGTTCTCTCCTTGAAGTTACAGAATAGCAAGTTGCGCGCCATGACGGTGCAAATTCTGGCAACGACGTGACATTCCTGAAACGAGAGGTTGATGTCTCCTCGCTGCCGTCGTGCAAGCGCTACGGTGCGCGCTTAGGTGTGGGGGCATGGCTATTTTTCGCATTGACGAAACTGCATACATTTTTTATTTAGTCTACATGACTGCATCCACCTGACACATAAAAAAGCAGGTAATTCAATCGCGTTCAATTGTCAGGATTTGCCTCTGTTTCACCTGTGCCAGCAAATGCATGCTGCCAGTAGTGCGGATTGGTCTGACGCTCACAAGTAAAGCTTTGCGCGGCCTCGGAACGCCAACCTAAAGCACCACACGGCGCCGACTGCACCAGCGCAATGCCGCGCAGGCTGTAGCGCTCTTGCACGCGGGGCGCGGGGTGGCCAAAACGGTTGCGATAGCCCGCCTGCACGATGGCCAAGGTGGGCGCCACCGCATCCAGAAATGCGGCGCTAGACGAAGTGTTGCTACCGTGGTGCGGCACCAGCAGCACATCGGCGCGCAGTTGCGGCGCCGCCTCTGAGACCAGGCGCGCTTCCTGGGGCTGCTCGATGTCGCCCACCAGCAAGGCGGTTTGCGTGCCATTGGAGATGCGCAGCACGCAGCTCAGCGCGTTGGGCTTAATGCGGCCATTGGTTGGCGTCAAGGGTAGCGCCGATGATGCTTGCGCCACCGGTGGCACATAGTCTTGCGACCGCGGGTGCAGCACGTCAAAACGAATACCGTCCCACTCCCAATGCTGCCCCGCCAGACAGCGCTCAATCGGGCGGGTTTGCGCCAGCACATGGTTGGGCTCGATGGAACTGAGTAGCCGCGCACCCGGCTGGTTTTGCAACACGGCTTGCGCGCCACCGCTGTGGTCGCTGTCGCTGTGGCTCACCACCACCAGGTCAAGCCGCTCGCCCAGGGCACGCAGCAAAGGCACCAGTACCAGGTGGCCCGCATCACTCTCGGTGCCAAAGCGTGGGCCGGTATCGAACAACAGACTGTGTGTGGCCGTGCGCACCAACACGGCATTGCCTTGGCCAATGTCTGCGGCCAACAACTCGAACGTACCAGACGCAGGGCGTGCGGGCTGCCACAACAACATGGGAAACAGTAGCGGCAGGCCCAACGCGCGCCAGCCCCAGGGCACACGCAGTACCAACAAAAGAGCGCCCAAGGTGCCAGCCATGCCCACCCACAAAGGCGCGGCAGGCAACGTCAACATGGCCCACGGCCACATCGCCAGCCAGCCCAGCACCACCGCTTGCACCTGCACCGCTGCAGCCGCCACATGCCATAAAGGCGAGGCCACCACCCCCAGCATGGCCAGCGGCGTGACCACCAAGGTCATCCACGGAATGGCCAGCAGATTCGCCAGCAAGCCCACTACCGACACCTGCTGAAACAGCACCAAACCCAGCGGCGCCAACGCCAGCGTGACCACCGCCTGCTCGCGCACCAGCGCAGCAGCACGGCCATAAGCGCCCCTCACAACTCTAAGGCCCAATCGCCCCTCTACGCTTTGCACCTCTGCGGAAGCCGCTCCTGAATTGGAAGCAAACAGCACACCTACCGCCACGAAGCTCAACCAGAACCCGGCCTGCAACAACGCCCACGGGTCGACCAGCAACACCACCCCACCCGCCAAGGCCCAGACCAGCAGCCACGGCCAACGCACACCACCCAAACGCAGCAGCGCAATCACGGCCAACATCACCACCGTGCGTTGCGCAGGCACGCCCCAACCACTGAACAACGCGTACCCCGCCGCCAGCAACACACCGCCCACCAAGGCCACCGAAGGCGCGGGCCACAGCAGACAGGCCTGCCATCGGCCGATCACCAAGCGGCGCCAACACCACCCCACCACGGCGGCAGCGAGCCAGGCGAACATGGTGATATGTAACCCTGAGATGGATATGAGATGCCCGACACCCGTCGCGCGGAACACATCCCAGTCCGCGCGATCGATGGCGCTTTGGTCGCCCACCACCAGGGCGGCCACCACGCCTGCATTGCGCTTGGCCTGCTGGACTAGCGCTTGGGGCGGCGCATCGCCCACATCATCGGGCTGGTCCAGCTTGCGAAAAATAGCGTCGCGCACACTCTGGCGGGCCGACTCTACCGGGTGTTGCCAGGTGTTTTCCAGGCGCTGGGGCGGCGCATTGCGCGGGCCATCACGCACGTAGCCGGTGGCTTGCACGCCCTGCTCCCACAGGCGTAGCTCGTAGTCAAAACCAAAGGGATTGCGGTTGCCGTGCGGGGTTTTGAGGCGCACCGTCATGCGCCAGCGTTGGCCCGCACGCACGTCAGATTCGCCCACGGCAGGCACGTTCTGAGCCAGAGGCTCGGCGCCCCAAGCGGCAGCCCGATACCAACTCAGTTGCAGCAGCGGAGGCAGACTGACCGCCTGACTTTGACCCTCGGCTTTTAGCGCCGCCGAAGCCACCTCGAACAGAAAACGCTGGCCCATCGCGTTGCGCTGCGGCATGGCGGCCACCATGCCGGTCACTTCGATGTCTACGCCTTCGAGCGCCGGGTCTAGAGCGCTCTGCGCAAACCATTGGCTGCGCGCGCCACACAAGGCAAACGCCAATGCTACGGCGCCCAAGCCACACACCAGTGCAGTGCCGAACTTGTCCAAACGTCGCGCGCCTGTCCAAGCCAGCGCCATCAATACCAACCCAGCGGCAGCCAAGGCTGCATAACGGTTCAGTGACCACAGCGCCGCTTGCTGCAATTGCCACGCCGTGCCCAAAGCCCAGCCCAACAGCCAAGGGGCCAGGTAGATGGCGGCGCGGTGGAACAACAGCGAAGGCTCGCGGTGCATCGCGCCATGCTACCGGGGCCAGCGGCGCGCGGGGCGGCTTTACGTCGTTAGCGCTGTGGTGTGCTGACGACAGCACCGCGCAATCTTCTGAGTTGGCCATGCCCATAACGCGCGGGGCACCATGGGCTACGCCACAGCGGCAAAAATTTCAAAAAACATAGCAGCTACTGCGCGTGCCACAAGCGTCACCAGCCTATTCAACTCAAACACAGGGCATATTCGATTGCGCCATGCAAACGACCAGGCAACACAGCAAAACAGCTACGGCCTTTCGCCACCGCATATCGACGCCTGCACCCGCTCACGCGCTGCACATCTGCCACACACTGCGCATCAACCCATGCCAAACTCAACTGGCAGCACTCGCCCCGTTTGGCTCAGCTCTTGCTAGTATGCGGTGCAAGCCCGGGCTGGCGGGCAGCACTCTCTCAATGCATTCCGAGAACATTCAATGTCCATTCATGCCGCTCTGAACCACGTCACCCATTACAAGTACGACCGTCCGGTCAACCTGGGGCCGCAGGTGATCCGGCTGCGCCCGGCACCGCACTGCCGCAGCAATGTGATCTCGTATTCGCTCAAGGTCGAGCCCGCCAACCACTTCGTCAACTGGCAGCAAGATCCGTTTGCGAACTACCAGGCCCGCCTGGTGTTCCCCGAGAAAACCACCGAGTTCAAGGTCACGGTGGACCTGGTGGTCGAAATGGCGGTCTACAACCCGTTCGACTACTTCCTCGAGCCCGACGCGCAGAACTTCCCCATCAAGTACAGCAAAGACCTGACGGAAGAACTGTCGCCCTATCTGGCCACCGAGCCCATCACACCGCTGGTCAAGGCCTACCTCGACAAGCTCGACGTCTCCAAGCGGCCCACCAACGACTTTCTGGTCTACATCAACCAGCAGGTACAAAAAGACATCAAGTACCTGATCCGTATGGAGCCGGGTGTGCAAACCCCCGAAGAAACGCTGGAAAACGCCAGCGGCTCGTGCCGCGATTCGGGCTGGCTGCTGGTGCAACTGCTGCGCCACTGCGGCATGGCGGCGCGGTTTGTGTCGGGCTACCTGATCCAGCTCACGCCCGACGTGAAAGCGCTCGACGGCCCCAGCGGCACCACGGTTGACTTCACCGACTTGCACGCCTGGTGCGAGGTGTTCTTGCCGGGTGCAGGCTGGGTGGGGCTGGACGCCACCTCGGGCCTGTTCGCTGGTGAAGGCCACATCCCGTTGGCCTGCACACCGCAGCCATCGAGCGCCGCGCCGATTGAAGGCGGCGTGGACAAAGCCGAGGTGGATTTCAGCCACCACATGCAGGTCACACGGCTGTATGAATCGCCGCGCGTCACCAAGCCCTACACCGACGAACAATGGGCCGACATCGTCGCCCTGGGCCACAAGGTCGACAAAGACCTGACTGCAGGCGACGTGCGCCTGACCATGGGCGGCGAGCCCACCTTTGTGGCGGTAGAAAACCGCGACGCCGCCGAATGGAACACCGACGCCCTGGGCCCCACGAAGCGCGGCCTGGCCACCGGCTTGGTGCAAAAACTGCGCGCCAAATACGGTCAAGGCGGCTTTCTGCATTTTGGCCAGGGCAAGTGGTATCCCGGCGAGCAACTGCCGCGCTGGGCGCTCAACATCTTCTGGCGTGCCGATGGTCAACCCGCCTGGCGCAACCCCGATTTGTTTGCCGACGAACGTGTGCCCTCGCACTACACCAGTGAAGACGCGAAGCGCTTCACCACGCAACTGGCGCGCAACTTGGGGCTAACCAGCGACTACATCGTGGCCGGCCACGAGGACGTGTGGTACTACCTGTGGCGCGAACGCCGCCTGCCGGTGAACGTGGACCCGTTCAACTCCAAGCTCGGCGACGAGATGGAGCGCGCGCGTCTGCGCCGTGTGTTCGAACAAGGCCTCGAAGCCGTGGTGGGCTATGTTTTGCCCGTGAAGCCCGCCGACGGCCCGCGCCTGGCCGGCCCGGTGTGGACCACCGGCCCCTGGTTCTTCCGCGACGAACGCATGTACCTCATGCCCGGCGACTCGCCCATGGGCCTGCGCCTGCCGCTCGACTCATTGCCTTGGGTCAGCGAAGCGCAGTACCCCTACCTGATCGAGCAAGACCCATCGCTGCCACGCCAGCCGCTGCCCGAATCGAGCAGCATGTATGCGCGTTACGCACCGGGCGCCGTCGCAGCACGCCGCCCTGCCGCAGCCGCAGCCGCTGCCTCTGCGGCGACCGGCAGCCGCGCCACCATGCCCTACCAAGCCGGCCCTAGCCCCACGCCTGAAGCCGCACGTGTGCGCCAGGACGGCACGGCCGCAGCGTTTGGCGGCACACCTCCCCTGGGCAACGCTACCAAGCCCGGCCAGACCGAACCGGACACCTTTGCCCGCGTGCCCGTGCGGCAGGAATCGGCGCATTGGATCACCCGCACAGCGCTCTGCGTGGAAGTGCGCGACCCGCGCCGCGCCAGCGGCCCCAAGGCCGAAGCCGTGGGTACCAAGTCTGGTGTGATCTACGTCTTCATGCCACCGCTTGAGTTGCTTGAAGACTATCTGGAGCTGCTGGCCGCGATTGAAAACACCGCAGAACAACTGGGCGTGAAGTTGGTACTTGAAGGCTACCCGCCGCCACGCGACCCACGCCTGAAGCTGCTGGCCGTCACCCCCGACCCCGGCGTCATCGAAGTCAACGTGCACCCCGTGGACAACTGGGGCGACCTGGTGGCCAACACCGAATTCCTCTATAACGCCGCGTTTGAATGCCGTCTCTCGGCCGAGAAGTTCATGACCGACGGCCGTCACACCGGCACCGGCGGCGGCAACCACTTTGTGATGGGCGGCTCCACCCCCACCGACAGCCCGTTTTTGCGCAAGCCCGAGCTGCTGACCAGCATGCTGCTGTACTGGCACAACCACCCGTCGCTGAGCTACCTGTTCAGCGGCATGTTTGTCGGCCCCACCAGCCAGTCGCCACGCGTGGACGAAGCGCGCAACGACCAGTTGTACGAACTCGAAATCGCCATCGAACAAGTGGCCAAGAACCGCGAGAAATACGGCCAGGAAATGCCGCCGTGGATCGTCGACCGCACGCTGCGCAACATCCTGATCGACGCCACCGGCAACACCCACCGCAGCGAGTTCTCCATCGACAAGATGTACTCGCCCGACAGCAGCACCGGCCGCCTGGGCTTGCTGGAACTGCGCGGCTTTGAAATGCCACCGCACGAGCGCATGAGCATCGCCCAGCAACTGCTGCTGCGTGCCCTGGTCGCGCGCTTCTGGAAGACGCCTTACAAGGCACCCGCCACCCGCTGGGGCACCGAGTTGCACGACCGCTTCATGATGCCGACGTTCATCCAGATGGACTTCAACGACGTCATCGACGAAATGGTGGCCGCAGGTTTTGCGTTTGACCGCAGTTGGTTTGCGCCGCACCTGGAGTTCCGCTTCCCGCTGGTGGGCACGGTGCAGAGCCACAGCATGGAAATCAGCCTGCGCAATGCCCTGGAGCCGTGGCACGTGCTGGGCGAAGAAAGCTCGTCCACCGGCACCGCGCGTTATGTTGACTCGTCGCTGGAGCGCATCGAGGTCAAGGTCACCGGCATGAACCAAAGCCGCTACGTGGTCACCTGCAACGGACAGGCACTGCCGATGCAGTCCACCGGCGTGGCGGGCGAATTTGTGGCGGGTGTGCGCTACCGCGCTTGGAACCCACCTTCAGCGCTGCACCCGACCATTGGCATCCACGCACCGTTGACTTTCGACATCGTGGACACCTGGATGAAACACTCCATCGGCGGCTGCCAGTACTTTGTGACGCACCCCGGTGGCTTGAGCTACGAGAACTTCCCCGTCAACGCTTACACCGCTGAGAGTCGACGCCTGTCGCGCTTCTCGCGCATGGGCCACACCCCAGGCACCATGGTGGTGCCACCGGCCACCATTAACGTGCCGGCAAGCAAGGAGTTCCCGTTCACGCTGGATCTGCGGCGCTAAACCAAGCCTATATCGGTGCACAGCCGCAAAACCCTTCGCCGGCCAAGCTGGCGAAGGTGAGCGAAAATGGTGCGTTCTGTGAGCCCTTTGCTAACGTCGGCACAAGGGCTTTTTTATTCCAATGCAATCATTGCCACCGATGCTCATCGGCTTGGCGACTGAATGTGTTCTTCTGTCACGCTTTTCGGGAATTTTGCGACGCGCATTTCCTGACACCGATGTGACAATCCCATGCACCGTGGATACCAAGAATATTTCCCTCTTTGAAAACCAGGGCAGCGAAAGCGGCCCCTCGCTCGCTTCGTTGTTGGCGCGCCCTGTCATGCCGGGCCACTACGACGAACTGCGTGGCACGTTCTCGCCCACACCCACCAGCATCCCCGCCGGCGCCACACAACACGAAAACCATGCGCCGCTCACGCCCGAATGGACCGCCTTTTTCGAGCACCTGGGCCACGACGGCTTTGCCGACCTGAACCGGCGCACCACGCAACTGCAGCGCCAGTTGCGCGACAACGGCGTCACCTACAACCTCTACGCCGATCCCGAAAATCCGCAACGTCCCTGGGCGTTGGACCTGTTCCCGCTGATCGTCTCGGCCGAAAGCTGGACGCAGATTGAAGCCGGCGTGCTGCAACGCGTGCGCCTGCTCGACCGCGTGCTGGCCGACGTCTACGGCCCGCAGCAACTGCTCAAGCAAGGCCTGCTGCCGATGGCACTGGTGCAAGGCCACCCCGGCTACCTGCGCTCCATGCACGGCGTGGAACCGCTGGGCGGCACCCGCCTGCACATCGCCGCATTCGACCTGGCGCGTGGGCCGGACGGCAAATGGTGGGTGGTGTCGCAACGCACGCAAGCCCCTTCCGGTCTGGGCTACCTGCTGGAAAACCGGCTGAGCATTTCGCGCCTGTTCCCCGAAGCTTTCCACGACATGAAGGTGCAGCGCCTGGCCGCCACCTACCGTGGGCTGATCGACGGGCTGAAAAAGATGTGCCCGCAGGGCAACGACGCGCACATCGCACTGCTCACACCTGGGCCCTACAACGAAACCTATTTTGAACACGCTTATCTGGCGCGTTACCTCGGCCTCACGCTGGTCGAAGGCAGCGACCTGCTGGTGCGCGACCAGCGCCTGTACCTCAAAACGTTGAAGGGCCTAGAGCCCGTGCACGGTCTGCTGAAGCGGCTGGACGACCAGTTCCTCGACCCGCTGGAGCTGCGCCCCGACTCACGCCTGGGCGTGCCGGGATTGCTGCAGGCCATTCGCGCGGGCAACGTGCTGGTGGCGAATGCGCCCGGCTCGGCCTTTCTGGAGTCGCCAGCGCTGCTCGGCTTCTTGCCTGCGCTGTCGCAAAAATTGTTTGGCGAAGAGCTGCAATTGCCCGCCCTGCCCACCTGGTGGTGCGGCGAACGTGCAGCCATGGAGTCCGCCCTTCCCGAGCTGATCAACAGCGTGATCAAGCCCACCTACCGTGGGGGCAGCGGTCACCAGGCCTTTGAAGCGGTGTTGGGCCGCCACCAATCGCGCCGCGAGCTCGACGAATGGGCTGGCCGCATCTTGCGCCAAGGCGACGAGCACACGGTGCAAGCGTACCTGCCGCTGTCGCAAATGCCCACTTGGTCGGCGCACTTGAACCACGCGCCGCGCATCTCGCCACGCTCGGTGATGTTGCGCGTGTTGGCCGTGTCTGACGGCCCGAACTCCTGGCGCGTATTGCCCGGCGGTCTGGCCCGCATGGGCAGTGTGCGTGGTGACGATATTGCGTCGATGCAGCGCGGCGGCAGCAGCGCCGACGTGTGGGTGATGACGCGCGGCGAGGTCGACCAAACCTCGCTGCTGCAGACCCGCATCGCCCCCGAAGTTCTCAAACACCGCCAGCGCGTGGTCACCAGCCGTGCAGCTGAAAACCTGTACTGGCTCGGCCGCTACACCGAACGTGCCGAAAACACCATGCGCCTGGCGCACGTGATCCTGGAGCGCCTGGGCGAGACCGATCAGGCCGACACCGGCTTTCTCAACTGGATGCACGAGATGGCGGTAGACCACGGCCTGGTGCTGCCCGCCGTGCCTTCGCCCGTGCAGGCACGCCGCGTGTTCGAACGCTCGTTGATTGCCGGTTTGTCCAACACCACCGACCAGGCCAGCGTGGGCTACAACCTGCGCGCCATCCGAGGCGCAGCCTCGGTGCTGCGCGAACGCTTGGCACCGGCGCAGTGGAACGTCATCACCGAAGCCGAAACCTCGTTCTTCACCCGTTGCCAGGAAAACACCCGCAGCGGCGATTTTTCGCCCATGGAGGCGCTGCGCGTGCTGGAAGCCACACGCACCCACATGACCACCATGACGGGCGCGCAAACCGACCACATGACGCGCGACGACGGCTGGCGCCTGCTGAGCATCGGCCGCCACATCGAGCGGCTGGGCTTTTATGCGTCAGCCCTGCTCAACGGCAGCGTCACCGGCTCCATGCACTCCAATAACGGCTTCGAAGCCATGGTAGCGCTGTTCGATAGCACCATCACCTTCCACGGCCAGTTCCAGCAAAGCCGTGACATTGCAGCACTGCTGGATTTGCTGGTGCTCGATCTGGACAACCCACGCGCACTGGCCTGGGTGGCCAAAACCTTGCGCGGCCGCCTGGCCAAACTCAATGGCGACGGCGAAGGTCCGCAAGACGCCAGTCCACTCGCGCAAAAAGTCCCCATGCCGGCACGCTGGTCACTTGAGCAAATCAGCCAAGCCGACGCCGAGGGGCGCTACCCTGCGCTGGAGCAACTACTGGCCCAAACCTCGCAGAGCGCCTACGATGTGTCTGACGAAATCAGCTACATCTACTTCCTGCATTCACGCGACTCGAAACAGAGCTTAGGGGCCTAAACCAGTGGAACTGGACATCACCCACGAAACGCACTACGACTACTCGCCGATGGTCGACACGGCCGAGCACATGGTGCACCTGCGCCCGTTGACCAACAACCACCAACAGTTGGTGAGCCACACGCTGGAAGTGTTGCCCAAGCCGTCGCACATCAACCGTTCGCTCGATGTATTCGGCAACGAGCGCGCCTTTATTTCGCTGCAGTCGCCGCATGAAAGCCTGACGGTGGTGGCGCAAAGCAAGGTGCTGACGCGCACCCCCACACCGGTCAAAAGCGAGATGTCGTGGGAGGACGTGCGCGAGCGTTTTCGCTACAGCGCGGGGGCCGAGTTCAACCCGGCGGCCGAGTTTGCGTTTGCCTCGCCTTACGTGCCGCGCCATGCGGACTTCACGGCCTACGCACGACCCAGCTTTCCACCCGGCAGACCGTTGCTGGACGCCGCGCACGACCTGATGGAGCGCATCTACACCGACTTCACCTACGAGTCGAGCGCCACCGAGGTCAACACCCCGGCAGTCGAAGCCCTGGCGCTGCGCAAAGGTGTGTGCCAGGACTTCGCCCACATCATGGTGGCCTGCCTGCGCATGATGGGCCTGCCCGCACGCTACGTCAGTGGCTACATGCTCACGCAACCACCGCCCGGCCAGCCGCGCCTGATTGGCAGCGATGCCTCGCACGCCTGGGCCTCGGTCTACGTGCCCGATGCGCCCGAGGGTTTGAACTGGTGCGACTTCGACCCGACCAACAACCGCCAGCCCGGCGAAGACTACGTGACGCTGGCCACTGGCCGCGACTTCTCTGACATCTCGCCCATGCGCGGCGTGATCCATGGTGGCGCCAGCCATTTGCTCAGCGTGGCGGTCACGGTGATGCCCGCAGAGGAAGCCGCCGCAGCGGTTGCGGCGTCAGCGGCATCTACGGGGCAATCTCAGCAACAGTCGCAGCAGACATCACAACTGCCATCCCAAGAACAGTTCGCGCTGCAATCCCAGCCATCGCAACAGCAGTTTCAGTAGGCCCGCCCCGGGCCTCCCTGGCCCTGCCTCTAGAATGCTTGGGCACGGGCTGCGATGCTACTTATTCAGAAGCACGCTCCGCTCGTCCAGATTGCCTCAATGGCACTTTCCCATCTCAACTGGAGCCCAACATGAGCGTGTACGACAAACTGCAAGAACTCAGCATTTCCCTTCCACCCGTGGCCGTGCCGGCTGCGGCCTACGTGCCGTTTGTGCAGACCGGCTCACTGGTGTTTTTGTCGGGCCACATCGCCAAGAAGGACGGCAAGGTGTGGGCGGGCCAATTGGGTAAAGACATGGAAACCGCGCAAGGCCAGGAAGCCGCACGCGCTGTGGCCATTGACCTGCTGGGCACGCTGCACGCCGCCGTGGGCGATCTCAACAAGGTCACACGCATCGTCAAGCTGATGTCGCTGGTGAACTCGGCCCCCACCTTCACCGAGCAGCACCTGGTGACCAACGGCGCCAGCGAACTGATCGCCGCCGTGTTTGGCACCGCCAAGGGCGCGCATGCGCGCAGCGCTTTTGGCACGGCGCAAAACCCCATGGGCGCCTGTGTCGAGATCGAACTGATCGCCGAGATCGCCGCTTAAAGCGTTAGCACGAGGCCGGGTTCAGGAAGCCCGAAGCCGGGGCAAATCCGCATTGCCAATAGCAGCACCGGCGCCAGGTTGAGCGCGCGACCGGGCAGAGCCCAGCACCGGGCTGTTCGCCGGCTCGGTGGCACTCAGGCGGAAGAAGGCGACGGTGCGGGTCAACTGCTCGGCCTGTTCGCGCAGGCTTTCCGCTGCCGCAGCACTCTCCTCGACCAAAGCCGAGTTCTGCTGCGTCATCTGGTCCAGGTTGCCCACCGACTGGTTGATGCCGCCAATGCCAGCGCTCTGCTCGTTAGCTGCCGCCGAGATGTCGCCGATGATGTCGGTCACCCGTTTCACCGACTGCACGATGTCCCCCATGGTGGTGCCGGCCTGGTCCACCAGCCGCGCGCCAGACTCCACTTTCTCGACCGAGGTGTTGATCAAACCCTTGATCTCTTTGGCTGCCTCGGCACTGCGCTGCGCCAGGCTACGCACTTCGCTCGCCACCACCGCAAAGCCCCGGCCCTGCTCGCCAGCACGCGCAGCTTCGACAGCGGCATTGAGCGCCAGGATGTTGGTCTGGAACGCAATGCCGTCGATCACACCAATGATGTCGGCAATCTTCTTGCTGCTGTGGTTGATGTCTTCCATCGTGGCCACCACATCTTTCACCACCGAGCCGCCCTTCTCGGCCACTGACGACGCCGTTGCCGCCAGCGTGCTCGCGGCGCGTGCGCTGTCGGCGCTTTGGCTGACGGTGCCGGTCAGTTCGGCCATCGAAGCGGCGGTCTGCTGCAGGTCACTGGCCGTTTGTTCGGTACGCGTGGACAGGTCGTTGTTGCCGGTGGCGATTTCGGCGCTGGCGATGGCAATGCTGTCTGTGCTGCGGCGCACCTGGCTCACCATTTCGCTGAGCGAGTTGTTCATCGTCATGAGCGAGCGCAGCAGCTCACCAAATTCGTCTTTGCGCGACGAATCCAGGCGCATCGTCAAGTCACCCTCGGCAATGCGCGCAGCCAAATCGTTGGCCTGCACCAGCGGCTGCTGAATGCTGCGGATGAGCCAATAGGCTCCCGCCAGCAAAGCCACCACAATCACCAGCAAGGCCACGAAGGTCAATTGCATGGTCACAGTGCGCGCGGCCTTGGCCTCATCCTGTGCAGCGGCCGATGCTTCCTCTTGCAGTTTCACAAAGTCTGACAGATCGCCCAGGTACTTCTTGACCGAAGCGTTGTAGCGGCTGCTCACCAGGGTGGCGGCCTCTTCGGCCTTGCCTGCGGCCTTGAGCTTGACGGCATCGGAGCGCAAGCCCACCATCGATTGGCGGCTTTCCGCGATCTTGGCCATCTGCTCTTTGTCGATCTGGCGCAGGTTCATGGCTTCAATGCCTTTTTGCACCGTGGAGATCTGCGCGCTGGTGGCGGCGATCACGTCCTTGAATTCGTTTTCGATCACCGCTTCGCTGCTCAAGATCAGCGCCTGCGTGCGCGCAGCATTGGCGGTGGTCAAGCCGGCCCATTGGGTGGCGGCTTGCACACGTTTGGTCATTTCCTGTTGAACCGTGGCGTTGTCGTCTTGCAAGCGCGCCGAGCGCTCACCCGCGATCACGATCAAGGCAAGCAAGGCGGCAATGATCACGACGACCGCGCCCCAGAGTTTTGCGGCGATGCGCACATTGCTCAAGTTCATGAAATGTCTCCCGTCGGTAGTAATACAAGCTGTATAGCACCGCAGAGAAAGCCAATCAATGCTTGTATTTACCCACTTGGAAACACAAATGGCGGGAAAGACCCCGCCATTTGTTCTAAAGCAAGCTTTCACGCACGCGGCGAGAACTACTCCACCCGCGTGATGCTCGACGGCTTGAAGCCCAGGTCTGCCGCCTTGCCCTTGCGACCGCGCGCCGCACGGGCGTTGTTCAGCGAGCGGATCTCCAGCGTTTCTTCACGCGCCTTGCCGCCACGGCCGACACCGGCGATACGCACGCTACGGCTGTAGGCAGCGGCACCGGCCAGCGTGTCTTTGTCGTCCAGGTCCAACAACAACAGGCCACGCCCGCCGTTGGCCATGGTCTTCAGCTCACTGATCTCGAACGTCAAGATACGTCCGCCGGCCGAAGCACAGGCCACGTGTGTGGCCGGCACGAGCGGCACACCACCACTGGAGCCGCTGACATGCGACGGCACACACACCGACTCGCCCTCGCCCAAAGTGATGAATGCCTTGCCGCCCTTGTTGCGGCCCAGCATGTTCTCCACATTCGCCAGGAAGCCATAACCGCCCGAGCTGCTCAGCAGCAACGTGGCCGTGGCCGGGCCCGCAAAGTAATGTGCGAGCTGCGTGCCGGCTTCCAGGTCGATCATGGTGGTGACGGGTTGACCATCACCCCGCGCGCCCGGCAGCGACGCCACCGGAATGGAGTACACCCGGCCGGTCTTGTCTTTGGCCGTGCCAAACACCAGCAGCGTATCGACGGTGCGGCACTCAAACGCACCGTACAGCGCATCGCCCGACTTGAAGCTGTATTCGGCAGCGCCTGCCGCAGCGCCGGCCGCGCGGTCTTTGGCCCAACCCTTTTGCGCGCGCACCCATCCCTTTTGCGACACCACCACGGTTACCGGTTCGTCCAGCACCTTCACTTCGACCACGGCACGCTTTTCGGCCTGGATCAGCGTGCGGCGCGCGTCGGCGTAAGTCTTGGCGTCGGCTTCGATCTCCTTGACCATCACGCGGCGCAGAGTCGCAGGGTTGGCCAGGATGTCTTCCAACTTGGTTTGCTCTTCGCGCAGGGCTTTGAGCTCTTGCTCGATCTTGATCGCTTCGAGGCGCGCCAACTGGCGCAAACGGATTTCAAGAATGTCTTCAGCTTGACGGTCGCTCAAGTTGAAGCGCGCAATCAACGCAGCCTTGGGCTCGTCCGACTGGCGGATGATCGCAATCACCTCATCGATGTTGAGCAGCACAATCTGCCGCCCCTCGAGGATGTGGATGCGGTCGAGCACCTTGTCCAGACGGTGCTGCGAGCGGCGTTGCAGCGTGGTCTGGCGAAAGGCGATCCACTCGTCCAGCATCTGCCGCAGCGACTTCTGCGTTGGGCGGCCATCGAGTCCAATCATCGTCATGTTGATCGGCGCCGAGGTTTCCAGGCTGGTGTGCGCCAGCAGCGCATTGATCAACTCAGACTGTTGGGTGCGGCTGGTCTTGGGCTCGAACACCAGGCGCACGGCGGCGTCTTTGTTCGACTCGTCGCGCACCACGTCCAGCACGGACAACACACTCGCCTTGAGCTGTGTCTGATCTTGGCTCAGTGCCTTCTTGCCGGCCTTGACCTTGGGGTTGGTCAGCTCTTCAATTTCTTCGAGCACACGCTGCGAACTGACGTTCGGCGGCAACTCGTACACCACCATTTGCCACTGGCCGCGCGCCAGTTCTTCGATCTTCCAGCGGGCGCGCACTTTGAGCGAACCACGGCCGGTGCGGTAGGCGTCGGCAATGTCGCTTGCACTGCTGATGATCTGGCCGCCACCGGGGTAGTCCGGGCCGGGCACGATGGTGAACAGCTCTTCGTCGCTGAGCTTCGGCGTCTTGATCAGCGCAATACACGCATCGGCAATTTCGCGCAGGTTGTGGCTTGGAATTTCAGTGGCCAAACCAACCGCAATGCCGCTGGCGCCATTCAACAAATTGAATGGCAGGCGCGCAGGCAACTGGCGCGGCTCCTGGGTCGAGCCGTCGTAGTTGGGCACGAAGTCCACCGTGCCTTCGTCGATCTCGTCGAGCAGCAGGTTGGTGATGCGCGACAAGCGGGCTTCGGTGTAACGCATGGCGGCGGCGCCATCGCCATCGCGGCTGCCGAAGTTGCCTTGGCCGTCGATCAGCGGATAACGCTGACTGAAGTCCTGCGCCATGCGCACCAGCGCGTCGTATGCGGCCTGGTCGCCGTGCGGGTGGAAGCGACCCAACACGTCGCCCACCACGCGCGCGCTTTTCACCGGCTTGGCGCCGGTGGCACCGTTCGCACCGCCAAAGCCCAGGCCCATGCGCGACATCGAATACAAGATGCGCCGCTGCACCGGTTTCTGGCCGTCAGTCACATCGGGCAGCGCACGGCCTTTGACGACGCTGAGGGCGTATTCGAGGTAAGCGTTTTGCGCGTACTGCGCCAGGCTCAGGTTGTCGCCATCCTCTTGGCCGTTGTCGCCAGAGTCTTGCGGCGGCAAGGGCGGCGGGTTGTCGCCAGGAATGTCATCAGAATTTTCCGGGGGGAAGCCCAGGGTGGATTGCTCACTCATGGTCAGAAAAATGTTTCAACAAAAGGGAGATTCAAAAAATTGGCGCGCGCCTGGTGAAAGGCGAACGCCATGTACGCTGAGGTCAACCCCGCGTGAAATTGCAGCCGTCAGGGAAAGAAAAAACAGCGAAGAAAAAGTCAAACACACCAGACAAGCAGGTACAGATCACGAACAAAAGACGAATGGGGGCGGTGGCTTACTCGTTGGCGACCAACGTACCGGCGGGCATGTTGCCACGTCCCACCGCACCGCCGACGGGCGAGCCACTACCCAAATTGCCTAAGAGACGCGCCTGTGGCGCGCGGCGGCGTTGCTCCACCATGGCCTCCGGCGGACGCAGCCCGCTGTAAAGCGACAACACAGTTTTGACGTAAGCCTGGGTTTCCTTGTAATTGGGAATCTGGTTACCGGCACGTTGCACCGCGCCCTCACCTGCGTTGTAGGAGGCCACAGCCAACTGCAATTGGCCCGGAAACATGGCGATCAAATCGCGCAGGTAACGCGTGCCGATACGGATGTTGGTTTTCGGGTCGGTGAGCTTTTGCTCGATGCTGGCATTGGCGTCTCCCACCAAGCCGTAGCGCTCGGCCGTGGCAGGCATGATCTGCATCAAACCCACCGCGCCTTTGGGCGATACGGCCGCACTGTTAAAGCCCGACTCGGCCACGATCAAAGCCTGCAGCAAGGCGTAATCGACACGGTTTTGATTGGCGGCTTCGCGCAAATGGTGTTTCACCAGCTTGTAGCTGGGCGAAATATCGAAAAACGCCAGCAGCTTGGCGGGCACCGTGGGCACCGTCACCGGGCGCGGGGTATCCAGCGCGGTATCGAAGCTATCGTCGCCTTTGTAATAAAGCTCGTAACGGCTGTCGACCTGCTCGCTGGCAAACCGCACCACGCCTTGGGGGTCGATGTAGCCCCATACGTCCGCCCACGCCGAATGCTGCGAAATCAATAGCAGCCCCAGCATTGTCAGTTTACGTAAAGTGCTCATTTTTCGACTCCCAAGTTGCCAGAGATTGGCCAGCGGATCAAATATCGATTTCGACTGCATCGCCATGCAGTTCCATCAACTCGCGCCGGGAAGCAGCCTCGCCCTTGCCCATCAGTTTGGTGATCAGGAGTTCGGTTTGCAAAAAGTCGACCCGGCCTAGCTGCACAGGCATCAAACGGCGGGTATCGGGATTCAGCGTGGTGTCCCACAACTGTTCGGCGTTCATTTCACCCAAACCTTTGAAGCGGCTGATGCTCCAGGCGCCTTCGCGGACACCTTCCTTGCGCAGCTTGTCGAGAATAGCGATTAATTCGCCTTCGTCCAGTGCATAAGCCTTGGAAGCGGGCTTTTTACCGCGTGCAGGGGCATCGACACGGAACAGTGGCGGACGTGCCACAAACACGTTGCCAGACTCGATCAGCTTGGGGAAATGGCGGAAGAACAGCGTCAGCAGTAGCACCTGGATGTGCGAGCCGTCGACGTCAGCGTCGCTCAAGATGCAAATCTTGCCGTAGCGCAGGCCGCTCAAGTCGGGCGAGTCGTTGGGGCCGTGGGGGTCGACGCCAATCGCCACCGAAATGTCGTGGATTTCGGTATTGGCGAACAGCCGGTCGCGCTCCACTTCCCAAGTGTTGAGCACCTTGCCACGCAACGGCAGAATCGCCTGGCTTTCTTTGTCGCGGCCCATCTTGGCGCTGCCGCCGGCCGAGTCGCCCTCGACCAGAAACACTTCGTTGTGCGCCAGGTCGCGGCTTTCGCAGTCGGTCAGCTTGCCGGGCAACACGGCGACGCCGGAGCCTTTGCGCTTCTCCACCTTTTGGCCAGCCTTTTGGCGGGTTTGCGCGGCCTTGATGGCCAGTTCGGCGAGTTTTTTACCGTACTCGACGTGCTGGTTCAGCCACAACTCCAGCGCTGGACGCACGTAGCTCGACACCAAACGCACGGCGTCACGCGAGTTCAGGCGTTCTTTGATTTGGCCCTGGAATTGCGGATCGAGCACCTTGGCCGACAACACATAGCTGGCGCGCGCAAACACGTCTTCGGGCAGCAGCTTCACGCCCTTGGGCAGCAGCGAGTGCAGCTCGATAAAGCTTTTGACGGCGTTGAACAAGCCGTCACGCAGGCCGCTGTCGTGGGTGCCGCCGGCGCTGGTAGGAATCAGGTTGACGTAGCTTTCACGCACCGGTTGGCCGTCTTCGGTGAAGGCCACGCACCACGCGGCGCCCTCGCCCTCCGCAAAACTTTCATGGCTGTTGTCGGCAAAGCCTTCGCCTTCAAACAAAGGGATCACCGGGTCGCCGTTCAGCGTTTGGCCCAGGTAGTCGCGCAGGCCGCCTTTGTAAAGCCAGGTCTGGACTTCCTTGGTTTTCTCAACTGTCAGCGTCACCGTAACACCCGGCATCAACACCGCCTTGCTGCGCAGCAAGTGCATCAGCTCGGCCATGGGGTAGTTGGACGACTCAAAGTATTTGCCGTCAGGCCAGGCGCGCACGGTGGTGCCGTTTTTACGGTCGCCTTCGCCGCTGCCGTTGTTTGGGCGCACGACCAGCGGCTCGATCACATCGCCATCGGCAAACACCAGGCGGGCCACAGAGCCTTCGCGATAAGAAGTGACCTCCAAGCGCTTGGACAGCGCGTTGGTCACGCTCACGCCCACGCCGTGCAGGCCGCCCGAGAAGCTGTAGGCGCCGCCCTTGCCCTTGTCGAACTTGCCGCCGGCGTGCAGGCGGGTGAACACCAGCTCGATCACTGGTGCTTTTTCTTCAGGGTGCATGCCGAACGGGATGCCCCGGCCGTCGTCTTCGATACTCACCGAGCCATCTGTGTGCAAGGTGACTTTGATTTTTTTGCCGTGGCCGGCCAGTGCCTCGTCTGCAGAGTTGTCCAGCACTTCCTGGATGACGTGCAGCGGGTTGTCGGTGCGGGTGTACATGCCCGGGCGCTGCTTGACGGGCTCCAAGCCCTTGAGCACACGGATCGAACCTTCGGAATAAGCCGGGGGGGTAGCGTTGGGAGGGGTGGTGGTTGCCATGCGAGGCATTCTAATCACAACTGTATGTAAAACCAGCTTCCATTACGGAGACGGTGGCAAGGTCTGGCCAGGGGCGCAGTCCAGTGGCTCACGGCCCGCTTCAAACCATGGCGCTGGAAACGGGCCGCCCAGGCGAATGCTGGAGCCATCCACGTCCAGCCAGTCGCCTTCGGGCAAGCCGATGACACGCATGTCGGGCCGCGCACGCAGCAGTTCGGCCAGGCGGTGGTTGCGCGTTTCGCCTTGATGGCCCGCTGGCAGGGCGTTGTTGTAGTGCGGGTTGATCTGAAACGGCAGCAAGCCCAGTGCGTCAAAACCGCCAGGGTCGACGATGGGCATGTCGTTGGTGGTGCAGATGGTGGGGCATGCCAGGTTGGCGCCTGCGCTCCAGCCCATATAACCGGCTGCACCGCTGCGCACCCGCTCGGCCATCGGCGCCAGCAAACCTTGGGCGCGGCAGTTTTTCAGCAACTGGAAGGTGTTGCCGCCGCCCACCACAATCATTTCGGCCTGGGCCACAGCGGCCACCGGGTCGGCCTGGGTGTGGATGCCGACCAGATCCCAGCCCAGAGGCGCCAGCGCCTGGGCGATGGTTTGGGTATAGGTGTCCCAGTCTACGGTCACGCCCGCATAGGGCACAAACACCGCGCGGCGACGGCCGGCAAACATGGCGCGCGCCGGGGCAATCGCGTGGGGCAAGATTTCACCGGCAGGCGTGCGGGAATTACTCAATAACAACAGTCGCATCAGGGTGTTCCGAGGGTTCAAAGATGAAGATCAATTGTGGCTGGAAGCCAAGGTGTGATTGTGAATGCCCCAGCCAGCAAAAACCGGCTGCTTTACGTACACTGCCCATCTGCCGCCAAGAGGGTGCCAAGAGAAACAAGAGAGAGGCCACACCCCAGCCCACCGCCGCATGCCGGCCCCCATCCGCATGCGCCGCGCACCGAGACAAACCCAAGACCAGAACAACGCCATGTCCACCGCCAACCCTAGCCCTTCTCCCCAACGTCTTTCCATGCAGCAGGTTTTGATCTGCGGCGCCTTCATCGTCACGCTCTCCATGGGCATTCGCCACGGCTTTGGCCTGTGGTTGCAGCCCATCACGCAAGAGCGCGGCTGGACACGCGAAACCTTTGCCTTTGCCATCGCGATTCAAAACCTGGCTTGGGGCGTCGCCGGCATTTTTGCGGGCATGCTGGCCGACAAAGTGGGCGCGTTCAAGGTGATCTTGATCGGCACCGTGTGTTATGCGCTGGGCCTGTTCGGCATGGCGCACACCAACACGCCGCTGTTGTTCACCATCTCGGCCGGTGTGTTGATCGGCATTGCACAAGCAGGCACCACGTATTCGGTGGTGTACGGCGTGATCGGGCGCAACATTCCGGCCGAAAAGCGCTCGTGGGCCATGGGCATTGCGGCAGCGGCCGGTTCATTTGGCCAGTTCCTGATGGTGCCGACCGAAGGTTTTCTGATCAGCCACTTCGGTTGGCAGCAAGCCTTGGTGCTGCTGGGCTTTGCCGCGTTGTTCATCATTCCCATGGGCTGGGGCCTGCGTGAACCCAGCTTTAGCGGCTCGGCCCCGGTACGCCGCGAGCAAACCGTGATGCAGGCGCTGCGCGAAGCCCTCAAATACCCCAGCTTTCAGTTGCTGATGGCGGGCTACTTTGTCTGCGGCTTCCAGGTGGTGTTCATTGGCGTGCACATGCCCAGCTACTTGAAAGACAAGGGTTTGTCGCCCGAAGTAGCCAGCTACGCCCTCGCACTGATCGGCCTGTGCAACGTGTTTGGCACCTACATCGCTGGCACCCTGGGCCAGCGCATGGCCAAAACGCGCATCCTGGCCTTCATCTACTTTGCGCGTGCCGTGGTCATCAGTGTGTTCCTGTGGGCACCGCTGTCGCCCATGAGCGTCTACATCTTCGCTTCGCTGATGGGTTTGCTGTGGCTCTCCACCGTGCCGCCGACCAACGCTGTGGTGGCGCAGATTTTTGGCGTGCAGCATTTGTCGATGCTCAGCGGCTTTGTGTTCTTCAGCCACCAGATCGGCTCGTTCATGGGCGTGTGGCTGGGCGGGTTCTTGTACGACCGCACCGGCAGCTACGACGTGGTGTGGATGATCGCCATCGCGCTCGGCGTGTTTGCGGGCCTCGTCAACCTGCCGGTGAAAGAAGGCGCGATCACGCGTCGTCCGGCCATGGCGGGTTGATCATCAATTGAATTGCGTCGCCGCCCACATTAAAGTGACCACATGAAGCTTCGCCTAGCCACCACCCTCGCTTACGCCACCGCACTGGCCGTGCTGGCGGCGGTGTTCACGCTGTACAACCGGCCAGAGTTTCTGGTGTCGTTGGCCGACCAGCTTTGGGCCTGCTTCTAATCTACCTCTTGTTTTCAAGCCATATAGCCACTTCAGGCATTTGGTATCAGCGTGAGCAGCTACGTTTTGCATAGCAATCTTTTCGATACCCTGTATCCCCCTTCCGCTTGGGTTCAACGCTGGACGCACCTGATCCCCGCCAGCAGCCACGTGCTCGACGTCGCCTGCGGCCCAGGTCGGCACATGGTTTGGCTGGCGAGCCAAGGGTATGCGGTGACAGGCGTGGATCAATCCGCCGAAGCCTTGGCCAGCGCACAAGCCAAAGCCACGGCTGCCAGGCCGAATGGCGCTGTGCACACGCTTCAAGCCGACATTGAAAATGGCCCTTGGCCCTTTTCGGGCCAGCAGTTTGCGGCCCTGGTGGTCACCAACTACCTGTGGCGCCCGCTGCTTCCGCAATTGCTTGCCAGCCTCGCCCCTGGCGGGGTGTTGATCTACGAAACCTTCGCCACCGGCAACGAAACCATCGGCAAACCCTCGCGCCCGGATTTCCTGCTGCAACCCGGCGAACTCCTGCGCGCGTGTGCGGGGCTGAAGGTGGTGGCGTTTGAAGATGGCTTCGAGGCCGAACCCGCGCGCTTTGTGCAGCGCATCGCCGCGGTGGCCCCTTCAGCCGTCACTGACGCGCCCCCACGCCATAGACTGCACACGTAAAGCTTTTGCGAAGCAGGCAAACCCTGAGCCGAATTGCCGAAGGCGACGCCAGGTGCCTGGTCGCTCTGGGTAGAATGCGCCTTTCTCTCGCTTGAGACTACGGACATGACACCCATTACTGGCAGCATCGTGGCGCTCGTCACCCCGATGCACGAAGACGGCAGCGTGGACTACCCCACCCTGCGCAGCTTGATTGACTGGCACATCACCGAAGGTACCGACTGCATTGGCGTGGTCGGCACCACCGGCGAATCCCCCACCGTCAATGTGGACGAACATTGCGAAATCATTCGCGTGTCCGTTGAACAGGCCAAAAAACACACCGCGCGCCACGTGCCCATCATGGCGGGCTGCGGCGCCAACTCGACGGCCGAAGCCATCGAACTGGCCAAGTTCGCCAAGAAGGTCGGCGCAGACTGCCAACTGCAAGTCGTGCCCTACTACAACAAGCCCACGCAAGAAGGCCAGTACCTGCACTTCAAGGCCATCGCCGAAGCGGTGGGCGACCTGCCCGTCATCTTGTACAACGTGCCCGGCCGCAGCGTGGCCGATATGGCGCACGACACCGTGCTGCGCCTGGCCCAGGTGCCCGGCATCGTCGGCATCAAAGAAGCCACCGGCAACATCGAACGCGCACAGTGGCTGATCCGCGACGTGCCCAAGGGTTTTGCCGTCTACTCTGGTGACGATCCGACCGCTGTCGCGTTGATGCTCTGCGGCGGCCAAGGTAACGTCAGCGTGACGGCCAACGTCGCCCCGCGTCTGATGCACGAACTGTGCGTAGCGGCCATCGCTGGCGACGCACGCGGCGCCATGGAAATCCAGCGCAAGCTCATGCCCGTGCACAAGAACTTGTTCATCGAAGCCAACCCCATTCCCGTGAAGTGGGCCATGCAGCGCATGCAACGTTGCGGCGGAACCATGCGCCTGCCAATGACTCCACTCACCACCGCCAACGAGGCGGTTGTGGAAGCAGCCCTTCGTAGCGCCGGCCTGATTTAAACAGCGCCCCATCAGAACCCCTTAGGACGATTACGTGAAGCAATTTGCAAGACTCGGTTTGGTTGGCTTGGCCGCTTTGGCCCTCACCGCATGCTCGGTGCTCGAAGGCGAAAAGATCGACTACAAGAGTGCGGCTAAAGGCCCCACGCTGGATATCCCCCCAGATTTGTCACAACTGACCCGCGACACCCGCTACGTAGTGCCTGGCAGCCCCATCACCGCCAGCAACTACCGCATCGGCCAGGCAGCACCGAAGTCGCCGACCGCTGCCACAGCCATTGGCGACGTGCGCATCGAACGCGAAGGCACGCAGCGCTGGCTGGTGATCGACCGTCCAGCCGACCAACTCTGGGGCCCGGTGCGCGACTTCTGGCAAGAAAACGGCTTCCAACTGACGCAAGACAGCGAAACGCTGGGCATCATGGAAACCGACTGGGCCGAAAACCGCGCCAAGTTGCCGCAAGACTTCATCCGCAACACCGTGGGCAAGGTGTTCGACTCGCTGTACTCCACGGGCGAACGTGACCGTTTCCGCACCCGCCTTGAGCGGCGCGCTGCAGGCGGCACCGAGATCTACGTCAGCCACCGAGGCATGATCGAGGTGTACAACAACGCCCAGAAGGACCAGACCGTTTGGCAGCCCCGCCCAGCCGATCCTGAGCTTGAAGCCGAATTCTTGCGCCGCCTGATGGTGCGCCTGGGCAGCACGCCTGACCAAGCCAAAGCCGCCGTTGCGGGCCAACCGCAACCGCAAGCAGCCGCCCGCGTCAGCGCAGTCGGCACCCAGCCCGTGGTGCAACTGGACGACAACTTCGACCGCGCCTGGCGCCGTGTCGGCCTGACGCTGGACCGCACCGGCTTCACCGTGGAAGACCGTGACCGCACCCAAGGCCTGTACTTTGTGCGTTATGTCTCGCCGTCAGACAAAAAGGAACCCGGTTTCTTTGCCAACATGTTCGGTACAACCAAAACCATTCCACCGCAAAAGTACCGCATCGCAGTACGCAGCCAAGGCACGGCGACCACGGTATCGGTGCTGAACGCTGAAGGTGCAGCCGAATCGTCGGACAACGCACGCCGCATCGTGCAAGTCATTGCAGACGATCTGAAGTAAGTTCTTTCAGTCAAGGATTCCCGCTGTGCTGCGGTTCAAGAACCTGGGCAGCGGGAGCACCGGCAACGCCACGGTGGTGGAAGCCACCGATGGCCTGCACACCACCCGCCTGCTAGTCGATTGCGGCCTAGGCATTCGCACCATTTCCCAGCGCCTGGGCCAGGCCGGGTTAGCGCCTCAGCTGCTGAACGGCATCTTCATCACCCACGAACACAGCGACCATATTGGCTGCGTGCACAAACTGGCGCGCACCCACCGCATTCCGGTGTGGATGAGCGCTGGCACCCACCAAGGCATGGCAGAAGCCGACTTTGACGGCTTGTTGCACACGGTGGCCGATAACGACGTGGTGGCTCTAGGCGCCCTGCAGTTCACGCCGTTTGCTGTGCCGCACGATGCGCGCGAGCCACTGCAACTCACCTGCACCGATGGCGCCAACCGCCTGGGCATCTTGACCGACTTGGGCCACGCCGACCTCAACGTGATGCAGCACCTGCATGGCTGCCACGCCTTGCTGCTGGAATGCAACCACGACGTGGCCATGCTCAGCGGCTCCAGTTACCCCGCCTTCTTGAAGCGGCGCATCAGCGGCCCTTATGGTCACCTCGACAACTTGGCAGCCGCCACCATCGCCGCAGCTGCGGCAGCATCGGGTGCACGGCAAATTGTGGCGGCGCATTTGAGCCGGCAAAACAACCGGCCTGATCTGGCGCTGCAGGCCCTGGCCGACGCGCCAGGGTGTGGTCAGCTCGCGTTGTCGGTAGCCGATCCGCTGAGCGGCTCGGAGTGGTTCACCGTCTAGTGAATTTGGACTCTACTGGTCGATGATGACCAGCGTGCCCGTGCTGCCCGGCGCCACCGCATGCGGCACACCCGCAGGCACGATGTAGACCTCGCCCGCCCCAACCGTCACCACTTCGCCAGCGAAGTCCAGGTTCATCTGACCATCCAACACCAGCAGCGCCTCATCAAACGGGTGCACTTCGTTCGGATACGCTTGCCCGTCCATGCGCAGGACTTTGACGTTGGCTCCTGCGGCACGGCCCACCACCGTGGAACGCCAGGCATCGGGCAGCGCGGCCGCGTGCTGGTTCAAATTTGTTTTGTGCATGGATTGAGTTTAGAGGCGTCTGTTGCTGACATCGAGCAGGCAAAAAAAAGCCACCCGAAGGTGGCTCTTATGCACTAACGCGTACCGAAGAAGAAATTACTTCTTGGCAGCAGCGTCAGCGGCGGCCTTGGCGGCATCGCCAGCAGCCTTGGCAGCGTCGCCAGCAGCAGCAGCAGCGTCAGTGGCGGCAGCGCCAGCAGCGGAAGCTGCGTCGGTAGCGGCGGAAACAGCAGCGCCGGCGGCGGCGCCAACAGCGGCACCGGCAGCAGAAGCAGCGTCAACAGCAGCGGAAGCGGCATCAGCAGCAGGAGCGGCAGCAGGAGCTGGTGCTTCTACGGGTGCTGGAGCTGGTGCAGGAGCTTCTTCTTTCTTGCCACAAGCGGCCAGAGCGGCGGCGGCAACCAGAGCTGCCAGTACGAGCGATTTGTTCATTACAAAAATCCTTTTATTGGTGGAAAAAATTCCAGAACGTGTCAGCGCGACCCGCGTTGCCCACGACCGAGAGAAAGCAATACTTCTCTTTCACCTCAGCCGAAAATTATAGCTTCGCCACCCTCAATTCCGGTTAACCCTGATGCCAAAAATGCAACACGCCATGCCGAGTTTTCGCCATCGTGGTGCAAGCTTTCAATTATGAAAGCCAATATTCCCCGATATTCGCACTAGCTCGGGGCATAAATCGGTTCGAAAAAGAAACACAGCACCGCTTGGCATTACAAACCAAGCACGGACGACGGAAACGCCGGCCCACTCTGGTGCATCAATTCGGCCAACTGCTCACGCTGGATATGGCGCGTACCCGCATCGGCGCTACTCAGGCCAGCACAGTGCGCTAGGTCAAGACGACGCAGGACCCAAGCGGGCCCAAGCAGACAACTCGGCAGTGCCGAAGCCTCCACAGCACGCGTGCTACGGCATTCGATGATATGGCTCCAGGTTTGGCGCCATGTGACGAAGCGCGCATGGCGACGCATCAAGCCGTCATACTGGCTGCTCAGCATGCGCCACTGCCGGCCCGTTTTGGCCCAGGCGTTCAATGACTCAATGACTTCACGCTCGCCCAGCGGCCAATCCTCGAAGTCCGGGTCACAGAGGACGATTTCGCGCCAGCCCTCGGCTGCTGCCTGACGCAAGGCATCGCGCACCAACTGCTGAAAGGCCACGCGGCCTTCAAAGCGGCCTTCCGGCAGGCTATGCAAGCCCGCCAAGCTGGGTAAGTTGGTTCCGTCTTCCATAGCGCCTCCTTTGGATGTTTACGTTGCGTGCGCCCAACCGTCCTCGCACCACGCGGCGATCAAGTCCATCGCGCCTTCACTGGCGCGTGCCAGTTCTTTGGCAGTCAGGCTGCGCTGGTCGGCCAGGCGGCGCATCAGGGTGGCATCGCGGCCGGCGGCGCGGTAGCTTTCACCGTTGATGAAGACGTGGTGGGCGTCGTACATCATTCGTGTGCGGCGGTCCAGCGTCAAGCCGTGCTCGCCTGCAACGGGCAACTCGGCTTCGCCATTGCCATCACTATCACCCTCACCAAACCAGATGTTCGCCTTCAACTCGGTCAACACCTCGCCCAGCGCGCAGGCCAGGGCTTTCGGGTCACCCAGCAGTTCTTTCAGCGCGTCGGCGGCAAAGCCTTGCAGCGGCGCGGGAATGGCGCCCGGGGCATCCACCGCAGGCTGTTGCGGGTCGCGGTACAGATCAACGCCCACGGCATCGTCGGCCTCTTCGGCGATGCGCTGCAGTAGCTCGCGTGCCAGCTCGCCGCGTTTGGGCGCGCGAAAGCCGATGGAATACGTCATGCACTCACCCTCGGCCACGCCATCGTGGGCGTAGCGTGGCGGCAGGTACAACATGTCGCCGGGCTCCAGCACAAACTCTTCTTCGGGCTCGAAGTTCTGCAGGATCTTCAGGGGCGCGCCGTCCACCAGGGTCAGGTCTTTTTGCTTGCCAATGCGCCAGCGACGGCGGCCATGGGCTTGCAGCAAAAACACGTCGTAGCTGTCGAAGTGCGGGCCAACGCCGCCGCCATCGGTGGCGTAGCTGATCATCAAATCGTCGAGCCGCGCGTCAGGCACAAAGCGAAATTGCTGCAGCAGCGCGTGCACGGCTTCGACGTGTTGGTCCACGCCCTGCACCAGCAGCGTCCAGTTGGCTTGTTTCACGGCAGGTAGCGCGCGTTTGCCGAGCGGGCCGTTGCGCATCTTCCAACCCTTGGGGGTTTGCTGGATCAGCCGGGCCTCAACACCTTCCTGCTCGGACAAGTCAAACAACGCGAGGCGGTCCAGCAGCGCTTGAAAGCCTGGAATGGCCTGGCGAATCAGCAAAGGCTTTTTCTGCCAGTGGCGTTGCATGAACTGGCTGGGCGTGAGGCCGTTGAGCAAGGCCAGGGGGGTGTCGATAGGGATCATATTTTTCTGTTGGAGAAAGCGTTGGTTGGCCGTGAATATAGGCGAGATGCACAGCTTGTAAGCCCCCTGGCGACAAAGGACGATGGCGCTGCCTACAATCGCATACTTTTTTGATCATCAGGCTGCCCACGCAGCCCGCTCTAGTTATGGAAATCACCCCTCAATGTGTCGTTGGCCTCACCTGGACTTTGAAGGACACGCTCGGCGAAGAACTCGACGTGCTCAGCGACCCGGTGGAGATTCTGGTGGGCGGCGATGACCTGCTGAAAAAGGTGGAAGAAGCGCTGCAGGGCCATGTGGCCGGCGATACGCTGGACCTGCACCTGGAGCCCGAAGACGCATTTGGCGATTTCAACGACCAACTGATCTTTTTGGAGCCGCGCGCCCTGTTCCCCAGCGTGCTGGAAGCCGGCATGAGCTTTGAAGGCGCTGCCCTGCCCGAAGGTATGAACCCCGAAATGCCGCGCGACCGCCTCTACATCGTGACCGACATCTACCCCGAACACGTGGTGCTGGACGGCAACCACCCGCTCTCGGGCATTGCGCTGCGCCTGCATTTGAAGGTGGAGAGTGTGCGAGAGGCGACCGAAGAAGAAATTGGCGGCGGCACCGCTGGCACCGGCTTCTTCAAGGTGCAAAGCAGCGCGCCTGGCAACGAGACGCTGCACTAATCTTCTTAAGAAAAATACGCCTCCAGCGCCGTGCTGGAGTGCGTAGGCTGCTACTGAAGCAGTAGCAAACCAGTCGCAAGCCTGTAGTAATTAAGCCTTGCCCGTTGACCCGTAGCCGCCCTCGCCGCGCTGCGTGGCGACAAACTCATTCACCACGTTGAACTCTGCCTGCACCACGGGCACGATGACCAGTTGCGCCAGGCGCTCCATGGGTTCCAGCGTGAAAGCCTTGTCGCTGCGGTTCCAGGCGCTGACCATCAGTTGGCCCTGGTAGTCGCTGTCGATCAACCCTACCAAGTTGCCCAGCACGATGCCGTGTTTGTGGCCCAGGCCGGAGCGCGGCAGGATCATGGCCGCGTAACCAGGGTCTTTGAGGTAGATGGCGATGCCGGTGGGCACCAGCTGCCAAGCGTTGGGCCCCAGCGTGAGCGGCGCGTCCAGGCAGGCACGCAGATCGAGACCGGCGCTACCGGGCGTGGCGTAAGTGGGCAGTTGGTCGACCATGCGGGGGTCGAGGATTTTGACGTCGATTTTCATAAAGCTAAAACGATTACAGAAGTTGGGCACCCACAAAGGTGCCGTCTAAAAATAAGAAGCAAGAAACAAGCTGCAAGACGACTCAGGTCGTCGGCTTGGCGGCATTCAAACGGTGGGCGATTTCGGCGACCAGTTGGCCGGCGAGCAAGCGTTTGCTTGCGCGCGGCAATTCCACCGCGCTTTGCGCATCAACCAACAAGAGTGCATTGTCGTCTTGTCCGAAGGTGGCTGGGCCAATGTTGCCGACCAGCAGCGGCACCCCTTTGCGCGCCAGCTTGGCTTGGGCGTTGGCCAGCAGGTCTTGGCTTTCGGCCGCAAAACCCACGCAATACAACTGCCCTGCCTGCGCACGCGGGCTTTGGGCCACGGTCGCCAGGATGTCGGGGTTCTCGGTGAATTCAAGCTGCGGCGTTTTGCCCGAGCCGTCTTTTTTGATCTTGTGTTCGCTGGCGTTGGCCGGGCGCCAGTCGGCCACGGCGGCGGTGGCGACAAACACCGAGGCGTGGTCTGACAACGGGCGCACCGCGGCCAGCATCTGCGCGGCCGAGCGCACATCGATGCGCTCCACCCCACGCGGCGTGGGCAAACTCACCGGGCCCGCCACCAAAGTGACTTCGGCGCCGGCTTGGTGTGCGGCGCGCGCAATCGCAAAGCCCATCTTGCCGCTCGACAAGTTGGTGATGCCACGCACCGGGTCAATCGCTTCGTAGGTCGGCCCGGCGGTGACCAGCACACGCTGGCCAGCCAAGGTTTTAGGCACGAAGTGCGCAATGACCTCTTCCAGCAACTCCGCCGCTTCGAGCATGCGGCCGTCGCCGGTTTCACCACAGGCTTGCAAACCGTTCCCCACGCCCAGCAGCACCGCGCCATCAGACTGCAACTGGCGCAGGTTGCGCTGCGTGGCCGGGTGCAGCCACATTTCGCGGTTCATCGCCGGGGCGATGAGCAGCGGCACGCGGTCTACGGGGCGGGCCAGACACAGCAGGCTCAGCAGTTCATCAGATCGGCCCGCCACCAGGCGGGTGATGAAGTCGGCGCTGCACGGCGCAATCAAAATCAAGTCGGCTTCGCGGCTCAAATTGATGTGTGGCATGTTGTTGGGCTCGCGCGCATCCCACTGCGAGCCGTACACCGGCCGCCCGCTCAGGGCCTGCATGGTCACCGGCGTGATGAATTGCGTGGCCGCCTCGGTCATCACAATTTGCACCGTGGCGCCGGCTTTGATCAGCAGCCGGCACAGCTCGGCCGACTTGTAGCAGGCGATGCCGCCGGAGAGGCCGAGCACAATGTGGCGGCCGGCGAGTTCACCAACCGGGGTGCTTGAAGGTGCAGAGCTTGTCATGGGAAGCGGGTTGAGTTCCATCGGGCGCAATGTAGCAGAGCAAGCTAAATCAGAGGGGACACCAAGTATCTCCAGCGTAAAGCCCCACATCCCAGACCGGGGTTACGTAACACGTCAAGGAAACAGTGCCGCGCCCCTCTATAATCTGCGTTTACCACCTCCCCCGGGATCAAATCCCGACCACGACATGACCAAATTCGTCTTCGTCACTGGCGGTGTGGTGTCTTCCCTGGGCAAGGGAATCGCCTCAGCCTCCCTCGCTGCGATACTGGAATCGCGAGGCCTTAAAGTCACTTTAATCAAGCTCGACCCCTACTTGAACGTAGATCCGGGCACGATGTCGCCGTTGCAACACGGCGAGGTTTTTGTCACCGACGACGGCGCTGAAACCGACCTTGACCTCGGCCACTACGAGCGCTTCATCGAATCGAAGATGCGCCGTGCGAACAACTTCACCACCGGCCAAATCTACAAAAGCGTGCTCGACAAAGAGCGCCGCGGCGACTACCTGGGCAAAACCGTCCAGGTGATCCCCCACGTCACCAACGAGATCCAAGAGTTCGTCAAGCGCGGCGCCCGTGTGGGTGAGCCCGACGCTGTGGACGTAGCCATTGTGGAAATCGGCGGCACCGTGGGCGACATCGAATCGCTGCCGTTCCTCGAAGCCGTGCGCCAGATGAGCCTGAAGCTCGGCCCCAACAACTCGGCCTTTGTGCACTTGAGCTACCTGCCGTGGATTGCTGCGGCCGGCGAACTCAAGACCAAGCCCACCCAGCACACCGCCAAGCAACTGCGCGAAATCGGCATTCAAGCCGACGCCCTGCTCTGCCGAGCCGACCGTGCGGTGCCGGACGAAGAGCGCGCCAAGATCTCGCTGTTTGCCAACGTGCCTGAATGGGGTGTGATCTCCATGTGGGACGTGGACACCATCTACAAGGTGCCGCGCATGCTGCACGAGCAAGGCCTGGACGGCCTGATCTGCGACAAGCTGCGCCTGAACACGCCACCGGCCAACCTCAAGCGCTGGGACGATCTGGTCTACGAGACCGAGCACCCACGCGGCGAAGTCAACATCGCCATGGTCGGCAAGTATGTCGATTTGTCCGACAGCTACAAGTCGCTCAACGAAGCGCTGCGCCACGCTGGCATGAAGAACCATGTGCGCGTGAAGATCGAGTACATCGACTCGGAAACCATCACCCCGCAAACCGTCTCGCGCCTCGACCAGTTCGACGCCGTGCTGGTGCCCGGTGGTTTTGGCAAGCGCGGTGTGGAAGGCAAAATCTGCGCCGCCCGTTTTGCACGTGAGCACAAGCTGCCGTACCTGGGCATCTGCCTGGGCATGCAAGTGGCCACCATTGAATTCGCGCGCCACGTGGCCGGCCTGCCCGGTGCCAACAGCACCGAGTTCGACGCCACCTGCGACAACCCGGTCATCGCCCTCATCACCGAGTGGAAAGATGCCGACGGCACCATCAAGACGCGCAACGAGAACTCCAACCTCGGCGGCACCATGCGCCTGGGCGCACAAAGCTCCGACGTGGCCAAAGACACACTGGCGCACAGCATCTATGGTGACGTGGTGACCGAGCGTCACCGCCACCGCTATGAAGCCAACGTGCAGTATCTGGACCGCCTGCGCGATGCTGGCTTGGTGATCTCGGCGCTGACGCAACGCGAGCAGCTCACCGAAATCGTTGAACTGCCGAAGACCGTGCACCCGTGGTTCGTCGGCGTGCAGTTCCACCCCGAGTTCAAGTCGACCCCGTGGGACGGCCATCCGCTGTTCAACGCCTTTGTGAAGGCAGCAGTGGACCAGCACAAACCAGCCCCAGCGGCGACCAAGACAGAAAGCGTGACGGCATGAAACTCTGTGGATTCGACGTTGGCCTTGAGCACCGTTTCTTCCTGATTGCTGGCCCGTGCGTGATCGAGTCCGAGCAATTGCAGATGGACACCGCCGGTACGCTGAAGGAAATCACTTCCGCGCTGGGCATTCCGTTCATCTTCAAGAGCAGCTTCGACAAGGCCAACCGCTCCAGTGGCACCACCTTCCGTGGCCCAGGTCTTGAGAAAGGCCTGGAGATTCTGGCCAAGGTGAAGCGCGAGTTGGGCCTGCCGGTGTTGACCGACATCCACGACGAATCCCAAGTGGCCGCCGTCTCCAGCGTGGTCGACGTGTTGCAGACCCCGGCCTTCCTGTGCCGCCAAACCGATTTCATCCGCGCGGTCGCCCAAAGCGGCAAGCCGGTGAACATCAAGAAGGGCCAGTTCCTGGCCCCTGGCGACATGAAGAACGTGATCGACAAAGCCCGTGCCGCCGCGCGCGAAAAAGGCCTGCCTGAAGACAACTTCATGGCCTGCGAACGCGGTGCGAGTTTTGGTTACAACAATCTGGTCAGCGACATGCGTAGCCTGTCTATCATGCGCGAGACCGGTGCGCCGGTGGTGTTTGACGCAACGCATTCGGTTCAGCTCCCCGGCGGCCAGGGCACCAGCTCTGGCGGCCAGCGCGAGATGGTGCCAGTGCTGGCACGCGCCGCAGTGGCCGTAGGTGTGGCGGGCCTCTTCATGGAGACCCACCCCAACCCTGCAGTCGCCATGAGCGACGGCCCCAACGCCGTGCCCCTCAAACACATGAAGGCCTTGTTGGAGACCTTGGTCGGACTCGACCAGATCACGAAAAAAAACGGCTTCCTCGAAAATTCGTTCAACTGAAATTTCGCGCCTTGTTAGCGCCATAACAGCAAATTCATCAGGACACACCATGCCCGCTGCTTACTTGATTGTTGACATGCAGATCTCCGACATGGAGCAGTACAAAAAGTACATGTCGGAGGCCCCTGCGGCAGTGGCTGCAGCGGGTGGTGAATACCTGGTGCGCGGGGGCCGCTTCGAGACCCTGGAAGGCGACTGGGAACCAGCCCGCATCGCGATGCTGCGCTTCCCCAGTTATGAAGCCGCCAAAAACTTCTACGACGCCGAACAATACCGTGCCGCACGCGCCAAACGAGAAGGCGCCACCACGTTCTTCAACATGGTGTTGGTCGAGGGCGTCGCCGCGCCTGTGTAAGTCACTGCAGGCGACCAAGCGCGAAGATTGAGATTATTTTTATAGCCTTAAGGAAAAAAATGAGTGCAATTGTTGATATCGTCGGCCGCGAAGTTCTCGACTCGCGTGGCAACCCTACCGTCGAGTGCGACGTGTTGCTGGAATCCGGCGTCATGGGCCGTGCGGCTGTGCCATCGGGCGCGTCCACAGGTTCGCGCGAAGCCATTGAGCTGCGCGACGGCGACAAGAAACGTTACCTGGGCAAAGGCGTGCTCAAGGCCGTTGAAAACATCAACACCGAAATCTCCGAAGCCGTGCTCGGCCTCGACGCTTCTGAACAAGCCTTCCTCGACAAGACCCTGATCGACCTCGACGGCACCGAAAACAAGGGCCGCCTGGGTGCCAACGCCATGTTGGCCGTGTCGATGGCCGTGGCGCGCGCCGCAGCGGAAGAGTCTGGCCTGCCGCTGTACCGCTATTTCGGCGGCATGAGCGCGGTGCAAATGCCCGTGCCCATGATGAACGTCATGAACGGTGGCGAGCACGCCAACAACAACCTCGACCTGCAAGAGTTGATGATCATCCCCGTGGGCGCTCCCAGCTTCCGCGAAGCGCTGCGCTACGGCGCCGAGGTGTTCCACGCGCTGAAGAAAATCCTGCACGACAAGAACATCAGCACCGCCGTGGGCGACGAAGGTGGCTTTGCCCCCAACGTGGCCAACCACGAAGCGGCCATCCAGATGATTCTGGACGCCATCACCGCCGCTGGCTACGTGCCTGGCGAGCAAATCGCCCTGGGCCTGGACTGCGCCGCCTCTGAGTTCTACAAAGACGGCAAGTACCACCTTGAAGGCGAAGGCCTGGTATTGACCGGCGAAGAGTGGATCAACGTGATGGCCACGTGGTGCGACAAGTACCCCATCATCAGCATCGAAGACGGCATGGCCGAAGGTGACTGGGACGGCTGGAAGCTGCTGACCGACCGCCTGGGCAAGAAGGTGCAAATCGTCGGCGACGACCTGTTCGTCACCAACACCAAGATCCTGCAAGAAGGCATCGAGAAGAACATCGCCAACTCGATCCTGATCAAGATCAACCAGATCGGCACGCTGACCGAAACCTTCGCCGCCATTGAGATGGCCAAGCGCGCGGGCTACACCGCCGTGGTGAGCCACCGCTCGGGTGAAACCGAAGACTCGACCATCGCCGACATCGCTGTGGGCACCAACGCCGGCCAGATCAAGACCGGTAGCTTGAGCCGCTCGGACCGCATGGCCAAGTACAACCAACTGCTGCGCATCGAGGAAGACCTGGGCGAAATCGCCGTCTACCCTGGCCGCGCTGCGTTCTACAACTTGCGCTGAAAGCTGGCTCGGCCATGCCGCTGACAACACCCCGCCTCCCAGTTGCTCTTCTTTGCAGGAGCGCGGGTCGGGGTTTTGTTTTGTGGCTTGGCCTAACCTGACCCTCCGACATGGGCTCACGCCTCGTTCCCGCCGTTTTGCTGGCCTTGTTGGCCGTGCTGCACGCCCAGCTTTGGCTGGGCCGCGGCAGCATTCCCGAAGTTGGCCAGATGCGCATCAAACTGGCTGAACAAAAAGAAAAAAATGCCACCGCGCAGTTGGCCAACGACCGCCTCACGGCCGAGGTACGCGACCTGAAAGAGGGTCTTGAGATGGTGGAAGACCGTGCTAGAACAGAACTCGGCATGGTCAAACCCAACGAAATCTTCGTTCACGTAAGCACGAAGTGAACACCCCCAGTCTTCGCGCACTACGTGTCGCTGCGCCAACCCCCTTGCAGGGAGCGAAGCCTGCGGCCTGGCAAAGCCAGTTCCGCGGCATCCCATGATGAAGACGGTCACGACCTGCACGACTGTTAAGCCCTGTCTCGCTCTGAATTGAAATGACCGCTGTTTGGGATTGGTTATGGGCGCTCGCCGAGCAGAGCGCATTCACGCTTTGGGGTGCGCCAACGACTTGGCTAGAGCTTGTCGCTGTGGTGCTCGCCCTTGTGATGGTCGGCTGCAACATCCGCGAAATCCATTGGGGTTGGCCGCTGGCGATTGCCAGTTCGCTGCTCTATGGCGAGCTTTTTTGGCGCAACCGCTTGTATGGTGATGCGGCGCTGCAAGGTGTTTTTGTGGTGGTGGCGTTTTGGGGCTGGTGGCAGTGGCTGCGCGGCCACAATGCCGATGGCCAGCACTTGCATGTGCAGCGGCTAACCCGCAGCGGCTTCGTCAAAACCATAGCAGCCTGCGCAGTACTGTGGCCTGTTACCGGCCTCATTCTTAAAAACTTTACCAACACCGATGTGCCGTGGTGGGATGCATTCCCCACGGCCGTCAGCCTGGTTGGGCAATTTTTGCTGGGGCGTAAATACGTTGAAAATTGGCTGATTTGGGTGGCGGTCAACACCGTCAGCGTGGGGCTGTTCGCCTACAAAGGTCTGTGGCTCACCGCCGTGCTCTACACCTTGTTCATCGGCTTGAGTGTGGCGGGCTGGCGGGCTTGGCAGGCGCGGCTTAAGGGTCAAACACAGCCGTGAAAAGAACCATCATCACGGTGGCCCTGCTCGGCACCGAAAGCACCGGCAAAACCGCGCTCGCCGCCGCCATGGCGCAAGCCTTGACCGCGCAGGGCCACCGCGTGGCCGTGGTTGCCGAATGGCTGCGCGAATGGTGCGACATCGAAGGCCGCACGCCGCGCCCTGATGAACAACTGGCGATTGCCGAAACCCAAGCGCGGCGCGTAGTAGAGGCCGCCGAACGCCTGGCCACCGAGCCGACCGACCACCCCGAGCGACCAGCCTACGTCATCGCCGACACCACCCCGCTGATGACCGCCGTCTACAGCGACTGGCTGTTTCAAGACGCGACACTTTACCCCATGGCGCTGGCGCACCAGAAAACCTTCACCCACACCTTGGTCACCGGCCTGGACTTGCCCTGGGTGGCAGACGGCCTGCAGCGCGATGGAGCCCATGTACGCGAACCGATTGACGCGCTGCTGCGCAGCCAATTGGCGAACGGCGGTGTGGCCTACAAGGTGGTCTACGGCACGGGCGAAGACCGGCTGCACAATGCCCTGCTTGCTATCAACTTCGCAGCAGTCTCCGCAGCTACACCAGGCGCTAACGGCACAAAAAGCTTAAAGGGATCAAAAAACTGGGTCTGGGCGTGCGACAAATGCAGCGACCCAGAATGTGAACACCGCCTGTTCACCCACTTGACGGCGCCCTGATCCCTCCTCCGATCCGAGTGCAGGGACTAGGCGGCCACCGCCTCGGACACCGCCTGACTGTGCTTCGACAAATCAGGACGGTTCAGCGCCTGCGCCCGCACCAGGGGCAACAAGTCGCGGCCGTAGGCCACCGCATCGGCCAGCGGCTCGAAGCCACGGATCAAGAAGGTGCTGATGCCCAGGTCGCGGTAGTCCAGCAAGGCATCGGCCACTTGCTCGGGCGTGCCAACCAGTGCGGTCGAATTGCCTTGCGCGCCCAACAGGCCAGCGATGCCGGTCCACAGGCGCTTGTCGAGGCGGTCGCCTTGGGCGGCTGCGGCCAGCAAGCGCTGCGAACCGACATTCAGCGGCGCGGCTTTGTTCAGCTTGCCGTTGCGTGCGGCCAAGGCGCGGGCTTGTTCCAGAATGCGGTCGGCACGCGCCCAGGCCGCTGCTTCGGTGTCGGCCAGGATGGGACGCAGCGACAGGCTGAAGCGGATCGTGCGGCCATGCTTCGCGGCAGCGGCACGCACACGCGCCACCGTCTCCCGCACCTGGTCGTGGGTTTCGCCCCACAGCGCGTACACGTCGGCATGGCGGCCGGCCACCTCGATGGCCGCGTCTGACGAACCGCCGAAGTACACCGGAATGTGCGGCACCTGCGGCGAACGCACATGCGAGAAAGCTTGTTCGTAGCGGTAGAAGCGGCCTTGGTGGTTGAAGGGCTCGGTACTCGTCCAGACCTTGCGCACCACTTCCAGGTATTCGTCGCTGCGCGCGTAACGTTCCTCCTTGTCGATGAAGCTGCCGTCCTGGCGCATCTCGACCTCGTTGCCGCCGGTGATGATGTGCACGGCCGAGCGGCCGCCGGTGATGACGTCCAGCGTGGCGAGTTGACGCGCCGCCAGCGTCGGCTGCGTGAAGCCCGGCCGGTGCGCCACCATGAAGCCCAGGCGCTTGGTGACTGAAGCCGCGTGCGCCGCCACCAGAATGCTTTCTGGAGACGTGGAATGAAAGGCCACCAGCGCGCGGTCAAAGCCGCCTTGCTCGTGGATGCGGGCTGCTTCCTCCACGTGTGCGAGGTCGAGGCCAGAGCGCGGCGCATCGATGATTTCGGAACTGTGCTGGGTGCCGATGTAGCCAATGAATTCGAGGGACATGGAAAGATTCCTTGGTGAAGTAATGAGGTTCAGGTTGTTTGGCTGAGCGAGGTGTGTGGTGCGGCTGCAGCACTGGACGGCAGCGTGCGCGCCATGCGAAACACCTCGTCCATGCGCCAGTGTTCGTTGGCCCGGCTACCCTCCCACTCATGCCAGCCGGAGTCGCGGCGAAACTGGCCGAGCAGGCCGGCTTGGCGCACGGCGGCAGGATCGAGCGGCGTGGGGCCGGTGCAGTCTGGCGCTACAAACAGCGCGTCGGCCTGGCAGAACAACTCGCACATGAAGCAGGTTTGGCAGTCGGCTTGCCGCGCAATCACGGGGCGGCCGTCAGCGCCGATGTCGAAGACGTTGGTGGGGCATGCGGTGACGCAATCGCCGCAAGCCGTGCAGGCGTCGGAGTAGACAAGTTCAATCATGAGGGCTTGTTAGACAAGGGTGGTCAGTTGCTGGGGTTCTGCGATGGCCGGAGGCCGGGGTGCTTGGGTTTCGGGCCGCACCCACACGTTGTCGAGTCCGCCAACCTCTAGGCGGTGCGCCTGGGCAGGGTCGCTGGCGGGGTGGTCGTCGCGCTGGTGCATGCCACGGCTTTCACGGCGTTGCAGGGCGGCCGCGACGGACCAGCGTGCGGTCGCGGCCATGGCCGCTGCCTCGCGCAGCCGCAATGGGTCAACGGGATCATGGCCGTGGTCGCACAGCTCGCTCCACACCGATTCCAGAACCCGCGCTGAATCTTGCAGGCCCGCGCCGGTGCGGAATAGGTTGCGGTCATAAGGGTGCATCTGCGCCTGCACAGCCACTACCCCTTGCCGCGTGTCCACCTCGCGCACGCCGCGTGCGGGCCGCAAACCGGCCTGGCCCAACGGCTCCAGGGCACTGACCACAGGCGCACGTTGGCGTGCGAAGTCCGCAGCAGCACGTGCGGCCCAATGCGCCGACGACAGCGCCCAGGCCGAGTTCTGCGCGCCACCACCCGAGATGGCACCAGCCACCAGTTCACGCGTGGCCGCGTCTCCTGCGGCGTAGAGGCCGGGCACACCCACGCTGCAGTCGCCACCGGTCACCCGCAGGCCGCCGGTGCCACGAATGGTGCCGTCGTTGTGCAGGGTGACCTCGAAGCGGTCGTGCCAGGGATCGATGCCCCAGCGGTCGAAAGGCAGCATCACGTTGGGTGAAATGGTGGGCAACCAGTGGCGCACCTGATCGGGCATGCGGTCGAAGCGGCAGAAGACAGGGCCTTGCAGCAACGCGCGCGCCAGGGCACGGCTGTTGTCGGGGCCGGCCGGCACCTCCAGTGCACGGCCAGCCGCATCGGTGTAGCTGGCGTAGGCGTACGACATGGCGCGCGTCATGTTCGAGCGTTTCGGCGCCACCGTGTAGGCGGCGGTGAACTCCATGCCCGATAACGTGGCGCCTGCCTCCGCGCCCATCAGGTAACCGTCACCCGTGTTGTTGTGAGCGCCCAGCAAGTGCGAGCGAAAGCTGGTGCCGCCGGTCGCCAGCAGCACGGCCCCGGCGCTGATCTGCCAAGGGCAGTTGCCGTGCTGGCGTTGCACGCCGCGCGCGCCAGCAATGCTGCCGTCGCTTGCGCGCAGCAGTTCCAGCGCAGGCCAGTGGTCCAGAATACGCACGCCCAGGTCGAGGGCCAGACTGCGCAGCGCACGCATGTATTCCGGTCCGCGCAGGCCACGGTACTGCAGCGCACCGGCCTCGTTGCGCGGGAAGTTGTAGTGGCTGGCCAAGGTGGGCAGCACGCGCCAGGTGAGGTCGATGACACCCGCCATCCACTGCGGGTCACCCAAGCCAGCCGCGCCCAGGTTGCGTGCGGCGATGGCGCTGGGCCGCGCATCCGGCGGGTCGGGTGGCACCCACCAGTGGCCCGGCCCGGCGGTAGCGGTGACACCGCTGGTGCCGCAGTAGCCTTTGTCCACCAAGATCACCGCAGCGCCTGCGCGGCTCGCAGCAATGGCGGCCCACGCGCCGGCCATGCCGCCGCCGATCACCAGCACGTCGGTCTTCAGCGCGACGGTGTCGGGCGCGGTCACGACGACGGCCTCGCGCGGGCTGGGTTAAACAACGAAAAAAATGTCATGGGCTGCGGGATCTCGTGGATCGGAACGAGCCCTTAGCCTATGCGCATGCCATCCATTTTCGAAATGAAAAAACCGTCCTTCGATAGAAGCATTCCAAGCATATGGACGCTATCCACGAAAAGGACGGTCTGCTGCAGCCTTCAAAAAGAGACTGGCATCTGGACGGTATTCAGGCGGCACCCGGGCGGGCCCGCAGCACATCAAGCCATCACTGAACCGAAGACGGCCCAGGCAAGGTGACATCCGGCTTGACAAACAACTGCGCCGCGTCCACCGCATCAAAGCGGTACATCTGGCCGCAGAACTCGCACCCAACTTCCACGTCCTCGCGCTCCGACAAGATGCTTTCCACCTCGTCGCGGCCCAGCGACTGGATCATCGAGCCCACGCGCTCGCGGCTGCAGGTGCAGTGAAAGCGTGGCGCGGTGGCACCGATGTGCGGCGTGAACATCAACACCTGCTCTTCCCAGAACAGGCGGCGCAAAATCGTGTCGACGTCGAGCGACAGCAGCTCTTCGCGCTTCAGCGTGGAGGCCAAGTGTGCAATGCGGTTGTAATCTTCGTTGATGCCGATGCCGTCTTCGTTGGCCTCGGCACCGGCCGCCAGGTTGCCTTCGCCCTTGGCGGGCAGGCGCTGGATCAACAGGCCGGCAGCGGTTTTTTCATCGGCAGCCAGCACCAGCAACGTGTCGAGTTGCTCGCTCTGCAGCATGTAGTGCTGCAGCACGTCGCTCACCTTTTCCAGCTTCTCGCGCTTGTCGCCATACAACGGCACCACGCCCTGGTACGGCTGCTGGCCGGGGAACTTGGTTTTCGGATCGAGCGTGATGGCGCAGCGGCCTTCGTTGTGCTGGTTGACCATGGTGCTCAGCGTGGCGTCGGCGGGCACGTCGCCCATCACGCTGGCGGTGGTGCGAAACGCCATGTCGGGCTGCACCTCGACCACAGCCAGCTTGACCGGGCCGTCGCCAAACACCTGTAACACCAGCGCGCCGTCGAACTTGATGTTCGACTGCATCAGCACCGCTGCAGCCGTCATCTCGCCCAGCAACTCGGCCACGGGGGCGGGGTAGCCCTCCACCGTGGTGTTCGAAGCACGGCGCTTCAAGATCTCTTGCCAGGCATCGGTCAAACGCACAATGGAGCCGCGCACTGGCAGGCCGTCGAATAGGAATTTATGGAGTTCAGACACGCGTTGTCCTCGTGTGAAAAGGTCGGCCACAGCGGCTGCGAACAATCGGCAGCGCACGGGGCACGATCAAAATGGGGGAGTTAACGGGGATTGTATGGAGTTCACGACGCCACGACACCCCTGCCTGCCCATAGCCGGACGCGGCCCCCTAGAATTTGCGGCTCACCTGCACGCCCACTCCAAACACCGTCCTCCATGTTCTCGCTGATTCTGAAATGCTCATTAGGTGCGCTTGCCGTACTGGTGATCGCCCTACTCTCCAAGTCCAAAAGCTTCTTCATCGCGGGGCTGGTGCCGCTGTTCCCCACTTTCGCGCTGATCGCGCACTACATCGTGGGCAGCGAACGCTCCGCCGCCGCGCTGCGCACTACAGCCCTGTTCGGCCTTTGGTCGCTGGTGCCCTATGCGGTGTATTTGTTTACGGTGTATTGGCTCAGCGTGCGCGTGAGCTTGATCAATACCCTGCTGCTCGCCACGGTGGCGTGGGCGGCGGCGGCGGCGGTGTTGCTGCTGGTGTGGTTTAAGGTTTACCCGGCAGGGGGCTAACGCACACGCTCAAAGGGTTCAGCCAATCTTCTTCAATCCCGCCCGAAATCGCCGCGCGTTCTCTTGGTAATGCTCTGCGCTGCGACGCAGGCCGGCGATCTGCTCGGGTGTAAGTTGGCGCACCACCTTGGCGGGGCTGCCCAGAATCATCGAGCCATCGGGGAACTCTTTGCCCTCGGTGACCAGCGAACCCGCGCCCACCAGGCAGTTTTTGCCGATCTTGGCGCCATTGAGCACGATGGCGCCAATGCCGATCAAGGATTCATCGCCGATGGTGCAGCCGTGCAGCATCACCTTGTGGCCGATGGTGACGTTTTCGCCAATGACCAGCGGCACGCCGTGATCGGCATGCAAAACGCTCAAATCTTGCACGTTGGAGCCCCTGCCCACGGTGATGTGGTCGCTGTCGCCCCGCGCCACCACCCCAAACCACAGGCTGCTGCCCTCCTCCAAAGTGACGGTGCCCATCACCTGGGCGCTGTCCGCCACCCAGGCGGTGGGGGCGATTTGGGGGGCAACGCCGTCGAGTTCGTAAATGGCCATGGCTGATCTCCTGGGTTTCTGTTCGTGGGATTTTTTTACAATCATAGCGATGGACCTCCGCCAATCTGCCCTGCATGCCCTGTGCCTCGTCAATCCCGAAGAAAAAGTGGCCGCTACGTATGACCTGTATGCGCAGGCAGCTTCTCTTTCAATAGCAAAAGGCGTTTGGTCAATGCCGCCAGAGGTGCCCGGCCGCCCCAGCCGCCCGGAGTTGTTCGAGCGCATCAAAAAGCCGCAACGCTCGCTTTTCATCCTGGAAGGCCGTGCGGCGCTGATCCACAGCATTGCGCACATCGAGTTCAACGCCATCAACCTGGCACTCGACGCGGTTTGGCGCTTCGACGATATGCCGCCCGCCTATTATCTCGACTGGTTGCGCGTGGCCGCCGAGGAGGCCAAACACTTCACCCTGCTGCGCGCGCACCTGCAGACCTTGACCGACGGCATCCAGCACTGGGACTATGGCAACTTTCCCGCACACGACGGTCTGTGGACCATGTGCGACAAAACCAGCGATGACATCGTGGCCCGCATGGCCCTGGTGCCGCGCACCCTGGAGGCCCGGGGGTTGGACGCCACACCGCTGATTCAGGACAAACTGCGCCGCGTGGCCACGCCCGACGCGCTGGCGGCGGTCGACATTCTGGACATCGTGCTGCGCGAAGAAGTCGGCCACGTGGCCATTGGCAACCACTGGTACCGCTGGTGCTGCGAACGTGCCGGTTTTGACCCCGTGGCGCACTATGGCGTGCTGACCGAACGCTACCAAGCCCCCAAGCTACGCCCGCCTTTTAATGCCCGGGCACGGCGTGCAGCGGGTTTCTCAGATGTTGAACTGGCCTTTTTAACGGAGTAGCGCGCAATAGCGGCGTTGTTGCTAGTTCGCTGCAACAATACGGCACAAGACAAATTCGCCAGACAATGCAGATCAGGTGCTTAGACCCTGTTCAACCTGTTTTTCTCGAACGGAAGCCCGGCCACAAGACATCATCAAGACATGACGAACCCCAGCGACCGACTCAACTCTGATTCCTCCACCGACAAGGCCACCGACCCTGCCGCGCACTATGCGCTGATGGCGCGCCAGCCCATCGTCGACAAAGATGGCAACGTTTTTGGCTACGAGCTGTACAACCGCTCGGTGATCGACGCCGTACACACCGCCGCCACCGACATGGCCATGGTGTTCAGCGCGCTGACCAACGCCTCGGGAGAGTCGCTGATCGGCGACCGCACCGTGTTTGTCAACTGCACCCACGAGACTTTGGCCGGTGGCCACCTCGACTTGCTGCCCGCCGAGCAAATCGTGCTGGAAGTACGCTCGGTAGACGGTCACGAGCAGGCCAACATTCAGGGTCGGGCCCAGGCGTTAGATGAATTGCGCGCCCGTGGTTTCCGCCTGGCTTTCAGCCACGTGCTGCTGGCGCCGGCTTATGGCTCGTGGCAAAACCTGGCCGACTTTGTGAAGCTCAACGTGGCCGCCCTGCCCGCCACGCAGTTGCAAGCCGTGGTGGCCGCCGCCTTGAGCCGCGCACCGCAGGCCCGCATCGTGGCCGAAAAGGTCGAGACCGAAGAACAATTCAAGGCGCTGGCGTCATACGGCGTGGAGCTGTTCCAAGGCTACTGGTTTGCCAAGCCCACCGAAATCATGGCCAAGGTGATGTCGCCCGGCCAGGCGACCATCCTGCAATTGGTCAACCTGGTGCGCACCAACGCCGACATCGACGAGATCGAAGACGTGCTCAAGCGCGACACCCTGCTCGGCTTCAACCTGCTGCGCCTGATCAACTCCGCCGGCTTTGGCATGCGCCAGGAAATCACCTCGTTCCGCCAGGCGGTGATGCTGCTGGGCATGAAACGGCTGTTCCGCTGGGCCGCGTTGCTGCTCAGCACCGCCTTGTCGGACTCGCAAGGTGTGGCCTTGTCGGCCACGGCCATCGTGCGCGGCCGTCTGATGGAGCTACTGGCCACGGCGGCCGACCGCCCTCAAGAAGACCGCGACACCGCGTTTGTGGTGGGCATGTTCTCGCTGCTGGACGTGATCTTGCGCGTGCCCATGGCCCAGGCCCTCAACCTGCTGCCTCTGCCCGACGACATCACCAACGCCATCGAACACCAAAGCGGCCCCTATGGCGAAATGCTGCGCCTGACCCTGGCATGCGAAAACGTCGACGACAACGCTTTTGCCAGCGCCGCACGCGCGCTGGGGCTAAACAATCAGCAGATCAACATGGCGCACATGGACGCCCTACTCTGGGCCGACAACCTGCCACTGGAATAAGCCCCTCGTCAAAACCTCTGCGGGACGTCCACTAGATCGCCCCGATTTGCACTGTGTTACCAACCTCCAAGGAGTGACTTTGGTTCTTCTTTAGAATCAAGTCACCACCCGCACCACCGCTCCAATGTCCACGATTCCCGACCAGCTTTCTTCGATGCGCCAGTCCCTTGAGGCTGAATCAGGCACCCATGCCGTGATCGCCCGCCAGGCCATCGTCGACGAAAACCGAGGCGTTTTCGGCTACGAGCTGTTCGACCGCTCTTTGGCCGTAGACGCCCACACCGCCGAAAGCGATGCCGCGCTGCTGTTCAACGCGCTGTCGTTCTCTGACACCGAGGCGCTGGTCGGTAAAAAGCTGGTGTTCATCAACTGCACACTCGACAGCCTGGCCGGCGGCCACCTGGAGCTGGTGCACCCCGACAAAGTGGTGCTGGAAGTGCCACCCGTGGCCGGCGGTGCGGTAGAAGAAATCGAAGCCCGCGCCGTGCTGCTGGAAGAGTTGCGCAAGCGCGGGTTCCGCTTCGCCTTCAACCACACGGTGCTGACGCGCGGCTACGCCTCGTGGCGCGCGCTGGCGTCGTTCGTCAAGCTCGACATGGTGGCCTTGAAGCCCGACATGGTGTTGCCTTTTGTGCGCTTTGCGCAGGCCAACACCACGGCACAACTCATCGCCGAAAAGGTCGAAACCGCCGAGCAACACAAGCTGCTGGCCAGCTACGGCATCAAGCTGTTCCAGGGCTACTGGTTTGCCAAACCTTCGGTGGTGAAGGCGCAGCAAATCCGCCCGTCACAAGCCACCATCCTGCAGCTCATCAACCTGGTGCGCAAACAAGCCACCACGGCCGAAATTGAAGAACTGCTGAAAAAAGACCCGGCGCTGTCGTTCAACCTGCTGCGCTTCATCAACTCGTCCGGCTTTGGCTTGAGCTGCGAAATCACCTCGTTCCGCCACGCGGTGATGATCCTCGGCCTGAAGAAGCTGTTCCGCTGGGCGGCCTTGCTCATGACCACCTCGCGCAGCAGTGGCTCAGACCAGGCCGTGGGCCAAACCGCCGTGGTGCGCGGCCGCTTGATGGAGCTGCTGGCAGCAGAATTGTTATCGCCCGAAGAATGCGACAACGCCTTTGTGGTGGGCGTGTTCTCGCTGCTCGACACCATGCTGGGTGTACCGCTGGAGAAAGCTCTTGAGTCGGTAGCCTTGCCCCAACCCGTGCTCGACGCCCTGCTGCACCGCCAAGGTGTGTTCGCCCCGTTCCTGGAGCTGACCGAGGCTTGCGAGAGCGGCAACGACGAAGTGTTTGCACGCACGGCGAACGCCTTGCACCTGTCGAATAAACAAGTGAACTGGGCCCACTTGCAGGCCCTGGCCTGGGCCGAGTCGCTGACCGCCGAAGGCTAAGAACGGTCAGGCCGTTTCCCCGCCGCAGCGCTGCTGCGGTGGTGCCGTGAGCTCAATCCAACTTGATGTTCGCCGCCTTGATGATGCGGGCGGTGTTTGCCGATTCCTGCGCGATCTGCTTTGCAAAGTCGGCCTGACTGCCGCCCGTGGGCACGTTGTCGGCCGCCAGCAAGCGCTCGCGCAGGTCGGGCAAGGCCAGGGCCTTGTTGATCTCGGCATTCAAGCGCTGCAGCACCGGTGCTGGCGTGGCGGCTGCCGCAAAAATGCCGAACAGCGACGTCATATTGGCCGCCGGAAAACCCAGCTCGGCCAACGTAGGCACTTGCGCCAACACTTCCACACGCGTGGGCGCCCCCACCGCCAGCGGCCGCAACTTGCCTGACTTGATGTGCTGTACCAGCGCCGCGCTCAGGTTCGTGGAGATCAATTCAAACTGACCGCTCAACGCATCGGTGAGTTGCTGCCCGGCACCCTTGTAGGGCACGTGCGTGAGTTCAATGCCAGCGGTGTGCTGAATCTGCTCCAGCATGATGTGGCCAACGGTGGCCAGGCCCGAGGTCGACCAGCGCACGCTGCCGGGTTTGGCTTTCGATTGCGCCACCACGTCTTTGAAATCTTTGCCCTGGAAAGCGCTGGTGGCCAACAGCACCACGGGCGAGTACATCACGCTGGCCACGGGGGCAATGTCTTTGGCCGGGTCGTACGCCAGCTTGCCCAGATGCGGGTTCAGCGCCAGCGGGCTGATGCTGGAGAAACCCAGCGTGTAGCCATCCGGTGCAGCCTTGGCCACCGCGTCCATGCCGATGCTGCCGCCCGCGCCCGCGCGGTTTTCCACCACCACCGGTGTGCCCAGTTGGGCGCTGAGCTTGTCACCCAGGGCGCGTGAGATGTTGTCGCTGACGCCGCCCGGTGGGTAGGCCACGATGATGCGAATGTTGCGCGATGGCCAGGCAGGTTGCGCTTGGCCCAAGCCCGGCAAGGTTGTCAGTGCGGCTCCAGCGGCGGCGGCGAGCCAATGGCGGCGGCGAAATGACATGGGCAGTTGAGACATCACAAGAATTCCAAAAACAAAAAGAGTTCTTATTTTCGGCCAAGCTGCAGCAAGACACCGCCGCGACTCGCCAAGTCCCCGCAGTCCGTTCAGCCGCGCGGATGGTGCTCGGCATGCAGCGACTTCAGCCGCTCGCGCGCCACGTGCGTGTAGATCGTGGTGGTGGAAATATCGGCATGCCCCAGCAGCATTTGCACGGCACGCAAATCGGCGCCGTGGTTCAGCAAATGGGTGGCAAACGCGTGGCGCAACGTGTGCGGCGACAGGGCCACATGAATGCCCGCCACCAGCGCATATTTGCGCACGATGAGCCAGAACATCATGCGCGTCATGGCGCGGCCGGCCTTGCTGCCACGGTGGGTGATGAACAGGTCGTCCGTCTGCCGCCCGGCCAGCAGTGCGGGCCGGCCCTCTTCCATATAGCGTTGCAGCCATTCGCGTGCCACATCGCCAAACGGCACCAGGCGTTCCTTGCTGCCTTTGCCCATGGTGCGCAACACGCCCTCGTTCAAGCCCAGGTGGTAGGTTTTGATTTGCACCAGCTCGCTCACACGCAGGCCGCTGGCGTACATCAGCTCGATCATGGCGCGGTCGCGCAGGCCCAGCGTGCTCCCCACGTCAGGTGCGTTCAGCAGCGCCTCCACTTGTGCTTCGCTCAGGGTCTTGGGCACGCGCAAGGCTTGGCGCGCGGCGTTCATCTTCAGCGTGGGGTCAACCGCAATCAGCCCTTCGCGCAGTGCCCAGCGAAAGTAGCGCTTGAACACCGTGAGCCGCCGGTTGGCCGATGTCGCTTTGGTGTTGCTATGGCGCGCCGCAAAGTACGCCTGCAAGTCGGCCTCGGCAGTGTGGTCAAGCGACTTGCCGTTGGGGTCCAGCCAGCGCACGTACAAATTCAAATCGCGCCGGTAGGCGCTGAGAGTGTTTTTAGACAAGCCTTCTTCGAGCCACAGGGCATCGATAAAGCGGTCAATACTGGCCAAACTGGCTTCAATCTTCGATGGCATGCGGCAGGATAGCGCATGGCACGGGCCATCCTTAACACATGCGCACCATCACACCCTAAAACGCTCCAACACGTCCATGTCAGGCGCAAAGCCCAGCCCCGGCGTGATTGGAATTTTGACCTTGCCCTGCTGCGGCAACGGCGTACCGCCCAAGGCGAAATCGGCGTGCGGCTCAATGTACAAGTGCTCGAACAAAGGCTCTGGCAATGGCGCACCCGGTATCCCCGCCAGCAGATGCAGCGTGGCGAAATAGCCGGGGCCGAAGTACGGCGAATGCGGCATGGGCGTGAGACCATGTTGGCCAGCAAGTTGCACCACGGCCATGAACTCCGTGATGCCGCCCACCTTGGTCACCGACGGCTGCGGGTACGTTACCGCGCCAGCCTCCAGCATGCGCGCAAACTCGTGGCGCGTGCAGGCGTTTTCACCAGCGCCCACGGGGAAGCGGTGGTTGATATTCGCCTGTGCGCGAATGGCCTCGGGCGGAAACACCGGCTCTTCCACCCACGCCACATCCGCCTCTTGCAGTGTGGCTACGCGCTCCAAGGCACCGGCTTCAGTCCAACTGCAGTTCACGTCAACAGAGATGTGAATGCCCGGCCCACACGCCCGCCGCCCGGCGCGAATCACGTCCGGGTCGACCTCGTGCAGCTTGACGTGGCGGTAACCCTGCGCCATCGCTTGGCGGCAATATTTGTCGACCAGCGCCACGTCGCCGTAACGCGTGAGACTGGCGTAGGCCGACACCTCCGTGCGCTGCGCAGGTCCCAGCAAGGCGCTCAGGGGCTGGCCCACGGCCTGGGCCGCAATGTCCCACAGCGCGATGTCGAAGCCCGAGATGGCAAACATGGTGATGCCATAGCGCCCAAAGATGTGCAGCTTGCGCTGCAACTCCAGCGTCAACCCTTCAGGCGTAGCAGGCAACTCGCGGCCCTGCAACAACGGCGCCACCATGGTGCGCGCCGCCGCTGCCACGGCCTGCCGGCACGAGTACGCAAAACACTCGCCCCAGCCCACGAGGCCGGTATCGGTCTCCACGCGCACCAACACAAATTCGAGCGTGTTCCAGCGCGTGGGGGTCACGCCCATGCCCGTGCCGCCGTCTTCAAATGGGACCACGGCTTCGATAATGTCGATCTTCTGAATTTTCATGGCGCTGCTGGGTGTTGGTGCTGAAAATGTACGGCCGCCCCTCACCGTTGAACATAGGGAATGGCATTAAGCACGCGCGCGGACGGCCTCGCTAACATCGGCCACACTGTTTATCCGAGCATGACCATTTAAGCCGTGCTCACATCACACTCCAGAGGAGTCAAGACATGAAAGCCCAAGAACGCGAGAGTCTGCTGAAGACATTGAAAGCGCGGTTTGAGAAGAACATGCATCGGCATGCCGACGTCAAGTGGGTCGATGTAGAGGCCCGCCTGCTGGCCAGCCCAGCCAAGTTGCAGTCATTGCACGAAATGGAAGAGACCGGCGGCGAACCCGATGTGATTGGGTCTGCGGCCAAGAACGGTGAAATCATCTTCTGCGATTGCGCCGCTGAAAGTCCCCAAGGACGCAGAAGCCTGTGCTACGACGCAGAAGCCTTGAACGCGCGCAAAGAAAACAAACCCGCAGGCGGCGCCATGGACGTGGCAGCAGCCATGGGCATCACGCTCCTCACCGAAGAACAGTACCGCCAACTCCAGACATTGGGCGAGTTCGACCTCAAAACCTCCAGTTGGATCGCGACGCCACCCGCCATCCGCAAACTGGGTGGCGCGTTGTTTTGCGATCGGCGTTACGGCCAAGTCTTCACGTACCACAACGGTGTGCAGTCCTACTACGCCGCGCGCGGCTTTCGCGGGGCCTTGAGCGTTTGAAAAAGCGTTTGAAGTGCAACGGTCAACGCGTGCGTCCACAGTTCTTCAAGATGCGCGCAATATGAAAACGATTCGATGGCCAACCGCTGCTTTGGCCTTATCCACAGTCGCAAGCATCGCCATAGCCGCAGGCGGCACGAGAACCTACAGACTGCCATGGCCTGTTGATGGTCAGATACTGGAATATCGCTCCTGTGGCTGTGCAGATGCATGTTGGAAGGCCGAAGTCAAAAACGCTCGCACCAAGGCTGTCGTCGCGACACTGCGTTGCGATTGCGAACACCTCTATTTTTCGAGCAAAGCACACTCCAAAGAGCAACTGCAGCCGCAGGCTTGTATGGCTATCGACGACAAGCCGCAGTTCATCAGGCAAACACTGGAAGAATCTTTGACGAAAGATTTGAAGTAATGCCTCCACGCATCATTTGGATTGGGTGGAGCCCGCTCAGTGCCCCGCCGTGCTTGGTGCAGACGACACGGCCTGGCTGACCACAGGCCGCCTGGCCGTCTCAGCTATCGTTTCAAATACAGTCTTTGCAGTTGGCTCCAGCGGGGTCGGCCCGAGTCATTTTTCCCCAACCACAATGAAGATAACAGCAGTCACCTCACCCGACCTTAAGCAAGAAAAAGCAGGAACACTCACAGGACTCGTCGCGGTTGTGTTGTGGAGTTCAACCGTCGGTCTCATTCGCAGTATCTCGGAGTTGCTCGGCCCCACAGGCGGGGCTGCCATGATTTTCAGCGTGGGCGGGATACTGGCCGCAGTAGTGCTCGGCGTTCCGCGGCCCGGCGCCTTCAACCGCGTCTATCTCTTTGTGGGCGGTGCTTTGTTCATCACCTACGAGATCTTCCTGGCGCTTTCGCTCGGGCTGGCGGCTAACCGTGCGCAGGCGTTGGAGCTTGGCATGATGAACTACATGTGGCCTTGCCTGACCATTGTGCTGGCGGTCATATTCAAGCAGCAAAAAAGCAATTGGGCCTTGTTTCCAGGGGCGGCTTTGAGCTTCGCTGGCCTTGTTTGGGTCATGAAAGGCGATGGCGACTGGTCGCCCGCAACACTGCTATCCAACCTGCAGAACAACCCGGTGGCCTACGGGCTTGCTGGCGGTGCGGCCATCTTGTGGGCCGCCTATTCGGTTCTGACAAAGAAATTTGGCGATGGCAAAAGCGGCGTGCCATTGTTCTTGTTGGGCACCGCCCTCATTCTCTGGATTCTTTACGCTTTAAGCCCGGAGCCGGCGCTGCATTTCACCTTTGGCGGAGTGGCCCAAGTCGTGGTGATGGGCGCGTTCATGGCAACCGCCTACTCGGCTTGGAACCACGGCATTCAAAAAGGCAACTTGACACTGCTGGCCGTGGCCTCTTACTTCACCCCCGTCTTGTCAGTGCTGCTCGCCAGTGTTTGGCTGAGCACGGCGCCCTCTTCATCGTTTTGGCAAGGCGTTGCCATGGTGACCATTGGCTCCGTCATCTGCTGGTGGTCTACACGCACGCGGGCGGGCTTGTAAGGCGCGCACCCTAGTGCCTGCGAAGGTCACCCGGCCCTCAGGATGCGGCAAACCAACGAAAACTGCCTGCGGAACGCCACGGGAACAGCCTCGGACATCCTCTCCTGATGCCCGGCCCGATCCGTTTCGCCCTCCCAGCGGCGCAGCCCACAAGAGATGCCTGGAAATCAGCATCCTGCGATAATGTGCCTCGCGCGCTGCCCCGTTCCATTTCAATGCCACGGCCTCGACCGTCTTCGCCGAGCAACTGATCGGCCTCCGCGCATGGCTCCTGGCCGAGCGGCTCTCTTACGGAGTCCGCCCGCGCCGATACATCTCTCGTCCATGGTTCTCGACCCCTTCACCCTTCTCGTCCTCACTGCGGCCATGGCCGCCGCTTCGGCGCTGTACCTGACCGCCGAATGGAGCAGCGTGCGCGAACGTTCGCTACTACTCTGGAGCGCGGGGTTTGCCATCATCGCCGTGGGCAGCGTGCTGGCCCTGCTGCGCTCCAGTGGTTATGTGCTGGTCGGCATCTGGTTCCCCAACGGCATGCTGATCGTGGCCCACTGGCTGTTTCTGGCCGGCGTCGCCAGATTCACGCGCACCCGGCTGCCGCGCGCCTGGTGGCTGCTGGCCGTCATCTGGCTGGCGATGCTGTTTCTGCCCGACGGGCCCTGGTGGTCCAAGGCGATGCTGGGCATCCAGTCGCTGCTCATCGCCGTCATCACCTTGCGCGCCGCCCTGCTGCTGCGCCCGCATGGCGGCGCGCTGAGTGTGGGCGCGGCGCAGTTGCGCTCCGTCCTGCTGGCGCACGGCCTGTTCTACGTCGCCAAGGCCGCCTCGACCGTGGCGCCGCACGCCTTCGTCAACCTAGCCAGTTTCCAAGGCGCGATGATCCTGGTCTCGCTGGTGGAAGGCGCAATGGCGATCATGCTGCTCGCGATGTCCATGACCGGCACCGAGCGCCATCGCCGCGAGGAGCGTATCGCGCAGATCGCCGCCCGTGACCCCCTGACCGCGCTGGACAACCGCCGCGAGCTCTATCTGCGCGCACCGGAACTGCTGATGCAGGCCTCGCCGACCAGTCCCGGCGCCCTGCTACTGATCGACATCGACCACTTCAAGCAGGTCAACGACCTGCACGGTCATGCCGCCGGCGACCGATTGCTGGTGACCCTGAGCGACCTCATCCGCGGCGCACTGCCCCATGGCGCGCTGGCCGCGCGGCTGGGCGGGGACGAGTTCGTGATCATGCTGCGCAACGTCTCCGGTGCGGCCGCGCAGGCGCTGGGCCAGGACCTGCGCGAGTCGTTCGCGCAGCAAGCGCGTGAGTTGTTCGTGACACCGGAGCCCGTGTCGCTGAGCATTGGTGCGACCTTGTTCGACCAGCCTGCAACGGAGCTGTCACATTGGCTCAAGCGGGCCGACGAAGCCCTGTACGCATCGAAGCGCAAGGGACGGAACCGGATGGAGCTCGCCCCGCTTCCACCTGGGCGGCCGCAATGATGATCCTCTAGTCCAGACGGGCACTAGTATGGCGACCCAAATGTTCTTCACCTTCGGCGACGCCCTCTCGCCCCGTAGCGGCCACCAGTCCCCGTTCAGCAAACGGCCCAATAGCGGTCGTTGACAGGCGCGCAGCGAAGGAATGTGATAGGTCCGACTGAACTGGCCAGGGTTCAGGCAGAATCCGGCCAAAACCCGTCTCTTGCTGCCCCCAGCAATCTAACCCTTTACCCATGAGTTCACTGACTTGGGAGGAACTATTCGTCGACGCGGCAAACCTCGATTTCAGTACGCTGCTTTTAGAGTGGCCGCTCGTGGTCATTGGTCAGGTTGGACCGATAGGTGCCTCGGTTTTCGGTGACCTATTCTTTGAACGCAGGTCTGGTGAAGTTGAAAAACTGGACGTGCTAGAAGGTGGTGTCCATAAAGTGGCAGCGAATCAGGCGGAGTTTGCAGCGTTGATGAACACTCCGTCTTGGCAGGAGCAGAGCCTCCTGAGCAATGGGGTCGCCCTGCTCAAAGAGAGGGGCGTTTCACGCTCCAGCGGACAGTTCTTCGGCTTCGCTCCTCACCCGGTGTTTACGGGCAAAATTGACGGGGCAAGGATCATGCCGCTGGACGCCATCGTTTGGAATTCAATTTGCGCCCAGTCGTTAAGTGGAGTCGCCTCATCCTTGGCTCCAGCAACATCAAGTGACTCTCCAAGCAAACCGTGGTGGAGGTTCGGACGACGGTAATGGGGTAGTTACTTGAGGGCGGTAGCATCGTATGAACGGTCGCTTTGAGGCGATGCGGAAGACGACTGTGTGCCCTGAACGGACCTGGGCCTTCTCCAAAGCGGACCTAGCCCAGGCTTTAGAGCGGCCTATGGCCTGCTGACAAATAGCCCAATTCCTACCGCAATCAACAATAGGATGTAGCGCTTCTTAGACATTAGAAGATGGGAAAATCTTCTTATGGTGGCTATCAGTCGCGTCACACCTTGCGTGCTGAAGTAAAGAGCCAAGAGAAGAAAAACAACGGCCGCCCATCCGCCAAACAAGAGCATCATGGCTCCAATAATATTGTGAAGTGAGGCGACCCCTATTGCTAGATATATAGCAAATGAGACAAGGGCACCGATGAGCGCGAAGAACCGCCGCCACCCAAGAAACAGTAAGAGAGCTAGCAGGCCAGAGATGACAAGTGGCATCCAGAAGTAGAAAACTGCCTCGGCATGTGATGCTCCAACTGGCATGTCGGTCTAAGGTAATGTGAAGAGAAAGAATCGGATATCGAGTCTGTCACCGCGTTGCTTCCGTTAACCGAATGCGCTTGCGAGTCCCTCTGGTTAGCTCTTCGTTTCCCATGGCTATATAAAGAGCTTCAAGATCAAGTAGATACGCTTTGAGAAGGGCCTTGCGGGGATCGGCTTCGGCAGCAGCTATAGACAGCTTGTACATGGGCTCTGCTTGGCTGTACTTTTTCTGCCGAAAGAAGACTTGACCAAGATTATGGGCAATGGAGCCTTCAAGCGTGACACGTGCCACGGCATCTTGGTAGGTCGCAGCATCGCTTCCGGTCAAAAGCGGAGGATTCGACGGGATAGGCTCAAGAGGAATTTTTCTGATTAAGCTCAACGCCTGTTGAAGCATACGCTCCGCCTCAGCGTAATTCCCCCTTATTAGTTGGTCCATTCCTGCGTTATTGGCCAAGCGGGAAAGATGAAAGTGGTTTGGAGCCGCCTTCTGTTCTTCGTCCAAAAAGCTCTTATCTTCGCCCCTCTCGGCTTTCGCTTGGCAATAAACCAAGCCGCTCGTAGCTGAAGCAGCGACAAAAATTAGACTTGCTACAACTCTTCTCGCTGTAGTCGCTCCATCGCGTAAATCGAGCTTTGAAGTCATTTGCGCCCATCTACTACTTTCATTTGCGGTCGAATGCAATTTAGAGACAGCCCCTTCGGGTCTAGAGTCGTGCCAAGTAGCCGCAATCTGGCTGCCACATCGACAGACCGGTATTGGCCGTATCCCGCCGGATATGTCCTAGGTCTGGGTTACACGCATGGCCTTTAACGGTCACGGTCCGCAGATTATTTTAAAATTATGGTTGGCCGTCGTGTGATTCGCTCACCATGGGAAGCTGAACCCATGAGCGACGCCGTTGTGCCCAAATCTCTCGATGTGGTGTACCTAATTCATTACGCTGTTTCAGGACACCAGTGCGTAATGAGTAGGCCTGCGGATTTTCTACGGCACAGGCATACAAGGGACTGCCACAGTTCTCACAGAATGCAAGAAGACGCTTCGTACCACTGGCGGTTGTCTTGATGTACGTTCGAGGCGCGCCCTTGATTAGATTAAATCCGGCTGCAGAGGCAGAGATGTTGACTCTGAAAGCAGAGCCGGAATGCGTCTGGCAGTCGAGGCAATGACAGACTGTCACGGTGCCTGGTTGAACTTCTGCTTCGAATTCAATGGCGCCGCATTGGCACTGACCTTCTACTTTCATCGTATTCCTTGGTTCGGAGGAGCTAGCTCAATGACCAATCTTGGCCGTCAATCGTCGTTAGGTTGTGTATCAGGCCTAGGACGCAAGCGTCGGTCAACGAACGCCATTTGGCTATTGTCACGCGCCATCACATACCGGGAGGAAAATGCCACTGTTTCAAGGTTTGCACGTTTCACGAAGGCGGCATCCGACAAGCTAAACCAGTCTCGATATGTCGTACCCGCTAGTTCCGAATGGAAGAAAATCTTTCGTGGAGTCAGTGGTAACGCCATTACGAACTGAGAACTCAGCTCCCCCCTAATTATTAGCGGGTGGTCGCCCAGGAGAAAGGTGAACGGGCAACTAGGGGCGATGCTCTTGATATCCCATCGCCCATGATGCATCTCGCCGAGAAGCCTGGGCTGCTGGATGAAAGTAGGAAGTCCACCAATGGAAAGTTGGTCATAGGCCTGCGGCAAATATTTCTCAACCCATTCACGGGTATCAAGCGTCTTGGTTAACCCTTCCACGCGGGCGTAGTCCGGGTCGGCGTTGAGTTGTTCGTCCAAAGCCTCACGCGCCATTTGCTTGAGAGTCTGAATCGTGCGCGGGACCCGCATGTACTGTGCAACGAGAAATTGGGCCCAATACCCATTGTTGATGTCTGACATGGATGAGATGCCTCCCTGCAGCATCTTTTTATGAGCTATCGCACCATGCTCGTCGATATGCGGACCAAAGAAATCTCGCTCAATGCTGACATCTCGCTCCGAGGTTTGCATTGACTCCGTTGTGTAGAGATTTTTTTCATAACCGATGCCTGCCGCGGTTCTCCGATTGGCAAGCAGTGTCCCGTTGAATGAGCGGCTGAACACGGTTAGTTTGCTGTCCGTTCCGCATTCCCATTCATGAAGCAAGAACTGCGGAACATAGTGATGGCGAACATAAGCCAGGCTGTTCATAGGTCTCCAGATTCAGCGGGAATGGTTGGAGCGAGGGGCTGCTTCTGGCCGAAGGCAGCGCTTTGAGTTTAGCCGCCATCAAAAACTGGCATCTTGAACTTCGCGGCCGAGGGCTAGGCTCATTCTGGCGCACAAAACTGTAAGCCACCCAATCCAAACGAGAGTTTCGACATCGGTTGGACACCATGCCCCTGTTTGGTCGTCTTGCCCCCAAGGGAATTACTGCCCCTGTCGTCGAGAAAATCAGCACCGTTTTGAGAACATCGATACGCCAGGGTGAGATGCAAGCCAAGCTCAAATCCATGGGGTTTGAGCCGATTGGCAGCACACCGCAAGAGTTGTCTCAACGCATCTCCGGGGAGATTGCGAGGTGGAATGAGGTGATTCGCAAGGGGGAGATCCAAGCGGAGTGAAATCGTCGCGCCCCTACATAGCGCACCTCACATCTCTTCTCGCCATGCCATAGCTTGAGAAAGAGCCTGGGTGCTACATCAGGCAACCAACACGATTTGGTTCAGCCCTGCCCGCTTGGCCTTGCATAGCCGACTGCCCACCTGGTCGATCAATAGCCGTAGGTCCTGACCGGCTGTGGGATGACCGTACCTCAGCCCATACTGGCCGTGATCAATCCAGGGGATGGCTTGGGTGGACTCAAGCAGAGTTCGATAGACGGCGCTATCGGATTCACAGGTTACATGGTGTAGGCAGCAGTTCAACTGGCACGCATGACGGTGTCAGCCCGCTCGCCTTCGAGGCGGTCTAAACCGGCCGAATCGCAATGACCTCAAAGACCCGTGAGGCTCACTGTTGTGAAAATTAAACGACAGCATTGATAGATATCTATGCTGTCTAGAATGCATTGGCAAACATTACGTTACACCTCATTCTGCCAACCAGGGAACCCGACATGGGCCATGCTTCAATGAACAGAATTTATCGACTCATCTGGAGCCAGTTGACCCAGACCTGGGTAATTGTTTCGGAACGTACAAAAGGCCGGGGAAAGTCAGCGAATCGACTGCTCATCGCCAGCACCTTACTGGCCACCGCACAGATGGCCATGGCTGGGCCCGTAGGTGGCCAGGTCACAGCCGGCAGCGGCACCATCAGCCAGAGCGGCAACACCACCACGGTGACGCAGTCAAGCCAGAACCTGTCGTTGGGTTGGCAGTCTTTCAATACCACCAGCCAAGAGACGGTGAACTTCGTTCAGCCGTCGGCCAGTGCCATTGCCGTCAACCGCATCAGCGACACCCACGGCACGCAGTTCTTTGGCCACCTCAATGCCAACGGACAGGTCTATCTGATCAACCCCAATGGCGTGTTGTTTGGTGTCGGGTCGCAAATCAACGTGGGTGGCCTGGTGGCCTCCACGCTCGATATCAATGACGCCAGCATCAATGCCGCCACGCGCAATTTCAGCGGCACGGGCACCGGCAGCATCGTCAACCAAGGCAGCATCACCGCAGCCAATGGCGGCTACGTTGCCCTCATTGGCAATACCGTGAGCAACCAGGGCACCATCAGCGCAACAGCGGGTGCCGTGGCCCAGGGTGCGGGCAGCGATGTCACGTTGTCGTTTTCGGGCGATAGCCTGGTCAAGCTGCAAGTCAACCAGAGCACGCTCAACAACCTGGCCGAAAACGGTGGTTTGATCCAGGCCGACCGCGGCACGGTATGGCTCTCCGCCGGTGCCAAGGACGCGGTGCTGGCCAGCGTGGTCAACAACACCGGCATCATCCAGGCGCGCAGCGTTCAAAACGTCGGAGGCACGATTGTGTTGGAGGCCGGCAGTGCCGGCACCGCCACCAACAGCGGCACCCTGGATGCATCGGGCAAGCTGGCCGGTGAAACCGGCGGCATGGTCAAGATATTGGGCGGTACGGTCAATCTCTCCGGCAGCATTGACGCCTCCGGCGATGCCGGCGGCGGCACGGTGCTCGGCGGGGGTAACTATCAAGGTTTGGGCCTGGAGCAGAATGCCAAAACCACCACGGTCAGTGCCGGCACAACGATCAATGCCGATGCCATTGGCACCGGCAACGGCGGCAAGGTGGTGGTCTGGTCGGACGGCACCACCCATTTCGATGGCAGCATCTCGGCCCAGGGCGGGCAATACGGCGGTAACGGTGGTGCGGTGGAAACCTCCGGCAAGCAAGTGCTAAAAGTGGGGAATAGCGCCTCGGTCACCACCCGCGCAGCGCAAGGTGCCGCCGGCGAATGGTTGCTTGATCCTCAGGATCTGACCATTGGCGGTTTTAGCCCGGGCGACAGCGATATCGATGCGGCCATCATCACGATGGCCCTGCAAAACGGCAACGTCACGATCAAGACCGGCACCGCAGTCTCTTGCGTCAACGTCTCCCCTTGCCCTGCCGGGCACACGGGCAACGGCGACATCATCCTCGTCAACGGCGCTCTGTTGGGGGGTAACGCCTGGACCGCCAACACCACGCTGACCCTGAGCGCCTATCGCAATATCGAGCTGCAAGGCACGGCCAATATCGACGTTAATCAGGGGCCAGGCAGTATTGTGCTGCGTGCCGACAATACCGGCACCGGCGTCGGCACAGCCATTTTCAGCCAGGACTCAAACGTCTACGCAGGGACCAGCGGCACCTTCACGATCTACTACAACCCGACCAGCTACAGCTCGCCGACCGATTTCCTGGCATTAAAGGATTCAACCAACACCTTCCAGATCTTCAACGGCTACGGTACCAGCGCCAGCCCCCATAATTTCAACGCCTACATGCTGATCAACATGGGGGGAACGGTTGCGAACAAGACCTACGACGGTTTGCTTACGGGCACCATCAGTGGGTTGTTGCCGATCACCCTGCCTTCTGGCGTCACGGTCGATACCAGCAGCCCCACTGTGCTATTCGACACCAAGAATGTCGGTATTAACAAAACCGTTACTGTCACCGGCGTCACGCTTTCCGGTACCAATGCGTCCAAGTATGCCCTGAATGGCCTGGATAGCAAGACCGCCTCGATCACGGCCAAAACCATCAGTGCCAGTGGCGTCACGGCCAATAACAAAACCTATGACGGCACCACCACGGCCACGCTTTCCGGCACTGGCAGTGTGGCCGCCAGCCTCATCAGTGGTGACAGCGTATCGCTGACGGGCGGCACAGCAAGCTTCGCCGACGCCAACGCCGGCGTCAGCAAGTCTGTCACCGTGACCGGCCTCGGCCTCACCGGCACCGATGCCAACAACTACATCCTGACCCAGCCCACCGGCTTGACGGCCACGATCAACAAGGCGGACCTCACACTCAGCGGCACCAAGACCTATGACGGCACCACAACGGTAGCGGGCAGCACGCTGACCGCCACCGGAGTAGCCGGCCAGACCTTTACCGTCACCGGTACAGGCAACGCCGCCAATCTGGCCAGCAAAAATGTGCAAACCGGCTCTGCGCTCAGCAGTGTGAGCGGACTGACACTGGGCAGCAGCAGCAATGGCGGCTTGTCCAGCAACTACAACGTGCTGAGCACCTCCGGCAGCAGCTATACCGTGACCGCCAAAGGACTCACACTGAGCGGCATCACCGCCTCTGACAAGGTCTACGACGCGACAACATCGGCCACGCTCAATACCAGCGGGATCACCTATGGGGGCCTGATCTCTGGCGACAGTGTCTCTTTGAGCGGCAGCGGCACGGGTAGCTTTGCCACCAAAGACGCGGGCACCAACAAAACGGTGACGGTCTCGGGCTACACGCTGAGCGGATCGGATGCGGGCAACTATGTCGTCACGCAGCCCACCGGCCTGACGGCGACGATCAGCAAGGCAGACCTCACGGTATCCGGCATATCTGGCGTAGATAAAACCTTCGATGCCACGACCCCCGCCACGCTCACCGGCACGGCAAGCGTCACCGCGCTGAATACCGATGTTGTGTCTGTCGTGGGCACAGGTACAGGCAGCTTTGCCGATGCCAATGCCGGAGCCGCCAAGAGCATCACCGTGACCGGCTATACGCTGTCCGGCACGGACGCCAACAACTACAACGTGGTGCAGCCCACCATGACCGCCACCATCAACAAAGCCGACCTGATCTTGAGCGGCACCAAGGTCTACGACGGCAGCACCGAGGTAGCGGGCAGCACGTTGACGGCCACCGGCGTGGCGGGCCAGACCTTCACCGTCACCGGCACAGGCGACTCCTCCAACCTGACCAGCAAGAATGTGCAGAGTGGCTCTGTGCTCAGCAGCGTCACCGGCCTCAGTTTGGGCACCAGCAGCAATGGCGGCTTGTCCAGCAACTACAACGTGCTGAGCGCCGGCAGCAGCAGCTATAGCGTGACGGCCAAAGGCATCACGCTGGCCGGCATCAGCGCCGCTGACAAGACCTATGACGGGACAACAGCGGCAACCCTCAACACCAGCAATGTCAGTTACTCGGGCATCGTCACGGGTGACAACCTCACCCTCAGCGGCACGGGGACCGGCACTTTTTCGACGAAAGACGCCGGAACGAGCAAAACCGTCACCGTGTCTGGCTACAGCTTGAGCGGATCCGATGCCGGCAACTATGTGATCTCGCAGCCAACAGGGCTGACGGCAACGATCAGCAAGGCCGACCTGGTGGTGTCGGGCGTATCCGCCGCAAATAAAACCTACGACGCCACAACCTCGGCTTCACTGACCGGTACTGCCAGCGTGACGGCCATTGGGGCTGATGTCGTTTCTGTTACGGGTTTTGGTACGGGCAACTTTGTCGATGCCAATGCTGGCACCAACAAGGCCGTCACCGTCACCGGCTATACGCTGACCGGCACCGACGCCAACAACTACAGCGTGGTGCAACCGACCAGTGTCACAGCCACCATCAACCAGGCCAACGTCGTCTTGAGTGGTACCAAGGTCTATGACGGCAGCACCACGGCGGCTGGCAGCACACTCACGGCCACCGGTGTGGCAGGGGAAACCTTCACGGTCACGGGCTCGGGTGACGTCTCCAATCTGGCCAGCAAAGATGTGCAAACGGGCTCGGTGCTCAGCAGCGTCACCGGCCTCAGCTTGGGCAGCAGCAGCAATGGCGGGCTCGCCAGCAACTACAACGTGCTTAGCAGCAGTGGCAGCAGTTACGCCGTGACGCCCAAGGGCATTACGCTGACGGGCATTACAGCCGCCGACAAAACTTACGATGCAACCACCTCGGCGACCCTTGACACGACGAACGTGAATTACGCCGGCATCATCGTGGGTGACGCCGTCACTCTGTCGGGCAGCGGCACGGGTAGCTTTGCCACCAAAGACGCGGGCACGAATAAGACTGTGACGGTTGCGGGTTACAGCTTGAGCGGAACGGATGCAAGCAACTACATCATCACCCAGCCCATCGGTCTGACCGCGACCATCGGCAAGGCCACACTGCTGCTTTCAGGCTTGTCGGCGGTCGATAAGGTCTACGACGCGACCACAGCGGCAGCGCTGAGTGGCACGGCGGCTCTTTCTGCGGCGATTGGGGGCGATGCCGTCTCGCTGAGTGGCACGGGAGTTGGTCAATTCGCGGACAAGAATGTCGGTACCAACAAATCGGTGACCGTCAGTGGCTACACGCTGACCGGCGCCGATGCAGGCAACTACAGCATCGTGAACCCCAACGCGCTGGCAGCCAGCATCACGCCAGCAACGATCACGGTCAGTGGCATCACGGCAGCCGACAAGGTTTTTGACGGCACCACGGCCGCCACGGTCAACGCCAGCAATGCCACGCTGGCGGGCAAGCTGGGCTCAGACGTGGTCACGGTTTCTGCGACGGGTGCATTCTCTGACGCCACAGTGGCCACCGGCAAGACGGTCAATCTGAACAGCACCTATGGCGGAGCCGATGCTGGCAACTACCGCATCACCGGACAAGCCACCGCATCCGCCAGCATCACGCCCGCCCCTGTTGTCGTCATCGATCCGCCCGTGGTTGCTCCCGTTGTACCTCCCGTTGTCATACCAGTCGTGACGGCGACCCAGGAGGTTCGCAACACGATCACACAGGTCCAGTCGTCCTTGCTGCCTCCTCAGGCCTCGGCACAACCGCAAAGCCTTGACTTGTCATCTACGCTGGTCATTCAACAACAGGCTGACGCTGGCGGCAGTAACACCGAACGTTCACAAGAAACGAACGGCACCCCATCAATTAACACCACCACAGGGTTCGGCACGCCCGCACCCATGCTGCAAATTCAAAATGGGGGGATGCAATTGCCGCTCATCGCGACCAGCATCACAGAATGAAGAAATCCATGACCAACGTATTCACGCCGTCTTTCGTGATCAAGCCCTCGCTCGCCGCTTTGTTGCTGGCTTCCGTCGGTGCCCACGCCGCGGGCCCCGAAGTGCCTCCGAATGCCGGCTCACTTCTGCAGCAGTTGCAGCCCGCAGCGCCCTTTGTGCCGCCGCCTGACGCACCAAAGCTTGAAATCAAACCACCCAGCGATGCCAGCTTACCGCCTTCGCAACCGATTCAAGTGACCGCCCTTCGCATCACGGGCAACACCGCGTTTGCCACTGAAGTACTGCACGCGCTGGTGAAAGACCAGGAAGGCCAAAGCCTGACGTTGCCACAGCTCAACGCACTGGCCGGGCGCATCACTGCGTACTACCAAGACCGCGGATTCCCCCTGACCCGGGCAATCATTCCGGCGCAGTCGATCACCGGCGGCGTCGTCATCATTCAAGTTGTGGAGGCACGCCACGGCAAGGTGCAACTGAACAACCAAAGCGAAGTCAACGACGCGCTGCTGAATGCCACCCTGGCGCCACTGAATAGCGGAGGATTGATTTCCGATGCAGAGCTGAACCGAGCGCTGCTGTTGCTGTCAGATGTACCCGGTGTGGCTGTGGGCGCGGTTCTTAAACCGGGTGCGGCCGTTGGCACTGCCGACATGGAAGTCGAGACGCGGTACAACCGGACGGCTCTGTTCAACTTTGCGCTGGACAATTACGGCAGCCGCGATATTGGTCGCACACGGCTGAGCGGCAATCTGAACATCGTCAATCCGTTTCACCACGGCGATGTCTTGAGCGCCAACCTCATCAGCACGGGTGAGCACATGAACTATGCCCGGGTCGCTTACGACACGCTGCTCAATGGCAAGGGCACCAGGGTCGGCGGCGCCTATTCGGCATTGAAGTACAAACTTGGCAGCAGCGCCAGTGCGCTGGATGCACACGGCAATGCGATGGTGGCCAGCCTGTGGGCAAAGCAGCCATTGGTTCGCTCCAAACAGTACAGCGTGTATGCGCAATTGCAATTCGATGGGAAGAAGCTGCGCGATCGCATCGATGTCAGCAACCTCCGTTCAGACCGCCATTTGAACAACTGGATCTTGAGCTTGAACGGCGATTCACGCGACGACCTTTTGGGCGGCGGCGTGAACATGGCCGGTTTGGGCTTAACCAGTGGCCGCAAGAGCTTTGACGATGCGCCTGCCGCAGCGTTTGATGCCTCTACCGCGCGCACAAGCGGCAGCTTCTCCAAGTTGAATGCCAACGTCGCCCGCATGCAATGGTTCTCGCCGCACGACGCTTTGTACTTGAGCCTCAATGGTCAGTGGGCCGACGGCAATCTTGATTCGGCGGAAAAGATGACCGCCGGTGGCCCCTACACGGTTCGCGCTTATGACGTCGGTGCGATCTCTGGCGATACCGGTTATGTGGGCACCGTAGAAATGCGCCATGACTTGGGGGCGCTACCGTTTGGAAAATGGCAGGTCGTGGCATTTATTGACAGCGCATATGTCAAGGTCAACCGCCATCCCTGGACCACGTCAGACAACAGCGCAAGCTTGTCGGGTGCAGGTGTCGGCCTGAACTGGACCGGCCCGGAGCAGTGGCGTGCAAGTTTCTCGGTGGCAACGCCTATTGGGAGCGAATCTTCACTCGTGAGCAAACAGTCCTCGGTACGTGCTTGGTTGGTCGCGAGCAAGGCTTTTTGATTGCGAGCACAGGGGGCTAGGCACTTCGTCCTCTGCATGCGCCGTACTCAAATAGCCTGAAAGTACCAGCCAGGCTGCTTCTGGCCGGGCGTCGCTATCGCAGCGTCTTTTGAGTGAGCAGTTACTCGTCATTGAGGTATGCGTGAATGGCTTTGTCCTCTACAACGATGTGGTCAGTGATGTGAAAAACATCTTTGATACGCGGATGTAGAAGTGCCTCGGCTCGATTCAGAGTTCTACCGATGAACTGCGCTTCACGCCACGGAGACTGCATTGCGTCGGTTATTCCGACTTGATACTGCGCATTAGTAGCCCGTAATTCAAGTGCGAAGGCGACGCGCTGGTCTGGTGTCGACCCCTCACCCCACTCGCCAATGCTTACCGTCACCGATACGGGAAGACCGCGATGGGAATCCGAAAGAAGAGCGTCGTAAATCGCTTAGGCATCGCCGTCGCGATGCACGAACCGGGTAAGGCGCGTTGTGCGCCCGCCGCAGCAGGAACATAGCGTCGATTCTTGAGGCGGCTCAAACTCTATGGTTAACATTCAGTTCAATATGGTTGAGGGCGGATCTGCGCGGCACTTGTAGGTGACCGCTGTCGTTTGAAGCCGTTTGATGTCAGAAAACGGGCTCAGTCCGCCGCTGCTCATCAACCATCTGAGCCGCCAGTTTCAGCCTAAGCATTCTTTCTAGCGCGGGCGACGGTGACGACGGCTCCGGAATCCTGAAAAATCCAACCACGTTTCGACCAAGTTGAACCGGCGTTATGAGTATTCCCCAAGGAATTCCCCACCAGCCCAGCACCAGGGAGAATGCTGCGTCTCCGAGCCTTTTCTTAACGCCACAGCGTTTACAACACATGGCCGGACGACTTGACCACGAGGTCATCAGTAGGGCAGACCAGACGCGGTAGGAAACGTGCACATCCACGGGACCAACTCCACCGCATTGAGGGCAGTCACCACTATGGACCATTCGCACAAATGGGTCCACTTGATGGGCTGGTAGCTGATTGGCGACGCTAGCAAGCACACCACGTTGCTCACATTTCGCGTTGCAGAATCGCGCTTCTCCTTGGCGCGTTCCTCCAAATAGGATGGTTGAACTACAAAACGCGCATTTCGCCATTGGTCCCTCTCATTCTTCGACTTACATAGTTATTTTTCTGAGCCTCATCCGGTCTCGAATGAAGTTTCATGTTCGCATTCTGCCGCAGGCCTGACACAGCCGTTAGATAGTTCGGGGCTTATTTCCATCGAGCGCATCGCCCTCAATCGCGAGGGATGCCTCGAAATTTCCGGGCTCCGTCGCCTTCAGTATTTGTGGCCAACGCTAGTTTGACCAGCTCCGCCAAAATCTCATGATCAACTCACGCGAGCGGAATTCCGCACTAGCCATAAGTTATCCCAACTCACTGGTGATCACGCAAATTGGCCGACCTGGTCAAATCCGCTGAAGCCGCAACACAATGGGCTGCCAATTGCGCCCATTGACTCGCGCTTTGACCTGTGTCCTAGCACCACCGCATCGCTTCGCATACCGGGCATTTCAGGCATATCCGGCAAAGCAATCCCGATGCATGCTCATCACTTCCATTTTTCTCTAAAGGAATTCTCTGATGTTTGAAACCTCCATCGCCGGCAGCCTGCCTAAGCCCGCCTGGCTGGCTGAAACCAACAAGCTCTGGCCACAGTGGCGGGCTGAAGGCGATGCGCTTCTCCAGGCCAAGGCCGACGCGACCCTGCTCTGGATCAAGGCCCAGGAAGACGCAGGCCTGGACATCGTGTGCGACGGCGAGCAATCGCGCCAGCATTTCGTGCACGGCTTCCTCGAGCAGGTTGAGGGTATCGACTTCGAACACAAGGTGAAGATGGGCATCCGCGACAACCGCTACGACGCCATGGTGCCGCAGGTGGTGTCAGCCTTGCGCCTGAAGGGCCGCGTGCATGCCTTCGAGGCACAACTGGCGCGCGCCCACACCAGGAAAAAGCTGAAATTCACTCTACCCGGCCCTATGACCATCGTCGACACCGTGGCGGACCGCTTCTACAGCGACAAGATCAAGATGGCCTTCGCTTTCGCCGAGTTGTTGAATCAGGAGGCGCTGGCGCTACAGGCCGACGGCGTGGACATCATCCAGTTTGACGAGCCCGCGTTCAATGTCTACATGAAGGATGCCGCCGACTGGGGCGTGCAGGCGCTAGAGCGTGCGGCGCAGGGGCTGACCTGTAAAACGGCGGTACATATCTGCTACGGCTACGGCATCAAGGCCAATACCGACTGGAAGAGCACGCTGGGCGACGAATGGCGCCAATACGAGACGGTGTTCCCTGCGCTGGCGCGCAGCCGCATCGACCAGGTGAGCCTGGAATGCATCCACTCCCATGTGCCACCCGACTTGATGAAGCTGCTGGCCGGCAAGGACGTAATGGTCGGTGTGATCGATGTGGCCAGTGACGTGGTCGAAACCCCCGAGGAAGTGGCCGACACCATCGGCCGGGCGCTGCAGTTCGTGCCCAAGGAGCGCTTGTTTCCGTGCACGAATTGCGGCTTGGCTCCGATGGGGAGGGATGTCGCTTGGCGCAAGTTGCAAGCGCTGGCAGAAGGCACGAAGCTGGCAAAGGAGCGGTTTGCCACGACGTGACGCCCACGGGGGCGTTCGTTTTTGCCCGCTTTACGCGAGCGTTATGCTTCAGTTTGAAGCTAACGGTTCATAACTTCAAAGGGGCTCATGATGAAAGTAATCAATTTTGCCGTAGCAGTTTTATCGTTCATCATCACTGTGCCGGCAGCAAGTGCCTCGGATTTGTCATGCCGCACCGATTCGCTTGGTACAACACGCTGCAGCGACGGCACAACCTATCGAACCGATTCGTTAGGTACGACGAGAGATAACCGTGGAAATTCGTGGCGGACTGATGCACTTGGTACCACAAGAGGTTCTGACGGAAGTAGCTACCGCACAGACTCTCTTGGGACAACTCGAGATAACCACGGAAACTCTTGGCGTACGGATTCGCTAGGGACGAAACGGGGTTCCGACGGAACAACGTGCCGTACTGACTCCCTTGGTACTCTACGTTGCAACAAGTAACGCATACCAAGTCCATCCACCGGACCGCCAAAAAACTGCGCATTTTGTCAACCGGGTAGAGGCTGAGTCTAAATAGCCGGTTGTGGCCGGCTTCCGATTGATACCAGTCCGCTCCAGCAGGCCCTAGCCGTTACTCAACTGGCCGACGACCCGGGCGAGTGTTCGCAACGGCACTCCAAATAGCTTCATCAGGCTCAAGTTCAGGAAAAGCCTCAATAGTCGGGTTGATCAGCTCAAGGACTATTGCGCCCATAACTTTTCCAAAGCTGGATTTCAGCGACTGTGCTTTCTCAGGGGGTAACCCGTCTATCGCTCTAGCAAGCGCGGCATTCAATGCGGCCACCGCCTCAATCCCGCCGTCTCTGACTGCACGCGCGCTCTCCATCGAGTCTAGGGAGTCAATATGTTGCGTCATGGTAGCTCGCTGTTTGGGCTGAATTTTGCCTCACACGGTTGCCGCCACTGATCAATCTTTCGCGTCACTGATCTCTTCACGACGCAGCGCCCCAACTGCGCCACAACAACTTCGTCAATGCGATGTCAGCTTCACGTTCTTCAGCAACCAAGCTGCACGCGACCCACCACCGACCAAAGCGGCGGTTGCCCAGAACAAGCCTGCCACACCGACCGCCGCACTGGCCACACCGAACACCATGGGCATCAGCACGCTGGAGGCGTTGATGGTCATCAGGCGCAAGCCCAGCGCTTCGCCGTGGCGATGGGCGGGGGTGATTTGGTGCAGGGTGCTCATCACCATGGGTTGCACCGAGCCGAGCGCCAGGCCCAACAGGATGGAGCAGGCGCCCATGGCCCAGGCGGTGGACAGCAACGGGTACACGCTGAACAACAGCGCGGCGCACCACATGGCGCCGCAAATCACGGCCCACTCGCGCAAGCGCTCGGCCAGCAACGGCATGACCAGGCGCACCAGCGCAGCGGCAATGGCGAAGCCGCCGAGGATGGTGCCGATGGTGGACGCGGGCAGCCCGCGTTCATGGCCGATGATGGGCACGACGAAGGTGTGCACATCCCAACACGACGACAAGAACCAGTTCACCCACAGCAGGCGGCGCAACACAGGGTCGGCCAACAGATCCCAGGGAGTGGTTTTGACGGCGTTAGGAGCGATTTCGATGGGTGGTAGCTCTTCCACGTCATGCACCAGCCACCAGGTCAGCAGCGGCAGTGCGGCCGTTACAGCAAAGGCCCAGCGGTAACCCGCAATCGCATTGGGTGTGCTGCCCGCAAAGTCGATCATCAGGCCGGCCAAAAACGGGCCGATGAAGTTGGACACCGCCGGCCCCACGGCCAGCCAACTGAACACTTGCTTGAGCCGCGTACCGCCCTCCGCCGCGCGCCCCACATGGCGCTGCAGCGAGATGACCGCCAGACCCGCCGCACCTCCGGTGAGCAAGGCGCTCACACACAACACGCCGTAGATGGGAAATACCGCTCCCAAGCCCGCGCCCACGACGGCCATCACCACGCTGATGGACACGGGCCGACGCAGGCCATGGCGGTCGGCGTAACGGCCTGCGGGCAGCGCTAAAAACACTTGCGTCAAGGCAAACAGCGCCAGCAAGAAGCCCACGGCAAACGCGCTGTAGCCTTCACGCAGCGCGAGCAAGGGTGCTGCCAGACGCACACCGGTCATACAAGCGTGCAAGCAAATCTGCGCGGCGATGAGGCGGGCGAAGGCGGCATTCATGGTTGTAAGTCGTCCGCGTCGTCCTGCAGGTTCAAGTTTGGCAGGAGTTGTTGGGCATCGGCCTCAGGCAGCGCTTCCACCACCTTGAGTGCACGGCGCATCTGGCGCGTGCGGGTGTCGGCTTTGTCGAGGGTGTCGGTGGCTTTCTGCATTTGCTCGCGGATGCGGGCTACCCATTCACCGTAGCGTTCAAATTCGGTTTTGACGGCGCCCAAAACCTTCCATACATCAGACGCCTGCTGCTCCAGCGCCAGCGTGCGAAAGCCCATGTGCAGGCTGTTGAGCATGGCCAACAAGGTGGTGGGCCCGGCCAGCGTGACACGGTAGTTGCGCTGCAGGCTGTCCATCAAACCGGGACGGCGCAGCACTTCGGCGTACAGGCTTTCAATCGGCAAGAACAGAATGGCGAAGTCGGTGGTGTGCGGTGGCGCAAGGTAGCTCTCCGAGATCGACTTGGCCTCGGCGATGATGCGTGCGTGCAGGGCTTTGCCAGCGGCTTCCACACCGGCCACATCGGCGCGGTCATGCGCGGCCAGCAGACGCTCGTAGTCGTCGCGCGGAAACTTGGCGTCGATGGGCAGCCACACGGGCTCGTTGTCGCCGTTGCCAGCCGCGCGGCCCGGAAAGCGCACCGCAAAGTCCACGCGCTGGTTGCTGCGCGGTTTGGTCTCGATCTGGCGGCCGTATTGCTCGGGCGTGAGCACTTGTTCGAGCAGCGCTTCCAATTGCACTTCGCCAAACATGCCGCGTGTTTTGACGTTGGTGAGCACGCGCTGCAAGTCCCCTACCCCTTGCGCCAGATTCTGCATTTCGCCCAGGCCTTTGTGCACCTGTTCCAGGCGCTCGGCGACTTGCTTGAAGCTTTCGCCGAGGCGTGCCTCTAGCGTGGTTTGCAGTTTTTCGTCCACCGTCTGGCGCATCTCGTCGAGCTTGGTGGCATTGCTTTGCTGTAGCTGTGCGAGTTGGGTTTCCAGCGTGGCGCGCACTTCGCTCAGGCGGCGCGCGTTGGCTTCGCTCAAGCCCTGGATCTGGTTGGTGAGTGTGTCACCCAAGGTTTTTTGCAGCAACGTGAGCTGCTGCGAGAAGGCATCGAGCTGCGCGTTCTGGCTGCGCACAAACTCGGCGTTCTGCTGCACCACCGACTGTTGAAACGTGGCCAGGCTGGTGCTCTGCTCTTGCCGCGCGCCCCGCGCGGATTCGCTGATCTCGCGGCGCAGTTCGCGCTCCAGGCGTTCATTGGTCGCGGCCAAGTTCTTGGCCGTGTTGTGGATCAAACCCGCCAGATGCTCCGTCTGTTCAGCGCCATCGTTGGTGTTCGACTGGCGCAGCATCACCACTATCAGCACCAACAACACGATCAGCAGCAGTAGGTTGATGCCCCCTAACGCAAACACCCACCCAACCGAGACGTCTATCATCTAGCTATACTTTTTGCAGCTAGTTCCGCAGCATTCAAGGGCGTAAGAGGCTTTTTTTGCAACAAGTACCCAATGAGGTTGTCGCACGCCAGGTTGGCCATGGCCAAACGTGTGGGCACGGTAGCGCTGGCAATGTGCGGGGTGAGCACCACGTTGGGCACGGTCAACAAATCGGGGTGCACTTTGGGTTCACCTTCAAACACGTCCAGCCCGGCGGCCGCAATGCGGCGCTCGCGCAACGCCACCGCCAAGGCCGCGTCGTCCACAATGCCGCCGCGCGCGATGTTGATGAGGTTGGCCGTGGGCTTCATCATCGCCAGCTCTGCTGCACCAATGGTGTGGTGCGAGGCGGCGGAATACGGCACCACCAAGACCACGTGGTCTGCCGTGCGCAGCAGCTCTTCTTTGCCCACATAGCGGGCTTTGCAAGCGGTTTCTAGCGAGGCGTCGAGCTTGGAGCGGTTGTGGTAGATCACGTTCATGCCAAAGCCGTGCGCGCCACGCTTGGCGATGCCTTGGCCGATGCGGCCCATACCGATGATGCCCAGCGTGCTGCCATGGATGTCGGAGCCGGCAAACATGTCGTAGCTCCACTTCGTCCACTGGCCGGCGCGCAGATAGTGTTCGCTCTCGGTGACGCGGCGGGCGGTGGCCATCAGCAGGGCGAAGCCAAAGTCGGCGGTGGTTTCGGTCAACACATCGGGGGCGTTGGTGGCCAGCACGCCAGCGGCGGTCATGGCAGGCACGTCGAAGTTGTTGTAGCCCACGGCCATGTTGGCGCAGATTTTCAGCTCGGGGCAAGCGGCCAGAACTTCGGCATCGATACGCTCACTGCCGGTGGTGAAGACCCCTACTTTGCCTTGCAAACGCGCGATCAACTCGGGTTTGCTCAATAAGTCGTCCGACTGGTTGCCGTCTACCTCAAAGTGTTCTTCGAGTCGCGCAATGGCTTCAGGGAAGATGGCGCGGGCCACCAGGATCTTGGGCTTAGGCATGGGTAAGTCTCCTCCGGTATTTCGATGACGTCAGCGCGACGTTAGCGTTAACGCTTTAGAGGCCATTTTTCCACGTCTGGAGTTCCCTATCGTCTTGGTGCGGTACAGCGTGCAGAAAAAATTTCCTGCACCTTGAAGGAAATTCAGAACCAGATGAAGGTCATGAGCACAAACAGCGGCACCAACACGCAGAACGCCCAGCCTATGTAGCCAAAGAAGCTGGGCATGCGCACGCCGCGCTCTTCGGCGATGGCCTTGACCATGAGGTTGGGCGCGTTGCCGATGTAGCTGTTGGCGCCCATGAACACCGCCCCGCCAGAGATGGCCGCCAGCGTCGGTGCCAGCGTGGTCATCAGCGTTTGCGCGTCACCCCCGGCGGTATTGAAGAACACGAGGTAGGTTGGCGCGTTGTCCAGGAAGGAACTCAATGCGCCCGTAGCCCAGAAGTAAGCTGCAGGATTGGGCGTACCGTCAGAACGCGTGACGGCGGCGATGATGGCCGAGAACGGCCCGTCCATACCGGCCTTGAGCATGGCAATCACCGGGATGATGGTCAGAAAGATCCCGGCAAACAGTTTGGCGACTTCCTGCATCGGCGCCCAACTGAATTGGTTGTCATCATGCACCTTGGCCGCAGTCAGTTTGAGCGACAGCAGGGTCACGACGATCAAGCCGACATCACGCACCAGCCCCGGCAGGCCCACATGGGCACCGGCCACCTCAAAGCCGACCGGCGATTTCCAGATACCGCTGAGCAGCACCAGACCCACCACCACGGCCAGCAGTATGAAGTTGACTTTGCCGTCAAAACCCAGGCGGTGGGTATCCGGCGTGGGGTCGCGCGGCAACAGGCCGTCCTTGCGGAAATGCCAGCTGTCCAGCAGATAGAAGATGGCCAGCAGCGCCCCGACCAGGAACAGCGTCTCAGGAAAGATGTGGCTCACGGTCCAGAAGAAGCTCACCCCCTTCAAGAAACCCAGGAACAGCGGCGGGTCGCCCAGCGGAGTCAGCGAGCCTCCGGCGTTGGAAACGATGAAGATAAAGAACACGACCACGTGCGCTTTGGAGGGACGGTTGTCGTTGGCGCGGATCAAGGGGCGGATCAACAGCATCGAAGCTCCGGTGGTCCCCATCACACTGGCCAGCAGCGCGCCGATGGCCAGAATACCGGTATTCAGCGCAGCACTGCCATGCAGGTTGCCGCGCACGAAAATGCCCCCGGCCACGGTGTAGAGCGCTGTCAGCAGGATGATGAACGGCACATACTCGGCCACCAGCGCGTGCACCGCAGCACTCGTTGCCAGACCGGGTCCAAACACCGCCGCAAACGGCAAGATAAACAACGCAGCCCAGGCCGCAGACACCTTGCCAAAGTGGTGATGCCAGAAATGCGGCATGAGCAAGGGGCACAGCGCAATCGACAACAAGATGCCTGCAAACGGTACCCCCCACAACGCCGAAAGTTGCGCGCCATTCACCTCGGCCGCAAAACCCATAGCCGGTAACAACAAGCCCCAGCCCAACGCCAGCGCTGCACGAGAAATCCGCATCTGTCTCCCCCCTTTTCTACTTCTACTTTTTCGCGTTCTTTCGGTCCCCCAGGCAGAACGCCCGCATGACGACGCGCGCGCGTCAAGCCTGCGGTGCTTTGATGTCGAACACCTGGCGCAGATAGGCCAGATACTTTTCGTCCTCACACATGTTCTTCGACGGCGTATCTGACAACTTGGCCACGGGCTGACCATTGCAGCGCACCATCTTGATGACGATTTGCAGCGGCACGTGTTGTGGCGCATCGCCCAGGTCGTTGGTGAGATTGGTGCCAATGCCGAAGGCCAGCAGACAACGACCATGGAACTGGCGGAACAGCTCAATGGTACGTGGCACGGTTAAACCATCACTGAAGATGAGTGTTTTGGTGCGTGGGTCGACGCGGTTGTTGCGGTAGTGCGCGATGAGGCGCTCGCCCCAGGCAAACGGGTCGCCGCTGTCATGGCGTGCGCCGTCGAATAGCTTGCAGAAATACATGTCGTAGTCGCGCAGGAAGGCGTCCATACCGTACACGTCGCTCAGTGCAATGCCCAAGTCGCCACGGTATTCCTTCGCCCACGATTCAAAGCCAAACACCTGGCTGTCGCGCAGGCGTGGGCCCAACGCTTGGCAGGCCTGCAGGTATTCGTGCGCCATGGTGCCCAGTGGCGTAAGGCCCAGCTTCATGGCAAACAACACATTGCTGGTGCCGGCAAACTGGCCGCTGGGGCCCGCACCGAGCTTGGTCATCAGCGTGCGCAGCACCTCTTCGTGCCAGGCCTTGCTGAAGCGGCGGCGCGTGCCATAGTCGGCAATTTTCAGCTCTTGCAAACCATCAGCCTGCAGTTGGTCCACCTTGACCTGCAGGCGGCGGCGGCCTTCTTCGAACTGCGGCGTTTTCTGCGTGTTGCGGAAGTACACCTCGTTGATGATGGCCAGCACCGGAATCTCGAACATGATGGTGTGCAGCCACGGCCCACGGATCACGATCTCCACCTCGCCGGATGGCAAGGCGCTGACATGGATGTACTTTTCGTTCAGCCGGAACAGCCCCAGGAAGTCCACAAAGTCGCTCTTGATGAAGCGCATGGAACGCAGATAGTCCAACTCTGCATCTTGAAACTGCAGGCTGCACAAGCCACGAATCTCTTCACGGATCTCGTTGACATACAACGCCAACTGCACGCCGGGATTGCGGCACTTGAACTTGTACTCCACCTGGGCTCCAGGGAACTGGTGCAGCACCGCCTGCATCATGGAGAACTTGTAGAGGTCGGTGTCGAGCAAACTGGTGATGATCATGTTTGGCGCAATGCATACCCCGCTGGGCTGACGCGGCAGTCTGCTGTTGAATAAAAGTTCAAGCACCATTGTGGCACCACCGCGCACTTCACATTCCAGACACATACGGCACGGTTATTGCAAAACATAGTTTGGTTGCACGTGAACCGCACCCCCAGTGTGCACCCAGGTTCACCAGCCCGCCGCCTTTCTCCCCCCACCGTTTTCCCGCATTGCGCCTTCGGCGCAGCTGCCTCTATGCTGAAAACGCCGTGGGAGACAACGGCGTTTCAACAATAAAACAGAAGGGAATTTCGATGCACGCATCACTTGATGTCCGGTCACTGGACACCACCCGGCGGCTTTCCTGGCGCTTCGCCGCGCCTTGCATGGTTTCGCTCATTGCTCTCACCGCTTGTGGCGGTGGCGGCGGCGACAGCGCCCTTGGCCTCACCCCTACCGTTGTCGATGCCTGCCAGGCCATCACAGGCACTGGTAGCGTGGTGGTGGGCTCTGGCCTGGCCGGCGACCCCGCAGCGCCAGAACCAGCCTCCGGCTACAAGACCGGCAAGACAGCCGTCTACGCCAAACACTACATGGTGACCACGGCCAACCCGTTGGCCTCACGCGCCGGTTGCAACGTCCTCAAGGCGGGCGGTTCTGCAGTCGATGCGGCGGTTGCCGTGCAGATGGTGTTGGGCTTGGTGGAGCCGCAATCGTCCGGCCTGGGCGGCGGTGCGTTCATGCTGCACTACGACGCTGCCACCAAGAAGGTAGTGGCCTACGATGGCCGCGAAACCGCACCCGCTGCCGCCACCGAAAACTACCTGCGTTGGGTGAGCGACAGCAACCGCACGCTACCCCAACCTGGCGGTGCACGTGCCAGCGGCCGCTCGATCGGCACGCCCGGCGCCGTGCGCATGCTTGAACTGGCGCAGAAGGATTACGGCAAACTAGCCTGGAAAGACCTGTTCACGCCTGCCATTGAACTTTCGACCAATGGCTTCCAGATCAGCGGCCGCCTGGCCAGCGCCATTTCGGGCGCCGTCGAAGGGCTGTCACGCGATTCAGAAGCGGTAGCCTACTTCTTCAATGCCGATGGCACCCCCAAGGCGCTGGGCACGACCCTGAAGAATCCCGCCTACGCCTCCACGCTGACCACCATCGCCAACGGTGGTGCCAACGCCTTCTACACCGGCGCGGTGGCCCAAGGCATCGTGAACAAGATCAAGGCCACCAGCGGCGGCACGCCAGCCGTGGCCATCACCCCTGGCTTAACGGAGATGAGCGACCTCGCCAAATACGAGGCCAAACGCCGCGAGCCGGTGTGCACCACCTACCGCGACTACTGGGTCTGCGGCATGTCGCCTCCGTCTTCTGGCGGCATCACCGTGGCATCCACACTGGGTATTCTGGAAAACTTCGACATGGCCGCACTCAAGCCCAAGGTGGTCGACATTGAAGGCGGCTTCCCCACCGTGATGGGTGTGCACTTGGTGGCCGAAGCCGGTCGCCTGGCCTACGCCGACCGCGACAAGTACATTGCCGACACCGACTTCGTGCCCCTGCCCGGCGGCACCTGGGACACGATGTTGAACAAGCCGTACATGAAGCAACGCGCCAGCCTCATCAGCACCACCAAGAGCATGGGCACCGCCAAGGCTGGTGTACTGGGTACAAACGCTTTCGGGGTGAGCCTGGTCAACGAAGCCGGCACCACGCACTTCACCATCGTCGACTCTGCCGGCAACGTGGTCGTGATGACCACCACGGTGGAAGCCGGCATGGGCTCGTTCCACTTCACGCAAGGCTTCTTGCTGAACAACCAACTGACCGACTTCTCGGCCACGCCAACGGAAACCGGCACTGGCTTGCCCATTGCCAACGCGGTGGCCGCAGGCAAGCGCCCACGCAGCTCAATGGCACCCACCCTGGTGTTCAAGAAAGCGTCCGACGGCTCGAAGGGTGACTTCGTCATGGGCACCGGCTCGCCTGGCGGCGCCACCATCATCCAGTACGTGAGCAAGACCATCGTGGGCGCACTCGACTGGGGCCTGGACGCACAGCAAGCCACATCGTTGGTCGACTTCGGTGCCAGCAACAGCACGACCACCAACGTGGGCGGCGAGCACCCCAACGTCAGCGCCACGGGCGAGTTGGTGACGGGTCTGAAAGCACTGGGGCACACGGTGTCGACCTCTGCACAATCCAGCGGCATTGCTACCATCATCAAGGTGCAACGCAATGGCGTGAACGTGCTGCAAGGCGGTGCCGACCCACGCCGTGAAGGCGTGGTGTTGGGCGACACCTACACCCCTTGATAGGTTGATGCGATGGGTCGATCTTTGGATCGACCCAGCCGCGCGAAAGGCCGCGCGCCGGAGAACACCTCTGGCGCGCGGCCTTTCGCATTCGTACGTATTTGACGCGGCACGTCAGCAGACGACTACGCCGCTTACGGCAACGTCCTACCTCACACAGTCTTCTAGCCGCCTAAAGTGTTGCCATGCGGGCACTGTCGCCAGCACAAGGAGCACAACATGAACCAAGACCAAGTCGCAGGCAACTGGCTGCAGTTCAAGGGAAAAATCAAAGAACAATGGGGCAAGCTGACGGACGACGACCTCGACATTTGCGCTGGCCGGCGTGACCAGTTGCTGGGACTGATTCAGCAGCGCCATGGGCTTCGCAAGGAGGAAGCCGAGCAACAAGTGACGGACTGGCACAAGCGCAATCCGACGTTCTTTTTTGAGAAGTCTCAGTAACCTTCGATGACGACACGAGCCTTCAAGGGTTGACCCAGTCGGCGTAAGCTCGGCTGGCCTCGACGATGTCGGCATTCAAGCGGTCGTTGCGTGCAATGCGCGCTTCGGCCGCTTCTGCCGTGATGCGCCAGGCTTGCTGATGCCGTGTAGCGAGCCGCGCCATGGCCACCGCCATCGGCACATCCAGATACCAACACGCATCTAGCAAAGGCTGCACCGCCCACCCATCGTTGCGATGCAACAGATACAGGCCTTCGACCAATACCAAGCGGGTGGACGGCAAGACGGCCAAAGCGTCGGCTACCGGGTCTCCCACACCATGCTCAAACGCTGGCCAGTAGACCGTCCGCTGCGCAAACCCGGCACGCAGTAACGGGAGCCGCGCCTGCAAGGCCAACGGATCAAACGTCCACGGTGCACCGCGACGTGCCAAGGCCGCAGCGGGGTCTGGCTGGCGTGCCAGTTCTGCGCGCGTCAAATGGAAACCATCCATACCCAACATCTGCGCGGTGCCTACGCCCATCTGCACATTCACCGCATCTACCCACGCCTGCGCCATGGTGCTTTTGCCTGAGCCCGGCAGCCCCGCCAAACCCACAATGACACGATCTGAGCGCGTGGACAAAAGGGCCAGCAAACGCCGCACGGCCGGGTCGTGGGCGCTGGCGACGATGGGCGCTTGCACGGTGCAGCCTTACAACATGCGCGTGGTTACCACGCCTGGCCGGTTGGCGTAGCGCACGCGCGCGTCCAAAGTTTCCACCGTGACTTGCGCGCTACGGCGGTAGACGCTGGTTTTGAGCCATGCACATTCGGCTTCCAAGTCGGTGGCACTGCTCAGGCGCGTGTGCCATACCTTGGCGGCTGCGTCCCAGCGGTAACCGCGTTGGCGCAAAGCGTCTTTGGCGTCGAAAGGTGCTCCGGTGGCGAGCAAGCGGTAACGCAACTCACCAGCGGCTTTCAGCAACAGAGTCAGGCCGTTCACGGGCACCGCCGAATCAGCGGGCTGCGCTTCTTCCGGCAGCGCCGCCTGCAGCACGGCCAGCAAGGCATGGCAGTCCATCTCAGCACGGTGGGCGTCGTAAAACCGGCCGTTAGCCAAGGCCAGCGATTCAAGTTTGGAGGAACCGTGGCCGAGCTTCTTCCAGTCGATATCGGCAAACGAACAGGCCCAATCTTTGTCGGCAAAGGCGGGCAAGCGGGCTTCCATAAACGGGCGGTCGAAACCGGCGTTGTGCGCGATCACCAAGTCCACGCCCGTCAGCATTTCGGCAATCAACGCCTCGTCAAGCTTCTGGCCTGCGACCATGCTCTCGTCAATGCCGGTGATCTTTTGCACCTCGGGCGGAATCGGCTGGCCCGGGTCTTCCAGCCCGTCGTACACCTGCACGGGGCCTACGGGTTGGCCGGTGCGGCGATCCACGTCGACACGCAGCAGAGCGAGTTCAATGATGCGGCAACTGCTGTGCTCCAGGCCCGTGGTTTCGGTGTCGAGCACCAGCACGCGCACCACGTCATCCGGCGTTTCACCGGGCCATTGCAGCGTGGGCACCAAGCGGCGCAGCACGCGGTAGTCCGGGTGCGCTTCAAGCTGGCGGGCCAGCGTTTCCATCGAAGCCGGCTCGGCCGTGGCGGGCGCGGGTACATCGGCCTGTACCTCGGCCTGTGGCTCGGCTGGTGGCAACGGCTCGCACGCGGTTTCGGCAACGCCTGCTGGAGCGGCAGCGTCCGCCGGTTCAGGCAGAGCTGCAGGTGCGGATTCAAGCACAGCCTCAGGCAAAGCAATCGGGGCTGGCGCTGGCGAAGGCACTACAGGCGCTACCGGCGGTGGCACATAGACCGGCGCTGGTGCAGGCGCATCAAAAAACAGGCCCATTTGCCAAGAGGCGGCATCGGCGGCGGCATCCTGTGCCTTGGCGGCGCGGCCGCGGGCTGGTTTGGGTTTTGACGTCATCTCGGGGGCTTTGTAACAAAATGGCCACAGTGCTTTTCAACACTGCGGCAATAGCTACGATTTTAGTAGTGAAACAACGTCAAAGCCGACGAGCCCTTTGCAAGGGCGCTCGTCAGGCCAGCCACTCAAAAATTCTCGGTATCGACTTCGCCCGTACCTTGTGGTGCGTAGCGCGGTCCGACGATGGCCTTGGGGTTGAAGATTTCTTCCAACTCGGCCATGTGCTCGGGCGCGAGTTGCACACGCGCTGCGCCCAGATCGTCTTGCAAGTGCGGCACGCTGGTGGTGCCGGGGATGGGGATGATGTGCGGCGCCTTGTGCAGCAGCCAAGCCAGCGCCAACTGCGCTGGTGTGCAGCCGACCTTTTGCGCCAAGGCCTTGTACGGGGCCAGCAACTTCAGGTTGGCGGCATAGTTGTCGGGCGCGAAGCGTGGCATCGGGCGGCGGATGTCTTTGGCGTCCAGCGTCTCCACGTCGGTCAGCGTGCCGGTGAGGTAGGCGCGTGCCAGCGGGCTGAAGGCGACGAAGGTGGCGCCGAGCTCGCGGCAGGCTTCCAGCACGGCGATCTCGGGGTTGCGCGTCCACAGCGAATACTCGGTTTGCACGGCCGCAATAGGGTGCACGGCGTGCGCCTTACGCAGCGTGGTGGCCGACACTTCGCTCAGGCCGATGGCCTGCACATAGCCCTTGCGCACCAGGTCGCTCATGGCGCCCACGCTGTCTTCGATCGGCACTTGTTTATCCCAGCGGTGCAGGTAGTACAGGTCGATGACGTCGGTGCCCAGTCGGCGCAGGCTGTCTTCGCAGTTTTTACGCACGGTGTCGGGACGGCCGTCGATGACGCGCCGCACGACGCCGTCTTCACCCTTCACACCCGCCATGCCGCCTTTGCTGCACAGCGTGAACTTGCGACGGTGCGGCTTCATCACCTTGCCCACCAGTTCTTCGTTGGCACCAAAGCCGTAAAGCGCCGCCGTGTCGAACATGGTGACACCGGCGTCCAAAGCCGTCAGCAACACACGTTCGCCTTGCTCTGCCGACACCGGCGCGCCGTAGGCGTGGCTCAGGTTCATGCAGCCAAGCCCGATGGCTGAAACTTGGAAGGGGCCGAGTGCTCTGTTGTTCATAAGTCAGTATTCAAATTAATCAATGCAATTCAATGTGGCTGCGCCGCGTGCGCCTTTACTTCCGACGCCACCTCGGGCGTGGTCACGGGGCCGGTGCCGCTGAAGCGTTCCAGCGCCAGGTAGATCACCGGCGTGATGAACAAGGTGATGGCCTGCGAGAACACCAACCCGCCCACCACCGCCAAGCCCAGGGGCTGGCGTAATTCGGCACCAGCGCCGAGGCCCAAGGCGATGGGCAGTGCCCCCATCAACGCGGCCATGGTGGTCATCATGATAGGCCGAAAACGCAGCAAACACGCCTTGCGGATCGCCTCGGCCGGCGACAGACCTTCATGACGCTGCGCCTCCAGCGCAAAGTCAATCATCATGATGGCGTTCTTCTTCACGATACCGATGAGCAGCACCACGCCGATGGTGGCAATCAGCGTCAAATCCTGGCCAAACATCATCAGCGTAGCCAAGGCGCCAACCGCCGCCGACGGCAAGCCGGCCAAGATGGTGATGGGGTGGATGTAGCTTTCATACAGCACGCCCAGCAGCACGTAGATGACCAACAGTGCCGCGATCACCAGCACCATCTGGCTGCCCTGCGAGCTTTGGAACACCGCTGCATCGCCGCCGTAGCTGGTGATGATGGACGATGGCAAATCAATCGCCTTGCTGGCCGCATCGATCTTGGCCGTGGCGTCGCCCAGCGCCGCACCCGGCGCGAGGTTGAACGACACCGTCACCGCCTGCAACTGGCCCACGTGGTTGATGGCCGTGGCGCCCACGGTGCGCGTCACGGTGGTGAAGGCTGACATCGGCACCAGGGCGCCGGTGTTGGCGCGCACGTAGATGCCGTTCAGCGCGCGCTCATCTTGCTTGGCTTCGGGCGCCACCTCCATGATGACTTCGTAGCTGTCGGTCGGCAGGTAGATGGTCGACACCTGGCGCTCGCCAAACGCGCTGAACAAGGCCGTGCGAATGGAGTCGATGGACACACCCAAGGTGTTGGCCGCGTCACGGTCGATCTTCAACTGCGCGATCAGGCCGCGCATTTGCGCATCGCTGGTCACGTCGCGGAACGACGGGTCGTTGCGCAACTGCGCCTGCAGCTTGTTGGCCCACTCATTGAGTTCATCAGCCTTCACGCTTTGCAAGATGTACTGGTACTGCGCCTTGCTTTGGCGCCCGCCAAGTTGCAGGTTTTGCACCGGCCGCATGAAGACGTTGATGCCCGCCAGGCCACGCAGCTTCTTGCGCAGGCCCTCCACCACTTCTTTCATCTTGGGGCGTTCGTTTTGCGGCTTGAGCGTGATGAACATGCGCCCGGTGTTTTGCGAACCGTTGCCGCCGTTGAACGAGCTCACGGCCGCCACATTCGGGTCGGCACGCACGATGGCGGCAGCGGCCTCTTGCAGCTTCACCATGGCGGGGAACGAGATATCTTCCGAGGCTTCGGTGGTCACCTGGATCTGGCCAATGTCTTCTTCCGGGAAGAAGCCCTTGGGGATGATCATCGCCAACCAAATGGTCAACGCAAAGGTGATAGCGGCCACGCCCATCACTGCCACGCGATGGCGCAACGCGAGGTCAAGCGCGCGCGTGTAGCCGGCCAGCACAGCGTTGAAGCCGACCTCGAACGAATGCACGATGCGGCCTGGTGGCTTCTTGTGGGTTTCGTCGCTCAGGAAGCGGCTGGCCAACATCGGCACCAGGGTCAGCGACACAAACGCCGACACCACAATCGACAAGCCCACCACCACGGCAAACTCGTGGAACAACAGGCCGATCACGCCGGGCATGAAGAAGATGGGGATGAACACCGCGATCAGCGAGGTGGACATGGAGATGATGGTGAAGCCCACCGCACGCGAGCCCTTCAGCGCCGCCTGGAACGGGTCTTCGCCCTCTTCCACCAGGCGGATGATTTCTTCCAGCACCACAATCGCATCGTCCACCACCAGGCCCACGGCCAGCGTCAGGCCCAGCAGAGAGATGTTGTCCAGGCTGTACGACAAGCCCCACAACAAAGCCACCGCGCCCACCAGCGACACCGGCAGCGACAGCGCCGGAATCACCGTGGCCACAAAGCGGCGCAAGAACAAGAAGATCACCAGCACCACCAGCACGATGGTGCCTAAGAGGGTGAGCGACACATCGTGCAGCGCCTCGCGCACCGACTTCGAGCGGTCGTTCACCGGCGTCATCTGCACCGACTGCGGCATCTGCGCCTGCAGGTTGGGCAGCGCGGCGAGCAGCGCATCGACCACCTTCACGGTGTTGGCGCCGGGCTGGCGTTGCACCGCCAGGGTGATGGAGTTTTCGCCGTTCAGCGTGGCCCAGCTCTTGACGGTTTCCAGGCTGTCTTCCACCTTGGCCACGTCGCGCAGGCGCACAGTGTTGCCGCCCTTGTTACTGACGATCAGCTCGGCAAAGTCTGCCGCGTTGCGCAATTGCCGGTTGGCTTGCAGCACCAGCGTCTGGGCTGGGCCTTCAAACGTGCCCACGGGCGTGTTGACGTTGGCCGTGCGCAAAACCGTGCTCAGCTCGTCCAGGCCGATGTTGCGCACCGCCAGGGCTTGGGGGTTGATGCGCACACGCACGGCGTAGCGCTTGGAGCCGAAGATGTTGACCTGCGCCACACCGTCGATGGTGGAGAACGTGGGCGAGATCAAGTGCTCGGCAAAGTCCTGCAGGTCGGCCGGGGTGAGCGATGGCGAGGTTAGCGCCACCAGCAGAATCGGGGCGTCCGCCGGGTTGACCTTGCGGTACGACGGCGGGTTGGTCATGTCGGTGGGCAACGAGCGTTGTGCGCGCAGCAAGGCCGCTTGCACGTCCACCGCCGCCGCATCGATGTTGCGGTTCTGGTCGAACTCCAGCGTCAGCGAAGTCGAGCCCAGCGTGCTGGTGGAACTGATGGTTTTGAGCCCCGGCACGGTCTGGAATTGTTTTTCCAGAATCAGCGCCACCGAGCTGGCCATTGTCTCGGGGCTGGCCCCCGGCAGCGAGGCCGACACGTTGATCACCGGCGTGTCGTAGCTCGGCAAAGCGGCTACCGGAATGCTGCGGTAACCAATCACCCCGGCCAACACAATGGCCAGGTTGAGCAGCACCGTCATCACCGGACGGCGGATGAAGATCTCGGAGAAGTTCATGGTGCGGCGGGTTTGGTGGTGTCGGTGCCGGTTGCAGGAGCAGCGGCGGGGGCAGCGGGAGATTTCTTCGCGTCTTTGTCTTTATCTGCTGCAGCGGCGCGCTCTACCAAACGCGAGCCGGGGCGTACGTTTTGTTTGCCGTCGACCACTACCACGTCGCCCGCGTTGATGCCGGTCACGGCAGCGTCCAGCCCTTGTGAATATTCCACCTTGATGGGTTTGGACACGGCCACACCATCGACCATGGTGTAGAGCACCGTGCCGCGTGCGCCCTGGATGAGCGCCGCTTCGGGCACGATCACCGCGTCTTTTAACAGGCGGATGGTTTGCGACACCTCGACAAATGCGCCGGGCCAGAGTTTGTTGTCGTTGTTATCGAACACCGCCTTGGCTTTGACCGAGCCGGAGCTGGCGTCCACCAGGTTGTCGACAAACTGCAGCCGCCCTTGGAAGCTGCCGCCGCCATCGGCCAGCTTGGCCGTGACCGCCGAGCCGCCCCCCTTCAGAGCGCCCAGCGCGTCCGTCAAATTACGCTGCGGCAGGCTGAAGGCCACGCCGATGGGGCTGAGTTGGGTGATGGTGACCAGCGTGGTCACGTTGGCCTGCACCACGCTACCGGGGTAGACCACCACTTGGCCAGCTCGCCCCGAGTGGGGTGCGGAAACGCGGTCATAAGACAGCGCCACCTTGGCAGCGTCGATGGCCGCCTGGTCGGCGCTGATGGTCGCGGCCAGGGCATCGACCTGCGCCTGCGAGGTGTCTACCGCGCCTTGCGACACGAACTTCTGTGCAAACAGATCTTGGCTGCGCGCCAGTTGGCGGCGTGCGTCGGCCAGCGATGCGTTGTCTTTGGCGAGCTGGGCACGCGCCTTGGCCAGGTTGGCTTCATCGGTGCGCGAGTCGAGGATGAACATCGCCTCACCCGCTTTGACGAACTGCCCTTCCTTGATGAGCACCTGCGCCACCACGCTGGTGACCTGTGCCTTCACGTCCACGCTGGTCAACGGCGTGACGGTGCCGGTGGCGGTCAGCAGCACCGGCAGATCGCGCTGCTGGGCGCGCACCGTGGTGACCGTAACGGGGGCGCCGGTACCAGCGCCGCCAGGAGCAGACGCAGCGGGCTTGGCCCCTGCAGCAGCTTCAGGCGCGGCGCCTGCTGGCTTATCCGAGCAGCCGGTCAAGCCCAGCAGAGCGACGAGCGCCAAGCTGTAGAGGATATTCATACGTGTAGGGGCGGTCTTCATGGTTACGCGGCGTCGAGACGGAGTTCGGAAGGTCGTTCGGGTTTAAAGGCCTGGCCTAGAACGGCCAGTCCAGCTTGCAGAGTCTGCAGTTCCTGCGGGGAACAGGCAGACAAAATTTCTTCCAGATGACCTTGTGCGCCCATCTGGATTTCTTCGAGTTGCGCCAGGCCAGAGGGTGTGGCCTGCAGTTGTGACCGGCGCCGGTCGTGGGTTGAAGTTTGGGGGACGACTAGGTCAGCACGCACCAGCCGATCCACCATGGCGGAAGCGGTAGGCATGGTCACGCCCAAAAAGGCGGCGACTTCGCCCACGGCGCAACCGGGCTCACGCGCAATGAAGTTGAGGCAGCGAAACTGCGGCACCGACAGGTTGGCCCCGGCACTCAGGCGCATGGCGCTGCGAATGGTGTCCATGACGGCCGGCACCACGTCCATCACCATGGCGGCGTGTTCTTCTACTGGAATTGAAATTCCGGGCGAGGCGGGCACAAACGGCTCCAAAAAGGGGTTCAAAACTGGGGGGCGGCGCCAGCTTCAGCCTAACGTTGGGTGACTCCAACGCTCAAATCGTTGTGATTTTCCAATGGTTAGCCCAGCTAACTGAAATCATAGGGCCAGCCGGACCCTCGTTTAATTAACAGGGTGGTGTGCTTTGCAAGCCAACGGTAAAGTTATGCAAACATTTTGGGTGCAACCGACCAACATGGCAGACGGTTTGGGCGCGAGTAGCTATATTTTCAGTAGCACCCAAAATCAGCCCACCCAGGGTAAATACTGTGGTTTAAACGCCCGTTGGCCGTCCGCTTGAACTGCCCTGGTTGCCACCACACAATAGCGCTCGACAGGCCACCACGCCATCGGCAACACTCTACAAAGAACGCACCTGGGCAGCCCAAGCCCCATGCAGGCCCCCTACGATGAAACCCGTTTGACCAGACCGGCGCTCCAACTCCGGTGAGCGCCATACAACCGAAGGGACTTTCAATGCATTTCGCTTTCAGAACCCGAATCGCAGCGCCCGTCGCCATGGCTGCGGCCCTGTTGTTAACCGGTTGCGCCGTGGGCCCCACAGCCCGCGTGAGTTACGACCAGACGGTCGACTTCACCAAATTCAAAACCTTCACCTTCGCCAAGCCTTTGGGCACCGATAAAAACGGCTACCAAAGCATCGTGTCGCAAAACCTCATTGCAGCCACGCAGCGCGAACTCGAAGCCCGTGGCCTGCGCTTAGGTGGCAGCGAAGCGCAACTGTTGATCAACTTCAACGCCCGGCTCACACAAAAACTGCAGGTCGACACGGTGCCCGTCGGCTGGGGCATGCAAGGCGGCTACTACGGTTACCGCACTGGCATGTATGGCGGTTGGGCGATGTACAACGACCAGACCATCACCACCCCCTACACCGAGGGCACGCTGAACATCGACGTGGTGGATGCCGCCGCCAAGAAGATGGTGTGGGAAGGCGTAGTCACCGATACCGTGACCGAAAAAGAGCTGAACCAGATCGAGCCCGCCATCCACGCAGCAGTAGCCGCCGCTTTCGCCAAGTACCCCGTTCCGTTACCAGCACCTCCGAAGCCGGCCCCTGCGCCCGTCAGCAGCGGCAGCAGCTACTAGTCGCACCACCGCACGCCATGCAAAAAGGGGCTGACCGAATGATTCGGTCAGCCCCTTTGCGTTCAGCGCTGGAGTGGGATCAGCCTGCGTTGAGTTGCTGCTCCAGGTCGTGCAGCACTTGGTAGCAAGGCAACACGCTGGCCACACTCGAATTCGGTTCGCGGCCTTCACGGATGGCGGCGAAGAACTCGCGGTCTTGCAGCTCAATGCCGTTCATGCTCACGTCCACCTTGGACACGTCAATCTTCTCTTCCTTGCCGTTCACCAAATCGTCATAACGCGCGATGTAGGTCGCGGTGTCGCCGATGTAGCGGAAGAACGTGCCCAGCGGACCATCGTTGTTGAACGACAGCGACAGCGTGCAGATGGCACCGTTGGCGGCCTTGAGCTGGATGCTCATGTCCATCGCAATGCCCAGCGTGGGGTGGATCGGGCCTTGCACCGCATTCGCCTTGACGATGGGGCTGCCAGCTTGGTAAGCAAACAGATCGACCGTGTGCGCTGCGTGGTGCCACAGCAAGTGGTCGGTCCAGCTACGGGCCTGGCCCAGCGCGTTCATGTTGGTGCGGCGGAAGAAGTAGGTCTGCACATCCATTTGCTGGATGTTGAATTCGCCGGCCTTGATCTTGTTGTGCACATATTGGTGGCTGGGGTTGAAGCGGCGGGTGTGGCCCACCATGGCCACCAAGCCGGAAGTCTTGGCTTGTGCAGCAACCGATTGGCCGTCTTTCAGCACGTCGCAAAGTGGAATCTCCACTTGCACGTGTTTGCCAGCCTTCAGGCAAGCCATGGTTTGCTCGGCGTGCATTTGCGTGGGCGTGCACAGGATCACGGCGTCCACTTCCTTCAAAGCCAACGAATCGGCCAGGTCGGTGGTGACGTGGCCAATGCCGTACTTGGCCGCCACTTCCTTGGTCTTTTCCAGATCACGGCTGATCAGCGACACGACTTCCACGCCGTCGATGTTCTTGATGCCGTCCAAGTGCTTGATGCCGAACGCGCCGGCACCGGCCAGGGCTACTTTGATTGGTTTCATATTTTTAACTCCAAGTTGGTATACGCCACCTACGGCGTATCAAACAAATGCGTTCATACGAGAACGCGGCGGAACTGGCTTTGCCAGGCCGCCTGCGTTGCCCCCTTGCAGGGGGTTGGCGAAAGCGACACGCAGTGCGCGAAGCCTGGGGGTGAGCCTATGACTCCTCTAGGATGAGATGGCCAACGGCCGTGTTGCTCGCAGGCACATGGTAGAAGCGGTGTTTGACCTTGGGTGCGGGGCCGCCAGCGAGGTCGCCCATCGCGCCGCGCGCGATCAGCCACATCACCAGTTCGATGCCTTCGCTACCGGCTTCACGCACGTAGTCGATGTGCGGAATCTTGGCTGCGCCTTCGGGGTTGGCAATCATCTCGTCCATGAAAGCGTTGTCCCACTCGCGGTTGATCAGACCCGCACGCGGGCCTTGCAACTGGTGGCTCATGCCGCCCGTGCCCCAGATGTGCACGTTCAAATCTTCGTCAAAGCTTTCCACGGCCTTGCGGATGGCTTTGCCCAGGTTCAGGCAGCGCTGACCAGACGGCACGGGGTACTGCACCACGTTCACGGCGAACGGGATCACCGGGCAAGGCCACTTGAAATCGCTCTGGGGCGGCTGGCCGCACATCAGCGACAGCGGCACGGTCAGGCCGTGGTCCACGTCCATCTTGTTGACGATGGTCAGGTCAAAGTCTTGCTGAATGACCGACTGCGCAATGTGCGAAGCCAGTTCCGCATGACCCTGCACCACGGGCACGGGGCGCGGGCCCCAACCTTCGTCGGCGGGTTGGTACGAATCAGCGGTGCCGATGGCAAACGTTGGGATCATGTCCAGGCTGAAGGCCGTGGCGTGGTCGTTGAAGACCAGGAAGATCACGTCGGGCTTGTTGTCCTTCATCCATTGCTTGCCGTACTCGTAACCTTGGAAGACCGGCTTCCAATAGTCTTCCTGGGTCTTGCCCAGGTCGAGCGCGGCGCCGATGGCGGGCACGTGCGAGGTGAAAACGCTGGCGGTAATTTTGGCCATTTTCTTATTCCTTATTTCTTGCCGGCACTGCCCTGGGGCTGACGGTCGGCTTGCGCGTCACCGTGCTCACCAATGACGCGATTGCCCTCTGCCGAGCGGCCGCCGTGGATCATCATGTTGCGGTATTCCTCTTCCGTCATGCCGGTCATGGAGCCGGCCATTTGCTGGAAGCTGCGGCCATCGGTGGCGCCAATTTTGGCGAGGAAGTAGATGTTGCCGCCAGCCGCGATGCAGCGGTTCAGGTCGCGGGCCAGCACGGCCTGCTTCTGCTCTTCGGTCATGGCCCACTCGTCCAGGTAGGCACGTTCATCAGCCTTGAAGCGCGCGCGGTTCTCGGCCTTCATGAGCGACATGCAAAACTGGTTCAGGTGGTAACCCTTGCGGCTTTGCTCGGCGTCGAAGATGGTCGTGCCGGGCACGTCCAGGTAGTTTTTGTTGAGCGACATTTTTACTTTTCCTCAGGCCAGTACAGACGCATGGGATTGTCCACCAAGAGCTTTTGCTGCAGCTCAGGCGTGGTGGCAATGTGCGGAATAAAGTCGACCAGCAAGCCGTCATCGGGCATATGGTCCTTGAGGTTGGGGTGTGGCCAATCGGTGCCCCACAACACGCGATCGGGGAACTGCTCGACGATGCGGCGCGCGAACGGGATCACGTCCTGGTAGGCGTTTTGTTCACCGTTCAGGGCCTTGGGGCCGGTCACGCTCAGGCGCTCGGGGCAGCTCACCTTGGACCACACGTTCTTGTGTTCACGCATGAACTTCTCGAACAGCGCGAACTCGGGGCCGTCCACAGGTTTGCTCACATCGGGGCGGCCCATGTGGTCGACCACCACGGTGGTGGGCAGTGCGGTGAAGAAGTCCCACAGCTCGGGCAGATCCACCGCTTCAAAGTAGATCACCACGTGCCAGCCCAGCGGGGCAATGCGCGAGGCGATTTCCAGCAGTTCGTCCTTTGGCGTGAAGTCCACCAGGCGCTTGACGAAGTTGAAGCGCACGCCGCGCACACCGGCTTCGTGCATGGCTTGCAACTCGGCGTCGCTCACGCTGCGCTTGACGGTGGCCACGCCACGCGCCTTGCCGCCGGAATGCACCAGCGCATCGACCATGGCGCGGTTGTCGGCACCGTGGCAGGTGGCTTGCACCACCACGTTGCGGGCGAAGCCCAGGTGGTCGCGCAGCGCGTAGAGCTGCTGCTTCGACGCATCACACGGGGTGTATTTGCGCTCTGGCGCGTAGGGGAATTCGGCACCAGGGCCGAAGACGTGGCAATGCGCGTCCACCGCGCCTGCGGGCAGTTTGAATTTCGGTTTGGCCGGGCCGTTGTACCAGTCGAGCCAACCGGGGGTCTTGGTGAATGCGGGCGTATCCATGGGATGTGTTCCTGTCTCTTTGCTATGCATGCAGCGCATTTAAGTTGAACGTGCTGCAGCTTAAATGTGCCCGGGGCTGGGCTGGCAGAAAGTTTGATGATGGTTGATGCAGGGCAAAGGCTGCCCTGCTTTTTTCAACGCATGAAGGCTTGGTCGACCGATTAGTCGATGTACTTCAGGCCGGCTTTTTCCAGCGGGCCGCGCATGTTGTACATGTCCAGGCCGAGCACGCCGCCAGCCAACTTGGCGCGCTTGTCGGTTTCCAGGTTTTCGCGTGCTTCAGCAGCGTCGGCCACTTGCTGGGCCAGCGCGGCCGGCACCACCACCACGCCGTCAATGTCGGCAATGATCACGTCGCCAGGGTTCACCTGGGCGCCAGCGCACACCACGGGAATGTTCACCGAGCCGAGCGTGGCCTTGATAGTGCCCTTGGCGTTGATGGCGCGGCTGAACACCGGGAAGTCCATGGCGGTCAGGTCTTTCACGTCGCGCACACCGCCGTCGATGACCAGGCCCTTGGCGCCGCGCGCCTGGAACGAGGTGGCCAACAGGTCGCCGAAGAAGCCGTCTTCGTTGTCGGTGGTGCAAGCGGCCACGACCACGTCGCCAGGCTGCAGTTGCTCGGCCACCACGTGCATCATCCAGTTGTCGCCGGGTTGCAGCAACACGGTGACGGCCGTGCCGCAGATCGCCGCTTCGGTGTAGATGGGGCGCATGTAAGGTTTCATCAGGCCCACGCGGCCCATGGCCTCGTGGATGGTGGCCACGCCGAAGCGTGACAGTTTTTCGACGGCAGCCTTGTCGGCACGCACGATGTTGCGCTTGACGATGCCGAGGTTGTTCATGGGAGTGCTCATGTTCGGTCTCCTAAATGGGGTGATGAATGTGGAAGGCGCTGGAGGGATTACAGGCCCTTGGCCTTGAGGATCGCATCCAGGCGTGGGAACACGCGGCGCGTGTTGCCTTCGTAGATTTGGTAGCGGTCGTCGTCGCTCAGGATCTTGCTGGCTTCGATGTAGCGCTTGGTGTCGTCGTAGTAGTTGCCAGTCTCGGGGTCGATGCCGCGTACGGCGCCAATCATTTCAGACGCGAACAGCACGTTCTTCACCGGGATCACGGTGTTCAGCAGATCGATGCCGGGCTGGTGGTACACGCAGGTGTCGAAGAAGATGTTGTTCAGCAAGTGGTCTTGCAGCAGTGGCTTCTTCAGCTCTTGCGCCAGGCCACGGAAACGGCCCCAGTGGTAAGGGACTGCGCCGCCGCCGTGCGGAATCAGGAAACGCAGCGTGGGGAATTCCTTGAACAAGTCGGACGTCAGGCACTGCATGAAGGCCGTGGTGTCGGCGTTCAGGTAGTGGGCGCCGGTGGTGTGGAAAGCCGGGTTGCAGCTGGTGCTGACGTGGATCATCGCGGGGATGTCGTACTCCACCATCTTTTCGTAGATGGGGAACCAGGCCTTGTCCGACAGCGGGGGCGACTCCCAGTGGCCGCCGCTCGGATCGGGGTTCAGGTTGATACCGACGTTGCCGTATTCCTTGATGCATTTTTCCAGCTCTGGAATGCAGGTGGCGGGGTCAACACCAGGCGACTGCGGCAACATGGCCACGGGCACGAAGTTGTCGGGGAACAGTTGCGAAACGCGGTAGCACAGCTCGTTGCAGATCGACGCCCAGGTGGACGACACGTTGAAGTCGCCGATGTGGTGCGCCATGAAGCTGGCACGCGGCGAGAACAAGGTCAGGTCGCTGCCGCGCTCTTTCATCAGGCGCAGTTGGTTGGTCTCAATCGACTCGCGCAGCTCGTCATCGCTGATCTTCAGGTCGGCCACTTTGGGCATGACCGACGGGTCTTTGATGCCCGCGATCTGTTGGTTGCGCCAGTTTTCCAGCGCCTTGGGCGCGGTGGTGTAGTGGCCGTGGCAGTCGATGATCATGGTGTCTCCAGTTCAGCTTGCAGTATTTAAAAACGACTCTAAAACGAATTCGGTATCTCAGTGCGCGGCCACACCACGGGGTGCAACTTCACGCTCGCCATCCGCATGCGCCGCCTCGGGGTGCGCCCACTGTTTGACCAGCAACGCCGCAGCGGCAATCAAACCAGGAATCGCCACCACCGTGAAGATGCCGGCAAAGCCCATCTGGTGCGCCGTCAACTGCGCCACCAGGAAAGAGCCCGCAATGCCACCGAAGCGGCCGATGCCCAGCATCCACGACACACCGGTTGCCCGACCTTGCGTGGGGTAGAACGCAGCGGCCAATGCGGGCAGTGATGATTGTGCGGTGTTCATGATGGCACCAGCCACAAAGACCATCAAGACCAAGGCGCCATCTTCACCAATCAATTGGCCCACCATGAACACGGCCAGCGCGGTGAGCGCAAAACCCAATGCAATCACACGGTTGGCGTTGAAGCGGTCCATCAGCCAGCCGAAGGCAATGGCACCCACGCCGCCCAGCGGGAACAGCGCCGACACCAAGGTGGCTTTTTGCGGCGACATGCCGGCTTCTTTGAACAGGATGGGCATCCAGTTGATCAGCGCGTAGAAGATCACCAGGCCCATGAAGTAGGCCAACCAGAGCATCAGCGAGCCGGTGCGGTAGCGCGGGCTCAGCACCACGCCCAGGCCGCTTTTGGCAGCCACATCGGCGCGGGTTTCGGTCAATACAAAACTGGTGGCGTCCGCCGCCGTGGCCGAGATGCGCGCCAGGACGCGACGAATACGTTCGACCGGCTGGCCCTTGGCCACCATGTAGCGCACCGACTCGGGCAACGCCAACAGCATCACCACAAACAGCACCAGCGGCACCACGCCGCCCAGGTGCAACACGCTGCGCCAACCCCATTGCGGGATCATCCACGACGCCAAAAAGCCGCCAAACGCTGCACCCAGCGGAAAGCCGCAGAACATGGCGTTGGTCAACATGGCGCGCTGGCGGTCCGGGCAGAACTCGCTGGTCAGCGTGACGGCGTTGGGCATGGCGGCACCCAGGCCCAGGCCGGTGACGAAGCGCAGCACGGTCAACTCGGTCAGCGTGTTCACGTAGCCGGAAGCCAGGCACGCAGCGCCAAACACAAACACCGAGGCCAGCAGCACGGTGCGGCGGCCCAGGCGGTCGGCCAGCGGGCCAGCGCTCAAGGCGCCACCGGCCAAGCCAAAAAGCGCCGCGCTCAGCACGGGCGCCAGTGCCGGTTTGCTCACGCCCCACTCGCCCACGAGCGACGGTGCGATGTAGCCGATGGCGGCGGTGTCAAAGCCGTCGAGCAGCACCACCATGAAACACAGGCCAAAAATCAGCCACTGGTAGCCAGAGAAACCGTGGGTGTTGAGGAACACCTGCACGTCGGTCTTCTGCGCTGAAGCGGCGGTGTTGCGGGGCTTCATACCAGCCCCCCGCAACATGCATTAAACGAAATCGACGTTGGCGCGCGGCCAAAAGCAGCGGTTGCGCCGAGGCACAAACCTAGAGAGAAGGAGGCTGATTGCATGAACGGAAATTTTAGGGAGCCCCCCTCTGCAGCGCCCACGGCAAAGCCACTATCTACTAGAACGAATTTAGATAGCTGATAATTGGATATCAAAAACTTAGCAATCGTCATGCCAAGGGTTAACCCTCGATTCATGTCTGTTTTGCACCATTGAAGCGACCATGGACCTGAAGCAGATCGAATCTTTTGTGCGTGTGGCCGAGCTAGGCAGCTTTACCCGCGCCGCCACGGCGCTCGGCATTCCCCAGCCGCTGTTGAGCCGGCACGTGCGCATGCTCGAAGTGGAGTTGCGGCAAAACCTGCTGCTGCGCAACGGCCGTGGCGCCACGCCCACCGAAGCCGGAAAAGTACTACTGGAGCACGGCCGCGGCATATTGCACCAGGTGCAGCGCGCGCGCGATGAGTTGGGCCGCCTGCGCGGCGCATTGGAAGGCCGCGTCGCCATCGGCCTGCCGCCCAGCGTGGCCAAGGTGCTGACGGTGCCGCTGACGCGCGAGTTTCGCGTGCGCCTGCCGCAGGCCGCCTTGTCCATCACCGAGAGCCTGTCGCTGGCGATGCAAGACTCGCTGGTCAGCGGTCGGCTCGACATCGCCCTGCTCTACAACCCCACGCCCACACCCGGCGTGGAATGTATGCCGCTGCTGGAAGAGCCGCTGTTTCTGGTGCAGCGGCGCAGCGAAGGCGAACCGGTGGATGAGTCGACCGGCATCAGCCTGCGCGCGCTGGCCGCGTTGCCGCTGGTGATCCCCACCCGGCCGAATGCCATCCGCACCATGGTCGAGTCTGAGCTGGCCAACATTGGCTGCGAACCGAAGATTGCACTGGAGATCGACGGCGTGCCCGCTATCCTCGACTTGGTGGCCGATGGCGCGGGCAGCGCGGTGTTGTCGATGAACGCGGTCACCACCTCGGGCCAGGCCGGGGCTTACACCACCCGCCCCATCCATGACCCGGCGCTGCGCAGCCAACTGTGTATTGCCGTGAGCGCCCAGCGCCCTACCACCGCCACACAACGCGCGATGTTGGAATTGATTCAGGAATTGGTGCCGGCCTGGCTGGCACCACGCACCGCTTGAACTAGCGCCACGCGCTCCCCACCTGGATGTAGCCCGTGTTGCCCTCGGGCCCACGCGCGTAGTCCACGCCCACCCACAGCCCCAGCTTGCGCGCGATCAGGTAACGCACGCCCACCCCTTTAGCCACAGCCGAGCCCACATCGCCAAACTCGGTTTTACGGCCCCAGGCGCGCCCGGCCCCAATGAAGCCAATGGCGGCCCAGCGCGGCATGAAGTCCCAGCGCACTTCGGTCTCGGCCACCGCCGTGTTCTGGTCTTGGTAACGCGCCGCCGGAATGCCGCGCATGTCGATGAAGGGCAGCATGTAGAACGGCACGCGCCCGCGCGCACTACGCCCATCAAGCCGCGCACCCACCACCACGGTCTTGGTCACGGGCCAATACGAAAACACGTGGCCACGGTAACTTTGAAAGGTGGTGGCGCTGCCCCAATCGGGGTCGTAGAAAGTGGCGTCGATGGCGCCGGTCCAGCCGCTGGTGGGCGTGAAGATGTTGTCGCGTGAATCGTGCTCCAGCGTCAGGCCAATGCCCGAGGCTTTGCGGGTAGCGTCGTTCGGCTGCAGGTTGGCGTTGGGGTTGCCGCTGATGTCGAGCTTGCTGTTCAGGTCCATGTAGATCCAGCGCAGGCCCAGCCAGTTGTCGCTTTGGCCCAGGCGGCGTAGCACTTGCTGGCTGGACATCCAGCCGTCGAGCGAATAGTCGATGCCGGTTGCACCACGGCTACCACCACCCGCTCCACCTACACCGTAATACGCCAGGTTGACATCGGCGCGGCCAATGCCACCACGGTACTTGTAGCGACCTTCGTCAAAACTCATCATGCCGCCCGCAAAGGCTGCCTTGGTGCCGTTCTCGGTAGCGGCCGCGCCAAAGACCCAGATATCGGGCGGCACCTGCAAGCCCGTTTCCTTGGCCTTCTGCGCAGACTCGGCCATCGAGTTGCGCAAGAACATCAGCGCCACACCGCCACCGTAGCCCACGGCCGGTTCGGTGATGACGATAGGAATCGGCAGGAAGCCCTTGCGCTCCACCAGCCAGTCGGAGATGTCGATGTGGCCGTCTTGCGGGTCGGTGAAACCTTCCAGCATGGCCCAGGCGGGCTGGCACAGCCCACCCAACAGCAGCGTCATCAAAGCCAAACAGGCGGAACCAGCCGACGTTCGCAGGAAGTTCATCATTTATTCCCTTTGGGTTTGTTCGACGCCCGTCGCCGTCAAAAAAGCAGCAAAGGCTATCGGCGCCTGAAACCACCGCCGCCATGGAAACCACCCCCACCAAACGAGCGGTTCATCCCGGCCGACGAGTTGCGCAAGCCTGCGGCCCGGTCGCCGCCAAACTGCCGTGCCGTGCGATCCTGGTCCAGATGCGCGGGGCGCTCGCTGCTGCCAAGGCCGCCGGTGGCATCTCGGGTGGCTTGGCCCTGCGTTCCCCCCGGCGCCCCCTGCCAACCACTGCCCGGCGTGAACTTCTGCCAGCCCTCGCCCGTGTTGCGGTAGACGTTGCCGTCTTTGCCCGCATACACGTCGTCACCTACGTGGCCCACGTGGCCTCCGTCCGCGCCAGTGGCGCCGCCAAACCGCGTCACCTCGCCAGTGTTCTGGTTGTAGAAAGCGCCCCGGTTGCCCGACACCTGGTTGCCGTTGTACGCATTGCCCGCCGTGCCGCGTTCACCCACGATGGCATTGCCGCCTGGGCCCACAGCGCCGCCGCGGGCACCACCAGCGTAGTTGCCGGAGTAAACGTTTTGCACGCCCCCGCGTTGCCCGGCAGACGCAATGCCGGTGCGCGAGTTGTACGACGCGCCCACCTGCCCTGCCCAGGCATTGCCCGTCCAGGCGTTGTAGCCACCGGCCACGCGCGACACCGTGGCGCGGTTGCCCCACTGCGAATAGATGTTGCCCGAGTACCCGGCCCAGCCGCCAGGCCCCCACGCCACCGCCCCGCCGCGCGGTCCCCAGGCTGCGCCCCAAGCCGGATAAGCCCAAGGCCCCCAATACGGATAAGGTCCCCAGCCCCAACCCCAAGCCACCGTGGCCGCACCCCAGAACCAACCAAAACCAAAGCCCACGGCCCAGCCGCTCCAGGGTGTGTAGGCCACCGATGCGGCATAGCCGTAGGTGGGCGATGCGCCGTACCACACAGCGCCCGTCCAAGGGTCGTAGACGTAGCCGGTGCCATACACCACCACGCCGGTCACGGGGTCGATGTAGGTACCCTGGTAGCCGGGCGTAAAGCCCACGTACACCGTGCCGCCACTCACCGCATAGATGGTGACGAAGGTCACGTAGTAGAGCGACGAACTGGGTGGAATGGTGTAGATCACGGCGGGCACCGAAGTGGCCACTGTCCACGTGCCGCGCAACGCAGGCCCGGTAAACCACACGCCGTTTTGCAGCGCGTAAAAACTGTTCGGCCCCACGCGGATGATCGGCGTGGCCGTGTTCGACACATATTCCAACGTGGTCCCGGTAATCGGCTTGAGCACTGGGTCGCCATCAAAACGCGGCGGCGTGAGTTGTGTGCCCGCAATCTTCACAGCAGCGGTTTGCGGCACGGTCACGGCCACGGCAGCTTCACGCGCTTGTGGTGTGCCGGCCACGGAGGCCAACACGTTCTCCATCGGGCTGTCGTCCGGTATCTTGGCAAAGTCGGCAGGCAGCGCGTTGGCCGCCACGTACGCCCACGGCCCTTGCTCGTTTGGCGCGCGAAACCAACGGCCCGACACCAACACGTAAGTCTGGTTGTCTGTGACCGATTTGAAAATGCGCCCGGTGGTATTTTCCACATACAGCAACTCGGTCCCGGCAATCGGCACGTAGCGCGGCTCGCCATCGGTCACCACCAGTTCGGTGGGGCTGGTCACGGTGTAGATCGCGGGCACAAACTGCTTCAGCGATGGCGCCGGTTTGTCGGCTGCGGTCTGGCCAGTGAGCGGGTCAATCAAGTGGGCATCACTGGCCTGTTTGAAAGCGGCGCCCAAGCTGGCGGCGGGATTCTCCAGCACCGCCCACGGCCCCGCGAGTGATGTGGCGCTCATCCAGCCATCCAGCACTTTGAGGTAATGCGTGCCGGTCGAATCGCGCAGCAACAACGGCCGGGTGTTGATCACACGCTCATACGGCAGACCTTGCAGGGCCCGGTACACAGGACTGCCGTCTATGCTGATCAACATGGCTGGCATGCGCGAGAACACAAACTGCGGCGCGTCATTGCGCAGCGGCTTGTGCTCGCTGGCCTTGACCGCCCCCGAGATGGCCATCTGCGCCTCCAGCCGGTCGAGCGCAATGGTGCGCGACTTGCCGTTCAAATCGCGCGCGATGGCATCGGACCAACGCTTGGCGTCTGCTGGCGGCACCGAGGGAAAGTCGGCCTTCTGGATCACTGCCTGGTCAATGGTGACCACACGTGTGCCCTTGTCGACGAGGGTGCGCGCGTCCAGCGTCAAGATGCCGAAGTGGGTCACCGGTTTGTCTTTGCCCACCTGCACTTGCACCGCCAAACGCCCTGTGAGCTTGATGCCGTCCCAAGCATCCAACTGCGGTGCGTACACCGTAAGGGTGGTGTTGCCCAAGACCACGGTGTGCGGCCACGGCGTCTCACCCGCAATCACGCTGGTGCCGTCATTGGGTGATACGGAGGCAGTGGCCGCAGAGGGTGAAGCGGTGGCGGCCCACGCATGGCCCAACACAGTGGCAGCGGCTGCGCCGGCCAGCCACAAAACAGCCATGGTCTGCACATTTCTTCTCATGTCGACATCTCCTCATGACAGGAACAAAATCAAACAGGGGAAAGCGCGCCACAGGCCAGGCAACGCTGATGAAAACAGACCGGGGCTTGGTGGTGACCAAACCCTTGGTCACCACCTATCACGCCTACTTTGCGCCCGCGCCAAAAGGGATGACCAACGAGGTCCAGACATTCCAGCCTTCGGGCCGGTTCTTGGCGTCAAACTCCCAGTAGCCTTTGACGTTGATGTACCACTTGCGTCCACCCACTGGGAAGAAGTAGCCCACTTGCGGCCCCACGGCTGCGACGCGCGATTTGAAGTCGCCCAGCGTGGCGCCCGAGCCGCTGTCGTTGCCCACCTGGTTATAGAAATAACCGACCAGCCCCACGTGCGTGGTGAGCGTCACAAAGTGCGAAGCGCCCCAATCCAAATGCGCGTCCACACCGTTTTTGTAATCGGTATCGTTGTTCTTGAAGTTGTAGGTCAAGCCCAACACGGCGGAAAACTCGTTGCCCTCTTTCGGGTTCAAGTAGGTGTAGCCGCCGCCTGCGTCCACCGACCAATGGTTGGTACCCAAGTTGGCCAGGCGCCCCTTCTGGTAGGCGCCCACCGGCACGCCCATCATGGTGTAGGCCATGTAGTTGTGCACGCCTTTGTTCCACTTCAGCGAAGCCGTGGGGTAGAGGTCTGAGCCACCACTGGTGGACTCACTGGTGCCGCCGCTCAGTGCGCCACCATTCGGCCCAGACAAGGTGGCGTCTATGCCGGTCTTCATGCTGCCCAACGCGAAGCCCATGCCAACCGAGGCTTGTGCGCCCGCTACAGGGTCTGCAAACGTGTAGGTGGGCACGAGGAACAGCAAAGTGGCCTTCGCATCCAAACCTGCGGTGACTCTGCCGCCGGTCAAAAACTGTTTGTCTTTTTCGGCGCTGGGTTGCGTGTGGTACAGCACCGAGGGCATCGACCAACCGGGCTCGGTAGGGGCTGCGGCCAGGCTGCCCATCTGCCCCGGCAGCCAGAAGCTCACACCGCCTTCGTCGGCAAAGACTGCGGGTGAGATCGCCATGCAGGTGGCGGCGCAAAGGATACGTCTCTTCATGTGCAGGTTCCTTCTTGAATTGCCGGCCACCTGCATTGCAGATGACACGCCGGCAGTGGATTCACAAGGCTTGCTCCATCGCGACACCAACAGACAACAACAGAAGATTCAGTGTGCAGATGGCCAGACGGTCGAAGGCGGCTGTACGTTGGCCGCTCACGCGAAACGCGAGCCTACCGTAACCCGTCTCGTGGGGAAACATAAATCTACTGCGGCCCATTTTTTCGCCAACCGCGATGGCGCAAACACAACACCAACCAGCCATCACTCGCAGCGCATTGCTGCACTGCGACAAGGCGATTCAGGACATTCGCTTTGCAGGCAATGCACTGCGACAACACGGCAGCAACCATTCAGTTTAGAAATTGTTGATGCAAATACAACTGGACATGCATTTTTCTCAGCGCTAGGATGGCCCAACTTTTTCAAGTTTCGCCGCGCTCTCTCGTTCTATCGACATCTCCACAGCGCGGCCCGTAGCAGCCTTCACGTACAGCAAGCCGCCACAGCGTAGCGGCCGTCCATCGGTAAGTTCGACAAGACAGTGGCGCAGCCCTCCGCACGGGTTGCCATGTGGTCAGTACCCGACGAGAAGAGATGCTCTCTTCTGTTCTATCAGCCTGACCAGACCGAAGTAGAAGGCGCCAGACCGGCGCAGATCAGGGGCATGTTCATCTCACCGATGGACATGCACGTCTTTGGCAGTTGGTAATGAAACCGTAGAGGAGTTGTTCCATGACAAATGCGATACCCAGAGTGCGCCGCTATGCAAGCTGGATGCTTGCGGCAGCGGTCAGTTGTTGTACGTTGGCGTTATCACCCGCCGTGCACGCGCAAGCTGCAAAGAAGCCCAACTTCCTGGTCATCTTTGGTGACGACGTGGGGCAGACCAACATCAGTGCGTATGGTGATGGCGTGGTGGGCTACAAGACACCCAACATCGACCGCATCGCTAAAGAGGGCATGAAGTTCACCGACTACTATGCCGAGAACAGCTGTACAGCAGGGCGCTCCAGCTTCATCACGGGGCAAACGCCCAAACGCACTGGTTTGTCCAAAGTGGGCGCGCCCGGTGCGCCGGTAGGGCTTCAAAACCGCGACATCACCATTGCAGAAGCGTTGAAGCCACTGGGCTACGCCACAGGCCAGTTCGGTAAAAACCACCTGGGCGACAAAGACGAATACCTGCCCACCAAACACGGCTTCGACGAGTTCTTCGGCAACCTGTACCACTTGAATGCCGAAGAAGAACCCGAGCGCCCCTACTGGCCGAAAGACAAGAACGATCCGTTCGTCAAGAACTTCTCGCCGCGTGGTGTGCTGCACGCGATGGCCGACGGCAAGATCGAAGACTCGGGCCCACTCACGCGCAAACGCATGGAGACCATCGACGACGAAACCACAGGTGCCGCGATTGAATTCATGAAGAAGCAAGTCAGCGCCGACAAGCCTTTCTTCACCTGGATGAACTTCACGCGCATGCACTTGTTCACCCACGTGCGTGAGTCGATGCGAGGCCAAGCTGGCATGCCCGGCAACGAGTACGCTGACGGCATGATCGAGATGGACAACAACGTCGGCAAATTGCTGAAGGCAGTGGAAGACCTGAAGATCGCCGACAACACCATCGTGATCTACACCACCGACAACGGGCCGAACCAGTTCTCTTGGCCCGATGCTGCCACCACACCTTTCCGCAGCGAGAAAGACACCAACTGGGAAGGCGCGTTCCGCGTGCCGGCCATGGTGCGTTGGCCAGGCAAGATCAAGGCGGGAGAAGTAGCCACAGAGATGTTCTCTGGCCTTGACTGGTTCCCCACACTGCTGGCGGCTGCGGGCGACACGACAGTCAAAGACCGGCTGCTAAAAGGCACCAGCATCGGCAGTAAAAGCGGCAAGGTGCACCTGGACGGATACAACCAACTCGACTACTTGACCGGCAAGTCGCAAAAGGGCGCGCGCGAAGAGTTCTACTACTTCGATGACGACTCCAAACTCGTCGCCATGCGCTACCAAAACTGGAAAGTCGTCTTCTGCGAACAGCGCGCACCGGGCGGAATGCAGGTATGGGCCAACCCCTTCACCTGTTTGCGCTTTCCGAAAATCTTCAACCTGCGCATGGACCCATACGAACGCGCGGACGTGGTATCTGACCAGTACTACGACTGGGTGACGCAGAACGTCTACTTGGCGGAGATCGCCACCATGAAGGCCTCGGTCTTTCTGGAGACTTTCATTGAATACCCCCCCAGCCAACTGCCCGCCAGCTTCAGCGTGGATCAGGTGGAGGACAGAGTCAACAAGATCATCGAACAGCGCATGAATCAGAAGAAGTGATAGCACTCTTCGCTTGATCTTTAAGCGCGGGGAGTCGAACTGACCTTAAACGGTTTTTGATGACTCCCCCGCCTCGCAGAGCACATGGTTGACGTGTGTTCTGCAAGGCGGCAATGCCGTAGATGCGACACGAACATTCAACAGGAAGACCCAATCTGCCCATGACCGTGGCCACCGCACCCCGCAGAAAAAACACTGGCGAACCATCGCCCCCCCCTTCGTCGGCTACACCAGCCCACATCAGCGCCGCTGCCATCGCCTGGCCTGCGTTGCTGCTCTTTGCCTCTGGCCTGGCGGCACTGGTTTACCAGGTGCTGTGGATCAAACAGCTCTCGTTGGTCGTCGGTGTGGAAGTACATGCCGTGGCGGCTGGCATCAGCGCTTTCTTTGGCGGCTTGGCCCTGGGCGGTTGGGCCTTTGGCCGACGTGCCGATCGCATGCGCCGCCCCTATCTTTTGTGTGTGGCACTTGAAGCCGGGGTCGCCGTGCTGGGGGTTGGCACCACCTATGCATTGGGTGCCGCCGCTGCACCTTTTGCGTGGCTAGAAGAACATGCCGGCTTCGCCGCCTGGGTGCTGCCCACGGTACTGGTGGCACTGCCCGCTTGCTTGATGGGCGGCACGCTGCCGGTGCTCACGCGAGCCCTGGCGCCACTGCCAGGCCAAGTGGCTGCGGCTGGGGGCAGACTGTATGCCGCCAACACGGCAGGCGCCATTGCAGGCGCGTTGTCGGCCGCGTTTGTGTTGATCCCTGCATTGGGTGTTCGCGGCAGCGCGCTGGCCGCAGCCGCACTCAACGTGCTGATCGCGCTGGGCGCCTGGGCGGCGGCACAACGCAGTGGTGAAGGCGCCGTCGCTGCACAGCGCGATCCGCAAGTGGAAGCAGCACCATCGGCTGCCCGCACCCAGCAAGCCCGCTTGGCCTTGGGCCTGTACGCGCTGGCCGGTGGCCTGGCCTTGGGTTACGAGGTGGTGTGGTCGCAAGCCATAGTTCAATTCATGAGCACACGCAGCTTCGCCTTTGCGATTGTGCTGGCCACCTACCTGGCGGGCCTGGTGATCGGCAGCGCCTTGCAAGCGCGCGGCGCCGACAAAGTGCGCGACCCGTGGGGCGTATTCGGCCTGTTGATCGCGGCCGCCGGGCTGGTGGCTTTGCTGCAAATTGCGCTGCTGGGCGAATGGTTGCTTGAAGGCCAAGCCGCAGCCGCCACTGCGGCCTTCGCCGCCACCAGCAGCCCGTTTGCCGCCATGTCGGCCCGCTTTGTGGTGGCCGCCCTGTGCATGGTTTTTGTGCCCACCTTGCTGCTCGGCGCCGCCTTCCCGCTGGCCGTGCGTTTAGCGGCTGATGCCTCGCGCGTGGGCCGCGACGTGGGCACTATCGTGGCGCTGAACACCGCTGGCGGCATTGCCGGCACCTTGCTCACAGGCTTTGTGCTGGTGCCCGCGCTCGGGTTGATCCACAGCTTGGCAGTGCTCGCCGTGGCCGCTGCGGTGCTGGGCGCGGTGGCGGCTTGGCAAGCGCGTGGCAACGCGTTGGCAAAGCCCGCGTTGCGCTGGGCCACGCTGGCCATGGTGGGCGGCGCGTTGATCGCATCGTGGGCCACCCCGGCCGATCGCCTGGCGCAGTTACTCGTCACGTCGCGCGGCGGCACCGTGGCCTGGTACGAAGAGAGTCGTGGCGGAACCGTGGCCGTGGTGGCGCAGCAAACGCAGGGCAACCGCTTCAAGCGGCTCTACATCCAAGGCGTGTCGAACTCGGGCGACTCCATGACCTCGCTGCGCTATATGCGCCTGCAGGCCCTGCTGCCACTCATCGTGCACCGCGAAGAGCCACGCTCCGCGCTGGTCATTGGCCTGGGCACGGGCATCACCGCTGGCTCGCTGCTGGCCTGGCCCACACTCGATCGCCGCGTGGTGGCCGAGTTGCTGCCCGCCGTGGTGCGCGCCGCACCGCAGTTTGATGGCAACCTGGGCGTGGCCGGCCTGTCCGGCGAAGGGCGGGTCGACATCCGCCTGCGCGATGGTAGGCGCGAGTTGCTGCGCAGCCAGGAGCACTACGACCTGGTGACGCTGGAGCCTCCGCCACCGTCTGCTGCCGGTGTGGTCAACCTCTACTCCACCGACTTCTACCGCCTGGCGGCGTCGCGCCTGCAAGCCGGCGGCATCGTCGCGCAATGGCTGCCGCTGCCCACACAAAATCTGGAAGACACGCGCGCGCTGGTACGCAGCTTCATTGACGTGTTTCCGCACGCTACTTTGTGGACCACCGAGCTGCACGAGATGCTGCTGGTGGGCTCGATGGAGCCGATTGAACTCAACGTGCCGCGCATGCAGGCGCGTTTTGCGCAGCCCACGGTGAGCAAGGTGTTGCGCGAAGTGGGCATCGACTCGGCCGCCTCCCTGGCCGCCACCTGGGTCACCAACCGCGCGGGGTTGGAACACTTTGCCGGTGACGCCAAACCCGTGACGGACGACCGCCCCGGCATTGAATACGCGGCGTGGGTTCAGCGCGATGCGTTCCCACAAACCTTGAACGCGTTATTTGCCGAGCTGACCGAGCCGCCACTGGTCGACGCCCCTCCGGCCTTTGTGGCCGACATGAAAGCCGAGCGCTCGCGCTTGGTCACGTTCTACAGCGCGGGCCTGCACGCCTATGAAGGGAACCGCGACGGCTGGACCACCGCCATCCGCCGCGTGTTGACGGCCGACAGCGCCAACCCCTACTACCGCTGGTTTGTGGGCAACGGGTCACCACCCCAACCCGAGCCCCGCTGAAAGGACCACACACATGAGCTGTCGCGACGATATCCTGGCGTTGCAGAAGCAGATGGGCGCCTCCATCATTGGCCAGGAGGCCATGATCGAACGCCTGCTGCTGGGCTTGCTGGCCGATGGCCACCTGCTGGTCGAAGGCTTGCCGGGCTTGGCCAAAACCCGCGCCATCAAAAGCCTGGCGAAGCACCTGGACGCGCAGCTCTCGCGCATCCAGTTCACGCCCGACCTGCTGCCAGCCGACATCACCGGCTCTGAGGTGTATTTCAGCGAAGGCGGCAAAGGCGAATTTCGCTTTCAAAAAGGCCCGCTGTTCGCCAACCTGATCCTGGCCGACGAGGTGAACCGCTCGCCTGCCAAGGTGCAAGCTGCCTTGCTGGAGGCCATGGAAGAACGCCAGATCACCGTGGGCGGCACCACCCACAAGTTGCCCAGCCTGTTCTTGGTGATGGCCACGCAAAACCCCATTGAACAAGAAGGCACCTACCCGCTGCCCGAAGCGCAGATGGATCGCTTTTTAATGCACGTGAATGTGGGCTACCCACAAGCCGGTGCCGAGGGCGACATTGTGCGCCTGGCGCGCACCGAAGAGTACGGTGCCGATACGTCCAAACCCGCGTCCAAACCGGGCGCCTCCGCACCGGGTGCCGAGCCCTCGGTGGTCATCTCGCCCGATGCTATCTTCGCCGCGCGCGCCGAGATCCATGGCATTCAAGTGAGCGACGCGGTAGAGAACTACATCGTCGCCCTGGTCAACGCCACACGCAACCCCAAAGCGTTGGACGAAGAACTGGCGAGCTGGATTCAAGTGGGGGTAAGCCCGCGCGGCTCGATCGGGCTCGATAAAGTTTCACGCGCCTATGCCTGGCTGCATGGGCGTGCGTTCGTCACGCCCGAAGACGTGCAGGCCGTGGTGCACGAAGTCTTTCGCCACCGGCTGATCTTGTCGTACGAAGCGCACGCCGCACAGGTGAGCGCCGACGCGGTGATCGACCGGCTGATCGCCAAGGTAGCGGTGGCCTAGCCACTGAGCCCACACCATCGGCGCGCACCATGCGTTTGCACCTCGCCAGCCTTGCCCGTACCGGACACGCCCGGCCAGCGCCCGCGCCGGCCAAGAAGCCCACGGTGGCGCGCCGCAACACGGCCTTGGTGCCAGGTGTGCATGTGGACGCAGCAGAGCTTGCGAGCCTTGAGGCCGCCGCGCGCGACTTCGGCCTGCTGCCGCGCCAGCCCGTGCACAGCCTGCTGTCGGGTCGGCATGCCTCGAAAGTGCGCGGCCGAGGTTTGGCGTTTGAAGAATTGCGCCCCTACCTGTTTGGCGACGACATTCGCAACATGGACTGGCGCGTGACGGCGCGCACCGGTGTGCCACACGTGCGCGTCTACACCGAAGAAAAAGACCGCCCCGTACTGCTGCTGGTCGACCAGCGCATGAACATGTTCTTCGGCACTAAGCGCGCCATGAAATCGGTGGCGGCGGCCGAAGTGGCGGCGCTGGTGGCGTGGCGCATGTTGGCCGATGGCGACCGCATTGGCGCCCTGGTGTTTGGCGACCAAGACATGACCGAACTGCGGCCACAACGCAGCCGCGATGCCGTGCTGCACCTGCTGGGTGAAATTGCGCGTCACAACCAGGCCTTGCATGCGCAGGCCTCGCCGGTGCGCGGCTCGGGCCAACTGAACCAAGCCCTGCTGCATGCCGCGCACCTGGCGCACCACGACCACTTGGTGGTGGTGGTCAGCGACTTTGAAGGCCATGATGCGCAAACCCGCGACCTGATGCTGCAGCTCAGCGCGCACAACGACTTGTTGGCCGTGCTGGTGCACGACCCGTTCCTCAGCAACCTGCCAGCCGCTGGAGAATTGGTGGTGAGCAACGGCGAATTACAAGTGGAGCTGGGCCTGGGCCGCGACAAAATCCGCGAAGGCATTGCCGACTTTGTCGACGCGCAAAAGAGCGAGCTGTTTGCCTGGCAGCGCGGCATTGGTGTGCCGGTGCTGCCGCTCTCTGCGGCTGAAGACAGCGCTGCACAACTGCGCCATTTGCTGGGGCGTGTGGCCGCTCCCGCGCAACGGGGGCGGCGATGAGCACAGCCGCAGCACCTTCGCTCACGCCCACGGCCAGCGCCGCGCTGGCCCAACTCAAAGACATTGAAGTGCCGCCCGTGGTGCCCTTTACGCCACAAACGCCCGCGTGGGCGGTGCTCGCCGCTCTGTTGGGGCTGCTCGCCCTGTGGCTCGCCTGGCGCGGCCTGCAGCGCCACCGCGCCAACCGTTACCGGCGTGAAGCCCTGGCCGAACTCAGCGTGATCGAAAAGCAGTTGAACGCCGACGGCGTGCAGCGCGGCCACGCACTTGCGGCCCTTGCCGCGCTGCTCAAACGCACCGCCTTGGCCGCGTGGCCGCGCGAAGACGTGGCGGCGTTGAGCGGCGAAGCCTGGGGCCGCTTTTTGCAAATCCACGCCGGTGGCGCAAAAAACGCAGGGGCCACGCTCGGCGGCTTGGTCAACGACATCGAATACCGCGGCGGCGCCGCACTGGCTGGTGTTTCGAGCGCAGACGCCCAAGCGCTGCTCTCGGCCGGCCGCCACTGGATCACGCAGCACCGTGTACCAACTTGACCTGCCCTGGATGTTGGCACTGCTGCCGCTCCCCTTGTTGGTGTGGTGGCTGTTGGCTCCCTACCGCGAAGCCAGCGCATCGGTGCGCCTGCCGTTCTTTCACGAAGTGGCCAGCGCCGCCGGCCTGGAGCCCGCGGCTGGGGCTGTGGTGCCGCGCCGCAACTGGCTGCAATGGATCTTGGCGCCGCTGGCCTGGGCCTTGATCGTGCTGGCCTTGGCGCGCCCGCAGTTTGTCGAGCCGCCCATGGAAAAGGTGCTGCCCGCACGCGACCTGCTGCTGGCACTCGACCTGTCGCAATCGATGGACACCAATGACTTCCGAAGCCCCAGCGGCGCGCGCGAAACGCGTGTGCAAGCGGTGCAAGAAGTGGTGCGCGCCTTTGTGGCGCGCCGCAAGGGCGATCGCATTGGCTTGATCGTGTTTGGCGAAGCGCCCTACCCGCTGGCGCCCTTCACCATGGACCACGCCTTGGTGGGCACGCTCATCGACGGCGTGATCCCCGGCATGGCTGGCCCACGCACCGCGCTGGGTGATGCACTGGGCCTGGCCATCAAGATGTTCGACGAAAGCAAGGCCCAACAGAAAGTGCTGATTGCCTTGACCGACGGCAACGACACCGCCAGCAAAATGCCACCCGCGCGCGCCGCCGAAATCGCCAAAGACCGTGGCGTGGTGGTGCACACCGTGGGCATTGGCAATGCCGCCGCCACCGGCGAAGACAAGGTTGACCTGGAAACCTTGCGGGCCGTGGCCGCAGCCACCGGAGGCACTTTCCACTTTGGCGGCGACCAAAAGCAACTCGAAGAGATCTACGCGGCACTGGACAAAATCACGCCCGAAAACCAAAAGGTCTTGTCGTGGCGGCCAAAGATTGAACTCTTCATGTGGCCGCTGGGCGGGGCTGTCGGCCTTGTTTTGGTCTACCACCTGCTGATGTTTTTCTACACCGCTTGGCGACGGGTGTGGCGGCGACTGCACGCATCCAAAGGCGTGCAACCCAGCGGTGCATCCACCGCCGAGCGAGGCGCCTGATGGACGACTTTCTAGCGCTCACTGTTGAACCCTTCATGGCGCAGTTCCACTTCCTGCGCCCGCTATGGTTGCTGGTGTTGCTGCCCACCCTGGCGCTGCTGCTGGTGTTTGCTTGGCGCGACGACGTGCGCCGCCGCTGGCAAGGCACCATTGCCGCGCACTTGCTCGATGCGCTGGTGGTGGAACGGCGGCGCAGCCTGCGCATTCAGCCGGTGCACCTGACGGTGGCGATGCTGGCCCTGGGTGCGGTAGCGCTGGCAGGGCCCACCTGGCGCCAAGAGCTTCCGCCCTTTCTCGAAGAAAAAGCACCACTCGCCATCGCCATTGATTTGGGCCGCACCATGGACGCCATCGACGTCAGCCCCACACGGCTGGAGCGCGCCAAGCTCAAGGTGAAAGCCCTGCTGGATCGGCGCGACGGCGCACGCACGGCGCTCTACGCCTACGCCGGCTCCACACACTTGGTGATGCCGCTGACCGACGACACCAAACTGCTGCAAACCTTTGTCGACTCGCTGCAGACCCGCATCATGCCGGTGCAAGGCAAAGACACCGCACTGGCGTTGAAGACCATCTCGGCTGCGCTCGACAAGGAAGACACCCCCGGCACCATTCTGTTCATCACCGACGGCGTGGAAACCTCGGCCATGGCCGCGTTCAAAGCGCAGACCAGCGGCGACGGCGCGCTGCCCGTGGTGCTGGGCGTGGGCACCACACAAGGCGGGCCGGTGCGCCAGGGGGCAGACGGCAAAGGCTTTGTGGAAGATGCCAGCGGCCAGCGCCTGTTTGCGCGCTTGGACACCGCTGCTCTCAACCGGCTGAAAAGTGAGGCCGACGTGCCGCTGGCCACCATCACCCCAGACAGCGACGACGACGTGCGCTGGGTGCAACGCCACGTGCAATCGCATCTGGCGCAGAAGCAGGCCGAGACCCATGCGCGCTGGAAAGACGAAGGCTGGTGGTTGTGTATTCCCATCGCGCTGTTGAGCGTATTGTGGTTCCGCAAAGGCTGGACGGTGCGCTGGGCCAGCGCACTGTTGCTGGCCTTGGGCTTAAGTGCACATCAACCCGACGCCACCGCAGCGGAGCCCACGCCAACGGTGGCTGCACCCTTGGCCGTCGAGCCCTCTGTTCGCCAATGGTTCATCGACCTGTGGCTCACCCGCGACCAGCAAGGCCGCCTGGCTTTCGCCAACGGCCGTTACGCCGAAGCGGCCGCTTTGTTTGACGACCCGATGTGGCGCGGCGTGGCGGCTTACCGCGCGGGCCGCTACAACGACGCGGTGCAGAGTTTTGCGCTGGTGGATTCACCCGAGAGCAACTTCAACCAAGGCAACGCCCTGGCGCTGCAAGGCCACTTTGCGCCTGCCGTGCAGCGCTATAAACAAGCCTTGAGCCAAGCCTTGAAGCAACGCCCGCACTGGACAGAAGCCGAGGCCAACATGGCGCTGGTGCAGGCGCTGATTCCGCCCGACAAAAAAGACAAAGATGACGATGACGACCAGGAGCAGCAACCCAACAAAGGCGACCAAATCAAGTTCGACGGTAAGGACGACAATGGCAAACAACAGATGCTGTTGGCCACGCGCCAGAGCGCCGACACCTGGATGCGCGCCATCCAGACCAGCCCCACGGATTTGCTGGCGCGCCAGTTCCTGCTGCAAAACCAAAAAGACAAACGCGCGGCCCCCGCAGCGCCGGCCAAATGATGATGCGCATCATCCGAACCATGCTTGTCGGCCTGCTGTGCCTGGGCGCCGTGCTGGCACACGCCGCCGCGCCCTTGGTACGCGTGCACGTGCTGGGCAAACAACCCGCATTGGTGAACCAGCAGATTCGTTTTGAGGTGGAAATCCTCGCGCCAAACTATTTCACTTCTGCGCCGCCCTTCCCCAACATTCAAATCCCCGGCGCCATCGTCACCATGCCCGACGAGAGCGGGCAAAACGCGGTGGAGCAAATTGGCGGCCAGACCTATGCGGGCATTACCAAGACTTATGTGTTTGCGGCCCAGCAGGCGGGCGACTATGTGTTGCCGCCGCTGGTGGTGAAGTTCACCTACGGCGGCGGCGAAGGCAAACCGATGCACGGCCAAGTGACGCTGCCGCCCACCAAAATCAGCGCCAAGCTGCCAGCGGGCGCGCAAGCGGCGATGGCTGCATCGTCAGCGCCAGGCACCACAGCCCAGCCCGTCGCCAAGGTCACCATCAGCCAACACTTCGACCACGCTGGCGCCGACAAAGCGCCCATTCAACTGAAAGCTGGCGACGCCTTGGTGCGTACCCTCGACACCTATGCCGAGCTGACACAGGCCATGATGATCCCGCCACCGAAGATCGACGCCCCCAACGGCGTGCGCGTGTTTTCGGCAGACCCGAAGCTCAACGACGTGACCAAAGACCGCGTGGGCCTGGTGGGCGGCCAGCGCACCGACCAGGTGACCTACGTGTTTGAAAAGCCCGGCAACTACACGCTGCCCAGTGTGGATATGGCCTGGTTCAACGTGGTCACCAACAAGTCGGAAATTGCGCGAGCGCCCGCCATCCAAGTGGTGGTGGAAGCACGGGCCGCCGGTGACGGCATCGCCCCCGAGGCAGCGCCGGTGGCCCAAGTGGTGCAGACGCCAAAACCCTTTTGGCACAGCATTGACTGGAAGCAATGGCTGGGGGTGGCAGCCGCACTGTTGGTGCTGGCCGGCGCGGCCTGGTGGCTGGCACCACGGCTGCAGGCTTGGCGCCAGGCCGCACAGCGCCGACGCGCGGCCTACGCCATCAGCGAAGCGGCGTTGTTTGAGGGCGCCGTCAAAGCCTGCCAAGGAGTCAACCCCAACACGGCTTACGAAGCGCTGGTGCGCTGGTCGCGCCAAGGATTGGGCATCAGCGTATCGGCCTGGGTGGCACAACTGCAAGATGCAGAGCTGCACAACCAATGGCATGCCCTGCAAACGCGGCTGTTCAGCGCAGGGGCGGAAGCACCCGCCGCCACGCCATGGCAAGGCGGGCCGCTGCTGAACGCCTTGCGCCCCGCGCGCAAACGCTGGTTGGCCACTGCGGCGCCCCAGCACCCGAACGCCCATGGCTTGCCGATGCTCAACCCTGGCGCCGCTGTACAGACCTAGCCGGATCTTTTGACAAACGCCTCCCGCGTAGGTCGCAACATAATCGGCCCACAGTGGGGGAGAAAAATGTTGATCGTCTTGAGCGGACTGCCCGGCACCGGCAAAACCACCATCGCGCGCGCCCTGTTGGCGCGCCGGGCGGCGGCCTACGTGCGCATCGACGTGATCGAGCAGGCGCTGAAGGCCTCGCCCGATCGGGCTGGCAAGGTGGGCCCCGAAGGCTATGTGGTGGGCTACGCGTTGGCTCGGTCTAACCTGCAACTGGGGCAGACCGTGGTGGCGGACTGCGTGAACCCGTTGGACATCACACGCGAGGCCTGGCGCGCGGTGGCAGTTGAAAGTGCATCGGCCATTTTGGAGATTGAGGTGGTATGCACCGATGCAGCCGAACACCGCCGCCGCGTGGAACAACGCGTGGCCGATATTCCCGGGCACATCCAGCCCACATGGGCGTCGGTGATAGCCCATGACTACGCGCCCTGGCGCGCGCCACGCACCGTCATCGACACGGCGGTGACGTCTGCCGATGATGCGGCGGCGTTGATCCTCGGCCAGGCAGCCCTTTTAGACGCATGACTTTGACAGCGCGTCGGCCTGCGGCAACGCCGCCTCCGCATGCTCCTTCGCCTCACGCCCCAGAAAAGCAAACACCACCACGGCGGTGACGACCGTGATGGCCGCGAGCACTAGCATCAGCACGGCGAAAGCCGCGTCGTATGACTGGCTCAACAACGCCTGCGTCTGCGTTGGCAGCAAGGCCATCGCCGCGCCCAGGTTGCCGGCCGTGACCTCTTGCGCTGCCTGCGCAGCCAACGCTCCAGGCACACCACCGGCCACCAGATGCTGCGCGGTCAACGCGGACAACACAGCCCCTACCAGCGCCAACGCCAAACCCTCGCCCGCCACGCGGGTGGTGCTGAAAATACCAGTGGCCATGCCGGCGCGCTCGCTCGGCACCACGCTCACAGCCAAGCCGTCCATCAAGCCCCAGGGCAGGCTGATACCGATGCCGATCAACGCCATGGGCCACAGCGCCTGCGTGCCGCCACCGGCAGACGCCAGCCACACCAGACCCGCAGCGGCAATCAACAAACCAGCGCCGCAGATGGTGGCGGGTGCGAAGCGGCGCGCAAGCAAGCCCGCCACCACCGGCAACACCACCAGCGGTGCGGACAAGGCCATCATCCAGCGCCCGGCTTCGGCCACCGGCACACCTTCCACGCCGATGAAGCGAATCGGCAGCAGCACCAACAGCACCACGTAGGCATACGCCGGTGCCGCCGCGAGCAACTGCACGCCCACAAAGCGCGGGTAGCGAAACAGCGTGAGGTCGAGCATGGGACGCGTGGCCCGGTGCTCAATGCGCACAAACAGCGCGAACAACACCAGCGCGCCCACCAGCATCAACAGCGTGCCGGGGTGTGCCCAACCCCATGCGGGGGCTTGCAACACACCGCAGGTGAACAGCGTCAGCGCGGCGGTAAAGCTCAGCCCGCCCGGCCAGTCGAGGGCGTGCGCCTGCGGGTCGCGCGATTCGAGCAGACTGCGCCGCGTGAGTGCCCAAGCCAGCACCGCGCTGGTGATCACCAACAAGAAGATCGCACGCCAGCCAAACGCCGCTGTGAGCCCACCAGCGGCAATCGGCCCGAGCGTCAGCCCCAACCCAAAGCTGGTGCCCAACAGGCTGAAGGCTTGCAGCCGCGCGGGGCCCTCAAACTCCTGCGCCAAGGCCGCCGCACCACCGGCAAACACCGCCGCCCCCGCCACGCCTTGCAAGGCGCGCAGCAGGTCGAACACCACGATATTCGGTGCGGCCACCAGCGCCACAGAGGCGCCCACAAACAGCAACACACCAGCCATGAACACGCGCCGCCGCCCATGCCGGTCGGCCAGCGCGCCGGCCATCATCAGGCAACTGCCAAAGGCCAGCATAAAGGCGTTGGTGATCCACGCCAACGCCACGGGCGAACCGCCCAGCGCCTGCGCAATGTCGCGCAGCGCCACGGCCGGGCCGGTGAAGGTCATGGGCATGGTGGCCGAGGCCAGGCACACCCCGGCGAGCACCTTGCGCTGGCGTGTGCGCTGGCCCGGGGTTGAAGTTGAAAGCGCGTTGGTCATCACTGAATGCCCGTCAAAACAGAAGTGGCGACGATAAGCGCGCTTCAATAAAGAATAAATAACGTCAAAATCCTTTCAGTCAGGACAAATTTTCCTTAATCGATCGATTACACAATTCATGGACAAACTCCACGGCCTGATGGCCTTTGTGAAAACCGCCGACCTCGGCAGCTTTGCCAAGGCGGGCCGCGTGCTGGAAATTTCGCCCTCGGCCGTGGGCAAAGCCGTGGCACGGCTCGAACAGCAATTGGGCGTGCGCCTGTTCCAGCGCAGCACGCGCCGCGTGCAACTCACCGAAGAGGGGCGGCTGTTCCATGAGCGCTGCCGCCGCATCCTCGATGACTTGGACGATGCGCAATCGATGCTGTCGCAAGCGCGCGAAACCCCGCGCGGCAAGCTGCGTGTGAGCGCGCCCATCGTGGCCTACCATTTCTTGCTGCCGCTGGTGCCCGCGTTTATGGCGCGTTACCCAGAGGTGGAGCTGGACTTCGACTTCAACGACCGCATCGTCGAGCTGATTGAGGAAGGTGTGGACGTGGCCATTCGCAGCGGCGACCTGCCAGACTCGAACCTGGTGGCGCGGCCGCTGCGGCAATACCGCCAACGCATTTGTGCATCGCCGGCTTATTTGAAAGCCCACGGCACACCCCCAACCCCGCGCGCGCTAGAGCAACACGCTGCGCTGCGGTTTCGCTTCCCCAACTCGGGCAAGCTGCTCGACTGGCCGTTGCCCCGCGCTGCGCACGAGCCCGAATTGCGGCTGCGCACCGCTCTCACCTGCAACAACATGGAAGCCCTGCGCGGTGCCACGCTGCGTGGCTTGGGCATTGCGTGTATGCCCGATTTCTTGGTGGACGAATCGGTAGCCGATGGCCGCCTGGTCAGCCTGTTTGAAGACCAGTTGGGCGTGGCCGGGCAGTTTCAAGCCATATGGCCGTCAAGCCGGCACTTGTCGCCCAAGGTGCGGGTGTTTGTGGATCACCTGAGCGAGGCCCTGCGTTAGCGCTTTAACGCCAATGGCTTCGGCACGAGTGCCTGTTGGCGCTCGGCATCGCTTGCGAAAGACGGGCCGCCGAAGCCCGGCGGCGGCCCGCCGGGTGGGGGCCCAGAACCCGGCCCGCCCCCCGGTGGTGGCCCACCTTCAAACGCGGGCGGGCGGTCGATCGGCGGGTTCGCACGCGGGTCGACTCGCACCAGCAAACTCACCACGTAACGGCCCTTCGACTCCCGCACCTGGCCCTGCACGGTGTCGCCCGCTTGCAGCGCAATACCGTCATTGGCGTTCAAGGTGTCGCGCAGTTGCTGACGCTGGTAATCCGATTGCTGGGTGTAGAGAAACTCGCTCAACGCATCGGGCAGAAAAAACTGCGAGGTGAGGTTGGTGCGTGTACCACTCACGGGGTTGATCACTTTGAAGTGAATGTGCGTCGTGCGGCCTTGGTACCATCCGGGGTACAGGCTGTGGAATACCACCTCGCCTCGCGCGCCCGTGGTTTGGCTGCCGCGCAAAAATGTTTTGCCACGCAGATCGAGCCGCCCCATTGCACCTTGATGCGCGAAGCCCGAATACAGGCCTTGGGCATCGCAATGCCAAATGTCGACGCGCAAGCCCGACAGTGGCCGCCCGGCCGCATCACACACGGAAAAGGCCACATCGAGCGGAATGCCGGGCAGGCCTTCGGTGATGTCGGCGCGCTGCAAGCCGGGGTCGATGTAGTACGGGCCTTCAGTGGTTTGCGCCGTGAGCGGGCCAGAGGGATAACGCACGGTGGCCGTGGCGGCTTCGGCATGTGTTGCCAGCGCTGCGGTGCCAACGCCCGCAAGCCCGGAGATCAGCCAGGTGCGGCGCGGCAATTGTGGTGAAGGGGGCATCTTTTCCAGACGGTGAAAACAAAGAACGGTACGTGCCTTCATCTTCAACCGGCCCCTCAACGCTATTGCGGCTAAGAGGTCAAGCTTTGGCAAAGCGCAACACGATGCCTGGCAGCACGGACTCGGGCGGTCTGCGGCGTTGTGCTTCTGGCCAATAGCTGGGCTATTTATTGGCTGCAAACCGCGCCTAACAGCCCATCCCGATCCGCACTACCAGCCCTCGCGTGCGCTACGCAGAGCATCCCTTACCCTTTCTTTTCGACCAGATTCGGCAGAGCCTTAAGACGTTTACCTAATGCTGACAATTCTTTGGTGGCCACCACCAAAGCCTGCGCCAACCAGGGCTCGGTGCCCTGCGCTGCACGTCCCAAGATCGCCAAGCGGCTTTGGTCGCGCGAGGCCAGCAGGCGGCGAAACACAATGCCCTCTGGCGCTTGGATGGCCAGCGATGCAGGCACGATGGCCACGCCCAGCCCGCAGGCCACCAGCGCCAACACGCTGGAGAACTGGCTGGCCTCGTGCCGAATGTCAGGCGTGAAACCGGCCTCCTCACACAAGGCGGCGGTGCGGTCAAAGTAGTCGGCCATGCGGTGGCGTGCGAAAGCGACGAACTGCGCTTGCGCGGCCTGTGTGAGTGCCACGGGCGCGCGTGTTTTGGCGAGTGCGTGGTCGGCTGGCAGGGCCAGGCAGAACGGGTCGTCAATCACACCCAGAAGCTGCGGTTGTGGCACACCGGGTTGACGCGCCAGCGCGGCGCTGCCGGGCCGTGCAAAGCCCAAGTCGATTTCATCGTTGCGCAACCCCAGCACCTGCTGCGAAGTGATCATTTCACGAGCCTGCACACGAATGGCGGCGCCCCCTTCCAACGCACGCAAACGCTGTAAGAAGCCTGGCAGCAACACGTGTAGCGACGACGGCACCATGCCGAGCCGCAACACCGCGCCCGCACCGGCCTGGGTCTCGCGCGCCTTTAACGCCGCCTCTTGCGTGCGCGCCAGAATGGCCCGTGCGTCATGCAAAAACGATTCGCCCGCCACGGTGAGCCGCACACCGCGCGGCAAGCGCTGCAGCAGTTGCACGCCCACTTCTTCTTCCAACTGGCGCAGTTGCGCCGAGAGCGGCGGCTGCGCCATGAAGAGTTTTTCTGCCGCGCGGGTCACACTGCCGAGCTCGGCCACGGTGACGAAGTAGCGTAAATGCCGGAGTTCCATGGCGTCAATTTACTATATTTAATAGATATGGATCAGATACAAATCCAGTCTTTTACATATCGCATGCGAGCCACGACACTGGCGCCGTTTTCACGCTTAAGTGCTACGGCACACCACCACGATGCAATCCCTGCGCAAAACCCAAACCGGCCCCGGCCTGAGCCTGCAAGACTGCCCCCTGCCCCCGTCACCACCGCCGGGCGAGGTGCTGCTGCGCGTGCGATCCGCCGGTGTGTGTGGCACCGACTTGCACATTGACGAGTGGACCAGCAGCTACCACTTCATCACCCCTTCTCTGCCCGTGACCGTGGGCCACGAATTCAGCGGTGAAGTGCATACGTTGGGCGACGGTGTGACCACCGTGCAGCCAGGCCAACTGGTGGCCGTGCGCCCTTCCGTCACTTGCGGCCAATGCGCGGCCTGCACGGCGGGCAACTTTGATGCGTGTGTGACACGGCGCGGCATTGGCGTGCTGCGCGACGGTGGGTTTGCACCGTGGACGCTGGTGCCGGCGCGCAACTGCGTGCCCATTCCTGCAGGCGTGGACGCCGAAATCGCCGCACTGACCGAGCCGCTGACGGTCAGCCATGAAGCCGTGCGCACCGCCGACGTGAAACCTGGCGACCGCGTGTTGGTGCTGGGCCCCGGCAACATCGGCCAAGGCATTGCGCTGTTTGCGCGCGCCGCCGGAGCGCGCCAGGTGGTGGTGGCCGGCCATGGCGACCCAGCCCGGCTGGACGTGCTGCAGAAAATGGGCTTCACCGATTTAATCGACTTTTCCGTTGACGGCATGGCCAAGGGCTTGGCCCCGTACCTTGCAGAATCTGGTGGGGGCCCGTTCGACGTGGTGATTGAAGCCACCGGCGCAGCGGCCGTCATCGCCCCCGCGCTGGCCGCACTGAAGGTACACGGCGTGCTGGTGATCACCGGCATCCACGCCGCGCCCGTGCCCATCGACCTGACGGCGCTGGTGCGCAAGCACCAACAGATCCGTGCCTCGTACCGCGCCCCTGAAGCGGCCTGGCCGCTGGTGGTGGACTACATGCGCGACCACCAGGAGACACTGCGCCACATGATCACGCACCGCTTGCCGCTGGAAAACGCCTACGCCGGCTTTGTGTTGTCGCGCAACAAGACAGCCACCAAGGTGATGATTCAGCCCGACTTGCCAGCGGCAGCGGCCAGCGTATGAGCGGCGCCTTTCTTGCGCTGTGGAACAGCATCAGCAGCGCCGCACTGCAACCCGAATACGAAACGTGGCACACGTTTGAGCACGTACCCGAGCGTGTGGGCTTGCCGGGCTTTGTTGAAGCGCGAAGGTATAGAAGCATTGAAGGAGCGCCACCGCTGTACTTCACCTGCTACTGGCTGCACAACATCGAAGCGCTGAACACACCGCGCTACCGCGACGTGTTTGCCAACCCTACGCCCTGGTCGGCGCGCATGCGCACCGAGTTGCGCGACTTCTTTCGCTTGCCGTGTGTACTGCGCGGTAGCGTGGGGCCGTCGAGCGCCAGCCAATTGGCCACACTGCATTTGCGTGGCGAGCTTGATGCCCTGGCGCCTGCGCTGAACGCGGCGCTGGCGACGTTATACGCTCGCGCCGGCGTCGTAAGTGCGCAATGGGGCGCGCTGCAAGAGCCTGCAGACTTTCAAATTCCCATTTCGCAAGAGGCCACACATGGCACCGTCACGCGGCCAGGCAGCGACGTGGTCGTCATGCTGCACGGGCTGGATCAAGCCATGTTGGCCACAGCAAGCGCTTGGCTGCTGCAAACGCTGAAACCCGTTGCTTCAGCGGTATCTGAACCCGCATTTTTTTCCCTGCTGAGCCAGGTACGGCAAGCCGATTTGGCGCATCCGCTAGACCATCGACAACCGGCGTTGACATCACTCTTCGCCACCTTCAACTGACCCCAAAAATACATTCCAGGAGACACCACATGACACACCTCAAATCCCTCTCTCGCCGTAGCTTTACCGCGCTGGCCGCAAGCCTGTTGGCCGCCGCACTTCCCGCCCATGCGCAAGGCGGGAGCGATTGGCCCGCCAAGCCGCTGCGCATCATCGTCGGCTACCCCGCAGGCTCGTCGCCCGACATGCAGGCGCGCCTGCTGCTCGAGCCGTTGTCGAAGGCCCTGGGCCAGCCGGTCATCGTGGAAAACAAGCCCGGCGCCAGCGGCAACATCGGTGCCGATGCCTTGGCCAAGGCCGAAGACGGCCACACCATCGGCGTGATCGGCAACGGCCCGCTCACCAGCTCGAAATTTCTCTACGCCAAGCTGCCTTACGACACGGCCAAAGACTTTGCGCCGATCGCCTTGATTGGCAGCGCACCGCTGGTATGGGTGGCCACCAACAGCAGCGGCGTGCAAACACCGGCCGAGTACATCAAGGCTGCACAAACCGCAGGCAGCAAGCTGGCCTATGGCTCCATCGGTTCGGGCTCGGGCGGTCACTTGGCGATGGAGCTGATCAAAGACACGCTGAAAATCGACCCACTGCACGTGCCGTTTTCGGGTGGCCCGGCCATCTTGAATGCCATGCTGGGTGGCCAGGTGCAGATGACTTTGTTGCCTAACTCCACCGTGGCGCCCATGGTGCAGGCCGGCAAGCTGCGCGCCATCGCCGTGAGTTCTGCCGCCCGCAGCCCACTGGCGCCAGAGTTGCTATCCATGCAGGAGTTGGGTGCGCCCGGCATCAACATCGAGGTGTGGAACGCAGTGATGGCACCAGCCAAAATGCCGGCCGCCCACCAAGCTAAGTTAAACGCGGCTCTCAACAAGATCTTGAACACGGCCGACATCAAGCAAAAACTGTTCATCCAGGGCTGGAAGGTGGAGGACACCAGCCAAGCCGCGTTGGCGCAACGTATTCAGGCCGACACCAAGCTGTATGGCGACCTGATCCACAAGAAGGACATTAAGCTGGAGTGAAGACTGCCGGTTTCGGCAACATCAAACTTGATAGCTTCTGACGCTTATGCAGAAAGCTCAAGAAGCACTTTTTTCTTAAATTTTGAAAAACACATCAAGGGGCCAACATGGCCTCCAGCAGCCACGTACCGGCGGGGCCCAGTGGCCGCTGGCGCGACCAAACTGCATCCACCGGCACGCGGCGCGGCCAGCCTCGCGCATCCAGTGCCCGCAGATCGTTGCGTGCGAAGTGCGGCACCATCCAGCGCGGCACGGCGGCCCAGCCGATGCCTAACGCGGCCATCTCCAGCAACATCAAATAACTGGGGGCTGACCATACGCGCCGACCAATCGCGGGGCGCAAGCCATCGACGGGCTGATGGATTTGAGCGAGGCGCAGTTCGCGGTGCTGGGCCAGCGTTTGCGGTGTGATGTCTTGCATGCTGGCCAGGGGGTGACTGGCGGCGGCGTAAAGCGCAATTTCCGACTGCTCGGCGATGGTGGACGCGCCAATGTCAGGCGGGTAGACCGGCTGCGCGGCCACTACGCCAATCTGCGCACGGCCGCTTTGCACCAGGGCCACCAAGTCACCGTGTTCGGCGATCAGGCATTCGAATTCAAGGTCGGGAAAGCGCTTTTCAAACGCCAGCAGCGTGTCTTCAAAACGGTCCGATTGGTAGGTGTCGGACCACACCACGCTGAGTTTGGCCTCTTGCCCACCTGCGAGCAGGCTGGCGGCGCGGTCGAGTTGGTCGCTGGCGGCCAGGATGCCTTGCACTAAGCCGAGCGCCACTTGTCCTTCCGACGTCAGAACCGGTTTGCGGCTGCTGCGGTCGAACAAGGTCAGGCCGAGGTCCACTTCTAGATTGGCAACCGCCGCGCTCACGGTGGACTGGCTTTTACCGAGACGGCGTGCGGCGGCAGAAAAAGAGCCCTGGGTGGCGGCTTCCACAAAAGCTTGGAGAGATTCGGGTGAATAGCGCATGGCTTAACGCCTCAATCTATCGAAAAACACGATATTAATCAGTTTTTATATATTCATAAAACCGATAAAAATACAGCCATGTCTTCCACCAATCTCAACCCCTCTGTCGCAACTTCAACCACCCAAACGACCTCTAGCGTGCTGAAAAAATCGCTGGCGGAGCGTTTCTTCCAAGCCTTGCTGTTTGAAGTGATCGCCGTGGTGCTGTGCGCCGTGGTGGGCGCCTGGCTGCTGGGCTATTCTCTGGTGCACATGGGCGCGCTCACCATCATGATTTCGCTGTGCGCAATGTTGTGGAACATGATCTTCAACGCGCTATTTGATCGCGCCCAAGCACGCTTTGGCTTCAAGCGCGGCATGGCTGCCCGGGCCGTGCATGCCGTGATGTTTGAAGTCGGCTTGATCGCCGCCGTGGTGCCCCTGGCCGCCTGGTGGCTGGCCATTGGTTTGTGGGAAGCGTTTGTGCTGGACATCGGCATCGCGCTGTTTTTCCTGCCCTACACCTTCGCCTACAACTGGGCTTATGACACGCTGCGCGCGCGCATCATGCGCCGCCGCGCGGAGCGCTTGGCTCCGGCGACGGCAGAGGTTGGCGCTACTTCAGTTGCACAGCCCCAGACACGTTGACCTGCACCAGCGTCTTGCCGGCTTCCACCGGCACTGGTGCGCTGGCGGAGTACGAAGCCTTGGCATCCATCGCCATCGCCCGCATGCGAGGCTGAATGCCCTGGTCATTGGCGTTCACCGACACCTCGCGCAAGGTGTAGCCCGCGAAACCAAAACCACGCGCAATCTCACTCGCCTTGGTTTTAAAGCTTTCGATGGCTTGGGTCTGCGCCTCGGTTTCCACCTCGGCGCGTTTTTCGCGGCTGAGGCCAAAGCCCACATCACTCAACGTCAAGGTTTGCACACGTCCTGCAGCCGTCGTGATGCGGGAGAAGTCACGCCCCTCCAACACCAAGCCCACACTGCCTTGCCAGCCATTCAGCTTACCGTCTTTGTTATAGCGCGGCGAGAGGTTGAAGTTGCCGGTACGCACGTCCATCTGGCCGGGCTGCGCAGTCGACTTAGCTTCTTTCAATGCCGCGTCCAAGGCTTGCTTGAGTTGGGTCTGCACTGTGTTGGCGTCGGCTCCATCGCGCGTCGTGTTGAGCGAGATGGTTAGCAAGTCTTGCTGCACTTCTACGGTTCCGTTAGCCGACAGTTGCACCACGTTTTGGGGTACAGGCTGGGCTGAGACGCCCTGGGAAAATGCCGCACCAGATGCAGCCAACGCGACACCAGCCGCCACCAACTTCAAAGTTTTCGCGTGGTTGAATTTCAAAAATGATCCTTTCAGTAAAACATGCCAACGAGTCAGCCACAGTACACCAAACAGAACACGAGGCTATTCGATCACCCTCAGCAGGGGAGGATTTGAGGCATGTCGGTGGGCGCCAGAAGCAAATGTCTTTTTGACCGCTCCCGCGAGCACGATTGCAAAGCAAGCCTAGCCAATACAGTGGTTTGCTGAGAAATAAATGAATTCGTACTACATCGAAGTTCATCAAACCACAACATCGATTTCAAATTCAGAACAGGAAATCCTTCGTATTTTTTCAATAAAAACACAAATCAAATCAATTGGTTAGCTATTTTTGACAGGTTCAAAAGACACGTTCTGCAAGATATGTAACATACTGTCAAAACGAGACGTTTTCCGACAAAACCTATCGCAAACGCGTTGCAGAATCGGGTCTGTTACAAATTACGTGAAGCTGACTTATGAACCAAACGACCACACGCCCAGACAAGATTTTGGTCGTAGACGACGACTCCCGCATCCGCGACCTGCTGCGTCGCTACCTGATGCAAGAAGGCTTCGAAGTCATGCTCGCAGAAGATGGCAAAGCACTTAGCCGCATCATGCTGCGCGACACACCCGACCTGATCGTGCTCGATTTGATGATGCCCGGCGAAGACGGGTTGAGCATCTGCCGCCGCTTGCGCGCAGCCAATGACCGCACCCCCATCATCATGCTGACCGCCAAAGGCGAAGACATTGACCGTATTGTTGGCCTCGAAGTGGGCGCTGACGATTACCTCGGCAAACCGTTCAACCCACGCGAGCTGCTTGCACGCATCCACGCGGTCTTGCGCCGCCGTCCCGTCAAGGAAGCTCCAGGCGCGCCATCCATTGACAACGAAGTCATCAACTTCGGTCCCTTCGCTTTCGATTTGGGCTCACGCACGTTGAACCGCAACGGCGAAGAACTTCCGTTGACGACGGGCGAGTTCGCCATGCTGAAAGCTTTGGTACGCCATCCTCGCCAACCGCTTTCACGCGAAAAGCTGGCACTGCTGGCCCGTGGCCGCGAATTTGAACCATTCGACCGCAGTTTGGATGTCCAGGTCTCGCGCTTGCGTAAACTGGTGGAAATTGACGCCGCAGCCCCTCGCTATATCCAAACCGTTTGGGGTGTTGGCTACGTGTTCGTACCAGACGGTGCCAACTGACTCCACTTCCAAACTTCTGAGTTCTCACGCCGTTGCCTAAAGCCTCTGATCTTTTTGACGCGACCAGCCCGGCGCCTTTGCTGCCGCATCCGCCAAAGTCCCATCTGTCACGGCAAATCGTCGTTGTCAGTCTCTTTTGGCGCACCTTCTTCCTCCTTGCGCTGCTGCTCATGGGCAGCATGCTGGCATGGCTGTTGACATTACGCGCGCTGGAATTTACGCCTCGCGCTATCCAAACTGCGCAACAGATTGCGTCTTTGGTCAATCTCAGCCGTGCGGCGTTGATGCATTCCGACAGCATTGCCCGCATCTCGTTGATCAAAACCATGGCCGAGCAGGACGGCGTCCGCATCGTACCGCGCGAACCCACAGATCAATACTTGCCACTGGACGACGACGCATTGAGCCAGCGCATATCGGCAGAACTCATGCAGCAGTTGGGGCCAGAAACCGTGGTCGCACGCAGTGTCAACAGCAAACCAGGGTTATGGATCGGCTTCATCATCAATGGCGACGCCAATTGGCTGCATCTGGACCGAGAGCGGTTCAATCCTGGGGGAAGCAAAACTTGGTTGATTTGGTTGCTGACCACCGGTGCCCTTTCGCTCACTGGCGCCGCATTGATCGCACGCCTTATCAACCGCCCCCTCAAACGGCTCTCCTTTGCCACAAGCCGTGTACGTGAGGGTGACTTTGACGCGAGCCATTTGGACGAACGCGGTGTCACCGGAGAAATCCGTGAAGTGAACATCGGCTTCAACCGGATGGCACAGAAACTGGCCAAGATCGAACAAGACCGGGTGGTGATGCTGGCCGGTATTTCGCACGATTTGCGCACGCCTCTGGCGCGCTTGCGCCTGGAAACGGAGATGAGCGTGGCAGACAACGACGCCCGCGAACACATGGTGGCGGATATCTCCCAGTTGGACGCCATCATCGACAAGTTCCTCGATTACGCGCGCCCAGAACATGTTCAACTCAAACCGGTGTCGCTCAATAACGTAGTCGATGCCTGCTTGTACTCCATTCGCGACGATGACGACATGCGCATACAGGTGAGCATGAACGACAACATCATGGTGATGGCAGAAGAAGTTGAACTCACGCGCGTGATTGCCAACCTGCTGGAAAACGCGCGCCGCTATGGCAAAACCCCGAGCACGGGCATAACCCAAGTTGACATTGCAACCAAGCTTCTAGACGACTGGGTCCTGATCAAGGTACGCGATCACGGGGTAGGTGTGGACCCAATGCAATTAGCCAATCTTTCCAAGCCATTCTTCCGCGGCGACACGGCCCGCACTGCAGCGACCGGCGCGGGCCTCGGCTTGTCGATTGTGGAGAAAACTATTCAGCGCATGGGCGGTGAGTTTGAATTGGCCAACACCAGTTCCGGCGGACTGGCAGCTCACATGAAATTGCAGCGCGCGCATGCGCACCACAGCCGCAACGCCAAAACCGCGTCAAGACGTAGCGCGCCTACGGCCTCGGCCTGACAGATATAGAGGCGGCCTCTCGGAAGCCGCGCTGATAGGTCAGACCGTGCCGAACAGCAGCACCACTGCCCGAGCCTCCATGCTCTGCCCCTGCCCTACAGGGCCGAGCTTTTCTGCGGTTTTAGCCTTCACGTTGATTTGTTCCATGTCCAGCCCGAGCGCTTTGGCAATGCTGGCGCGCATCGCGGGAATGTGTGGCATGAGTTTGGGAGCTTGGGCAATCACTGTGCTGTCGATGTTGCCGATACGGTAGCCCTTAGCCTGCACACGTCGCGCCGCTTCCACCAGCAGTTTCATCGAATCGGCGCCGTGGAACTGCGGATCGGTATCGGAGAAGTGCGTGCCAATATCGCCCAATGCGGCCGCGCCAAACAGCGCATCGGTGATGGCGTGCAGCAGCACATCGGCATCTGAGTGACCCAACAGTCCGGTGATGTGAGGGATCTCCACGCCACCGATGATCAGCTTGCGCCCGGGGACCAAGGCGTGGACGTCCCAGCCTTCGCCAATTCTGATATTCATAACCTGGTCCTTAGTTTTTTGTTTTGCGGGCACGGTTTTCCAACACGGCTGCGGCAAGCGCGAAGTCCTCAGGATAGGTAACCTTGAAATTCTGTGCGCTCCCCACCACCAGCTTAGGCGCTAAACCCTGTGCTTCCAGCGCGCTAGCCTCGTCGGTGATGCCTGTCATGCCTGTGCCTGCAGCCTGCTGAAGCGCCTGTGACAACATGCCGATACGGAACATCTGCGGCGTCTGTGCGAGCCACTTGCCTGCTCGCGGCAATGTCGTGTCGATCCGACCAGCCTGCTCGCCCTGCCCTTCGCTTTTCAGCGTATCAGGCAACGGCAACGCCAACAGCCCCCCCACTGGATCGTTCCAGCAAGCGTCAATCAACTTGTCGATCTGCGCTGGAGTGACTAGGCAACGCGCGGCATCGTGCACCAACACCCAGTCGTCCCCAGAGGCGCCCAACTCAAACAGATCGTGCAACCCGTTGGCCACGGTGTCGGCCCGGCTGGCGCCGCCGGTATGCGACACAACACAAGGGGCTGACGCATCCTCAAAAAACGAATCGTCTGGCACCACCACCACCAGCACATCCGCGATACGCGCAACGCCAGCAAAGGCCGCCAGCGTGTGGAGCACCAGCGGCTGGCCGGCAATGGATTGGTATTGTTTGGGGACGACGCTTGGCGCCGTGGGATCCAACGCACGGCTGCCCACCCCGGCACAGGGAATCAGGACAAACAAGCGTGGTGTTTTAGCAGGTGAGGAACTGGACATTGGACGCCATTCTAAAATCCCCGTACCACCTAGACTGCCCCTATCTCCCCACCGTAGCTCAAAGGCACGTGTACAACGGCTAGAACCCGCGCGTTGAACGCTGCAAACGCCCGCTTTCTACCCTCAACAGCCCATGGACTTACCCAAACTCGTACCCGGCAAACGCTACACCCTGCCCAGCCCGCCCGGCTCGGCTGACGCCTTGCTCCTGGCCCAACTGGCTGTGCGCGACAAGGCGCAACGCCGCCTCACGGCCATCTTCTGCGCCAACGCCACCGATGCCCAGCGTTTGCTCGACGAGTTGGTGTTTTTTGCACCCGAACTGCGTTGTGCCCTGTTCCCCGACTGGGAAACCCTGCCGTACGACACCTTTTCGCCGCATCAGGACCTGATAAGCGAACGCTTGGCCACGCTTTGGCGAATCAGCCAACGCGACAAGGACACCGGCGCCGACGTGGTCATTATCCCGGCCACCACCGCGCTCTACCGGCTGGCGCCGCCCAGCTTTTTGGCAGGCTACACCTTCCACTTCAAGGTCAAGCAAAAGCTCGACGAAGCCAAACTCAAGGCGCAACTCACGCTGGCGGGCTACAACCACGTGTCGCAAGTGGTCAGCCCTGGTGAATACGCCGTGCGCGGCGGCTTGATCGACCTGTTTCCGATGGGCTCGCTCGTGCCCTATCGCGTGGATTTATTTGACGACGAAATCGACAGCATCCGCACCTTCGACCCTGATACGCAGCGCAGCCTGTACCCCGTGCCCGAAGTTCGCCTGCTGCCCGGCCGCGAATTCCCCATGGACGATGACGCACGTGCAAAGTTCCGCCACCGTTGGCGCGAATTACTGGACGGAGATCCAACCAAGAGCCGCGTCTACAAAGATATGGGCAACGGCGTAGCCACCGCCGGTATCGAGTACTACCTGCCGCTGTTTTTCGACGAAGCCGCTACCGTGTTCGACTATTTGGGCGAACAAGCCACGCTGGTGATGCACGGCGACCTGGAGCCCGCGTTCCAGCGTTTTTGGCAAGACACCAAAGACCGCTACCGCCTCATCCAGGGCGACCCAGACCGGCCCGCGCTACCGCCCGAATCGCTGTTCCTCGGCACCGAGCAGTTTTACAGCCACGCCAACCAATACGCCCAACTGGCCCTCCGCCCCGCGCCCACGCCAGCGGCAACCGACACGCGCCAGCCCACCGACTTTGCCGAATTTGACGTGCTGCCCGTCCTCTCGGTGGTGCGCGGCGCCGAAGACCCGTTGGCCCGGCTCAAATCGCACCTGAGCCAAACGCCGCACCGCGTGTTGCTGCTGGCCGAAAGCGCGGGGCGGCAAGAAAGCTTGCTCGACTTCCTGCGCGCCAGCCAGGTCAACCCACCCGCATTCGATTCCTTGGCCGAGTTCCAGGAGAGCACCGAGAAGGTCGGCATCACCAAAGCCGCACTGACCATCGGTTTCGGCTGGACTGAGACCGGCATCGACTTCGTCACCGAGACCGAACTCTTCGCCGCCGGCCCCACCACGCGCCGCCGCAAGAAGCAAGAACAGGTCAGCGACGTTGAAGCGCTGATCAAAGACCTGAGCGAGCTGAATGTGGGTGATCCGGTGGTCCACTCGGCGCACGGCATCGGCCGCTACAAGGGCTTGATCCACCTGAATCTCACGCAAGAGAAAAACCCCGACGGCAGCCCCGCTCTGCAAGAATTTTTGCACCTGGAATACGCCGACAAGGCCACGCTCTATGTACCCGTGAGCCAGTTGCAGCAGATCAGCCGCTACACCGGCGTCAGCGCCGATGAAGCGCCGCTGCACCGCCTGGGTAGCGGCCAGTGGGAAAAAGCCAAACGCCGCGCCGCCGAACAAGTGCGCGACTCTGCCGCCGAGCTGCTGAACATCTACGCCCGCCGCGCCGCGCGCGAAGGCTTCCCGTTCCGCTACTCGCCAGGCGACTACGAAACCTTTGCGAATGACTTCGGCTTCGACGAAACCGCCGACCAACGCGCCGCCATCCACGCCGTCATCCAGGACATGATCAGCCCGCGCCCAATGGATCGCCTGGTCTGCGGCGACGTCGGTTTTGGCAAGACCGAAGTGGCCTTGCGTGCGGCCTTCATCGCCGTCACCGGCGGCAAACAAGTGGCGTTTTTGGCGCCCACCACGCTGCTGGCCGAGCAACACTACCAAACGCTGACCGACCGTTTCAGCAAGTGGCCCGTAAAGATCGCCGAGATGAGCCGCTTCCGCTCGGCCAAAGAGATCACCGCTGCCATGAAAGGCGTGGCCGATGGCAGCGTCGACATCGTGGTCGGCACGCACAAGCTGTTGAGCCAGAAGACCGAGTTCAAAGACCTCGGCCTGCTGATCATTGACGAAGAGCACCGCTTTGGTGTGCGCCACAAAGAGGCCATGAAGGCGATGCGCGCCGAGGTCGATGTGCTGACGCTAACCGCCACCCCCATCCCGCGCACCTTGGGCATGGCACTCGAAGGCCTGCGCGACCTGAGCGTCATCGCCACCGCACCGCAGCGCCGCCTGGCGATCAAGACCTTTGTGCGCAGCGAAAACAATGGCGTGATCCGCGAAGCCGTGATGCGCGAGTTGAAGCGTGGCGGCCAGGTTTATTTCTTGCACAACGAAGTCGAGACGATTGAAAACCGCCGGCAGAAGCTCGAAGAGTTGCTGCCCGAAGCGCGCATCGCCGTGGCCCACGGCCAAATGCCCGAGCGCCAGTTGGAAAGCGTGATGCGCGACTTCGTGGCGCAGCGCACCAACCTGCTGCTGTGCTCGACGATTATCGAGACCGGCATCGACGTGCCCACGGCCAACACCATCGTGATGAGCCGTGCCGACAAGTTCGGCTTGGCGCAACTGCACCAGCTACGCGGCCGCGTGGGCCGTAGCCACCACCAGGCCTACGCCTACCTGATGGTCCCCGACCTCGAAGGCCTGACCAAACACGCCAGCCAGCGGCTCGACGCCATCCAGCAGATGGAAGAGCTTGGCTCCGGCTTCTACCTGGCCATGCATGATTTGGAGATTCGCGGCGCTGGCGAAGTGCTGGGCGAAAACCAAAGCGGCAACATGCTCGAAGTTGGCTTCCAGCTCTACAACGAGATGTTGAACGAAGCCGTGCGCAGCCTGAAGGCGGGCATTGAGCCAGACTTGCTGAGCCCGCTGAACGTCACCACCGAGATCAACTTGCACGCCCCCGCGCTGCTGCCCGACGACTATTGCGGCGACGTGCACCTGCGCCTGAGCTTCTACAAAAAGCTTGCCACGGCCAACAACGGTGACCAGCTCGACAGCCTGCTCGAAGAAATTGTCGACCGCTTCGGCAAGCTGCCGCCGCAGGCGCAAACCCTCATCGACGTGCACCGCCTGCGTGTGCTGGCCAAGCCTTATGGCGTAGCCAAAGTGGATGCTGCACCGGGCCTGATCAACATCACCTTCCGCCCCAACCCACCGTTTGAGCCTATGCGCATCATCGAGATGATCCAGAAGAACAAACACATCAAGTTGGCGGGCAACGACAAACTGCGCATCGAGCGCGCCCTGCCCGAGCCCAAGGACCGCGCCCAGATGGTGCGCGACGTGCTGCGTGGGCTGGGCCCCGTCAAGGTCGAGCCGCCGCCCACCGCTGGCAAATCCAGCACAGCGCTTTCAAGCTGAAAAACATTTACCGATCAACGACATGCAAAACACCCAAGCTCAAGAAATCTCTCCCGGTCTGGTGCTCCAAGGCTTTACCCCACCATTGCGCCTGCGCGACTTTGGCCTGATCGCCTTCGACATGGACTCCACCCTGATCAACATCGAGTGCATCGACGAAATTGCTGACGCCGTGGGCCTGAAAGCCGAAGTGGCCGCTATCACCGAAGCCACAATGCGCGGCGAGATTGCCGATTTCAAAGAAAGCCTGCGCCGCCGCGTCGCTTTGCTCAAAGGGGTGAGCGTGAGCAGCATGGAGCAGGTCTACCGCGAGCGCCTACAACTCAACCCCGGGGCCGCCAAATTGGTGGAGACCTGCCAGGCTGCCGGCCTGAAGGTGTTGTTGGTGAGTGGCGGCTTTACATTCTTTACCGACCGCCTGCGCGACCTGCTGAAGATCGACTTCACGCGCTCGAATGTGCTGGAAGCGGAAAACGGCGTATTGACAGGTCGCGTGATGGATCAGGCATGGGGCGACATTTGCGATGGCGCCGAGAAACGCAAAATGTTGTTGGAAACCTGCAACGCTTTGGGCCTGGAGCCGCGCCAGACCATCGCCATGGGCGACGGGGCCAACGACCTGCCGATGATGGGGGCAGCCGGCCTTTCGGTGGCGTACCACGCCAAACCCAAGGTGCGTGAACAGGCCATGATAGCCATCAACGCCGGTGGCCTGGACCGATTGCTAGAAGTCCTGCACTAATAGCGGGTAATTGATTCCCGCAGGTCAACACGGAACGCCTATCATCGTTATTAGATCAACAGGATGACAAACCAAAAACAGAATTAGCAGTGATCGTCTAAACGATCAGCGGGGCCCGAGACAGCCGGAACGTATCCATCCTCACAAAGGAGAGTGTTATGACCATCTTCGCGCGTTACCAAAGCCGCTACGAGGCGGCCCAGGAAGAAGAAATGTCTATCCAGGAGTACCTGGATCTGTGCAAGCGGGATCGAGCGGCGTACGCCAGCGTGGCCGAGCGCATGCTCATGGCCATCGGCGAGCCCGAAATCGTCGACACCCGCACCGAGCCTCGGCTGTCGCGCATCTTTGCCAACAAGGTGCTGAAGATCTACCCGGCCTTCCGTGACCTGTATGGCATGGAAGAAGTAATTGAAAGCATCGTCTCCTACTTCCGCCACGCCGCGCAGGGGCTGGAAGAAAAGAAACAGATTCTGTATTTGCTCGGCCCCGTCGGCGGCGGCAAGTCGTCTCTGGCTGAAAAACTCAAGAGCCTGATCGAACGCGTGCCGTTCTACGCCATCAAGGGTTCGCCCGTACACGAGTCGCCGCTCGGCCTCTTCAACCCTACAGAAGACGCGAAGATTCTGGAGCAGGACTACGGCATTCCCACGCGTTACCTCAACACCATCATGAGCCCCTGGGCTGTGAAAAGGCTGCAGGAGTTTGGCGGCGACATCACGAAGTTCCGCGTGGTCAAGCTACGGCCTTCGGTGCTGTCGCAAGTGGCGGTGTCCAAGACCGAGCCGGGTGACGAAAACAACCAGGACATCTCGTCGCTGGTCGGCAAGATCGACATCCGCAAGCTGGAAACCTATTCTCAAAACGACCCGGATGCGTATTCGTATTCCGGAGGCCTGTGCCTGGCCAACCGCGGCGTGTTGGAGTTTGTGGAAATGTTCAAGGCACCGATCAAGGTGCTCCATCCTTTGCTGACGGCCACGCAAGAAGGTAACTACAAAGGCACGGAAGGCTTTGGCGCCATTCCGTTCGATGGGCTGATCCTCGCCCACTCGAACGAAGCCGAATGGCAGGCGTTCAAGAACAACCGCAACAACGAAGCTTTTCTCGATCGGATCTACATTGTCAAGGTACCGTACTCGTTGCGCGTATCCGACGAAATCCACATCTACGAAAAGCTGGTGACCAACTCGTCGCTCGCTGCCGCACCCTGCGCGCCCGACACCCTGCGCATGTTGGCGCAGTTCTCGGTGTTGTCGCGCCTGAAGGAGCCCGAGAATTCGAGCATCTTCTCGAAGATGCGTGTCTACGACGGCGAGAACCTCAAAGACACCGACCCCAAGGCCAAGAGTTTCCAGGAGTACCGCGACTTTGCCGGGGTGGACGAAGGCATGCTCGGCTTGTCGACCCGCTTCGCGTTCAAGATCTTGTCGCGCGTGTTCAACTTCGACCACCGCGAGGTGGCGGCCAATCCGGTGCACCTGATGTACGTGCTCGAACAACAAATCGAGCAGGAACAATTTGCGCCGGAGATCGAAGAGAAGTACCTGCGCTTCATCAAGGAGTTCCTGTCGCCGCGCTACGCCGAGTTCATTGGCAAAGAGATCCAGACCTCGTATCTCGAGAGCTATTCTGAATACGGCCAGAACATCTTCGACCGCTATGTGATCTACGCCGACTTCTGGATCCAGGACCAGGAGTTCCGCGACCCCAACACCGGCGAAATCCTCGACCGTGCGGCGCTGAACGACGAACTGGAAAAGATCGAAAAGCCCGCTGGCATTTCCAACCCCAAAGACTTCCGCAACGAGGTGGTCAATTTTGTGTTGCGTGCACGGGCGCGCCAGGACGGGCAAAACCCGAGCTGGACGTCGTACGAAAAGCTGCGCTCGGTGATCGAGAAGAAGATGTTCTCCAACACCGAAGAATTGCTGCCGGTGATCTCGTTCAACACCAAGGCCAGCAACGAAGAGCAGAAGAAGCATCAGGACTTCGTCAACCGCATGATCACCAAGGGCTACACCGAGAAGCAGGTTCGTCTGCTTTGCGAGTGGTATTTACGGGTTCGTAAATCTTCATAGGGTTGGCATTGAACCGGAGGATCGCTCATGACGGTGCGCATCGTAGATCGTAGGTTCGACAGTAAACATAAAAGCTCGGTCAACCGTAGCCGCTTCATCCGTCGCTTCAAAGGACAGATCCGCAAAGCGGTTTCCGACGCGGTGAACAAACGCGGCGTACGCGACCTCGACGGCGGGGAGAAGATTGGTATTTCAGGCAAAGACATTGGTGAGCCACAGTTTGAGCATGGCCGTGGCGGCGTGTGGGAAACCGTACGCCCCGGCAACGACCGCTTCAACCGCGGCGACCAGGTCGACCGGCCACCGGGCGGCGGTGCGGGGGGCACCGGCAAGGGCGAAGCCAGCCAGGACGGCGAGGGGCTCGATGAGTTCGTGTTCACCCTCAGCAAAGACGAGTTCCTCGACATCTTCTTTGACGAGATGGAACTGCCCCACCTGGTGAAGCAGCAGTTGGCGCGCATTGACCAATACCGGCGCATCCGCGCGGGCTACGTGCAGACCGGCGTGCCGACCAACATCAACCTGAGCCGCACCATGCGCGGTGCTGCTGGGCGTCGTGTGGCCATTGCCGGGCCATATGGCGCGCAGTTGCGCGAGCTCGAAGCCAGGCTCAAAGAATTGCTGGAAACGCTGCCCGAAGACCATCCAGACGTGCAGCAGACGCGCCGCGACATCGCGCACCTCCGCGCCAAGATCGAGGCCGTGCCGTTTGTCGACACCTTTGACCTGCGCTACAACAACCGTGTGCGGATACCGCAGCCCACCACGCAGGCGGTGATGTTCTGTTTGCTGGATGTGTCCGGCTCCATGGACGAAGGCCGCAAGAACGTAGCCAAGCGCTTCTTCATGCTGCTGTACCTGTTCTTGACGCGCAACTACGAACGCATCGAGGTGGTGTTCATCCGCCACCACACGTTGGCCTCCGAGGTGGACGAAGACGACTTCTTCACCTCGCGGGAAACCGGTGGCACGGTGGTATCGAGCGCACTGACGCTGATGCACGAGATCGTCACCGCGCGTTACCCCAGCAGCCTGTGGAACATCTACGCCGCGCAGGCGTCGGATGGTGACAACTGGCACGACGATTCACCCAAGTGCCGCGCGTTGCTGGAGCAATCGATCCTGCCGCTGATGCAGTACTTTGCCTACATTGAAATCACCGACGGCCCGCCGCAAAACCTGTGGGAGGAATACGCCCAGATCAAAAGCAGCCACACCGATAAATTTGCGATGGAGCGCATCGCCACCGTGGCCGATATCTATCCTGTGTTTCGCGAGCTGTTCAAACGCCGCGCCTAAACGCACACGCGGCCCCACACGCCACACACGCGACCGCTCCCAAAGAAAGCGCGCCATGCCTAAATCGACGGACAAAACCACGGCCTCTTCGACAGAACACCCGGAGGTGCCCCCACCCGTCACACCGCCGTTGACGCCGCCAGCCGACGCCGCGCCCGTTTCTGCCATCAAGAGGGAGCCCCTGCCTGCTGGCTCCGAGTGGACCTTCGAAGCGATTGAGGCTTACGACGAAGCCATTGGCCGCGTGGCCAAACGCTACCGGCTGGACTGCTACCCGCATCTACTAGAACTCATCAGCGCCGAGCAAATGATGGACGCCTACGCCTCCATCGGCATGCCGGTGTATTACCACCACTGGTCGTTTGGCAAACATTTCTTGTCAACTGAAAACCGCTACAAACGCGGCCAGATGGGCTTGGCCTATGAGATCGTGATCAATTCCGATCCATGCATTGCCTATCTCATGGACGAGAACACCCTGCCCATGCAGGCTCTGGTGATTGCGCACGCCGCCTACGGCCACAACTCGTTCTTCAAGGGCAACCACCTGTTCCGCCAATGGACCAGTGCAGACGCCATCATCGACTACCTGGTGTTTGCCAAAAACTACATTGCCGACTGCGAAGAGCGCTACGGCGTCGACGCGGTGGAACAGTTGCTCGACGCCTGCCACGCCCTCGTCAACCTCGGCGTAGACCGCTACAAACGCTCACCGCGCCTGTCGCTGGAAAAAGAAACCCTGCGCCAGAACGAGCGCGCCGAATACCTGCAAGCCCAGGTGAACGACCTGTGGCGCACCCTGCCGCCGCGCGCGGAGGCCGAAGCCAGCGAGCGCCGGGTCGAAAAACGCTTTCCCGCAGAGCCCGAAGAAAACCTGCTCTACTTCATTGAGAAACATGCACCGCTGCTCGACCCCTGGCAGCGCGAGGTGGTGCGCATCGTGCGCAAAATCGGCCAGTACTTCTACCCGCAGCGCCAAACGCAGGTGATGAACGAAGGCTGGGCTACCTTCTGGCACTACACGCTGTTGAACACGCTATACGACGAAGGCCAGTTGAGCGATGGTTTCATGATGGAGTTTCTGCAGTCGCACACCAACGTGGTCTACCAGCCGCCGTACAACAGCCGCTACTACTCGGGGATCAACCCCTACGCCTTGGGCTTTGCCATGTGGCGCGACATTCGCCGCATCTGCGAAGAGCCCACGGAAGAAGACCGCACCTGGTTCCCGGACATTGCGGGCTCGAACTGGCGCGACACGTTTGACTTTGCCATGCAGAACTTCAAAGACGAGAGCTTTATTGCGCAATACCTCTCGCCCAAGCTGATCCGCGAGTTCCGCCTGTTCTCGGTGCTGGACGACGACGCCCGCGCCAAGCTGGAGGTACGGCTGATCCACGACGATATGGGCTACCGCGCCATCCGCCAGCAGTTGGCTGAACAATACGACTTGGGCAGCCGCGAGCCCAACATCCAGGTGTGGAACGTCGACCTGCGCGGCGACCGTTCGCTCACGCTGCGCCACTTTGCACACCAGCGCCGCCCGTTGGGCGACACCAGCGCCACGGTGATGAAGCACCTGGCCTACCTGTGGGGCTTTACCGTTCGGCTGGAGCGTGAAAACGCCCAAGGCAAGATGGAATTGGTGGCAGAGCACCGCAACGAGAAACGCCGTCGGCAGGACGAGTAGCCGTTCGGGTCAGCACCCAGATTCGTCAAATTTGACCGCCTTTTGCCGGATTTGCGCAAAAAGCAACGCAAAAGCAGCAATCGCAGTGGCTGCACCGTGAAATTATGGTGCGAATATACAGACTCAACTATATAAACTGTATATATCGTTTTTTAACTTCTGCGGAGTTTGCCATGATCACTGTTCGCGCCCGACTCGGCACCCCACCACGCTCGTTATTCACCATTTTGGCGATGCGCTTACGCGGCTTGCTGAAGCCATCGCATCAGCCCGTCACTCCCGGCCGCTCAGGTATGTTTGCGGGATCTCTGGTGTCGCGCGACCCCGAGTAAACAGCCGCCTGTTGGACTCAGCGCCTTGGCCCTTCGTCAGGGCAAGGCGTAGTCAAACAGGTAAAGATGCTGGCCTTCGGTGATGGTGATCACCAAACTGCCGGTCAACCCAAGCAAATCACCCGTCGCGGAGTCTGGCACCACCGTGATGGACTGCGTAGGCACACCTCGCGCCATGGTGGAGCTGTGTTGCAACACAAAAGACCCGCTGCGCCCGTGTAGGGAACCTGTCACCACTTCCATCGCCACATAACCGGCCGAACCGGCCGTCGGGCTACGAAACGCCAGCATTTCGCCCTGGCTGGTAGCCACCAAGTCGCCGGTGAAACGCTTGTCCAGTGTCATCCGGCCCAAACCGGTATGGGCGGCAACGTCACTCAGTGGCACGGGTGCCAAACTCACCTCAAACGAACCTTTAGCTTGTGCAGTGCTGGTCATACTGGGCCTTACATTACCAAGGGAGAGAGCCTAACCGCCAGCGCGCTTCACCTTGAAGCCTTGCGCCAGCAGCAGCTTCATCACCGGCTCGCAGTGGTCGCCCTGTACTTCGATCACACCGTCTTTCACCGTGCCGCCACTGCCGCACGCCGCCTTGAGCTTTTTGCCCAACGCCTGCAGGTCTTCGGCATTGACCGACACCCCCTTCACCAAGGTGACGGCCTTGCCGCCGCGCCCTTTGGTCTCGCGCGACACGCGCACGATGCCGTCACCCGCCGGTATGGCTTTTGCGGCGGCAATGGCTTTGCATTGGCAGTCGGCCATAGGCTGGCGGCAGTCGGGGCACATACGGCCGCTGTCGGTGGAGTAGACCAAGCCCGCTAGGCTGCCTAAACCACTCAAACCGGAAGAAGACTTCGCTTTCAAAACTCAAACTTTCTTTAATCGGGGGTGCAGAGGATAAGCCGGATCGGTAAACCCAGGCGTGGACGGATGGCCTGCGGGCACCAGCGCATCGACCAGCGCTTCGTCTTCGGCCGTCCACTCGTAGAACACGGCGGGGTTGTAGCTCTTCCATTGCTCCAGCGTGCGCGGGCCGGCAATCACCGAGCTGATGGCGTTGTGGGCCAGTACCCAGGCGGTGGCGAATTGCGCCACGGTCAAGCCGCGTGCTTCAGCGTGCACTTTGAGTTGCTGCGTGATGACGAGCGACTCTTCGCGGAATTCGGTCTGCGCCATGCGTTTGTCGCCACGGCCGGCACGCGTGTCGCTGCCGGGGGCTTGGCCCGGCAAATATTTGCCGGTGAGCACGCCGCGTGCAATGGGGCTGTACGAGGTCACGCCAATGCCGTAGTGCGCGCAGGCGGGCAAGATTTCAACCTCAGGCATGCGGTTCAGCAGGTTGTAGTACGGCTGGCATACCGCTGGCGCCGGCATGCCCAGTTCGGCGGCAATGCGCACCATCTCGGCAATGCGCCAGCCCCGAAAGTTCGACACGCCCCAGTAGCGGATCTTGCCCGCGCGCAGCATGGCGTCGAGCGCACGCAGCGGCTCTTCCAGGTCCATGCCATTGAAGTCACGGTGCAGGTACAAGATGTCAACGTAGTCGGTCTGCAGGCGCTGCAAGCTGGCGTCGATCTCGTGCAGCATCCAACTGCGGCTGTAGTGGCTCTGATTTGGGCGCGTGTCGCCAGCGGCCGCCATGTTGTTGCCTAGCTTGGTGGCCAGCACCCAATCGTGCCGCTGCGCCTTGATCAGGCCACCCAGCATGCGCTCTGAAGCGCCCAGGGTGTAGACGTCGGCCGTGTCGACGTAGTTGATGCCCTGCGTGTGCGCATCGGCCACGATGGCAGCGGCCTCGTTCTGGTCGGTCTGGTCGCCAAACATCATGGTGCCCAGGCACAAGGCGGAAACTTGCAGATTGCTCTTGCCGAGCGCGCGGTATTGCATGGAGCGACTCCGTTCGATAAGTTGAATTGAGACCGTGTGAGACCAAAAGTGCCGCCAAGTTTCGCGCAATTTGGCGGCGCTCGCTGCGAGGGGCTCAGAAACACCAAAGCACACAAACGATAGCCAGAGAAACAATTGCGAACACTGTGTTGTGCAGCGCAAACGGTGTTCATATGCGTTGTTCATATGATCACACCATGCCCTGCATACCTCGTACGAGGCACCTCTTTTAGGGCAGCCCACGCTCGGTCCCTTCGGGACCGCCATCACCCTCGTTACTTTCTTGGAGCCTGCGCATGTCCGTTCAAGTCCGCCGCAAGAACAAATCATTGGGTCGACGCATCGCCACCGTATTGGCCGGTGCGGCCGGCATTGCCAGTCTGGCGATCGCATCGCAGGCCCACGCCTCCATCTTGTGGCGCTGGGGCTACACCGGCAGCGGCATTGAAGCCCACGGCACGCTGACCACGGCCGACACCCCCGACCACGACGGCTTCTACCAAGTGCTCGGCATCACCGGCACCCGCAACGGCGTGGCCATCACCAGCCTACACACAACTGGCTCAGCCATTCCAGGGAACGAGCCTTTTGCCGTAGACAACATCATCGATGCCGACGGCGGCCTCACCAGCCACGGCATTGGCTACGGCACTGCGGCCGGCACCTATGCCAACCTGTTCTTCGCGACATGGTATTCGCCCGCCTCCAACGTCGAGTTCTTCACCACGCCCGACGGCAGCGGCGGCTACGACTTCACCGAACTGCCGGTGAGCTTCAGCCTCAGCAAGATGAACGCCGTGCCCGAACCGGGTGGCTTGGCGCTGATGGCCGTGGCTGGTTTGGCCTTGGCGCTGACCAGCAAACGCTGGCGTAAATCAAAAGCATCGGCGAAGCTGGCGGACTGAATCTGGTGACCCTCAGGGAGGTGGAGCCCCCACCTCCCCTGGGACTTGGCATGGTTGGTAAAGTGTCGTCCTTTAGAACAATAGAACGACGAGGCCACGCTATGGCAAAAACCAGTGAATGGGCAGGCAAGGTCTTGGCCATCATCAAGAGCGGCAACACCAATGCTGCCGTGGCGCAGATCAAGGTAGCGCCCACCGTCAAAGACCTGCGCGCCTTGCAGGCGGCCATGGTGACCGGCAAGCTCACGGGCCGCTGGCGAGACGTGGACAGCGCGGTAGAGGATAATCTGGTGCTGCTCTCGGCTCCGAGATTGCACCGCTCGCCTTAACACGTTGTTGAATGAGGCCACGGCCCTTCGGCTTTCTTCTCCTCTCCCATCGGTTCTCCATGCCCTTTTCCTCTCTCGGCCTGACGCCGGCGCTTGTGCGCGCCGCCGCCACTCGTGGCTACAACGCACCCACGCCCATCCAGCAGCAGGCCATTCCTGTGGTGCTGCGTGGCGCCGATGTGTTGGCCACAGCCCAGACCGGCTCGGGCAAAACCGCCGCCTTTGCACTGCCGCTGCTACAACTGCTGCAGCCCGCGCAGCCGCGCGTGGTCGACCCCAACGCGCCCATCCGTCCCAAGGTGCGCGTGGTGCGCACACTGGTGCTGGTGCCCACACGCGAGTTGGCCGCCCAGGTCGGCGAAGTGCTGCACGGTTTGGCGCAACAGTTGCCACACCCCACCAAGGTGGCGATGCTGTTTGGCGGTGTGTCGATCAACCCGCAAATGATGGCGCTGCGTGGCAGTGCCGACGTGGTGGTGGCCACCCCAGGCCGCCTGCTCGACCTGGTGGAGCACAACGCCATACGCTTGGGCGACGTACAACACCTGGTGCTGGACGAAGCCGACCGCATGCTCGACCTCGGCTTTGCCGAAGAATTGCAGCGTGTGTTGGCCCTGCTGCCTGCCAAGCGGCAGACCCTGTTCTTCTCGGCCACCTTTGCACCTGAAGTCGAAACGCTGGCGCGCACGTTGCTGAACGAGCCCGTGCGCATCGAGATTGAAAGCACACCCGAACAAGCGCCCGACATCACGCAGCGCGCGATCGAGGTCGACGACAACCGCCGCACCCAACTGCTGCGCCACCTGATCAAGGAAAACGGCTGGAGCAGCGTGCTGGTATTTGTGGCCACGCAATACGCGGCCGAACACGTGGCCGAGAAGCTCTACAAAGCCGGCGTGTACGCCACGGCCTTCCACGGCAGCCTGAGCCAAGGCGCACGCAAACAAGTACTGGCTGAGCTGAAGGAAGAACGCTGGGAAGTGGTGGTGAGCACCGATCTGGCCGCACGCGGCATTGACGTGGCGCGCCTGCCGGTGGTGGTGAACTACGACCTGCCGCGCTCGGCCACCGACTACGTGCACCGCATCGGCCGCACCGGCCGCGCAGGCGCCAGCGGCATTGCGGTGAGCTTTGTGAATGCGGCCAGCGAAGCGCACTTCCGGCTGATTGAAAAACACCAGCGGCAACGTGTGCCACGCGAGCAAATCATGGGATTTGAACCTACCGCGGTGGTGGAGCCCGTGGCGGTGTCTGTCACCGACCCGCAAGGCACCGGCGGCATCAAGGGCAAGCGCCCAAGCAAGAAAGACAAGCTACGCGCGGCCGCTGCTGCTGCCGCGGGCAAGTCTTAAGAATCAGTCTTCTGAATCGTCGCTGTCGTCCAGGCCGCTGGCCAGCACGTCACCAGCAGCGGCCGGGTCACGTGGCCGACGCTTCGCTGCGCGGGCCAGAATTTCCACGTAATGCTGGGTCGCGCCTTCGTTGAAGGCGGCATCCAAGGTGCCGATCAACTCGGCCAGGTGCACCACCACCGCGCTATCGGCATCGGCGCCGCTACGGCAATCAAAATCCCAGTAATCGCTGCCTTCGGGCAGATCGTGACGGCGCTCACGTTTCAGATACTTGCGCACCTCGTTTTTCACCGCGTCCAGCACCCGGTCAGGGTTCTTGCCTTCGGGGCGGAGTTGGAAGGTCTTGCGCATAGGGGTACTTTCAATCAGGGAAAACAGGGAACCCATCCCCGATAACCGGGAAATGGAGGCGGAGTATGGCACCGATGCGGGGCGTCACCCCGCATAAGGCACAGATACCCCTTAGATCGGGTGAATCATGTCAATCAGGGACGAAGTCAGCCTCAAACTTGTTGGCGTCTTCGGGCAGCTCAAAGCTCGCCAGCTGGCCCATCTTCATATCGGACAAACGGCAGGCGGCAAACAGCGTGAACTTGCCTTTGAGTCCAAAACTCGGCAGGTCGATCAAGGCGTACGGGTAGGCCACAAACACCTTGTGCAAGAACACTTCGCGGTGTTCGTTGCGCGGCGAGGGGAAGAGTTTGTAGTCCAGAGTTTCAATGGCGCGGCCATTCATGGTGTGTTCACTTTCATGGTTTCAACGCCAGCGGACAGATGACAAGCATTTGCTACACATTTCGCAGCAGCTTGCGCTGATCCAACAGGCGCTACAGGCCTATTTCTCTTAAAACCTCAGAGCGCGCTACCCAAGCGGGCCACGCCCTCTTCAATCTTGGCGACATCAGCCGTGGCAAACGACAGGCGCAGTGTGGAGTGGTCGGGGTTAGCCGCGTAGAACGGCGCACCGGGCACAAAGGCCACGCCCTTTTCAATCGCACGTTTGGCCAACACGCCGCCGTCGCCCACCTTGCCGTTGGCACCGGTAAGGCTGGCCCAGAAGAACAAGCCGCCGCCGGGCTGGGTGAAGGTGATGGCGTCGCCCAATTCTTTCTTCAACGCACGGCCCATGGTGCGGGCGCGGTCGGCATACACCTGGCGCACCTTGGCCAGCGTGCCGGGCATACGGCCGGCCTTGAGGTATTGCGCAGCCGTGGCTTGGGCGAAGGTGCTGGTGTGGGCATCGCTGAACTGTTTGCACATCGTGGCCTTGGCCAGCAGTTCTTCGGGGCCAATCATCCAGCCCACGCGCAGGCCCGGGCTCAGCACTTTGCTGAGGCTACCGCAGTGCGCCAGCCACTCGCGGCTGCCGGGCACACCGGCGCTTAAAGCCAGCAGGCTGGGTGGCGGCGCTTCGTCAAAGTACAGGTCGCCATAGGGGTCGTCTTCGACCACCAGGGTTTGGTATTGCACGGCCAGTTCCAGCACCTTCTTGCGCCGCGCCATCGACAAGGTGGCGCCGCTGGGGTTGCCGAAGGTGGGAATCAGGTAGACAAACTTCGGCTTGTGCTCGGCGATCAAGGCCTCCAGCACGTCGGTGCGCACGCCGTCTGCATCGATGGGCGCCGAGATGATTTCCGCGCCATACAGGCGGAAGCACTGGATGGTGGCCAGGAAGGTCGGGCCCTCCACAATCACCTTGTCGCCCGGGCCGATCATGGTTTTACCCAGCAGGTCGAGCGCCTGCTGGCTGCCCGTGGTGACGATCAGGCCTTCGGGCTTCACATCGGCCGCACCCTTGTTCACCATGAAGGCGGCGATCTGCTCGCGCAACGGGTTGTAGCCTTCTGTGGCGCCGTATTGCAGCGCGCTGCCGGGGTCTTGGCTCAGCGCCAGTTGGCTGGCTTCGCTGATGCCTTCCACGTCGAACATGGCGCTGTCCGGGAAGCCGCCCGCAAAACTGATGATGCCGGGCTTGCCCAGCAGCTTGAAGAGTTCGCGGATGGCGGAGGTTTCAACGTTGTTGAGGCGGTCGGCAAATTGCAGAGACATGGCGTTGGGCTGGCTTGAAGCGCTGTGTGGCGAGAAGGCTGCCATTCTCGCCCATCTGGCGAAGCCTGTTCTCGGCCACCTGCTTGCGCCCAAATTCGGCAATGGACTACACCCCCGTGCGCCCAAGCCGGGCCCAATGGTCTCACTATGATGAAGATCCGCAAGGGACAGGCCCCGGGCCCACTCACACGCGCCGAGTTTCACGAACGCTTCAACGTGCGCTTCTACGACCCGGCGTTTGCGGGCGAGAGTGAAGCCATTGCGCGTTTGGAAGCCATCGCCTGGGATGCGTTGAAAGAAGGCCGCAAAGCCCCTATCACCAAACCGGCGGGCCGTGGATTCAAAGACCCCACCTACGAAATTTCGGTGGAATGGCTCGAAACCCGCAAACGCCTGAAAGCCGCGCAAAAACGTTGGAGCGACAGCACCGCCCCCTCACGCGTGTTGCTGGTCTGCGGCAGCGCCCGCAACGACGGCACCTGCCCCGGCGAAATCTCCAAGACCTGGCGCTTCACTGAAATGGCCAAGCGCGTTGTTGAGCGCGCCGGGATGGAAGCCGATGTTCTCGACCTGAGCCTGGTCACGTCGGAGTACGGCGTCAACATCTACCCCTGCAAGGGCTGCGCATCGAGCACCATGCCGCTGTGCCACTGGCCCTGCAGTTGCTACCCGAATCATGCGCTGAACCAAGCCGACGACTGGATGGCCGAGATTTACGAACGCTGGGTAGCCGCCCACGGCGTGGTCATTCTGGCGCCCACTTATTGGTACCAGTCGCCCGGCCCGCTGAAGCAGATGATCGACCGCCTGGTCTGCGCCGATGGCGGCAACCCCGACCCGACCAGCACCCACGGCAAACACCTGGTGGAGGCCAAACAGATCGAGCAGCGCGGCTGGCACTACCCCAAACACCTGGCTGGCCGCGCCTACGGCGTGGTGGTGCACGGCGATGTGGCCGGCATAGAAGTCCACCGGCGCAACCTCACCGATTGGCTGGACTGGATGGGGCTGATCGACAGCGGCGCCGCCGCCAAACTCGACCGCTACATCGGCTACTACGAGCCCTATTACAACGCCCACGAAACGCTGGACAAAGACAAGGCGGTGCAAGAAGAAGTGCGCAACGTGGCACGCGCCGTGGTGCAAGCCGTGACAGATTTGCGCGCCGGAAAACTGAGCCAGCCAGACCAACATCTGAAAAAACCACGCACCAAGTAAGCGGCTTTAACGCCGCTTCAACATCCCCCAAACCACCCAACCCTGAAAGGACTCACCATGAGCGAAAAATCAGCCAGCGTCATTTGGAACGGCTCGGGCAAAAACGGCACCGGCCAGATCAGCACCGAAACCGGCGCCTTGATGGACTATCCCTACGGCTTTGCCAGCCGTTTTGGCGACGACCGGCGCGGCACCAACCCCGAAGAGATTCTGGGGGCTGCCCACGCGGCCTGCTTCACCATGGCGTTTTCATTTGCCTGCGAGAAGGCTGGTTTTCCCACCGCCACCATCGACACGCGCGCCCAGGTGCGGCTGACGGCACAGGGCGAAGGCTTTGTGATTGACCGCATTGCGCTGACCATGAAGGCCTCGGTGCCAGGCCTGGAAGAGGCGCGCTTTCAGGAACTGGCGCAGGGCGCCAAGCGCGACTGCCCGTTGTCGAAAGCACTGGCCAGCGTGCCTGAAATCACCTTGCAGGCTACGCTGGAAACTGCGCCGAAGTAATCGGCGTCGGCGAATATAGCGCTTAAGAAGCCGTCAGCGCCCGCTGCGCCGGCGTCTTCAAGACCTTGGCCGCTGGTGCGGCTGAGGCAAAAGCAGAAGCGGGCCGCTGCGATAACGTATGCGACGTTTGCTCGCCACCCGCCAGCTTGAACACCGCCACCACCTGCACCAGTTCCTGTGCTTGCGAGCGCAGGCTGGAGGCGGCCGCTGCCATCTGCTCCACCAGCGCGGCGTTCTGCTGCGTGGCTTGATCCATCTGCGTGACCGCTTCGCCCACTTGCGAAACACCTTCGCTTTGCTCTGCACTCGCCACCGAAATTTCGCCCATGATTTCGGTCACCCGGCGGATCGATTCCACCACTTCCGTCATGGTGCTACCGGCCTGGTCGACCAGGGCCGTGCCCTGCTCCACGCGCTCCACGCTGGCGCTGATCAGGCTCTTGATTTCTTTGGCCGCCTCGGCACTGCGGCCTGCAAGCGAGCGCACTTCGGACGCCACCACCGCAAAACCACGCCCCTGTTCACCCGCACGCGCGGCTTCCACGGCCGCGTTCAGCGCCAGGATGTTGGTCTGGAACGCAATGCCGTCGATCACGCTGATGATGTCCGAAATCTTGCGGCTCGACTCGTTGATGCCCTTCATGGTTTGCACCACTTCGCCCACCACCGAGCCGCCCTTGACGGCCACAGTAGAGGCATTCATCGCCAGTTGGTTCGCCTGGCGAGCACTGCTGGCGTTCTGCTTCACGGTAGAACCCAGTTGCTCCATGCTCGCGGCGGTTTGCTCCAACGCGCTGGCTTGCTGCTCGGTGCGGGCCGACAAGTCGTTGTTGCCTTGGGCAATTTCGGCGCTGGCCGTGGCCACACCTTCAGAGCCATGGCGCACGTTGGCCACCACATCCGCCAAATTGCCACGCATGCGCTCCATGGCGTGCAGCAGTTGCGCGGGTTCATCCTTGCCGTCCACCTTCATCTGCGTGGTCAGGTCGCCATTGGCAAACTCGTTTGCAGCTTCCACCGCCACGGCCAAGGGACGCGTGATCGAGCGTGTTAGCAACAACGCCAACACAGCGCCCAGCAAGATAGCCACAACGCCCAGCGCCGCCAAACGCGTTTTTCCCGCAGCGGCGTTCTCGGCAATCGCCGTGTTCATGTCGCCGATGGCTTTGCGCTGGTATTCCAGCACGGCGGTCAGGGCTTCGATGTAAGCGGGGCCGGCCACGGCAAACTGCGTGTCGTGGATGCGGTTGGCTTCCTCGGCATTGCCAGCACGTTTAGCCGCCATCATCGGGTCGCGGGCACCCAAATAGGCCGTCCGCGCGGCGTTGAATTTCTCCAGCAACGGCTGTTCGCCAGGGTCTTTGGGGAAGGCCGCCAGGGCTTTGACAATCTCGTTGCCACGCGCGGTGCTGGCCTTCACTTCATCGGTAAAGATGGACTCCAAAACCGGATCCGAACTCTTGGCGATGGCCTTGCCACGCGTCACGCCCACCGCCACGTTGCGCAACTGCTCATCCAGCAGGCGCTCCTTGGCCAGAGGCGTATCCATCATTTCCTTCACGGCGGCAGAGGTACTGTCGAGCCGCCAGATGCTGACCAGCAGCATCACCGCCAGCAGCAGCAAGATCACTGCAAAGCTGGCCCCGAGCCGGGTACCGACACGCAGATTATTGAGCTTCATCCAAGATCCTTAGGTTTTGCAATTAAAAATTAACGATAACAAGAAACCGTGAAAGGCCTCTACAGGCCCCGCTGTGCGCGGAATATAGCCGTCCTCGCACGCCACCACGGCCAGAGTAGGCAGGCTTTTCAAGCACAACTCCGGCAGACAAAACCATGTGCCGGTGAACGGCTTGTTGGCTGACATACGATGCCTCACACCGCCGACAACCGCGCCCGCACAAGCGCGCCATGCTCTGCAGCAACCTGCTGACCGCAGGACACAAACAACCGACAAGATTTACGCCCGCTTCGCCCACCCTTCCGTAAACTAAATACAGGCACTCGTTTATTCGGCACAACGAAAAAACGGTGCGAGGAGACTGCCCATGAGCGCGACCAACTCAAACCCCACCAACCCAGCGGCCCTGCCCCACCCCAAGCACCAGCACATACGGGTGCCGCGTGCCCTGATCGCCACCGGCCTCGCGCTGGCGTGCATCGCCGCGGCCGCCCAACCTGCTGCGGGCATTGGCCCTGCGCCCGATCTGCCCGAGCCGCAGAAGCAATGGATTCCCACGGTCAATGTCGCCACGGCTGTGGGCTGGCCCGAGGGTGGCAAACCCACCGCTGCTGCAGGCTTGTCCGTGACCGCCTTTGCCAGCGGGCTGGACCACCCGCGTTGGGTCTACGTGCTGCCCAATGGCGATGTATTGGTGGCCGAAACCAATGCGCCGCAGCGCCCCAGCGACGGCAAGGGCTTCAAGGCCTGGGTAACCGGCCTGTTCATGAAACGCGCTGGCGCCAAGGTTCCCAGTCCCAACCGCATCACCCTGCTGCGCGACACCAATGGCGATGGTGTGGCCGACCAACGCAGCGTCTTCGCGTCTGGCCTCAATTCACCGTTCGGCATGGCGCTGGTGGGCGACAAGTTGTACATCGCCAACACCGATGCCGTGGTGAGCTATGACTACAAGCCCGGCCAAACCCAAGTCGACGGCCCTGCCTCACGCCTGACCGACCTGCCCGGCGGCGCCATCAACCACCATTGGACCAAAAGTCTGGTGGCCAGTGCCGACGGCAAAAAGCTCTACGCCGGCATTGGCTCCAACAGCAACGTGGCAGAGAACGGCATCGCCGCCGAAGAACAACGCGCCGCCATTCTGGAGATCGACGTCCAAAGCGGTGAAAAACGCGTCTATGCCTCCGGCCTGCGCAACCCCGTGGGCATGGCGTGGGAGCCGGGCAGCCAGATGTTGTGGGTTTCGGTCAATGAACGCGACGAGTTGGGCGACGACCTGGTGCCCGACTACATGACCTCGGTGCGCGACGGCGGCTTTTACGGCTGGCCCTACAGCTATTACGGCCAGCACGTCGACAAACGCGTAGAACCGCAGCGGCCAGACCTGGTCGCCAAGGCTCTGCCGCCCGACTACGCCCTGGGCGCCCACACCGCCTCTTTGGGCCTAGCCTCGGCCGATGGCAACAACCTCGGCCCCACCTTTGCACACGGCATGTTTGTGGGCCAACACGGCTCGTGGAACCGCAAGGTGCACAGCGGCTACAAGGTGATTTTTGTGCCGTTTGACGGCGCGCAGCCCAAGGCGCCACCCATCGATGTGCTCACCGGCTTTTTAAGCGAAAAAGGCGAAGCCATGGGCCGACCTGTGGGGGTGGCACTCGATAAAGCCGGCGCATTGCTGGTGGCCGATGATGTGGGCAACGTCATCTGGCGTGTCAGCCCGAATCGCTGAGCGGCCCGCTGAATCTTAGAAGATGCCGCTCAGCTCCATCTATCGCACCGCCGCCATTGTGTGCAGCGTGTTGGTTTTTGCAGGCTGCGCGCAGTTGCCGCCGCGCGAAGTCTCCACCGCGCTGGAAACGCAGCCCATCGATACTTCGCAGACGCGTTTGGCGCGCGCATTGGCGCCGGCCATTCAGGAGCACCCCGAGCGCAGCGGCGTCCGCCTGATCGAGAACGGCCGTGACGCCTTCGCCACGCGGGTGCTGCTGGCCGAAGCCGCCGAGCGCACGCTTGATGTGCAGTACTACATCTGGCGCGACGATGTTTCGGGCCGCATGATGTTTGACGCCCTCACCCGCGCGGCCGAACGCGGCGTACGTGTGCGTTTGCTGCTGGACGACCTGGGCACCACCGGCCTGGACGAAAAACTCGCGGCCCTCGACGCCCACCCGCTGATCGAGGTGCGGCTGTTCAACCCCTTTCCTCAGCGCGGCGCCAAGTATCTGGGCTTTTTGACGGACTTCAGCCGTTTGAACCGGCGCATGCACAGCAAGTCGTTCACGGTCGACCAACAGGCCACCGTGGTGGGTGGCCGCAATGTGGCCGATGCCTACTTTGGCGCCACCACTGAAACACTGTTTGTCGATCTGGATGTGCTGGCCGTAGGCCCCGTGGCGCAAAAGGTCGATAAGGCTTTTGAACGCTTTTGGGACAGCGCCTCTGCTTATCCCATCAGCCAACTGCGATCGGACAAGACGGCACCCGCGCCACCCACTGTGTCGCTCGCACCGCTGGCGACACAGATACAGAACCCCGACCTCTCGCCCGAGGTGCACGCCTATCTGCAAGCTGTCACGCAGTCCACGTTTGTGGCGTCGCTGCTCGCGCAAAGAGTCGATCTGGAATGGGCACCGGTACATTTGGTCAGCGACGAGCCCGAGAAGGTTTTGGGCGAGGAAACCGAAGCCTCGCTGCTGCGCAGCCGCATGGCGCGCATCGTGGGCAAACCCAAGACCGAGTTTTACTTGGTGTCGCCGTACTTTGTGCCCACGCAAAACGGCTACGACTGGTTTGCCGGCTTGCGCAAGGACGGCGTCAAGATCAAGGTGCTGACCAACGCGCTCGAATCTACCGATGTCACCGCCGTACACGCCGGGTATGCACGCTGGCGCCGCCCCCTGCTGGAAGCGGGTGTTGAACTGTATGAAACACGCCGCGTGCAAATCGACAAAGATGGGGAACGAGACAAGAAGCCACAGCGTTCGCAGCGCTCCCAGGGTTCGGGCTCGGGCCTCGGCCTGAGTTCGGGTGAAAGCCTGCACGCCAAAACCTTTGCGGTAGACCGGCAGACCCTGTTCGTCGGCTCGTTCAACTTCGACCCGCGCTCGGTAAGGCTGAACACCGAAATCGGCCTGCTGATCGAAAGCCCGCACCTGGCCGGGATGCTCGCCAAAACCTTTGACGAACAAGTGGCCCAGCAATCCTACGAGCCGCGCGTGGGGCCCGACGGACGCATCAAATGGTTTGACGAAGGCAGCGGCACACCCGGGCAGCCCGTGGTGTTTGAGCACGAACCGAACGTCGGCTTCTGGCGCAGCTTCTACGTGCGTTTTTTGCAGTTGTTGCCGATTGACTCGATGCTCTGAGCGCGTGTTGAAGACCCGTTGATGCAGACACATTGCGGCGCCACAATAGGCGCCAACAATTCCGCCACCGCATCTCCACAGGAGCCAACATGTCGTCCATTGAAGTCAAAGATTTCCCCGCGCTGCGCCTGGCCAGCATGCGCTACACCGGCACGTTTTTTGGCCCTGGCATCGCCATGACCTGGGCGCGCTTTGGCACCTGGGCCGGCGCACGCGGGCTGATGGTGCCCGAGGCGCAAATGCTCGGCATCAGCCTGGACAACCCGCAGCTCACGCCACCCGCGCAATGCCGCTACGACTGCGCCATCGTGGTGGGTGATAGCTTCAAGCCCGACGCCGAAGTCGAGATCCAAACCTTCCCTGGTGGGCGCTACGCCTGTGTGCCGTTTGAAGGCACCGCCATGGAATTTGGCGCGGCGTGGATGAAGGTGTTCTCGCACGATTTGCCGCAGGCCGGGCTGCAGCCTGTGGCGGCCCCGCCGTTCGAGCTGTACAGCGGGCTCAACACGGTAGACCCGGCCACCGGCCGCATCCGCTGCCAGCTGTGTGCAGCGGTGGGCCCGGCGGCTTAAGGCTCTACCGGTTTAGTACCCGGCGGCCTGCCCGTCGCGACGCGGATCGCTGGCGGCTTGGTAGCCTTCGACCTTCGGGTCACCCATGCGCCAGATGAACTGGCCAGCGCCGAAGTCCTGGTACGAGTCGTTGATGACTTCCATGCGGTGGCCACGGTCGGCCAGGCCTTGCACGGTGCCTTTGTCCATGCCAGCTTCGACGTTGATCTCCAGCCCTGCGTTGAAGCGCCAGCGCGGTGCGTCGCACGCGGCTTGTGGGTTTTGTTGGTAGTCGAGCATGCGCACCAGGGTCTGCATGTGGCCTTGGGGCTGCATGTTGCCGCCCATCACGCCAAAGCTCATCACCGGCTGGCCGTCCTTCGTCAAGAAAGCCGGGATGATGGTGTGGAACGGACGCTTGCCCGGCGCCACCAGGTTGGCAGTGTTCGCACCTTCTGGGTTGACGTTGAAACCCGCGCCACGGTTTTGCAGGCTGATGCCGAATTCAGGCTCCACACAACCCGAGCCAAAGCCCATGAAGTTGCTCTGGATGAAGCTGACCATCATGCCGTTTTCATCGGCGGCAGTCAGGTAGATGGTGCCGCCCTTGACCGGGTTGCCCGCGCCAAAATCTTGTGCGCGGCGCATGTCGATGAGCTTGGCACGCCTGGCCAGGTAGGCCGGGTCGAGCAGCGCTTCAGGCGGGAAAGCCATGGCCTTGCTTTCGGCCACATAGCGGTACACGTCGGCAAATGCCAGCTTCATGGCTTCGATCTGCAAATGCTGCGAGTCCACACCGTCGACCGCGTGGCTTGGCATATCGAAGTTTTGCAAGATGCCCAGCGCGATCAACGCCGCAATGCCTTGGCCGTTCGGTGGGATTTCGTGCAGCGTGTGCGAGCGGTAGTCTTGCGTCAGCGTCTTCACCCATTCAGGCTGGTAGCTGGCGAGGTCTTGCAGCGTCATGCTGCCACCCTGCGCGGCCGAGAAACGCACAATCGCCTCGGCGATTTCGCCACGGTAGAAAGACTCGCCACCGCTTTGCGCAATCGAGCGCAGCGCGCGGGCGGCGGCTGGGAAGCGGAACAACTCGCCCACTTCGGGCGCGCGGCCCCAGGGCAAAAAGGCTTGGGCAAAACCAGGCAACGAGCCCAGTTCTGGCGTGGCGGCCGCCCACTTCTGCTGCACTACCACAGGCATCAAATAGCCACGCTCGGCGATATCGATGGCGGGGGCCATCAGGTCGGCAAACGGCAGCTTGCCGAAGCGCTTGCTCAGCGCCTGCCAGCTGGCCACGGCCCCGGGCACGGTCACGCTGTCGATGCCGCGCTTGGGCGGGGTGTCGGCGGCGCCGTATTTCTTCTTGAAGTATTCGGGTGTCCAGGCTTGTGGTGCGGTGCCGCTGGCGTTCAGGCCGTGCATCTCTTTGCCGTCCCACAAGATGCAGAACGCGTCGCTGCCCAGGCCGTTGCTCACGGGTTCAACGATGGTCATGACAGCCGCCGTGGCCACAGCAGCGTCGACGGCGTTACCACCCTGCTGCAGGATGCGCAGACCCGCTTGTGCGGCCAAGGGGTGCGACGTGGAGACCACGTTGCGGGCGAACACCGGCAAACGCACGGACGTATAAGGACTGGCTGGGTTGAATTTCATGGGATGTGAATTCCGTGTGGTTGTGCGTGTCTATGAGCGGGTGTGGGTGCGCGTTATTCCGAAGTGATCTTGCGCGAGACGATGATGTCGCGCCATTTGGCGCTGTCGCGCGCCACCATCTGCGCCAATTGCGCCGGCGTGCTGCCCACGGGCTCAATGCCCAGTTGCGTCAGCTTGGCTTTGACTTCGGGGTCGGCCAAGCTTTCGTTGACCGCCGTATTCACACGCGTGACGATGGCCGCTGGCAAACCCTTGGGGCCGTACAAACCGAACCAGGTGTTCGACTCATAGCCCGGCAGCACTTCGGCGATGGCTGGCAACTCTGGCGCCATGGCCGTGCGTTTGGCCGAGGTCACGGCCAGCGCGCGCAGGCGGCCGTCGCGCACGTGCGGCAGGCCGGTGGGCAGTGCGTCGAACAACACGTCGACCTTGCCGCTCACCAGATCGGGAATGGCCAGCGCCGTGCCTTTGTAGGGAATGTGCACCATGAACACGTCGGCTTGCGACTTGAACAGCTCGGCCGTCAGTTGCACGATGGTGCCGTTGCCGCTGGATGCGTAGTTCAGCTTGCCGGGGTTGGCCTTGGCGTAGGCGATGAATTCCTTCAGCGTTTTGGCCGGGCTGCTGTTGGGCACCAGCATGATGCTCGGGGCGTTGCCCACATGCGAGATCGGCGCGAAGTCGTGGACCGCGTCGTAGGGCAGCTTGGCGGTGAGGTTGGGGCCGATGGAGTGTGTGCTGGACGTGGCCAGCAGCAGCGTGTAGCCGTCGGCCGGGGCCTTGGCTGCCACGTCAGAGCCAATGGCGCCGCCCGCGCCGGGGCGGTTTTCGACCACCAGCGAAGTCCCCAGTTTTTCGCCCATCTTTTGCGACAACACGCGCGCAAAGATGTCGGTAGCGCCACCGGCCGGAAACGGCACCACCAGGCGCACGGGCTTGTTGGGGTAGTTTTGGGCGGAGGCGAGTGTGCCGGTCAACGCCAGCGCGGCCGCGAACAAAACATGGGGGACAAAGCGGCGGGAGAGTTTCATGAACAGGTCTTTCGGTGCGAACCAATGCAAAAGCTTTTGAAGGCGCCGCCACCACCAGCGTAAAGCCGAGTGACGGGCAGCAGCCTTGAACACCCAATTGTCAGCACTGCCGCCTCTGGTGGAAAGCGAAAAATGTTTTACGATGCCTAAAGTAAATCTTTAGTCAATCGGCACCAAATAGATGAATTTCTTTCTTACTCTGCTCCGCTTCGGTGCACATTCGAAAGCTTGCCATGAGTAGCGTGCGCCTGCTGCGCACCTTCATCGCCGTGGCCACCGAGGGCTCATTTGCCGCCGCCGCCCAGCGTGTGGCGCTGACGCAGGCCGCAGTGGGCCAGCAGATGCGCGCGCTGGAAGGAGAACTGAACCGCCCATTGTTCGAACGCGACGGTAAAACCGTGCAGCTCAACCAGGCCGGCCGCGAGTTGCTGCCGCAGGCCCGGCAGATGGTCGACCTCTACAGCCAGATGCAAACCGGCGGGCTGGCCGGCGGTGCCATGGCCGGCACCTTGCACCTGGGCGCGGTGGTGTCGGCCCTGCGCCCCCTGCTGTTGTCCACCCTGGCGCTGAAACGCCGCTACCCCGCGCTGGATTTACACGTGGGCGCCGCCAAGTCGGGTGAACTGGTGGCGCGCGTGGCCGCTGGTGAGTTGGATGCCGCCATCGCCGTGCACCATCCCGGCGAAGAACGCACCCGCGCCGACCTAGTGTGGACGCCGCTCTACACCGAGCCCATGGTGCTGTTGGCGCACCGCAAAATGGCGGGAGACGACGTGCGCACGCTGGTGCAAAACCAGCCCTTCATTCGCTTTGACCGCAGCGAACACACCGGCCAATTGGTCGACCGCACGCTGCGCCGCTTGCGCGCCACGCCGCAGGAGTTTTTGGAGCTCAACGCCATCGAGACGATTGTCGAACTGGTGCGTGCGGGGTTGGGCGTGGCCCTCTTGCCGCAACTGCGCGCCAGCCGCTGGGGGTCGGATCCGAAGTTGCGGCTGCTGCCGGTGAACGTGGCGGGTGCGGGCGCCAGCGAGGCCCGGCAAGTGATGCTGGTGCAGCCACGCACCAGCGCCAAGGCGAGTTTGATTGGCGCCGTCGCAGAGGCGTTTGCCCGCCACGTCAAATAAGCACCTTCCGTTTTATTCCGCAACGATGCCCACGCGGTGGGCCAGCGCGCGGTAACGCGCAATCTCGGTTTCCATTTGCGACCGCAGCATGTCCGGGCCGCCGGTCAAGGGCTCCATGGCCTGGGTGCGCAACTGCGTTTGCATTTCGGGGTCGGCCATCACGGCGGCGATCTCTTTGGTCAAACGCTGCAGCACAGGCGCCGGTGTGCGGGCGGGGGCGGCCACGGCGTACCAGGCGTCGAACACGGCTTCGGGCAGCTTTTGTTCGATGACGGTCGACACGTCAGGCAGCAGGCTGGAACGCACGCTGCCCACAATCGCCAGGGCGCGCAGACGACCCGAACGGATTTGCGGCGCGGCTGTGGCCACGGTGTCGATGCCAAACTGGATTTCACCGCTGATCAGCGCCGTCAGCGCCTGGCTGCTGCCTTTGTAGGGCACGTCTTGAAGCTTTACGCCTGCGGCCAGACCGAACAAGGCACCCGCCAAATGCGGCGCCGAGCCCGAGCCGAAGGTTGAATAGTTCAGGCTGCCGGGCTTGGCGCGGGCCGCAGCGGTCAGGTCGGCCAGGTTGTGGAATGGCGAGTTGGACGGCACCACCAGCACCAGCGGCGCACGCGCCACCATGGCCACGGGCGCCAGGTCTTTAATGGGGTCGTAAGGCAGCTTGGCGCGCAAGGCGGCGTTGACGGAATAACTGGACGAGCCGGAGATCAACAGCGTGTAGCCGTCGGCATCGGCCTTGGCCACGGTGTCGGTGCCGATGATGGTGGAAGCGCCGGGTTTGTTGTCGATCACCACCGGCTGGCCCAAGCGCGTCGCAAGCTTTTGGCCGATGGCACGGGCCACCAGATCGGTGCCGCCGCCGGGCGGGAACGGCACTACCAACCGGATGGGCTTGCTGGGCCAGGCGTCAGCCGCCAAGGCTGGCAACGCGGCCAAAGCGGAGAGTGCGGATAACGTGGCGAGGGCCGCCGCAGAAAGCAATTTGCCAAATTTCATCGGGGAACTTTCAAGGGGTAGATCGGGGGTAGATAAAGGGAATGAACAAAAACGGGGAAGCTAAATTCAGCTTACTGCGGCGCCAGCCTTAGGCCAAGGTGCGCCGGGCTCGCCCAGGTCCCAGAACAAGCCCGCCATGATGGCCAGACCTTCGCGTGCAATGGGTGCCAGCAGGTGTTCATTGGGTGCGTGTTGTGCGCAGGCTGGGTACGAGTGCGGCACCCACAACGTCGGCAGGCCCAGCAAATCGGCAAACACGTCGTTGGGCAGCGAGCCGGCCAGGTTGGGCAGCGTGGTGGGCACCTTGCCGCTGCTGCGCAAGATGGACGACTGCGCCCAGCTCACCCACGGGTTGCCCAGGTCGAGCCTTGTGGCCGCGCCCGACAAAGTGGTGGCCACTTCAATGTCGTGAAACCCATGCGCATCCAAGTGCGCACGCACGATCTCAATCAACTTTTGCCACGGCGTGCCGACCACAAAGCGCAGTTGGCAAAACGCCACCGCCTCGGGCGGCACGGCGTTGATGGGCCGCTTGGGTGTGCCCGACTCCATGGCCAGGATTTCAATGGTGTTCCAACCCATCAATTGCTCGGCGGGCGTGAGGCCGGGTTCACCCCAGCCGGCGTCGATGGCCGGGTCGTCGGTGTCGCCACCAATCTCCACATGCGCCAAGGCTTGGCGCACCGCAGCGGGTAATTCGGCCGGGCGCAAGGCGTCGACCAGAATGCGGCCACGCGCATCCACCAAGGTGGTCAACGCATGCGCCAACACCGTTGCCGGGTTGCGCAACACGCCGCCCCAGTTACCCGAGTGGTAGGCCTTGTCGCGGGCGCGCAGGCGCAGCGAAAAGTTGACCGCGCCGCGCGAGCCGAGAAACAGCGTGGGCCGCTCGGCGTGCACACGCGGGCCGTCGCAGGCGATCATCAAGTCGGCACGCAGCAGGTCGCGGTGCTTTTCACACACGGCGTGCAAGCCAGGCGATGCGGCTTCTTCGCCCATCTCCAGCAGCAGGGTGAAGTTGTAGCCCAGGCGGCCGCCGCGTGCGGCAATCACCTGCTCCAGCGCGCCCAGGCTGATGGTGTGTTGGCCCTTGTTGTCGGCCGTACCGCGGCCGTACCAGCGGTCGCCCTCCACCGTCAGCGCCCACGGCGCCAAGCCTTCACGCCAGCGCCCTTCCTGGCCGCTGACCACGTCGCCATGGCCGTAACTCAACACCGTGGGCAGCGCGGGGTCTTCCATGCGGCGCGCTACCAAAAACGGGCCAGCACCGGCCACGGGGTTGGGCAACACCTGGCACACAAAGCCCAGCGGCTCGAGCGCGGGTTGCATTTCTTCCAGCAGGTAGACCGCCAGCTCTTCGGGCGTGGCGCCGCCATCGCTCTCGGTGCGCATGGCCACGCGGCGCTGCAGGGTTTTGAAGTAGTGGCCGGCCTCAAACCAGGTTTGGGTGGCGTCCAGGCAATCGGAACGTTGCATTTTGGGGTGTCATCAAGGGGTAATGTTCGGACTGTATTGGTCACGAAGCGTTACTACAATCAGAGATATTGCAAGCCACCTTTGCCTTTATGGCAAACATAGCGACATGAAACTCTCGTTGTTCAGCACCGCAGTGCGCTACTTTTTGGAAGTGGCGCAAACCGGCTCGGTGAGCCAGGCCGCGCTGCAGTTGCACGTGGCGGGCTCGGCGGTGAGCCGGCAGATCAGCAAACTGGAAGAGGCTTTTGCCTGCCCGCTGTTCGAGCGCCGCGCGCGCGGCATGGCGCTGACCGAGGCTGGCGAACGCCTCATGGCCTTTGTGCGCGCCGGCAGTGAAGACGCCGAACGTGTGGTCGAGCAAGTGCGCGGCCTGGCCGGGCAAAAAGCGCAGGCCGTGCGCCTGGCCTGTACCGAAGGTTTTGCGACAGGATTCATTCCGCAGGTGATCGAGACGTTTCGCGAGCAATGGCCGCAGGCGCGCCTTGAGCTGAGTGTGGACGCGCCCGACGACGTGAGCCGTCTCTTGCTGCAAGGTGAGGTGGAGCTGGCACTGAAATACTCTGTGGCGCCCGAGCCCGGCATGCTGGTGCAACACGCCGCCCCTGCGCCGGTCTACGCGCTGATGCGTCCCACCCACCCACTGGCTCAGCAGCGCGCGGTGACCGTGGCAGACGTGGTGGCCTACCCACTGGGCATGAGCCAGCGCGGCATGACCGGACGCCAGCTATTCGACCTGGTGTGTAGCCAGCAAGGCCGCCAGTACCGCGCGGCCGTGGTCAGCAATTTTTCGTCTGCGCTTTTGCCGGGCGTGGGCACGTTAGATGTGGTGCTGTCGGGCTACCTGACGGCGGCGCACCTGGTGCGCGAGGGCCGCCTGGTGGCCGTGCCGTTTGCCGAGCCCAACCTGCAGCAACGCGTGCTGCAGGTGTTGTCGCTACAGGGCCATACCTTGAGTGACGCCGCGCAGGCCTTTTTGCAGCACTTGGTGGCCAGCATCCGCAGCAGCGGCAATGGCACGGCACCACCGCACCAGCGCCGCCCTGCCGCGCCCAAGATTCAACGCGAGAATACGGCATCAAGAAAAACCAGAAAACGCGCCCCATGAAAAAAGAATATATCGAGCCCTTCTTTGCCACGCTGAAAGCGGCCAACCCACAGCCCAACACCGAGCTGGAATACACCAGCGTGTTCGAGCTGTTGACCGCCGTGCTGCTTTCGGCCCAGGCCACCGACGTGGGCGTGAACAAGGCCACACGCCGCCTCTACCCGGTAGCCAACACGCCGCAGGCCATCCTGGCGCTGGGCTTGGAAGGGCTGGAGTCGTACATCAAAACCATTGGCCTGTACCACAGCAAAGCCAAGCACCTGCTGCAAACCTGCCAGATGCTGGTGGAGCAACACGGCGGACAGGTGCCGCGCACCCGCGAGGCGCTGGAGGCGCTGCCCGGCGTGGGCCGCAAAACCGCCAACGTGGTGTTGAACGTGGCCTTTGGCGAACCGACCATGGCGGTAGACACCCACATCTTCCGCGTGGGCAACCGCACGGGTTTGGCTCCCGGCAAAACGCCGTTGGCGGTGGAGATGCAATTGATGAAGCGCATTCCACCGGCGTATTTGGTGGACGCGCACCACTGGCTGATCTTGCATGGCCGCTACATCTGCCAGGCGCGCAAACCGCGTTGCTGGGAATGCGCGGTGAGCCGCTACTGCGACTTCACGCCGAAGACCACTGCTTAAGCTGCAGCGGAAGACGCCACAAGATACGGCGCGATGTTCGCCATCGCCCGCTCCACATAAACATCCTTCTCGCCCACCGGCGCAACGTAGTGCATGGCGCTGCGGGCGGCCTCTTCCCCCGCCAAACGCGCGATCACCCAGACGGCAAGATACTGCGACGCTAGGCAGCCGCCCGCCGTGGCCACATTGCCGTTGGCGGTGAAGGGCTGGTTGAGCACGGCCACACCGGCCTCTTCCACCCAGGGCTTGGTGGTCAGGTCGGTACAAGCCGGCACACCGTTCAGCAAACCGAGCTTCGCCAGCACCAAGGCGCCCGAGCACTGCGCGCCAAGCAACTGCCGCGCGGGGTCGAACTGCAGTTGCGCCATCAGATCCTGGTCGGCCACCACTGTGCGGGTTTGCATGCCGCTGCCGATGATCACGGCATCCGCATCGCGGGCTTCGCGCAGAGACACTTGCGCTTCCAGCACCACGCCGTTCATGGAGCGCACGCGTGGCGTGGGACTGGCAATCGACACACGCCAGCCTGGCGTTTTGATGCGGTTGAGGATGCCTAGCGCGATCAGCGAGTCGAGTTCGTTAAAGCCTTCAAAGGTGAGGATGGCGATGTGCATGGTGCGTGGTTTCTGTTCAAGCAATCAATCTGGGGGGAATGCCATCGTAGGCGCGTCAATCAATACAATCAAATAATTGTCATGGATACATTCACCAGCACCTTACCCCATGCCCTCGCCCCGTTACAAACAACTGGTTGACACCTTTGCCGCCAACATCCGCGCCGGGCACCTGCCGCCGGGCACACGCTTGCCCACACACCGGCAACTCGCCACACAGGAAGGCATGGCGCTGGTCACGGCCACGCGGGTCTACAGCGAGTTAGAGGCCATGGGGCTGGTCAGCGGCGAAGCCGGGCGCGGCACCTTTGTGCGCGAGACGGCGCTACCGCGCGGCATGGGCATCGACCAGCACGCTGCAGCGGCAGGCATGGTGGACTTGAACTTCAACTACCCGTCGCTGCCCGGCCAAGCCGAGTTGCTGCGCGACGGCCTGCGCCAGTTGGCGGCCGCTGGCGATCTCGAAGCGCTGTTGCGCTACCAACCGCACGGCGGTCGCATACACGAACGGGCCACTGTGGCCCGCCACCTCGCCCTGCGTGGTTTGCAGGTCACGGCCGATCAGGTGTTGATCGTCAGCGGCGCACAACATGGGCTGGCTACCACCGTGATGGCGCACCTCCAGCCCGGTGATGTGGTGGCCGTTGACGCACTCACCTACCCCGGCTTCAAAGTGCTGGCGCAAGCCCATCGCCTGGAGTTGGCGCCGATTCCCGCCACGCCGCAAGGCCCCGACTTGGACGCACTGGAGCGCTTGTGCAAAACCCGCCGCGTGCGCGCCATCTACACCATGCCCACGCTGCACAACCCGCTGGGCTGGGTGATGCGTTTGGGCCAGCGGCGGCGCTTGGTGGCCATCGCGCGGCAACACGGGCTGCTCATCATCGAAGATGCCGCCTACGCTTTTTTGGCCGACGATGCGCCCGCCCCGTTGGCGGCCCTGGCGCCTGAGGCCACGGTCTACGTGTCGGGCCTTTCCAAAAGTGTGGCCACCGGCCTGCGTGTGGGGTTTGTGGCGGCGCCGTTGGCATGGGTGCCACCGCTGGAGCGCGCCATCCGTGCCACCACCTGGAATACGCCAGGCGTGATGACCGCGCTGGCCAACACGTGGCTGGAAGACGGCACGGTAGAACGCCTGGAACAACAGAAGCGCCAGGATGCCACGCAACGGCAAGCCATCGCCAGCGAAGTGCTTGCGGGCATGCTATTGCTGCGGCACCCAGCCGCTTATTTCGTCTGGCTGCCTTTGCCTGAAGAGGTACGTGCCGACCAGGTGGCGCAGGCGCTGATGCGCGAGCACATTGCCGTGTCTACCGCAGAGCCGTTTGCCACGTCAGCGCAAGTGCCGCATGCTATTCGCCTGGCATTGGGCTCGGTGGCCTTGGATGCGCTGCGAGAGGCCTTGCAAAAGGTCAGAACGAACATCGAAGCCCAGGCCTACTAAACCTGCAGCGCCCTGATCCAAGCGCGTCAATCGGTTCAGGCGCTTTTTTCAGACACGCCAGCCGACGCAAAACTCGCCATCTCGCGCAGCATCACACAGGCTGATTGCAGCAGCGGCCAAGCCAGCGCGGCGCCCGAACCTTCGCCCAAACGCAGGCCCATGCCGAGCAGCGGCGTGGCTTGCAAATGCTGCAGCAAACGCACATGGCCGGCCTCGGCCGACTGGTGCGCAAACACGCAGCGCTGCAACACGTGCGGCTGCAATGCCTGCGCCACGGCGATGACGGCGGTGGTGATGAAACCATCCACCACGATCACGCGGCGCTGGTCTGCGGCCTCCAACACGGCCCCGAGCATGGTGGCCATCTCGAAGCCGCCGAAGGCTTGCAGCACATCAAGCGGCGCGGTCACGTCGGCATGCAAGGCCAAGACCTCACGCAAGATGTCGACTTTGCGGCGCACACCGTCTGCCGCCAGGCCCGTGCCCGAGCCGGTGCACTCGGCAATGTCCAGCCCCGTCAGCCGTGCCTGGATGAGCGATGCGGCCGAGGTGTTGCCAATGCCCATTTCACCGAGCAGCAGCGCGTTGCCAGGCAACTGGCGCACCAGTTCACGGCCATTGGCGATGCCCTGTTCCAACTGTGCGCGCGTCATCGCCGGGCCTTGTGATGCATCGGCCGTGCCGGGGCCGAGCTTGCGCACCAACAGGCCAGCACGGGGCGCATCCCCCTCGCGCACAAAGTCGTGGCGCACACCGCAGTCCACCACCGTCAGGTTCAAACCGTGTTGCCGCGCCAGCACACTTACACACGCGCCGCCGGCCAGGAAGTTCTCCACCATCTGCCAGGTCACGTCGCTGGGGTAGGCCGAAACACCGCGTGCGGCCAGGCCGTGGTCACCGGCGAAAACCACCAGTTGCGGTTGATCCAAGGTGGGTGACTCGGTGCCCAAAATCTGCCCCAGGCGCAAGGCCAAAGTTTCTAACGCACCGAGTGCGCCCAGGGGTTTGGTCTTTTGGTCGAGCTTGGTTTGCAGGGCCTGCGTGAGGTGAAGATCGGTAACGTCGGCAAGGCTGGGAATGAGTTCGGGCATGAATGCTGCTTTCTGGGATAAATTGATTATCCCCTCTGAAAACGCCCCCTGACTCTATCGGGACAAGCCCTTTCTAGGAGCGGATCAGACAACACTAGAATGGGCGCGCAAGGATTCGTATACACCGTTTCACGAGAACGTTCTCGGACGATTCCAGACGACTCCCGACCTCACAACAAGGATTCAACATGAAAAAGACGCTCTTGATCTTGGCTCTCCAAGCAGTGGCCGCCACCGCCTTTGCGCAAGGCAAAGACCTGAAGGTCGCCATCGACCCCACCTACGAGCCCTTCACCTTCAAAACCGCTGACGGCAAACCAGCAGGCTTTGACGTGGACATCGCCTCCGCCCTGTGCGAGCAGATCAAGCGCAAGTGTGTGTTTGTCGAACAGGTGTGGGACAGCATGATCCCCGGCCTGCAAGCCAAGAAGTACGACGTGATCATCAGCTCCATGTCGATCACCGAAGACCGCCTGAAGGCCGTGGACTTTACCGACAAGTACTACAAGACGCCAAGCAAGATCGTGGTGCGCAACGACATCAAGTACACCGATGCGGCGTCGCTCAAGGGCAAGAAGATCGGCGTGCTGAAGGGCAGCACCCAAGAGAAATACGCCAACGGCGAACTCAAGCCCGCAGGCGTGATCGTCACCCCTTACGAAGCCCAAGACCAGGTGTACCTGGACATCAAGTCCGGCCGTCTGGATGGCACCGTGGCCGACATCGTCGAAGTCAATGGCGGCTTCCTGAGCAAGCCCGAAGGCAAGGACTACAGCGCCGTGGGCGAACCGTTGCTGATCCCCAAGTACTTTGGTGCTGGCGTGGGTGTGGCCATGCGCAAGGGCGACGCCGCTTTGAAGAGCGAGTTGAACGCGGCCATCAAGGCCATTCGCGACAACGGCACCTACAAGAAGCTGAACGACAAGTACTTCAAGTTCGACGTCTACGGCCAGTAATTGGCCAATTTAAAAGGCTCTGAAGTTTCAGCATGAGTGGCTACTACAGCTCCATCCTCCAAGGGGCGTTGTTGACGGTGGGGGTGTCGCTGTGTGCGATGGTGGTGGCGGTGTGCCTGGGCATCGTGGGTGCCTGGGCCAAGCTGTCGGGCAACAAGTTGCTGGTGGCTGTGGGCACGGCCTACACCACCATCATCCGCGGCATTCCTGATCTGGTGCTCATGCTGCTGGTGTTCTATGGCGGCAGCATCGCCATCAACACCCTGCTCGAAATGGCGGGCAGCGAAGCCACGCTCGACATCAACCCATTCGTTGCCGGTGTGGTCACACTGGGCTTCATTTATGGCGCCTACATGACGGAGACGTTTCGCGGCGCCATGCTGGCCATTCCGCACGGGCAGACCGAAGCCGCTGCGGCCTACGGCATGACGCCGCGCCAGACCTTTGTGCGCATCACCGCGCCGCAGATGGTGCGCTACGCCCTGCCGGGCTTCACCAACAACTGGCTGGTGATGATCAAGGCCACGGCCTTGATCAGCCTGATCGGCCTGCAGGAAATGACCTACCTGGCCAAACAGGCGAGTGCGGCCACGCGTTCGCCGTTTGCTTTCTTCTTGTTCACGGCGGCACTGTTCCTGGTCTACACCTGGGTGTCGTTGGTGGTGCTGCGCCGCTTGAATGCGAAGTACAGCTTGGGCAACAAACGCGTGAGCTTCTAAGCACAGCAGACCGGCATAAGAACAACATGAATTGGGAAGTCATCTTTACCCCCGACAGCCTGGCGCTGTATGGTGAGGGCATCTTCACCACGCTGGGCCTACTGTTGGCGTCGCTCGCCGCAGGCGGCGTGCTCGCAGTCATTTTTGCGCTGGCATTGACCAGCCACAGCGTGCTGCTGCAGCGACTGGTGGGCGCCTACACCTTTGTGATTCGCGGCACACCACTGCTGATCCAGGTGTATTTGATCTACTACGGCCTGGCGCAACTCGAATGGATTCAGGCGCGCTGGGACGATGTCTGGCCCTGGGTCTATTTCAAGAATTCATTCTTCTGCGCGCTGCTGGCCTTCACGCTGAACACGGCGGGTTACACCGCCGAAATGTTGGCCGGCTCCATCCGCGAAACCAACCCTGGCGAGGTAGAAGCCGCACAAGCCATGGGCATGAGCCGCTGGCAAGTGCTGTTGCGTGTGGTGTTGCCCAGTGCCATGCGCCGCACGCTGCCGGCCTACAGCAACGAAGTGGTGATGATGCTGCAAAGCACCAGCCTGGCCAGCGCCGTGCCCGGCCTGCTGGATGTGACCGCTGCGGCCAGCCGCATCTATTCAGACTTTTATTTGCCATTCGAGGCCTACCTGGCCGCCGCCGCCATCTACCTTGTTTTCACGTTCTGCCTTATCGGGCTGTTTCGCCTTGCCGAGCGCCGCTTCCTGGCCTACCTTGGCCCCCGCAAGAACTGAGCATCCTTCATGCAACGCAAAGACCATTCCCTGCTGAGCCCAAGTCTGGGCAGCTACAAAAAACTTACCAGCTTTCACTTCGGCCAGGCTGCTGCAACTAGTGGCACGGCAAAGAAAATCTACATCCAAGCCAGCCTGCATGCCGAAGAATTGCCCGGCATGTTGGCCGCGCACCATCTGTTGCGCTTGCTGGAAGCGGCCGATGCGCAGAACGCCATCCAGGGCGAAATCATCGTCGTGCCAGTGGCCAACCCGATTGGTTTGGCGCAGCGGCTTGACCACCGCTCCATGGGCCGGTTCGAGCTCGGCACGTCCGAGAACTTCAACCGCAATTTTCCCGACTTGGCCACCGCTGTGTTGCCCGCCGTGCGTGGCAAGCTAGGCACCAACCCGGTCAACAACACCCAGTTGATCCGCGCTGCCGCCGCGCAACACATCACGCAATGGCAGCCGCAAACCGAGCTAGAAAGCCAGCGCAAGATCCTCACCAGCCTGGCGTTTGATGCCGACGTGGTGCTCGACCTGCACTGCGACTTTGAAGCTGCCGTGCACCTCTATACCGAAACCCCTTGCTGGCCGGTGATTGAGCCGCTAAGCCACCTGCTGCAAGCCAAGGCCGTGCTGTTGGCCCTCGACTCGGGTGGTTTGTCGTTCGACGAAGCCATGTCCGGCCCCTGGTGGCGTTTGGCCAAAGCCTTGGCAGACGAAGTGCCCGCCGGTGCCATTCCGCAAGCCTGCGCCAGTGTGACGGTAGAACTGCGTGGTGAAGGCGATGTGACGCACGACCTGGCCAAAGCCGACGCACAAGCCTTGTTTGGTTACCTGCAACACCTGGGTGTGGTGGCCGGCACACCGCCCGCCCTGCCCGCTGCGGCTTGCGAAGCCACACCGTTAGCCGGCTCGCAAACCGTGAACGCGCCCGTACCAGGTGTTGTAGCCTTTGCCGCTTTGCCCGGCCAACACTTGCGTGTGGGCGACTTGGTGGCCGAAATCATCGACCCGATCCAGAACACCGTGTACGCAGCACGTGCCGAAGTCGAAGGTGTTTTGTTTGCACGCATTTGCAAACGCTACGTCACTGCGGGTGAAAAGCTGGGCAACATTGCCGGCAAAACGCCCTTCCGCACCGGCAACCTGCTCGGCGCCTGATCCTCTTTTGTATTTGAAGCCCCATGACCAGCCCCACGCTCAAACTTCAGGCGGACGACATCCACAAACGCTTTGGCAGCAACGAGGTGCTCAAAGGTGTGTCGCTGCAAGCCCACGCGGGTGATGTGATCAGCATCATCGGCAGTTCGGGCTCGGGCAAAAGCACCTTTCTGCGCTGCCTGAACTTGCTGGAGAAACCCAACCAGGGCCGCATCACCGTGGCCGGTGAAGAGTTGAAACTGGCACCCGCCAAGAATGGTGAATTGCACGCTGTGGAGCAAAAGCAATTGCAGCGCCTGCGCAGCAAGCTGGCCATGGTGTTCCAGCACTTCAATCTGTGGGCGCACATGACGGTGCAGCAAAACATCATCGAAGCACCGATGCATGTGCTGGGCATTAGCAAAGAAGAAGCCGTGGCCCGCGCCAACAAATACCTGGCCCTGGTCGACCTGAAGCAAAAGGCCGACAGCTACCCCGCCCACATGAGCGGCGGCCAGCAGCAGCGCGTGGCCATTGCGCGCGCCCTGGCCATGGAGCCCGAGGTGATGCTGTTTGACGAACCCACCAGCGCCCTCGATCCCGAGCTGGTGTCTGAAGTGCTGAAGGTCATGCGCACGCTGGCGCAAGAAGGCCGCACCATGGTGGTGGTCACCCACGAAATGGGTTTTGCACGCGAGGTGGCCAACCACCTGATCTTCTTGCACAAGGGCCGCATCGAAGAACAAGGTGTGCCCGCCGATGTGTTGGCCAACCCCAAGAGCGTGCGGCTGGGCCAGTTTTTGTCGGGCAACCTCAAGTAAGTTTTTAGACTTCGATCAGCGCTCGATCAACGACGCTAAAAACCCCGATTCAAAGTGCTGGTCGATGTAGTCGGCCAGCCCATCGAACACCTGCTCCGGCGTGGTGGCTTGTGCGCCAAACAGCGCGGCCAACACGGCGGCATCTTCAAACATGCCGTGCAAGTAAAGTCCCAGCACGTTGCCAGCGGCATTGCGCCAACCCAGGTTGTCGGGCAGCACGGGCACAGCCAAATCCCCCGCCAGCGCCATGGCTTCTTGCTGCTGCGTTTGGCCGTGGTGGATTTCGTAGCCGGCCACCGGCACACCGGCCAAAGCAGTCCAAGGCCCTACAGCCCCTACAGCCCCTCCCAGCGCGAAGTCGGGCAAGAACTGGCTTTGCGTGCGCCGCACGGTTTTATCTGGGTCGAACACCGTCACCAGCGGCAGCAGGCCCAGGCCGGGTGCGTTGCCGTCAATGCCGTGCAGATCCACCAAGGCCTCGCCCAGCATTTGCAAACCACCGCAAATGCCCAGCACCGCGCCGCCACGCGCGGCATGGTCACAAATGGCGCGATCCAAACCTTGTTGGCGCAACCACTGCAAATCGCCTGTGGTGTGCTTCGAGCCAGGCAAGATCACCCAGTCGGCCCCCGCCACATCGGCCGGGCTGCGCGCCCACACCAGGCGTAGGCCAGGAATGTTCTTCAGCGCCTGAAATTCATCGAGGTTGCTGATGCGCGGGTAGGCCACCACCGCCACCGTCCGCTGCACCACGCCGGCGCGGCCGGTGCTGCGGTCGTCAAACACGCCGTCTTCTTCGGGCAAGCCATGTTCACGCCACATCGGCAAGGTGGCCACGGTGGGCACGCCTGTCAAATCCTGCAGCATTTGCGGGGCGGGAGCCAGCAGTTTGGCGTCGCCCCTGAACTTATTGAGCACGAAACCCTTGATGCAAGCGCGCTCTTCAGTCGGCAGCAGCGCCCAGGTGCCGTAGAGGTGGGCAAAGGCGCCGCCACGGTCGATGTCGGTCACCAGCAGGCACTGGGCTTGGCTGTGCAACGCGATGCGCATGTTGACGATGTCGCTGCTGTGCAGGTTGATCTCGGCCGGTGAGCCCGCGCCTTCGATCACCACCACGTCGTATTGGCTGCGCAAGGTGTCGAGTGCCTGCGCCACGGCCGGCCAGACCTTGGCGCTGCGGCTGCGCCAGTCCATGCCGGTGAGTTCGGCGTTGACCTGGCCCATCAGCACCACCTGGCTATGCGTGTCGCGCTCGGGCTTCAGCAACAAGGGGTTCATGGCGACGGTGGGCTCCACGCCCGCCGCCAGCGCCTGAAAATACTGCGCACTGCCGATTTCGCCACCCGCCACCACGCGGGCGTTGTTGCTCATGTTCTGCGCCTTGAACGGCGCCACCGTCAGGCCCTGGCGTTGGTACCAGCGGCACAGCGCGGTGGTGAGCCAGCTTTTACCAGCGCCGCTGGTGGTGCCCAGCACCATAACACAGCGGGCGATTTTGGGCGCGGCATTCGCCGTATCGGCAGGCGCAGTCATACCCACTCTCCAAACAATTCATTCACGGGTGTTCTCTTGACAGGTGTATAGACCGAAGCCCTTCTTTCACGCTTGGCGAAGGGGGCGGAATGGGGCATCATCGCCGACATGCCATAGAGCACAGGGTTCACCATCCGGTTCGGCCCGCGAGCATACCGTAGCCATTCATTTTTCAGCCGCAGGGGGTAAACTGAAAACACCCAAAAGGATGTATTGATGGCCTCTGCCACCCCGTCTCCTTCGTCGGTCGACACACTGGCTCGCTCCATGGGAGCAGACGTGGACGCGGTTGTAGCCATGAACGCGCAGTACCGTGTCACCCAGTTCGACTCGGGCGCCGAAAACCTTTGGGGCATGACGCAGGCCGACGTCATCGGCACGCCGGTCAACGAACTCTTGCACCCATTGCTGCGCCGCAGCAATCCGCCCGACCCGATTGATCTGATCGAGCGCAGCCAGGAATTGCCTATTCTGCGCAAAGACGGGCAAACCCGCTGGGTCAGCTTGACGCTGGTGCGCCCTCCGGCGCCGCAAGCAGAAGACCCGCCCAACCCCGAGGCCACACGTTATGTGGCGCTCTTGAAAGCCATCCCCCCCGGCCCCACCCGCCCGCACCCCTTGCTGCAACTGGCCCGCGCCATTGACGCCAGCGACCATGCCATCTTTGTGGCCTCTCCCGACGGACGCATTGTCTTCATCAACCGTGGCGTAACCCGCATGCTGGGCTACACCATTGAAGAGGTCGAAGGCCAACTCGTGCCCTGGGTGCTGGCCAGCGCCCACACCGACACCGATGCGCTGAACGCGGTCGAAGCCTATGTGCAATCCTGCAGCCTGCGTTCCACTCGCGCACCGCAGGGGCACCACGCCGAATTGTTGATCCATACCCGTAGCGCCCGCCCCTTGTGGGTGTCGCTGGCCATCAACCCGGTGTTTGACGAATCAGGCCAACTCGTCAACATCCTGACCGCGTTGACCGACATCACCCTCACCAAGATGCACGAGGTTCTGCAGCACAAGGTGCTCGCCGCCACCGTGCAGGAGCGGCCCATCACCGAGGTGCTCACGCTGATGTGCCGCGAGATCGAACGCATCGCCCCTGAAGTCGTAGCCACGGTGCTGGGCATTGATGCCGAAGGTTGTGTGCGCCCCCTGGCCGCGCCCAGCATGCCCGAGGCGGTCTCGGCAGCACTGGATGGCATCAAGATTGGCCCCGCCTGCGGCTCGTGTGGCACGGCTGCGTGGCGCGGCGAGCCGGTGCTGGTCACCGACATTGCCAACGACCCACTGTGGGCCGACTTCAAGGCCTTGGTGTTGCCGCTGGGACTGCGCGCCTGCTGGTCCAGCCCAATCAAAGACGGTGAAGGCAAGGTACGCGGCACCTTCGCTTTTTACTATCGAGAGTCACGGGCCCCGAGCCCGTTCCACGAGCGGCTCGTGAACATCAGCCTGCATATCTGCGCATTGGTGCTGGAGCGCGAAGAAGCTCGCACACGCCTGCACCAACTGGCCTTTTTCGATGCGCTGACCGGCCTGCCCAACCGCGACACACTACGCACCCATGCCACCCGCGTGGTGTTTGAAACCCGCAGCACCAATGCGCCGCTGGCGCTGCTGCACCTGGACTTGAACCGCTTCAAGAACATCAACGACACCCATGGCCACGCGGTGGGTGATGCGGTGCTGCGCGAAGTGGCCCAGCGCATCAAGACCACGGTGGGCGAAAGCCACTCGGTCGGCCGCCTGGGCGGCAACGAGTTTCTGGTGGTGGCGCCGTACCTGGGCACCCAATCGGCCGCGCAACTGGCCGAGCGCCTGATGGCGGCGCTATGCCAGCCCCTGCTGATGGGCACACAAGAGATGCGGCCCAGCGTGGCCATCGGCATTGCGATGTCGCCCGAAGACGGCGCCGACATCGACACCCTTTCACGTCACGCCGACATGGCCATGCACCAGGCCAAATCGTCGCGCGAGGGCGCGTTTCGCTTTTTCAGCGCCGAGATGAACCAGCAGGTGCAAGAACACGCCATGCTCGAAGCCGACTTGCGCCTGGCCATTCAGCAGAACGCGCTGCACCTGCACTACCAGCCCAAGGTCAGCCCAAGCGGCGCGCGGTTGATGGGTGTAGAGGCGCTGTTGCGTTGGCAACATCCACACCTAGGCATGGTGCCGCCGATGCGGTTTGTGGCTCTGGCCGAAGAATGCGGCCTGATGGGCCAGTTAAGCGAATGGGTGCTGAACCACGCCTGCCGCCAGATGGCCGAATGGCGTCGCCGACTGATCCCTGTGCCCAATGTGGCCGTCAACCTGTCGGTGAGCAATTTCCGCGATGCCAGCCTGCCAGCACAGGTGGCTGGCATGCTGCAGCAATACCAATTGCAGCCCAACGACCTCACGCTGGAGATGACCGAATCGGTCATGCTCGACGACAATCCGCAGGTGCTGGCGACCGTACACGCGGTGCGCGCACTGGGTGTGCACTTGTCGCTGGACGACTTTGGTACTGGATACTCCAGCCTGGGCAATCTGCACCGGCTACCGATCCAGGAACTCAAACTCGACCGCAGCTTTGTGCAAGACTTGGAGAACAGCGCAGTCGCACGCGCGCTGACCACTTCGGTGTTGCGCATAGGTGAAAGTCTGGACCTCCAGGTAGTGGCCGAAGGCGTTGAAACAGAAGATCAGCGGGTGTTCCTGGCGGAACGGGGCTGCTCTGCACTGCAGGGCTACCTTTTCGCCCGACCGCTCCCCCCTCAGGCCCTTGAAACCTGGCTTTCCGATAGAAGCAATCGATTTTGAACAAAAGAAAAAGACCCAACGCCAGCTACGCTCGGGCATGTTATTTCCCTCGTGTGGTAGGCCTTCTATTGGGTGCGCTGGCCATTGGCAGCGTGTTGTGGTCCATGGACTATGGCTGGTGGGTGTGGGTGGCACTGGCCTTGCACGCGTTGGTGTGGCCACACGCCGCCTGGCGCTGGGCCCGCGGCTCAGCCAATTCGGTACGCGCCGAGTGCCGCAACCTGCTGCTGGATCACTTCCTCACCGGCATCTGGTTTGCCGCCATGGCCTTCACGCTGGTGCCCACCGCCCTGATCTTCACGCTGCTAGGCATGGACAGCATGATCGCTGGCGGGCGCAGGCAGTTTCAGCGCGGCTGCATCAGCACGCTGGCGGGCCTGGCGCTGGGCATACTGCTGTTTGGCTTTCGCTGGGAGCCTGATTCCACCGCACTGCAGGTCGCGGCTTCGCTACCGTTGCTGGTGCTGCACCCCATCTCGGTGGGCCACATCTTGTTCAGAGCCTTGAGCCAACTCAAGCGCCAGCGTGAAGAACTGGCCCACCTGAGCCAGCACGATGGCCTGACCGGCCTGTACAACCGCCGCCATTGGGAAGCGCAGGTGAAAACCGAGTTTGCGCGCTTTCGCCGCACCGGCCAGGTGTCGACCCTGGTGTTGATTGACCTGGACCACTTCAAAGCCATCAACGACGCCTATGGCCACGCCACCGGCGACACGGTTTTGCGCAATTTTGCCGAGCGCTTGCGCACCGCCTTGCGCAGCATCGACATGCCTGGCCGCTATGGTGGCGAAGAATTCGGCATTCTGCTGCCCAACACACCGCCCAAAGAAGCCGGTGAACTGATGCGCCGGCTACAGGCCAGCATCCGCAAGCACCCGCTGTACGAGAAGCTACCCGTCACCGCCAGCTTCGGCCTGGCCGGCCTCACACCGGATGTACCCAACCACGAAGCCTGGATGCGCCTGTGCGACCAAATGCTGTACCGCGCCAAAGACCGGGGCCGCGACTGCGTGGTCACGGCTGGCGACAGCCGCCCGGCGACGCTGGACATCGGCGCGCGCGAGCCCGGCCTGCGTAACGACATGCCGGTGATTGCGCGGGTGTTGTCGGGTTTGAGCCTGGGCCACATTGCCGCCGCCTTGTTCGACCCTTCGGACCGCCTGGTCTGGGCCAACGACATCTTCTTGCAGCTCTACGCCGTGAAGCCCGAGTCGCGCACCTTCGTGGACATCATCACATCATGCTTTGAGCGCAAGCTGGGCCCGCGCATCGACACCGACAACCTGACCGGCTGGATTGAAGCCGCCGACACCAAACGCCGCAGCATGCCGCAACGCTGCTTTGCCATCGACACCGTGGACGGCCGCTTTTTCCGCGTCGACGAAGTCTCGTTCCACGACGGCTGGCTGCTCGACTGGTGGACCGAAGTGACGTTTGAGCAAGCGCTGCTGCTGAGCCCGGGCCTGACCAACGACACCAGCAGAAATCAGCCATTGGAGTTGTCGCCGATTTCCGTGATCGCCGATCTGGCCACTGCAGCCCACATGACCGCCGTCGCCACAGCACCGGCCACAGATTTCGGCAGCCTGCCGATCCCGCCGCTCAGGCCAGAGCCGCCCACGCCTGGGCCAGCGCGTCCTGCGCCTGCGGCGGCAAAACCGCCACCCGCACCCGCCCCGGCAGCCCAAAAGACGCCGCATCGCGCAACTTGATGCCCGAGGTGCGAAGCGCCGCCAGGCGCTCGGGCATGGTGGCAGCCGTCACCTCTAGCGCTTCAACGGCCCCCTTGCCAACGGTGGGCTGCGCCACGAAAAAGTTGGCGTGGCTGGGCGTGCAAGCCCAACCCAATTGCGCACACAGTGCCCATTGCCGCTGCTTCCACGCGCGCAAGGTGTCCAGACTTTCAAGCAGCCACTGCTGCACGCTGGGCGTGGTCCAGGCCTGCAACAGCGTCAAGCCGTGTGAACCCACGGGCCAAGACGGGCACAAACGCCCCAGGCCCGATACAGCGGCCAAACCTTCAGGTGTGTTGGGCGCAATCGCGTAGGCCGCGCGCACCCCGGTCAAACCCAGCGCCTTGTTCGGCGTCCACATCTGCCACACCGCATCCAACTGCGCGGGCGCCAACGCGGGCTGGCCGCTCAGGCGCAAAGGCGCATAGGCCCGGTCCAGCACCCACACCGGGCTGGCAGGTACGGGCGCACCAACGGGAAAAGAGAACGGCAACCCGGCCCACTCTTGGTGGTCTTGGCCCAGCGGGCTGGAGGGGTCGCAGGCCCAGGCCAGTTGCGCCTGCGCCGGCCGGCCGACGGCCATCAAATCCCAGGCCTGCGCGGCGGCGGCATAGTCATCGTAAGCATGCTGCGGCCACCACACGCGGCGCGCGCCCTTCTGCACCATCCAGGTGGTGAAGCGAAAAATGAATTCACTGGCGCTGGCCGCCAACACCACGCGCGCGGGCGCCACGCCGTGCCAAGCCGCCAGGCTTTCACGCAGCGCCGGGTAGGCCGGGTCGGGGTAACGCGTAGCGTCGGTTCGCTGCAGCGCGGCTACCACTTCGGGGCACGGGCCTGCGGCATTGCTGTTGGTGGAGAAGTCGAACTTCGCCGCGCCCAAAGCGTCCACGCCGCCATGCAAGCGTTGAGGAATGGGCCCTGAGCCTCCGTGTGGAGGTGTGGGCGCTACGCCCTCATGCATCAAACTCATAAGAAGCTAAATAAAAAGAGAGTGGCCGCCGCACATGCTGCCTGCATCAGCACCACTTTTTGTGCCACATTTTGGGCCTGAAAGGTGTGCTGCGGCTGCGCCGCAGCACCTTCGGCGTGCAGCACATAAACGCCCGGCTTGCGCAGCGCCACGCCCAACAGCAAAGCCATGGCCGCCATGGGCCAGCCGCTATTGGGTGATGGCGTTTTGCGCGCTTCAACACCCAACGTGCGCCAGGTGAAAGCGTTGCGTTTAGAGGCTGCAAACCACAGCAGCAAAGCCGTCCAACGCGCGGGCAGCCAAGACAACACATCGTCCACCACCGCCGCCCATTTGCCGGCCCATTCCCACACCCGGCCACCGCGTTGGCCACGGTAGCCCCACATGGCGTCGGCCGTGTTGGCGTAGCGGTAAAACACGGCGCCGGGCAGGCCCAGCAGCACAAACCAAAACAGCGGTGCCACCACAGAGTCGTTGAGGTTCTCGGCCATCGACTCGATCGCCGATTCGCGCACCGCAGTGGCGTCCAGTTGTGTCACGTCCCGGCTCACCAAACGTGCCAGCCGGTCTTGCCCGGCTTCGAGTGATGCCTCCAACGCCACCTCCACCGCCAGCACCTCGTCGCGCAACATGCGCCAGGCCAGCATGGGTTTGAGCAAGAGACCAAACAGCGTGCCCGCTACCAGCACCGCCCACCACGGCGCGGCACTTCGCAAACCATGCATCACCGCCGCTTGCAGGCCGCACGCCACTATTGAAAAAGTAGCAGCCCCCACAGACCAACCAAGCGCACCGAGCATAAAAGGCTTAAAGCGTTGAGCTACTGCACCTGGGGCATCGGCCAGCGGCGCGGCGCGGCGCCCCGCCCAGCCTAGCCAGTTCCCCATCCACACCACGGGGTGCCAGCGCACCGGCGGCTCGCCCCACAACAGGTCCAACGCCAGTGCCACCAGCACCGCCCAGGCTAGCGCTGCGGCAAGCCACGGGGCATCCAGCGTCAAGACGAACAACATGCTGAGGGATCAGTCCTCGATGCCGCGTTGCGCGGGCACACCGGCTTTGAAGGCGTGTTTCACCAGCGTCATCTCGGTCACGGTGTCGGCCAGTTCCATGATCTCAGGCGGGCAGCGGCGGCCGGTGAGCACCACGTGCACGTCTTTGGGCCGCGTGCGCAAGGTCTCCAACACTGGCTCCAGCGGCAGCCAGCCGTAGATCAGCGGGTAGGTGATTTCATCGAGAACCACCATGAAGTGCTCGCCCGACAAAATGGCCGCACGCGCGCGCTCCCAGCCCTGGCGCGCAAGCTCTGCCGAGTGCTCGTGGTCTTTGCTCTTCCAGCTAAAGCCGTCCCCCAGGCCTTCGATCGGAATGCCCAGTTGCTCGAACATGCGGTGCTCGCCAAAGCGTGCGGTGGGCACCTTCATGAACTGGTAAATCTTCACCGCCTTGGCGCGGCCATGGGCGCGCAGCGCTAGGCCAAACGCGGCCGTGCTTTTGCCCTTGCCGTCGCCGGTGTTGACGATGATCAAACCACGGCGTTCGCCTTCCGGTTTGGTGTAGCCTTTTTCTGTGGGGGCGGATTCGAGTTCCATGCGGATCACTTTCAAATTGTTTTATGCAGGCGCGGCAACGCTAGCCACATGCCATCAAGCTCGCGCACGTGGATGCGCTGGTCAAACACCTGCTCTAGAGCCTGGTGCGTGGCGGGGCTGGTGCACGCGCCCTGGTGCACCACGCGGCCCTGCGCCATCACCACCAGGGCGTCAGCTTGCAGCGCGGTCGACAACTCGTGCAACACACTCACCACCGTGCGGCCAGAGGCCACCAGCGCTTGCACGGTTTGCAGCCAGTCGGTCTGGTGTGGCGGGTCGAGGTTGGCCAGCGGTTCGTCCATTAGCAGCACCTCGGCCTGCACCGCCAGCGCGCGCGCCAGCAACACGCGTTGGCGCTCGCCGCCTGAAAGCTGCGACAGCGGCCGGTGGCGCCAGTCCCACGCTTGGGTGGTGCGCAGCGCCTGCTCTACCGCCGCGTGGTCGGCAGCACTCGGCGGCGCCATCCACGCTTGGTGCGGCAGGCGGCCGAGCATGGCCACGTCATAACTGTTGAGGTCGTCGCCCGCACTTTCGTTCTGGCCCAGCCAGGCCAGGCGGCGCGCACGTTCACGCGCAGGCCACTGCGCCAAAGGTTTGCCCAGAAGTTGCACTTCACCCTGCAGGCTGCCTTGCGGCCACAAGCCGGCCAGCAGTTTCAGCAGTGTGGATTTGCCCGCGCCATTGGGGCCGACAATGCTAGTCCAGCGCCCCGCTGGCAAGCTCAGGTCGATGCTGTGCAGGATCTGCGCCGAACCAATGCGCGCGCTGAGGTTGCGCGCGTGGAGAGCGGTGCCAGCCGTTTTCATGCAAAGCCCCCGTCGCGCGAACGGCGGTGCATGCGCCACAGTAAATAACTGCCGCCAATGGCCGCCGTGAGCACCCCCACCGGTAGCTCTTGCGGCGCCAGCACCCAGCGCGCCAACACGTCGGCCGCGAGCAGCAACACACCGCCCATCAAGCCCGAAAGCTGGATGTGCCGCGCGTGTGTGACGCGCACGATGGAGCGCACCAAGTGCGGTGCGGCCAAGCCGACAAACGCAATCAACCCGGTTTGCGCCACGGCAGCGCCCGTGGCCAAAGCGATCACACCAATCAAACCCGCGCGCATCGGCACCAACGGCAAGCCCAGGCTGCGCGCAGTGGACTCGCCCAGGGTCAGGCCGTCCAGCGCGCGTGCCAAGCCCCAAGATGCGGCGGCACACAAGCCCCAAGCGCCGGCCATCAGCACACACGCATTCCAGCCGACAAAGCTGGTGCTGCCCAAGGTGAACGCCTGCATGGCCTGCAAGATGTCGGGCGAAGCCAGCTCCACCAAGTCACGCGCGGCGCCCAGCACTACACCGACGATCACCCCCGCCAACAACAGCCGCAAGCTGTGCTGCACGCCACGCGCCAGCAGCAGCGTGAGCAGCACCGCGCCGGCCGCGCCTAAAAAAGCCATGCCGGTAATACCCACCAGAGCGAACCATTGCGCCGCAACCGGCGACACACCGAACATTGCCATCGCCACCGCGCCACCCAAGGCCGCGCCCGAGGCACTGCCCAGCAGATACGGATCAGCCAAGGGGTTGCGAAACAAGCCTTGCGCCACAGCGCCCGCCAGCCCAAGCAAGGCGCCAGCCAACCAGGCGCCGACGGTGCGCGGCAGGCGAATGTCCCAGACGATTTGCCAGGCCACGGGATCGACAGCCATGCCGCGCAGGCTCTCGAAACCGGTGCTGCCCACACTGGCCCCCAGCATCACCAACGCGCCGGTGAGCAGCAGCAACGACAGGCCTAGCAGCACGGCACGGCGCGCACCGGCGTCGTGTGACGCGTCGTGACGCTGCAAGCCCTTCATGGATGCGATCCACCCTTGTCGGCCAAACACCGCGCCATGATGCGCGCCGCCTCGGCCATGCGCGGGCCGGGGCGCACCACCACGTCGGAGTCGTCAGGGCCAAACACACACACATGGTTGTCGCGCACGGCTTTGAGGTTGGCCCAGCCGGGGTACGGCACCATGGCCTGCATGCTGCGGTTGCCGATCATGATGAGATCGGGGTTGGCGCGCACCACGTATTCGGGGTTCAAGCGCGGAAACGGCCCCAGCGACGCGGGCACCACATTGCGCGCACCCAGGCGCTGCAGCAGCTCGCCGATGAAAGATGCCTCACCGGCGGCATAGGGCCCACGGCTGACTTCAAAGTACACGCGTGTGTTGCGCACGGCAGCGGGCAGCGATTGCGCCGCCGCTTGCACACCCGCATCGATTTCGCGCCACAGCCGGTCGGCGCCCTGCGCATGCGGCACGCCCAGCAGGTCGCCCACGGTACCAATCACGCGCCGCACGTCGGCTTGGTTTTTCGGCTCCAGCGCCACCACCTTCAGGCCCAACGACTCCAGCCGGTCACTGGCACGCGAGCTCAGCGCCAGCAACACCACGTCGGGCTTGAGCGCGACGATGGCCTCAATGTTGGGGTCGATGCCGCCGCCCACTTGGGGCAAGCCACGCACCGCAGCGGGCCAGTTGGAGTAGCGGTCTACGCCCACCAGCCGCTGGCATTGGTCGAGCGCACACACACTTTCGGTGAGTGAGGGCAACAGGCTGATGATGCGCTGCGGTGGCTGCGCGAAAGAGACGACGCGGCCACGACCATCGGTGATGTCGAAGGCGTTGGCTGCGTTAGCCCACAGCGCCAGCCACACCACCACGCTCCAGAGCGAAAATTTCATGCCACGTCTTTCAGCGTCAACGGCAGGCCTGCGGCCATCAGCGTGACGCGGCGGCAGGCTTGAGCGACGGCTTGGTTCAACGTGCCCAGTGCATCGACAAACGCGCGCACTTCGCGGCCGAGCGGAATCACGCCCAGGCCGATCTCGTTGCCCACCAACACCACGGGGCCTGGTGCGTTTTGAATCGCCTCCAAAAAGAGAGAGCGTTGCGCCAGGTACTCGGGCGGTACAGGCCTTTTCTCCTTAAGCTCGACCGCTGCGTCTTCCAAGGGCATCAGCCAGTTGGTAAGCCACATCGTCAGGCAGTCGATGACGATCAAGGTGTCCGCCCGCGCATGCTGCGTTAGCGCCCCCGCCAGGTCGCGCGGCTCTTCCAGCGTGTGCAAGCCGGGTACACGCTCGGCGCGGTCTTGCTGGTGGCGCGCGATGCGTTCACGCATCTCGTCGTCCCACGGTTGCGCGGTGGCGATGAGCACGGCGCGGTGGTTGGGCGACTGGGCGAGCCAGGTGCGCGCCAGTTCTTCGGCGCGGCGCGACTTGCCGCTTTTTTGCCCGCCCAGAATCAACTCACTTGGCGCGATGAAGGGCTGCGTCATGCTGCGTCTTTGCTAAACAGGCGCGCCGTGGCCACAGGGTTGGACGCAAACCAGGCGTGGAAATAACTCGCGCGCACCGAGCCTTGTTGGTACACGGCTTCACCGACATCGGCCTTCGCATCAAAGCCGGGGCGCTCCGGCCGCGCCGTGCGGGCGATAACGTCTGCCGTGCTTTGTGTGGTGGAGTAGTGGAAAGTGTGGCCGCGCAGCACTTCATCAAACACCGTGAGTTGCTGCGGCCCCAGCGCGGCCAAGCGGCGCTGCATGCTCACCTGGCCGGGCAGCAAACCCCACAGCGGGCGCTGTTGGCCGTCGGCCAGGGTGATCGATTCAAACAGCGCCATCATGCCGCCACATTCTGCCCACACCGGGCGGCCTTGGGCGACGTGTGCGCGCAGGCTCGCGGCCATGCCGTGGTTGGCCGCGATCTGCTCGGCGTGTAATTCGGGGTAGCCGCCGGTGAGCCACACGGCATCACACGCGGGCAAAGCCGCGTCGGCCAGTGGCGAGAAGAACACCAGCTTGGCGCCGAGTTGCGCCAGCGTTTGCAGGTTGGCGGCGTAGATGAAGCAGAACGCCACGTCGCGCGCCACGGCGATGGTGCGGCCCGCGAGCAACGGCGCTGCGGCGGCTGTCGTTGATGTAGGCGCAGGAAAGGAAACGCTCCAACGCTGCAAGTCTTGCGCAGACATTTGGCCGAGCGGCGTGGTGGCCAGGGCATCGGCGGCGGCGTCGAGGCGCTGCAGGCCATCGGCCAATTCATGCGCGGCCACCAAGCCCAAGTGGCGCTCGGGCAGCAGGCCTTTTTTGACCGCAGTAGTGGAAGTCTCCAGGCTGACGCGCGGCATGGCGCCGAGCCAATCGTTGGCGTCACTCAAGCCTTCGCGCAACATGTCAGCATGGCGCGCACCGGCCACACGGTTGGCCAGCACACCCGCCCAAGGTAACGTGGGCCGGTAGTGGCGCAGACCATGGGCGATGGCGCCAAAGGTGCCGGCCATGGCCGAGGCGTCGACCACGGCGAGCACGGGAATACCAAAGCGTTCCGCCAAGTCGCCCACGCTAGGCTTGCCGTCAAACAAACCCATCACGCCTTCGACGATGATGAGGTCGGCCTCCAACCCCGCATCAAACAAACGCTGCTGGCAATCGGCCTCGCCGGTCATCCACAAATCAAGCTGCTGCACCGGCGCACCGCTGGCAAGCTGCAGCCAGTGCGGGTCAAGAAAATCAGGCCCGCACTTGAACACACGCACGCGCCGCCCTTGGCGTGCGTGCAGGCGTGCCAAGGCGGCGGCCACCGTAGTTTTTCCCTGGCCTGAGGCCGGGGCTGCCACCACGATGGCGGGGCATTGGGCCAATCGGCCAGCCGGATGCGCAGCGTTAGACATTACTTAAAAACACTCACTGAAAACTCACTGTGGCGCCCACTTCAGGCCGACGTACACGGTACGGCCGGCGGTGGCGTAGGTGCGGGCGGTTTGGTAGTCCTTGTCGCCCAGGTTGTCGATACGCGCCAGCAGGCTGACGTCGCGGGCGATGCGGGTGCTGGCCGACAGGTTGACCAGGCCGTAGCCGCCGAGCACGTTGCTGTTGGCTTCATCGTCATAACGCGTGCCCGAGGCTTGCACTTCGGCGCCCAGCGTCCAGCCACTCACCGTGGTGTCGGCGCCGAAGGTGGCGTGGCGGCGAGCGCGGCGCGCCAGGTCTTTGCCAGTGCTCAAGTCTTTGGGGTTCTGGAAGTCGAGCGATGCGCGCAGGTTGACGCCAGCCATCGCGTGGTTGGCGCTCAAGGTCAAGCCTTTGTACTCGGCTTGGGCAACGCTTTCATAACAACCCCAGCTCGACAGACAAGCGCCTGGGCCATCCACATAGGTGATCAGGTTGTCCACCTTGTTGCGGTAGACCACCGCGCCAATGCTGCTGGCGCCAACGGTATAGCGCAGGCCGGCCTCGAGGTTGCGGCTGGTTTCGGGCTGCAGGTCGGCCACGCCGTATTCGCTGTAGCGCTGGTACAGCGTGGGCGCACGGAAAGCCGTGGCGGCCGATGCGGTGGCGCGCCAGTTGGGGGTAATGGCGTAGCCATATGCGGCGCTGCCGGTAGTCTTGCCGCCAAAGCCGCTGTCGTCGTCGTACCGCGCGTTGAGTTGCACGGCGTGTGGGCCTTGGGTGAAGCCGTAACCCAGGGCCAGACCGTTTTGCGAACTGGTGCGTGTATTGCTGCTCACCGTAGAGTTGTCGAGCGCGTTTTCGCGGCGCTCCAGCGTAGCGGTGAACAGGTGTGCGCCCAGGCGCAGTTCGTTCAGGAACACGTAGCCGCGCAGGTTGGTTTTGGTTTGGTAAACGTCGGGGCGGGTCTCATATCGCTGCACGCTGTCGGTCACGCTGAGGCGCGTGGAGTACGCGTCCGTCCACTGCGCCAGCCAGTTCAGGCCGGTGGCAGAGAGGCGGTTCAGGCTGTGGTCGTCAACACGTGCGGTGGGGTTGTAGAAAAAGTCATCGTACTGCGCGTCCATGTTGCTGCCGAGCCAGGTGGCATCAAGGCGGTGGCGGCTGTTGATCTTCAAGCCAACGCGCGCGTTGCCCGAGGTGTTGCGGTAGCCGTCGTCATCGGGGTTGCGCGTACCGTCGCTGGCTTTGCGCAGGCGCTGTGGCTGCGCGTCGAAGCCATCGCTGATCTCGCGGGCCACGCCAAACGAGTAGTCGATCGCATTTTCATTTCCACTGCTTCCGCTACTTCCGCTAATACCGGCTTCAATCTTGCGCAGCTTGTCACTACCCACGCCAATGCCGACGTAGGGCGCAGGCTTGCCCTCGCCTTTGCGCGTGAACAGTTGGATCACACCACCAATGGCGTCCGAGCCATACACCGCAGCAGCCGGGCCGCGCAGTACTTCAATGCGGTCAATCTGCGCGAGCGGAATGCTCTCCCAGCTGGCGCCGCCGCTGCCCGATTGCACGTCCAGCCGCACGCCGTCCAGGTACACAGCGGTGTGCTGCGAATTGCCACCACGGATGAACACGCTGGTGGGGCTGCCGACACCGCCCGAACGGGAAACTTCAACACCGGGCAAACGCGCCAGCACATCGGCCACACCGGTAGCACCACTGCGCTCGATGGTGGCGCGGTCGACGATGGACACATCGGATACCAGGTCGGCCAATGGTTGCGCCACACGCGTGGCGGTGACCACGGTTTCGGGCAAAGCGTTTTGGGCCAGCGTGGGCAAGGCCATCGACAGCGCGAACGGCATCACCGCCAGACGGCTGAGGCATGCGCCAGAGAGAGTTTTTTTCATGATCACAGACAGAGGAGAAGGCCCTCACCGGCGTCCCCGCCGGTGCTTGAGCGTACACGGTCACAACCTGCGCGGGGCGAAGTTGTAGCCACTGTGTTGGCCGGTATCCGGGCTGGGCAGAACACTTGCATCGCCTTCCCAAGCGTGTGTTCGAAAACGCTCAGTGGCTATGTGATGAAAGCTGGGCCGTCAAAACGCATTCACAAGGTTTCCACGTTTTAAAACCCGTCTGCTTGACCGTTGCGGGGGCAGCGCAGGCTAGGGAATGTGTGTTCCCCTCCTGCTTCCCGTTGAACTGCGGCCTGTGAACCAAGCCGCGAGCACCAACGGCGCGGATTTTACAGGTGGAACCACGGTAGGAAAGATGTCGCCGCCCTACAATAACGCCCCATATGGCCCACCCCACCCAAATCGAACAAATTGCCGAGCGCACCGAGCGGCTTTTGGTGCGCTACCACGAGTTGCAACGCACCAACGCACTGCTGACGGAACAGGTTGCCCTGCTCAGCCACGAGCGCGAATCGCTCAAGTCCCGTCTGGGCGCTGCGCGTGCGCGCATCGACGCCCTGCTGGAGCGCCTGCCCGAAATCTCCAGCCCACCTGTGGTGCGGCCCGCCCCGCGGAGTGACGCCCCATGAACGCCGCCAGCAACATGAACCAACTTGAAGTGCAAATCATGGGCCAGAGCTACTTGCTCGCCTGCCCGGATGAAGGCGCCGACCGCCTGCAGCAAGCCGTGGCCAAGGTCGATGCCGCCATGTGCGCCATCCGCGATGCCGGCAAAGTCAAGGCACGTGACCGCATTGCCGTGCTGGCCGCACTGAACCTGGCATTTGACCAAGCCGAACGCGCGGCAACGGAAACCGCAGCCCCGGCCACAGCACCTGCCACCGCAGAATCTGGCGAAAACGATGAACACCTGGCTTCGCTGTTGGCGCGCCTGGACGAAGCCTTGGGCGACGACGGGCGGCTGATTTAATCCCGTCTTCTCGACGCGCTTTTGCCGCTGATCGGTTGACTTCGTAAAGTGCTGCGCCAGATTTGCAAAAGTGGCAAAAGCTGGCTTTAGAATAGAGTCGTCTGCGATCCCGTCGGGCTTTATATTTCCTTGAACCAATGCTCATTGAGCCCGGGCCTGGAATATCACCTTGCAAGCGTGATCATCTCGCGTTAGATGAACCCAATGTGAGGTTGACCTAGCCCACCTGAACCCCGGTTCAGGATGCGGGTCCGGTGGCCTTCGCAGACACCTATACTTCGCTTTGCTGAAACTCTTCAGCAGCAGCCTTCTCCCAAGACATTTTCTAGAACAAGAGCGACTAAAAAACTCAGCGAAGCGGTTCTGGCGAGGCGCTGCGTCGCAGGCAGTACGCCTAGTACGACAAGACGCAGCAACGACGCCAGAAGAGTTTTTTTAGCCGCTCTAAGCCGGATGCACCTGGACCCGACGCTTATCCTTGAACTCGCCCTGCTCGGTCTGAGCACCGGCTTTTTGGCCGGCCTGTTGGGCATTGGCGGCGGCATGTTGATGGTGCCGTTCATCACCTTCATCATGGGCACACGCGGCGTGGGTGTGGACCTCGCAGTGAAGATGGCGATTGCCACTTCCATGGCGACCATCATGTTCACCTCCATCTCCAGCGTGCGCGCACACCACAAGCGCGGCGCGGTGCGCTGGGACATCGTGCGCCACCTGGCGCCCGGCATTGTGCTGGGCAGCATGATCGGCAGCCTGGGGGTGTTTGCGGTGCTCAAGGGCTCCTCACTCTCGTTGCTGTTTGCCGCGTTTGTAGCGTTTTCGGCCACGCAAATGTTTCTCGACAAAAAGCCTGCGCCCACGCGGCAAATGCCGGGCACGACCGGCCAGTGGACTGCGGGCGGCATCATCGGCTTCATGTCGGGCCTGGTGGGTGCCGGTGGCGGCTTCATCAGTGTGCCGTTCATGACCTGGTGCAACATCAGCATCCACAATGCGGTGGCCACCAGTGCAGCGCTGGGCTTTCCCATCGCCGTGGCGAACGTGGTGGGTTATGTGATCAGCGGCACGTCGGTGGTCAACCCACCCGCAGGCTCACTCGGCTATATCTGGTTGCCAGCACTTGGCGTGATTGCGGTGTGCAGTGTGTTGACGGCGCCGCTGGGTGCGCAGGCCGCGCACAAGCTGCCGGTGAAGAAACTCAAGCGTGTGTTTGCCAGCGTGTTGTACCTGCTAGGCGCCTACATGTTGTGGCGCGGCCTGAGCAGCTAACAAAACTCTTCTGGCATCGTTGCTGCGTCTTGTCGTACTAAGCGTACTGCCTGCGACACAGCGCCTCGCCAGAACCGCTGCGCTGAGTTTTGTTTGCTGCTCTCTTACTCTTATTAATCCAGCAGCACCACCGCACCTTCGCGCTCTGCCGCGCGGGCCATGGCGTTTTCCAGGTCTTCTGCGGCCACGCCGGGCGAGCACAAGAAACCCTGAAACTGGTCGCAATTTAAACGCAGTAGCGTGGCACGCTGCGCCTTGGTTTCCACACCTTCGGCAATCACCGTCAGATTCAACGCACGGCCCATCTGGATGATGGCGCTGACAATCGCGTGGTCGTCGCCATCGTCGGGCAGGCCACGAATGAACGAGCGGTCGATCTTCAGCTTGTGGATCGGGAATTTCTTCAGGTAGGCCAGGCTGGAGTAGCCGGTGCCGAAGTCGTCAATCGCCAGCGTCACACCCAAAGCCGCCAGGGCTTCCAGGCGCGCCAGGGCCTCGGCGGCATCTTGCACCAGAATCGATTCGGTCAGCTCCAGCTCCAGCAGCTCGGGGCGCAAGCCTACTGCCTGCAAAACGCTGGCCACCTGCTCCACAAAATCGGTCTGCTGAAACTGCAGCGCCGAAACGTTGACCGACACCATCATCGGCCGGCCCGCCTCTTGCCACACCGCCGCCTGGCGCACGGCCTCGGCCAGCACCCAGGCCCCCAGGGTGACGATGTAGCCGCTCTCTTCTGCCAGCGGAATAAAGTCGCCAGGCGACACATGGCCCAGCACTGGATCGAACCAACGGATCAGCGCTTCCACGCCGATCACGCGGCCGTTGTCCAGGCTCACCTGCGGTTGATAATGCAGGCGGAACAAACCGGTATCCATGGCCACACGCATGGCGTGGTCCATCTTCATGCGCGACAGCAGCTCGATGTTCATCTGCCGCTGGTAGAAGCAGAAGTTGTTGCGGCCGCGGTCTTTCACGCGGTACATGGCGGTGTCGGCGCACTTGATGAGTTCGTCCAGCGTGGCGCCATCGTTCGGGTACATGGCCACGCCTATGCTGCAGCTCACCGAGAACTGCAACTCATCCACCGCAAACGGCCGCGACAGGCTCTCCAGTACACGCCGCGCCACACGCTCGGCGGCAGCCGCATCGGCCATGTGCAGGTGCATCACAAATTCGTCGCCGCCCAGGCGGCACAAGGTGTCGACCTCGCGCAGGCAGTGGCCCAAACGCTCGGCCACCTGGATCAACACGCGGTCGCCAAACTGGTGGCCCAGCGAGTCGTTGATGTTCTTGAAACGGTCCAGGTCGAGGAACATCACCGCAAACTCGCCACCGCTGCGAGCGGCCAGGCGCAGTGCATATTCGATGTGCTGGTTTAGCATCAGCCGGTTAGGCAGGCCGGTCAGGGCATCGGTGTAGGCCAGTTGCTCGATGCGTTTCTGGCTGGCTTTTTCTTGCGTGAGATCTTTGAAGAAGCCAATGCTTTGCATGACTTCGCCGTTGTCGGTGCGCAGCGCCACCCAAGACAATTTGACGGCGCATTCCGAGCCGTCACGGCGCACGTGGATGGTCTCGCCTTGCCAATAGCCGTCTTCCACCCAGCTCTCTTTGAGGCGCGCCAGAAAGTCAGAGTCTTGCAGCGTGCTGAACAGGCTTTGCGCCTCTTGGCCCAGCACGTCGGCCTCGGTCAAGCCGGTCAATTGCAGGCAACCGGGGTTCACGGCCACCACGCGGTGGTCAGGGCCGGCGATGAAAATCGCGTCCAGGCTGGATTCAAAAACCTTGGCCGCCAAGCGCAGGCTCGATTCAGATGCCACGCGTTGCGTGATGTCCCGGAACGAATACACGCGGCCAATGGCGCGGCCCTGGTTGTGCTGCGGCAGCGATACACGTTCAATCAAACGGCCGTCGCGCAGCACCAGCAGGTCAGAACTTTCCGAAGACGGCGACAGCGCCAAGCTGTCCAGCCGCTGGCGGTAACCATCGGGGTCGAGCGTGGCATCGGCCATGTGGGTGACCAAGGCGTCGTCGTCGCGGCGCAGCAGCATGGTCTCGGGCATTTCCCACATCTCGGCGAAGCGGCGGTTGCAGGCGGTGGTTTGGCCGTGCAGGTCGCACACCAGAATGCCATCGGCCGTGGCCTCCAGCGTGGCCTGCATTTCGGCCAGCACCAACTCCAGCTCGTCTTCCATGCGGCGGTGCTGGCTGCGGTCGCGCAGGCACACCACATACACCGATGTGCCATCGGTCAACGTGGTCAGACTCACGCGGCGCTCCACCTGGCGCGACTCTTGTTGCGCGGTACGGATTTTGGTTTCAGAGTGAATGCTGGGGGTGTCGCCAGACGATGCGCTGGCGGCCTCTTCCCAGAAGAACTGGTCTTCCAGCGCCACCATGAAGTCGGTGACCACGCGCCCAATCAAGCTCAAACGCCCCGCCCCCAGCAGTTGCACGGCGGCATCGTTCACCGCCAGGATGTGCAGCGTGCCGGGCTCCACCACACACACAGCATCCAGCATCGCCTCGATGAGGCTGCCTAGCGCGGGCGGGGTCACGCCTGGCTTCCCAAGCGGTCTAAACCGCCACTACGTTCCACGTAGTAGCAAACACGCGGGCGCAGCGCCAGGTAGTCGCGCACCGAAGCGGGCAACTGCGCTGGCTTCAGGCTGCGCCGAATGCCCAAATCAGGGCGTTGCTCCAAGTCGACGATCAATGCTTCATCACGCGGCACGTTCTGGTCGTGCAGGATGACGCGGGGCTTCAACGGCCGGGCCGAGTTGACCGAGACCACCACACCATAGGCGTCGTTCACCAGTTGCACCACCGAGCCCGGCGGGTACACCCCCATCAAGCGGATGAACGCCCCCAAGGTGGCGGTGTCGAACCGGGATTTCATTTGCGCGAAGATCATCGAGAGGGCTTCATGCGGCGTCATGGCATTGACCAGGCGCGCAGGGTTGCACAGGTTGTCGTAAAGATTCACCAGCGCAAGAATCTTGCCCGCTTGCGACATTTGCTCACCGCGCAGGCCCGCAGGAAAGCCCGAGCCATCGACCAGTTCATGGTGCTGCGCAATGCCTTCCAGCACCTCGGGCGCCAAGCCCATGCGTTTGCCCAGCGCCACGCCAAACGTCACGTGCTCGCGGTAGCAGGCGCGTTCGTTGGCAGAAAATTTTTCATCCATGGCACGCAGACGCTCGGGCACCTGCGCTTTGCCCATGTCGTGCAGCACGGCAGCCAGGCCCAGCAAATGCAACTCTGCCGCTGGCAGCCCCAAGGCTTTGCCCAACAGCAGCGACACCACCATCACGTTGACCGGGTGCTCGGAGCTGCGGTCGCCCATGGTTTCTGACAGCAAGCGAATCGCGGAATCGCCCGCGCCCAACACTTCGGCCACGCAGTTCTGCACCAGTTCGGCGGCTTGGTCGCCAGCCGATTTGGGGTGATCACCGGCTTGCGCGGAGACACGCCGAAAACGCACCATGGCTTCGCCAAACTTGCGCTCACAGCGCTCCAGGCTACGTTGTTGGTTGGCCAGTTGTTCGCGGCGCTGGCTGCGCAGCCACTCGACCTCTTGCATGGGCGCCACAGTGGGGCCAGCCTCCACAGCCGCAGGGGTCGCGCCATCAGGCTCCAACGCTGCAGGCGACGAAGCTTGCGCCGAAGCCATGCCTGGTGGCAATTGTTCTTGCAGCGCAGCGAAGTCGCTCTCGCTGGCGGGGTCGCTTTGCGCCGGGTAATAGCGCAGCCGGCTCAGGCCGAGCGAGCGAATGGCGCCAATTTGTTCGTGCGACGAAATCTTGAAGCTACCCTTCGGAAATGGATGTTCCATCCACCCGAGGTCGAGCTGTATGTACATGCCACGCCGAAGTTGGCCGACGTCAATCCAAACTGATTGGTGCACATCCATAAACTAAGATGCATTCTGGGCGTTGAGGCATCAAAAGATTATGCCGCGAATCGAAGACATCTTGTTACCAATTCAGCATAAGTGTCACTCACGTGTCAACTTTACGCACCGTCGCGTGGCGCCCCTCTTGCCAACGCCCACACCAACGCTTAGCGAGCCGCTTACACCACCCGCGAAAACCGTTCCCTGGCCTCAACGCGCGAGGCCTGTAGGTAGCGGTCAAACACCATGGCCACGGCACGTACCAGATACCAGCCTGACGGGGTGACCCGAATGCCGCCGTTGTCGCCCAGATCCAGTGCCACCAAACCATCGCGCTCAAAGCTCGCCAAAGCCTGCAACTCGGGTGCAAAGTAGCGACGAAAGTCCACAAAGTGGGCGGTGGCGATCGCCTCAAACTGCACTTCGCCTTGGCACATCAGCGCCATGATCACGCTTTGGCGCACCAGGTCATCACGCGACAGCGAAAGGCCGCGTGCAATCGGCAACTGCCCCTGGTCTATACAACTGCTGTAGTCGGCCCAACTGCGCGCGTTTTGCGTGAACAGTGCGCCCATGCGCCCTATGGCCGACACACCCAGCCCCAGCAGGTCGCAATGCGGCTGCGTGCTGTAGCCCTGAAAGTTGCGGTGCAGCCGCCCCTGTCGCTTGGCCACGGCCAACGCGTCGCCGGGCAGCGCCAGATGGTCCATGCCCACATGCACATACCCGGCGCCCAACAGGCTGGTCAACGCGGCGCGCAGCAAACCCAGCTTGTCGTCCAGCGCCGGCAGATCGCTTTGCGCAATGCGCCGCTGCGGCTTGAAGCGCTCGGGCAGATGGGCATAGGCGTACAGCGCCAGCCGGTCGGGGCGTAGGTCGCGAACCAGCTCCAGCGTGCGCGCAAAAGACGTGGCCGTCTGGCGCGGCAAGCCGTAGATCAAGTCGATGTTGATGGACGTGAAGCCCTGCGCCCGTGCTGCGGCCACCAGTTCAAACACCTCTTCAGCCGGTTGCACCCGGTGCACCGCCTGCTGCACCGCCGGGTCAAAGTCCTGCACACCAAAGCTCAGCCGGTTGAAGCCCAACGCCGCCAAAGCGGCCAGGCGCTGCGGCGACACCGTGCGCGGGTCCACCTCAATGGAGAACTCGCCACCGGGCACCAGCCGAAAGTTGTCGCGCAGCAATTGCATCAGCCGCGCCAACTGGTCGTTGCTCAAAAACGTGGGCGTGCCGCCACCCAAGTGCAGTTGGCTGACCGCCTGCCCAGCCCCCAGGTGCGCCACATGCAGGGCCACTTCGCGCGCCAGGTAATCGAGGTACTCGTCAGCACGGGCACGCTGGCGCGTCACGATCTTGTTGCAGGCGCAAAAATAACAAAGCGATTCGCAAAACGGCACATGCACGTAAAGCGACAACGGCGGCACCACGCCGGCAGCCACATGTTCGCGCCGTTGAGCCAAGGCCGCGATGTAGCCTGAGGGCTGAAAGTCATCGACAAAGCGGTCGGCCGTGGGGTACGAGGTGTAACGCGGACCGGGTTGGTCCATGCGACGCAGCACGTCGGGGGCAATCAAAGTCATGGCGACACTCCAGTCGGGCACAAATCCTCACAAATATGCCGGGAAGCAAGGGCCTACTTGTTGACCCATGTCAGTGCTGCGCGATTGAGCTTGGCGGAGAATTTGACCTATGTCATCTCACCTTGCACCTGGCTCCACTCGCCCTTCTGTCCCTGTGTCGGGTGCCAGCCAAATCGCCTGCTCCAACTGCAACCTGCGCGAGCTGTGTATGCCCGCGCCGCTCTCGGCCGAAGAGTTGCTGCGCATCGACGAAGTGGTGGCCTCGCGCCGCACAGTGAAACGCGGCACCGCGCTGTTTCGCCTGGGCGACACGTTCACCTCGCTCTACGCCATTCGCCTGGGTGTGTTCAAGACCGTGGTGTCGTCCGCAGACGGGCGAGAGCAGGTCACCGGCTTTCAGATGGCCGGAGAAATCATGGGGCTGGACGGCATCGTCAATGAAGTCCACACCTGCACCGCCGTAGCACTCGAAGACGCCGAAGTGTGCGTGATGCCGTTCACCCGCTTGGGCGAACTGTCCCGCGAGGTGAACGCGCTGCAGCACCACGTGCACCGCATCATGAGCCGCGAAATCGTGCGCGAGCACGGCGTGTTGCTGTTGCTGGGCAGCATGCGCGCCGAAGAACGTGTGGCCGCCTTTTTGCTGAACCTGGCCAAGCGGCTGCACGCGCGGGGCTTTTCACAATCGGAGCTGGTGCTGCGCATGACGCGCGAAGAGATCGGCAGCTATCTGGGCCTGAAGCTGGAAACAGTGAGCCGCACCTTCTCCAAACTGGTGGACGACGGGCTGATTGAAGTACGCCAGCGCCACGTGCGCATTCTGGATGCCGAGGGACTGAACCGCGTGGTCAACCTGCAAAGCTGTGCTTCGTAAGCGCAGGCACCCGCTATTGATTCAATAGCTGTTCAGGTTCACTATTTGAGGCTTGCAGGCAAAGTCACTTTAGGCGCTCGTTTCTTTGAATGTAAAGCTAGGCACCGCGGGCGACGGCGGCGCAGCGAAGATTGCGCGCCGCTTCTAGAATATTTTCTCCCGCCACTTTGCCCGTCCAGGGTCAGGCCATGCCTTTGCAAGCCGACACCGCGCCCACGCTGCGCAGCCTCTTTTTCGCCTTCTCCAAAATCGGCTTGACCAGCTTCGGCGGCGGCCTCAGCGGCTGGATGTTGCGCGAGTTTGTGCAACGCCGTGCCTGGCTCACCCAGCAGGAATTCTTGAGCGGCCTGGCGCTGGCGCAGGCCTTCCCCGGCATCAACGTGGTCAACCTGTCGATCTGGATCGGCTTTCAACTGCTGGGCGGCGCGGGCGCAGTGGTGGCGGCCTGCGGCATTGTGTTGCCGCCCATGGTGGTAGCGTTGACCTTGGCGAGTATGTTCTCCCACGTGGCCGATGTGCGCGGCGTGCATGTAGTGCTGGCTGGCATTGCGGCAGCGGCGGTGGGGCTGTCGTTGCAAACCGGCTTGCGCGCCGCGCTGCATGCCGCCAAGGGCTGGGCACGCAGCTTGATTCTGCTGGCCACGTTTGCCGCCATCTTCATCTGGCGCCTGCCGCTGCTGTGGGTAGTGGGGGTGATGGCGCCGTTGTCCATCACGCTGGCGTGGTGGCGCATGCGGGCCGAGCCTGCGGCAGAGGTCACCACACCATGAACTTGCAACTCTTGAGCAGCCTGCTCGCGGTGTTTGCGCCGCTGTCGTTCCTGACCGTGGGCGGTGGCCAAAGCATCGTGGCCGACATCCACCGCCAGTCGGTCAGCGTGCAGGGCTGGATGAGCGACGCGCAGTTTCTCGACCTGTACGCGTTGTCGCGCATCACCCCCGGGCCGGGCGCCTTGTTGGTCACCTTGGTGGGTTGGCAGGTGGCGGGCATCTGGGGCGCGTTGCTCACCTCGGTGGCGATTTTTTTGCCAAGCTCGGTGTTGGTCTATGGCCTTGCGCATGTGTGGTCGCGCTACCGGGGCAAGCCGCTGGTGCGCGCCATTGAATCCGGCTTGGCGCCGGTGGCGGCCGGCTTGATCTTGGCTGCGTCGTGCACGGTGTTGCGCGCGGCCGAAGGCGGTGTTTGGGCCTGGTCGGTAGCGGCACTCTCCACCATCGCGCTGGCGGTGTGGAAACGGCTCAGCCCCTTGCTGGTGCTCGCCATCGGCGGGCTGGTGTTCTGGGTAGCGCTGCGTTGACGTTTTTCGTTGGCGTTTTGTGCACCGACATGACCTGCATCAACCAGGGTCATCGCCGGGCTCGCAAATTTTGTACTGCTGCGTATGATGCTTTGAAGGGGATGCAACCCGCGTCCCCGACACAAAGGAGGACGCACCATGTATAAACGCATTCTGGTGGCAACCGACGGCTCCGAGCTGTCCGACAAGGCCGTACAAAGCGCCATTGCGCTGGCCGCAGACCTGAAGGCCGAACTCATCGCGCTGAAGGTCGTGCCCTACTACCCGCAAAGCTACTTTGAAGGCGCCGCCCCCATCGACACCGGCGCCATTGCCGATGTTGAAAAGAACTGGGAAGAGTCGGCGCAAAAAGTGGTGGGCGCCGTGGTCGCGGCGGGCGCTGCGCGCGGGGTGACGGTGCAAGGGCTTACCGCCAAATCAGACCTGGTGTCGGAGACCGTCATCAAAACCGCCACGGCACAAAACTGCGATTTGATTGTGATGGCCTCACACGGGCGCAATGGCTTGAAGCGTTTGCTGCTGGGCAGCGAAACGCAGCACGTGCTGACGCATTCACACATTCCAGTGCTGGTGTTGCGCCCTTAAATCCGCAACGCTACGTCACCGCCAGGCGGATCCATTCGCCGCCGTCATCTTCGGCCAAGCGCAGCGCCGCTTGCACCATGCTGGCGGCATCGGCGGCGCCCACACTGAGATAACGACGGCCCGGCGGCGCAAAGGCCCGCAGCAGCTCCGGCGTGGCGCGCTCGCCGCGCGTCAGGGCCAGAATCGGCCCGTGGGTGGCGGCCAGCAAACGCTCAAAGCGGCTGTCGATCTTCGGCCTAAGCCCCTGCAGCCACTGCTGCTCGTGGGCAACGCCCTCTTCCACCAGCGCGCCCCAATCGTCCACGCGCCACACGTCTACGCCCATCGCATGCGAGCGCTCCAACAAGGCGGCGGTGCGCATGGCATCATCGAGCAAGGAGGCCTCGCACAACCACTGCATGTGCGCCCCGCAAGCATTGACTGTGGCACTGCGCAGCCGCTGCATGATGACTTTGACCTGGGCGCTCAGCCGTTGCGGAAGATGAAGCTGTAGGCATTGAGTGCCGGCACGCCACCCAGGTGCGCGTACAGCACTTTCGAGCCTGCAGGAAACTCGCCCAAACGTACCTTCTCAATCATGCCGTGCATCGACTTGCCTTCGTACACCGGGTCGGTCAGCATGCCTTCCATGCGCGCACACAGGCGAATGGCTTCCAGTGTGCCTTCGTTCGGCAGACCATATTCGGGCCCGCCAAAACGTGTGTCCAGCACCACGTCTTTGGCGGTGATGTCGCGGTTCAGCTCCACCAGATGGGCCGTGTGTTTGGCGATGCGCAGCACCTGGTCAAACGTTTGCTGCGGCTTGGCGGAAGCATCAATGCCGATCACGCGGTCGGCGCGGCCATCGTCCGCAAAGCCCACCACCATGCCCGCTTGTGTGCTGCCGGTCACGGCGCAGACCACGATGTAGTCAAACTTGAAACCCAGCTCGGCTTCTTGCTGCCGCACCTCTTCGGCAAAGGCCACAAAGCCGAGTCCGCCCTTGGGGTGCTCGGAGCAACCGGCCGGAATGGGGAACGGTTTGCCGCCCGCCTGGCGCACACTTTCCATTGCGTCTTCCCAGCTTTTGCGAATGCCGATGTCGAAGCCCGCCGCATCCAGCCGCACATCGGCGCCCATGATGCGCGACATCTCGATGTTGCCCACGCGGTCGTACACCGCGTCGGAGTAGTTCACCCAGTTCTCTTGTACCAGCACACACTTCAAGCCGAGGTGCGCCGCCACGGCCGCCACCTGGCGCGTTTGGTTCGATTGGATGCCGCCGATGGACACCAGCGTGTCGTAGCCACCTTCCAGAGCCTCGGGAATCAGGTACTCCAGCTTGCGGGTCTTGTTGCCGCCAAAGGCCAGGCCGCTGTTGCAGTCTTCGCGCTTGGCGTACAGCTCCACCTTGCCACCCAGATGGGCACTCAGGCGTTTCAAGGGCTGAATGGGCGTGGGGCCGAAAGTCAGCGGGTAGCGGGGAAATTTTTGCAGGTTCAAGAAAAGGCTCCTTGTTCAAAAGATGCCTTGAATCGTAGGATCAAGCCCTTGTTTTAGGGTTGCAAAATCAGCCCCATCGACGAAACTCTGGCGAGATTCTTGCGTTATTTGAAGATTTTTATTCCGCTAAAGCAGCAATGAGCACAACAAAATTGCCTGACAAGAATGCACTCGATCGCACCGACCGCGCCATCCTGCGCGCGCTGCAGCGCGACGCCTCAGTCTCCAACGTGGCCCTGGCCGCCAAGGTGAACCTCAGCGCCCCGGCCTGCTTGCGGCGCGTCGAGCGGTTGAAGACTCTAGGGCTCATCAAAAAGGTGGTGGCGCTGCTCGACCCGGCCGCTCTCGACTGCGGCACGCTGGTGATGATTGGCGTGGTGCTCGACCGCTCCACGCCCACTTCGTTTGCCGATTTTGAGAAGGCGGTGCAAAAGGTATCTGGCTGCCAGGAATGCCATGTGGTGACCGGCGAGTTCGACTACTTCGTGCTGCTGCGCACGCGTGACAACGACAGCTACAACCGACTGCACGCCGAGCAGTTGCTCTACCTGCCGGGCGTGCGGCAGATCCGCACGTTCATGGTGTTGAAACAGGTGTTGTCGACCACGCAGTTGCCAATTTGACGTTGCTCGTGCACCAAAAGAGTTCGGGCGGTGATTGGCGGCACATAGCGTTCAAGTTTGGTCGCCGCAAGCCGAAGTAGCTCAAGAGAAAAGCCAAGCATGCAGTTGAATTCAAGAATGACGGGCCACGGCCAAAAAGCCGTAGGCATAGCAAAAGCGTGGGGCAATATTCGACACGCCTCTTCATTCACATTTGCTTGGCAACATACGCCGCGTCATCCTTTCAACGTCCAGCCTCACTCAAAGTGCCATACAAACGCAACGCGTTTCACCCTTGGCCCAATCCCCACTTATGAACAATTTAAAAGTCTCTACCCGGCTGTCGTTTCTGATCGCGTTGATGTCCTTGCTGCTCATCGTCATCGGCCTGCTGGGCCTGTACGGCACGCAGCAATCGAATGAAGGGCTGCGCACCGTTTACGAAGACCGCACGGTGCCGCTGAAGCAACTGGCCGACATCAACTACATCATCAACCGCAACCGCGCGTTGGTGATGGAGATGCTGATCAGGCCCGAGAACACCACCATCGAGCGCAACAGCGCCGAGCTGCGCGACAACGTGCAGAAGAACCTGGCCGTCTGGAAAGACTACATGGCCACTACGCTGACACCTGATGAAGAGCGCCTGGCCAAGGCCTTCAACGAAGCCGCCACGGCGTTTTCACGCGGCGGCATTGGCCCCACGGCCGAGGCGCTGCGCAAGGGCGATCTGGACGAAGCGCAAACCCTGTACCAAACCAAAGTCGCGGCGCAGGCACCTGGTGTGCAGCAGGCCATTGACGCGCTGATGAAGCTGCAAACCGATGTGGCAGAGGCTGAATACAAAAAGGCGGTGTCGCGTTACGAGAGCATTCGCAATGCGGCCATCGCCTCCATTCTGGTGGGCGTGGCGGTGGCCGTAGCGTTTGGCGTGGTGTTGATCCAAGGCATCTCGCGCGCGTTGGCGCATGCGACTGCAGTGTCTGCCGCCGTGGCACGCGGCGACCTCACCAGCCGCATCGACACCAGTGGCCACGACGAAGTCAGCCAGGTGCTGCAAAGTCTGGCCGAAATGCAAGCCAACCTGGCGACCATCGTCAGCCGCGTGCGCCTGGGCTCGGATGCGGTGTCCACCGCCAGCGAAGAAATCGCGCAGGGCAACCACGACCTCTCATCACGCACCGAAAACCAAGCCAGCGCGCTGGAAGAAACCGCCGCGAGCATGGAGGAGCTGAGCGCCACCGTCAAACAAAACGCCGACAACGCACAACAGGCCAACCAGCTCGCCAAGGGCAGTTCCAACGTAGCGCAGCAAGGCGGCAGCGTGATGACCGAAGTGGTCGAGACCATGCGCGGCATCAGCGATTCGAGCAAGAAGATCGCCGACATCATCAACGTGATCGACGGCATTGCGTTCCAGACCAACATCCTCGCCTTGAACGCGGCGGTGGAAGCCGCCCGTGCCGGTGAACAAGGGCGCGGCTTTGCCGTGGTGGCCAGCGAAGTGCGCAGCCTGGCCAGTCGCAGCGCGGGTGCAGCCAAGGAGATCAAGGCGTTAATCAACGACAGCGTGGGCCGCGTGGATCACGGCAATGCCTTGGTAGACCGCGCAGGCAGCACCATGCAAGAGATGGTGACCAGCATCCGCGGCGTGACCGACCTGATGGGCGAAATCAGCGCCGCCAGCACCGAGCAAAGCCTGGGTGTCTCGCAGATCGGCGATGCCGTGGCGCAGATGGATCAGGTGACGCAGCAGAACGCAGCACTGGTGGAACAAATGGCCGCCGCCGCGAGCAGCTTGCGCACCCAATCGCAAGAATTGGTGAACACGGTGGCGGTGTTCAAGTTGTCGGCGAATTAAGAGAGTAAGGCCACCCTTTTCTCTCGGCTACACCTTCGCCGCTTCAAACTCTTCCAACAACTCAAACCTCGGCGGCGCAAACACACGCACGGGTGGCACGGCTTGCGTCCACAAGCGCACCTCCACCTGTGCCGACTGCGCCGCGCAGCCCTGCGACAAGCGCGAACTGCCTTCATCCGGCGTGACCATGTTGGGGTTGCCGTGCACATCCAAGCTGCCGGGGGTGCTGGCATCTATGGGGTCGTACCAGGCGCCCGTGGCAATTTGCACCACGCCACGCGCCACGTCTTCACTGAGCCGCGCACCGGCCAGAAACGCCCCCAGGTGGTTGAACACCTGCACCACGTCACCAGCGGTGATGCCCCGCGCTGCCGCGTCGGCCGGGTGCAACGTGAGCGGCTCGCGCCCGGCGATCTTGCTCTGCACGCTGACGCAGCCGTGGTCGTACTGGCTGTGCAGGCGGGTGGCGGGTTGGTTCGAGACCAAGTGCAAGGCGTGTATGGGAGCGTTTTTTGGAGCAGGTGTCTCCAACCAAACCGGGTGGCCCGGGCAATCGTCGTAGCCAAACGCGGCAATGGTGGCGCTGTAGATCTCGATGCGCCCCGAAGGGGTGGGCAGCGGGTGCGCAAACGGGTCGGCACGGAAGTCTTCCAACAAGACCGTGGGCCGCTCGGGCAGGGGAATTTCAAACAAGCTCTCGCGCCAAAAGTCTTCAAACGCGGGCAGCGCAATGCCCGCCGCTTGGGCGCGCGCGCGTGAGCCTTCATGCAGGTGGGCCAGCCACTGCTGCGGGTTGCGCCCTTCAGTGAAGCGGCCGCCAAAGCCTAGCCGCTCAGCCAGGTCGGCAAAGATTTGGTAGTCGTCACGCGCCTGCGCCACGGCGGGCTGCACGGCCTTCATGGCGACCATGAAGCGGTCGCTGGCGGCACTGCCAATGTCGTCGCGCTCCATGGGCGTGGTGGCGGGCAACACAATGTCGGCGTGGCGCGCGGTGGCCGTCCAGAACGGCTCGTGCACAACGATGGTTTCAGGCCGCTGCCAGGCTTGCACCAGGCGATTCAAATCCTGGTGGTGGTGAAACGGGTTGCCGCCCGCCCAGTACACCAGCCGTGTATCCGGGTAGTGCAGCGTCTTGCCGTTGTAGTCGAAAGCGGCCCCGGGCTGCAGCAGCATGTCGACCACACGCGCTACCGGAATATAGGATTTGACCGGGTTGTCACCCTGCGGCAAACGCGGGCCCGAAAACGCCGAGCGCCCGCTGCCAGTGTTGTTCATGCAGCCGTAGCCCAAGCCAAAGCCACCGCCCGGCAAACCCACCTGCCCCAGCATGGCCGCCAGCACCACGGTCATCCAAAATGGCTGTTCGCCATGGCGCGCGCGCTGCAAGGCATAGGCGCTGTTGACCATGGTGCGTTGTGCCGCCATGCGCCGCGCCAATGACACGATGGTATCTGCCGCAATGCCGGTGAGCGCCTCGGCCCAAGCCGGTGTTTTGGCTACGCCATCGGTACGGCCCAACACGTAAGGCGCAAAGCGCTCGAAGCCCACCGTATGGCTGGCGAGAAACTGTGGGTCGTGTAATGCTTCGCTGATCCACACATAGGCCAGCGCCAGCATCAAGGCGGTATCGGTGCCGGGGCGAATGGGCAGCCACTCGGCGCCCGCCACACCGTCGAGGTCGCTGCGCAGCGGGCTGATGTTGACGAACCGCGTGCCACGCTCTTGCATGCGCGCCAAGGCGCTGCGCAACTGATGGTCGCTGGCGCCACCCGGGCTCACTTGCGCGTTCTTTAGCGGCAGCCCGCCAAAGGCAACAAACAATTCACAGTGCTCGGCCAGCACGTTCCACGAGGTGTGCTGCTGCAGCAAGGCGTCGGTAGGCCCCACCACATGCGGCAGCAACACGCGGCCGGCCCCCAGGCTGTAGGTGTCCACGCTGTAGGTGTAGCCACCAAAGCCGTTCAAGAAACGGTGCAGTTGGCCCTGCGCGTGGTGAAAGCGCCCGGCGCTCGACCAGCCATAACTGCCGCCGTAAATGGCGCTGTTGCCATGCTGCTGGCGCACGCGTTGCAACTCGCTGGCCACCAAGTCCAAAGCTTCGTCCCACGTCACTTCGACAAACGCATCTTGCCCACGGGTGCGCGGGCTGCTCTGGGGTCGGCCCTCGCGGGCTGCACGCAAGTAGTCTTCGCGCACGGCCGGCTTGCGCACCCGCGCGGGCGCGTGGATGCCCTCGGGAATCGACTGGCCGATGGGTGACGGGTCGACATCCCACGGCGCGGGCTCCAGCGCACGCAAGCGCCCGCCTTCGACCACCGGGCGGTACACGCCCCAGTGCGTAGATGTGTAGTTCGCCGACATTAAAGTCTTACAGCTTGGCGAGGTGGTCTGCCACCGTCACCTTCTTCGGCAAAATCTGCCGCTGCGCCAACCAGTCGGCGGCGACCTGCAGGCCCTGGACGAACTTGGTGTCGTCGATGGCGTGAAAGTCGTAGGTGCGCTTCAAGCCGACCAGCGTATTGCGCACGTCGTCGGAATAGCTGCCTTCTTTCTGGTTGATGATTTCGGTCTCTTTCGCGTTGGCCGAGGCCCATTGGCCTTCTTCCACAAAGGCCGCATTCACCGCGCGCACCAGGTCGGGGTTTTCTTCGGAGAACTTGCGCGTGGTGAGCCACGAGCTGAAGTCGATGCCGAAGTCGAGGTCTTTGCCCTCAAAGAAGATGTCGTGGGCTTGGTACTCGGCGCGGGCAATGTCCACGCCTGGGCTCCACATCGACCACGCATCCACCTTGCCCGCGCCAAAGGCGGGTCCGGCGTCTGGCGGATTCAGGTAGACAAACTTCACCTGCTTGCGGTCCACCCCATGTTTTTCAAGCGCGGCGACGAGCAAAAATTCGCCCAGGCCAGAGCGGTTGACCGCCACAGACTTGCCGACCAAGTCCTTGACCGATTTGATGCCCGAAGAGTCTTTGGCAATGATGGCCGTGCTGCGTGGGTTGACCACCAAGAAATTGGTGAACACCAAAGGCGAGCCCGCGATGATGGCCGCCAATGCGGGTGTGGTGCTGCCACCAAAACTAAAGTCAGCGCTGCCACCCGTCACCGCCTGCAAGGATGGCGCGTGGTTGGGAAACGGCCCAACCCACTGCACCTTGATGTTGTCTTTGGCCAGGCGCTTTTCAAATTCGCCGCGTTGCTTGGCCAGCAACGGCAAACCGCCACGGCCCCAGCCCAGGCGCACGGTGTCGGTGTTGCGACCGGTGCGTGCGGCCCAACTTGGCATGGCGGCGGCGCCAGCGAGTGCTAAAGAACTGGTGCGCAAAAAGCCACGGCGGGACAAAGCGGACAAGGCTTGCTCAGGGGTCAACATGGAATCGTTCTCCAAAAGAAAAGATGGAAGGCAAAAGAGAGGTGGCGTGCCCGCTTGGGCACACCGAATAGCCGTTGCAGCAGCCGTGGGCGCTAGAGAGCGGGCTCGGAAACCACGCCCAGTTCCGTCAGCAACTGGTCGCGCAGCGCCACGGCGTCGGGGTGCGAGCGGTGGGCACGCGCCTGGGCGGAGACCGGGTACTCGGCGGCAATCACGCCATCGCGCATCACCAGCGCACGGTCGGCCAGCGCGATGGCTTCGTCCACGTCGTGCGTTACCAGCAACACGCCGGGCCGGTGGCGCGCCACCAGTTCTTTGACCAGGCCTTGCATGCGAATGCGCGTCAGCGCGTCCAGCGCGGCAAAGGGTTCGTCGAGCAGCAACAGGCGTGGGTCTTGCACCAAGGCACGGGCGAGTGCCACGCGTTGCGTCTGGCCGCCCGACAGGTTGCGCGGCCAGTCTTCTGCGCGGTCGCCCAGGCCGACTTCGTCGAGTGCCGCAAGCGCGCGTTTGCGGTTGGCGTCACGGCTCTGAGAGTCTTCCGGTAAGCCCAGCGCCACGTTGCGCCACAGGTTGTCCCACGGCAGCAGGCGGTGCTCTTGAAACACCACGGCCGGGCGTGGCGGCGCGGCTATGCTGCCGGCATCCACCACATCCAGCCCAGCCAAGGTGCGCAGCAGCGTGGTTTTGCCGCAGCCGCTTTCACCCAGCAGCGCGACGAACTCGCCGCGCTGAATGCTCAGATCCAGCCCGTTGATCACCGCACGCGCACCATACACCCGCTTGAGGCCGCGTACCGATGCCGCTAGATGCTCTGGAAGCTCTGCACGCACGGCGGAACTGTGAGAACCGCTATCGCTTTTTACTGCGTTGTTCATGCCTTGCGCCTTGCATAGTTTGGGTGCCACGCCAGCAGGCGCCGCTCCAACAGTCGAGTAATGCCATCTGCACCAATGCCGATCAACGCGTAGACCACGATGGCCAGCACGATCACATCGGTGCGTAAAAACTCGCGTGCATCCATGGCCAAGAAGCCGATGCCGGAGGTGGTGGCAATGGTCTCGGCCACCACCAAGGCGAGCCAAGCCGTGGCCAAGGCGTAGCGCACGCCGGTCAAGATCGACGGCAATGCGCCGGGCAACACAATGCGCCGCACCAAGGTCAACGTGCTGAGGCCGGTGACGCGGCCCAACTCCAGCAACTTGGGGTCGACCTGGCGAATGCCAAGCACGGTGTTGATGTAGATGGGGAACGACACACCCAGCGCCACCAGGAAAATCTTGCCGCCTTCGTCCACGCCAAACCAGACGATGACCAGCGGCAACAACGCCAGGAACGGAATGGCGCGCACCATCTGCACGCTACGGTCGAGCAGCGCTTCGGCCAGACGCGAAAAGCCCACCAGCGTGCCGAGCACAAAACCAATCGAGCCGCCGATGGTAAAACCGGCCGCCGCACGCAGCAGGCTCACGCCCAAATCGGACAGCAAGCGCCCCTCTTCCACCAGCTCTTGTGCGGTGACAAACACCTTGGAGGGCGCGGGCAAGACCTGCGCCGACAGCCAACCCGAGCGCGCCGCAGCCTCCCACAACAATACCAGCACCACGGGCGCCAGCCAGGAGATGAACAACAGCCCGCGCGGGCCTAGTTTGGATCGCTTCTGGGTAGCCTTGGAATGTGGGTGGGCAACCGTAGGCAGAGGCACGGCACCAGCCGGCAAACGGGCGGTAGCGTCCGTCATGGCCGCACCGCCGTTGATGAGGGTACTGCGTGGTCTGCTGGGGAGCGCAGAAGGCAAAGGTGGCGGCGTGGCATGTCGATGGCGTCTCGGCAATGAAGAAGTGCCGATGATTTCAACAGCCACACCTTCGCCCATCAACGAAGTGTTTCGCAGTTCTATATGCGATTTGTGGCGATTGACGGCGGTGTATTGCGATGGATGGCGGCTTCAGGTGTGCCTGCGTTGCCTCGCACATTGCCCACGCGAGCCGCTGCGCGAGATCAGTTTCAGCAGGCCTGCGCGCGGATCTCACGCACACCGCGCCCGAGCTTGCGGCGCAGCAGGTTACCCAGCGTGGAAGCATCGGCATAACCAACTTCGCCAGCAATCGACGCCAAGTCGTGCCCAGCGGACACCAACTCTTTGGCCCGCTCAATACGCAGATCCTGGAAAAGCGCCAACGGTGACTTGCCCAGCACTTGCTCCAGACGCCGCTGCAACGTGCGCGGGTGCACGTGCAGTGCCAGAGCTGCGGCTTGTAGCGAAAAACCCTGCGCCAAGTGCTGCCGCGACCAACGCTCAAACTGGGTTACCAGGGGATCGGCCTGGACCAGGTAGTCGGGGATGATGTAAGGCGCCTGGGACGTGCGGTTGTCGACCAGCATGAAGCGAGCAACCGTCGCCGCCAGCTCCGGGCTGGCCTGGCGCACCAGCCACAGCGCCAGATCGAGATGGCCCATCATGGCGCCAGCCGTTACCACCCGCGGTGACGCCACCAACATGCGCGCCTCGTCCAGGTTCACCTGCGGATAACGCTGGCGAAAAAGCGGCGCCAACGACCAACTGGTGGTGGACGCCAAGCCGTTCAGCAAACCCGCCTCGGCCAACAAAAAGGTGCCGATGCAAGCGGCGGCCACCCCCACTCCTTGGGCATGGGCGCGCCGCAGGAACACCAAGCCCGCCTGGACATCGCGCCGCGCCAGGGTCTGCAGCAACAGCTCCGGACGCTTGGCATTGAGCGCGGGCACCACCACCCAATCCGCGCGCTGCATCGCCCCCAGGGGCTCGGCTTGCAACGTCAGACCATGCGCCGTGCGCAAGCGTTGGCGCACGCCCACCACCTGCACGGACAAAGGCGCACCGCTACGCCCTTGCGCCGCAGCGACCTCGTTAGCCATGGCGAAGGTGTCCAGCATGGCGCTAAGACCGGTGTCGAACACACCGTCGAGCGCCAGGATGCAAATATTCATGTCGCAAATGATATCAAAACAGTCGTTTACGACTCTAGATCAAAGTCTGCGCCGTCCCTAGACTTCATCTCCATCGGAAAACACAGACAACCGATACACGACAACTCAATGACAACCCCAACGAGAGCCCCGCATGAAACTCAGCACCGAACTCTTCTGCCTAACACTGGTCGCCACCGCTACCCTCCTGATGTGGATCCCCTACATCCTGGCCCGAGGCATTGCCGAAGCCAAGCATGCACGTCAACAGGCGCACCAGACCGGCCAACGCACGACGACAGGCAACGCGCCCGAGGCCATCCTGCCCGCCTGGGCGCAACGCGCCAAGCGCGCACATGCCAACGCGATCGAGAACATCGCCGTCTTCGCCCCCTTGGTGTTGGTGGCGGCCATCATGGGCATCAGCACGCCAGCAACGGTGTTCGCTGCCAAGCTGTATGTGGGGGCTCGGCTGGTGCACTACCTGGTCTACACGTTTGGCATTCCAGCCGTGCGCACCTTGGCATTCCTGACCGGCTTTGCGGCGACGATGACTTTCGCCGTGGCGATCTTCCACCACGCGGTCTGACATTTCGAGGAGCCCACCATGACAAGCCCGCAAGCCCATCCACTCGACAACCCCGTCTGGTCCGCGCTGCGCAGCCGCCAGTCGCATCTGGGGTTGGGTTCCGACTTGGCCGTGCGCCTGCAGCCGGAGGTCGGCCCCTTCGCCGCCGTGGGCCAGCATTCGCCACAAGCCCAGGAAGCGCTGAGTGCACTCATCTCCGAGGGGGAACAGGTGCTGTTCCTGGCACTGAAGCCTCTCCAAGAACTCCAGGGCCTGAGCGCGCGGCGGCTGGTAGGTATCCTGCAGATGGTCGACCGGGGGCTTGTTCAGGAGCCTGTTTTGCAGGGGTTGCCAAGCGTCAACGCCGCCAAGTTCGAACGCTTGGGTGCAGCAGACCGCGACGACATGCTGGCATTGACGCAACGCACGCAGCCGGGCCCGTTCGGTGCCCGCACGCACGAGACGGGTCACTACATCGGTCTACGCGACGCAGGCCGGCTCGTCGCCATGGCGGGCGAACGCATGCGCCTGCCAGGTTTTGTGGAGATCAGCGCCGTGTGTGTGGACGACACCCATCGCGGCCAGGGCATCGCAAGCCAGTTGATGAAGCTGTTGCGCCAGCAGATTTGGGCTCAGGGTGACACACCGTTTCTGCATGTGCGCGACGACAACCCCATGGCCATCGCGCTGTACGAGCGGCTGGGCTTCTCCACGCGCCAGCGCTTTCATCTGTACGCGCTCACGCGTGTCGCAGCAGGCGCTGCGGCACGCAATACCTGAACTCAGGCGAACAAACTGCTGTATTGCTGCCGCAGCAGGTTCTTCTGCACCTTGCCCATGGTGTTGCGCGGCAGGCCTTCGACCACGTAGCACTGCTTCGGGATCTTGAAGTTGGCCAGGCCCGCTTTGAGTTGCGCCAGCAGTTGCGCAGGGTCGGGGGCGGCGCCGGGGCGTGCGATCACCACGGCCACGCCTACCTCGCCAAAGTCGGGGTGCGGCACCCCCACCACGGCGCTCTCGGCCACACCGGGCAACTCGTTCAAGAAACCTTCAATCTCAGCCGGGTAGACGTTGTAGCCGCCGCTGATGATCAGGTCTTTGCTGCGGCCGACGATGGTCACGTAGCCGTCTGCATCGACACGGCCCACGTCGCCGGTTTTGAAGAAGCCATCAGCGCTGAACTCTTCGGCGGTTTTCTCGGGCATGCGCCAGTAGCCCTTGAACACGTTCGGCCCCTGCACCTGGATGCCGCCAATCTCGCCCTGCGGCACGTCTTGGCCAGCATCGTCTACCACCCGCAGCGTGACGCCAGGCAATGGAAAGCCCACCGTGCCACCACGGCGCTCGCCGTCTGCGGCGCGGCAGGGGTTGGAGGTCAGCATGGCGGTTTCGCTCATGCCGTAGCGTTCCAGAATGGTGTGGCCGGTGCGCGTTTGCCAGTCCTTGAAGGTTTCAATCAACAGCGGTGCCGAGCCCGAGATGAACAGGCGCATGTGGCCCGCCGCCTCGCGAGTGAGGCCTGCCTCTTGCAGCAGACGCACGTACAGCGTGGGCACGCCCATGAACACAGTGGCTTCGGGCAGTTTGGCGAGCACACCCTTGGGGTCGAAGCGGCCGAACCACAACATCTTGCTGCCGTTGAGCAGCGCACCGTGGATGGCGACAAACAAGCCGTGCACGTGGAAGATGGGCAGCGCGTGGATCAACACGTCGCCGGCTTGCCAATCCCAATAGTCTTTGAGTGTTTGCGCGTTGCTCAGCAGGTTGCCGTGGCTCAGCATGGCGCCCTTGCTGCGGCCAGTGGTGCCGCTGGTGTACAGGATGGCGGCCAGGTCATCGGCGCTGCGCTGCACCGGTGTGTGTTGGTCGCTGTGGTGGGCGGCGCGCTCCAGCAGCGAGCCGGTGCGATCGTCGTCCAGCGTGTAGACGTTTTGCGTGCCGGCCTTGAAAGCGATCTTGCTCACCCAGCCAAAGTTCTTCGCCGTGCACACCACCACCGCCGGTTCGGCGTTGGTGATGAAGTATTCGATTTCGCTGGTTTGGTAGGCCGTGTTCAACGGCAAAAACACCAGGCCCGCACGCAGCGTGGCCAGGTACAAGGCCAGCGCTTCGACCGACTTCTCCACCTGCACGGCCACACGTGCACCGGCCGGCAACTGCAGCGACGCGAGCAGGTTGGCCATCATCGCGCTGGCGCGGTCGAGGTCGTTCCAGGTGTAGAGCAAGCCTTGGTCGGTTTCAACGGCGACTGCGTTCAGGTCAGCAGGAAAGGCGGCGCGCAGGGCCGAGAACAGGTTGGCGTTAGGTGAACTCATAGGTCTAAGGTCAGAAAAAACAATTCAAAAAGCAGCCGGGCGTTTGGTCAGAAAGGCGGTGATGCCTTCCTGGTGCTCGGCGCTGTTGGCGTAATCGTAAGCATGCAAATCTTCATCTAGTGGCGGCTGCAGCCCGCGCAGGGTTTGCTTGTTCAGCCGTGCAGCTTGGGGGGCGAGTGCGGCAACGCGCTGCGCCACCGTCAGCACATGGGGCGCCACCTCTTCCGCAGGCAACACCTGGCTCAAGAAACCACGCGCGGCCATCTGCTCGGCATCGAACACACTGGCGGCCAACAACATGTCGCGCGCCGTGGTGTCGCCCAGCACACGCGCCACCAGTTGGGCTTCGCGCGGCGCCATGGGAAAACCCAGCTTGGCGATGGGGGCGCCAAACTTCGCGCCGCGCGCGGCCACACGGATGTCGCAGCAGGCGGCGATCTCCACACCAGCGCCCATACAGGCACCATCGATCTGCGCTACCAACGGCACATCGCAGTCCAGCATGGCGCGCAACCCGCCCCACACTTCTTCTTCGTGGAACTGGCGCAGACTACTCGGTTGAAAGCGAAAGCTCGGATACTCGGAAATATCGCCCCCCGCGCAGAACGCCCCGCCTTCGCCCCGCACCACCACACAACGCAACGTCGTGTCACGCTGCACGGCTTCAAAGACTTCGCGCAAAGACAGCCACATGGCGCGCGTCATGGCGCCCAGGCGGCCGGGGTGTGCGATCGTCACCGTGGCCACGCCTGGGATTTGCGCAAGGGGATCGAGTGTGATGGTTCCGGGCATCGAAGTGTGGAGAGAGGTCAAAAGCGCAAGTATGCCGTCTCGGCCATCAGGTATCGAACTTGGCGCCAGACGCTTTGACCACGGCGCCCCAGCGCGCGATCTCGGCGTTGACGAAGGCGCCAAACTCGGCCTGTGACATGTGTGGAAAGTCGGCGCCGTTCGCGGCCCAGATGGCCTTGAGTTCATCGGTGGCGCCGGCTTTGCGCACCTCTTCGATCATGCGCACCTGCACATCGGCGGGTGTGCCCTTGGGCGCCCACAGACCGTACCAGGTGGTGACGGTGTAGTCGGGCAAGCCGACCTCGGCGGCGCATGGCACATCAGGGAACGCGGGGCTGCGTTGGGTGCCAGACACCATCAGCGCCTTGATGCGCCCGCCCTTGATGTGCACGGCCGACGAGCCCAGGCCGTCGAACATCATGTCCACCTGGCCCGACACCAGATCGCGCAGCGCAGGCCCGGCACCGGTGTAGGGAATATGCGTGATGAAGGTGCGCGTTTGCTGCTTGAACAGCTCGCCCGCCAGGTGGTGCGAAGTGCCAGTGCCGGCCGAGCCATAGTTGAGCTTGCCGGGGCTAGCACGCACCATGGCCATGAAGGCTTTGAAGTCGGGCACGTTGACGTTCTTCGGGTTGAGCACCAGCACCTGCGGCACGTTCGCCAGCAAAGCCATGGGCACCAGGTCTTTTTGAATGTCGTAGTCGAGCTTGGGGTACATGGCCGGTGCAATGGCGTGGTGCACGGCGCCCATGAAGTAGGTGTAGCCGTCCGGCGTGGCGCGAGCGGCCAAGCCTGCGCCCAGGGTGCCACCGGCCCCACCCTTGTTTTCAATCACCAAGGTTTTGCCCGACTGCTTGGCGAACTGTGCCGACAGTGGCCGCGCAAACGCATCGGTGCCACCGCCCGCCGGAAACGGCACGATGAGCGTGACCGGTTTGGATGGCCAAGCCGACTGCGCGTGCAGCCAGGGTGTGGAGGCCGCAGCGGCACCGAAGGCCGCCCAGCGCAATACGTTGCGTCGTTGAAATGTTGTCATGTGTTTTGTCTCCTGGTTTTATGCGGCCCAATGCAAACGAGGGCTCGCGCTTTTTTACTGACACGCAATCATTCGTGGGACCCGCCCACGCCTCTACTCTTCAGGTATCGCTCTATTACAGCGCTAGCGCTGTGCACCGTTACGGCAGCAGCGCCGCCACGTCGCTCGACACCGCCACCTTGCCCTGCCATAGCTGGGCGCGGTGGCGGTCGAGTTTCTTCAGGTCGTAGAGGTAATTCACCATCACCCCGTACGATTGCTTGAGTCCTTTGTTCGATGGGTCGGCCGCCCAGTTGAGTTGCTCCACGCGCGCGCCGTTGCCCAAGTGGAAGCGCGCCACGGGGTCGGTGGGCCGGCCGCTGGTGAGCTCGCGGCCCAGGTATTGGGCGGCGGCGCGCAGCAGGAATTTGCGCACGGCAGACGCCTCGGGCAGTTCCAGCACTTTGTCTAACGCGCCGGAGATGTGTTCGGGCGTGGGCGGCTCAAAACCCACCGCGCGGCCCAGCTCGGTCAACTCCTTGGGCGACAACGATGCCAGCACCGAAGCGCAATTGCGCGTGTACCAGTTACGAAACCCCGGAATGGGCGAGAGCGTGGCAAAGGTCTTGAGGTGTGGAAACTCGCCCTTCAAGGTTTCGACCACGTGCTTGATCAGCGAATCGCCGAAACTCACACCACGCAAACCCACCTGGGTGTTGCTGATGGAATAGAAGATGGCGGTGTTGGCCTTAGTGGGGTCGGCGGCATCGGCCGATTCGTCGAGCAGCGGTGTGATGCTGGCGGCAATTTTTTCGACCAGTGCCACTTCCACAAAAATCAACGGCACACCTGGCAGGCGCGGGTGAAAGAAGCCGTAGCAGCGGCGGTCGGAATCGAGCCGGTTCTTCATGTCGGCCCAGCTCTTGATGTCGTGCACCGCCTCGTACTGGATGAGCTTTTCGATCAGCGACGCGGGTGAATCCCAGGTGATCCGGCGCAGGTCGAGAAAGCCCACGTCGAACCAGGTGGAAAACATGTACTCCATCTCCACATCAAGCGCTTGCAGGCGTTTGTCGGACTTGAGGAAGGGCGTGATTTCGGCGCGCATTTCCACCAAGAAGCGAATGCCATCGGGGAACACGCTGAAGCGCTGCAGCAAGCGGCGGCGCGGCGACACGGTGGCGCGGCGGTATTCCACTTCGGCCAAGGCTTCGTCGGCTGTGCCCACCGCCTTGGAAAATTGCGCCTGGGCTTTTTTGACCCGCTGCGGGTCGGCGACAAACTGCTCGCTCATCAGCAGCCACAGGTCGCGTCGGCGCTCCAGGTTGGCATCGGTGTACCAGCGCGCCAGCGTTTGGGCGCGGCGGCCGCCTTCGACTTCGCTCACGCGGTCGTCGATGATGGCGCGCAGGTCATCAAGTGCGCGGCGCAGCAGGCGTGGCGACAGGGCTTCGTCACGCTGGCGCAGTTGCGCGTGCAGACGGTCATGCGTGGAACGTGAAGACGCTCCTTTTTTGGAAGCTGCTTCTGCTTGTTTGGCGGGCGTATCGGGCCCTTTTTTCTCAGAAGCCTGGTCGGCGCCCTGTGCCGGCTCGGCCTGCGCTTTGCGCTGAAAGATGCCACGTGAAATCCAGCTCGGGGTGTTCATCACGCCAACCTCGACTTTTGTTGCGATGCCAGTTCACGCAGCGCTTCACGCTGGCGTGTGAGATGGGTGCGCATGGCGGCATCGGCGCCTTCGCTGTCGCGTGCTTTGAGTGCCGCAAACACGGCCAGGTGCTCGGCCAGGCTCTGCTCCAGCCGCCCGGGCGCATGCAACTGCTGCAGACGCGCAAGCTTCAATATCTTGCGCAGGTCACTGATCACCTGCGCCAGCCAGCGGTTGTCCGCCAGCGTGATGATGGCTTCGTGGATGGCAAAGTTGGCAGCGTAGTAGTCGTTGATGCGTTTGGCGCGTGCAGCCTTTACCAGTTTGTCGTGCATGGCTTCCAAAGCCTGCAATTCGGCGTCGCTGGCGTTGCGGGCGGCCTCATAGGCGCAGCGCCCTTCCAGCAAGGCAATCACCGGGAAGATTTCGTCCAGGTCTTTCTCGGTGACCTGGTTGACGAAGCAGCCCCTGCGAGGTTCATGACGCAGCAGGCCTTCGGCGGTAAGCACCTTCAGCGCTTCGCGTAGCGGCGTGCGCGAGATGGCCAACTTTTCGCAGAGCGCGGCCTCGTCGAGAAAGCTGCCGGGCGCAAAAGCACCCGAGAAAATCTCCTCGCGCAGCCGGTCGGCAACGTTGTCGTGCAGCGAGTTGTGGACGAGGCGCATAGCGGGCAAAAGCTTTCAAAAGAGCGGTGGCAACAGCGGTGGTGGAACCTGGCTCTTGGTGAACGTTCCCGGGACAAACCGTCATGCCCCAACAGCGCGACTGGGATCATGCGGTTTTCGAACCTTTAATGCACCTAAGCGGCTGGTCATCCGCCAACAAGTACAACCTTAACTGCAATGTGGACTCATTATTTTCCGTAATTACCCGTAATTATGAAATTTTAAAAAGGTGCCGTCCACGGAAATGGGTGTTGATGTGATTTAACCCATAGATTTGGTCAGGCGCAGGAAATTAGCTTTATTTGCCCGCTGCCAAACTTTGCTTTAACGTGCAAAAAACGGGATGTTATGCGGCCTAGTGCCAATGACATTCCCCTCGCCGCACCCTAACCGCTCCTCTGTGCAACATCCAACACAAACTGCGCCATAGGCTAAAGGTACACGGTCACGCGGACACAAGGCGCGGCTCCAACTCTGAAAGAGTTCGTTTCATGGCATCGAGAACAAGTTGCCCCTCTATCCAGTCTTCTGCCGGTTGCGGAAGGGAATAGAGAAATCCTTGGGAGATGACATCTCCCTGATCAGCAACAAAAGCTGCATGCGAGGTGGTTTCCACACCTTCAGCAACGACCTGCATATTTAAGTGGCTAGCAATCGAACACATGGCTTTCACCAGTGCGGCGTCTCCGAGGCTTGTTGGCGCATCTTGAATGAAATTTCGCGCAATCTTGAGCTCTTGCACAGGTAGGTTCTTCAGATGAGACAGAGATGAATATCCGGTTCCAAAGTCATCCAACGAGAAGCTAAATCCTTTCTGAATCAGATAGTGCATTTTGCCGATGACGTCTTCTGTGTCTCGGATCACCAACCCTTCCGTGATTTCCAAGACGAGCTTTCGAGCATCTGCACCAGTACGCCGAACTGTATTCTCCAAGTGAGCGGTGAAGTTTGATTTGAAGAACTGTCTGGGAGAAATGTTGATCGCGAGCCGTTGAGGCAGGCCAGCTTTTTGCATCTCAACTTGTAGCTCACACGCCCGTTCAATCACCCACTCCCCAATCTCCACGATCAAATCAGACTCCTCGGCGATAGGAAGAAACTCTCCCGGAAAAATCATTCCTTGCTGAGGGTGCTGCCAGCGCACTAAGCACTCCGCCCCCACTACCGTGCCTTGAGCATTCACCTGGGACTGCAGGTAGACGCTTAACTCGCCCTCGCGAATAGCCCTGCGCAAAGAAGACTCCACCTGGAATCTTTTGATCATCCGTTGCCCCAACGCTTGGTCGAAAATTTTCACTCCACCACCGCCTGTTTCTCTGATTGCGTCCAGCGCTGTACCGGCACGCAATAGAACTTGCAGGGCGGTTTCCTGCGGGCTACTCGGAAACAAGGTCAAGCCTAAGCTCGCGGAGAGCGAAATGGCCGTCCCGTACTGCCTTTCAATTTCCACGGGTCGGTTGATGAGCGCCTGAACCGAAGACACAAGCGCATGAATTTCACCCTCAGTGTCTTTCTCAATAGGCCACACCAGTACGAACTCATCGCCCTCCAATCGCCACACCGATCCACCCGGTGGCTTAATGTCCTCCAGGCGTCTGGTGTAGACGTCTAGAACGCGATCACCGACTTCGATCCCATTGGCTAAGTTGACGTGACGAAACCGATCCAAGTTGACTTGCAGCAAAACATACTTCTTAACTTCCGCAGCATCTTTCAAGATATCTTCGATCAGATGAATCAGCCCCACCCGTCCAGGATGTTCAACGAGCTTGTCGGAAGTCCCGCTCTCATCTCGATCAACTACCTTGACCTCACCCCACCAGATGCGTAGTCCCAGCACGAGCAACAGAAGTCCTCCGATCACATACAGATGAGGCCAGTGACTAAAGCTTGGGTTGAGGTCTTCTGTGGAATTTCTAGCCAGCAGGCACAGCGCAGACAATCCACATGCGAAGGCGATGGCGTAGGTTTCTCTTCGACCGAGAAACAGCCCTGTGAGAAGAATCTGTAATGCAAACCTCAATAAACTGGAGAGCCAAAGATCACCGTAAACCGTTGGAGATACAGCCGTCACCGCCCAGGAGCCCCAGACCAAGATGCGGACAGCCCACACAAGGTGTCCGAGTGCTAGGGCCCCCCAGGATACGAAGCTCACGGCCCACCAGCAGAAAGCAAACATCAATGCATGATCACTGGGGTCCGCCATCCAATTGGCGCTGGCTAAAGCGACACCGCCAGCACCAAGCAAGATTGCGACCCCCTTCATCAAGCCGTGATGGATCCCGGCAGCACGTTTGAGAGAAGGCAATGAATGCTTCATGGTCGAATGCTTGATTCACTCAGATGGGCCTGTCATGCCGTTCGCGCATCTCTAGGCTGAATTCAAAACTGTTTCCAAGCGATCTGGGCATCGCCTTTCGTTCGTGAAAGAGGCTTCGCCTGGACTCTTTTTTCTCGCGCCTCCTGCAAGCGTATTCCTGAAGTTGCGGTAGCTGTGGTGGCCACGGCGACAGGTGGCAGCGCCACGGGCTCAACTCCATTTTCAATTTTGAAGACAGCTACGGCCCGTACAAGCTGTTTCACTTGTTGATTCAGACTATCTGCGGCCGATGCAGACTCTTCCACCAACGCAGCATTTTGTTGTGTCACCTGATCCAACTGATTTACTGCATCGCTGATCTGACTGATGCCAAGGGTTTGCTCGCCAGTGGCCGCCGTGATTTCGTTGATCAACTCAGACACACGATGCACCTGCGCGACGATGCCAACCATGGCCTCTCCGGCAGTATTGACAAGTTGGCTACCGTGGGCAACGTTCTCGACACTGTCGTTGATCAGTGCCTTGATTTCTTTAGCAGCGTCGGCGCTGCGCTTGGCGAGGTTACGCACTTCACTGGCGACAACCGCAAACCCCCGCCCTTGTTCCCCTGCTCGAGCGGCTTCAACAGCCGCATTCAACGCCAGGATATTGGTTTGAAAGGCAATGCCATCAATGACCCCAATGATGTCTGCGATTTTTTGGGAGGACGTATTAATCGCGCCCATCATGGATACCACATTCTCAACCACTTGACCGCCCTCTTGGGCAGCAGTGCTTGCCGATCGGGCGAGGGCCGCAGCTTGTTGTGCAGTTTCTGCATTGCTTTGAACCGTACTGGTCAATTCTTCCATTGACGCGGCCGTTTCCTCCAAGTTGCTGGCTTGCTCCTCTGTGCGCTGAGAGAGATCAGCATTACCTGCGGCAATTTGTCCGGCACCCGTCGCGATGTTCTCGCTACTCACACGAACGGTGCTCACCACGTCGCGCAAAGATTCCTGCATCATCTTCATCGCGGCGACAACGCTGCCCTCTTTCGCGCGCGACCCATCGATGGGAGCTGTCAGATTGCCATTGGCAATCTCCCCTGCCGCGCGCGCAACGTCAGTCGGCTCGCCGCCCAACTGGCGCGTCAGGCTTCGCGTCAAAAACACCCCGATCAACACACCGAGAAACACGCCGCCAAAAGTAAGGCTGATCAACAGAACGCGGATTTGGCTGTAAATCGAATCTGTCTCGTCGTTTAAGCTCTTGGCGTTGTCTCGCTTGCGATCTACGAGTTGTCCAAGAAGGTCGTCGGCCTTGTCGGCTACCGCACGAAACTCGTTCATTCGCTCTACCGTGAGTCGAGTGTCGAAAAGTGCATCCTGCTTGAGAAGCTCCAACACGCTCTGGATACCCGCGTCGTAAGCCTGCAGAACACCCATCGTTTCGCGCACCATGGCTCGGCCTTCGTCAGTGGCGAAAAATTGCCCCGTCTTTTCCAGCTCCTCGCGAGCAGCTTTCAGACCCAGTTGGACATTTTGAACATGACGCTGCCGCTCAGCCTCCGTCGTGGCCAGCACGGCACTGCGCACGGCCCGGCTGGCAACAATCAATTGGATATTGGCTTCTGAGGCGTGAGACAAGCCGGCGATTTCACGCTCATACATCAATTGCGCGAGGTCGTTGATTTGACCGGCCTTCAAGATACCACTCAGCCCGATCAAGGCTCCGATGCCGGAAACCAATAAGAAGGCTCCGACTAGCTTTGAACCCACCTTCAAATTACGCAACCATTCCATTGCACATCCTTCTTGATATTGATTAAAAAAGTCAGACGCAGGCTATTTCCCCGCATAACGCATCGATAGCTATCTTTGATGGCAACACGGATATCCCTTGCGAGCCCGTGTCAACTCAAAACCCAAACAGAAACGACAAAAGAAAAAGCTTGCAGGTGACCTAGAAGTCACAGCTTTCCTTGCTACATGCGCGACAGCAGCAGACCTGTTTGCCCGTGCAAAAAGCGCAATAAAAATCGTTCCCATCTACAATCTTGGACACACGGCAACTCATTGAACACAAGCGTCCTTGCGGGAACGTCTGCATAGGGACGAAGACCCGATGCCTGCGCCAGTAATGGAGCCTCGAGGGCTACAACGATCGAATATCGAAACTATCTCTGCTCTCACGTCGTGCCTCTAAAAACGAGATGAAAAGGATGCTCAACGATTCACTTTTTTGCGGCATTCGAATTTTGCGAATGAGGCGCTTGAAATTTACAAAATGTAATTAAATACGATCGTACTTTAAAAGTATGACACTCTTGCCATGGGTAGAAAAAAAACCTTAGACCGAGACAAGCTTTTAGATGTGGTGGCCTCCATCGTTTCGAATGGTGGCGTCAGCGCACTGACCATCGACGGCGTCGCTAAAGCCGCAGGCATCTCAAAAGGTGGCGTTCAAGCCACCTTTGGCACCAAAGAACAAATCATCAAAGAAGTCTTCGATTACTGCCAACAGTCCGTAGATGCGCGACTAATGCCAGTCCTTCAAAAAACCGACGCAGAAGAAAACTGGGTGCTTTCTTATCTTGACTTCATTGCGCAAGTAGACGAACCCGCTGGCGTAACGGCTGCAGGCGTTTTTGCTGCGATGGCAAAGACACCGATCTACCGCGAGGATCTGCATAAGCGTTATGCAGACCGACTGCACAACATGGAGACCAGCGGCGGCGTGGAGAGCAACATGCGGCTCGTTTTTCTTGCCATTCATGGTGCCTTTTTTCTCCGTCACTTTGGTTTCATGTCCATCCCCGCCGAGCAGTGGACGCAAATGTTTGCGGATATTCGTGCACTCGCACTAAGCTCAACGCCTATTGATCCTCCGAAGCCCAAAACGACTTCATCCGAATATGCTTCGGACAACATTGAAAAGCCGCAAACGCGCCGAAAACCAACCAAGCTCCGGGCGCCGCCTCGTTAATGCTGTTTTCTCGGTGACGACCAAAGAGATGAGTTAAGGGTACGCTGAGTAAGTCCCAGCATGCGCCTAAAGCGCCTCACGCGTCTTCTCCGCCCTTCTTTTCCATCAGCGACACCACCTTCGGCACCAAGGCAAATACCGCCAATGCCAGCAAAGTGCTGAGCACTGCGGTGGCCTCGCGCCCCATGCCGGCGGCCACACCGATCGCGGCGGTGAGCCAGATGCCAGCGGCGGTGGTCAGGCCCTTGACCTTTTCTTCACCGTCCAGCTTGAGGATGGCGCCCGCGCCAAGAAAGCCAACGCCGGCCACCACGCCCTGCACTACACGGCTAATGTCTGCCTCCAGCATGCCCGCTTGCTGCGACACCAACACAAACAACGCCGCGCCCATGGCCACCAGCATGTGGGTGCGCACGCCGGCTGCCTTTCCGTGCGACTCGCGCTCGATACCCAACAAGCCCCCCAGCAACGCCGCCAGCAACAACCGCACCATGACACGGGTGGCTTGTTCAATATCTGGCAGATCGGAAAATTCCGCGGCAATGGTGTTGCCTATTTTTTGCAGGGTAGAGGTCATAAAACGATACGGTTACGGCTCTAACGGTTGGGCTCGCGGGTCATCGCAAACAATGCATGCCATCGTAGAGATCGACACACCGGTACCAAGGGGCGATCTTCGGCTCACGTTGTGGGACAACGCCTCATGGCGTCAAGCCTTACATCCACCGTGCCATGACCTACTCGGCCGGGCTTACCGCAAAACCTCTGCGAAAGGCTGCGGTTCGCTGAACAGATAGCCCTGTCCCCAGTCCACACCCAACTCGCGCAGCACCTCTAGGGTAGACGGGCTGTCCACATACTCGGCAACGGTTTGAGCGCCAAAGGCTTTGGCGATGCTCACGCAGGCATGTACCAACGCGTAGTCGTTGCCACGCTCGGCCACGCCGCGCACAAACGAGCCGTCAATCTTGATGACGTCGACCGGAAACTCCTTCAGCCGCTCGAAGGTCTGCAGGCCGGTCCCAAAGTCGTCGATCGCCACCAGGCATCCTTCTGCACGCAAGCGCTGCAGCAGGTCGCGCGCAGCATCGGCGTTATGAATGGCAGCGGTTTCGGTGATCTCGAAGCAGAAGCACGACAGCGGGATGGGCGATTGCGCCAAGGTACGCCATAGTTGTGTGTGGAAACTGCGCGATGCCAAGCCTTGCCCTGAGAGGTTCAAACTAAGGCGGCGAAAATGCTTTGACACAGCCTTGTGCTGCTGCAGCATGTGAACCACCGCGTCGACCACGGCCAGGTCCAATTCGGCACCGCGACCAGCCTTCTCCAACAGCGGGGTGAAAGTGGCGGGCATGAGCACACGGCCATCGGCAGTGCGCATACGGCAGAGAATCTCTCCCGAAATGCCATGGCCGGCCGGTAACATGGGAAGCAAGCTATGGATACTTTGAAAATACAGCTCCAAGCGGCCACCACGTAGGCATGTCAACACTTCGGCAGGGTCGAGTTGAGCCGATTCGGAGCGCGCCCACTCGCTTGAGTCATCAGCTTGGCTAAATCGAGAAGCGAGTTCCCCCTCCCTGGATTTCATGCCGTCCGCATTGACGCGGATCGCCTTCAGGCTGGGTTCTCGCCGCAGTCGCACCAAACGGGCATCTCTCGTGAGGACCACCAGGCAGATAAAGGCCAGTTGGAGCGCAGCCAACTCATAGACGATCATGCTCAGGCTGAAAAAGTTGCCCCAGCCAATTTCAGCGTAATGCACACGCGCAAAGGCAAACACAATGAGCATCAAAACCGAGGCAATACTCACCGCCCAGGCTGGCGGCAGGCACAAGGCACACCAACCCAGCAACAACACCAGGATGACAACAGTTTCAAGCGAACTGAGGTGAAGCTCCAAGTGCCCTCCATCCTCACCGCTGAGCAACGTGTTTTTCAAGGCCAAGAACAGGCAACCGGCCAACACCATCCACACGAGCTTGACCCCGTCGGCGCGCCGAGGGCACAGCGGATTCGGGTTGTGTCGCTCACTCCAGGCCACCACTAGCGGAAAGGTAATGATCAGCACGCCAAATGCACGACCGAGGGCATGCCGCGCAATCATCTCGGGGTTGGCCCAAACCTCTGGGCCGAAGACGCCCACCAGCGCAAGGCCTGTGAGCACCGCGCCAGCCGGGAACAGCACCAGACCAACCCAGCCCAGACGCAGGACGTCGGCCACAGCCAGTCCTCCGCGCTGGCGCAACGGCCCCATCCATCGCGCGCAAAGCCAAACCTGTGGAATGCTGAGTGTGAGTAAAAGAAAACCCGGTAGCGCACCATTGACCGGCATGGTGAAGTGATAGTAGTGACGCGCGTACCAAGGCAGAAAGCTCAGCAAAAAGCAGGCTGCCACAATGCGACGGTCGCGGTAGATGAGCGCAATGGACAACAGCAGCCCCGCCTGCAAATGCAAAGGCAGCGTGGTGGCTTCATGGCCAATGGTGGGAATGTTCACACCGATGAAATTCGCCTGCAGCAACAGCGCGACCATGAGCCACAGCAAAAGTACCGTGCGCCAACGAAGCCAAAGAGGGCCGGTGCCCTCGCGCTCCGCGTCCGACCATATGCGTTCAACCGAAGCCAGACGCAAAAACGCCCGCCAAGACGGGCGTCCTTTGGTTGCGGTTGGCTCGGGAAGTATCGAGGCGGGCATCACGGAAAAACGTCCGAAGGGGACATCAACGCCGGGCGTGTCCACCCAGGCTGCGCTGCCGATGGCGAGCTTGGTTCCAGATGACCACCGGCCAAAAATTATGGCCCCGAGGTGGGGCCATAGAGTGCGTTAATTTGTGACGACCGAAGCTGGAGCGTTACACGCTCGCATGCGCGGCCCTTTCAGGGTTGACGCGGTTTGGCACTGGCGTAAAGCCACACGCCAAACAACACCATCGGCACGCAAAGCCACTGGCCCATGCTCATGTTGAAGGCCAGCAAGCCCAGGAAGTCGTCAGGCTGACGGAAATACTCGGCGATGAAACGCATCAAGCCATAACCGATCGAGAACACGGCCGCCACGCGGCGCTCGGGCCGATCCTTGCGGGCGTACAGCCACAAGATCACAAACAGTAGCAATCCTTCCAGCAGAAACTGATAGATCTGCGATGGATGGCGCGGCAGCATGGAGCCACTCTGCGGGAACACCATGCCCCAAGGCAGATCAGGGTTGGCAAATCGCCCCCACAACTCCCCGTTGATGAAGTTGCCGACCCGCCCGGCAGCCAAACCTGTTGGTACGCATGGGGCCACAAAGTCCATGACCTGCCAGAACGGCTTGTGACGCGAATGCGCAAACCACAGCATGGCGGCAATCACACCCAAAAAACCGCCATGAAAACTCATGCCGCCCTGCCACACATAGAAGATTTCCAACGGATGCGACAGGTAGTACTCGGGCTTGTAAAACAGGCAGTAGCCCAGCCGTCCACCGGCGACCACACCCATCACGCCGAGGAACAAGATGTCCTCCACGTCTTTGCGCGACCAGGCGCCTGGCCCGGTGATGGAAGCAAAGGGTTGATGGCGCAGCCGCAAGTTGCCGAGCAACATGAACAAGCCGAAGGCGGCAAGATAAGTCAGCCCATACCAATGGACGGCAATGGGCCCGATCTGCAGGGCAATGGGGTCGAAATGGGGATAGGTCAGCATGCCCTTATTGTGCCCGCCGAATAAGTCGTCATCGCCTGACGTGGCGCGATAGACCCGCCATCCGCCAGGCAATGAGCCTGTTCAGCGCTCAAATGGCGCCAGCATGGGCCAACTTGGCACGGCGGCTGGCAGCGCTGTCCATGGCTGCGACGATTAGCACCACCACCGTGGTCAGGGCGCTGAGCCACAACAGATCCGTCCAAGGCGACACCGCGCAGAGCAGCACCAGCAAGCCGACACCCAATAGATGCGACTTGGGAAAACGGCCATACACCACCCGCTTGTACAGCGCATTGCCCAGCAGGTAGATCAGAGGCGAGCCCACCAACACGATGGCGTGCACCAGTGTCATGTGCCCGTGGGGGTGAGCGATGACCAACTCGTTACCCACTGCCGCCACGATGATGCCGGCAATCAAGATCACGTGGACATAGTGGAAATAGGCGCCAATGCGCCCCGGGTCGTCTGAGTGCGCGATGACGTGGCTGCCGTCATGGCTGCTGGTGTCAAAGTACAGCCACCACATCGACAAGCTGCCGATAAAGTTGAAGACCACGGCCAACACCGTCATCAGGTCCAGATGCGGTGTGGAAGCAAATGTGGCGCCGATCAGCAGCACCGACTCGCCCAACGCCACGATCACAAACAACTGGCAACGCTCGGCCAAGTGGCCGCCCTCAATGGTCCAATCTGACGAGCGCGAGGCGCCCAAACCCGGCAAACGAAAACCGATCATCGGGGATACGTACTCGGCCACCACCGCCAACGCCCACCAACCCATGCGTGCGGGGCCCTCCGCAAAAGCGCCGATGAGCCAAAACGCTGCAGAAATAGCCGTCCACCCCGTGATGCGGCGAAAGTTGGGGGTCAGCGCATGTGACGGCCCGAGCATCCACAATACATACACCGAGCGCCCAAGCTGAATGCCGATGTAGCTCAACGCAAAACCCAGGCCCCGGTCGGCAAACGCCCCCGGCAGAGAAGCCGCGAGCACCAGCCCCAAACCCATGATGCCAAACAGCATCAAACGCACCGGGCGGGTGCGCGGGTCGAACCAATTGGTGACCCAGCCGGTGTATTGCCAGCCCAACCAAACGGCGAACCACAACAACAGCGTCTGAGCCGCACCTAGCAAGCTAAGGTTGCCCAACAAGTAGTGCGACAACTGCGTGACCGCAAACACATAGACCAGGTCGAAAAACAACTCTTCGTAGGTGACCTTGGCTTCATGTCCGTCGCGCACCCGCAAGACACGCGAGGCCCGGTGCAGCGTCTGGCCGGAAGGTGCAGCGTAGTGCGTCATAGGCACACCCGCTGCCGCAGAGGCCTGTTGGCAAAGTTGTGAAGCATGTTCATTGTTTTTCCCTCAATTTGTTGATGCTGACGGCGCGGCGACCTGGGGTGAGGCCATGCACGGCCGGTATTGTGCCCAGGGCCTTACTTTCAAGCGATTTACGCCCCAATGCAAATGCAACTGATTGCAGCTTCCATACCCATACGCACGCATACCGGGTATGCGGGGGTATTGGCTACACAACGCGACGAAATCGAGCGTCTGACCGATACTCGCGGGCAATCCAAAAACATAAGAACGGCACACCATGCAAGGCAACCCACAAGTCGTTGACTACTTTATTGATCTGCTGCGCGGCGAACTCGCCGCGCGCGACCAATACTTCGCCCATTCGCGCATTTACGAAGATCTGGGCATGGCCGCCCTGTACACGCGCATCGACCACGAGATGCAAGAAGAAACCCAGCACGCCGATGCGCTGCTGCGCCGCATCTTGTTCCTCGGTGGCAAGCCCGACATGCGCCCGAAGGACTTCACGCCCGGTTTTACCGTGCCCGAGATGCTGCAAAAAGACTTGGACACCGAATACGCCGTGCGTAAAGCGCTGCGCGACGGTATGGCCTTGTGCGAAAGCGTGGGCGACTTCGTGAGCCGTGACGTGCTGCTGGCCCAACTGCGCGATACCGAAGAAGACCACACCTACTGGCTCGAGAAGCAACTGCGCTTGATCCAGATGGTTGGCCTGCAAAACTATCTGCAATCGCAGATGGGAACACCAGCTTAAGCGCCCCCGTTTCTCTCATTTCGCAAAAGCCCTGTGTTCTACAACACGGGGCTTTTTTTCGTCAACAGCGTGTTAGCGGGTGGTATAGCCACCGTTGGCAAAAATCGTCTGACCGGTGATCCACCAGCCTTCGGTCACTAGGAAGCGGATCAAGGGCGCGATGTCTTCGATGTCGGTCAAACCCTTGTGCGAGTAGCCAGACAGCGCTGCAGCCGTTGAGTGGTAGGCCGTCGACTCCTTGGACTCCTGGCCATAAAAGAATGGCGTGTCCATGGGGCCCGGACCCACGGCGTTGACCGAAATACCGCGTGCGCCAAACTCCTTCGATGCCGCGCGCGTGTAGTGTTCCACCGGCGCCTTGCTGCCGGGGTAGATGGCGTAACCGTCGGTGTAGGCGGCGAGCAGCGAGCTGACGATGGTGACGATGCTGCCGCCCTCGTTCATGGTGCGGCCGGCTTGCTGCATGAAGAAGAACGCGGCCTTCGAGTTGGCGTCAAAGCTCTTTTCGTAGTCGGCTTCGGTCACTTGCAAAATTGGCTTCTTGATGACCACGCCGGCTGTGTTGATGGCCACATCCACGCCGCCCAGGCGCTTCACGGTTTCATCGAACAGCTTGGTGTTGTTCTCCACGATGGCCAGATCGCCCTGAAAGGCGAAAGCCTTGGCGCCCTTGGCTTCGAGTTCGGCCACGGTTTTGTCTGCTTCAGCTTTGGACGAGGCGCTGTTGTAATGCACCGCGATACCGGCGGCGCCAGCATCCACAAATTGGTGGGCGATCAACGCGCCGAGATTCTTGCCACCACCGGCGATGATGGCAACTTTGCCTTGGAGTGTGCGTGCGGACATGTCTGATTTCCTGCTCAAAATAAATGAGCTTTCAGTCTAAGAATGTGGTCGCGCGCGTTTTGACACCAATGCCGCAGCACATTTCAAAGAGAAATCAGGCCAATGCGGTGCTGGCCGAAGACGTCAATTGCTGCGCCACAAATTCAATAAACCGCGCAAGCGAAGGGCTGGCGTTGGCCTCTGGCCAGACCAAACTGGTTTCACAACCCGGCGCGGCCAAACCGCCGATCTTCTTGCGCCCTTTGCGAACCTCGCCGTCCAGCGCGCGGTACACCACCCCCGGGCGTTGAAACTGCCGCACGCTGGCCGGCACCCAGGCCACGCCCAAGCCCGCCGACACCAGGTTCACGATGGTCTGCATCTGGATGGCTTCTTGCGCCACCTGCGGCGAGCGCCCGGCGGCGTGGTACAGCGCAAAAATCGCATCGAACAACGACGGCACGATGTAGCGCGGAAAGATCACCAGCGGCTCGCTCAACACGGCCTCCAGCTCGAGCACGGCCACCTGTGCCAGCGGATGCTGCTCCGGCAGCGCCAAGACCAAGGGCTCCTGCGCTATCAAGCTGCGCGCCAAACCCTCGGGCGCAAAGCCGCTGGCGTGCAACATGAAACCCGCATCGATCTCACCGCGCGCGAAGGCCTGCAACTGCACGTCGCCCGTGGCCTCGGTCAGCTCCACGCGCACTTGCGGGTAACGCTCGCGAAAGCCGCGCAACCACTGCGGCAACTGAGCAAAACCCACAGTGGAGACAAACGCCAAGCGCAGCCGCCCCAGCTCCCCCGCCGCCGCCGCGCGCGCATGCACCGGCAGCATCTGCGCGCGCGCCAGCAGCTCCAGCACCTCAGGCAACAGCGCGCGCGCCGCTGCTGTGGGCTGCACGCTACGTTTGGTGCGGTCAAACAGGCGCACTTCCAACAAGCGTTCCAATTGGGCAATGGCCTGCGTCAGTGGCGGCTGTGTCATATGCAAGCGCTCTGCGGCGCGGCCAAAGTGCAATTCTTCAGCCAGCGTGGCGAACTGGCGCCACAGGCGTAGCTCAATCCAAGGGGTGGTTTCTTTCATACGCCAAATGAATTAATAAGCCATGAAAAATAGATTGGAAACCTATTTTGACTCGGCGCATACTTCGGTCTGCCAAAAACCTGGCGCAGAGATGCCGGCCGGTTAAAAAATCATCCCCACGAAAGCTAGACATGGAAACCAAGACCATCCAGATCAACCGCCGCAGCGCCAACATCACCGAAGGCAAAAGCCGCGCGCCCAACCGCTCCATGTACTACGCCATGGGCTATGAAGAGAGCGACTTCAAGAAGCCCATGGTCGGCGTGGCCAACGGTCACAGCACCATCACCCCTTGCAACTCTGGCCTGCAAAAGCTGGCCGATGCCGCGATTGCCGGCATTGAAGAAGCCGGTGGCAACGCCCAGGTGTTTGGCACGCCCACCATCTCCGACGGCATGGCGATGGGCACCGAAGGCATGAAGTATTCGCTGGTGAGCCGTGAAGTGATCTCCGACTGTATTGAGACCTGCGTCGGCGGCCAATGGATGGACGGCGTGCTGGTGGTCGGCGGCTGCGACAAGAACATGCCTGGTGGCATGATGGGCATGCTGCGTGCCAACGTGCCGGCCATCTATGTGTACGGCGGCACCATTCTGCCCGGCAAGTACAAGGGCCAAGACCTAAACATCGTCAGCGTGTTTGAAGCCGTGGGCCAAAACGCCGCCGGCAACATGAGCGACGAAGACCTGGTAGAGATCGAGAAGCGCGCCATTCCTGGCACCGGCTCGTGCGGCGGCATGTACACGGCCAATACCATGTCGAGCGCCTTTGAAGCGTTGGGCATGAGTCTGCCCTACTCGTCCACCATGGCGAACCCGCATGACGAGAAGCAAAACTCGGCCAAGGAATCGGCCAAGGTGCTTATCGAGGCCATCAAGAAAGACTTGAAGCCACGCGACATCGTCACCAAGAAGTCGATTGAAAACGCCGTGGCCGTGATCATGGCCACCGGCGGCTCAACCAACGCCGTGCTGCACTTCCTGGCCATTGCCCACGCCGCTGGTGTGGAGTGGACCATTGACGACTTCGAGCGCATGCGCAAGAAGGTGCCCGTGCTGTGCGACCTGAAGCCCAGCGGCCGTTTCCTGGCGGTGGACCTGCACCAGGCCGGCGGCATTCCGCAAGTCATGAAGGTGCTGCTGAAAGCTGGCCTGCTGCATGGCGACTGCATCACCATCAGCGGCCAGACGATTGCCGAAGTGCTGAAAGACGTGCCGGACGTGCCACCCAACCAGGAAGTCATCCGCAACATCGACAAGCCGATGTACGCCGAAGGCCACTTGGCGATTTTGAAGGGCAACCTGTCGCCCGAAGGCGCCGTGGCCAAGATCACCGGCTTGAAGAACCCCGTGATCACGGGCCCTGCGCGCGTGTTTGACGACGAGCAATCCGCCCTGGCCGCCATCTTGGCCGGCAAGATCGTGGCGGGCGACGTGATGGTGCTGCGCTACCTGGGCCCCAAGGGCGGCCCCGGCATGCCTGAAATGTTGGCCCCCACCGGCGCGCTGATCGGCGCTGGTTTGGGCGAAAGCGTGGGCCTGATCACCGACGGCCGTTTCTCCGGCGGCACCTGGGGCATGGTGGTCGGCCACGTGGCGCCTGAGGCGGCCGCCGGCGGCAACATCGCCTTCGTGCGCGAGGGCGACTCCATCACCATCGATGCGCACAAGTTGGTGCTGGAACTCAACGTGCCCGAAGCCGAACTGACCAAGCGCCGCGAAGGCTGGACACCGCCCAAGCCGCGCTACACGCGCGGCGTGCAAGCCAAGTTTGCGTTCAACGCCTCCAGCGCCAGCAAGGGCGCGGTGTTGGACGACTACGCGGACTGCTGATCCGGTAGCGCATCCCTCCAAAACCCAGCGCCTCGCGGTGCTGGGTTTTTTTATGGGCGGCACCGCAAATCTCGGCAAAACACCACAAGAGTCTCTCGACAAATTTGACCTGCCACAGCGGCGATGATCCCCCCATGCAGAACAAACCTCTTTTAGGCTCCCTGATGGTGCTTGGCGCCGCCATGTTGTGGGGCACCACCGGTACAGCGCAAAGCCTGGCGCCGGTTCAACTCTCGGCTTACTGGGTGGGCGCGCTGCGTCTGGTCATGGCCTCGGCCTTTTTCACTCTCTACGTGTGCATCACCCAGCCGCGCGCCTTGCTACTGGACGATCTGCGCCGCCTGCCACTGCGCTGGGTACTGGTGTCGGGTGTGTTTGTGGCGCTCTACAACCTGAGCTTTTTTGCCGGCGTGCGCGAGAGCGGTGTGGCCGTGGGCACAGCCATCGCCATTGGCAGCGGCCCGCTGTGGGCTGGCTTGCTGCAGTGGCTGGTGGCGCGGCAAGCGCCGCGCCCGGTGTGGTGGATTGGCACGGTACTGGCCGTGGCCGGTGGCGCGTGCATGGTGCTGGCGGGCAATACCGACCACCCGGTCAACGCGCGCGGCGTGGCGCTGTGCCTGTGCGCGGGCTTTTCGTATGCGGCCTATGCGCTCATCAATCAGCGCCTAGTGCAAAAGGCTGCGCCGTCTACCGTCACGCTGTTGGTGTTTGGCACCGCCGCCCTCTTCGCCGTGCCAGCGGCTCTGGCCTGGGCCGATGGTTTTGTGATTTCGGCCAGCGGTTGGCTGGTGGTGGGCTACCTTGGCTTGGTGGCCACAGGCTTGGCCTATTTGCTGTTCAGCAGTGCACTGCGCTACATCAGCGGCGCCACCAGCGTGACCCTGGCATTGGCCGAGCCGCTGACCGCCTTCTTGCTGGCGATTGTGGTGGTGCGTGAACAACCGCCGACTGGCGCCTTCATGGGCCTGGGCTTGGTGTTGCTGGGCCTGGCGGTGGTGATCTGGGTGGAGATGAAGTCGCCCGCCGCGCGCAGCGTGGACGGCAAGGCGGCTTCAGCCGCCGCTTAAAGGCGGCTCACAAGTCTTACGCGCGGGCCGCGTCTGCTGGGCCGCTGCGGGTCTTGCCCGCACGGGCTTCCACCGCCTCGCGCAGGTGGGACAACAGGCCAATGGCGAACAGCGCTTCGGCCACCACAAACAACGGGCCGATGATCAGGCCCATCACGTCGTCCATGAAGGCCGGTTTACGGCCTTCCCAAAAGTGGCCGACGAACTGGAACACCCAGCCCACCACAAAGCAACCAATGCCGATCGACAACCACGTGCTGGTGCTGTGTGTACCCGCCCAGGCGCCGAACCAGACCGACAAAGCCAGCAGTGCGGCCATCAGCAAACCCAAGCGCACATTCAGCCGCAGGTAATAGGCCGCAGACGCCAAGGCCACCACCATCGCCATCGACACACTAGCCCCGCCCACATCAAACACCGGCCGCGACAACAGCGCGGTGATGCCCAGCACGATCAACGGAATGCCGACAAAGTGCGTAGCGATGTTGCGCCGGTCGCGGTGGTAGGCGGCGTATTGCGAGAGTTGATCTTCCAGCGTTTTCATGGGGGTTGTCTCCTTCCATTGTTTTTCGTGCCCGCATCATCCAACTTTCGCCCCGTGGTGTGTGTCACCTTCCGGTCAACGCCATGGTTTTACGCAGCCGCTAATACGGTTTCGGCTCGCGACGCGCTCGGCGGATGGCCAATGATGCGTTTGAACGCGCGACTGAACGAGGCCTCGGAGTCGTAGCCCAAGCGGTCGGCGGCCACGGCGATGCGCATGCCTTCGTTGGCGATCCACAACCGGGCCTGGAACATCTTCACCTTGGCCACGTACTTGGCGGGGCTCTCGCCCATGGTGCGGGTAAAGGCCTCGGCAAAGCTGGAGCGCGAGGCTCCCATCACCTCGGCCAGCACGGGCACGCTCCAGTCGCGTTCGGGGTCGGCGTGGATGGCGGCAATCACGCGGCCGATCTTCGGGCAGCGCACGGCGGCAATCCAGCCGGTGGAGTCGCTGCAGCCACACTCCACCCAGCTGCGGATGATGCTGGCGGCCAGCACATCGGCCAGGCGCGCCAGGATGCCGCAGGCACCAATGCGGTCGAGGGCTACTTCGCGTTCCATGGCTTCCAGCAAGGCCGGCACCGTGGGGTCTCGTTGGGCCAGGTCACCGGCCAGCATCACCTCGGGCATCATGGTGACCAGCGGGTGCAAGGGGTCGAGGTTGAAGCGCAGGCTGCCGCAAAACATCACGTCGGCGAGCGTGGCATCGTCGTGCTCGGGCGTTGTCGCCACTGGCCCCCGGCGGGCGGCATCGCCACCCACCAAGTAAATGTTGTCTGAAACCGCCACGCGCGAGAGCGACGCAATATCCACCGCAGGCACATCCGGCGCGCTGGCCAAAATGTGAAAGCTGCCGCGCGGCAGCAGCACCGCATCACCCGCGTTCAGCCGAAGCCAATCACTGCCCGGCGTGCGCAGCCAACAACCGCCAGCAGCCACAAAATGGAAACGCGCCGAGCGTTGTGCGGGATAAGCCACCGCCCAAGGCGCGCGCATCACACAGCGGCCATACTCCACACCATCCAGGCGCAGGCCGAGCAAAATTTCGGTCAACAAGTCGCGCTTGTCGACGGCCTCGCGCGAAGCCAGGCCACCATCTTCGGACAAATAGTCAAGCATTTAGGTCTTTTCGGCATTCAAACGCCGGAATATTAAACCTAAGCTATCAAACTAGTCCATCTAAAGGTTTAAACGTGTCCTCCTCCTGCTCTGAATGCATTGACGCCGCGCCCGCCGTCACCGCGACCACTGCCGCCACCGCCGCTACAAAACCAAACCCCTCGCCAGCCAGCGCCGAGGCCCAATGGCCCGCCGTCGCCTCATTGGCACTGGGGGTGTTTGGTCTGGTAACCGCCGAATTCTTGCCCGCCAGCCTGCTCACTGCTATGGCCAGCGACCTGCACATCACCGATGGCGCAGCCGGGCAAGCCGTCACGGCCACCGCCTTGGTGGGTGCCGTTGCCGCACCGTCCATTCCGCTGCTCACCCGCAGCCTCGACCGCCGCCACGTGATGCTGGCGTTGACCCTGCTGTTGATCTTGTCGAACGTGCTGGCCGCCACCGCGAACAGCTTGCCGGTGCTGCTGGTGGCGCGTGTGATGTTGGGCATTGCCCTGGGTGGCTTTTGGTCGATGTCGGCCGCGCTGGCGATGCGCCTGGTGCCCGAAGCCCTGTTTGCGCGCGCCATGTCGCTGATCCTCACGGGGGTGTCGGTGGCCACGGTGTGCGCCGCGCCTTTGGGCGCCTGGATGGGCGACATGTGGGGTTGGCGCAGTGCCTTCATGGCGGCAGGTGTGGTCAGCGTCGTCACGCTGGCGGTGCAATTCCTCACCCTGCCCGCTCTGCCGCCGCGCGACAACCCCAACCTGCGCGTGCTGGGCGAACTGCTCACCCGCCCACCGGTGCGCGTGGCTTTGCTGGCGGTGCTGCTGGTCATCTCTGGCCACTTCGCCGGCTTTACTTACATTCGCCCGCTGATGGAAAACGTCACGCAGTTGTCGGTCAGCGCCATCACCATGGTGCTGCTGGGCTATGGCATTGGCGGCTTCTTCGGCAACTTTGCCGGTGGCTGGGTGGCTGGGCGCAGCGAGCGTCACGCCATCGTGCTGGGCGGCGCGTTGATTGCGTTGCTAGCAGCCAGCCTGTTGATCGGCGGCAAGTCGGTCATCGTCACGGCCATTGCCATTCCGCTGTGGGGCTTTGCGTTTGGTGCGTTCCCGGTGGGCTTTCAAACTTGGATTGTGCGTGCCGCACCCGACCAGGCCGAAGGCGCGGGTGGCTTGCTGGTGGCGGCGTTCCAGATCGCCATTGCCAGCGGCGCGATTGGTGGCGGCTTGTTGGTCGACCACATTGGCGCCCTGGGCGGCCCGGCCTTTGCCGTGGGCGCGCTGACACTCGGCACACTGCTGACGCTGCGCTACGGCCCGCGTCCGGCACGCGCTTAAACCGTTGCGGCGCTGAGCATCGTCTACAAGCTGCTCAGCCTTTCTCCCCTTTCTCCCAATAGCCGCCCGCCCGGTAATTGCCGAAGTACCAAAGATGCCCCTCGGGGTCGCGCACCATGTAGCCGCGTGCGCCGTATTCCTCGGTTTGCAAGGGGCGCACCACGTCGATGCCCACGGCCGACGCCACGGCGTAGTGCGCATCGGGGTCGTCTACATACAGGCTGATGATGTGCGATACGCCGCCCAGTGTGCGCGGGCTGAAGCAGCGAAACTCGGCTTTGGGCGACGACACCATCACCACGCCGTTGCCCAGGCTCAACTCAGAATGCTCTACCCGGCCACCGGCGCCGGGCACCACAAAGCGCTGGGTAAAACCAAACGTTCGGCACAACCAGGCAATGGCGCTGGGGGCGTCGTCGTAGGTAATGCCGACATAGAGATCGGACGGGATGCTGGAAGGTACCGCTGTGGACATGGCGCTGCTCCTGTCTGGCAGCCTCAATATGGCACACATCGCGGCGCAACTCAAACCACATTCAGCTCCAGCACGGGCTTGCCGTCCAACACCCGCTGCCAGCCAAACACCGAAAGGTCGAGCGTGCGGTAGCCGCCAAACGCCACCAGCTCAGACAAGGCCCGCCCCACCGCTGGCGACTGCTGCAAACCGTGGCCGCTGAAGCCGTTGGCGAACAACAGGTTGTCGATCTCGGGGTGGGCGCCGATGATGACGTTGTGGTCTAGCGTGTTGACGTCGTAATGCCCGGCCCAGGCGCGCTGCACGCGTAGCGCCTCAAAGCCCGGCACGCGCGCGGCCAGCAGCGGCCACAACACCTCGTCGAACAAGTGGTGCTGCACCTCGAAGTCGAAACACTCGGGGTCTTGGTCAGCGGGTGGGCTGATGCCGCAAATAAAACCTTTGCCTTCGGGCCGAAAGTAAGCGCCGGTGGGGTCTATGACCATAGGGCAGTCCGGCAACTGCGCCGGGCTGGTGACGTAGAACACGCTGCGTTTGCGCGACGCCACGGGCAACGTGTGGATGCCCGCCGCGCGCGCCAGTGCGGGAGCGCCGGTGCCAGCCGCGTTGACGAGCGTGCCGCAGGCTATGGACTCGCCATTGGACAAGCGCACGCTGGTGATGCGGCGGGCGCTGCGCTGTACACCCACCACCTGCGCCTCGTGGTACGTGGCGCCCAAGGCGATGGCTTTGCGGCGCAGCGCTTGCATCAAGGCGTAGGCGTCGAGCCAGCCTTCGCCGGTGACGCCAAACGCACCCGCGGCCAGGTCATCGGTTGTGAGCCAGGGCCAGCGGTCTTTGATTTGAGCGGGTGTGATCAACGCCACATCGGCACCCAGCGAGGTCTGCAGTTGATGGTTGGCGCGCAACACGGCTTGCCCCGGCGGCGTAGCCAGGAACAGATAACCACCTTCGACAAAGCCCACATCGGGCCGATCACCATCGACCGCCAAGGTGTCGCCCAGGCCGCGCAAAAACTGCGTGCCGAACAGTGACATCAACACGTTCTCGGCAGTAGAGAACTGGTGGCGGATGGACGCGGCCGAACGTGCCGTCGCGCAGTGGGCGTAGCTGCTGTCTTTTTCAAGCACCAGCACCGAGCCCTTGAACGCAGGCTGAGCAGCGAGGAAGTACGCCGCCGCACTGCCCACGGCAGCACCACCAACGATCACCACATCAAAATGCTGCATGGCGGGGCTTTAAGAAAAATATGCCTTTGGCGCTGATCTAACTTGCGCGGGCAGCTACAAAATCAGGAGTGCACGAAAGTCGTTCACATTCGTGTGTGTAGGCCCGCTCACCACCAAATCGCCCAGGCCGGCAAAGTAGCCATAGGCGTCATTGCGCGCCAGGTGTTGGTCGATGTTCTGGCCCCGTGCTTCGGCGCGAGCCAGTGTGTCGGGCGCCACCCAGGCGCCAGCGTTGTCTTCCACACCGTCGATGCCATCGGTGTCGGCGGCCAATGCAAACACGCCCGGCTGCCCCTGCAGCGCTTGCGCCAGCCCCATGCAAAACTCACCCGCTCGTCCGCCGCGACCGCGTGGTGTGCCTTCGGGCACAGCCTTCACGGTGACGGTGGTTTCGCCACCGCTCAGCAGCACACACGGGCGCGGCCAGGCGCCCTTGCCTTGTGCCACGGCACGCGCCAATGCGGCGTGCACCTTACCCACTTCGCGCGACTCGCCTTCGATCTCATCGCTCAACACATAGGCCGATAAACCAGCGGCCCGCGCAGCTTCAGCGGCCGCTTGCAGCGACTGGTTGGGCGTGGCGATGAGGTGTGCCGCCTGGCCTTGGAACACCGCCGCGTCGGGCTTGGGCGTTTCAAGTTCGCCACCGCGCAACGCGGCCGCCACGGCCTCGGGCACGGTGATGTTGTAGCGCTCCAGAATCGCCAGCGCATCGGCACAGGTGGTGGCGTCGGGCACGGTGGGGCCGCTGGCAATCACCGATACATCGTCACCCGGCACATCGCTGATGGTGAGCGTGACCACTTGCGCCGGCGCACACGCCGCCGCCAGGCGCCCGCCTTTGATGCGCGAGAGGTGTTTGCGCACGCAGTTCATTTCCACAATGTTGGCGCCGCTGTGCAGCAGCTCGCGGTTGATGCGTTGTTTGTCGCTCAGGGCCAAACCTTCGGCCGGCAACGTCAGCAGCGACGAACCGCCGCCCGAAATCAAACACAGCACCAAGTCGTCTGCGGTGAGGCCTTGCGTGAGCGCCAGAATGCGTTCGGCCGCCGCCAACCCTGCGGCATCGGGCACCGGGTGCGCCGCTTCCACCACTTCGATACGCGAAGGCAGCCCCTCGGGGCGCGGCGGCGTGTGGCCGTAGCGCGTGACCACCAGCCCGCTCAGCGGCGCATCGGCCGGCCACAGCGCCTCGACCGCTTGCGCCATCGCGCCACCGGCTTTGCCTGCGCCCAACACCAGGGTGCGGCCACGCGGGGGCGGTGGCAAAAACGCGGCGGTGTTGCGCAGGGGCAGCGCGCGTTGCACGGCCACGTTGAACAGGTGTTCGAGAAAGGCGCGGGGCTGCACCTTGGGATCGGGAATTGCGGCTGAGGTGGTGTGATCGTTTGTGGTCATACGGGCGTGGTCTCCTGCCCGCATTTTGCCGTGCGCTGAGATGGCGGAGACACGATATTCAATCGCTGTTCATGCACTCAAGGTAATGGCAACAACCGCCCCTCGCTGGTAGAGGGCGCCGCAACCTTCAGCACACGCGCCAAGGTGGGCGCAATGTCGACCACTTCCACGCGCTGCTCCACCTTGCCCGGCTTCACCCAGGTGGGGCCCCAGGTGAGGATGGGCACGTGGGTGTCGTAGGTGTAGGGCGAACCATGGGTGGCGACGGAGTTGCCAAACATCCAATACGGCTTGAGGGCGAACTGCACATCGCCCGACACGCTGACGTTCCAACTGCGCTCCATCGCGCCAAAAAACGGTGCCCCAGCGCGGCTGCGCGACGACAGTTCTTGGCGGGTGTAGGCCTCGGCGATGCCAGGCTGCGCCAAAACCGCAGTGCGCGCGGCATCGGCCACGGCGTCGAAGTTGAGGCCGCGCGCGGCGATCAATTTGCGATCCAGTACCAGTGCCGAGGCTGACAAGGCCGTCACCAATTTGGGTGCGCCGAACTTCGCCTCCAGCGGCGTGTTCACATCGGTCAACAGTTTGCTGCCCGAAATGCGGCCGGCCGATTTACCTTCTGAGGCGCTGACCTCGGGTGCGGGCATAAAGCCATGGTCAGCGGTCAACACCACCAGGTAGCGGTCTCGCCCGATGGTGGTGTCAAGGTGCTGAAAGAAGGCTTGCAGCATGCGGTCGAGTTGCAAGAAGTGGTCGTGCGACAAACGCGACTCGGCGCTGTACGCATGGTTCACATAGTCGTGGCCCGAGAGGCTGATGCTGATGATGTCGGGCGTGGCGTCGTCGCGGCCCAACTGCTCGCCGTCGATGGCCGCGCGCGCGAAGTCCAGCGACAGTTGGTCGGCAAAGGGGCTGCGCAACAGCGCGCGGTAGAACTCGGCGTTGGGCGCGGCCACACCGGGCTTGCCCATGCGCATCGGCAAGCCGCCGCCGTTCGGCCCGAACCACGGCTGGTTGTCGGGGATAGAGCGTTCATAAGCGGCTTCGGGCAAGAGCGGCTTCCAGTCGGTTTGGAAATAGCGGTCTGCGGGGCGGGCGTTGTTGAACGCGTTGACCCACGCCGGGTGTTGAGGCATGTAGAAGGTGCTCGACGCAAACTCCCCCGTGTCGCCCATGTACATATAAGCCGTGCCGGTTTTGCCGGCCGGCAAAATTGCGCCCCGGTCTTTGCCCGAGATGCCAATCACCTTGCTGCCCGGATGTGCCTGGCGCAGCATGTCACCCACGGTCGAGACCTGCAGGTTCTTCGGGCTGGTGCCATCGAGTGGGTTGGTTTTATTGCCGATGTATTGGGCCGAAATATCGCCCGTGCAATACACCTCAGCACCCGTCTCCACATCACGCCAGTCGTTGCCGATGATGCCGCTGCGGTGCGGGTAAGCGCCGCTGAGCATGGTGGCGTGGCCGGCCGCCGTGACGGTGAAGGCATGGCCGTAATGCGCCTCGGCAAACCAGGCGCCACGGTCGAGAAAGCGCGCAAAGCCATCGGGCGCCAACTGGTCGCGGTAGGCGGTGACTTGGCGCATCGGCAAGCCGTCTACGGCCATGAAGACCACCAGGCGTGGGGCTGGGGCGCCTTCTGCGGTACCTTGGGGCGCACTGGTGCAGGCCACCAAAGACAGTATCGAGAGAAGTGTCCCGATCAAAAAAACAGGCCGCGTGGTGCGGCCGAAATTCGATGGAAGATTTTTTGGTTGATGCGTCATCCATCAACGATAAAAAGGTCTTACTCCTATGCGGACTGGGGTAATCCCCGTTGTGTTCTTCTCGCCAACATTTTGGGCCCATGGTTTGACCGTGGCTAAAGCGTTATCGGTGGCTCACTAAAACTGCAGACAACACCAGGAGTTGAAGCGGTAACGTGCCCACATCAAACAAGATGGCGAATGGAAGAGCGGCCGCCTTTTCCAAGGACTTACCTGCGTCCTTTACTTGGGTGCTTTCTTGAACATAGAAGCGCACCGGCCTACTCTTTGAAAACTTTTTGGAAATTCCGTCGAAATTATTCAATTTCGCATAGATTTTTCCAGTTAAGTCAAAGTTTCTCCTATACGCCACCTCAGATTTTCCTGATGAATTTACGATAGCGTCCTTCGAAAATCCCAAATTTTTCAACTTTGAAGTTAATTCATCCGTATATACAAGGCCGTCACCACCATAAAGCATAGAGATACTGCCGGTGAATGCATCACCTGAGATCACCAGCTCTGTAGGCTTATCACCATTCACCTGTAAAAACTTTGGATCCAGTGTTTCAGCAATTTTTTCGATATCTTCAATGCCTTTTTTCAGAATGTAGGTGTTGTTGGTTCCAACCAGCACCAAGTCATTCTTGCGAGGGCTATCGCCGTCGACCTTTGGCCGCCCCACCGCCACAATGTTGTCTTCAGCAACCAATGTTTTGGTTGTCTGGGTTTTAGTGGTAGGGGAGGCAGCAACCAATGCTGAGGCACAGCCTGTCAATAAAACTGAAGAAAAAACTAGCACAGCAAATTTAATAGATAAAAAACTTTTCATAGAATCCATTATTGAAATTTCATTACACAAAATGTTCGTTTAAAACCATAGAGATGGTCGCAACAGGTTTGAATACTAACGATCTAAAAATCAAAATAAAACAGGTTAAAAACAAAGCAAACACATCATTGGTGCAAAATTAACCAAATTACAGCTAATAACACCGCCCACTTGCCACCACGAAATATCCAAAGTTTTGATTCATCGACGCTCGCTCGCTGAAAGCGCGGATAATTTCACGCTTGTTGTATGCCCGTTGTCACACGTCAACGTCCACCGATGTCCACCCTCCTGATCCGCAACGCGCATTGCGTGGCCACCTTCGACCATGCTGACCCCACCCAGGCACGTGAGTTACGTGACGCCTCGGTCTTCATCCGTGACCACCGCATTGAAGCGATTGGCCCGGCGGCCGACTTGCCGCAAACCGCCGATGACGTGATCGACGCGCGCGGCCATCTGGTCACGCCGGGGCTGGTCAACACCCACCACCACATGTACCAGTCGCTCACGCGGGCGATTGCGTCGGTGCAAAACGCCGAGTTGTTTTCGTGGCTGCGCGGGCTGTACCCGATCTGGGCCGGGCTGACACCCGAGATGGTGCGTGTGTCGACCCAGGTGGCCATGGCCGAATTGCTGATGAGCGGCTGCACCACCAGCAGCGACCATCTCTACATCTACCCCAACGGCGTACGGCTGGACGACAGCATTGAAGCCGCGCAGCAGATCGGCATGCGCTTTGTGGCCACGCGCGGCAGCATGAGCGTGGGCCAAAGCCAGGGCGGCTTGCCGCCCGACCGGGTGGTCGAGCGCGAAGACTTCATTTTGAAAGACACCCAGCGCCTGATCGAGCGCTACCACGACGCCAGTCATGGCGCCATGGTCAACGTGGCGGTGGCGCCGTGTTCGCCGTTTTCGGTCAGCCGCGATTTGATGCGTGAATCGGCACTGTTGGCGCGCCAGTATGGCGTGCGCCTGCACACCCACCTGGCCGAAAACGACCACGACATTGCCTATTCACGTGAGAAGTTCAACTGCACGCCCGCCCAATACGCGCAAGACCTGGGCTGGCTGGGCCATGACGTGTGGCACGCCCACAGCGTGAAGCTCGACGACGAAGGCATCAGCCTGTTTGCCGCCACCCGCACCGGCGTGGCGCACTGCCCCTGCAGCAATATGCGCCTGGCGAGCGGCATTGCGCCGATTCGCAAAATGCTGAATGCCGGCGTACCGGTGGGGCTGGGGGTGGATGGCTGCGCCAGCAACGACGGCGCGCACATGGTGGGCGAAGCGCGGCAAGCGCTGTTGTTGGCCCGCGTGGGCCGGGCGCTGGAACCGTTTGGTTGCGACCACGGCCCGTCCGAGATGACGGCGCGGGACGCCTTGGCCTTGGCCACACGTGGCGGTGCCGAAGTTTTAGGCCGCACCGATATCGGCCACTTGGCTGTGGGCCAATGTGCCGATCTGGCGATGTTTGATTTGGGAACGTTGGGTTTTGCGGGCGGTGCGGTACACGATCCCGTGGGCAGCCTGCTGTTGTGTGCCAGCCCGCAAGCCGCCTACACCGTGGTCAACGGCCGGGTGGTGGTGCGAGAAGGCCAACTTGCCACGCTGGAGTTGGCGCCGCTGGTACAAAAGCACAACGCGCTGGCCATGCAACTGGCTGCGTCGGCGCGATTGGTTTGAAACTCTAAAAAGATAGCTGCCTGCGCTCAACTGGCAAGCGCTGGTAGTCATTTTTTCTTATGAAAACACGCCTCCGCTTTCAGCGCATTTCTGGCTGAATTTAAGCTTTTAGCAGTGGGGGTGTTTGAAAACCTAGGCGGAGAACCCGCCTTGGGGAGGATGCCCGGCCTGCGCAGACTGGGCCATCCGTGGGCCGAGATCGACTGAGCGACCCGACCGGAAATCTTCAGTGGGGAGCGCTGGGTTGGCGCGGAGGCGCTGGACGACGGGTCGGAGGACCGGAGCGTTTGTCGTCAGCGCGAATGATGTTCGAGTCACCTAGGGCGTTCATTTTTGATTCCTTGAAGTCGCAAATCCCGGGGTTTCAATCCCTCGGGTACATCCACAACGCAGCAAGTCACCACCCGGTTGACGTCAAAAGCAACGCCGACATACATCTTTTTTACTGGTAAAAACCCCAGGTTTCAGCCCAAAACCTGCCAAGGATGGCAGGTTCCCAAAGATCAAACCGGCCCCGGCTTGCTGCTCTGCCGCGCCAGATGCACTTGGTGCAGCGTGATTTTGCGCACCTCGGACTGGCTGGTTTCAATGTGCGCTCGCAGCAGCATGGCGGCCTGGTCGCCACGTTTGTGCTGCACGGCTTTCAAAATATGGGCGTGTTCATCGTAAGTCGCATCGATGCGCGCCTGCTGGGTAAAGTCCAACCGGCGGATGATGCGGATACGCTCACTCACGTCACGGTGCACCCGCGCCATCTCGGCATTGCCGGCAGCGGCGACGATGGCGCAGTGGAAGTTTTCGTCCCACTCTGCCACCTGCGCCATGTCGGCGCTGCGCGCGTCTTCGGGCACCAACCAGATCGCGGCCAGGGCGTCCAACACATCGTGCTGCACGCCCACGCCGTCTTCACACAGGCGGCGCACCGCCGTCGTCTCCAACACCATGCGCAGGTCGTAGAGCTGTTCAAACTGGTCGAAGTCGAACGGCAACACGCGCCAGCCGCTGCGAAACAGCACTTCCACAAAACCCTCTTGCTGCAAGCGGAACAGCGCTTGCCGCACGGGTGTGCGCGACACGCCCAGGCGTTCGCTCAATTCGTTTTCGGTAAAGCGGTCGCCAGGCACCAGCTTGAAATCGGCCACGTCGCGCTTGAGCTGCGCGTACACCTCGTCGGCGCGGGAGCGAAAAGGCGCGGCGGTGTCAGTGGGTAAAGAGTTCGAAGCGATTTCAGACATGTGAGGGTGAGGAGCCAGGCAGTCAAACAAGCCAGGCCTTAAATAACGTTAGATCGACGCCAGCGCTTGGTGCAAAGCCGCGCTGGGAGCCGTCCAACCGACGATACCACCTTGGGCGCGGATCATCTCTAAAGCCGCCTGTTTGAAGTGGGGAAAGTAACTCTCGGTGCAGTCTTCCAATAGCAAACAGTCGTAGCCCCGGTCGTTGGCTTCACGCATGCTGGTCTGCACACAGACTTCGGTGGTCACGCCACCAAAAATCAAATGGGTGATGCCGTTTTTGCGCAGCATCTCTTGCAGGCCGGTGGAGTAAAAAGCGCCCTTGCCGGGTTTGTCGATGACGATCTCGCCGGGCTCGGGCGCCAGCGCCGGAATGATTTGATTGCCCGGTTCACCCGCCACCAGAATGCGGCCCATGGGCCCCACATCGCCGATGCGTAATTTGGGGTTGCCACGGTTGCGCTTGGCGGGTGGGCAGTCTGACAAATCGGCGCGGTGCGATTCACGTGTGTGCACCACCAAGCCACCGGCCGCACGCCAAGCCTGCAACACGGCTTGTGTGGCGGGCACGATGGCCTCTAGCAGCGCCACGTTGTTGCCCAAGGTCTCGCCAAAGCCACCGGGCTCAATGAAGTCGCGCTGCATGTCGATCAACACCAGGGCGGTTTTCTCCAGCGGGCAAGTGAACGTGAAAGGCTGAGCTTCGATCTGCACGGTTTTCTCCTGGTGCGTGTGCCGGTGGTGGCTGAACTTGCCGCGCAGATGGCGTGAGGTGGGTGCTGTGGACGGAGATAGCGTGGATGTTGCCGTTTTGCTCATGCGGCCACCGTGTCGTCTTCGTCTTCCATGTCGATGTCGTCAGATCCACCGTGGCCATGCCCTCCATGCCCGCCGCCCATGTGGGCGCCCAGCACATGGCGCTCGGCTGTGGCGGCCGGTGTTTCGTAGACCACGCGGCCTTCGCTCATCACCACAATGCGATCGGCCAGCTCCAACAACTCGTCCAAGTCTTCGCTGATCAATAACACCGCGCCGCCCGCTTCGCGCACCTGCAAGATGCGCGAGTGGATTTCGGCCACGGCCGCAAAATCCAGGCCGAACACCGGGTTGGCGGCAATCAGCACATTGATCTCGCCAGCCAGCTCGCGTGCCAACACGGCACGCTGCACGTTGCCGCCAGAAAGACTACGGATCGGCGCGCCCTCGCCTTGCGTCTTCACGCCGTACTCGGTGATCCAGTCGCGCGCGCGGCTGCGCCAGGTGGGGAAATGCAGCAAGCCGCCTTGCGTCAACGGCGGCTGGTCGAAGTCGCGCAGCGCCATGTTTTCAGCCACGCTGAGGTCGCCCACACAGGCGTTGCGCAAAGGTTCTTCGGGCAGGCTGCGCACTTTGAGTTCACGGTTTTCGGCGCGGCGTGCGTGGTACGGTTTGCCCATCACCAGCACCTGGCCAGACAGGCGTGGGCGCTGCCCCACCAGCGCCTCCACCAGCTCGCGCTGGCCATTGCCCGAGACGCCGGCCACGCCCAAAATTTCACCCGCGCGCACTTCCAGATTCAAGTCTTGCACCGCCAGCGTGCCACGGTCGCCTTCGGCATGCAGGCCTTGCACGCTGAGCTTCACGGGGCGCAACGCCAGCTCGTCGACCGCTACCTTTGTGGAAGCGTCGTGCGCTTCCTGCAAGCGTTTCTCGGCCAGTTTTCGTTCAAACTTTTCGGGCGGCACCGCCACGCGAGCCGACTCACCGCCCTCGCCCATCATGGCTTCGGCCAGACGCTGCGGATCGGTCTCGGCCACGCTGCAATGGTGCACGGCCTTGCCTCGGCGCAGCACGGTCACACCGTCGGCATAGGCCATCACTTCGCGGAACTTGTGCGTGATGATCAGCACCGTGCATTTGCCGCTGCGGGCGATGGCGCGCACGTGGCCCAACACTTCGTCGGCCTCTTGCGGGGTGAGCACCGAAGTCGGCTCGTCCAGAATCAACAAACGCGGCTGCAGGTACAACTGCTTGAGCAGTTCAAGCTTTTGCTTTTCACCCGCCGCCATGTCGGCGGGGCGTGCATCCAAGTCCAGGCTGAAAGGTGTGCTGGTCAAAAATTGCGCCAGCTCTTTGCGTTGTGCTTTCCAGTCGATGCGGTTCGGCATCTTGCCGCCGGCGAGCAGAAGGTTTTCGGCCACCGTCATACCCGGCGCCAACGTGAAATGTTGGTACACCATGCCAATGCCGAGTGTGCGCGCAACGATGGGGTTGGCAATGTCTTGCTCGCGCCCGTCGATCAAGATGGCGCCCTCTTCAGCCTGCTGAAAGCCCGCCACACACTTCACCAAGGTGCTTTTGCCAGCGCCGTTCTCGCCCAGCAAAGCGTGCACGCTGCCAGGCTCCACACGCATCGTCACGTGGTCCATCGCGGTGAAGTTGCCGAAGCGTTTGGTCAGCTCGTAGGTGTCGAGCGCCAGCGCGTCGGTGCGGATGGCGGGGGCGTCTAAGGGGGCAATCATGGTGACGTTCCTCCAGTGAATTCAGCTAGGCATTGAGCGCCGCGAGCAGCGCGTCAGAACGGGCATGCGCGCCGAACACGCCGCCCTGCATGGTGATCATGTTCAACGCCGCCTGGTGGTTGCCTGGGTCGGTGGCGGCCGTGCAGTCCGACAGCAGCAGGCATTCATAACCCCGGTCGTTGGCGTCGCGCATGGTGGTGTGCACACACACGTCGGTGGTGATGCCGGTGAGGATGATGTTTTGAATGCCCGCCTGACGCAGCACCATGTCCAGATCAGTGGCGTAAAACGAGCCCTTGCCCGGCTTGTCGATGACCACCTCGCCCGGTAGTGGCGCCAACTCTGGGATCAACTCCCAACCCGGCTCGCCGCGCACCAGAATGCGCCCGCACGGCCCGGCGTCGCCAATGCCCACGCCGCCTGTGCCAATCTGCTGCGAGCGCCAGCGTTTGTTGGCTGGCAAGTCGGACAAATCAGGCCGGTGCCCTTCACGCGTGTGGATCACCATCAAGGCCTTGGCGCGGGCTACTTCCAGCAGCGTGCGCAGCGGTGCGATGGGGGCACGGGTGAGCGAGATGTCGTACCCCATCTTGTCGACGTAGCCGCCCACGCCGCAAAAGTCGATCTGCATGTCGATCAAGATCAGCGCCGTGTTGGCGGCACGCAGGTCGCCGTTCCAGGGCCACTGGTAAGGTTTGGCTTGCACCGAGGAGAAAGTCTTCATGGCATCAATTAGTTGACAAGCGTTAGCGCATCGACAGCTCACCCGGGCTGCCTTGCGCCGCCGTACCAGGTTTGCAGCTCACCACCAAAATGACCAGCGTGAGCACGTAGGGCACGGTGTTGAACAAGTGGTAGCCCCAGCCCACACCAATCGACTGCAACGCAGGGCCCAGAGCGCCAGCCGCGCCAAACAAGAAGGCCGCGCCCACACAACGCAGCGGGCTCCAGCGCGCAAAAATCACCAGCGCCACGGCAATCAAACCTTGGCCGCTGGAGATGCCTTCGTTCCAACTGCCGGGGTAAAACAAACTCAGCGAAGCGCCGCCCAACCCGGCAATGAAACCGCCCACCGTGGTGGCCGCAATGCGCGTGCCGTTCACCGGGTAGCCGAGCGCCCGCGCAGCGTTGGCCGAGTCACCTGCCAAGCGCACCAACAGGCCCAAGCGGGTGTTGGCAAAGGCCCACCACAAGGCCACCGCCACCAGCAAACCAATCGGCAGCAAGGCGTTGATCTCCAACGCGGCGCGCACTACTTGCGAGTCGCTCCACCAGCCCAGAGGAATGGACGGAATTTGTGGCGCCTGCGGCTGGATGAGGGGCTTACCCAAATAAAACGCCAGACCCGTGCCCAGCATCATCAGCGCAATGCCGGTGGCAATGTCGTTCACCCCCGGCAGCGAGCACAACACGCCGTGCAACGCCGCCAACATGGCGCCAACCAGCGCGCCGAGCAGCACGCCCAGCCACGGCGAGCCCGTGAGGTAGGCGCCGCCAAAAGCGGCCATGGCGGAGAACACCAACACACCTTCCAGTCCCAGGTTGATGCGGCCCGACTTCTCGGTCAAACATTCACCCAGACTGACGAACAGGAACGGCACGCCCACCCGCATGCCGCCGCCGATGATGCCGGCGGCCATGGCCACCCATTGGTCGTTGGTCAAGCTCATGGCATGGGCCCCCATTGCAAAGGATCAATCGAAGGTTCTGGCCCGCGCAGGCGGCGCAGCTTTTCAAACATGGGTTTCAGATCCACATGGCGCAGCACTTCGCTGGCCAGAATCAACACAAACGCAATGCCTTGCAGCACCAGCACCGAGGCGTCGGGCAAGCCCAAACGGCGTTGCAGCAAACTGCCCGCGGCACCAAACCCGCCAAACAGAATCGCCACCGGAATGATGGCCAACGGGTTATGCCGCGCCATGAACGACACCAGAATGCCCGCGTAGCCGTAACCCGCAATCAGCGAAGCGTTGGCGGAGGTGTGCACCGCCGCCACTTCCACCGCACCCGCCACACCCGCGCAAGCGCCGCCCAGGCCGGCACCGGCCACCACCAGCGTGGATGCGGGCAAACCCATGAGTTGCGCGGTGCGCGTGTTGCCGCCCACCACTCGGATGGAAAAACCAGAGGGCGTCCAGCGCAGCCAGGCCCAAAAGCCGATGCAGGCGACGGCGCCGATCACCAGGCCCCAATGCACGTCCGAGCCGCCAATGCCGCCGATCAGCAGACCATCTTTTAGCGTGGGGGTAGACGGTTTGTTCAGGCTTGCCGGGTCGCGCAGCGGCCCTTCCACCAAATGTTTGAACAGGCCAATCGCCACGTAGGCCAAGAGCAAGCTGCTGATGGTCTCGTTGATACCGCGCGCCTGGCGCAGCCAGCCGGCCAAAGCGATCCACGCACCGCCCGCCAGCGCACCGGCGACACACAGCAGCACGGTGCCCAACATGTTGTTCGGCAAGGTGATGGCCATGGGCAAAGCCGCGCAGGCCAGGCCGCCGAGCACCATGGCGCCTTCGCCACCGATGATGGTCAAACCCGCGCGCGCCGGAATGGCGACGCACAGGGCGGTGAGCATCAAGGGTGCCGCACGCTGCAGCGTGTTCTGCCAAGAGAACCAACTGCCGAACGCGCCTTGGAACAACACCGACCACACATCCAGCGGGTTGACCCCGGCAAACGACACCAGCCCACCAAACAACAGCAGCGCCAGCGCGATGGCGCCGACCGGCAGGCCAATATCTACGAGGAGCTTGTGCATGGCAAACCCTATTAATGACTGATAAGACGCACTAGCAATTCATCGGCCAGGGCGCGCCCGGCCAATGCATTCACTTCATCACAACCTCAAGCCGAGCCCAACACACCTTCCACCAGGTAGTTCATCTTTTCCAACTCGAGGTCGGTTTGCTTGAACACTTTGCCGGCCGGGATGACGACGTTGCCCTTGTTGTCTTTGAGCGGGCCTTTGAAGATGTCGAACGTGCCGGCAATCATCTTGGCCTTGATGTCGTCGGCGTTTTTCTTGGCCGCGTCGGTCACGGCGGGGCCGTAGGGCGACATCTTCACAAAACCTTCTTTCAGGCCACCGCGCAAGAAGTTGGGGTGTGGCTTGCCGGCTTGCGCCGCGTCGATGATGGTTTTGTAGGCCGTGAGCCAGTTCCACTCGGCGCCCGTGAGGTAGGCCTGGGGCGCCAGTTTGGCCTGGCTGGCGTGGTAGCCGCACACCATCTTGCCGCGCTTGGCGGCGGTTTCCACAATCACCTTCGGGCCGTCGACGTGCATGGTGAACACGTCGCAGCCTTGGTCGGCCAGGCTGTTGGTGGCTTCGGCTTCTTTCACCGCCATTGACCAGTCGCCGGTGAAGATCACACTGCAGGTGATGCCCGGCTTGACCGAGCGCGCGCCCATCAAAAACGCGTTGATGTTGCGCAGCACTTGCGGAATGGGTTTGGCCGCCACAAAGGCGATTTTGCCGCTTTTGCTCATGTGGCCAGCGATCACGCCGTTGATGTATTGGCATTCGTCGATGTAGCCGAAGAAGCTGCCCACGTTTTTCGGGTGTTTGCCTTCCGTCCACATGCCGCCGCAATGCGAGAACCGCACGTCGGTGTATTTGGGCGCCAGCGCAAGGATGTGCGGATCGAAGTAGCCGAAGGATGTGGGGAACAGCAGCTTGGCGCCGTCTTGCGCAATCATGCCGGTCATGGTTTTTTGCACGGCGGCGGTCTCGGGCACGTTCTCTTCTTCCACCACCTTGATGCCGGGCATCTTCTTGATTTCGGCCGCTGCCTGGGCGTGCGCCTGGTTGTAGCCGTAGTCGTCGCGCGGGCCGACGTAGATCACACCCACCGTCAGCGGTGTTTGGGCTTGGGCCAAGCTGCCCCACCCGGCCAAACTGCCCACGGCGCTGACCGCAGCCAAAGATTTAAGGGACTCGCGACGGTTGATCTTTTGTTCGGCCATGGTGCTTCTCCGTTCAGACAGTTAATGCAGTTAAGACAGTTACGAAAAGTGATTCAGCAGTGATTCGAAATGGTGCGGATTCTGGGTTTTTTCAGAATTCCATCTTGGATACATGAATGAATGCAAATGTCGTGCCTACCGCCGCTGCAGATTTCAATCTGATTAGCTGCGGGGTTAACGGCGTGGTCTGGGTTGCGAGAAACGGCGTCAGCTCATCAGGCTGACATGGGCCGACACCACCTTCCAGCCCTCGGGCAAACGCAGCCAGGTTTGGCTTTGGCGCCCGACTTTGGCCGAGCCTTCGCGCTGGAACTCGATGTTGGTGGTGGCGAAGTCGCGCCCATAAGTGGTGATGGCGGTCTTCAAAACGGTGCGCGCCAAACCCTGCGCCGGGCGCGCCTTGCGAAACGCCTGGATGGCGTCAAAGCCGTAAAGGTTTTCACCTGCGCCGTAGCGCAGCGTGTGCGGGCTGTTCCAAAACAGTGCGTCCAGCACCTCCACCTCGTTGTGCACCAACGCGTGTTCGTATTGAGCGAACACGGCGGTGACTTCGGCCAGGACTTCTGGCAGGTTGATGGCGTGGTCAGGGGAAGGTGTCGTCATGTCTCTTACGTTTCTATTGATATCAAAAATGAGAGCAGCCTCAGCTTGCCACTGGTGCGCTAACCACACCTTGGGCTTCCAAGAACGCGGCCACGCGCAAAGCCAGGTCTTCACGCCACGGCGCCGCGATCACCTGCACGCCAATCGGCAGCGAGGGGTGCGCATCCCACACCGGCACGGCGCACACCGGCAGGCCAATGGCCGAAAACGGTTGCGTCAGCAAACCCATGCTGGGGCGTAGCGGCACGCGTTTGGCATTGGCACCTTGGCCCAAGCTCAGGGTTTCGGTGCCGATGGGCGTGGCGGCGCACGGCGTGGCGGGGGCCAGCAAGATGTCGAAGTGCTCAAACGTGCGCGCCACGGCTTGGGCGTACACGCGGCGCACGCGTTGGGCGCGCGCCACCCAGGCCGCAGGCAACAAAGCGCCGGCCAGAAAGCGGTCGCGCGACAGCGGCTCGAAGTCGGCCGCGCGCCTGCGCAAGTCCGGCAAATGCAGCGAGCCGCCTTCGGCGTTGGTGATCAAGAAAGCCGCCGCACGGCCGGCTTCCACCAGCGGCAGCTCCAGGGTTTCGGTGGCGCTCAAAGCATCGGCCACGCGTTGCAGCGCGGTCAGCGCTTCGGCTTTGGCGTTGTCTTGAAAATAGCCGCCCAATATGCCGATGCGCAGGCTGCGCACCCCAAAGCCGAGTTGCGCGGTCACAGGTTCCGCCACGCGCTGCGCACAGCCCGGATCCCATAACGCACCGGGGCCACCGGCACCAGCTTCGGGGCCTTGCATGGCGTCGTAGCTCAGTGCCAAGTCGCGCACCGAGCGCGCCAGGGGGCCGAGGTGGTCCAGGCTGGAGATGAAGGGGTAGCTACCGGTGCGCGGCAAGCGGCCGAAAGTCGGCTTCAGGCCGAACACGCCGCACAGCGACGCGGGCACACGGATGGAGCCATTGGTGTCAGACCCCAGCGTGAAAGGCACCTGCCCTGCGGCCACTGCCCCGCCCGATCCACCGGAAGATCCGCCCGCAATACGGCTCGGATCGTGCGGGTTGCGCACCGGGCCTTCGTGGCTGTTCTCGGTGGTGAAGCCGTAGGCGTATTCGTCCATGTTGAGCGCGCCCACCAGCACGGCGCCGGCCGCTTCGAGGCGTTGCACCAGCACAGCATCGGCTTGCGCGGGTGCGGCGTCGCGCTCGATCTTCGAGCCCGCGCGTGTGCGCAAGCCGTCGATGTCGAACAGGTTCTTCACGGCGAACGGCACGCCGAGCAGAGGCAGATCACACACGCCGTCGGCATCGCCAGAGGCCAATTGGGCGTCAATTGCGTCGGCGCGTGCCAAGGCGCGGTCTTGCACCAGGTCGGTGAAGGCGTTGACTTGTTCATCGGTCACCGCGATGCGCGCCAGGCTGGCTTGCACCAGGGCGCGGGCGGTTGTGCGGCCCTCGCGCACAGCGTCGGCCATGGCGGCGCCGTCGGCCAGCAGCAGTTCATCGGCAGAAGTGGTGACGTCGGTGTTTTGCATCATGCGTCCACCCCACGCGCACTTCCGGGCATCGGTTCTATCGGAGAAAAATGCACGGCAGATTCATCGTGCGGTGCCAGGTCTACGGCTTCGGTCAGTGCGGCCATGCCGGCGGCGAGCGCAAAGAACTGCAGCACGCCGGGGCGGTGTTCGGGGGCCAGTGGCAAGTCGAGCGCGGCAGCGGTCGCGTCCACATAGGCTTCGATCTGCGCGGGGGTTAAAACGGTCATCTGCGTACCTCTCTCTGGAAGATCTCCAGGCTGCGTTTTTTGGCGTGGATGAAGCTGGGTTCAGACAACGTGGCCACGGTGCGCGGGCGCGCATCGGTGTAAGGCAAGATCTCTGCCACACGTGTCGGGCGCTTGGTCAGCAGCAGCACCTCGTCGGCCAGGTACACGGCTTCTTCCAGGTCGTGCGACACCAGCAGCATTGTCGTGCCCGTCTGCATGAATACTTCTTGCAGCTTCTCGCGGATGAACAAGGTCATCTCGAAATCGAGGGCGGAGAAAGGTTCGTCCAGGAACAGCACCTCGGGCTTGGGCGCCAGCGCACGCATGATGGACGCGGTTTGCTGCTGCCCGCCCGACAACTCGTAGGGGAAGCGGCGCAGGTCAAACTTCACGTCGAACGAGGCCACCAGTTCTTCCATGCGCCGGTCGACCTCGGCCTTGCTGCGCCCTTCCAGCTTCAGCGGATAGGCGATGTTGTCGATGGTGCGCATCCACGGGAACATGGCCTCGCGGTAGTTCTGGAACACGTAGCCGATCTTCGTGTCTTTGAGGCTTTTGCCATCGAACAAAATCTCGCCTGCGTCGATGGGAATCAGCCCGGCAATCATGTTGATCAGCGTGCTTTTGCCGCAGCCGTTGGGGCCGAACACCGAGACGATTTTGTTCTTCGGAATGTCGAGATCAAAGTTCTCGTACAGCGGCCAACCGGCGAAGTATTTGGTCAGGCCACGGATGGTGATGTGGGTGCCGGCCGGGCCGGGTTGAAATGCCGCCTTGGGCACATCGGCAAACACGGGGCCATTGAGGACTGCACTCATCTTCCACTCCAATGCACGATTTTGCGTTCACCCACCAAGAACAAAATATTGAGCGCATAGCCCAGCGCACCCGCCGACAAGATCGACGCGTACATGTCTTTCACGTTCATCACCTGCTGCGCGTTGATGATGCGGTGGCCCAGGCCACTGTCGGAGCCGATGAACATCTCGGCCACGATCACAATCACCAGCGCCATCGACACGGCCGAGCGCAGGCCCACAAAGCTGGGTTGCAGGCTTTCCCAGATCAACACGTCGCGGAAGATTTGCCAGCGTGATGCGCCCATGACCTTGGCCGCCATCACGCGTTGTTTGCGTGCGTTGATCACACCGTAGGCGCTGTTGAAGATCACGATGAGCACGGCACCGAAAGCGGCGATGGCCACCTTGTTGATGTCCGACACACCAAAGATCATCAGGAACAAGGGGATGAGAGCAGACGAAGGTGTGGAGCGAAAAAAGTCGATCAGAAACTCCACGCTGCGGTAAGCGCGTTCGTTGCTGCCGAGCACCACGCCCAAAGGCACGCCCACCACAGCGGCGATCAAGAACGCCTGCAGCGTGCGCCACACCGTCACCGCAAAGTCGGTGAGCAAAGGGCCACCGGCCAGGCCGGTGATCAGCGTGGCCAAGGTGTCGGCCGGTGTGGGCAGCAGCAAGGCTTTGATGAAGCCCAAGCGCACCACCAAGTCCCACACGATGAACAGCACGATGGGGCCGATCACCGGGAGTGCACGGCTCCATAGCGGTGTTTTGGGCGGTGCACTTTGCGCCGCCGGTGTGGCCGGTGGCGACCAAGGCTTGCCGGCCACGGCCTGGGTAGTGGCGTCCGACATGGTTTACCCCTTGTAGAGCATCGAGTCGACCATCAAGCGCGACGAGAAGATGCCCTTCTCGGCAAACAGGTCGAAGAACTTCTGGAAGTGCGCCACATCGGCGGGCGTGAACTCGTTGTACATGGTGTAGGCCGCCAGCGGTACTTCGCCGGTGAGCGGGCCTTCGATGGCGGTGTAGCCCTTCAAGAACTGGCGCGCCTCGGCGGGCTTGCTGCGCACGTAGGCCACGCCTTTGCCGTAAGCGGCAATGAATTTCTTCGCCTCGGCCGGGTTCTTCTTGATGAAGGCGCCGGTGAGCGAGGCCGAGCCACCGAACCACGGCGCCATGGCGTCGCCCAGAATGTATTTGGCGATCACACCCGCTTCGAGCACACGTGTGGTGCCGTTCAGGCGGCCGATGGTGCCCGTGGGCTCCAGCGTGTAGCAACCGTCCACCTGGCCTGCGGCCAACGAAGCCACGTGTTGCGCAATCGGCAGTTCGACGACGGTGGCACCGGTGGCACCGCCGCGCTCCAGCACGGTTTTGGCGAGCGTGACGTTTTGAATGCCGGGGCCCGAGGCGACGCGTTTACCTTTCAGGTCGGCAATCGTCTTGGCAGTGCTGGCGGTAGGCACCAGCACCTGGTCGAGCACGTTCTTCACATTGCTGGGGTTGGAGCAAAAGATCTTGAACGAGCCGGGCGCGGCAATTTCACCGATGGCAATGTTGGCCGAGCCCGTGCCGTTGGCGCTGCCGTCGCAACGCTCAGACAACATGGCTTCCATGATCTGCTGCGCACCGGCGTGGCGCTGCACTTCTACATCCAGCCCAGCTTCTTTGAAGTAACCCAGTTCCACGGCGGCGTAGAACGGCAAGCCTGCCGCGATGGGCCAGTACCCCACACGGATCTTCGGGCCGGCTTGGGCACGCACCAAGGCGGGCATGCCCAGCGCGCCGGTCGCGGCTACAGCGGCCACACTTTTGAGCACCGAGCGGCGCTTGGCACCAACGGGGTTGAGTGGCTGGGTGGGGTGAGCGAACGTCATGACTTCTCCTAGGCTTGAAATCGGATACGGAAATGGAATGAAAGTGAAACCTGTAGCGCGTTCTGCGGGGGATTAATTGACGGTGCTGTCTGCCGCCGCCGCAGCCACCGCCGCGATGTAGGCGCGCCAGCCACCAAAGCTGGACACATCGCGCGCCTCGTTTAAATCCAGCGGCTCGCAGATGAAACCTTGCACCGTGCTGCCGTCGATCAAACGCAAAGTGCCGATGCCCAGCGGCGCTGGAATCAGCGCCACAAACGAACCAAAGGCCGTGGCCGGCATCTGCCAGATCTCAATGGCAATGTTGTGCCCAAGGCCCGTGACCACACGCAACAAACCCGGCTTGGGTGGTGTGGTGTTGGGTAGCGCAAACAGCCTGTAGTCGCGTGCCGTTTCAGTGGCCCGCACCAGCGTGGCACCGCGCTCGGTGAGTTGTTTGTTCAGCGGCATGCCTGAAAGATGCGCGCCCACCACGGCAACTTGAATCAAGCCGTCGGTGACGTCAGGTACCAGGCCGGCAATCTCGCCCGGGGCGGGCAACGGCTCGCCTGTCGCGCCCTGGGTCAAGCCCGTGGCGTGGTGGTAGCGCTGGCCCAGGTCAGCCAACTGCCAGTCGCTGCCGCAAGGGCCGATCAGCGTGATGCCAAACGGCAAGCCATCGGGTCGGATGGCGCTCGGTACCGAGAGCGCTGCGTAGTCCAGCAGATTGACGAAGTTGGTGTACTCGCCCAGGTTGCGGTTGAGCGTGACAGGGTCGGCCCGCATCTGTTCAATGGTGTAGTGCGTAGGCGCGGTGGGCACCAGCAGCAGGTCGATGTCGGCCCACATGGCGGCCGCGTGTTGGCCCAAGGCACGCAGTTGGATTTGCGCATCGCACAGGTCGGCCGCGCTGTACTGGCGGCCCTTGGCGACGATGCTGCGCACGGGCTCGACCAGTTCGTCAGCATGGCCGTCAAAGAAGTTGCGGATGGCGGCGTAACGCTCGGCCACCAGTGCGCTTTCATAAAGCAACTGCGCGGCTTGCGCCAGCGGCTCGAAGTCCACCGGCACCACGCTGCCGCCCATGGCTTGCAGCCGGGCCACGGCGTCGGCAAAGGCGGCTTCGGCCAGCGCATCGCCATAAAACGCCAAGGTCTTGGGTACGCCAATGCGAAAGGCCGCAGGCAAGGGTTTGGAGGCCATGGGCAAGCGGCGCGAATACGGGTCTTCGGCGTCATAACCCATGGCGCTGGCCAGCACCTTGGCGGCCACGTCCACGGTGCGCGCAAAGATCGAGACACAGTCCACACTCTGCGCCGCCGGCAACACGCCGCGCGTGCTGACCAAGCCCTTGGAGGGCTTCAAGCCGACGATGTTGTTCAGCCCCGCCGGTACGCGACCCGAGCCCGCCGTGTCGGTGCCGAGTGCGAAGTCCACCTCGCCCGTGGCCACCACATAGGCCGAGCCGGAACTGGAGCCGCCCGACACATAGGCCGGGTTGAAAGCATTCGGCACGGCACCATAAGGCGAGCGCGTGCCGTTCAGCCCGCAGGCAAATTGGTCGAGATTGGTTTTGCCACACACCGCCGCACCGGCATCCAGCAGCTTTTGCACCACGATGGCGTGCGCGTGCGGCTCGTAGGCGAATGCGGGGCAGGCGGCTGTCGTGGGCAAGCCAGCCACGTCAATATTGTCTTTGGCGGCGAAACGCAGGCCAGCAAGCGGTAAGGCGCTCGCGCTCGCCAAGTTCAGAGCCGTGATCGGCTTTGGCGTACGGGAGATCCATGCATTTTCAGCGACGGCCTCGCCGCAAGGTTCAGGAGCAGGTCGAGCGGACAGATTGTTTTGCACCACGATAAAGCATCCAAACTTGAATACAAGATGAGATGCAAGCACCGTGCCAGCCGAAAGCGGGTGAGTTTCCTGGTGAACCGAAAAGCCAAAGCCGCACATGGTGCGGCTTTTTAGGGCAGAGATGGCTTAAAAAGTGAAAGGAGTAAGCGCTGAGCTTGGCCGTGCGCCTGGCCCGCCTAAAGCTTGTCCCACCGCGACCGTGGCACCACCGGTGCGCCACAGTGTGGGCAGCGACGCCTGTCGAGGCTGGCCTCTTTGCCACAGTGATGGCATATCTCTTTGCGCTCGTTTTCCCCGGGGCGACCAAACAAGCGGCTCAACAATGCAAGAAACCCCGCGCGAGGTTTTTCAGTTGCCATTTTTCGCTCCTCCAAAGCAAAAAGCCGAGCACACTTTCGCGCGCTCGGCTTTGTGGGGCCAAAAGACCTGCTAACCAGCCACGGCGCGTCGCGCGGCCAGCGTCTTCAATACCCGTGGCAGCACCAGCACCACCAACACCACCACGATCAGCGTGAGCGACATCGGACGCTCCAGGAACACGCTCCACTTGCCTTCGCCGATCGACAGTGCGTTACGCATTTGCGCCTCGGCCAACGGGCCCAGAATCATGCCGACCACCACCGGTGCCGTCGGAAAGTCGTAGCGGCGCATCACCACACCCAACAGACCAAAGGCGTACAACAGCACCAGGTCAAAGGCACTTTGGCGCATGCCATAAACACCCAGCGTCGAGAAGATCAAGATGCCAGCGTAGAGATACGACTTTGGAATCGTCAACATCTTCACCCACAAGCCGATCAACGGCAAGTTCAGCACCAGCAGCATCACGTTGCCGATGTACAGCGAGGCAATCAGCGCCCAAACCAACGCGCCATTGGTGTCAAACAACTGCGGGCCTGGCTGGATGCCGTAGTTTTGAAACGCGCCCAGCAAAATGGCCGTGGTGTTGGAGGTGGGAATGCCCAGCGTCAACAGCGGAATCAGCGTGGCGGTGATGGCCGCGTTGTTGGCAGCCTCGGGGCCGGCCACACCTTCAATGGCGCCGGTGGTGCCAAACTCTTCCTTGTGCTTGGAGAGTTTTTTCTCGGTGGCGTAGCTCAAAAAGGTGGGGATCTCACTGCCGCCCGCCGGCACGGTGCCAAACGGAAAGCCGATGAACGTGGCGCGCAGCCAGGCGGGCCATGAGCGCTTCCACTCTTCTCGCGTCATGTGCACCTTGCTCATGGCGTTGCGCGTTTCCTTCACCTTGCCTTCGTACATCACGTTGTACAAAGCCTCGGCCACGGCAAACAGGCCCACCGCAATCAGCACCACGTCGATGCCGTCCATCAACTCGGGCACACCCAGCGTGTAGCGTGCTTGGGCGGTAATCTGGTCAATACCAATCAAGCCCAAAGCCAGACCGACGAACAACGCGGTCAAACCACGCAACGTGCTCTTGCCCAGCACCGCACTCACCGTGGTGAAGGCCAGCACCATCAGCATGAAGTATTCGGGCGGCCCAAGCTTCACGGCGAAGTTGGCCAAAACCGGCGCAAAGAATGTGACCAGCACCGTGGCGATAGTGCCCGCCACAAACGAGCCGATGGCGGAGGTGGCCAACGCAGCACCCGCGCGACCGCTCTTGGCCATCTTGTTGCCTTCCAGCGCGGTCACCATCGACCCCGCCTCACCCGGCGTGTTCAGCAGGATCGACGTGGTGGAGCCACCGTACATGGCGCCGTAGTAAATACCGGCAAAGAAGATCAGCGAGGCCGTGGCCTCGACCTTGGTGGTGATGGGCAGCAACATGGCCACCGCCACCGCCGGGCCGATGCCGGGCAACACCCCCACGGCCGTGCCGATGGCGCAGCCAATAAACGCCCACATCAAATTGATGGGGGTGGCCGCCGTGGCAAAGCCTTGAAGAAGCAGATTCAGCGTATCCATCACAACCATCCCGTCGAGGTAATGCCGGGCAAGTTAATGTCGAGCAACTTCGTAAACAACCAAAACACCGGTGCCGCAATCGCAAAGCCGATCGCCGCGTCTTTGACCAGCGCGCCCAGGCTCAAGTCCAGGCTCCCCTCGGAGTTCTTGAAACCGCGCACCGCCAGCACAAAACACAAGGTGCAACTCAAAATGAAACCCAGAACCGTGATCAGCGCTGCGTTCAGCAACAGGCCGACCGACAGCCACACAAAACCAGCCCAGTTGGCACGCTCGTCACCCGAGCCCTCTTCCAGTTCGCGATAACCACCGGTCAGGGCTTCGCGGATCAGCAGCACGCCGCACAGCAGCAACGCGCCCGCCACGACCCAGGGCAAAAAGTTGGGGCCGACGCCGGCGTAACCAGCTTCGGAAGAAATATCGATCGCGCCAACGCCCAGCGCCAGCGCCACCAGCACCACGCCGGCACCCACGCCGATCTGGAGCCCTTTGGAGTTAGAAGAATGTAGGGTCATGGGGCTACTCTAGAAAATCAGAGCCGAAAAATTCGAAAGAAACTTCAAGGGCCAGCCATTGCAGCCGGCCCTTTACGCCACGCACACCGCGCAGCCCGTGGAGGCCGCGGGTATTGTGTTCACCCGTCAGGTCAGATCATTCCCGACTTGACCATCGTGGCGCGCAGGCTGGCGAACTCGTTATCCACAAAGTGACCGAACTCGTCGCCGGCCATCCAGGCTGGCGTCCAGCCGTTCTTGTCCATGGCTTCCAGCCAGCTCTTGTGGCGCGTGGCCTTGAGCAAACCGTCAATCAGCGCCTTGCGTTGTTCGGCCGAAATGCCAGGGCCGCCATACACGCCGCGCCAGTTGCCGATCTCAACGTTGATGCCCTGCTCTTTCAGCGTGGGCACGTCGATACCCTTGACGCGGGCGCCCGAGGTCACGCCAATCGGGCGCATCTTGCCGGTGGTGATGTATTCGGCAAACTCGCTGTAGCCGCTGCCGCCCACCGTCACGTTGCCGCCCAAGATGGCCGCCGTGGCTTCACCGCCGCCACGGAACGCGACGTAGTTGATCTTGGCTGGATCCACACCCACTTCGCGCGCGATCATCGCCGCGGCAATGTGCTCGGTAGAGCCGCGCGAACCGCCGCCCCACTTCACGCTGCCAGGGTCTTTCTTGAGTTGCTCGACCACGTCTTTCATGGTTTTGAAAGGCGAGTTGGCCGGCAACACAAACACGTTGTATTCGCTGGTCAGGCGCGCCAGCGGCGTGCCTTGCGACAGGTTCACCGGTGGCTTGCCGGTGATGATGCCGCCCACCATCACGGAGCCCATGACCATCAGCGCATTCGGGTCGCCCTTGCTGCCGTTAATGAACTGCGACAAACCCAGCGCGCCAGCAGCGCCGCCCTTGTTGTCGTAGACCACGGTGTCAGCCACCTTGGCATCGATGAGCGATTTGCCCAGTGCACGGCCCGTGCTGTCCCAGCCGCCACCTGGGTTGGCGGGGATCATCATCTTCACGGTACCGGACGCACGGGCGCTCATTGGCACGCTGCCCACCGCTGCCAGTGCCAGCAGCGACTTCATGAATTCATCACGACGCATAGTTGTCTCCTTGTAGGTTTACAAACGCAGTGGATCATGCCGATGCTTCCTGTCAATTGGCTGTCGAAAAATACTAGGGAAAATGCTTAGAACCTCGGCCATCTCTGCGCTCTAATCCGACCACCATGAAGCTATTACTCGTTGAAGACGACCCCGACATGTCCGCCACTTTGCAACGCGCATTGAGCCGCAGCGGCATGCAGGTGCAGACCTGTGCCGATGGCGCAGTGGCCGTGCAAGCCTGGCTGAACTACGGCCCCGACGTGGTGATGCTCGACCTGTCGCTGCCCAACGTGGACGGCCTGCAGGTGCTCGAAGCTGCACGCAAACAAGGCCAGCGCACGCCAGTGCTGATCCTCACCGCACGCGGCACCGTCGGCGACCGGGTGCTGGGCCTGAACGCCGGCGCCGACGACTACCTGCCCAAGCCCTTCGACCTGGAAGAACTGGAAGCCCGCCTGCGCGCCTTGGTGCGCCGCAGCAATACCCAGCAAGCCGAGATCGACGAGAACGACTCCGCACACAAGGTGGTGCGCCTGGGCGACTTACGCTACGAGCGTGCCAGCGGCGCCATCTACCACCTCGACCACGCCATGGAATTCACGCCGCGCGAGTTGGCGCTGATGCAGGCGCTGATGGTCAAGCCCGGCCACGCGGTGAGCAAAGAGCGATTGTTTGAATTGGTGTTTCCTGGCGAACAGGACGTGCAGTACGAAGCCATTGAAGTGGTGGTCTACCGCCTGCGCAAAAAGCTGCAGCGCACCGGCACCGCGTTGATGACATTGCGTGGCCTCGGATATCTGCTAAAAGCCCAGGAATGAAGTTGTTCAGTCTGCGCTCGATGTCGTTGCGGCGGTACCTGCTGCTCGGCATCTTGCTCCCCGTCGTGTTGTTTGTGGTGGTCAACACCTTCAGCTCGTACAACCAGGCGTTGAAGGCTGTGAACATTGCCTACGACCGCACCTTGCTGGCCTCGGCCAAGTCGATTGGCGAACAGTTGGAAGTCAAGGGTTTTGATGCCGACGCGCGCCTGCGCGCCACCGTGCCCTACGCCGCGCTCGAAGCGTTTGAGGCCGACAACCAAAGCCGCATTTACTACCGCGTGTCGACGCAAAAAGGCGAGATGGTGTCAGGCTTTTCGGAGCTTGAGTTCTGGCGCGGCCAGATTCCCGTGAACCCACCCTACGCTGCCTTGGTGAGCTTCTACGACGACACCTTCCGCGATGAGCCGGTGCGTGCCGCCGTGCTGCTACAACCCGTGGCGGGCACCGAGGGGCGCGGTATCGCTGTCGTACAGGTGGCCGAGACATTGGCGCTGCGTCATAAGCTCGCCCGCGAAATTCTGATCAGCACGCTCTGGCGCCAAGCCGCGCTGGTGGCAGTGATTGCGTTTGTGGTGGTGGCCGTGGTGCAGCGCGCCACCCTGCCCGTGCGCCGCCTGAGCGCACAACTGCAAGCCCGCGCCGAAGGTGACCTCACGCCGCTGAACAGCCAGGAAACCCCGCGCGAACTGCAGCCCATGGTGATTGCAACCAACGACGTGATGGAGCGGCTGCAGCATTTGCTGAACCACCAAAAACGCTTTGTGCGCGACACCGCCCACCAGTTGCGCACGCCGCTGGCTGTGCTGAAAACCCAGGTGCAATCTGCGCTGCGGCACGACATCGAGCCGCTCACCGCACTGCGCGAGATCAGCGGCACGGTAGACCGCGCCACCGCGCTGGCCAACCAGATGTTGTCACTGGCCAAGGTGGAGCAACTGCGCCAGCAGGCCGACACACCACTGACCGAATGGGCCGATGTGGTCCGCGCGGTGGCGCTCGACCTGTCGCCCCTGGTGGCCGACAAAGACCTCGACTTCGAACTGGAAACCGCCAACGCCGCGCTGCGCGCGCACGACTGGATGCTGCGCGAGTTGACACGCAACCTGCTGCACAACGCGATCAAACACAGCCCGCCTGGCGGCCGACTGCGCGTGAGCCTGTCGCGCTTTGCCGATGGTGCCTCGCTGCTGGTGCAGGACGACGGCCCCGGTGTATCTGCAGACTTGGCCAAGCGCTTGTTTCAGCCTTTTTCGCCCGGCGATGCACGCACTGGCTCTGGCCTGGGCCTGGCCATTTGTTTTGAGATTGTGCAAGCCTTGGGCGGCACGATCCAGTTGAAGAATCGCGACGATCAAAGCCAGAAAAACCACACTGAAATCCACGTTAGCGGCCTGGACGCTGGCGTCTGGCTACCAATCCATCAGAATGAAGGTTAATGGAAAAAATTCGACTCGATAAATGGCTCTGGGCCGCTCGGTTCTACAAGACCCGCACGCTGGCCACCGAAGAGATCAACAAGGGCCGCGTGCAGATTGGCGAGCTTGACGTGAAGCCGGCCCGCGAGGTACGTCTGGGTGAACACATCACCATGCGCCAAGGTCCCGTCGTACGCACAGTGGTGGTGCGCGGCATCAGCGGCTCTCGTGGCCCCGCACCAGTCGCCCAGGCCCTGTACGAAGAAACTGCTGAAAGCCAGCAAGCCCGTGCCACCGCAGCCGAACAACGCCGCTTGGCACCCGAGCCCGCGTTGAGCATCGACCACGGCCGCCCCACCAAGCGCCACCGGCGCGATCTGGATCAAGCCAGCGACCCGTGGGGACAACGCTGGAGCGCGTCCATCAAACACTGAAGTCGTGGTCCGGTCGCTGGTGTGAACGCGACCGGTTTTGGTGCATTTCGACCTCGAATGAAATGTTGGCTTGTAAATCGGAAGGTTACCGACTAATAAGCTTGCATGCGATTTCGGGAGGACGCAATGACAAGCGAAGCCACCACTATGTCTGGATTCAGGCTGGACATCAATGGTCTACGTGCGTGGGCCGTCTTGGCCGTCGTCTTGTTTCACTTCGGCGTACCTGGGTTCAGCGGCGGCTATGTGGGGGTCGATGTCTTCTTCGTCATCTCCGGTTTGTTGATGACAGGCATCGTGACGACAGGCTTGGAACGCGGTCGCTTTTCGGTCTTCAGTTTCTACATGGCCCGCGCTCGTCGCATCGTGCCCGCGCTGTTGGTGCTATGCGCGGTGTTGCTTGTGCTGGGATGGAAGCTGCTACTGCCCACTGACTATCGTCTGCTCGCCACCCACGGCGCTGCCAGCCTGGCTTTTATTTCCAACATCGTTTACTGGAAAGAAACCGGTTACTTCGACTCCCATTCCCACGACAAATGGCTGCTGCACACCTGGTCGCTGGCGGTGGAGTGGCAGTTCTATCTGGTGCTTCCGTTGGCGTTGATGTGGGTTTGGAAATGGCGGCCTGGGCGTCGCTCGCTGGGCTGGACGGTGGCCATTGGCCTCGCATTGTCCTACGCGCTATGCGCGCTCCTCACTCCTTTCAAATCCCAGGCGGCGTTCTTTCTGCTGCCGACCCGTGCCTGGGAAATGCTGGCCGGCGGTGGCGTATTTCTACTCGCTAACCGATGGCCGCGGACCGCTCGCCAAAGCCGCGCATTGGAGCTTTGCGGCCTGGGCTTGATTGTGGGTGCGATCTTTTTTTTGAATGGCCAAACGCCATGGCCGGGCTGGCGGGCCATTGTTCCAACTTTGGGTGCCGCCCTGGTTTTGCTGGCAGCCAGAAATAGCTCCGCCTGGACTGGCAATGCATTCGCCCAATGGGTGGGTACCCGGTCTTATTCCATTTACTTGTGGCACTGGCCGCTCACCGTGGCCTTGCGTTACGCAGACCTTCAGCAGGACGTTCCTGCCATCGCGGTAGGCCTGACCCTGACCTTCTTGCTGGGCCATCTTTCCTACATCTGGGTGGAAACCCCAGCGCGCAGGGGCCTTGAAAAAGTGCACCTTCGCAAAGGAGCCACTGTACTGGCAAGCACCAGCCTGGCGGTTTTTGCTGCGGGTGCAGCCATCTATGCCACCCACGGCGTGACGGGGAGGTTCACGCCGGAGATGGAGCGCTTCAGCCAATCCACCTTTGATCGCAACCCGCGCCGCACAGAATGCCATTCCAGCGTCGGGCGCAGTTCGCCATCGTGTCAATATGGTCAAGGGCCAGTGCGTGCCATCGTGCTTGGCGACAGCCATGCAGACGCCATGATCACCGGCATAGCGGCCGCAGTTTCCCCTACACGACCCGGGTCCGTCATACAGTGGTCTTATAGCGCGTGCCCGATTGTGCAAGGGGCACACCAGGTTTTGGGCGAGCCCACAAACGAGTGCGAGGCCTTTGTCGATTGGGCCATGCAAAAACTGGCGACGATGCCGAGTGACATCCCGCTAGTGGTCATCAACCGCCATGGTTCCTACTTGCGCGGCAACTTCACTGAAGGACAGTTCAACATTCCCTGGGTTTATTTCTCTCAACGCTACACAGTCTCGGAGCCCGCCTACTTGCAGGAGTATGCGCAGCATCTCACGGAAACGATATGCAAGCTCCGAGAACACCACGCCGTATACCTGGTGCGTCCGCTGCCCGAGATGAATAAGGACGTACCCAAGACCGCGCGTTCGATGTTATGGGGCCCACGCCAAGACGCCACCATGACGCTCGCCGCATACAAGGAACGCAACGACGTAGTACTGGCCGCCCAAGACGCGGCGCGTGACCGCTGCGGAGCGAAGATTCTCGACCCCCTCCCCTATCTCTGTGAAGAAGGGCTCTGCCGAGGCTCAAAAGCCGGGCGCGCACTTTTTTACGACGACAACCACCTCAGCGAATCTGGCAACAAATTGCTCACGGCAATGTTTGCGCAAGTATTCAACTAGGGCGTGGGCATTCAGCAAATGCGCTGAATCTACGCCGCAGTGCCTGCCGGGCCATCCGCCAATCCGCTCTCAGCAAGCTCCGGTGACCACGCCACCGCCCGGTTGCGCCCCGTGCGTTTGGCGCTGTAGAGGGCTTCGTCGGCTTGCTGCAGCAGGTCCACCTCGCCCGGCACACCCGGCAGCAAGGTGGTGACGCCTACGCTGATGGTGACCGGCCCCACCACAGGCAAAGGCTGTTCGGCCATGGCATCGACCAGCATTTGCGCAACGTGCAGCGCGTTGGCGGCGTCGGTATTGGGCAGGATGGCGGCAAACTCTTCACCACCATACCGTGCGACCACATCGGTGGAGCGCAGCCGCTCGCGCAGCAAGCGTGACAGGTGACGGATCACGTCGTCTCCCACAGCATGGCCATGGGTGTCGTTCACACGTTTGAAGTGGTCAATGTCCACCATCAAGGCACTGATGGGGTGGCCGGCGCGCAGGGCAAAGGCCAGTCCTTGTTTCCACTGCGGCTCAAAGCCACGGCGGTTCAGCAGTCCGGTCAACGGATCGGTGCTCGCCAAGTTGGCCAGTTCACGGGTCGCGGCCTCCAACTCGCGTGTGCGCTCGCGTACCAATTTTTCAGTCTGCTCGTTCACGTGTTGCAGCCGCTCGGTCATGCTCTGCAACGAGGAAGACAACCTGTGCACGTCTGAGCTGCTGTGCAGCACCGGGATCTGCGCGCCGGGGTGCCCATGCGTAACCTCATAGGCAGCCGAACTGATCACCGACAGGTGTTCACTCAAGCGCCCTGCCGCCAACCAGGCCAACCCGGCCGCCACAAAACACCCCATCACGGCCAGGCCAAACACAATCAAGGCAGCGTCACGCACCTCGGCAAAGGCCATCTTCACCGGGATGCTGGTGACCACATACCAGCCCAAGTCGCTGACAGCACTACGCGCCGGCAGGCGCACCACGGCCGTCAAATATTCCTGGCCATCTTTCCAAGGCACCACGGCCGCCACGATGTCACCCTTCAGCCGGATTTGCTTGCCCGACTTGAGGTCGGGCAGACGCTGCCCTTCCGACGCATAACGCTCGGTTTGGCCGTCAGGGGCGTAAATGATGTTGCCTTCGCGGTCAAACAGAAAGGCTTCCAACCCAAGCTCCTTGGCATTCGGCGGAAGCAACGCCTCAATCACCTGCCGCGCCCAATCCCAAGAGCCATGCGCCGTCAATACGCCGATCTTGCGCCCTTCCACATGCACGGGTGCCGCAAAGTCGACGAAGCGGATCGGCTCTCCGGTCGCCAGCGGCGGCAGCAGGGCGGCCAGCAATTTGGCCGGGTGCACGTCACCCACATAAGTCCCCTTGGCGCCGCCCGGGAACCACGGCCGAGCCGCCACATCCTGCCCCACCAACAAGCCGCCCGTGGCCGAGCGCACAATGCCATCCATGCTGGCCACACCGATCCATTTGTGGTCAGGCGTCGACACTTGGCTCAGTTCCAGAATGCGGCGTACATCGCCGCTGTCAAGGCCGTTGCTCCACATGATCTCGGTATTGGCCAACAGCTCGATCTGGCGGCTGCGCTCGTGCAAGCCGTCACTGAACACCCGTGCTGCGTTACCCGCCACGATCTGTAGCGACGTGGCCGCCGAGCGCTCGATGCGCGGCACCAGCAAACTCAGCCAGGCCAGGGACAGCACCGAGGTCACTCCCACCAAGACCACGGTGAAGACCCAGGCCATCTGTAGCTTCAAGGGCCACTTGGAAAACCGTTTGAGAATCATTTTTTGTCGAGGATCAACGTTTTTGCTCCATCCGAGCCGCAGCCACGGCCCTTGGACACGCTTGCCCAAAGGGCGGGGCACTTCGCAGTGCCGACCACATTTACCCAAGCCATGCCGCCTCAGGCACATTGCTACGGCTGGCGGCAGGGACTTTGCCAAGGGCGATGCGCAAGCAGCACCGCACAGACTTAGCATGGACCATATCGACGGCATTATGGCGCCGAACAGCGCTCTTGAATGCGCCGAAAAACGACTCACATACGGTGGTATTCCCGAGGCAGCATTTGCCCGTTTCGCGCCTTTAGCCCCGCTCCGTTAGAACCTACAAGTCAGTTGGCCCACACCATGATTCCTTTCTCCGTTCTCGACCTGTCGCCCATCGTCGAAGGGGGCTCCGCCGCCCAATCGTTCCGCAACACCCTGAGCCTGGCACAGCGCGCCGAAGCCCTGGGCTATCAGCGTTACTGGTTGGCCGAACACCACGGCATGCCGGGCATTGCCAGCGCCGCCACGGCGGTGGTGATTGGCCACGTGGCCGCAGGCACCAAGAGCATTCGGGTGGGCGCTGGCGGCATCATGCTGCCCAACCATTCGCCCATGGTGATTGCCGAGCAATTTGGCACCCTCGCTTCATTGTTCCCAGGCCGTATCGACCTGGGACTCGGCCGCGCCCCCGGCTCGGACCAGGCTACCGCCCGCGCGCTGCGCCGGGATTTGATGTCCGACTCTGACCAATTCCCGCAAGACGTGCTGGAGCTGATGGGCTACTTCGACCCGGTCAGCCCCGGTCAAACGATACGCGCGGTGCCAGCCGCAGGCTTGCAGGTGCCGTTCTGGATTTTGGGCTCGAGCCTGTTTGGCGCCCAATTGGCGGCCGAGTTTGGCCTGCCCTACGCGTTTGCGTCGCACTTTGCACCCGCACAAATGATGTCGGCGGTGGAGATTTACCGCGCACGTTTCAAGCCGTCCAAACAGCTCGCGAAGCCTTACGTGATGCTGGGCTTTAACGTGTTTGCGGCCGACACCGATGAAGAAGCCAAGCTGCTCGCCACCTCACAGCAACAAGCCTTTGTGAACCTGCGCAGCGGCCGCCCCAGCATGTTGCAGCCACCAGTGCCTGGTTATCTGGAAATGCTGCCACCGCAAGCCAGCGCCATGCTGGACCAAGCGCTGTCGTGCTCTGCCATCGGCGGACGCGACACGGTGCGCAAAGCACTGAGTGACTTCATCAGCCGCACCGGCGCCGATGAGCTGATGTTGACCTCGCAAATCTATGACCACCAAGCGCGCTTGCATTCGTACGAGATTGCCGCCGAAGTGCGTGAAAGCATTCAGCCGGTGGTCAAAATTTAAGAGTTTTCGGCCGCCAAGGCGCTATGCAAGAGCGAGAGGAGCTACTGTTTTTGCAGTAGCGCACTCAAAGTTCCGCCTTCGCAAGCAAGCGTGGTTCAGCGGCTGCGCAAACGGCCCATCCAGGCAATGGTCTCGCCCATGATGCCGCGGCGGAAAGCCAATACACACAGCACAAAAATGAGCCCGGTGACGATGGTGACCGACTCGCCCAGTGTGTTGAACCAGTCGACCGAGGTGAGGCGTGCCAGCAGGTTGCCCAGCTCACCCACTTTGTTGTCCACCAGCACCACCACGGCCGAACCCACGAGCGGACCGGACAAGGTGCCCAAGCCACCCACCAGCGTCATCAGAATGACGTGGCCCGATGCGCTCCAGTGCACATCGCTCAGCGTGGCGAAACCCAGCACAAGCGTTTTAAGTGAACCAGCCAAACCCGAGAGTGCGGCCGAGATCACGAACGCCATGAGCTTGAAGCGGTTCACGTCATACCCTAGCGAAATGGCGCGCGGCTCGTTCTCTTTGATGCCCTTGAGCACCTGGCCAAACGGTGAGTGGATGGTGCGTGCAATCAACAGAAACGCGGCCACCACAATCGCCAGCGTGACGTAATACATGGTGAGGTCGTTGCCCAGGCTGATCACACCAAACAGCGCGCCGCGCGGCACACCTTGCAGGCCGTCTTCACCATGCGTGAAGGGTGCTTGCAGAGCCACAAAGTACATCATCTGCGCCAGCGCCAAAGTGATCATGGCGAAGTAAATGCCTTGGCGACGAATGGCCAGCCAGCCGAACACCAAGCCCAGCAATGCGCCGATCAAAGCGCCTGCCAACAAACCCAGTTCTGGCGTGAAGCCCCAGGCTTTGGTGACGTAACCCGTGACGTAAGCCGCACCGCCGAAAAACGCGGCGTGTCCGAAAGACAGCAGACCGGTGTAGCCCAGAAGCAAATTGAACGCCGAGGCAAACAGTGCGAAGCACAACAGCTTCATCATGAACACCGGATAGAACCCAATGAAGGGCGCGACCAGCAACCCGAGCAACAGCAGGCCGTAAAAAATGGTGGACGATTTTTTCATTCCGCGCGCTTCACTTTTCATTGCCAAACAGTCCGGCGGGCCGAATCAGCAGCACCACCACCATGATCAAAAACACCACGGTGGATGACGCCTCGGGATAGAACACTTTGGTGAGCCCCTCGATCACGCCCAGTCCCAGGCCGGTGATGATGGCACCCATGATCGAGCCCATGCCGCCAATCACCACGACAGCAAACACCACGATGATGAGGTTCTGCCCCATGAGTGGCGACACCTGAATCACCGGCGCGGCGAGCACACCGGCAAAGGCGGCCAACGCCACGCCGAAGCCATAGGTCAGCGTGACCATCAAGGGCACGTTCACACCGAAGGCCTCCACCAGCCGCGGGTTCTCGGTGCCCGCACGCAGGTAAGCACCCAAGCGCGTTTTCTCAATGCCGTACCAGGTGGCCAAACACACCACCAACGAGGCCACGACCACCCAAGCACGGTAGTTGGGCAAGAACATGAAGCCCAGGTTGGTGCCGCCGCTCAACGCTTCTGGTGCGCTGTACGACAGGCCGGACACGCCATAGGCCGAGCGAAAGCCGCCCTCGATCAACAGCGTGAGACCCAGCGTCAGCAGCAGGCCGTAGAGGTGGTCGAGCTTGTAGATGCGCCGCAGCAACAGGCGTTCGATGACGATGCCAAAAGCTCCCACGATGATGGGGGCGGCGATCAGCATCACCCAGTAGTTGATGCCGAGGTAGGTCATGGCCATCCACGACCCCACGGCGCCCATCATGAACAACGCGCCGTGGGCGAAGTTGATCACGTTGAGCAAGCCAAAAATCACCGCCAAGCCGAGGCTCAGAATGGCGTAGAACGAGCCGTTGACGAGGCCCAGCAGAAGCTGGCTCAACAGGGCGGGCATGGAGATGGTCATTTGGACTAATCGTCTACCGGGCTAGATCAAAAGGAGATTTAGAAAAGCACCCCGACCAGCGGGGCGCCTTTCTGCCACATCACACCGGGCGCATCACTTCCAGAGCGCGCACTTGCTTTCTTCTTTGGTGGTGTAGACCTGGTCGCCGGGGATCTTCTTGATGATCTTCAGCAGATCCCATGGACCTTTGGATTCGGCTGGCGTCTTGGCTTCGGCCAGCAGCATGTCGTGCACGAAACGGCCATCGGGACGGATCACACCCTTGCCGTAAAAGTCGTCGATGGGCGTCTTCTTGAGCTGTTCCATCACCTTGTCGGCATCGGTGGTCTTGGCAGCTTCCACTGCCTTCAGGTAGGCCATGGTGGCCGAATAGTCGGCGGCCTGAATGTCGGTGGGCTTGCTCTTGGTTTTGGCTTCATAACGCGCCGCCCATTTGCGCGAAGCATCGTCCGCATCCCAGTACCAGCTGGTGGTGTGCAGCAGGCCTTGGGTGGCTTGCAGACCCAGACTCTTCACATCGGTCAAGAACACCAGCAGGCCGGCCAACTTCATGGTCTTGTCGATACCGAATTCCTTGGCCGCCTTGATGGAGTTGACGGTGTCACCACCTGCGTTCGCCAGGCCCAGCACTTGCGCTTTGGAGTTCTGCGCCTGCAACAAGAACGAAGAGAAGTCAGATGCGTTGAGCGGTGCACGCACTGCGCCCACCACCGTGCCGCCCTTGGCTTTCACCACCTTGGTGGTGTCGGCTTCCAGCGCATGACCGAAGGCGTAGTCGGCGGTCAAGAAGAACCAGCTTTTGCCACCGGTGTCGACCACCGCCGCACCTGTTCCCTTGGCCAACGCCACGGTGTCGTAAGCGTAGTGCACGATGTACGGGCTGCACTGCTCGTTGGTCAACGCAGAAGTCGCTGCACCATTGGTGAAGAACACGCGCTTCTTCTCACTGGCCACCTTGGCCGTGGCCAGCGCCACGCCCGAGTTGCTGCCGCCGAAGACCATGGTCACGCCGGCGGTGTCGATCCATTCACGTGCTTTGGAGGCGCCGATGTCGGCCTTGTTTTGGTGGTCGGCGGTGAGCAACTCGATCGGCTTGCCCAGCGCTTTGCCGCCAAAGTCTTCAATGGCCATTTGAATCGCCGTGGCGCCGCCCTTGCCTTCCAGGTCGGCGTAGAGGCCCGACATGTCCGTGACGAAGCCGATCTTCACCGCGTCTTGCGCGTGGGCCGTGGCGGACATGAGGCCGGCCGCAGCCAGCAATGCGGCGAGTACCGTGGTTTTGTGCGTCATGAATGTCTCCTTCTAGTGCTTGGTGAGTGGGTGAACTGACGAAAAAACTAAAACGCTCTTAAACCTTAAACGCCAAGCAATTCGCCGAGCACCGGCATCTTGGCGTCCAACTCTTTGGCAGTGAAAGACTCGACCATGCGGCCGTGCTCCATCACATAGAAACGATCGGCCAGGGGCGCGGCAAAGCGGAAGTTCTGCTCCACCATCACAATGGTGTAGCCCTTGCTGCGCAGCGTGGTGATCATGCGGGCCAAGGCTTGCACAATCACCGGCGCCAGGCCTTCGGAAATTTCGTCGAGCAATAACAGGTTGGCCCCCGTGCGCAGGATGCGCGCCACCGCCAACATCTGCTGCTCACCACCCGACAAGCGTGTGCCGGGGCTGTTGCGCCGCTCGGCGAGGTTGGGGAACATGTCGTAGATTTCACCGATCGACATGCCCTTGTTTGCGCTGCCGCCCTGCACTTTCAGCACCGGGGGCAGCAACAGGTTTTCTTCACACGTGAGGCTGGCAAAAATGCCGCGTTCTTCAGGGCAGTAGCCAATGCCACGGTGGGCAATCTTGTGCGTGGCCTCAAACACGGTTTCCACACCGTTGACTTTGATCGAGCCCTCGCGTCGCCCTACCAAGCCCATCACCGCACGCAGCGTGGTGGTGCGGCCTGCGCCGTTACGGCCCAACAGCGTGACCACCTCGCCGGGCTGCACCACAAGGTCAACACCGTGCAGCACGTGGGACTCGCCATACCAGGCTTGAAGGCCCTTGATTTCTAGAGCGGGAGCGGCCATGTCAATATGACTCCAGCGAACTACACGAAGTGAGGAGCGTGGGGGTCATCAGTGCGCTCCTTGCAGTTGGCCGTCGGTGGTGCCCATGTAGGCTTCCATCACTTGCGGGTTGGTGGAGACTTCGGCGTACGGCCCCTCGGCCAACACCGCGCCACGCTGCAGCACGGTGATGGTGTCGGCAATGTTGCCCACCACGCCCATGTTGTGTTCGACCATCAAGATGGTGCGGCCCCTGGATACCTTTTTGATGAGGGCGGCCACGCGGTCTACGTCTTCGTGGCCCATGCCTTGGGTGGGCTCGTCGAGCAGCATCAGCTCGGGCTCCATCGCCAATGTGGTGGCAATTTCCAGTGCGCGTTTGCGGCCGTAAGGCAGGTTGACGGTGACCTCGTCGGCCAAGTCTTCCAGCCCCACTTCGGCCAGCAACGCCATGGCACGGTCATGCAGGCGGTAGAGCGTTTTTTCGCTCTTCCAGAAATGGAACGAAGTGCCCATGCGCCGCTGCAAGCCCAGGCGTACATTCTCCAAAAGCGTGAGATGCGGGAACACCGCCGAGATCTGAAACGAACGGATCACACCGCGCCGCGCGATCTGCGCGGGCCGCTCACGCGTGATGTCCTGGCCGTTGAAAAGAATGGTGCCGCTGCTTGGCTCCAGGAACTTGGTCAGCAGGTTGAAGCAGGTGGTTTTGCCGGCGCCATTGGGGCCAATCAAGGCATGGATGGCGCCGCGCTGCACCGATAGGTTGACGTGGCTTACCGCCGTAAAGCCTTTGAACTCTTTTGTGAGTTCTCGCGTTTCCAAGATAACGTCTGCCATCGTGTCGCTGCGGCCCCTGTTGTGTGATTGGGTGCCTAACGTGCTGATGTGCAGATAGGCGAAACGGATCGTAAGGACCGCCCCAACCCACAGCACTAGGACAAACGCCTAACAATGTCGCCACAGCAACAAAACCTCGGGTAAACACAGGTGATCGCTGTCACATGCGCTGCACCAAGTTGGGACCGCCCCTGACGAATGCGGTGGGCCTTGGCCTACATGGCGCAGCCCATGTCCACCCTACAGTGGAGTCACAGGCCGAGCACGCAACCTAGATCGACGCCACAGGACGTTATGGACGCTACGCCACTGGTCTGACAGCAAAGCATCACATCACATTGAAGGGGTTGACCATGAATACGAAATATCTGATCTCTGCAGCCGCTGCCGCTCTGATTGGCCTGAGCGGTTGCGCCAGCAATCCAACCAACCAGCAAGTGGGCACGGGTGTCGGCGCCGTGGTCGGCGGCGCAGCCGGTAACGTGCTGTTCGGCAACACCTTGGGTACCGTGGGTGGCGCCGCTGCAGGCGCGCTGATCGGGAATCAGGTGGGTGACAACCAAGACCGAAAGAACCGTCGATAAACTGCAGGTCTGTATCAGCAAAAAACAAAGCCGGGCTCACGAGCCCGGCTTTGTTTTTATGACGTTTCAATGACGCTTAAACGGGCTTTGCGCGCCGCGCCTTGATGGCACCAAACACCACGATCAAGCCAGGAATCAAGATCATCGCCCAGATGATCTTGTCCAGGTTCTGCTTGACCCAGGGAATGCTGCCCATGAAGTAGCCAGCCGTGCAAATGCCCAACACCCACAACAATGCCCCCACCACATTGAACATAGTGAACTTGGCGCGGCCCATGTCGGCTACACCCGCCACGAACGGAGCGAACGTGCGAATGAAGGGCATAAATCGCGCAGCAATGATGGTGAAGCCGCCGTACTTCTCATAAAAGGCATGGGCTTGGTCAAACGCGCGCTTGTTGAAGAAGCGTGAGCTTTCCCATTGGAATACTTTCGGCCCGAAGTAGCGCCCAATGCCGAAGTTGCATTGGTCGCCCAAGATAGCGGCAACCAGCAACACCGCGCAAGCGATCGGAAAGCTCATCAACCCCAAGCCGCACAAAGCGCCGACCACAAACAGTAAAGAGTCGCCCGGCAAAAACGGCATGACGACCACGCCGGTTTCCACAAACACGATGATGAACAACAGCGCGTAGACCCATGCACCATAAGTGGTCACAAAGGCCTCCAGATGGCGGTCTACGTGCAAGATAAAGTCAATCAGAAAGGTGATGAGTTCCATGCTTTCCATTATCAGGGCGACGGTGACGCGAGACACCAACAGCCACAGAAACTCCTCTGGGATTTGTAAGCGCTCCGCCACCATGTGACACCCGGCAAAGCTATCATCCTTGCGAATAACGTACCAGACCCCAAGACAATAGGAGTTTTTCATGCTTTCAAACCAGATTCGGAACAGCGGCTCGCTGATCGACAGCGTTGACGCCATCCGCAACTGGCGTGCCGTGTTGCTGCTGCTGGTCACGCTGGCCTGCACGGCGGTGATCATGGCGTTTGGCGGTGTGATGGCCAACCTGAGCCTGATCTTTACGGGCTTGTTTGCGTTGCTGGCCTACGTGGTGCTGTTCTACGGCGTGAACGCCGTCGGCATGATGATGATGGACGAAGCCCGTGGCGAGCCGGCGCGCCCAACGCTGAGCGCGGTGCTGGCGTCTGTGGCTGTATCGCACCGGCTGATTCTGGTGTTCCTCCTGCTGGCGGGCCTTTACATGGCGGGCTTTGTGGCGCTGGCCATCATCCTGTTCCTGTGCAAGATTCCATTGCTCGGGCCGCTGCTTTATACAGTGGTGTTTCCGGTGTCGGTCGTGGTGGTTGGCATCGCCTTGTGCGCGGTGCCTACGGTTGTCTTCCCATTGGCGGCTCCAGCTGTATGGGGCGGCGCCAACACCATGCAGACCGTGAGCCAACTGCTGGCCGTGGCACGCCGCCGCCTGCCGATGGTGCTACTGCTGATGATTGCGGTGATGTTGATCTCCAGCGTGGTTGGTCTTGTGATTGGCACCATCTTGTACGCGGGCACGGCTGCCACGGCCGTTTTGTCGGCACCGATTTTGGGCATTGGCGGTGTTTTTGGTGACATGGCTGACACAGCAGACGCGCGGCTGACGGGTTACGCCATCGCCACCAGCGTGGGCGGCGGCCTCTTGGTGGCCGTGGCTTTTACGCTGCCCGGCATGGTGTATTTGCGCGGCGCCAGTGACGTCTACTTGCGCGCCATTGACGGCCTAGACCTCGAAACCGAACAAGCCGAAATGGACGAGAAGATTGCCGCTGCACGCGCTGCGGCCCAAACGATGCAGGCCCAAGCCCAAGCGGTGGTACAAAAATATGCGCCAAAACCAGCGGCCAGCGCCAAGTCGCCACCGTCGACCGAGCCCGGTGCCGTAGAGCCGCATTTCGGTCCTAACCCAGCCGCTCGCCCCGAAACACCTGCACCAGACGTGCAATCCACCCTATTCGATACCGAGCGCGCGCCGTTGACCCCAACGCCTCCCCCACCCGCCCCTTCGGCCACGCCCGACCAAACCCCTGGCGGCTTGCCTCCGAAACTCTGACTTCGTCACCCAGATAGGGCCTGACCCCGGCCCATTTGGCGTTCAAAGCTTGACGGCGTGCAATCAAAGCTTCAAAACGAGCTCTTCTTTGCAGCCCGAGGGGCGTTTTAGTCGTTCTGCACCAGCCACTTCTGCATCAGTTGGGCACTGCCCATTTGCGGGTCGAGTTGGTAAGTGGCGAAGCCCATACGCTCGTACAAGCGCATAGCGCCAACATTCCCCTGCAGCACCTCCAGCGTGAGCTTGCAGGCACCACCCTCACGGGCAATGCCTTCTACAAACGCCAGCAACTGCGCGCCCACACCTTGGCCGCGGTGGCTGGGCATCACGGCCAAGTCGTGCACATTGATAAGCGGCTGGCAGGCAAACGTGGAGAAGCCTTCAAAGCAGTTCACCAAGCCCACGGCTTCAGCGCCCTCTTCTGCCCCATTAAAAGCCAGCACACTGAACGCATAGGGGCGCGCCGCCAGGGCAAGCACCAATTGGTCGCGCACATGCGCTGGTAGCGCGTGGCCGCCGCCCATGGGGTCGCGAGCGTAGGCGTCGAGCAGGTCAACAATGGCTTTCGCGTGCACGGGGTTGGCGTAGTCTGCGAGGCAGACATGGAGAGACGATGCGTGGGTTGCAGCAGACATGGACACCTCTAAAAGAACAGACATGGATTGTCGCCACACCAAAAAGATAGAGTCGCTGCGTGCGGACGAAAAAAAAGACCAGCATCTTCATGCTGGTCTTTTTTGATCCGAAGATCTGGTGGGCGGTGGAGGCTTCGAACCTCCGACCCCTGCCGTGTGAAGGCAGTGCTCTACCCCTGAGCTAACCGCCCTGATTTTGTTTATCAGGTAAGCCTCGAATTATACAACAGTTTTTTCAAGATTTCGCCACAACGTCTTTCCGCCACTAGATTTATCAATTTGTTTGAGTAAATCCTGGTGTTCGGTATCTTCTTGCTCGCTCGCCATCAGCACCGGCAAGTCAAAACTGCTCAGGTCAACGCGTGGGGTCTCACTGCCCACTTCGGCTTCTTCAGAGCCCACGTCGATCAGCAACGCGTCTTGGCCGCGCGTCATGTTGATATAGACGTCGGCCAGCAACTCCGCATCAAGCAAAGCGCCGTGCAGGGTACGGCCCGAATTGTCGACTTCCAGGCGGTCGCACAACGCGTCGAGGGAGTTACGTTTGCCGGGGAACATTTCCTTGGCCATGGCCAAGGAGTCGGTCACGCTGCCCACCACTTCGCTCAACGGTCCACGGCCCATCAACTCCAGCTCCTTGTTCAAGAAGCCAACGTCGAACTGCGCATTGTGGATGATGATTTCGGCACCGGCCAAATAGGCGATCAGTTCATCTGCCACAGCCTCGAACTTGGGCTTGTCGCGCAAAAACTCGTTGCTGATGCCGTGCACCCGTAGCGCGTCTTCATGGCTGTCGCGCCCGGGGTTCAGGTAGAAATGCTTGTTGTTGCCCGTGAGCTTGCGGTGCAGCAACTCGACGCAACCGATTTCAATGATGCGGTCGCCGGTGGCGGCAGACAAGCCGGTGGTTTCGGTGTCGAGAACAATTTGGCGCATGGCGTGGGCTGAGCAGAACTACGGGAAGGAGCTTAGTGGTTTTCTTTGGCGTGGTTGATCGTGTACTTAGGGATCTCGATCGTCACGTCCTGCTGCGCCAAGAAAGCTTGGCAGCTCAAGCGGCTCTGCGGCGCCAGGCCCCAGGCGCGGTCCAGCAGATCTTCTTCATTTTCATCGAGTTCTCCCAGCGAATTGAAGCCTTCTCGCACGATCACGTGACACGTGGTGCAGGCACAACTCATGTCGCAGGCATGTTCGATGTTGATCTTGTTGTCCAACAAGGCCTCGCAGATCGACGTTCCTGCGGGTGCGGTGATCTGGGCGCCTGCTGGGCAAAGTTCGGCGTGGGGCAATATTTTGATGACGGGCATGTCAAAGGTTCTCGATGTTCTGGCCGGAAAGGGCTTGTTGGATACCACGGTTCATGCGCAGCGCGGCAAAGGCTTCTGTACCTTTGGCCACGCGGTCGGTGGCGGCTTCCACGCCCTTCGCGTCCTCGGTGGTCTTGGCGGTTTCCAGCGCGGCCAACAGGGTGTCGACCTCGGCACGTTGCGCGGGCGTCAGCAGGTCGCCATCGGCGGCCAGCGCACTGCGCGTGGCAAGCAGCATGCGGTCGGCATCCACTCGCGCTTCGACCAGCGCGCGCGCCTGCATGTCTTGCGCGGCAGTGGCAAAGCTGTCTTGCAGCATGTGGGCGATTTGCTCGTCGCTCAGCCCGTAAGAAGGCTTGACGTCAATCTTCGCCTCTACGCCGCTGAGTTGTTCACGCGCGCTGACGTTGAGCAGGCCATCGGCATCGACCGTGAAGGTGACGCGGATGCGCGCAGCACCAGCCGCCATCGGCGGAATGCCGCGCAGTTCGAAACGCGCGAGGCTGCGGCAGTCGGCCACCAAGTCACGTTCGCCCTGCACCACGTGCAAGGCCAGTGCGGTTTGGCCGTCTTGGTAGGTGGTGAAGTCCTGCGCCATGGCGGTCGGAATGGTTTGGTTGCGCGGCACGATGCGTTCGACCAAGCCGCCCATGGTCTCGATACCGAGCGACAGCGGGATCACGTCGAGCAACAGCAAATCGTCCGCGCCCGCATTGCCCGCCAACTGGTTGGCCTGGATGGCCGCGCCCAACGCTACCACTTCGTCGGGGTTGAGGTTGGTCAACGGCTCTTGGCCGAAGAACTTGGCCACCGCTTCACGCACTTGGGGCATGCGGGTGGAGCCGCCAACCATCACGGCGCCCTGCACTTCTTGCGCACTCAGGCCCGCGTCGCGCAGGGCCTTGCGCACGGCGGTCATGGTGCGGGCGGTGAGCGCGGCAGTGGCGGCATCAAAGTCAGCACGTTTGACATCAAATTGCAGCTTGGCGCTTTCCAGATCAGCGACAAACGCTACTGAATCAGTAGCAGACAAGGCTTCTTTGCAAGCGCGTGCGGCAGCCAGCAGCACCACTTTGTCAGAGGCGCTGGAGACGGCAGTGTTGGTTTGCGCCAGCACCCAGTCAGCCAGGGCGCGGTCGTAGTCGTCACCGCCCAGGGCCGAATCGCCGCCGGTGGCCACCACTTCGAACACGCCTTGCGTCAGGCGCAAAATCGAGATGTCGAACGTGCCGCCACCCAAGTCATACACGGCGTAGACGCCTTCGCTGGCGTTGTCCAGCCCGTAGGCAATGGCCGCAGCCGTAGGCTCGTTGATCAGGCGCAGCACGTTGATGCCGGCCAGTTGCGCAGCGTCTTTTGTGGCTTGGCGCTGCGCGTCGTCAAAGTACGCGGGCACGGTGATCACGGCGCCGAACAGGTCGTCATTGAAGCTGTCTTCGGCACGGAAGCGCAGCGTGGCCAAAATTTCGGCGCTGACTTCCACGGGCGACTTTTCGCCGTGCACGGTTTCCAGGCCGACCATGCCGGGCTTGTCGATAAAGCGGTACGGCAGCTTTTCGCGCTGCGCAATATCGCCCAGACCACGGCCCATGAAGCGCTTGACGGACGCGATGGTGTTTTCGGGATCGGTGGCTTGCGCGGCCAAGGCGTCCCAACCAATTTGCCGCTTGTCGCCGGTCAGGTAACGCACCACGCTGGGCAAGATCACGCGGCCCTGTTCGTCGGGGAGGCATTCGGCCACGCCGTTGCGCATCGCGGCCACCAGCGAGTGGGTGGTGCCCAGGTCGATGCCCACGGCGATGCGACGCTGGTGCGGATCAGGCGCCTGGCCGGGTTCGGAAATTTGGAGAAGCGCCATGGATTCAGATCTGGTAACGGGTCGATATCGGGTGAGGAAAACAGGGTGGCGTCAAACGTCTCTTGGACGTCTTGTCGCTACTGCCCCGCCGCGTCGAGCGAGGCGTCGATGCGGTCTTCAATGTCGGCGGCAAAACGCTGGATGAACATCAGCGCGCGCACCTGTTGGGCGGCGGCGGCGTAATCGTGGGCATCGTCGAGCAGCGTGGCACATTGTGCCAGCGCGGCTTGGCGCGCCTCGGCCACTTCACCCTGTAAACGCGTCAGCTCTGCGGCGGTGCTGGCGTCTTCCAGGTCTTCGCGCCACTGCATCTGCTGCATCAAAAACGCGCCGGGCATGGCGGTGTTGTTTTCGGCCTGGATGGGCGCGCCGCCCAGTTCGCACAGGTAGGCCGCGCGTTTAAGCGGGTCTTTCAGGCGTTGCCAAGCTTCATTGATACGCACCGACCACTGCATCGCCATGCGCTGCGCCGCGCCAGCTTGGGCAGCAAAGCGGTCAGGGTGTGCTTCGCGCTGCAGCGCCTTCCAGCGCACAGCCATCTCGGCCGGGTCTTGGGCAAAGCGCCGCGGCAAGTCAAACAGTTCGAAGTCGTCGGATTGGAGATTCATGGTGACTTAAATGGAGGATGGCAGCCCACAAGAAAAAACCGCCAGCACAAGTTGTACGGGCGGTTTTATCGGAGCCCCCAGAGCATCAGACTCTGAAGCTTTCGCCGCATCCGCACTTGTCGCGCTCGTTCGGATTTTCGAACTTGAAGCCTTCATTCAGGCCTTCACGCACGAAATCCAGCTTGGTGCCGTCGATGTAAGCCATGCTCTTCGGGTCTACCAACACCTTCACGCCATGTTCTTCAAACACGATGTCTTCAGGCGCCATCTCGTCCACGTATTCCAGCTTGTAAGCCAAGCCCGAGCAGCCCGTGGTTTTGACACCCAGGCGCACACCGTAGCCCTTGCCACGTTTGGCAAGGTAACGGTTAACGTGACGGGCAGCAGCCTCCGTGAGCGTGACAGCCATGTTCAGTGCACCGCAGCAGCCACGGGTGCCGCAGTGGTGGACGCGGCAGCGTGCTTCTGTTTGTAGTCGTTGACGGCGGCCTTGATCGCGTCTTCGGCCAGGATGGAGCAGTGCACCTTCACGGGTGGCAGCGCCAACTCTTCGGCGATCTGGCTGTTCTTCAATGCAGCCGCTTCGTCCAAAGTTTTGCCCTTGACCCACTCGGTCACCAGCGACGACGAGGCGATCGCCGAGCCGCAACCGTAGGTCTTGAAGCGTGCATCTTCGATCACGCCGGTTTGCGGGTTCACCTTGATCTGCAGCTTCATCACGTCGCCGCAAGCAGGAGCGCCCACCATGCCGGTGCCTACGCTATCGTCGCCCTTTTCAAAGGAGCCGACGTTGCGTGGATTTTCGTAGTGGTCTACCACTTTTTCAGAATAAGCCATTTCAGTTACCTCTTCATCTTCCGGCGCGGCACCACACGGCCCCGCTAGCCTGATTCAAAAAAACGTTGTCTCGATGTTGATCAGCGCTGGCTGATCAATGCGCCGTCCATTGGATGGTGCTGATGTCGATACCATCCTTGTACATTTCCCACAGCGGGCTCAGGTCACGCAGCTTGGCCACGTTCAGCTTGATGGTTTCCACTGCGTAGTCGATATCGGCTTCGGTGGTCCAACGGCCGATGGTCATGCGCAAGCTGCTGTGCGCCAACTCGTCGCTGCGGCCCAGGGCGCGCAGCACATAGCTCGGCTCCAGGCTGGCCGACGTGCAAGCGGAACCGCTGGACACCGCCAAGCCCTTGATGCCCATGATCAAAGACTCGCCTTCAACGTAGTTGAAGCTGATGTTCAGGTTGTGCGGCACACGCTTTTCCAGGTGGCCATTGACGAACACTTGTTCGACGTCTTTCAGGCCATTCAACATGCGGTCGTGCAGTGCTTGGATGCGCACGTTTTCCACAGCCATTTCTTCTTTGGCAATGCGGTAAGCCTCGCCCATGCCGACGATTTGGTGCGTGGGCAAGGTGCCCGAACGCATGCCACGCTCGTGACCACCACCGTGCATTTGCGCTTCGATGCGGATGCGTGGCTTGCGGCGCACAAACAAGGCGCCAATGCCTTTGGGGCCGTAGGTCTTGTGCGACGTAAGACTCATCAAGTCGACAGGCATCTTCGAGATGTCGAACGCCACACGACCGGTGGCCTGGGCTGCGTCGACATGGAAGATCACGCCCTTTTCGCGGCAGATGGCACCAATGGCTTCGATGTCTTGGATGACGCCGATTTCATTGTTGACGTACATCACGCTGGCCAAGATGGTGTCGGGGCGAATGGCAGCCTTGAACACATCAAGGTTCACCAGGCCATCTTCTTGCACGTCGAGGTAAGTCACTTCGAAGCCTTGGCGCTCCAGCTCGCGGCAGGTGTCGAGCACAGCCTTGTGCTCGGTCTTTACCGTGATGATGTGCTTGCCCTTGCTCTTGTAGAACTGCGCAGCGCCCTTGAGTGCCAGGTTGTTCGATTCAGTGGCCCCCGAAGTCCAGACGATTTCACGCGGGTCGGCGCCGATCAAGGCTGCAACGTGTTCGCGCGCCTTTTCAACAGCGGCTTCCGCTTCCCAGCCCCACGCGTGGCTACGCGATGCCGGATTACCAAAATGCTCCCGCAGCCAAGGAATCATGGCGTCCACCACCCGCTCGTCGCAGGGGTTGGTGGCGCTGTAGTCCATGTAGATCGGGAAGTGTGGGGTCATGTCCATTGGCTAGCTCTCGATGAAGGCTGGCTTGAATCCTGCCTTGTCACCCGACGACGGGCCGCACGTTAGTGCACAAGGCCGGGTGATGCGTTAAAACTGTTAATTTAAGAAAACTTATGTCAGAGGGAAGTGTCCGGACTTCACAAAAACCTTGCAGGGCTCATGTCTTGTTTGCGGCCACTTTCACTCCTTAAGATTTGGCGAAAGCGTTGCCCAGCGCGAACACCGAATTCGGCGCGTTCACACGGATCGGCTTGACCACGGGCATGCTGGAAATGGCACGCTTGATCATCGGCTTGGTTTCGACTTGCACGCCCTTCGCGAGCTGCTCGTCCACCAGCTTTTGCAGGCTGACGGAGTCCAGAAACTCGACCATGCGGGTGTTCAAAGAGGCCCAGAGTTCGTGCGTCATGCAACGACCGGCTTCGCCCATGCAGTTTTCTTTGCCGCCGCATTGCGTCGCATCGATCGGCTCGTCTACCGAGACAATGATGTCGGCCACGGTGATGTCGGCCGCTTTACGGCCCAAGGTGTAGCCGCCGCCCGGGCCACGGGTGGATTCGACCAGGTCGTGACGGCGCAACTTGCCGAACAACTGCTCGAGATAAGACAACGAAATCTGTTGGCGCTGGCTGATGGCGGCCAGGGTGACGGGACCGTTGTTCTGGCGCAAGGCCAGATCAATCATGGCGGTGACCGCAAAACGGCCTTTGGTGGTGAGTCGCATCGCAAGCTCCTTCTAGTGCGCGTAAACCTAGCGTTGATGGCCCGCACAGCCCATGCGTATGGCGTGCAATGCGGGGCGAGTTCCTCTCTGATCAGCGACCACCTCGTGGTGTGGCGCCAAGCCCTCAACTTCCGGTTACCTGTTGTTGCCCCAATTCTAGCACAATCCCCATTGAATTAGTCGGGTAATCGGCAAACCATCCGAATTTACCCTTAGTGCCAGCACTTCAAACACGGGCAAAAGCCCTCGCCAAGCCGCCTCGAAGCAGAGGCAAATGGGCGGCCTGTGCCGGTTAGACGATGGCTAGACGTTGTCGGTTCCCGGCGCGCCAAACGCACGGGTTTTGAGCACGTGCAACTGGTCGCGCACCTGCGCGGCCTTCTCGAATTCGAGGTTGCGTGCGTGCTCCATCATGCGTTTCTCCAGGTTCTTGATTTCACGGGCAATGTCCTTCTCGCTCATGTCTTCCACCTTGGCACGCTGGATGGCGTCTTGCGCCAGCTTCTCGGCTTCGCGGCCTGACTTCTCGCTGTACACGCCGTCAATCAAGTCCTTCACCTGCTTGACGATGCTGCGCGGCGTGATGCCCAGGCGCGTGTTGTGATCGATCTGCTTGGCACGCCTACGCTGGGTTTCGTCAATCGCTTTACGCATCGACTCGGTGACCTTGTCGGCGTACAGAATGGCGCGGCCATTGAGGTTACGCGCGGCACGGCCAATGGTCTGGATCAGCGAGCGCTCCGAGCGCAAGAAGCCTTCCTTGTCGGCATCCAGAATCGCCACGAGCGACACCTCAGGAATATCCAACCCTTCACGCAGCAGGTTGATGCCCACCAGCACGTCGAACGCGCCCAGGCGCAGGTCGCGCAGAATTTCCACGCGCTCAACAGTGTCCACATCGCTGTGCAGGTAGCGCACCTTGACGCCGTTGTCCGTCAGGTAGTCGGTCAACTGCTCGGCCATGCGTTTGGTCAGCGTGGTGATGAAAACGCGCTCGTCTTTCTCCACACGGATGCGGATTTCTTGCAGCACATCGTCCACCTGGTGCGTGGCCGGGCGCACTTCAACTTCGGGGTCGACCAAGCCGGTGGGCCGTACCAGTTGCTCGACCACCTGGCCGGTATGCTTTTTCTCCCAATCTGCAGGCGTGGCCGAGACAAACACCACCTGGCGCATCTTGGTCTCGAACTCTTCAAACTTCAGCGGCCGGTTATCCAGTGCGCTCGGCAGTCGAAAGCCGTACTCCACCAGCGTGGTCTTGCGTGCGCGGTCACCGTTGTACATGCCGCCAAACTGGCCGATGAGGATGTGGCTTTCGTCCAAAAACATCAGCGCGTCTTTGGGCAGGTAGTCGGTCAAGGTGGACGGCGGTTCGCCGGGAGCGGCACCGCTTAAGTGGCGGGTGTAGTTTTCGATGCCCTTGCAGTGGCCGATCTCCGACAGCATTTCCAGGTCGAACCGTGTGCGCTGCTCCAGCCGCTGCGCTTCCACCAGCTTGCCCTGGCCCACCAGTTCTTTCAGGCGGTCGCTAAGTTCCATCTTGATGGTTTCCACCGCCGCCAACACCTTATCGCGCGGGGTGACGTAATGGCTGCTCGGGTAGACCGTGAAGCGCGGAATCTTTTGCTTGATGCGCCCGGTGAGCGGGTCGAACAGTTGCAGCGTCTCGATCTCGTCGTCAAACAGTTCGATACGGATGGCCAGCTCGGAGTGCTCGGCCGGAAAGATGTCGATGGTGTCGCCACGCACGCGAAATTTGCCGCGGCCAAAGTCGGTGTCGTTGCGCTGGTACTGCATGCGGATGAGCTGCGCAATCACGTCGCGCTGACCCATCTTGTCGCCGCTGCGCAGCGTCATCACCATACGGTGGTAGCTCTCGGGCTCGCCAATACCGTAGATGGCGGAGACGGTGGCCACAATCACCACGTCGCGCCGCTCGATGATGCTCTTGGTGCACGACAGGCGCATCTGCTCGATGTGCTCGTTGATCGCAGAATCTTTCTCGATGAACAAGTCGCGCTGCGGCACGTAGGCCTCGGGCTGGTAGTAGTCGTAGTAGCTGACGAAATACTCGACCGCGTTCTTCGGAAAGAACTCGCGAAACTCGCTGTACAACTGCGCCGCCAGTGTCTTGTTGGGTGCAAACACAATCGCCGGCCGCCCCAGCCGCGCAATGGTGTTGGCCATGGTGTAGGTTTTACCCGAACCCGTCACGCCCAGCAGGGTTTGAAACACCTCGCCGTCGTTCACCCCTTCCACCAGCTTGTCGATCGCCTCGGGCTGATCGCCCGCTGGAGGGTACGGCTGGTACAACTCAAATGGCGACCCCTCGTAGGTCACGAACACGCCTTGGGGTGGCGCATCGTTGGCGGCAACGGCGCCCACGGCGTCGTCGATTTCAGTGGGGGTGGTTTTTTTGGGTGCAGGCATGGCGGGGCGTCGTGGAGGTATGTTCTGGCTGGAGTCCGTTGTAACCCATGTGGGGCGGGCTCGGCTTCTCAACAAGCCCTAGCCAAGCCACACAACACTGTATATTAATACAGATTACCTGTGCCGTGCCGAGCCGCATAGGCCCCAAACGACCGTGGTATGACCTGCCGCTACCTGTCTTCAAAAAGGCTTTGCTGAGAAGTGGTCAGCGTTGCAAAGCTCTCCCCCTTTGGGAAAAGAATCGCATCCGCTATCGGCTGAATTTGCTTGGCCAGGTAGTGCTCGTAGTCGATTTTGGACTGGCGCACTTCCAATGGCTCAGGCCCGCTGACGGTCATGACGTATTGAATCCACCCACCGTTCTGGTACTGCTTGGGCCGCCCCACCCTTGCGTTGTGCTCGTCGGCGATGCGCGCCGCGCGGACTTGCGGCGGCACATTGACCTCGTAAGCGTCCAGCCGATGGCGCAAGCGCTTGCGGTAGACCAGCAAATCATCCTTTTCACCCGCCAGCGTTGACTGCGCATAGTGGGTGACGAAGGCACGGTGCGGCTCGTCTCGGAAAATGCGCGTCAGCAACCCCTCCTGGAACTGCCGGGCGAGCGGCGTCCAGTCACTGCGGGCCATTTCCAGGCCCCGGTAGACCATTTCCTCTTGGCCGTGGACATCGACGCTCAAACCCGCGTAGCGTTTCTTGCTGCCCACGTCTGAGCCACGAATGGTCGGCATGAAGAACTTCTTGTAGTGGGTATCGAACTCGATTTCCAGAAAGTTCTCCAGCCCCTGCTCGTCGCGCAGGGTACGACTCCACCAGGCGTTGATGTCGCGCACCAACTCTGCCGCCACGGCATGTGCATCGCCATTCGTGTGGGCTCGCTTCAACCACACAAAGATGGAGTCGGTATCTCCGTAGATGGCCTCGTAGCCCCGTTCTTCCACAAACACGCGGGTGAGTTTCATCATCTCGTGCCCACGCAGGGTCACTGCGGAAACCAACTTGGGGTTGAAGAAGCGGCACTCGGTGGCCCCCAGCACGCCGGCAAACGAGTTCATCAACAGCTTGAGGGCCTGCGACAACGGCTCGTTCTTGAGCCGCTTGGCTTCATCGCGGGCGGTTGAAAGCGTGGTCACGATCTCTGGCAGACAGTGCGTCTCGCGTGAGAACACAGTCCCCTGCGGGCCCGGCACACCCATCGCAGCATCAGCCAGGTTCATGCCTTCTGCATAGCCCACGGGGTCGACCAGAAAGGTTCGGATGATCGAGGGGTACAGGCTCTTGTAGTCCAGCACCACAACCGAGTCATAAAACCCGGGCTTCGAGTCCATCACATAGCCACCGGGAAAAGCCTTGGTCGCGATCTCGCCTACATTCGGCGCAACATAGCCCTTGCGGTGCATGCGCGGCAGGTAGTGGTGGCTGAAGGCGGCGATGGAGCCGCCAAAGTGGTCTGCCTGCAAGCCGGTGGTCTGCGCCCGTTCAAGCACGAACTGCAGCAGCTTGGCTTTCTCGAAGATGCGCAAGACCAACTCGCAGTCGCGGATGTTGTAGACGGCCAGGGCCGGTTTGTCCTGTTGATAGCGGCGCTCAATCTCGGCCATCTTGTCGTACTCGTCACCGATGGCCTTGCCCTCGCCCAACAACGTCTGCGAGACGTTCTCCAGGCTGAAGGACGGGAAGCTCCACACCGCAGCCCTCAGGGCATCGATGCCATCGATGACCAGCCGACCCGGCGTGGGCGCGAACAGGTAACCCTGTTTGCCAGGGTGGGTGCGCCACTGCGTGGGTTGGCGGTCCCGGCCCAGCAGCAGCTTCACACCGCAATCGTCAGCGGTCTTCTGCAGCACCCGCAGGTCAAACTGGATCACGTTCCAGCCGACGATGACGTCGGGGTCGTTGCGGTCGAACCAGGCATTGAGACGCTCGATCATCACCAGACGGGTCGGGCAGTAGACGAGTGCGAAGTCAAAAGACTCACCCGGCTCACTCTGCTCAGCCGGTGGCTCTCCGAGGATGAACACCACGCGCTCGGCCATCCCGTCCAACGCCACCGAGTACAACGCCTCGTGCTGACTGGTCTCAATGTCCAGCGACACAACCTTCAGCGCAGGCCGGTAGTCGGGCGCCGGTTTGAGTCTGCAATCCACAAGCGTGGCGCCCTCTGCTTGGCCACCTTCAATGAGCACGCCCGCCGTGATGAACCGCTCCATCAGATAGCGGTCGTGCGGGCGCACATCGGCTTCGAACACGGGGATGTTCTGCGACTGAAGCGCCCGTGCCAGCCGCCCAAGTTGCCGGAAATGCGTCGCGTAGACACCCACAACCGGTTCCTGGTGAAAGGTCTTCAGCTCAAGCGGCCGCACTTGCAGACTGGGGAAGCTGGCCAGTTGAATCTCAAGCGCGGCCCGATGCTGCACCGGCACGAAAGCCACAGACGATTGTGCGGTAATGAGCAGTTTCCGCGGCCCGTCATCCGTGGCCACCCACAGCTCAATTTCGGTACCAGCGGGGGCATCCCGCCAATGGCGGGTGAGGATGAAGCCTTTGATTTCGTTCGTCTTCACGGTAACTTTGGATCGGGTGCCGTCGAAGAAGAAGGCGAAGACTGCGGCAAATCAATAGGGGTGACGGCGACCGCTTGCGGCCAATGGGGTTTGAGAATTGCCCCGCCGACTTTAAAAGTATGCCATCGATGGAAACCATCGAAGTAGCGAAACGGGGCATGTCAGCCTATGGAGTCTAAGTCAGCAACCGCCAGGCCAGGGCAGCACCGGCAGCAAAGAAGGCGGCGCGCCCGCCCGCGCCAACAGGGCGTCACTCCACCTTCACCCCGCCCTTCTCAATCACCGTGCGCCAGCGCGCGATTTCGCTGGCGATCAAGTCGGCAAACACTTTGGGTGAGTTGGGCGTGGCCTCGGCCCCTTCGCTGGCCAAGCGGGTGGTGATCTCGGGCGAGGCCAGCATCTTGTTGATCTGCTGGTTCAGCTTGGCGATGACGTCCGGCGGCGTGCCTGCAGGCGCCACCACGCCGTACCACTGGTCGGCTTCAAAGCCGGGGTAGCCGCTTTCGGCCACCGTCGGCAACTCGGGCACGGCTTTGACGCGGTTGGGCGACGACACGGCCAGCGCGCGCAACTGCCCGGCCTTCACCTGCGCCATCACCGCCGGCACGCCGGTGAACATCAGTTGGATTTGCCCGGCCACCAGATCGGTTACCGCTGGTGCTGTGCCCTTGTAAGGCACGTGCTGCATTTGCGTGCCGGTCTGCAGCTTGAGGTATTCGGTGGCGATGTGCGCCGCGCTGCCATTGCCGCCCGAGCCGTAGTTGATCTTGCCGGGGTTGGCCTTGGCATAGGCCACCAGTTCCTGCACGGTTTTGACCGGCACGGAGGGGTGCACCACCAGCACATTCGGCACCCGCGCCACCCAGGCCACGGCGGCAAAACTCTTGATGGGGTCGTATGGCAAACGGGGATAGAGTGACGGCGTCACCGCCAAGGTGCCGATGTGGCCCATCAGCAAGGTGTAGCCATCGGCTGGGGCCTTGGCCACCTTGTCGGCACCAATGCTGCCGCCCGCGCCGGGCACGTTGTCGATCACCACCGACTGGCCCCAGGCCTGCGTCAACTGCTGGCCGATGGTGCGCCCCAAAATATCGGTGGAACCACCGGGTGTGAACGGCACCACCATGCGGATCAACTTGCTGGGATAAGTGCCGGCGCCAGACTGCGCCATGGCCGACAACGGCAGCGCCGTGGCCAGCAGTGCGAGGTTGAAGTGGCGTCGAGAAGTGTTGTTTTCGATGTTCTTCATTTGCTTGTCTCCTTTTTATTTTTTGCCAGCAGAAAAGCGCTACTTCGCTTTGGCAAGAGAGTCGGAATGTGCAATCAGCCGATCCGCATATTCCTGCCACGGCGCTTTGGCCGGGAGGCCGTCAAACAAACCTTCGCGCGCCAGCCCGGCCACCCAGTCTTGCTTTTCGGCAATGGCACTGGCCATCAGTGGCGCAAAGCCGCCTTCTGACACAGTGTTAGCCGCCTCGCGCATTTCTTCGGCACGGCGTTTGCCGTGTTGCATCACGCGGCTGAAGAAGTAGGCGCCTTGGGCATCCCAGTCGATCTGCGGAAAGGTTTCTTTCAACGTGGGCAACACGTGTTCTTCCACGCCATAGCGCCGGGCATTGGTGTAGCTCTCAATCACCAAAGCCTCCAGGCCTTTGATCATGATGCTGCGGCTCATCTTGATGGCCGAGGCCACACCCAGCTTGCTCGACACAACCTTGGCATCCATGCCCCAGTCCTTGAGCTTCGCGGCGAGCGGTTCGGCCTGTGCACCACCCAGCAGCATGGGCACGCGAATGCCATAGGGCGGCACCGAGGTCATGACCCCCGCTTCCACATACTGCGCGCCAGCCGCTTCCAACAGCTTGGCCGCACGTTGCTTGGTGCCGGGAGACGCTGAATTCAGGTCGAGAAACACCGTGCCGGGCCGCACGTGCCGCGCCGCCTCTTCGGCCACGGCCAAAGTGTTGGACGCGGTGACGGCCGAGACCAGCAGGTTGGCGCTGGCGCACAGCGCCGCCATGTCGGCCGCTGCCTGCACACCCGCCTCTTGTGCGGCTGCGCGGGCTTGCGAAGACGAAGCGGCTGAAACAGATGAAGCAACCGCAAACTTCAAGTCCCAAGCGTGCACCGCCTCCACACCTGGCTTGTCGCGCAGGCCCCGGCCAAAAATACCACCGACTTCGCCGAAGCCGATGATGCCCAAAATCGTGTGCATGGTGCTGTCCTTATGCATGAAGAGATTTCAAGAATGCGAAGACTGTTCGAAACGAACCAACGCGTCTCGTACAGCCAAACGTGGCAGACGAATAGACGCCATCGCACGCGGACGGCACTTGTGACCCGGTGTTGGGCTTCATTTTTTGTCTCCTTTGTAAAGCGCGCACAGCTTGCAGAGAAGCATCTCCAGCCCTGCGGCATTTTTTCGACGATTGTGTGGAGTCTGCTGCGCCTGAGGGTTGCGTTATCGCAGCCCCAGCGTTCGAATCCATTGATGATTGGTTTGCAGATACGTGGCACGATGCCGACATGCTGTCACTTCACCATCTCCGCACATTGGGCACCGTGGTTCGCCAGGGCGGCATACGCGCCTCGTCCGATGCGCTGCTGCGCGCAGCCTCTGCGGTCAGCCGCTCCATCGCTTTATTGGAAGAGGCACTGGGCACCACCTTGTTCGAGCGCAAGGGCCGTGGCATGTTGCTCACGCCCACGGGGGAACTCGCGCACAAGCGCTTTTTGCGCATCGAACATGAACTCACCGCCGTCTTGGATGAAGCCGCATCTGCCGGTGCCACGCTGGCGGCCACGGCGGTGGATGCGTTGTTTGACGAGCGGCGCCTGCTTGCCGTCTCGCTGCTGGCCGAGGTGCACCACATGCCCACGGTGGGACGGCAGTTGGAGGTTTCGCAACCGGCCGTGAGCGCAGCGATTGCGCGGGTGGAAAACGCACTCGGGCACAAGCTTTTTCTACGCACCGCACGCGGCTTGATGCCTACCGACCTTGGCGCGCGCTGGGTCTTGCGGTTCGACCGCGCGCTGGCCGAGTTGCGTTACCTCGAAGACGACGTGGCGGCGGCCACGGGCCACATGGCAGGCGCCATCACCGTGGGTTCGCTGCCGCTGGTGCGCACACACGTGTTGCCGCAGGCCATCAGCGCGCTACTGGCCAAACACCCGCACCTGCGTGTGAACTCGCTGGAGAGCCCCTACGAACAACTGTGCGCCGGCCTGTTGAACGGCAAGGTCGATTTCATCGTGGGTGCACTGCGCCCGCTGGCCGACAAAGCCTTGACTAGCGAACCCCTGTTTGCCGACCGGCTGGGTCTGATGGCCGCCGCCAACCACCCGCTGGCGCAGCGCCGCCGCATACGCTTTCAAGACCTACGTGCCTACCCCTGGGTACTGTCACGACCCAGCACACCTTTGCGTGAATCGCTGGCCAAGTTCTTCGAAGCACACGGCGAGGCACCGCCCGTGCCGGCCGTGGAAACCGGCGACCTGGCCCTGGTGCGCGGCCTGCTACTACAGGGGCCGATGCTCACAGTCCTTTCCACCCACCAAATGCGCTACGAGGTGGAGGCCGGCCAACTGCGCATGTTGCCATTGCCCATGGAGGGGCTGCAGCGCCACATTGGCGTGACCACGCGGGCGGGCGCGCACCTGTCGGCAGCGGCGTTGGCGCTGCTCGCAGAAATTCGCCATGCGGCGCCAGCGGCGTGACGTTAGTGCTCGCTCAATGGGCGTTCCATCGCAGATGCCAGCCCCACATTGCCGCGTTCGCGTAGCGCCGCAATCGCCCCTTCGCGGTCACGCATTTCCCGGTTCTGCCCGAGCTTTCGCTTGCCCTCCAGGCGGGTGATGTCGATCTCCACACCGACAATCATCTTGAGCATCTGCTGCAGATAGTCGCGCGGCGCATCGGCCATCTTCCAGGGCGGCGTTTCGGTGGCCTCAAAGCGTCGCGTCAACCGGCCGACGATGCCGAGCAGAAACTTTTCGTCGTCGATCAGCCGCAGTGTGCCGTGGGCGTGCACCACCTCGTAGTTCCAGGTCGGCACCTGGCGGTGCGCTTCGTGTTTGCTGGGGTACCAACTGGGCGAGATGTAGCCCTGCGCGCCGCGAAACACCACCATCACTTCTGGCGCACGCGACAAGTCCGTCCACAAGGGATTCGCCCGCGCAATGTGCGCCACCAGCGTGCCATGGGTTCCGCGTTGGGGGTCGAGCTCAAAAGGGATGTGGTTGGCATCCAAGCCGCTGGCCGAGTGGGTCACGAGTGTGCCCAAGGGGTGCTCTCGAATCACGCGATGGAGTTCATCCATTTGGGTTTCGGCGAAATGCGGCGGGACATACATGGCTGACCTTTGTGGGGAATGTGGTGGCGAGGTGAGGAGACAAAGAGCCGCCACAATCGGCTTGATCTGGCATGATGAAAAGCGCCAATTTTGAAAAAAATGACCAGACCAGTTGCCCTGATGCCCCACCAGCCACCACCTCCCACTCGGGGCCGTGGCCGCGCGCTCTATGAGGAATTCAAGGCGTGCATCCTCGACGGCACCTACGCCGCAGGCTCACACCTTCCCTCCACCCGAGCTTGCAGCGCGGAACGCGGCCTCTCGCGTACCACCGTGTCGGCGGTGTATGAGCAACTGGCTGCCGAGGGGTTCATTGAAACCCAGCCCGGGGCCCACAGCCGGGTTGCCTCTGGCGCGAAGGCACCCCAAACCGCCAAAGCAACCAAGCCACGCGCACACCGCCCAAGCGCTACGCCCCGCCTCTCCAGCGTGGGGGGCCGCATCGCTGACTTGGCACTGCCGCCTGTAGAAGCGCCGCTCTCTAGCCACATCGACTTTCTTTACGGCCCGCTGTCTGGCCGCGACTTCCCCACGCTGGCCTGGCGCAAGGCCGCACGCCAGGTGGAACACGAGCGCCCGGCACGGCTGGCATACGACGACCCACGCGGCGACGCGGGCCTGCGCCGTGCGCTGCAAAGCTATCTGGCACGCGCCAGGGGGCTGACGTGCGAAGTGGATCAACTCATCATCGTCAATGGCTCGCAGCAAGCCGTCGACCTGTGCGCCCGTTTACTGGTCGACGTGGGCGACACCGTGGTGGTGGAGAACCCCGGCTACCGCATGGCCCACCACGCGTTCGAGGTGCTGGGCGCCCACCTACAAGGCATTGGTGTGGATGCACACGGTTTGCAAACCGATGACCTTGCCAGCGTTGCGGCAGCGCGGCTGGTCTATGTCACGCCCACACACCAGTATCCGCTGGGCGCGTTCTTGCCCGTTGGGCGGCGCCACGCGTTGCTGCAGTGGGCGGCCCGGCAGCAGGCCTGGATTTTGGAAGACGACTACGACAGCGAGTACCGCTACGCCGTGCGCCCCGAAGCCACGCTGCAGTCGCTCGACACCCAAGGCTGCGTGATCTACGTGGGCACCTTTTCCAAAACCCTGTCGCCGCAGTTGCGCCTGGGCTACATGGTCTTGCCGCCGGCGCTGGCTGCCACGTTCGCCACGGCCAAACGGCTGATCGACCGGCACGTGGCTTCCCACCCGCAACGCACTCTGGCGCGGTTGCTGGAGAGCGGCGCGTACGAGCGCCACGTGCGCCGTGTGCGGCGGCTGCAGCAAACCCGGCGCGACACTTTGGTGGCCGCATTGGAGCGGCATCTGTTCACCCAAGTCACGGTGCTGGGTGCGGCCAGCGGTCTGCACTTGGTGGTGCAGTTCAACCAAGTGCACAGCACGCGCGAAGCGGCTCTGGTCGCAGCGGCCCGCGCTGAAAAGGTGTTGGTCTACCCGCTCGCGCCGCTTTATCTGCCGCAGGCACAACCGGCGCCTAACAGTCGCCCGGCAGCGCTGGTGTTGGGCTACTCGACGCTAACGCCGGAGCAAATTGAACTGGGCGTTAAAAGGCTGGCAGTGGCACTCAAGCGCATGGCACATGTAGCCCGCTAAGCTGCAATAGAAACAAAAGGGGGCGAAATGCTGGCGGGATATTTTTTGGTGCTCATCGTGGGCTTGGCGGCGGGCGCGATCAGCGGGGTGATTGGCACCGGTTCTTCGGTGATGTTGCTGCCGGTCTTGGTGCACGCATTCGGGCCGAAACAAGCGGTGCCCATCATGGCGGTGGCAGCGGTGGTGGGCAACGCCGGGCGTGTGTGGGCATGGTGGCGCGAAGTGGACTGGCGCGCCGTCTGTGCCTACGCGCTGCCGGGTGCGCCGGCTGCGGCACTCGGGGCCAGAACACTGTGGGCCATGCCGGCGCACGCGGTAGACATCGCACTTGGGCTGTTTTTTGTGCTGGTGGTGCCCGCTCGCCACTTTCTGCAACGGCGCCAATGGCGCTTGAATCTTTGGCAACTGGCGCTTGCCGGTTCCGTCATTGGCTACTTGACGGGCGTGGTGCTGTCTACCGGGCCGCTCAGCGTGCCGGCGTTCTCGGCTTATGGTTTGGTGAAAGGCGCCTTTCTCGCTACCGAGGCCGCGAGTGCCTTGGCGCTGTATGTGAGCAAGGCGCTGATGTTTTCATCTCTGGGCGCGTTGCCGTTTGACTTGGTGTTGAAGGGCTTGCTAGTGGGTGCCGCGTTGACCGTGGGCACCTTCGTCGGCAAAGCCTTTGTGTTGCGGCTGCCCGCAAAAATGTTCGAGCGCTTGCTGGACGGGATGCTGCTGCTCTCTGGCCTGGCATTGCTCTCCGCAGCGCTGTAAACCCAGGCCCGTCGACTCAGTGCATAGCGCCAGCAGCACCACAGAGGAGCTTTACCAACGTTGCCATCAAGGCCAGCCGAAGGCGTTGCACCACCTCGGCTAAAATTTCGGGCCGCTTGCACCACCTGCGTGCGCCGGCCCTCTTCACTTCACACGACCAACCGCTTAGGACTCCTCATGTCTTTGTTCACCGCCGTCGAAATGGCGCCCCGCGACCCGATTCTGGGACTCAACGAACAATTTGCCGCTGACACCAACCCAGACAAAGTCAACTTGGGCGTGGGCGTGTACTTCGACGACAACGGCAAGCTGCCCCTGCTGGATTGCGTGCGCGCCGCTGAAAAGGCCATGCTGGAAAAGCCCACGCCACGTGGCTACCTGCCCATCGACGGCATCGTGGCATACGACAACGCCGTCAAGGCGCTGGTGTTCGGCGCTGACTCCGAGCCCGTGACCTCTGGCCGCGTGGCCACCGTGCAAGCCGTGGGCGGCACCGGCGGCCTGAAGGTCGGCGCCGACTTCCTGAAGAAAGTCAACCCCAACGCCAAGGTGCTGATTTCGGACCCTAGCTGGGAAAACCACCGCGCGCTGTTCACCAACGCCGGTTTTGTGGTCGAAAACTACGCCTACTACGACGCAGCCAAGCGCGGCGTGAACTTCGACGGCATGTTGGCCAGCCTGACGGCCAGCGAAGCCGGCACCATCGTGGTGCTGCACGCCTGCTGCCATAACCCCACCGGCTACGACATCACGGCCGACCAGTGGGATCAGGTCATCGCCGTCGTCAAGGCGAAGAACCTCACGCCTTTCCTCGACATGGCTTACCAAGGCTTTGGCCACGGCATCACCGAAGACGGCGCCGTGATCGCCAAGTTTGTGGCCTCTGGCCTGCAGTTCTTTGTGTCGACCTCGTTCTCCAAGAGCTTCAGCCTGTACGGCGAGCGCGTGGGTGCGCTGTCGGTGCTGTGCGCCGACAAGGATGAGACCGCCCGCGTGTTGAGCCAACTGAAGATCGCCATCCGCACCAACTACTCCAACCCACCGATCCACGGTGGCGCGGTGGTGGCCGCCGTGCTGGGCAACCCCGAGTTGCGCGCGCTGTGGGAGAAGGAACTGGGCGAGATGCGCGTGCGCATCAAGCAAATGCGCCAGGCGCTGGTCGACGGCTTGAAGGCCGCCGGCGTGCAACGCGACATGAGCTTCATCACCAGCCAGATCGGCATGTTCAGCTACTCCGGCCTGACCAAAGACCAAATGGTGCGCCTGCGCGCCGAGTTTGGCGTGTACGGCACCGACACCGGCCGCATGTGTGTGGCCGCGCTGAACAGCAAGAACATCGGCCACGTGTGTGCGTCGATCGCCAAGGTGCTGGAAACGAGCTAATCGTCTCCCCATCTAGCTAAAAAGGCCTGCCCGGGCAACCTGGGCAGGCCTTTTTTGCATTTACGGAAATTTAAGGAAAACAAGCTGTTTGCGCTTATCAGACAAGCGCAAACAGCTTCTCTATTGATAGCAAAACGCCCTCAACCCCAGACCACCGAACGCATCGAAATCGAGCCCGCTTGAAACGCTTCGTTGAAAAAGCGCGGCGTCTCACCTGCATCCACCGCACCCGCCGCATACAGCAAAGGCAAGTAGTGGTCGTAGGTGGGGTGGGCCATACGCGCCACTTGGCCCAAGGATTGAAAGTCGGCCAAGTCCTCTAGCTGGCCCTGCCGGATTTGGCCGGCTATCGTTTGGTCAAACTCCTGGCTCCACTCATAGGTTTGGTTGTCGCCCGCGTGCCGCATGATGGCGCGCAGGTTGTGCACGATGTTGCCGCTGCCCACAATCAACACACCACGCTCGCGCAACGCGCGCAGCTGCTGGCCGAGTTGAAAGTGCTCGATCGGCGGGCGGTTGTAGTCCATGCTTAGCTGCAGCACCGGAATCTTCGCGGCAGGAAACATCGGCTGCAGGATGGACCAGGTGCCGTGGTCAAAACCCCATTCACTGGCATCCACGCCCAGGCGGCCGCGTGTATCGGGGGCCGTCAATTGCGCCGCCAGCACCTCGGCTACGCCCGGCGCGCCGGGCGCGGGGTATTGCTGGTCGAACAAGGCTTGTGGAAAGCCGCCAAAGTCGTGAATCGTCTTCGGCTTGGCCATGCCGGTGAGCCACCACCCACGCGTGATCCAGTGCGCGGAGATGCACAAAATCAGTTGCGGCATCGGCAGGCTGTCGCCAAACGCGCTGCCCAGGGCCTCCCAACTGCGCCGAAAACGGTTGTCTTCGATGGCGTTCATGGGGCTGCCGTGGCCGATGAACATCACCGGCATACGCGGCGATGGCTGCAAAAAATCAAACTGGGCGCTGCTGCTGGAAAGAGCCGCAGGCATGGAAGAAACTGACGTCGAAATCGGCATACAAGTGGGCTCCGTGGGGCGACAAATCACCCCAAGGCAACAACCAGTTGCATGGGTGCGGAAGACGGCAGACGGTGCATCGGGCTTGGCCCCGCGCTGCATTCAACCGGCTATTTGCGCAAAATAGCACAAATTCTATTTAACACTGTTTAATGCCATGGGCATAACGCACAAAATCCATGCACCGTGCGCCATCTTGGTGATACCCACATCACGCACATCATCTGCAACTGCTATATTGCACTGCAACATTTCACTGCCCCGAGCGCCCCATGCTGTACCAAATCTACGAAAACCAACGCGCCCTGATGGAACCCTTTGCAGACTTTGCACTGGCCGCCTCCAAGCTGTACAGCAGTGCCGCTGCACCACTGGGCAAAAACAGCCTGACCAACCGCATCTCCGCCGGGTACGACCTGCTCTACCGCCTGGGCAAAGACTACGAAAAACCAGAGTTCGGCCTGAAAACCATTGAAGTTGGCGGCACAGACGTCGCCATTCACGAACGTGTAGAGATCGACAAGCCGTTTTGCGAGTTGCGCCGCTTCAAGCGTTTCACCGATAACGTGCAAACGCTCTCCAAGATCAAGGGCCAGCCAGCGGTATTGATCGTGGCGCCGCTCTCCGGCCACTACGCCACGCTGCTGCGCGACACCGTCAAGTCCATGTTGAAGGACCACAAGGTCTACATCACCGACTGGAAGAACGCGCGCCTAGTGCCCTTGTCGGAAGGCGAGTTCCACCTCGACGACTACGTGAACTACGTGCAAGAGTTCATTCGCCACATCCAGGCGGCTTACGGCCACTGTCACGTCATCAGCGTGTGCCAGCCCACGGTGCCGGTGCTGGCCGCCGTGTCGTTGATGGCCTCGCGCGGCGAAACACTGCCGTTGTCGATGACCATGATGGGCGGCCCGATCGACGCGCGCAAGTCGCCCACTGCCGTCAACAACCTGGCCATGAACAAGAGCTACGAGTGGTTTGAAAACAATGTGATCTACCGCGTACCCGCCAGCTTTCCCGGCGCTGGCCGCCGCGTGTACCCTGGTTTCCTGCAGCACACCGGCTTCGTGGCCATGAACCCCGAGCACCACGCCAAGAGCCACTACGACTACTTCAAAGACTTGCTCAAGGGCGACGACGTCAGCGCTGAAGTGCACCGCAAGTTCTACGACGAGTACAACGCCGTGCTCGACATGGACGCCGACTACTACCTGGAAACCATCGCCACCGTTTTCCAGGACTTCAAGCTGGTCAACGGCACCTGGCAGGTGAAGAGTCCTGATGGCGCCTTGGAACTGGTGCGCCCGCAAGACATCACCCACTGCGCGCTGCTCACCGTCGAAGGTGAATTGGACGACATTTCCGGCTCGGGCCAGACCAAGGCCGCACACGACCTGTGCACGCAAATCCCGGCCGACCAACAACAGCACTTTGAAGTCAAAGGTGCAGGCCACTACGGTATTTTCAGCGGCCGCCGCTGGCGCGAAATTGTGTATCCGACGGTGAAAGACTTCATCCTCGCACACTCCTCCAAAACAGCAACCGCACCTGCAGCCAAGCCTGCGGCGGCAGCCACACAGCGCAGCACCAGCGCGGCGAAATCTGCAAGCGCTGAAAAAGCCGTCGCAGCCGTCGCACCGCGGCAAAAAGCGCTGCCGCTGGAAACGTCCGAGCGCGCCCAGGCATCGGCGGCCAAGCCCAGCCGAACGGCAAAGCCCAAGGCCGCTACGCCCGCTGCCAAACCAAGCCCACGCGCGACCGCATCTGCATCCGCCAAAAGCGCCGCACGCAAAACGCCCAAGGCCTAAGCTGCCGGAGACTGTGTGACTGAGCTTCTGCTGGAATCTGCCGCACCTTCAGTGTCGGCTCTGGCCGCGCGTATTGACCAAGCCCTGCCGCAAACCCAATGCACCCGTTGCGGCTACCCCGACTGCAGCGCCTACGCGCAAGCCGTAGCCGTGGGCGAGGCCAACATCAACCAATGCCCCCCCGGCGGTGCCGAAGGTGTAGAGCGTTTAGCGCAGATCACTGGCCGCGCCGTGTTGCCGCTAGACCCCACGCACGGGCTGGAGCAGCCACGCACACTGGCGGTGATTGACGAAGACTGGTGTATCGGCTGCACCTTGTGCATCAAAGCCTGCCCCACCGACGCCATTCTGGGCAGCAACAAGTTCATGCACACGGTGATTGCGCCGCATTGCACGGGCTGCGAGTTGTGCCTGCCGGTGTGCCCGGTGGATTGCATCAGCCTGGAAAACGTCACCGGCTCATTAACCGGCTGGGCAGCCTGGTCAGCAGCCGAAGCGGAGAAAGCCCGCCAACGCTACACACTGCACCAGAAGCGCCAGCCATCAACAGAGCGAGTGCGGGTTCCCGCAACATCTGCAGCATCTGCGGCGCCTTCAATACAAGCTGCCGTGGCAGAAGCGCAGCCCGCTGCCGCTCCCGCAGCGCCGGAACCAGTGGCAGCCATCGCGGACCCCAAACGTGCCGCCATTGAAGCAGCCATGGCACGTGCGCGAGCACGCCGGGCCGGGGCTTAAAGACTTGCGCTAGGCGGCCCGTGCCGCCAGCGTCTTGTACACGCCGCAGCCCAGGTACACATCGTCCACCTTGGCCACAAACGACATCTTGGTTTGCACCGCACCACTCGCCGGGTTGGTAATGTCGTACTCCACCCACCCCGGCTCCTGCTCGCATTGCTCCACGATGGATGAGAGCAAGCGGTTGCCGTCAATCCCGGGAATATCTTGCACCCGGGTGCCGACTTTCGCAGGGTTGCCGCCAAACGCGCGGTAGCGTCCCTCGCTGTCAAGCGCAAACACGTACATGTCCCGGTCATGGAAGCCGCCGTTGGGCTTGGTGATCTGCTGCAAAAAACCATCGCGCGACGTAGCACCGCGCTGCCGCAGCGCACGCTCCACCAAGGCCACCGCTTCTTCGGCCGTACCTTGCTGCAAAGTGAACTTGGCCACCGCTTGCGACAGTGTGGAAGCCCGCCCCTCCAGGTGCACTGCTTGTTCTACCGCACGCTCCACCATCTGCGCATTGCTCTGAGTGATCTGGTCGAGTTGGCGCACCGCTGTAGTGATCTCACTCAGGCCTGAGCTTTGCTCTGCGCTTGAAGTGGAAATCTCGTTCATGTTGGCCGCCACGCCACGAATGCCGGTGGCCATGTGGTGGATATTCTCGCCCGCTGCGCGGATCAGCGCCGCGCCAGTTTCCACTTGGGTAGCCGATGTTTTGATCAGGTCGCGGATTTCGCGCGCCGACTCGCCCGAGCGTTGCGCCAGCATGCGCACCTCAGACGCCACCACCGCAAAGCCGCGCCCTTGCTCCCCGGCCCGCGCGGCTTCCACCGCAGCATTCAGCGCCAGGATGTTGGTCTGAAACGCAATGCCGTCAATCACGCCGACGATTTCGCCCATGCGCCGCGCGCTGTCTTGAATGGCTTCCACCGAGGCCACTGCGCGGGTCATCGCGCCCGCGCTGGCCTCTGCGGCCTGGCGCACCTCATCGGCACGCCGGTCGGCCGATACCGCCGTGGTGGCGTTCTGCTGCACGGTAGAGGCCAGTTGCTCGACGCTGGCGGCGGTCTGTTCCAGGTTGGCGGCTTGTTGCTCGGTACGGTCCGATAGATCGCGGTTACCCGCCGCCAGGCTTTTGCCGGCGTGCGCCACCAGTGCGGCATTGCTGCGAATATCAGCCACCATGCCCGAGAGGGTGAGCACCATGTTGTCGAGCGAGCGCGCCATATCGGCCAACTCGTCGCGGCCGCGCACTGTTGCATTGGCTCGCAAATTACCTAGCGTCGCCTCGCGCATGACGGCGCTTAAACCACGAAAATCAGCCGTGAAGCTTGCGTAAAAAGACCACAGCAGGTACAAGATCAAGGCAGCGACGAGCATGAGCAACGCGTGGATCCAGGCTTGGTTTTCGATCGCAGTTGACCCCCATATGGCACAACCCAACAGCACTAAAACGCCCAATGCCAAGACCATGAACTTGCCTTGCAGCCGCAGTCGACGCATTAACCACCGCCCAGGCGAAAGACCATCCGTTTCACGCATGTACTTGTCTCCTCTCGTTGTTTTTCGTGGTGCGTTTTTGACACGCCACCCTCTGACACATTGTGGCATGCAACAATTTGTGTCAATGACAGTTACGAGACAGCAGCCCACCGGAGCGCACCCCATTCTTTTCTTTGGGGACCACGCTCCCTGAGGCCCCGCTGCCGTCCCCCATTGTTTACAGGAGCCAAGACCACCATGCACAGCCTCGCCTCTTTTCTACATCCTGTTGTGCGCACAGCCCTCGCGGTGGCCACAGGCTTGTGCCTGCTCACTGTTGCCCATACGGCGCAGGCACTGGACAAACCCACCGGACGTGTGATCCTCACCATTCAAGGGGACGTGCGCAGTCCCAACCAGGGCGATCGCGCCACGTTTGACATGGCGATGCTGGAAAAACTCCCCCAGCGCACCTTTACCGTGCAAACGCCGTGGTATCCCACGCCCGTCACCTTCACTGGCCCGTTGCTGCGCGACATCCTGAGCGCCGCTGGTGCCAACGGCAGCAAGATCGTGGCCGAAGCCCTGAACGACTACAAGACAGACATTCCGCTGAACGACGCCGTGCGTTACGACGTGATCGTCGCCCGGCTGATGAACGAGAAGCCCATGCCGGTTCGCGAAAAAGGCCCACTGTTCATCGTCTATCCGTTTGACAGCTCACCCGAGTTACGCGCCGAGATTTACTACAACCGTTCGGCCTGGCAACTGAAATCGCTCACCGTTCGCTAGCCCGCCGCCCCACGCCACGCCAGGAATCCGCCTGCCCCATGCGACAGACCATCAGCAAATATCTCCTGCGCTTCATTGTGGCCGGGCTGTTGTTGGTTTATGCCGCCATTGGGCTCATCCAGTACCGGCAGGTGCAAAGCATCGAAGACATCATGCGGCTGGGCGATGTCAACGCACTATGGACGTTTTTGCAGCTCGACATCGAAGTCCAGCGCCTTGACAGCGCGCTCGCAGACTTTCAAACCGAGCCCACCGCCGACCGCCTGGGTGACATGCAGTTGCGTTATGACATCTTCGTCAGCCGCATCGGCACCGTCGAACAAGGCACGCCCAAACGTCTGATGGACGATGAGCCGTCCTACCACGACACCGTGGACCTGCTGCACCAGTTGATCGACCGAGGGGACAAACTCATGGCCCCGATTGCCCACCTCGGGCAGGCCGGCAACAACCTGAAAGAGCTGCGCGCCGCGCTGGGCGATGTCCGCGGCCCGGTGCACGACCTCACCACGCTCTCGGTGCAAGTGTCTTCCACACTGGCAGATGATCGCGCGCGTGCCGTGCGAACTCAGATTCTGCGCACCGCAGGGTTGATGATCTTCCTGGCCATCTTGACCGTCTTGCTGGCCTGGGCCATGGTGCGCGAATTTCGCAAACGCGAAACCGCCAAGGCCAGCGCCATCGTGGCACAAAACCATCTGGTGCAGCAACTCAAGCGCAGTGAAGAGCAGCTTGAAGCGCGCGTAGAAGAACGCACCCATGCGCTGCAAACCGCCGTAGAAGCACTGCGCGACAACGAAGCCGAACTGCTGCTCGCGCGCGCCAAGGCCGAAGATGCCTCGCGCATGAAGTCCAGCTTCCTGGCCAACATGAGCCACGAAATCCGCACGCCCATGAACGCCATCATCGGCATGAGCCACCTGGTCATGTCGACCGCACTGAATCCGCAGCAGCGCGATTACGTCAGCAAAATCCAGCGGGCGTGCCAACACCTGCTGGGGCTGATCAACGACATCCTCGACTTCAGCAAAATCGAGGCGGACCGCTTGCAGTTGGAGGTCATCGATTTCGAACTGCGCAGCGTGCTCGACCACGTGGCCGACCTGATTGGCGAGAAATGCCAGCAAAAAGGCCTGGAGCTGATTTTCGACATCGACCCCTCCTTGCCCGACCATTTGCGCGGTGACCCGCTTCGCCTGGGCCAGATCCTCATCAACTACGCCAACAACGCGGTCAAGTTCACCGAGCAAGGTGAAATTCTGGTGCGGGCCTTGGCCATCAAGACCCAGAGCGACAACGTCACCGTGCGCTTTGAAGTGCGCGATACCGGCATCGGTTTGAGTCCCGATCAACAAACCGGGTTGTTTCAGTCTTTCCAGCAAGCCGACACGTCCACTACCCGCAAATATGGCGGCACCGGGCTGGGCCTGGCCATCGCCAAAAAACTCGCGGTGCTGATGGGTGGAAACGTCGGCCTCAGCAGTGTCGAAGGCTCTGGCAGCACCTTCTGGTTTACCGCACAACTCGCACCGGGCAAACCCAGCGTGGGCAGCGCCCAACAGCCGACCACACGCTTGCGCGACTGCCGCGCACTGGTGGCAGATGACAGCGCCGCCGCGCGGCAGGTATTGGTAGCCATGCTGCACCAGTTGGGCGTGGATGTCACCGAAGCTACCACCGGCACTGAAGCACTGGCCAAGGCCCAGGCCGCAGAAGGACAAAGCCGGCCGTTCATGCTGGCGTTTGTCGACAGCAAAATGCCCGGCCTGGATGGCGCCCAAACAGCCGCAGGACTGGCCCGCCTGGCACATCCGCCACGCACCATCCTGCTCACCATGCATCCGCACGAGACCACGCCCGCCAGCGTCGCGCAGCGCCTTGCAAAACCCGTGCGCCCCACGCAATTGCTGCACACCATCTGGGCCGTCACGGGCAACGGCACCTACGGGGCCGCACATGGCACCACATCGCCCACCCCCATGCAAGCCGGCAGCATCACCAGCCTGGACATCTCACGTATCCGAGGCGCACGCATTCTGCTGGTAGACGACAACGAACTCAACCAACAAGTCGGCCGCGAACTGCTGGAGGCCGCTGCGCTGCAGGTGGATGTGGCCGTCAACGGGCAAGATGCACTCAACCAGTTGGCGCAGGGCTCCTACGACCTGGTGTTGATGGACATGCAGATGCCCGTGATGGACGGCCTGACCGCCACGCGCCGCATCCGCGAAAACGCCAATTGGGCGCGCCTGCCGGTGCTGGCCATGACAGCCAACACCATGCGCGGTGACCGCGAGCGCTGCCTGGCCGCCGGCATGAACAGCCACATCGCCAAGCCCATTGAGCCCGACGATTTTTTTGGTCAACTGCTGCGCTGGTTGCCCGAAGACCGCTTCGGCGCCAACGCCGTCAAAAACATGGCGACTGACGCCACCCCGCGCCCGCTGTATGCGCCTTTGGGCAGCGAAAGCAACTACAGCGCGCCAGTGGCGCCCCCGCTGGATGCGCCACTGGCCGAACGTTCTCCAGACGACCAAGCCGCCATCACGGCCCGCCTGCTGCGCATCCCCGAGCTCGACGCGGCATCCGGCCAACGCCGCGTGCTGAACCGTCCCGACATCTACGAGTCGCTGTTGCGCAAATTCATTGTGGGCCAGCGCGCGGTGGTAGAGCGCACACGGGTCATGCTGCGTGAAGGCCATCTGGTCGAAGCGGAGCGGGCCATCCACACGCTGAAGAGCACCGCCGCCACCATCGGTGCGGATGCGCTGGCCTCGCTTGCCGCCTCCACCGAACTCGCCCTGCGCGAAGAGAACAGCCTCCCGGCCCAGACGCTGGAGGAAACACTGCTGCAGCCGCTCGACAATCAACTGCAGCAGATGGTGGCCGCCATCGCCCGCGCCCTGCCGCCCTTGCCACAAGCCACGCATCACGCGGCAGATGACACGACGCCCTACCCTGCTACGGCAGATGACATCACCTTCCAGCGCGCCATTACCCGCCTGGAAATGCTGCTGTCTGAAGACGACGCCGAAGCGCTGGAGCTGTTCACCGAAGCAGCGCCCCTGTTGCGTCAGCGCCTGGGCGCGCATTACGACGAAATGGCACGCTATCTGCAAGCTTACCGCCTGGGTGATGCGCTCGCTGCGCTGCGCAGCGCAGCGGTGCATAGTTAAGCAAGCTTCGGCTGCAGCGCTTGGAAGATGGCGCCGGGCTGCGTGAACCACACCGCCTCGCTGTGGGCCTGCATGTGTTCAAGGAACCGCGTCAGCTGTCGCAAGCGAAACGGCGCACCCGAGATGAACGAGTGCAGCACCACGCTCATCACCAGCGGCTTTTCTTGCGATGCCTCCAACAGTTCATCAAACTCGTCGATCAGCATGTCGGCAAACTCCGCCGCGCCCACCTGGCGGCCGATGATGGAGGTGCTGTCATTCAGCTCCAGCGCATAGGGCATGGCCAGCAGTGGCGCTGATCGGGTGTTGAGCCACACCGGCACATCGTCCAGCCGCATGTCCATCACAAAGCGGTAGCCGCATTCGCCCAACAAATCCAGTGTGTGCGGCGTTTGTGTGAGCCACGGGCTTGACCAGCCTAGCGGCGCTTGCCCTTCTTGCGCAGCAATGCGAGCCGAAACCTGCGCTAAGTACGCTTGCTCTTGCGCCGGGTCCATGCCCTCCAGCGAATCGGAGTTGGCAATGCCGTGGCCGATGAATTCAGCCTTCAGCTCGCGCGCCAGCGCAATGAGTTGCGGAGCCGACTCGTACACCGCCGTGTTCAGCAGCACCGTGGGGGGAACACCAAAACGCGCCAGCCGCTGCAGCAAACGCATGGCGCCCACCCGGTTGCCGTAGTCGCGCCAACTGGTGTTGACCATGTCGGGCGCGGCCACGCCGGGCATCAGGTCTTCGGTCTTGCCGTGGCCGAAGGCGTATTCCTCCACCCCCACGGCCACATACACCGCCAAGCGTTTACCGCCGGGCCAGGCGACGCCGGGGGACGCGGTGGCAGAAGCCGCGTCGTACCGGCCGTGTGTCTTCAGTGCCTTCACTGCGGGCGCGGTCATACGCCCACATCCATCAAAGTGCGGCGCGCTTCAGAGCGGGCGCCCGAGCCCTTGCGTTGCTCCAGCCAACGCACCAGGTTCGACAGGCTGAGGTTGATGGCCAGGTAGAACAGCGCCACCACGGTGTAGATTTCCAGCGGCGCAAACGTGACCGACACCGCAATCTGCCCCGAGCGCAGCAGCTCGGCGATGGAGATGGTGGAGATCAACGAGGTGGACTTGACCAGGCTGATCATCTCGTTGGCCAGCGGCGGCAGCACCAGCGTGGCGGCCTGCGGTAATTCAATGCGCCACAGCGTTTGCCGGTAGCTCATGCCCAGCGAGCGCGCGGCCTGCACATGGGCGCGCGGCACTGCCTCAAAGCCGGCGCGAAAGATCTCGGCCAGGTAGGCGCCGGCATTGATGCCCAAGCCCAAAATGCCCGCCGTACCGGCCGACATCTTGATCCCCAGCGGCGGCAATGCGTAGTAGAGAATGAACAGTTGCAGCAGCAGCGGCGTGCCGCGAATGAAGTCCACATACGCGCGCACCAGCCAGTGCAAGAAGCGCAGGCGCGACAAGCCCAGCACAGCCGCGCACACGCCAATCACCAGGCCCAAAGCCAGCCCGCCCAAGGTGTAGAGCACGGTGACCCACAGGCCGTGCAGCAGGTCGGGCATGTAGGTGAGGATCAGTTGAAGATCAAACATGTCAAAGCACCCTGGATAAGAAAGCCTGCGCGCGTTCGTGGCGCGGGGCCGAGAAAAACTGTTCTGGCGGGGCCTCTTCCATCACCACACCTTCGTCCATGAAAACCACGCGGTCGGCCACTTCGCGGGCGAACGACATTTCGTGCGTGACCAGCACCATGGTCATTCCGTCAAGCGCCAGGCCCTTGATCACGTCAAGCACGTCGCGCACGGTTTCCGGGTCCAGCGCCGAGGTCACCTCGTCGAGCAACAACACCTTGGGCTGCATGGCCAGCGAGCGCGCAATCGCCACTCGCTGCTGCTGGCCGCCCGACAAGGTCATGGGCATGGCGTCCTGCTTGGCCAGCAGGCCCACACGGTCGAGCAGCTTGCGGGCGGTTTCCACTGCGGCTTCACGCTTGGTGCCGCGCACCAGCATTGGCGCTTCGATGATGTTTTGCAGCACCGTCTTGTGTGGCCAGAGGTTGAACTGCTGAAACACCATGCCGATCTCGGCACGCTGGCGGTTCATGTCGGCCTCGGGGCGGCGCTGCAGCTTGCCGCCCTTGCCTTGCACATAACCCAAACGCTCACCATCAACAAACACTTCGCCGGAAGTGGGCGCCTCCAGAAAGTTCAGGCAGCGCAGCACCGTGCTCTTGCCCGAACCACTGGGGCCGATGAGCGTGACCACTTCGCTCGCCGCTACATCGAGGTTGATGCCCTTAAGGATCTCGTGTTCGCCATAACGCTTGGTGAGTTGCCGCACCGACACCATCGGCCTTGCCGCACCGGGCACGACAGCGGCAACGGAGGCGACAGCGGCGAGTGCGCTCGCAGGGTTCTGGCTCATGGCTGCATCCAGCTGTCAGGCAGCGCGGCGGTGGGTGCGCCCAGCCATTTCTTCTGCACGGCAGCCAGGGTGCCATCGGCCTTGGCGTCCATCAAAATCTTGTTGACGGCGGCCAGCAGCGCGGTGTCTTCCTTGCGGATCGCCACGCCGAAATACGACTTGTCGCCCAGGCCATCGATGATCTTGAACGCGCCTGGCTTTTGCACCATGTAGCCGCCCATGATGGGGCGCGGCAGCATCACGGCGTCGATGTTCTTGTTGGTCATTTCGACGAACATCGATGGGAAGTCGTCATAGGTCTTCACCGTGGGGGCGGCCAGGTTCTTGGCGGCCATCTTGGCGGCGAAGCCCTTGGCAAAGTCCACCGTGTTGGTGCCCAACAGTACACCAATGGTTTTGCCCGCCAGGTCGTCCGGCGACTTGATGGCGGCGTTGCCCGCCGTGGCGGCCGCCACCAGCGAAGCATCGCCATAGGGGGTGGAGAAATTCACACGCTCGGCACGCGCCTTGGTGGCTGTCATGCCACTCATGATCATGTCGAAGCGTTTGCTCAGCAGCGCCGGGATGATGCCGGGCCAAGGCGTCTCCACCATCTCGAGTTTGACGCCGAGCTTTTGCGCAATCAGCGCGTTCAGATCGGCATCTTGGCCGACGATCTTGCCGCCTGGCTCTGACGAGATGATGGCGCCCGCGCCACCGGCTTCGACGCCCACCGTCAGGGTGCCGCGCTGGCGCACGTCATCCAGCGTGTCGGCATGCGCCGCAAAGACAAAGCTGAGGCAAAGGCTTGCCAGGGTTTTCAAAAGGAGGGAGCGTGAAGTCATGGCCTGGATTCCGATGGATTGAACAAAGTGCCCACCGGCCACTGAGCTGGGGGCGTTCGTCATGTCGCACTTGGTATGCAATCTCACGACACATGCCATGCCAGCAGATTCCATGCCAAGAAAAAATCATATTGAATGCCATAAATCACATGATTGCATGCAATGTTGCGCATGCTTGTGGTGCAAATGACCAGGCTGCGTGAGCGCGGATGGTGCAGAGGGCTCAGGGCTGGTGCGCAGGGGCATTCCGCCAAAACTGCATCGCAATTTGCCAGTTCTTCACGCCAGAAAAAACCAGACCCCAGACTTTGGCAGGTCAAGCCTTGCCCATATACATTGCCGATATAGTATGCAATTTATGCCCTTCTAACGCCCATGCTCCCCGCCGTTGAACCACCCCGTCGCCGCGTTCAAAAAACGACTGCTGCGCCCGCGCTCAGCACCGATCAAATCTACGAACGCATCCGCACGGCCATCCTCGAACACCGCCTGGTGCCCGGCACCCAGTTGGTCGAAGACAAGTTGGCCAGCATCTTCGAGGTGAGCCGCACCAAGGTGCGCGAAGCCACCGTGCGCCTGGTGCACGACCGCATTGCCACCAACATTCCCAACCGGGGCGCCTTCATCGCCAGCCCCACGCCACAAGAAGCGCGCGATGTGTTCACCGCACGCCGCTTGATCGAGCCCGGCCTGGTGCGCATCACCGCTGAAAAAGCCACGCCCCGGCACATCAGCGCGCTGCGCACCCACGTGGCGCGCGAGGCGAAAGCGCGTGCCAGCGGCAACGCCACCGCGCTGCTGTTGCTCACCGGCGAGTTCCACCTGCTGCTGGCCGAGGTTGCCGGCAACGGCGTGCTCGAGCGCACGCTGCGCGAGCTGGAGTCGCTGACCTGCTTGTGCATGATCTTGTACGACGCGCCGGGCTCACCCAGTTGCGCGCCCGACGAACACGACCGCTTGATCGACGCCATCGAAGCCCACGACGCCGACCGCGCCGCCCAACTGATGCTGCACCACCTGGAACACATCGAGGCGGGCCTGAATCTTGCGCCGCGGCAAGAGGCCGAACTCTCGCTGGAATCAGCGTTTCGTTAGATTGAATAAACCCCATGCGCATCCTCGTCCTCAACGCCAACACTTCCAGCTTCGTCACCGACAAAGTGGCCGCCGCAGCGCGTGATGCGGCCAGTGCCGGCACCGAGATCGTGCCCGTCACCGGCGACTTTGGCGCGCGCATCATCGCCACCCGTACCGAGCTGGCCATCGCCGCGCATGCCACGGTCGACCTGCTGGCCACCCATGCAGCGGGTTGTGATGCGGTGGTGATCGCCGTGTCCTACGACGTGGCCCTGAGTGCCGCGCGCGAGATGCTGCCGATTCCCGTGGTGGGCATCACCGAAGCCGCATTGCTCACCGCCTGCATGTTGGGTGGCCGCATCGGTGTGCTGGTGTGGGGCCAGCGCGTGTTGCCGGTGTACCAGGAGTTGGTGGCGGGTTACGGCCTCAGCTCGCGCATCGCCGGATGGCGCGCTGTGGAAAGCAGCGCGCCCTACGCCGCTGGCGACCAAAGCGAGGCCGATGCCCTAGCCATCGCCGCCGCGCGAGACTTGATCGAACGCGACGGTGCCGAAGTCATCGTGCTCACCGGCGCGGTGATGGCCGGAGTGCCGCAACGCTTGCAGCCACACCTCGATGTGCCCGTGCTCGACGGCGTGAGCTGCGCCGTGCGCCAGACCGAGCTACTGGTGCGGCAGCGCGCCATCAAGGCTCGCACCGGCAGCTATGCCGCGCCCGGCCCGCGCGAAACCGTGGGCCTATCGCCCGCGCTGCAAGCCTTCTTTGCCGACCCGCGCTGACCGTGGTCTGATGGCGTTCCAGCCTTCGCGATCGTCGTGTTAGCGTGCGGGTATTTGGTAAAACAGACTCCCCCAACGTTCACGGTACCGCCCAACACCGCAAAGGAGTGACGACCGCATGACCGCGCCCGATTCAGCATCTCCTCAGCCTGCGTCTTCCAGTTCACCATCCGCCACCCCACCCGCTGCCCCACCCGCCATCGGCCTCGGCAGCGCAGCGCGCGACCTCTATCGTGCACTTTGGGCCCATGCGCACGGTGTGCGTGGTCAATTGCTTGGGGCGGCTGGGCTGCTGTCGGCGGCGCAACTGTTGCGGCTCACCATGCCGTGGCTGGCAGCGCAAGCCATCAACGCGCTGCAGCAAGACAACCTTGCCGCTGCGGGCCGCTGGATCGTCTACCTGATTGGCATCTATCTGCTGTCGTGGCTGTTGCATGGCCCGGGCCGGGTGCTGGAGCGCAACGTGGGTGTGCGGGTGCGCGAGCGCCTGGCCGACCAGCTCTACGCGCGCATTGCCGCTGCACCTTTGGCTTGGCGCGACGGCCGGCATTCTGGCGAGTTGCAGCACCGCGTGGTGCAGGCCAGCCGCGCGCTGTCCGACTTCGCCCAAAACCAATTCGGCTACCTGCAAAGCGCGTTCAATTTTGTTGGGCCCATCGTCGCGCTGGCCTTGCTCTCGCGCACCAGCGGCGCGATCGCGGTGACGGGTTATGTGGTCATCGCCATCATCATCCTGCGCTTTGACCGCATCCTGATGCAGCTCGCCCGCGCCGAGAACGACGCCGAGCGCCGCTACGCCGCCGCTCTGCTCGACTTTGTAGGCAACGCCGGCACGGTGATCGGCCTGCGGCTGCAAGCCGCCTCGCGCAAGCTGCTAGGGCGCCGCATGGATGCGGTGATGGTGCCGTTACGCCGCGCCGTGATGGTCAACGAGGGCAAGTGGTTTGCGGTGGACCTGCTGGGCATGGGGCTCACATGGATTTTGGTGGTGGTCTATGTGCTGCAGTCGCGCCAGCCCGGGCAAGCCGTGCTGTTGGGCACGGTGTTCATGATCTACCAATACGCGCAGCAGGCCGCTTCGGTGGTGGGCGCGATGGCGTCCAACTTCCAGAGCTTTGCGCGCATGCACACCGACTACAGCAGCGCCGAGCCCATCTGGCAGGCCCCGGCCGACCCCGACGTGGCCATTCCGGCGGTATTGCCCAACGCGCCCTGGCAAACACTGGAATTACGCGGCGCCACCTGGCGCTATGCCGACGACGCACGTGGCGGCCTGCAGGGCGTCAACCTGTTGCTGCGGCGCGGCGCCCGTGTGGCGCTCATCGGCCCCAGCGGCGGCGGCAAAAGCACGCTGCTGCGCACGCTGGCCGGCCTGTACCAGCCGCAGCAAGGCGAACTGCGGCGCGACGGCACCCCGATGGACTGGGCCGAACTGCGCACCCTGGCCACGCTGATCCCGCAAGAGGCCGAGGTGTTCGAGGCCAGCGTGGAAGAAAACCTCACCTTTGGCGAGCCGGCCGAGGCAACGGCACTGCAGTCTGCCGTGCACACAGGTGTGTTTGACGAAGTGTTGCAACGCATGCCCGACGGCCTGGCCAGCGCCTTAAACGAGCGCGGCAGCAACTTGTCGGGCGGCCAGCGTCAGCGCCTCGCGCTGGCCCGTGGTGCGCTGGCGGCACACGGCAGCTCGCTGTTGTTGCTGGATGAGCCCAGCAGCGCATTGGACCCATTGGCCGAGGGTCAGGTGTTCGACCGCATCGTGGCCGCCTTCCCTTCAGCGTGCATCGTGGCCTCAGTGCACCGGCCCAGCCTGCTGGTGCGGTTTGACACCATCGTGGTCGTGGAAGCGGGCCGCGTGGTCGATGCGGGGCCTCGCGACGAGGTGCTGGCCAGACGCAGCCACTGAGCCTGGCGAAAGCCCTGCTCTACCCCAGCGCCGCAATCACCTCGGGCGGCGCCTGCACCAGCTCGATCAACACACCTTCACCGGCGATCGGAAATTGGTCATTGCTCTTGGGGTGCAGAAAACAAATGTCGTAGCCCGCAGCGCCCGGGCGTATGCCACCGGGGGCGAAGCGCACACCCTGCGCGGTGAGCCATTCCACCGCCACGGGCAGGTTGTCGATCCACAGGCCCACGTGGTTCAGCGGGGTGGTGTGCACGGCCGGTTTCTTCTCGGGGTCGATGGGTTGCATCAAGTCGACTTCGACCTTGTAGGGGCCACGGCCGATGGCGCAAATGTCTTCGTCCACGTTCTCACGTTCGCTGACGAAGTTGCCGGTGACTTCCAGGCCCAGCATGTCGACCCACAGTGTCTGCAGGCGCTTTTTGTCTGGCCCGCCGATGGCGATTTGCTGGATGCCCAGCACCTTGAAAGGACGTTGCAAACTTTGGGCGGGGGTTGTCATACACACACTCCTTCCATCTTGCTGGTGGCCACACCTTGCGAAGTCTTCAAGCCCAGCTTGTCGATCAGCGCCAAGTCGGCCGTCACATCGGGGTTGCCGGTGACGAGCAACTTGTCTCCATAAAAAATCGAATTGGCCCCGGCCATGAAACACAGCGCCTGCACCGCCTCGCCCATTTGTTGGCGCCCAGCCGACAAACGCACACGCGCCAGCGGCATGGTGATGCGTGCTGCGGCAATCACGCGCACAAACTCCAGCGGGTCTAGCGGCGGTGAATCGGCCAACGGCGTGCCGGCCACCCGCACCAGGTTGTTGACCGGCACCGACTCAGGGTAGCTGGGCTCCAGGTTGGCCAACTGCGCCAACAGGCCAGCACGTTGCGCACGCGTTTCGCCCATGCCCACAATGCCGCCGCTGCACACCTTCACACCCGCATCGCGCACCCGTTCCAACGTGTCGAGCCGGTCTTGGTAGACCCGCGTGTCGATGATGTCGCCATAGAAGTCGGGCGCGGTGTCGAGGTTGTGGTTGTAGTAGTCGAGCCCGGCGTCGCGCAACTGCTCGGCGTGGCCGTCTTCCAGCATGCCCAGCGTGGCGCAGGTTTCCATCCCGAGGTCTTTCACGGCGCGCACCAGCTCCGCCACGTTTTCCACGTCACGGTCTTTCGGGCTGCGCCAAGCCGCGCCCATGCAAAAGCGCGTGGCGCCTGCGGCCTTGGCTGCCGTGGCGGCCTGCACCACGGCGTCCACCGCCATCAACTTGCTGGCCTTCACCCCCGTGTCGTAATGCACCGACTGAGGGCAATAACCGCAGTCTTCCGGGCAGCCACCGGTCTTCACCGACAGCAAGGTCGACAACTGCACATCGCCTTCAGGGAAGTGTTCGCGGTGCACGGTTTGCGCACGGAACATCAGTTCCATGAAGGGCAGCGCCAGCAGCTCTTCAATGGCATCCACAGTCCAACGTTGTGGAGCCTCTGGAGCAACCTTGGGCACACGGCGTACAAACTGGAGCGGCTTCTCTGCAAAAGATTCGGTCACGGTCATCTTGGGTCAAACACTTTCTTCAAGTTCAAATGCGGACGACGGCATTTAAACGAATTCGACTATGGGCTGGTCTACGCTGAGGGATTCACCTTTCGCCGCCAGCACCTTACCCACCACACCATCGGCAGTGGCGAACAACACGTTCTCCATCTTCATGGCTTCAATCACCGCCACGCGCTCACCCGCCTGCACCTTCTGGCCGGGCTGCACCGCCACGTCTACCAGCAAGCCAGGCATGGGCGACAACACAAAACGGCTCATGTCCGGCGGCGCCTTGTAGGGCATGAGCGCCTGCAACTCGGCCATGCGGGGCGACAACACCAGCGCATCGAGTTGCGTGCCGTTGTGCGCCACACGCATGGCCAGCGGATTGCGCAACACGGCACCCGTGCCACTGTTGCCGCCGCGCTCGATCTGCGCGGTAAAGGGTTGCTCGTCACAAAAGCCCTGAATGCGTATGGCGCTGAGCCGCGCCTTGCTGCTGAAGTGATAGCTATGTCCGTTCACCAACACTGTGCTCGCGCCCGACTTTTCATCAAACTCACTGACCTTCACCGGGTGCTGCACATTCTTGCCACCGGCGCCCAGCGCCACCACCACAAAGTCCTCGCCCACTTCGACTTCATGGCCGGCCATCTGGCCGCTGATGCCGGTGGCACGGCCGCGGTAACGGCGGTGCACAAAGGCGGCCAGCGCCACCAGAAAATCGGGGTTGGGGTGCGGCACATCTTCGGCGTGAAAACCAGCGGCGTAGTTCTCGGCAATGAAGCCGGTGTTGAAGTCGCCGGCCACAAACTTGGGGTGCGCCAGCAGCGCCGCCTGGAACGGAATATTGCTGCTCACCCCACGGATCACAAAGCCGTTCAAGGCCTCGCGCATCTTCGCAATCGCCTCGGCGCGGTCGCGCCCGTGCACGATAAGCTTGGCGATCATCGAGTCGTAAAACATCGGAATCTCGCCGCCGTCCTGCACGCCCGTGTCGACGCGCACACCTTGCAGCGCGGCCGTGTCTGAGGCCCACATGGTTTGCGTCGGCGGCTGAAAACGCACCATCCGGCCGGTGCTGGGCAAGAAGTTACGGAACGGGTCTTCGGCATTGATGCGGCATTCGATGGCCCAGCCGTCGCGCTTCACCTCGGCTTGCGTCAACGGCAGCTTTTCACCTGCAGCCACACGAATCATCAGTTCCACCAAATCAAGGCCAGTGATGCACTCCGTCACCGGGTGCTCCACCTGCAGGCGGGTGTTCATTTCCAGGAAGTAAAAGCTCTGGTCTTTGCCGACGACAAACTCCACCGTGCCCGCGCTTTGGTACTTCACGGCCTTGGCCAGTGCCACGGCTTGTTCACCCATGGCTTTGCGCGTCGCGTCGCTGATGAAGGGTGATGGGGCCTCTTCAATCACCTTCTGGTGGCGGCGCTGGATGGAGCACTCGCGCTCGTTCAGGTACAGCACGTTGCCGTGCGCGTCGCCCAGCAGTTGGATCTCGATGTGGCGCGGCTCTTCGACAAACTTCTCGATGAACACCCGGTCGTCGCCAAAGCTGTTGCGCGCCTCGTTGCGGCACGAGGTGAAACCTTCGAAAGCTTCTTTATCGTTGAACGCCACACGCAAGCCCTTGCCGCCGCCGCCCGCGCTGGCCTTGATCATCACCGGGTAACCAATGCCCTTGGCGATCTCCACCGCGCGCTCAGCGGTGTCGATGGCATCGTTCACGCCGGGAATGCAGTTCACGCCAGCGGCGCCCGCCAGCTTCTTCGATTCGATCTTGTCGCCCATGGCGGCAATCGAGTAATGCTTGGGGCCGATGAAGACGATGCCCTCTTCTTCCACACGCTTGGCAAACGCAGCGTTCTCGCTCAGAAAGCCGTAACCAGGGTGCACCGCTTGCGCCCCCGTGGCCTTGCACGCAGCAATGATTTTGTCGGCCTGCAAATAACTCTCGCGGCTGGGCGCGGGGCCAATGTGCACGGCCTCGTCGGCCAGCTCGACATGGCGCGCGTCCTTGTCCGCATCGGAATACACCGCCACGGTGGCAATGCCCATTTTCTTGGCGGTGATGATGACGCGGCAGGCGATTTCGCCACGGTTGGCAATCAGGATTTTCGTAAACATGTCTTGTCCTATCGTTATTTGTTCTGCAACTTCTTACGCTGTGCCGTGAAGTCCCACCACGGCTGGCGAGGCCCACCGTTCATGAAGGCATGCGCGGCCAAAAAGGTATCCAACACACAAGGGTCGTGCCGCGCGCCCATGGGGCCGCGCAACGCTTCATATACGCTAACCGGATCCATCTTCTTCACGTCGGCCGGTGTATTGATGCCCAAGCCACGCAGGTCTTGCGCGATGGATGCGCCGATGTTCGGAATGTCCGTCAGCACGCGGGCTTCAGTACAGGTGTTGGCTTTGGGCATGGCGTTAAAACTCTCTGAAAAGCTTGCCAGCCAACACCGCAAAATACTCGCGAGTCCAGGCGTTGTAGCGCATGTACAGCGGCGTGGGCGCACCCGCCGTCGCCACCTGGCTAAACCCCAGCTTCTCGGCAATCCAGCCCGCGCGAATGGTGTGGAAATCGCTGGTCACAATCAACAGCGGAGCCGCAGCATCCATACCGTGCTCTGCGAGCACACGGGCAGAAAACATCAGGTTTTCATGCGTGCTGGTGCTTTTCTCTTCCAGCAAGATCCGCTCTCGCGCCAAGCCTTCAGCCTGCAGATAGCCGCCCATCACCAGCGCTTCGGATTTGGTTTGCCCCAAGTCTGGCCCACCGCTGACCACCACCAATGCCTGCGGGTATTGATGCGCCATGCGCAGCGCTAGGTTCAAGCGCTCCGTCAAAGTGGGTGAAGGTTTGGCGTTCGGCGTGCTTGACCCCAACACCACGATGGCACGAGGTTCAAGCGCCGCACTGTCGTGGTTCAACACGCTGAAGAGCCACGCAAAAAAAGCAGCCAAGCTCAGCAGCCAAACGACAGCGGCCCGCTGGCCCCACCTCCAAAACTTGAAGCGTTGTGGGCTGGCCTGTAGCCACGCATGCCACCGGCGGCCAAAGAGCGCCAAGCCCAACAACACGCTGCCCACAAACGCGGGCACCATCACGCCCACATGGGTCACGTTGACGGACACCAAATACACACTGTCCAACACCAACAGACTTCCCAACGCCAGCATGAGCCAGCGCACCGGAGCGGAAGCAGAGCGGGGTTGATGCAAGTTGAAATTCATGGTTTCACATGAGCCAACAGCAGCGAGGCAAAACGCTGCGGTTGCTCCAAATCCGGAAAGTGGCCGCAGTCGTCGAACAACTGGACTTGTGCTTGCGGCATGTCTTGTTGGACGGCATGCGAATGGGTGTGTTTGTGCGATCGATCCAGGCTACCCCACAACACGGTACAAGCCACGCCCACACCCTTCACGGCCTGAGCAGATTCACGCATCAGGCCTTGTACAACGCCGGCCAACCCAAAGCACGCGCCGCAACGCATGGCTTCGCGAGAGGTTTGTTGGAATGCGCCGGCGTCGGCCCATTTGGGTAGAGCGGCGCGGTACCAGCCGCTCGCCATTTTTTGCTTGAATGCCAATCCCAACAACTGCCCCAAAACTGGCACCGTGATAGGCCATGGCACCACCCGCTCGGTCCAACGGTGCATGGCGGCCAGCGACGGGGTTTGCGACAAGAACAAGCCGTTCACGCGTTCGGGCGCCTTTTGTGCTGCGCGCATGGCATAAAAACCGTTGGCGCAACTCATGGCCAATGTGGCGCGGCCCACGCCGAGCCGGTCCATGACATCCAACATCACTTGTGCGCCGTGGTCTAACGAATGGTTGTAGTCCGCACTGGGAACAGAGAACCCAAAGCCCGGCATGTCGAACACCACGACGCGCAGATGCGGCGCGAGCAATGCCACCAGGGTTTGGTAATGCTCCAACACGTTGGGGCCATCTGGCGCGAGCAGCACGCAAGGTTTGTCACCGCCGCTATCCCACACCCGCACACGCCCTGCAGGCAGCTCAAGCCAGCGCACCGGCAATGCGCCTTGGGCATTTTGCCGATACGCGCGAGTAGACCTTTCGGCCGTCCACGCATCCAGGCATGTGCTCAGAGTTGCCACGTGCGCATCCTTAAAGCGGAATGTTGCCGTGTTTGCGCCAGGGGTTTTCCAGCTTCTTCTCGCGCAGCATCACCAGGCTGCGGCAGATGCGTTTGCGGGTTTCACTGGGCAGGATCACGTCGTCGATGTAGCCGCGTGCGCCGGCCACAAACGGGTTGGCGAAACGGGCTTTGTATTCGGCTTCCTTGGCCGCAAGTTTGGCCGGGTCGCCCTTGTCTTCGCGAAAGATGATTTCCACCGCGCCCTTGGCGCCCATCACAGCGATTTCGGCGTGTGGCCAGGCAAAGTTGACGTCGCCGCGCAGATGTTTGGACGACATCACGTCATACGCACCGCCATAGGCTTTGCGCGTGATGACGGTGATCTTCGGCACCGTGCACTCGGCATACGCGTAGAGCAGCTTGGCACCATGTTTGATGATGCCGCCGTACTCCTGGCTGGTGCCGGGCATGAAGCCGGGCACGTCGACAAAGGTGATCACCGGGATGTTGAACGCATCGCAGAAGCGCACAAAACGCGCGGCCTTGATGCTGCTCTTGATGTCCAGGCAACCGGCCAGTACCAAAGGCTGGTTGGCGACGATGCCCACGGTCTGCCCTTCCATGCGCGCAAAGCCGATCAAGATGTTCTTCGCGTACTCTGGTTGCAGTTCAAAGAACTCGGCGTCGTCTACCGTCTTGGCGATCAGCTCGCGCATGTCGTAGGGCTTGTTCGGGTTGTCGGGCACGAGAGTGTCCAAGCTCATGTCCATGCGGTCGGCCGGGTCGTTGCTGGGGCGCACGGGGGCTTTTTCGCGGTTGTTGAGCGGCAGGTAGTTGTACAGGCGGCGCAACATCAGTAGCGCTTCGACGTCGTTCTCGAACGCCATGTCGGCCACGCCGCTGCGCGTGGTGTGGGTGATGGCGCCACCCAGTTCTTCAGCGGTCACTTCTTCGTGCGTGACGGTCTTCACCACTTCAGGCCCGGTGACAAACATGTAGCTGCTGTCTTTGACCATGAAGATGAAGTCGGTCATGGCGGGCGAATACACCGCGCCACCCGCGCACGGGCCCATGATCATGCTGATCTGCGGCACCACCCCGCTGGCCATCACGTTACGCTGGAACACGTCGGCATAACCACCGAGCGAGGCCACGCCCTCCTGGATGCGGGCACCGCCCGAATCGTTCAAGCCAATGACGGGCGCGCCCACCTTCATGGCCTGGTCCATCACCTTGCAGATCTTCTCGGCATGCGCTTCAGAGAGTGCGCCGCCAAACACCGTGAAGTCCTGGCTGAAGACAAACACCAGGCGGCCGTTGATCATGCCGTAGCCGGTGACCACGCCGTCGCCGGGGATCTTTTGGCCTTCCATGCCGAAGTCGGTGCAACGGTGCTCGACGAACATGTCCCACTCTTCAAACGTGCCTTCGTCGAGCAGCAGTTCCAGACGTTCACGCGCCGTGAGTTTGCCTTTGCCGTGCTGTGCGGCAATGCGTTTTTCGCCGCCACCGAGGCGCGCAGCGGCACGTTTTTTTTCGAGTTGTTCAAGAATTTCTTGCATGCAATGTCCCCATCAAAAAGTCTGTAGCCAGGTGGCGAGAAAGGTGCCCATGTGGTGCAGATTGACCACATCGCGCCCCCAGTTGCGCCGGTTTGGAAAGAGCCGCAGCCACGTCAAATGGCGGGCGTTGCGGTGCATCAGTTGGCTCACGGCCGCCGTTTGCGCATCGACCATCTGGTTCCAGATCGGCAGCATTTGCGGCGCCAGCGCGTGCAGAAAAAGAATGCACGAATACAGATAGGCGAACCAGTCGCGCATCTGTGCGGTGGTGAGGTCCATCACCTCCAGCGGGTCGTCTTCGAAGTCGATGAACCACACCTGCCCTTCGTGCCAGATCAGGTTGCGTGCAAAGCCCTGGCTGAGGTACTGGCCGCGACGGTGCAGGTCGGCCAAGGCCTCCAGCCCCATCTTCCACATGCGCAGGCAATGTTCGGGCGAGAGCTTGTATTCGTCGAGCTTGATCTCGTCGACCAGCGTGCGTTTGCCCAGGTATTGCATGACCAGATAGTCGGGGGCTTCGTGCAGCACCTTGGGCACGGGCACACCCGCAGCGCGCAACGCACGCAAGCGCGTGGCCTCCACCGTTTGCGCCTGGCTGCCGCCATACGCCGGTGCAGCTTTGAGAAGCGGCACACCCGTCAACCACGCCATGCCGTTGAGCAACCGGTAACCCCAGCCACTGCGCAGCGGCCTCTGCCCCTTGACCAGCAAGCGGCCGTCCGGCGTGTCCAGCACCTCGACGCGGTTGCGCCTCCAGCCTTGCGAAGCGTCGATCTGCGCGAGCGTGGCGGTGCTCAGTGGCATGACGCATCTCCGATTCCCCCCGCGTTTGGCTGCGCGCCATCGTCGGCTTGGGCCGCCAGCGCCAACAAACGGCGGGCAGCAGTAGATGCTGCCAAGTCGCCGTCGAGCACCTGTTGCTGCAACAGCGGCAATTGCGAGCGCACGCCGGGGTGCGCTCGAAACGCTTGCTTCAGCCCAGCCTCGATGCGCTCCCACATCCAGGTTTGTGCTTGGCGTTGGCGTTTGGCGGCAAATTGCTGGTTGGCTGTTTGCAGCCGTTGAAACTCTTGCACCGCCGCCCAAAATGCTGATACGCCTTGACCCAGCAGCGCACTGAGTTGCATCACTTGCGGATGCCAGAACGTGACGTCGTTTTGCGCCTGGTGTTGGTGATGGCCGTGCGAACCGAACAGGCGCATGGCCGAAGTGATCTGCGCCTGCGCGCGTGTGGCCGCATCGGCATCGATGTCGGCTTTGTTGATCACCACTAGGTCGGCCAGTTCCATGACGCCTTTCTTGATCGCCTGCAGGTCGTCGCCTGCGTTCGGCAGTTGCATCAGCACGAACATGTCGGTCATGTTGGCCACCGCCGTTTCCGACTGGCCCACACCCACCGTTTCCACCACCACCACGTCGTAACCTGCGGCTTCGCACACCAGCATGGCTTCGCGGGTTTTCTCGGCGACGCCACCCAGCGTACCACTGGAGGGGCTGGGGCGTATGTAAGCCTTTTCCTGCACCGAAAGCTGCTCCATGCGCGTTTTATCGCCCAGGATGGAGCCGCCCGATACGGAACTGGAAGGGTCGATGGTGAGCACCGCCACGCGGTGGCCTTTTTCAATCAGATACAAGCCTAGCGCTTCAATGAACGTGGACTTGCCCACGCCAGGCACACCGCTGATACCCAGCCGCAATGCGCGGCCAGTGTGGGGCAACAACGCAGCCAACAATGCATCGCCTTGCAAGCGATGGTCGGCGCGGGTGGATTCGAGCAGCGTGATGGCTTTGGCGATGGCGCGGCGTTGCGCCATGCCGGTAGCCGTGTCAGGCAAGATCGCCGCAATCGCGCGTTGCAGATCCATTAGCCGCCTGCCTCGCTCACTATGCGCTGATACAACACCTGCCCCACGCGTTCGATGTGCGCTCGCAATGCCGAGTCTTCAATGTGCGCGAACAACGAAAGATCAATCTTGTAGGGCAGATCCAACGCATCCATTTCGCGGTCGATGCGCAGCAGATCTTCATTGGTCAGCGCATCACCAAACAAGGTCAAGTCAATATCGGAGCCCGGCCGAAAATTCCCCTTGGCGCGCGAGCCATAGATGTCGGCATGCAGCACACCCGGGTGCCGCGCCAGCACAGTTTGCAAAGCCAGCAAACTTGCGGGTGGCAAACCAAATCGAGCCGAGGAATCAGACACCGCGCAAGCTCTCCATCTTCAGGGCAAAAGCCGAGAACAACGCTGCGTAGCGCTGTGTAATGCGCTCCACCAATGCCACCGCCGTGGCACGGTTATAGGTATGCGACGACTGGTTGCGGCTTTGGATCATCTCCATCCAGCTCTCGCCATCAACCACCAAACCCACAGAAAACGCTTGCCGCGTGGCATCGCGTGAACCGGTGATCTGGCTAGCACCTTGGTAGGCGAAGTAGTCTTTCATCACGTTCCAAGCCAGTTCATGCGTGAATTCAAACGCTTGAATCAGGCCTTGCTGTTCCAGTTCGGAGAGTGGGCGCGTAGCGCTCAAGTCCACAGCCGATTGCAACTGTTGCAATGCTCGGCCGTAATTGTCTAGGCGTTGCTGCCAGCGGATGTCGGGGGCATTCATAGGATGTGAGGTGTTCAAGTAGTCAGCTTTAGACGGGCATAGGCATGGTAGGCCCAGACGATGCAGCCTCCATCACCTGCCAGCGGTAATGCACATCCACACCCTCTTCGCCTTCCAGCACAAAGCCGTGGCGCAGATAAAAGCGGTTGGCGTCGCTGAGTTGGAGGGCGGTGAGTTTGATGCCCAAACCACGTGCGCGCGCTTGCTCTTGCGCCCACTGCAGCACCAAAGCGCCGATGCCCTGGCCATGGAAACCGTGGCGCAAATAGAGATGATCCAGCCGCAGCGCATCGCTGTCCTCAGGCTTTAGCGTGACGAAGCCAATGCGCTCGCCGTCCCACACAATGTGTTGCATGAACGCGGGCACAAAACCCTGCGTGAGGCGCTCGCGCGAGCGCTCGAAACTAAACCGGCCCACACGCTCCAGGCTCGGGCGCATGGCGTCGATGCGCAGCGCCAGCATGGTTTCAAAGTCGCTGTCGACCACGGGCTCAAATCGCAGGCGCTGGTTCACCGACTTGGAAAGAAGATCCACCGTCACCGTTGCACTCTCTCGGCTCAGGCGGCCACCGCCGCGCGGATCTGCTCCAGCACATCTTTGGCGCTGGCCGGGATGGGCGTGCCTGGCCCGTAGATGCCTTTGACGCCCGCCTCGTACAACATCTCGTAATCACCACGCGGAATCACGCCGCCCACAAAGACGATGATGTCGTCCGCACCCTGCTTCTTCAGCTCTTCGATGATGGCCGGCACCAGCGTTTTGTGGCCTGCCGCCAGCGTCGACACACCCACAGCGTGCACGTCGTTTTCAATCGCCTGGCGCGCGCATTCTTCGGGTGTTTGGAACAGCGGGCCCATGTCCACGTCGAAGCCCAAGTCGGCAAAGGCCGTGGCCACCACTTTGGCGCCACGGTCGTGGCCGTCTTGGCCGAGCTTGCTGATCATCACGCGCGGGCGGCGGCCTTGCTCTTCGGCGAAGGTGTTGATCTCGGCTTTGAGGGCATCCCAGCCTTCGGCTGAGTCGTACGCCGCAGCATAGACGCCGGTGACCTTTTGCGTATCGGCACGGTGGCGGCCGAATGATTTCTCCAATGCATCCGACACTTCGCCCACGGTGGCACGCAAACGCACAGCGGCGATGCTCAGCGCCAGCAGGTTGCCTTCACCCGACTCGCCAGCAGCGGTGAGGGCCTCCAACGCGGCTTGCACTTTGACGTTGTCGCGTGTGGCGCGCACTTGCTGCAGGCGCGCCACTTGTTGTTCGCGCACTTTGACGTTGTCGATGGAGAGGCTGTCGATGGCGTCTTCGGTTTTCAGCTTGTATTTGTTGACGCCGACGATCACGTCTTTGCCGGAGTCGATGCGCGCTTGCTTTTCGGCGGCGGCGGCTTCAATTTTCAGCTTGGCCCAGCCGCTGTCTACCGCGCGCGTCATGCCGCCCATGGCATCGACTTCTTCGATGATTTTCCACGCGGCATCGGCCATGTCTTGCGTCAGCTTTTCCATCATGTAGCTGCCCGCCCAGGGGTCGACCACGTTGGTGATGTGGGTCTCTTCCTGGATGATGAGTTGCGTGTTGCGCGCAATGCGCGCGCTGAACTCGGTGGGAAGCGCAATGGCTTCGTCCAGCGCGTTGGTGTGCAGGCTTTGCGTGCCGCCAAACACGGCCGCCATGGCCTCGATGGTGGTGCGTACCACGTTGTTGTACGGGTCTTGCTCGGTCAGGCTCCAGCCGCTGGTTTGGCAGTGGGTGCGCAGCATCAGGCTCTTGGGCTTCTTGGCGTCAAAGCCCTTCATGATGCGACACCACAACAGGCGCGCGGCGCGCATCTTGGCCACTTCCAGATAGAAGTTCATGCCGATGGCCCAGAAGAACGACAGCCGCCCGGCGAACTCGTCCACGTCCATGCCTTTGGCGATGGCCGTCTTCACGTACTCTTTGCCGTCGGCCAGGGTGAAAGCCAGCTCCAGCGCCTGGTTGGCGCCGGCTTCCTGCATGTGGTAACCCGAGATGCTGATCGAGTTGAACTTGGGCATGTTCTGCGCCGTGTACTCGATGATGTCGCCAATGATGCGCATGCTCGGCTCGGGCGGAAAGATGTAGGTGTTGCGCACCATGAACTCTTTCAGAATGTCGTTCTGAATGGTGCCGCTCAATTGGTCTTGCGCCACGCCCTGCTCTTCGGCGGCCACCACATAGCCGGCCAGCACGGGTAACACGGCGCCGTTCATGGTCATGGACACGCTCACCTTGTCGAGCGGAATCTGGTCGAACAGGATCTTCATGTCCTCGACCGAGTCGATGGCCACACCGGCCTTGCCCACGTCGCCGGTGACGCGCGGGTGGTCGCTGTCGTAGCCACGGTGCGTGGCCAGGTCGAAAGCCACGCTCACGCCCTGCCCGCCAGCAGCCAAAGCTTTACGGTAGAACGCGTTGGATTCTTCGGCGGTGGAGAAGCCCGCGTATTGGCGAATGGTCCAGGGGCGCACCGCGTACATGGTGGCTTGCGGGCCGCGAATGTAGGGCTCAAAACCCGGCAAGGTGTTGGTGTACTGCAGGTCGGCCACGTCGGCAGCGGTGTAGAGCGGCTTGACGGTGATGCCGTCGGGCGTGACCCAGTTCAGCGCTTCTACCGCGCCGCCCGGGGCTGACTTGGCGGCGGCTTTGGTCCAGGCGGCGAGATCTGCGGATGCAAACTCAGCGGGCGTCTGAGAAGACTCGGTTGGCTGTGAAGACGACGAACCTGGAGACAAATCTTGGGTCATGGCTGAGCACTTTTTAGCGTTAGTTGAAGTCTACCGCATTCATAATTATGAATGCAAAATAAAAAATTAACCTAGAATTCCGCTATGCCTGCCCTCAACCTCACGCCTCGTCCCCTCTACGAAGAAGTCGCGGAGCGCCTGCGCCAGCGCATTTTCCAGCGCGACCTGGCGCCGGGCAGTTGGATCGATGAGCTGAAGATTGCCGAAGAGTATGGCATCAGCCGCACGCCATTGCGAGAGGCGCTGAAGGTGCTGGCCACCGAGGGTTTGATCACCATGAAGGTGCGGCGCGGCGCTTATGTGACCGAGGTATCGGAGCGCGACCTGCGCGAGGTCTACCACCTGATGAGTTTGCTGGAAAGCGACGCCGCCGCCGTGGTGGCCACGCGCGCCACTGCGGCGCAACTCGCCGAGTTACAGGCTTTACATGCTGAATTGGAAGCTGCCGTGGACGACCAAGTGCAGTTCTTCGCCATCAACGAGCGGTTTCACATGCGCCTGCTGGAGATTGCCGACAACCGCTGGACCAACCAGATGGTGACCGACCTGCGCAAGGTGATGAAGCTGAACCGGCACAACTCGTTGTTCAAGTCAGGGCGCATTCACGAGTCGCTGATGGAGCACCGCAGCGTGATGGAAGCGCTACAGCAACGCGACCCGGACGCCACCCTGCAGCGCATGCGGGCACATTTTGCGAATGGGTTGGAGGCGGCGGTTTAGTTCAACTGCACCGTCTGTTTGCTATTGATAACGTAGCTGCTTGCGCTGATCCAGCAAGCGCAAGCAGCTAATTTCTCTTAAGACTTACGCCGCGACTGGGACGGCTACATCGGCGTCTGCCTCGCGCCGCAGCGTGAGTTGCGCCAAACGCATCACGTCACGCGCGGGCATGGCCTTGAGCTTGTGGTCGCTCCACACCTGGCGCCAGCGGCGCGCACCGGGCTGGCCGTGGCGCAGGCCCAACATGTGGCGCGCGATGTTGCCCCAAGGCGTACCGTGCTCGGCGGCCATGCGCTCCATGTAGTCAACCATTTGCAGCTCCACCGCATCACGGTCCAGCGTTTGCGCGGGGGCGCCGAAGAACTGCTCGTCCCAATCGGCCATCAGCCAGGGGTTGTGGTACGCCTCGCGGCCGATCATGACACCGTCGACCTGCGTCAGGTGTTCGGCAATCTCGGCGTTGGTGTTGATGCCGCCATTGATGGCAATGCACAGGTCGGGGAAGTCTTGCTTCAACTGCGCCACCAGGCCATAGCGCAGCGGTGGAATCTCGCGGTTTTCTTTCGGGCTCAAACCCTTTAGCCAAGCGTTGCGCGCGTGCACGATGAAAGTGTTGCAACCCGCGTCTGCCACGGTACCAACAAAGTCGCGCACAAACTCGTAGCTCTCGGTCTTGTCGATGCCGATGCGGTGTTTCACTGTGACGGGCACGTCCACCACGTCGACCATCGCCTTCACGCAGTCGGCCACCAATTGCGGCTCCGCCATCAGGCACGCGCCAAACGCACCGCGCTGCACACGTTCGCTGGGGCAACCGCAGTTAAGGTTGATCTCGTCGTAACCCCACTCCTCACCTAACTGTGCGCACATGGCCAAGTCGGCCGGCTCGCTACCACCGAGCTGCAGAGAAACCGGATGCTCCTGCTCGTTGTAGCGCAGGTGGCGCGGCACGTCGCCGTGGATCAACGCGCCCGTGGTCACCATCTCGGTGTAGAGCAAGGTGTGGCGCGTGATCAGGCGGTGCATGTACCGACAGTGAGCGTCGGTCCAATCCATCATCGGAGCCACACTTAGGCGATTGGCGGGGAAAGTGATTGATTTCATTGTTAATTGATCGGCTTGCGGCAGACTGTTAGGGCTGTTTTGCGCAACTTCGCAGAGATGCTTTTCCCCAGATCCAGACGGTGTATGGAAGCACTTGCTCGGACGATTCCATCTGAAACACCCAACGTGCTGAAGAAATTTGCCGAAGCCTAATGGGGCCGTATTTTCCTCTAAAGCACTTACCGGCACACGCTGGAAGGGCAAACCAAAGCCCTGTCGGTACACCAGCCCCCCATACTAAAACCGCAGTCCTCCACAGCACATCGCAAGGAACGCGGTCTGGAGGATCAGTGGATATCTGCGTTGGCTTATTAAAACATCACATAAAACAAAATTATCAATCAATTTATTGAAAGTAAAAAAAATCACTTTCTTCAAATCAATTTAATCAAAATTGAAACAACAAATTTATTAACTTACGTTTTTACAAAACAAGACGAATTTCATAAGACTTCATACCATGCAGCGCCGCATGTCTCATCTATATTCGCGCCGTCATCACTGACGAACCAACACCGATCACCAAAATCATTACATTCAAATTATGAAATCACAAATTAAAACCGGTATTTTGGGCGCACTTTTTTCATTCGCAAGCTTTGCTGCATTCAGTGCCCCAGTAAATCTGGTTTCAAACGGAAGCTTCGAAAATGGATTGACAGATTGGTCCATCAAAGGGACTCAAGGTGCCTTCCCCGTCGTAGCTCTTTACAACGATCGCGCTGCCGCTTATCCGATTGGCGCTTTTGGCGAAGCCATTCCACCAGCCAACAGCACAACACTCAGTCCCGACGCTGCAGGCGCAAGAGCCGCATATTTTGTTGACAACGGAAGCCAAGTCGCTTTGCAACAAACTATTTTCTTGACTGCTGGCCGCTATCGCATCGGTTTTGATGTCTATGCGCCAAAGAATGGTTATGACAACCCGTTCGACGCGATGTTCAGCGCACAGATTGCAGGCGTATCGCTGGCAAACTATGCCGTTTCCAGCAAACCTGCTACGACTTGGCAAAATTACTCTGGACTTGCTGATATTCAGGCAGATGGCGAGTATCTCGTTTCTTTCGCATTCAGCACACCCGGAAAAGGAGCGGCAAAAGACATCGTCCTCGACCGCGTTTATGTACTGGAGAGCGACGAAATCGGTGGCACCCCTATCACCAACAACGTCCCAGAGCCTAGCTCCATTGCCTTGCTGGGGCTGGGACTCGCCGGAGTCATCGGCTTGAAAAAGCGCAAGCCTCAATAACCAGCCTCTTCCCCAAAAACCGCTTCGGCGGTTTTTTTACGCTGGCAGCCAAGGCTACTGTGGGCAAACGAATGAAGTCTGGATCCGCCACGCTCAAACCGCCCACTTTGAAGGCTTTTTCAGCCCGCACTTCAGCCCCCACAAAGCGAATTGGGAGCACCATGGATGGCAGTAACATTGCGCCTCTAGCATCTTCGGTGCCATGGCCTTTTGGAAAAACGGCGTAACACAGCCCACAGGACGACGAGCCCGTATGAACCACAACGACTTCGCCCAGCCCAACGTGGCTGATGGACTTCACACAGCCAACACACGACGCCTACGCAAGACCGCTAGCGTCCTGGCCATCACCTCGTTACTGGCAGCCTGCGCATCTTCCCCTCTGCCGGAATGGAAACCCTACCCCGGTTCGGTCGCGCAAACATCCGCCGCCAAAGCAACCGCGAACCCGGCAACACCAACGACCAAACCAGCAACGGTATTGACGCCATCGGGTGCAGCGGCCGCACCTGTCGAAACAGCGGTTTCGGTGCCCGTTCCCACACCCGGCCAGGGCGAGACCGCCGCTGACGCTCCGCCATACAACGCCGCGGTAGCTGCTCGCTTCCCCGCACCACCGCTGGCCTACGCCACACCTGGCTTGGCGGCCGACCGGACGACGTTCACCACCAATGCCGAAGCGTCGATCTGGTTGCATCAGCTTTCTGCCACCGTCCCCGCAGGCTCCAACACCAAAGCAGTTGTACTGCCATTGGGGACATCCCAAGCGGGAGTGCTACTGGAAGGCTTGCTGCTGACACGCGGTGCCGGCTCCGACCCCGCCAGCGTGCTGGCCACCCAACGCCCCACAGTGCTACTGATCGGCCAACAGCATGGCAACGAGCCTGCAGGAAGCGAGGCCTTATTGGTGTTGGCGCGCGAACTCAGCCAAGGCCTGCTGGAGCCACTGCTCGACCGCGTCAACGTGATCATCGTTCCGCGCGCCAACCCTGACGGTGCCGCCGCCAACACACGCGTCACCGCCAACGGCGTCGACCTGAACCGCGACCACCTGCTGCTGACCACGCCCGAAGCCCGCGCGCTGGCCAAGCTGACGCGCGACTACCAGCCCATCGTGGTGGTCGACGCACACGAATACACCGTGGTGGGCCGCTTCATCGAGAAGTTTGGCGCCATTCAAAAGTACGACGCACTGCTGCAATACGCCATGACGCCGAACTTGCCCGAGTTTCTGCCCCGCGCATCAGAAGAATGGTTTCGCCGCCCGGTGCTCACCGCGCTGAAAAACCAGAACCTCACGCAAGAGTGGTACTACACAACGTCCACCGACCTGGCCGACAAGCGTGTGTCGATGGGCGGCACCCAGCCGGACACCGGGCGCAACGTCAATGGTCTGAAAAACGCTGTCAGCCTGCTGATTGAGACCCGTGGTGTGGGCATTGGCCGCACCCATATCCAACGGCGCGTGCACACCCAGGTCACAGCCATCACCAGCGTGCTGCAAAGCGCGGCGGCCCGTGCCGATGAACTGAACAAGCTGCGCCCTTACATGGAGCGCGAAATCAGCTCCAAGGCGTGCAACGCACCCGCGATTGTGGAGGCAGCCCCCACCAGCACGACTTACGACCTGACCATGCTCGACCCCGACACTGGCGCCGACAAGGTGATCAACGTGGCGTGGAACTCGTCACAAAACCTGCGTACCGTGAAGTCACGCGTGCGTCCCTGTGGCTACTGGTTGTCGCCCAGTTCCACCACCGCAGTTGAACGCCTGCGTCTGTTGGGACTGGAAGTGCAACGCGTCACCGAGTCGAGCTCTCTATTGGTCGACAGCTACCAGGAACAAAGCCGCACGCAAACTGTTCGTGAAGACGTGCGTGGCAGCGTCGCTGGTGGCGGAGATGTGACGCGCGTTGAGGTCAGCCTGAGCAATGGTGTGATCGATGCGCCTGCTGGCAGCTTCTACGTACCAGCCAACCAACCCTGGGGCAACCTGGCCGTGGCAGCCTTGGAGCCCGACACCCAGAACAGTTTCTTTGCCAATCATGTGCTGGACGTTTTGAGTAGCGCCGCACGGGTGATGACAGTGCCTGCATTGAAACTGGAGCCGGTGCCTTAATACAACCAGATGCGATCCCGCTAGGGGCCCAAACAATAAGCCGCATAAGATCCCTCCTGGGCTTCTTACGCGGCTTTTGACTTTGTACTGTTTGCAGGGCTTACGGCGGCGGCGCAGGCAAAGGCTTGGGTTGCTTGGCCGGATCACGCTCCGCATTACGGCGCGCAATCTCGGCCTTGTGCTCAGCCGCCTCCTTTTGCTTTTGCTCGTAACGCGCGCGCTCTTCGGCAGACTGGGCCGTGTGGTCAACAGGCGCTGGCGGCGTGCGCACGCTGGGCGGGCGGGGCTTTGGTGGCTGCCGTAGCGTGGGCTCGTCACGAGGCGCGCCCTTTGAACCCAAGGGCGCATTTTGCGTAGGCTGGTTTTGCGCTTTTTCAGCGGCAGCTCTCGCGGCATCAGCCCGACGCTCGGCGGCGTCAAGCTCGCGCTGGCGTACCTGCTCTCGTTGCAGTTGCGAATGGCGCTGACGCTTGGCATCGTTCAACACCACTTCCTCTTTGCGCAGCGCATCCAGCTTGATGCGTTTCTCAGAGCGCAACTGATCGCGGCACGGTGTCACGGCAAACTTCTGAAAGCAGGCCTTGTCTTCTTCGGCGTAGTGCGCATTTAGCGCCCGGCGCTCGGCGTTGATGCGGTCCAGTTCCACTTGCGCGGTGGCGTCTTCGGCCTTCACCGAAACTTCAAGGTCTTGCAGCGGCGTGGCGTGTACGGGCGTGACGAACAGCAAGGCGGTCAACGCCGTGGCACTGGCCATCGAAGAGAGCAGGTTTTTCAAATGAAGCTTCATGTGAGGCTGGTATCCACTTCGCGCCGGCCCAAGGCCAGAAATTCTTTGGATTGCATTTCCGTCAGGCGTGACACCGTGCGCGGAAACTCATGCGCCAGCGGGCCGGAGACGTAAAGATCTTCCGGCGGCACCGCTGCCGACAATATGAACTTAACGCGCCGGTCGTACAACACGTCGACCAGCCAGGTAAAGCGCCGGGCCTCGGAGGCCATGCGCACCGACATCTGCGGCACATCACTCAGCATCACAGTGTGAAACTGCGTGGCGATTTCCAGGTAGTCGTTTTGTGAGCGTGGCCCGCCGCACAGGGTTCTGAAGTCGAACCAAACCACGCCACCAGCCTTGCGCCTGGCGCGGATGGTTCGCGCTTCAATATGCAGATCCGGGTCTTCGTCGTGTTGCTCAGCCAGATGGGTGAAGGTTTCCTCCATGTCGGCATCGGCTTGGGCCCCCAGCGGTGTATGGTAAAGCTGCACGTTTTCGAGTGTGCGGCGGCGGTAATCGGTGCCGTTGTCAACGTTGATGACTTCCAGCTTCTCGTTCAGCAGCGCAATCGCCGGCAAGATGCGGTCGCGGTGCAAGCCGTCGGGGTACAACTCGTCGGGACGGAAGTTGGAGGTGGTGACAAAGCCCACGCCGTTTTCAAACAGCGAATGCAGCAGCCGATGCAAGATCATCGCGTCGGTGATGTCGGCGACGTGAAACTCGTCAAAACAAATGAGTTTGTAGCGCTTGGCGATGCGTTCGCCCAGCACGTCCAGCGGGTTTTGAATGCCCTGCAGATCGGCCAGTTCGCGGTGCACCTCGCGCATGAACTCGTGGAAGTGCAAACGCGTTTTGCGCTTCAGCGGCACAGCGTTGAAAAAGCAGTCCATCAAGAAGCTTTTGCCGCGCCCCACGCCGCCGTACATGTACACGCCGCGCGGAATATCGGGCCGGTTGATCAGCTTCTTGAAAGCGTTGGAGCGTTTCTCTTTATAGGCGGCCCACTCGGTGGCACAGCGCTCGAGCGCATCCACGGCGCGCATCTGCGCGGGGTCGGCGGTAAAACCGCGTTCAACCAACTCTGCCTCATAGGCTTCTTTAACGCTCACGCCGTGCCCCCCAATACTACAAAAAAAATAGCTTGTTACGCAGACGGGGTCTGCGGAACAAGCTACTTATATCACCTTCAGCTTAGAAGTTCAGCGTACGCTTTTCAACAGCGAGTGCGGCTTCCTTGGTGGCTTCGCTCAACGAAGGATGTGCGTGGCAAATGCGCGCAATGTCTTCGCTGCTGGCGCGGAACTCCATGGCCACCACACATTCGGCGATCAGCTCGCTGGCCATAGGGCCGACGATGTGCACGCCGAGGATTTCGTCCGTCGTGGCGTCAGCCAACATCTTCACCATACCGGTGGTGTCACCCAAGGCGCGCGCGCGGCCATTGGCCAGGAATGGGAAGGTACCGGCCTTGTAAGCACGGCCGGCCAGCTTCAGTTGCTGCTCGGTCTGGCCCACCCAGGCGATTTCCGGGTTGGTGTAGATCACCCAAGGAATGGTGTTGAAGTTGACGTGACCGTGTTGGCCAGCGATACGCTCGGCCACCGCCACACCTTCTTCTTCAGCCTTGTGCGCCAGCATCGGGCCGCGCACCACGTCGCCAATAGCCCACACGCCAGGCAGGTTGGTCTTGCACTCGTCGTCCACCACAATGGCGCCGCGCTCGTCGAGCTTCAAGCCAACGGCTTCGACATTCAGGCCAATGGTGTTAGGCACACGGCCGATGGAGACGATGAGCTTGTCCACGTCCAGCGTCTGGGCTTCGCCCTTGGCATTGGTGTAGGCAACGCTCACGCCCTTCTTGCCGGTCTTGATGTCGCCGATCTTCACGCCCAGCTCAATCTTCAGACCTTGCTTGTCGAAAGCCTTCTTGGCTTCTTTGGCGATTTGTTCGTCGATGGCGCCCAGGAACGTCGGCAGACCTTCGAGCACCGTGACTTCAGCACCCAGACGGCGCCACACCGAACCCATTTCCAGGCCGATGACGCCAGCGCCGATCAGGCCCAGCTTCTTCGGCACCGCGCCGACGCGCAGCGCGCCGTCGTTGGAGAGGATGTTTTCTTCGTCGAACGGCGTGCCGGGCAGCGCGCGGGCGTTGGAGCCGGTCGCCACGATCACTTGCTTGGCAGTCAGTTCTTCTTCACCCACGGTGAGTTGATACGCACCATTGCCAGCACCCTTGAACGCGCCACGGCCGTGGAAGAACGTGATCTTGTTCTTCTTGAACAAGTACAAGATGCCGTCGTTGTTTTGCTTCACGACGGTGTCTTTGCGCGCCAACATCTTGGCCACGTCCAGGCTCAAGCCCTTCACTTCAATGCCGTGGTCGGCAAAGTGGTGGTTGGCTTGCTCATAGTGTTCCGACGACTGCAACAGCGCCTTCGATGGAATGCAACCAACGTTGGTGCACGTGCCGCCAGGTGCGGGGCCGCCCTTGGCGTTCTTCCACTCGTCGATACACGCCACGCTGAAGCCCAACTGCGCTGCACGGATGGCGGCAATGTAACCACCAGGGCCGCCACCAATGACGACTACATCAAATTGTTTACTCATGAATTCTTCCCTTCAGTTTCTCTAGCTAAACCATCGCGACATACGTGCCGGTTTTCACCAGAACACCGCAGAACTGGCTTTGCCAGGCTGCTGGTGTTGCCCCCTGCAAGGGGGTTGGCGAAGCGACACGCAGTGCGCGAAGACTGGGGGTGTTAAATGTCAAACAGAAGACGGGTTGGGTCTTCCAAGGCTTCCTTCATGGCCACCAGGCCCAACACGGCTTCGCGGCCGTCGATGATGCGGTGGTCGTAAGACATGGCCAGGTAGTTCATCGGACGGATCACGATCTGACCGTTTTCCACGACGGCGCGGTCCTTCGTGGCGTGCACACCCAGAATAGCCGACTGTGGTGGGTTGATGATCGGCGTGGACAGCATGGAGCCGAAGGTGCCGCCGTTGGAGATGGAGAACGTACCACCGGTCATTTCTTCAATGCCCAGCTTGCCGTCCTTGGCCTTTTGGCCAAATTCGGCGATCTTCTTCTCGATGTCGGCAAAGCTCATTTGGTCGGCGTTGCGCAGGATTGGCACCACCAAGCCGCGTGGCGAACCCACGGCGATACCGATGTCGAAAAAGCCGTGGTAGACGATGTCGTTGCCATCCACGCTGGCGTTCAGCACAGGGTACTTCTTCAGGGCATGCACAGCCGCCTTGACGAAGAAGCTCATGAAGCCGATCTTCACGCCGTGTTCTTTGGTGAACGCGTCTTGGAACTTCTTGCGCAGGTCCATCACAGGGGCCATGTTCACTTCGTTGAACGTGGTCAGGATGGCGTTGGTCGATTGCGATTGCAGCAGACGCTCGGCCACGCGAGCGCGCAGGCGGCTCATGGGCACGCGTTGCTCTGGGCGGTCACCCAGGTTCAGGCCGGCAGGTGCTGCCACTTGTGGCAGTGCTTTGGTGGGCACGCCGGTTGGGATGGAAGACGTTGCAGCGGGTGCGGTCACACCAGCAGCCACGGCGCCGAGCACGTCACCCTTGGTGACACGGCCATCTTTACCGGAGCCGGCCACAGAGCCAGCAGCCAGGTTGTTGTCAGCCATCAGCTTGGCGGCAGCGGGCATCGCCACACCGGCCATGCTGTTGCTGGCGGCGGCTGGTGCAGCGGCGGCAGCGGCAGGTGCTGCTGCAGGAGCAGCGGCTGCGGCAGGTGCGGCGGCGCCGGCTTTGCCTTCAGTGTCGATGCGGGCGATCAGTTGCTCAGCGGTGACGGTGGCGCCATCGGCTTGGATGATTTCGGTGATCACGCCAGCGGAAGGCGCGGGCACTTCGAGCACCACTTTGTCGGTTTCGATTTCGATCAGGATTTCGTCAACAGCGACGGCTTCCCCAACTTTTTTCTTCCAGTTGAGCATGGTGGCTTCAGCCACGGATTCGGACAGTTGGGGGACTTTGACGTCTACGATAGCCATTTAAATTTCTCCAATTTCTTCTATGTGGGGCTGCCACGCGGGCACAGCAAAACGCTGCCGCGTGCACAGGCGGGATAGCGCCTCACCTGAAGCGCTATCCCGAGTTCATGGGGTTACTTGGTCAACACAAAACCTTTGAGCTTGCCGAACGCGCCTTCGACCAGGGCTTTTTGTTGCTCTTGGTGCAGGTGCGAGTAGCCAGCGGCAGGCGAGGCGGAAGCGGCGCGGCCGGAGTAACCCAGCTTTTGGCCGTCGGCCATGTTCTCGTGCAGGTAGTGCTGCACGAAGAACCAGGCGCCTTGGTTTTGTGGCTCGTCCTGGCACCACACCACATCGGTTGCATTGGGGAAGCGGCGCAATTCGGTGGCAAACGCCTTGTGCGGGAACGGATAGAGCTGCTCCACGCGCAGGATCGCCACGTCGTCCAGTTCTTTCTCGGCACGCTTCTTCACCAGGTCGTAGTACACCTTGCCCGAGCAGGCGATGACGCGCTTGACCTTGTCGGCCTTCTTCAGCACGTCTTCGTTGTTTTCAGGAATGACGGTCTGGAAGCTGCCCTTGGTGAACTCAGACAACGGCGACGCTGCATCCTTGGCACGCAGCAGCGACTTCGGCGTCATGATGATCAGCGGCTTGCGCAGGTTGCGCACCATTTGGCGACGCAGCAAGTGGAAGATCTGGCTGGCCGTGGTGGGCTGCACCACTTGCATGTTGGTGTCGGCGCTCAGTTGCATGAAGCGCTCCAGGCGGGCCGAGCTGTGCTCTGGGCCTTGACCTTCGTAGCCGTGCGGCAGCATCAGCGTGATGCCGTTGACACGGCCCCACTTCACTTCACCGGAGGCGATGAACTGGTCGATCACCACTTGTGCGCCGTTGGCAAAGTCGCCGAACTGGGCTTCCCAGATGACGAAGGTGTTCGGGTCGTTCGAGGCGTAGCCGTATTCAAACGCCAGCACCGCTTCTTCCGACAGGATGGAGTCGATGACGGTGAACGGAGCCTGGTTGTCGGTCACGTTCTGCAAAGGCGTGTAGGTGCCTTCGTCGAACTTCTCGCGGTTTTGGTCGTGAATCACAGCGTGGCGGTGCGTGAACGTGCCACGGCCGCAATCTTCACCCGACAGACGCACGGGGTAGCCGCTGGCCACCAGCGAGGCAAACGCCATGTGTTCGCCCATGCCCCAGTCCACAGGGATCTCGCCACGGCCCATGGCAGCGCGGTCGTCATACACCTTCTTCACCAGTTGGTGCGGCGTCACGGATGCGGGGATGGTGGTGATGCGTTCGGCCAGACGCTTCCATTCCGTCAATGGAATGGCGGTGTCGCCAGCGTCAGTCCACTTCTTACCGAGGTAAGGCGACCAGTCCACTGCAAACGTGCTCTTAAAGTTGGTCAACACCGGGTCGATGGTGTTCTTGCCAGCGTCGAGTGCGGCGCGCATGGACTTGACCATGTCGTCGCCCAGCGTTTCGCCAAAGCCTTGGGCCGCCAGTTTGTCGGCGTACAGGCGGCGCGTGCCGGGGTGCTTGGCAATCTTCTTGTACATCAGCGGCTGGGTCAGCGCTGGGGTGTCTTGCTCGTTGTGGCCCAACTTGCGGAAGCAGATGATGTCCACCACCACGTCCTTGTGGAATTCCATGCGGTATTCCAGGGCGAGTTGGGTGGCCAGCACCACGGCTTCGGCGTCGTCGCCGTTGACGTGCAGCACAGGCGCTTCGATCATCTTCACCACGTCCGAGCAGTACAGCGTGGAACGGCTGTCGCGTGGATCACTGGTGGTGAAACCGATCTGGTTGTTGATGACGATGTGCACCGTACCGCCGGTGTAGTAACCGCGCGTTTCGGCCAGCGCCAGGGTTTCCATCACCACGCCTTGGCCCGCAAAGGCCGCGTCGCCGTGCACCAGCACGGGCAGCACTTGGTTGCCCTTGGGGTCGCCACGGCGGTCCATGCGTGCACGCACCGAACCTTCAACCACGGGGTTGACGATTTCCAGATGGGACGGGTTGAACGCCAGCGACAAGTGCACCGGGCCGCCAGGGGTGGAGACGTCGGAGCTGAAACCTTGGTGGTACTTCACGTCGCCAGAAGGCAGGTCTTCTGGGGCGGTGTGGTCAAACTCGGCGAACAGGTCGGCGGGCAGCTTGCCCAGGCCATTGACCAGCACGTTCAAACGGCCGCGGTGGGCCATGCCGATGACGATTTCTTGCACGCCCTTCTCGCCGCCCATCTGGATCAGCTCGTCGATCGATGCGATGAAGCTTTCGCCGCCTTCGAGCGAGAAACGCTTTTGGCCGACGTACTTGGTGTGCAGGAAGCGCTCCAGGCCTTCAGCCGCGGTCAGGCGATCCAGAATGCGCAGCTTCTTCTCTTTCGACAGCTTGGGCGTGCTGCGCACGCTTTCCAGCTTTTGTTGCCACCAGCGCTTCATGTTCTGGTCGCTGATGTACATGTATTCGGCACCGATGGTGCCGCAGTACGTTTCGCGCAACGCATTGATCAGATCGCGCAAAGACATGGTGTCTTTGCCGAAGAACGTGTTGCTGGTGTTGAAGACGGTTTCCTGGTCAGCGTCGGTAAAGCCGTAGAACGAGGCTTCGAGCTCAGGGATGTTTTCGCGCTCGGTGCGCTTCAGCGGATCGAGGTCAGCCCAACGCACACCGACGTTGCGGTAAGCGGCGATCAACTGTTGAACGGCGGTGCGCTTGCGACCGAGTTCGGAGTCAGCGCTGGCTACGACTACTTTGGTTTGGCCTTGTTTGGCGCGTTCGGCAAAAGCATTCACGACCGGCAGGTGTGGCACGTCTTTGGCATTGGTGCCGTCGACTGCGGGCACGTTTTGCAAAGCGTCGAAGTATTCGCGCCAGTTGTCCGGAACGCTACCTGGGTTGCTCAGATAGTTTTCGTAAAGCTCTTCAACATAGGGCGCGTTGCCCCCGAAGAGATATGTATTGCCCGAATAGGCACGATAGACCGAAGTAGTCTCACTCATATTCCGCTGACCTCCGTTTCCCTCTGGGAAACATTAGCTGGTTAAAGCTTGTGATTAATTAACCTTCCGCGACACGGCTGGACCGATTTGCGGATGCGACTGTGGCAGGAAGGGCCTAGTACTTCAGCATTATCCCCCGAATGTTTGACCGCGTTGTGAATTTTTAGAAAGGGCCTGTGAAGGACTCAAGCGACAAAGTAAGCGCTTCGTGATCTCGCTTTCAACGTGTGTCAACGCCGCAAAAAGGCCCGACAAAACCTGACAAGCGTGGCTAAAACGCTTTTCGCACGCTATTCGAGCGGGATCGCACGGCACGCTACATGGCCAACACTTCGCGAATTTGCTGCAGCGCAGCAGGGTCGTCCATGGTGCTTAAATCGCCCACTTCGCGGCCTTCTGCCACCGCCTGCATGGCACGACGCAGCAGTTTGCCGCTGCGGGTTTTGGGCAACATGGCCACCAAAAACACCCGCGATGGCCGCGCCACAGCGCCCAGTTGCTGCTCCACGCGCCGCATGATTTCGCCCTCCACACGGCGGCGCAGCTCGGCGTCTTGCAACAGTTGCGGGTCGCGCGCCACGGCAAACGCCAGGGCGACCTGGCCTTTCAACGCATCGGCCACCCCCACCACTGCCACCTCGGCCACTTGCGCGTGGCCGGCAATGCATTCCTCAATCTCGCGCGAACCCAGCCGATGGCCGGCCACGTTGATCACGTCATCTGAGCGGCCCAGGATGCTGTAGTAGCCATCCACGTCGCGAATGCCCCAGTCAAAGGTGCTGTAGAGCCAGCGCTCCTGCGCCTCATCGGTCTTTTGCCAATAGGTTTTGACGAATCGCGCATCGTCGCGCCAGATGGTTTGCATACAACCCGGCGGCAATGGCCCTTCAATGACGACGGCGCCCTTCTCACCCGCCTCGGCCACCAACTCGCCCGTGGCGTCGTTCAGCAATTGCACGTTGTAGCCATACATCGCCACGCCCGGCGAGCCAAACTTGCTGGGGGCGCGCTCCACACCGTTGGCAATGGTCAAGATCGGCCAGCCGCTCTCGGTCTGCCAGTAGTTGTCGATGATGGGCACGCCCAGGCCGTCGCTGATCCACTGAGCGGTAGGCTGATCGAGTGGTTCGCCCGCCAGGTACAGCGCCTTCAGACTTTGCAGGTCGTGCTGCCTCAAATGCGCCACGTCAAACTTCTTCAGGCCGCGAATCGCCGTCGGCGCGGTGAACATGCGCGTCACCTGGTACTTCTCCACCAACTCCCACCAGATGGCCGGATTGGTCTCGCCGTCCATGCCGCGCGTGGGCAGGCCCTCATACATGATGGTCGCCATGCCGGCGATCAACGGGCCGTAGACGATGTAGCTGTGGCCCACCACCCAGCCGATGTCGCTGGTCGAGAAAAAGGTTTCGCCGGGATTGCCTTCAAAAATATGGCGCATGCTGGCCGCCAACGCCACGGCGTAGCCGCCGGTGTCGCGCTGCACGCCCTTGGGTTTGCCGGTGGTGCCGCTGGTGTAGAGCGTGTAGCTGGTGTGCGTGGCGTCCACCCAGGTACAAGGCACTTCAGCGTCAAAGTGCTTGGCGCGCAAGTCGGCGTAAAGATGGTCGCAGCCTTCGGTGAGCGGCATGGGCGCCAGTTGACGGTCGACCAGCAGCACGTGCGCGGGCTTGTAGGTGCTCAACCGAATGGCCTCATCAAGCAAAGGCTTGTAGGCGGTGACGCGGCCACCGCGCTGGCCCGCATCGGCACTGACGATCACACGCGGCTCGGCGTCTTCAATACGCGTGGCCAGGGCTCCCGAGGCAAAGCCACCAAACACCACCGAGTGGATGGCGCCGATGCGTGCACACGCCAGCATGGCGAACGCGGCCTCGGCCAGCATGGGCATATAGATCAACACGCGGTCGCCCTGCTGCACGCCCAGGCTCAACAAGGCGGCGGCCATGCGCTGGACTTCACGGTGCAGCTCGGCAAAGGTGTAGGTGTGCTCGGTGCCGGTTTCGCTAGAGACGTGGATCAACGCCGCCTGCGCACCGCGTGTGGGCACGTGGCGGTCTACGGCGTTATGGCACAGGTTGGTGGTGCCGCCGACAAACCAGCGCGCAAACGGCGGCTGGCTGTAGTCACAGATCTGTTGCGGCGGGGTTTGCCAGTCAATCAGTTGGGCTTGTTCGGCCCAGAAGGCATCGCGGTCTTCGAGCGAGCGGCGGTAGAACTCGGCATAGCGCGACTGCGCTTGGGGCTGCGACATCAATTTGTCTCCTCATTGCCGCCGGTGCACGTTGCCCGGCAGATTATGGAGAACATTGTGGCCGCGCAACTTGCAGGCGACTGACAAGCCGCCCTGAACTGCTTGCGCTTACTTGATCAGCGCGTGCACGGCCTTGAACTCGCTGTGCTCCGCCGTGCGCAGCCATTCAAACAACACCATCTCGGTGGACACGAGTTCGGCGCCAGCACCCGCCAAGCGGTCAAACGCGGCGTCGCGGTTGCGCTCGGTGCGCGAGCTGCAGGCGTCCGTCACCACCCACACGTCAAATTCGTCTTCCAGCAGGTCGAGCGCGGTTTGCAGCAGGCACACGTGGGCTTCGCAGCCGGCTAAGACGATGGCGTTGCGCGCTTCGCTCTCGGCGCTGGCTTTTTGCAGGTGTTTAGGCAGGCTGCGCGCATTGCCAGCCGGCGGCTTGGCCGGCGGGCGCAACCATTCGCCCAAGCCCTCTTCCACACCGCTGAAATGCATTTTGCTCAGCGTGCGTTGGCACAGGGCGCGCAGCTCGGCGGGGTTTTCGCCCAGTTTGGAGGGGTTTTGTTCCGTGCCCCAGGTGGGCACGTCCAGCAGCTTGGCAGCTTGCGCCAGGCGCAGCGCATTCGCCAGCACGGACTGGGATTCAAAAATGGCGGGCATCAGGCGGGCCTGGTAGTCTACCAGCACGAGTTGGGATTCAAGAGCTTCGAGCAGCATTGGGGGTTCCTTCGAATGGGAATGAGAGGGGGAATGTTTTGGCCACTCTCGGTAACCCCTGGATTAGACCGCAGATGCGGGCACGGCCGTAGTTGGTTACGCAACTGTGTACAAATTCACGCCGTGCACAAGTTCACACTATTTGATGCTCAAAAAGCGGTCAAAGTTGACAGGTCGTGTCACGACTTCTTCACGCGTCGCCGCTAAAGTTGCCTCCATGTCGGTGTTGGGGCGGTCTACCCCTAACGAACAAAGCGCCAGTGCAGCACAACGTGGCGCCACCGACGCCATATCTTGCAAACGCCAACCCAACCGGGTTGGCGTTTTGCTTTGTGGGCCAATGTGGACGAGCCGTTACTTCGCTGGCAGCAAACGCAGCAAACTACCTTGCGGGCTGTCGGTCAAGATATAGAGCAGGCCATCGGGTCCCTGGCGCACGTCGCGCACGCGCTGACCCAGGTCTTCCAGCAGTTTGTGCTCGCGCACGACTTTGCCAGCAAAAGGCCGCTCCAGTTCAATGCGGTCCACGTAGCCAAATTTCAGCGAACCGACAAAAAGATTGCCGCGCCAGGCCGCGCCGTATTTGTCGCTGGTCAAAAACGCCATGCCCGAGGGCGCGATCGACGGCACCCAGTAATGCAGCGGCTGTTCCATGCCGGGCTTGCTGATCAGTCCGTCACCAATTTTGCCGCCACCATAGTTTTCGCCGTAGGTGATCACCGGCCAGCCATAGTTGCGACCGGGCTGCGGCAGGTTGATTTCGTCGCCGCCTTGCGGGCCGTGTTCGTGGATCCACAACGTGCCATCGGGTGCCATGGTGGCGCCTTGGGTATTGCGGTGGCCGTAGCTCCAAATCTCGGGCAACGCGCCCGCTTGGTTGACAAACGGGTTGTCGGCTGGCGCCCCGCCTTCTTTGCGCACCCGCACCACTTTGCCTAGATGGTTGTCGAGTTTTTGCGCATCGTCCTTGCGTGAAAAACGCTCACCCAGCGTAAGGAACAAAGTGCCGTCGGGCTTGCCTGCGTTTTGGCCTTCGACAATCCTGCAACCAAAATGCGACGTGCTCGACACCTTGGGCCGTTGGCTGAAAATCACCTGGACCTGCTCAAGCGCAGCGCCGTCCCCCGACAGCCGGGCGCGCGCCAATGCGGTGCTGTTGCCCACACCCGTGCCCCCGCTGGCGGGCTCCGAGAAGCAAAAATACAGCGTGCGGTTGCGCGCAAAGTCTGTGTCCAGCAGCACATCGAGCAAACCACCCTGTCCGCTGGCGGCGATCTCGGGCAAGCCTTTCAACGGCGGGTTGAGGCGGCCATCGGACTCAACCAATCGCATCCGGCCCGGCTTTTCGGTCACCAAGTAACGGCCGTCCGGCAGAAACGCCACCGCCCAAGGATTGGCCAAACCCGTCGCGACTTGTTGCACGCTGACCTTTTGCGCTTGGGCTAGGCCAGAGGCGACTGAGGAAAAAGCAAAAACAATAGCTGCCGCTGCAATTGAGACTTGCGATTGAGGCCGATTTTTCATGGAAATTCACTCCTGGTTCGGGCCGAACATAAATACGCTTGAAACCAGCATAGCCCGGCCACCAAAACCCGTAAGGCTGTCAATGTCGTTGCCCGCCATAACCGCTTTACAGAGTGTTATTTCGCCAAAATTTTACAATTTTCTAAAAATCATCTTTATGAATCAACGGCTTACGACACTCAAGGCATTTGACTTCTCATGTAATTCAAATTAACCTCGAACGGATGACCAGATGGCTTGCAACTCTTCTTTTTGTGTGCGCAACAGCGCATGCCGCACCACCACCGGCCACCACAGAAGACATTGACAAGTTACTCGCCGAAAAAGGCCTCCTGACTCACATGAACAGCCAGATGAGCCAAGCCATCGGGCAGCTCGATCAAGTACGGCAAAACATGGGTACGCAGGCCTCTGCTCTCGTGTCCAACGCCATGGGTTTTCTGGGCGTGCCTTACCGCCGCGGTGGTAATTCAGCCGAAACCGGTTTTGACTGCAGCGGCTTCGTGCGCGCCATGTACGAACAAACCGTGGGTTTGGTGCTCCCACGCCGCGCCAAAGAACAAGCCGCCGCTACCGACCGCGTCGACAAGGAAGACCTGCAACCCGGTGACCTGGTGTTCTTCAACACCATGCGCCGCGCTTTCAGCCACGTGGGCATCTACGTGGGCGATGGCAAGTTCATCCACGCTCCCCGCAGCGGCGAAAAAGTGCGCGTAGAAGACATGCGAACCAGCTACTGGGCGCGCCGCTTCGACGGTGCCCGTCGCGTCACCGAATCAGCGGACACACCGGCTGAGAAGTAAGCAGCAAACCTTTTCGGTTTGACCACAAAACAGCGGCTACCTTAGAGCCGCTTTTTTTATGCCCGCGCAGAACCGCGTGTAGGCGCTCACACAGCATGATGCGGAGGGATCATCGCCTACCCCTATCGGGTTAATAGTTTCGATCGCCCTTGACTTTGTGCGTGCTTGCCTCAAAGTGACGTGTGCCTAAAGGAGGCTCTTATGTCACGCAAAACACCCATCGAACGCTACCGCAACATCGGCATCAGTGCGCACATTGATGCTGGCAAAACCACGACCACCGAGCGCATTCTTTTTTACACCGGTGTGAACCACAAAATCGGTGAAGTGCACGACGGCGCAGCCACGATGGACTGGATGGAGCAAGAGCAAGAGCGCGGCATCACCATCACGTCGGCTGCCACCACGGCCTTCTGGAAAGGCATGGCCGGCGACTACCCCGAACACCGCATCAACATCATCGACACCCCCGGCCACGTGGACTTCACCATCGAGGTGGAGCGCTCCATGCGCGTGCTTGACGGCGCCGTCATGGTGTACGACGCCGTGGGCGGTGTGCAGCCGCAGTCGGAAACCGTTTGGCGCCAGGCCAACAAATACAAAGTACCCCGTGTGGCCTTCGTCAACAAGATGGACCGTGTGGGCGCGGACTTCTTCCGTGTGCAGCGCCAAATTGCCGAGCGCTTGAAAGGCAACGCCGTGCTGCTGCAGATCCCTGTGGGCGCCGAGGACACCTTCCACGGCGTGGTCGACCTTGTGCGCATGAAATCGATTGTCTGGGACGACGCCTCACAAGGCGTGAAGTTCGAGTACACCGACATCCCGGCCGAACTGCAAGCCTTGGCCAACACCTGGCGCGAGAAACTGGTGGAAGCCGCCGCTGAAGCCGATGAAACGCTGCTGAACAAATACCTGTCTGGCGAAGCACTTTCTGAAGCCGAGATCAAACAAGCCATCCGCAAGCGCACCATCGCGGGCGAGATCGTCCCGATGTTTGCCGGCAGCGCCTTCAAGAACCGTGGCGTGCAAGCGCTGCTGGACGGCGTGATCGACTACCTGCCCTCGCCGGTGGACGTGCCCGCCATTCCCGGCCATGACGTGGACGACAACGTGAGCGAGCGCCACCCTGGCGACGATGAGCCGTTCTCGGCCCTGGCGTTCAAGATCATGACCGACCCGTTTGTGGGTCAGTTGACCTTCTTCCGCGTGTATTCGGGTGTGGTGAAAACCGGCGACACGGTGTTCATTCCAAGCAAAGACCGCAAGGAAAGACTCGGCCGCATTTTGCAGATGCACGCCAACACGCGCGCCGAACTGAAAGAAGTGCGTGCGGGCGACATTGCCGCTGCCGTGGGCTTGAAAGACGTGACCACGGGCGACACTCTTTCGGCCGTGGACGACGTCATCATTCTGGAGCGCATGGTGTTCCCCGAGCCGGTGATTTCACAGGCCGTGGAGCCCAAGACCAAGGTCGACCAGGAAAAGATGGGCATTGCCCTGAACCGCCTGGCCCAGGAAGACCCGTCGTTCCGCGTACGCACCGACGAAGAATCCGGCCAGACCATCATCGCCGGCATGGGCGAGTTGCACCTGGAAATTCTGGTTGACCGCATGAAGCGCGAGTTCGGCGTGGAAGCCACCGTAGGCCGCCCCCAAGTGGCCTACCGCGAGACCATCCGCAAAGCCGTGACCGATGTGGAAGGCAAGTTCGTCAAGCAGTCGGGTGGACGCGGCCAGTATGGCCACGCGGTCATCAATTTGGAGCCGCAGCCGCAAGGCAAGGGCTACGAGTTTGTCGACGCCATCAAGGGTGGCGTGGTGCCGCGCGAATACATTCCGGCCGTGGACAAAGGCATTCAAGAAAGCTTGAAGGCTGGTGTGCTGGCGGGCTACCCGGTGGTCGACGTGAAAGCCACGCTGGTGTTCGGCTCGTCACACGACGTGGACTCGAACGAAAACGCCTTCCGCATGGCGGGCTCCATGGCCTTCAAGGAAGCCATGCGCCGCGCCACGCCGGTGTTGATGGAGCCGATGATGTCAGTCGAGGTGGAGACACCTGAAGACTTCACCGGCAACGTGATGGGCGACCTGGCCACCCGGCGTGGCATGGTGCAAGGCATGGACGACATGCCCGGCGGCACCGGCAAGCTGGTGCATGCCGAGGTGCCGTTGTCGGAGATGTTTGGCTACTCGACCACGCTGCGCTCCCTGAGCCAGGGCCGCGCGTCGTACACCATGGAGTTCAAGCACTACGCGCAGGCACCGGCCGAAGTGGTGGCGGCGGTGACCAAGGGCTCGGCGCGCAGTGATTAAGCCATCGCAAAGACGCGCCCCCGCTGTTAAGCGGGAATAGCCTGTAGCGGCGAAGGATGTATTTCCTTCGCCGCTATTTTTTTGTCGTTTGCTTCGTTCTGTTCGCGCTTCCAGCCCAGATGCGGCGCAATGAATTGCACCGTGTCCGACAGGATTTGCTGGTACTCGTGCGCCGCAAAATCATAGGGCAATTCCAGCCGCAGCTCTTGCACATAAGGCAGCACCGGGTCGGCCAGCAAGCTCCGCAGAATTTCTTCTGAAGAGCCCACCAAGTCGCGCGAGAACAAGGTACGCCGTGGGCCTTGCGGCTGCAGCGTGCGCTCGTGGCGGCTCGCAGCGTAGTCGCGGTAGCGTTGGCGGCTTTGCGCATCGGCGCTGTCGGTCGGCACGATGACGCGTCCCATCGCCACACGCGGTGTACGCGGCGTACGCGTCGCAGACCAATGTGCGTGGTACAGGTCGAGTTGTTGGCGTTGCGCTTCAAAGAAGTTGTCGGTCTTTTCGCCCACGTTCAAATTGCCGATCAGCAGGTTGAAGTGGTTGCGCCCTGCCCACTCGGCCGAGCGCAACGAACCACCGCCGTACCACAGCCGCTCGGCCAAGCCCGGCGCTTGCGGCTGCAAGCGTGGGCGCTGCCGCCCGGCGGGCGACTCGATGAAGTCATCATCGTCACCAAACGGTTCGCCCTGCAGGTTGGCCCGCAGGCGCGACACACGGGTGTGCGAGAAATCAATGCCTTCCGGGTCGCCATCGTAAAAACGGTCGCCCAGCAAAGCGCCGTGCGGCGGTGCGCCAGCGCTTAAGCCCACATGCAGCCGGCCACGCGACAACACGTCCACCGTGGCCAAGTCTTCGGCCAAGCGAAACGGGTTTTCGTAACCCATCTGGATCACCGCCGTACCCAGCCCAATGTGTTGTGTGCGCTGGCTGGCCGCAGCCAAAAACGTGGCGGCCGAAGACACACCACGCTCCAGGTGCCGCTGGCGTACCCAGGCGTTGTTGAAGCCCAGGTCTTCACCAAACTTGAACAACTGCAGCGTTTCCTCCAACCCGGTGTACGGGTCGGCCTCCACGTAGTTGCCGGGTGTGAGAAAACCGATGCGCGAAATTTGAACGGGTGGCATGGTTCAACGACCGATCAGTACTTGGGCAAGCCCGGTGGGTTGGTCTCAGACTTCGGCAGCGCCTCTTCGGCCAGGCTCCAGCGCGCCAGCGCTTGGCTGTACTTGCCGTTCTTGATGAGGCCATTGGTGGCGGCCGTCAGCGCCACCGCCAAGCCGCTGTCTTTGCGCGTGGTGATGGCCACGTCCGACTTCAACGGCCAACCGGCGTTGACCGTGCCCACCAGCTTGATCTTGCCGTCTTTGGCGGCCTGGTACGCCTGGGGTGCGTTGGGATTGAAGTTGGCATCGGCACGGCCAGAGATCACACCCAGAATGCGCGCGGCATCGTCGTCAAAGTACTGCACCTCTACCGGCTTTAAACCAGCGGCAACGTTTTGCTTGTCCCACGCCAACAAAATGCGTTCCTGGTTGGTGCCCGAGCCGGTGATGATGCGCAGCCCGGCCACGTCTTTCGGCTCTTTGATCGCCTTGATGGCGCTGTCAGACCGCACGTAAAAGCCGTGCAGGCCCAGGCGGTAGGTCGAGAAGTCGTATTTCTCTTTGCGCAGCTCGGTCACGCCTACGTTGGAGATCACTGCGTCGTATTTGCCAGAACTTAGACCCAGCGGCCAGTCAGCCCAGGCGATGGGTTGCAAGTCAAGCTTCAGGCCCAGCGCGTCGGCAATCAACTGCGCGTAATCAGGGTCGAAGCCGACCACGGTTTTCGCATCGGTGGCGTAGGTGGCGATGGGCGGCGCAAACGGCGCAATCGCCACGGTGAACACGCCCTCTTTCACAAACTTGAAGTTCTTGCCAATAGCCTGGATGGCGGCCGGATCTTTGTCGGCGCGCACACGCGCCGTTTGCTCGGGGCTGAAGTCAAACTTCTCGGCCGACATGGCGGCGGCGCTGAAGAACGCCAACGCGCCCAACGCCCAAGGTGCGAAGAATTGAGGATGGAAAAATTTGGAATGAAACATGGCTGAACTTTGAAACCTTATTTTTTGGGCAAACCTGGTGGGTTGGTACGCGACACTTGAATCGCTTCAGACGTCAGGTTCCAACGCTCCAGCGACTTGGTGTAGTTGCCGTTCTTGATCTGCTCGTTCAGCGCGGCGGTGATGGCGTCTGCAATGCCCGAACCCTTGCGCGAAGCCACCGCGATCTCGGCGTTCTGCGGCCAGCCGCCCGAGAAGGCGCCGACCAACTTGGTCTTGCCATCACGCGCGTTGTGCGCGGCAATGCCGTTAGGCGCCAGGTAAGCATCGGCACGGCCCGAGGCCAAGGCAAGGTACAGAACCACATCGTCGTCGTAGTACTGCACTTCCACGGGCTTCAAACCGGCAGCGCGGTTTTGCTGATCCCAGCGCAGCAAAATTTGCTCTTGGTTGGTGCTGGCACCCACAATGATCTTCAGGCCAGCCACGTCCTTGGGCTCTTTGATGGCCGTGATCTTGCTGTCGGCTTTGACGTAAATACCGAGTTGGTCGTTGCGGTAGGTGGAGAAGTCAAACTTCTCCTTGCGCTCTTCGGTCACGGTCACGTTGGAGATCACCACGTCGAACTTGCCCGACTGCAAACCCAGCGGCCAATCGGCCCAGGCCACCGACACCAACTCCAATTTGCGGCCCAGGCTGTCGGCCACCAGTTGCGCCACGTCGGGCGCGTTGCCCACGGGGGTTTTGGTGTCGGTGGCGTAGGCGCCAAACGGCAAACGGCCGGTGGTGGTGCCGACCACCAGCACACCGTCCTTGGCAAACTTGAAATCTTTCGACACCAGCTTGAGCGCATCAGCCACCGGCTGCGAACGCGGCCGGCCGGGCTGCTCGGGGCTCAAGTCCACGGTTTGCGCGGAAGCGTTAAGCGGCAGCAAGTTGATGGCCAGCGCGGTGACGGCCAGCAGAGAAGCGACGGTGTTTTTAAAGTTGGCCATAGGTTTCTCGTTTGAAGTGCAGTGGGTTAAAAAATGGTGTGAAGAATGGGTTTGAAAAAATGTGGGCGAATGCTCTCCCCGGCGGCCCTCAGGCCGCCTGTCGAGATGAATCGCTATCGGTAGGAGTTAGAGCACCTTGGCCAGGAACGCGGCGGTGCGTGGATGCACGGGTGTGTTGAAGACTTGCTCGGGCGAGCCCACTTCCAGAATCCTGCCCTGCTCCATGAAGACAATGGTGTCGGCCACCTCGCGGGCAAAGCCGATTTCGTGGGTGACGATGATCAGCGTAGTGCCCGATCGCGCCAGCTCTTTGATCACCGCCAGCACCTCGCCCACCAATTCAGGGTCAAGCGCAGAGGTTGGTTCGTCGAACAACAACACCTTGGGCTTCAAGGCCAGCGCACGTGCGATGGCCACGCGCTGTTGCTGCCCACCAGACAGTTGGCGCGGATAGGCATTGGCCTTGTCGCTCAGGCCCACACGCGCCAGCAGTTCGTGCGCTAAAGCCTCGGCGCCAGCCCTGACCAGGCCGCGCACAGCCATCGGTGCTTCGATGATGTTCTCCAACACCGTGAGGTGCGGAAAGAGGTTAAAGCTCTGGAACACCATACCGACATCAACGCGGCGCTTCAGAATTTCTTTCTCGCCCAGCTCGTACAAAGTTTGCTCTTCTTGGCGATACCCAATCAGTTCGCCGTCGATGGTGATGAAGCCATCGCTTACCGGTTCCAGGTGGTTGATGGCGCGCAGCAGTGTGGATTTGCCTGAACCCGATTGGCCCAAGATCACCGTCACGCTGCCGGCGGGCACAGCCAGGTTCACACGCTCAAGCACTTGGTTAGAGCCAAAGCTTTTGGAAACGTTGTGCACGGTGACCTCGCCACCACGGCCCAGGCTCTCAGTCCAACGCGGCACGGTGACGGGGATAGCGGGCGCAGCAGGTGGTGCCGACACCGCACGAGGCGCGGCAGGCGCCGTGCGAAAGCCCAGCTTGGCCGCCACCACCTCGAACCACGTGGGAGGCAATGTGCGCAAGGCGCCCTTGGAGAAATGACGCTCGATGTAGTACTGCGCCACCGACAACACCGTCAAGATGATCAAGTACCAGACGGTGGCCACCATCAGCAGCGGAATCACTTCCAGGTTGCGGCGGTAGATGATTTGCACCGTGTAGAACAACTCGGGCAGCGCCAGGATGTAGACGTTCGACGTGCCCTTGGCCAGGCCGATGATGTCGTTAAAACCAGCCGGCAAAATGCTGCGCATGGCCTGCGGCAACACGATGCGGCGCGTTTGGTGACCGCGTGGCAAACCCAGTGCGGCAGCCGCTTCAAGCTGTCCTTGGTCTACCGACAAAATGCCGCCGCGCACAATCTCGGAAGCAAACGCGGCCTGGTTCAACGTCAAGCCCACCAGCGCCGCCACAAAGGGGCTGATGAGTTGTGTGGTGGGGTACGAGAAGAAGCTGTATTCGGTGAACGGCACACCCAGCGACACCGTGGCGTACAGGTAGCCCAGGTTGTTGATGATGAGCAGCAGCACGATGATGGGAATGGAGCGGAAGATCCAGATATAGACCCACGACAAACTGGACAACAGCGGTGAACGCGACACACGCGCCAGCGCCAGCAAGGTGCCCAGAAAGAAACCAAACACCGCGCCCAGTGCGGTGAGCAACAGCGTGCGGCCCAGCCCCACCAGCACCGGCTCGGCAAAGAACCACTGCACAAAAATATCCCAACCCCAACGCGGGTTGGTGAACACCGACTGCAACACCGCAGCAATCACCGCCACCGCAAAAACGGTGCCGATGGTTCTGCCGGGGTAGCGTGCTGGCACCACGCGGTACTGCGAGTAGTCGCCTTTCACCGCAGGCCCGTTGCTAGGCGGCGTGGACACAGGCGGTGCGGTGTGTTCAGCCGACGCCGCGTCTAGCGATCGAAAGTCTGGAAGTGTGGTGGTGTTCATCGGTGTTGTCTCAGCTTGCGGCCTGCGCCACGGATTCGTTGTACCAACCGCTGCGCGCGGTGTAGCCGCTGGCGTGGTTGAGTACCTCACGTTCTGGCGCTTGGAGCGCCTTCTCGAAAGGCAAGGAGCGCAGCACCTCAAAATCTGCGGCTGGGTCAAATAAGCCGCGATACCCTTCACTCAGGTACAGGCCCACGGCCTCGGGCTGGCGGCAGCCGGTGGTGAGGTAGATGCGTGAGTAGCCTTGCCGCTGCGCTTGGGCTTCCAGCTCACGCAACACCTTGCGCGCCAGGCCTTGGCGGCGCAGGTTGGCATCTGTCCACACACGCTTGAACTCGGCCGTATCGGCATCAAACCGCTTGAAGGCACCGCCGCCAATGGCCTGGCCGTCGCGCAGCAGCAGCACAAAGTTGCCATGCGGTGGGGCAAACACTTCAGGCGGATATTTCTGCATCTCGCGTACCGTGCCTTCTATGTTGTAGAAGTCGCCATAGCGGCGGTCGTACTCTTCGGTCAACGCGTCGATCAAAGGCTTGGCGCGCGGGTCGCGCACATCGGTGTAGACAAACTGGTCACTCATCTCAAAACCTTTCCTTATGCGGCGAGAAAGCGTTCGGCCAACTGCGCCCAATAGGCTGCGGCGGGCGCCAGAATGAAATCGTTGAAGTCGTACTTAGGGTTGTGCAATGAGGCGCTGTCGCCGTTGCCCCAAAACACGTAGCTGCCACGCCGCGCTTGCAACATGTAGGCGAAGTCTTCGCTCGCCGTGCGCGGGCGGAAGTTCGCGTCCACGCGCTCGGCGCCCACGCTGTCCACCGCCACTTGGCGTGCAAAGGCGGTCTCTTCGGCGTGGTTCAGCACGGCCGGAAAGCCGAGCTGGTAGTCCACCTCTGCTACCGCGCCAAAGCTCTCGGCCTGTGCGCGCGCCAGGGCCGGAATGCGCTCTTGCAGCAGTTGGCGAATCTCGGGCCGGAACGAGCGCATCGTGAGCTTCAGCTCCACGCTGTCGGGAATCACGTTCGACGCCTGGCCGCCGTGGATAGAACCTACGGTGACCACCCCCATGTCGAGCGGATCCACATTGCGCGCCACCACGGTTTGCAGCGCGGTGATGAGGTGCGCCGTGGCGACCACCGGGTCAACCGCTTTGTGCGGTTCGGCACCATGGCCGCCCTTGCCGCGCACGGTGATGCGCGCCTGGTCTACGGCGGCCATCGCCGGCCCGGTCACGCAACCCACATGGCCGGCGCACACGCCAGGCCAGTTGTGCAAGCCAAACACGGCGTCGCACGGAAAGCGCTCAAACAAGCCCTCGGCAATCATCTTCTTGGCACCCGAGCCGGTTTCTTCAGCGGGCTGAAAAATCACATGCAGGGTGCCGTCAAACTGGCCCGACTCGGCAAGGTAGCGCGCGGCGGCAAGCAAGATGGCGGTGTGGCCGTCGTGGCCGCAGGCGTGCATCACACCGGCATTCACGCTGGCGTACGGCAAACCCGTGTGCTCTTGCAAAGGCAGCGCATCCATGTCCGCACGGATGCCCAGGCTCTTGGGGCCCTGCCCTCGGCGCAGCGTACCCACCACGCCGGTGCCCGCAATGCCGCTGGTGACGATGTAACCCCACGAGGCCAAACGTGTGGCCACGATGTTGGCCGTGCGGTGCTCTTTGAACGACAGCTCAGGGTGCTGGTGAATGTCGCGGCGCAGCGCGATGAATTCATCGGCAAAGGCGGCGACGCCAGCTTCGATACGCTTGGTGGGCGTGACGTCGGTAATAGTCTCAAGCGTCATCAAGCAACCTTCTTGGCGGTGGCGTTGACAGCCGCCGTCGCATAGCGGCTTTCTTTGCGCTGCAAACCCAGGTGGTCGCGCAGCGTAGTGCCGGGCAACTCGCGTTGGTAGCGGCCGCGCGCTTCGAGCGCAGGGATCACATAGGTCACAAAGTCGTCCAGCCCTTGCGACACCACCGGGAAGCCGAGGATGAAACCGTCGGCCGCACCTTCGTCAATCCAGCGGATGATTTCATCGGCGATCTTCTCGCCCGTGCCGACAAACTGCGTCTTCGGTGTGGCGACTTCCAGTGCCACTTGGCGCAGCGTGCTGCCGTTAGCCTTGGCGTTGGCCTTGATGCGGTCGGTGGTGGAGCGGAAGCTGTTGCGGCCAAGCTCGCCCAGTTCAGGGAACGGCGCATCCAGCGCGTATTGGCTGAAGTCGTGGTGGTCAAAAAAGCGACCCAGATAGGCCAGTGCTTCTTCGATGCTGAGCAGGTTGCGGATCGCTTCGTACTTGGCTTCGGCTTCTTCTTGCGTAGCGCCGACCACAGGGCCAATGCCCGGGAAAATTTTCACGTCGTCAGCTTGGCGGCCTTGTGCCACGGCGCTGTTTTTCACTTGGCGCAAGAAGGAACGTGTGTCTTCTAGTGACGGCGAATGGGTGAACACCGCATCCGCATATTTGCCGGCCAAGCCCACACCCGCATCAGACGAGCCCGCTTGAAAAATCACAGGCTGGCCTTGCTTGGAACGGCCAATATTGAGTGGCCCGGCCACTTGGAAGAAACGGCCTTTGTGGTCGAGTGTGTGCAGCTTCTCAGGCACAAAGAATTGGCCGGTTTCGCGGTTGCGCACCACGGCGTCGTCGTCCCAGCTGTCCCACAGACCTTGGGTCACAGCCAGGTATTCGTCAGCAATTTCGTAGCGCAGCGCGTGGTCGGGATGTTGGCGACTGTAGTTGCTGGCCGAACCTTCGAGCGGTGTGGTCACCACGTTCCAGCCCGCACGGCCGCCGCTGATCAAGTCCAGCGAGGCGAGTTGCCGGGCCACGGTGAACGGGTCGCTGTAAGACGTGGAAATGGTGCCGGCCAAACCGATCTTCGAAGTGGTGACCGCCAGCGCCGACAGAATGGTCAATGGCTCAAAGCGGTTCAAGAAATGCGGAATCGATTTGGCGTTGATGAACAAGCCATCCGCCACAAACGCGAAGGTGATGCCGTTGGCCTCGGCCTTCTGCGCGGTCTTGATATAGAAGTCGAGGTTGACGCTGGCATCGGCCGGGCCTGCGGGGTGTTTCCACGCGTTCATGTGGCCGCCGGCGCCGTGCAGCATGATGCCGAATTTGATGTGTTGGGTGCTCATGGTGATGCGGATGTTTGGGTGATGGGGTATCGACTGGAATATCGAAGTGAAGTCAGGCGGCTACGGTTCGGTGCGCTTCCGCGAGCAGCTCGACAGAAGCCAGGCGTTCGGCAAAACCGGTCACTGGGGTGTCAATCACAAACTCTTGAATGCCCCAGCGGTGGCTCAGCGCATCCAGCGCCTCGTGCACGTCTTCGGCTGTCCCCGTCAACACATGTGGGCGGGTTTCTTCGGTGCGGTACTCGGTCACACCGGCTTGGCGGGCGAATTCGGCTGCGGCCTCCCGGCTCGGCAAATTCACGCTCTGGCCGGTGGCGAGGTGCAGCTTGTAGATGCGCAAGGCGCCCACGGCTTGCTCGGCCGCTTCTTTGGTATCGGCCGCAAACGCATAGAGCGCCAAGGCCGGTGCACGGCCCGTGGCGTTGCGGTAAGCGTTGATCGAGCGCTCCATGTTCGCGGGGTCTGCATTGAAGTGCCCGGCGTAGCAGAAGTCCCAGCCCAACCTGGCCGCGAGCACGGCGCTGTCGGCGCTGCCACCGAGCAGAATGCGCTGCGGCAATGTGGGTGGCGTGGGGTTTGCCACCGCACCCGCCAAGGGGTGGTCAGCCGGCAGCGTGCCGTTCAAAAATGCGTCGAGCTCGGCCAGTTGGTAGGCAAAGCTGGGCTTCAAGGCTTGGTCGTGGAACCACTGCAAGGCTCGCGTGCTCAGCGGCAAGCCGCCCGGCGCTTTACCTATGCCCAAGTCCACACGTCCGGGTGCCAGTGCGGCCAAGACCTTAAAGGTCTCGGCCACCTTGAATGCGCTGTAATGCTGCAGCATTACGCCGCCCGAGCCGACCCGAATACGCGAGGTTTTGGCCAGGATGTGCGACACCACCACTTCGGGCGCCGAACTGGCCAAGCCAGGGTTGCCATGGTGCTCGGCCACCCAGAAGCGGTGATAGCCCAACAGCTCGGCCTTTTGCGCCAAGGCCACCGTACGTTGCAACGCCTGCGCGGCGGTTGCACCCGCAGGAATGGGGCTCTTGTCGAGCAGAGAAAGAACGTACGGAGGTTGAGGCACGGCAGGTTGCGAATGTCGCTGAAGAGTTGTTGCAGCGAATTCTGGAGCGTGCCGAGCGCGCGCGTAGCGCTATGTTTTCATATCGATAGTTGGTCTATGTAAGACGGGAGAAATGGCGAGAAGGGGTAGTAGAGCGCACCAAGGTTCATCGCGGCACGTGGCATGACGGCTGCATCGCCCATGATTCGCAGTTGCTTGCCACAGCCAATGTGGTGCCTCAAATAAAGCCAGAAATGAAAAAAGGGTTAGCTCTTTTCAGAGCTAACCCTTTTACAAATTTGGTCGGTGTGAAAGGATTCGAACCTTCGACCCCTTGCACCCCATGCAAGTGCGCTACCAGGCTGCGCCACACACCGATCTAGCCCACAAGTATAACCTGATACTCAGTAGTCTTCAGCGAGCAGGTCACGAATTTCTGCCAACTCGCGCCGAATCCAAGGCATGGGGTCGTCGCCCGCTTCAATCGCCTTTTGCATGGCGAGCATGGTTTCGGAGGCAGCCATGTCGATCACACGCGCATCCTCTTCTTCAAGAAGCTCCGTGTCCTCTACCATCTCGACTTCGTCTTCGACGCGGCGACGTTCGCGCTCGTCTTGCACAAACTCTTGGAGCTTGTTGCGTGCGCCGCTGATAGTGAAGCCTTGGTCGTAAAGCAGGTCGCGTATACGGCGGATCATCAGCACTTCGTGGTGCTGGTAATAGCGCCGATTGCCGCGCCGCTTCATCGGGCGCAACTGGGCAAATTCTTGCTCCCAGTACCGCAGAACATGCGGCTTCACGCCGCAGAGGTCGCCCACTTCGCCGATGGTGAAGTAGCGTTTGACGGGGATGGGCGGGAGAGAATTTCCCATTTAAATCAATGTTATCTTGGCGGAACCTTTGAGGTTACTCCAAGTGAGCAGAACGCGCAAAGCGAACTCAGACGTCGCCCTGGATTTGCTCTTTGAGTTTGTGGCTGGCGTGGAATGTCACCACCCGACGCGCCTCGATGGGAATGGATTCACCCGTGCGCGGGTTGCGCCCGGGGCGCGGCGCTTTGACGCGAATCTGGAAATTACCAAAGCCGGAGATTTTGACGTCCGTCCCCTCGACCAAGCTGGCCGTAATGAGGTCAAAAAATGCGTCGACCATGTCTTTGGACTCACGCTTGTTGAGGCCAATTTGTTCGAACAGCAAATCCGCCAATTGCGCTTTGGTGAGCGCGGGCGTCTCCAGGCTTTCTACCGTAATTTCCACAATGTTTCCTGCTGGTGAGGTGGTGTGACTGTACTAGACCGTTGCGTGACATGCGCAGCGCTTACGCGCGAACGCGGGCACCCAAGCTGTTGATCAACTGATCGAACACGGCTTGCACCGCTGCATCAATCTGCGCATCGGTCAACGTGCCCTCGTCGCTGTTCAGCGTCAAACGCACGGCCAGGCTTTTCTCGCCTTCGTTCAGGCCACCCGAGACAGGTTGCGTGGCGCCCTTGACCACCTTGGCACGGTAGACGTCGAACAGCACCGCATGGCGCAACAGGCCTGCAGTAGGCGCAGCGTGCACGGCGGCCATCAGCGCGGCGTGGGTGACGTTGTCGGCCACCACCACAGCAATGTCGCGCTCCACCGCTTGGTGCTTCAGTACCGGCTTGAACTCGGGCACGGGACGTTGCAGCACAGCGTCCAGTTCCAGTTCAAACAAGATAGGCGCTTGGGTCAGGCCTTGGCTTTGACGCCATTTGGGATGCAGTTCTCCAACGTAGCCAATAGCGCGCCCAGCCAGCATCACGCGAGCGCAGCGCCCAGGGTGCATGGCCGGGTGTTCTGCGGCTTCGAAGGTGGCCTTCAGCGGTAACAACAACGCTTCAATATCGCCCTTCACATCGTAGAAATCGCCGGATTGCTCTTTGCGGCCCCATTGCAGGCCATCAACTGGACCATAGCTCACACCTGCCACGCGCATCGGCTGATCAAAACCTGCCACAGTGGTGTCGGTATTTTCAACGCTGCCGTCGCGCAGAAACACGCGGCCGAGTTCAAACACACGTACGCGGTCGGCCTTACGGTCCAGGTTGAATTTCAGCACTTGCAGCAGCGAGCCCAGCAACGATGAACGCATCACGCTCATCTGGCTTGCGATAGGGTTCAGCAGCTTGATTGGATTGGCATTGCCAGCCAACTCGTGCTCCCAGCGCTCGTCGACAAAGCTGAAGTTAATCGTTTCTTGGTAACCCATACCAGCCAACGTGCGGCGCACAGCGAACGGGTTACGCTCAGCCTCGGCGCGCAGCTTGGGCGTGATAGGCGCCAGTGGTGGCGTGGTCGGCAATTGGTTGTAGCCCAACACCCGCACCACCTCTTCAATCAGGTCTTCTTCGATATTGAGGTCGAAACGATAGCTTGGCGGTGTAACGGTGATCAAGCCTTCGCTCTCGGCCACAGGCAGGCCCAGGCGCTTGAGCGCATCTGCACACTGCGCTTGCGTCAGCGGCATGCCGATGATCTTGGCCGCACGTGCCACGCGCAAGCTCACCGGCTTGGCAGCCGACATGGCGGTCTTCACATCGTCAATCGGACCGGCCTCGCCACCGCAGATTTGCTGAATCAGTTGGGTGATGCGCTCAATGTGCTCCACGGTTTGGGCCGGATCCACGCCACGCTCAAAACGGTGGCCTGCGTCGGTCGAGAAATTGAAGCGGCGCGAACGGCCCGCCACAGCGCGCGGCCACCAGAAAGCGGCCTCAACGTATACGTGGCGTGTGTCGTCCGACACAGCGGTGGAGTCACCGCCCATGATGCCGGCAAGCGATTCAACCTGTTGGTCGTCGGCAATCACGCCGACCTGCTCGTCCACCGTGATGGTGTTGCCGTTCAGCAGCTTGAGCTGTTCGCCCACGCGGCCCCAGCGCACATCCAAACCGCCGTGAATTTTTTCGAGGTCGAAAATGTGCGAGGGACGACCCAACTCGAACATCACGTAGTTCGAAATGTCGACCAGCGGGCTCACGCTGCGTTGACCACAACGAGTCAAGCGGTCCACCATCCACTGCGGCGTGGCCGCTTTGGTGTTGACGTTGCGCACGATACGGCCAGAAAAACGGCCGCACAAATCGGGTGCGCTGATCTTCACCGCGAGCTTGTCTTGGTGTTGCACGGCAACAGCAGGAAACTCGGGCTGCAGCAGCGGTGCGCCAGTCAGCGCAGCGACTTCACGTGCCACGCCGTAGACGCTGAGGCAGTGTGCCAAATTAGGTGTCAACTTCAACGTGAACAGCGTGTCGTCCAGCAGCAAATGCGCGCGGATGTCTTGGCCAATCGGTGCATCGGCAGCCAGCTCCAACAGACCTCCGTGATCCTCAGACAACTTGAGTTCGCGGGCCGAGCACAACATACCTTGGCTTTCCACGCCGCGCAGCTTACCGATCTTGATGAGGAACGGCTTGCCATCTTCACCGGGCGGCAGTTCGGCGCCCACTAATGCCACAGGCACACGAATGCCGACGCGCGCATTCGGCGCACCGCAGACGATGTTGAGCAACTCGCCCTGCCCTGCATCCACCTGGCACACGCGCAGGCGATCGGCGTTGGGGTGTTGCACAGCCTCTTTGATTTCACCCACAACAATCTTGGTGAACGGCGGCGCCACCGGCTGGAGTTCTTCTACTTCCAGGCCAGCCATGGTCAACACGTCGGCGAGTTGCTGGGTGCTCAACGGAGGGTTGCAGAACTCTCTGAGCCAAGATTCTGGGAATTGCATGAGGTGCTTCTTTGCTTGCGCGAAATACGGGAGAGGAGCAGACGGAGATCGTAGGTTTTAATCCTGAAGAACCGCCTGCTGCGTGAAATGCTAGAGAACCGCTTCGTTCACTGAAACTGCGAAAGGAAACGCAGGTCGCCGTCGAAGAACAGCCGCAGGTCGTTGACGCCATAACGCAACATGGTCAGACGGTCTGGCCCCATGCCAAAGGCGAAGCCCACGTACTTTTCAGGATCGAGGCCCATGTTGCGCACCACGTTCGGGTGCACCTGACCGGAGCCTGCCACTTCCAGCCAACGGCCAGCCAGCGGGCCACTTTGGAACTGAATGTCGATTTCAGCGCTCGGCTCTGTGAACGGGAAGAAGCTCGGCCGGAAACGCAGTACCAAGTCGTCCGACTCGAAGAAGGTGCGGCAGAAATCGGTGAACACCACCTTCAAATCTTTGAAAGAGACGTTCTCGCCAATCCACAAGCCTTCGCATTGGTGGAACATGGGGGAATGGGTAGCGTCGCTGTCGACACGGTACGTACGGCCCGGTGCGATGACGCGAATCTCAGGCATGTCCTGGCCAGCGTCCAAGCGCGCGCGATGGCGCTTGACGTGCTGCACGGCGTGCCGAATCTGCATCGGGCTGGTGTGGGTGCGCAACAAGTTTGGCGCTGCACTGGTGCCGCCTTCGACGTAGAACGTGTCGTGCATCGAACGCGCTGGGTGATCTTCGGGCGTGTTGAGCGCCGTAAAGTTGAACCAGTCGGTTTCAATTTCAGGGCCTTGCGCCACTTCGAATCCCATGGAGCCGAAGATCGCCTCGATCCGCTCCAGCGTGAGCGAAACCGGATGCAAGCCACCTTGCGCGCGCTGGCGACCGGGCAAGGTCACGTCTAACGCCTCGGCTTTGAGTTGAGCATCTAACTCGGCATCAGCCAAGGCTTGGCGGCGTGCATTGAGCGCTGCTTCAATCGCTTGTTTGGCCAGATTGATGGCTGCACCGCGAGATTTTTTTTCTTCTACGCTGAGTGCCGCCATGCCCTTCATCAACTCCGTGATGCGGCCAGACTTGCCCAAAAATTGGGCCTTGGTGTTTTCCAGGTCGGCAGGCGTAGCGGCCTCAGAGAAACCCGCAACTGCAGCGGCGACGATCGCATCCAACTCGTTCATAAAACCCTCTAAGGAATGATTCCACTTACAGATCAACCGTGTGTCTTGTGAATCTCGCACGCACGATGGATCTGAAAATGAAATAAGAAAGGGCTAGTGCTTATGAAGCCCTAGCCCTTGTCATATTTTCACAAAACGCCATCCATAAGATGACGCCTACCGTGAAGTTCAAGCAGCCAGCTTGGCCTTAACTTGTTCCACGATGCTGGCGAAAGCAGCTTTGTCATGCACAGCGATATCAGACAGAACCTTACGGTCGATCTCGATCGCAGCCTTCTTCAGGCCGTTGGCAAATTGGCTGTAGGTCAAGCCGCATTCACGCGCAGCGGCGTTGATACGGGCGATCCACAGTTGACGGAAAACGCGCTTCTTGTTGCGGCGGTCACGGTAGGCATATTGCCCAGCCTTCATTACCGCCTGTTTGGCGATACGGAAGACATTACCACGGCGACCGCGGAAACCCTTAGCAAGGGCGAGAACTTTTTTGTGTCGGGCGCGAGCCGTTACACCACGTTTGACGCGAGGCATGTGTGTACTCCTTGTTCGTCGTTAATTAAATGCCGCGGCCGGGCAACATCTGCGCCATGTGACCCATATTGGTCTCATGGACAGTGACAGCACCACGCAGCTGACGTTTATTTTTGGTGGTCTTCTTCGTCAAAATGTGACGCTTGAAGGCTTGACCGCGCTTAACGGTGCCACCTGGACGGACGCGGAAACGCTTTTTCGCGCTGCTCTTGGTCTTCATTTTGGGCATGTTCATGCTCCTTTTGTTGTGCTCGTGAGGCGCTAGGAACCGATCCCAGACTTGTTGGCCCCGAGCCACTTCTTATGGCGCGTTTGACCACGCCATTTTTGAAAGAGGTTTCCCTCCTTCAAGACAGCTGGCAAAAGCCAGCCATCATCAGCTTGCCTATGCACTAAGCATAGGTTTAGCCGAATTCAAATCTTCAGGATGCAGAAGGTTGGGCGGCAGGGGCACCAGCAGAAGCCTCGGAGGCTGCCGGTTTGCCAGGTTTCTTCTTGCCGGGAGCGATCATCATGATCATCTGACGCCCTTCCAGCTTTGGAAACTGCTCAACCACTATCAAATCCTGCAGGTCATTGCGAATACGCTGCAACAGCGCCATCCCAATTTCCTGGTGGGTAATTTCCCGACCGCGGAAACGCAAGGTAATCTTGCATTTGTCGCCTTCGGCCAAGAAGCGCCGGATATTGCGCATCTTGATATTGTAATCGCCGTCATCAGTACCCGGCCGGAACTTCACTTCCTTGATTTCGATCACCGTCTGCTTCGCCTTGGCGTCGGCAGCGCGCTTTTGCTCCTGATACTTGAATTTGCCGTAATCCATGAGACGGCAAACAGGAGGGTTAGCGGTTGCAACGATTTCCACCAAGTCAACGTCGTATTCGCCCGCAAGGCGCAATGCCTCCATCAGGCTCACAATGCCCAACGGCTCATTGTCTGGGCCAGAAAGTCGCACTTCTGGCGCCATGATTTCACGGTTCAGGCGGTGTTTACGTTCTTCACGGTGACGACGGTCACGAAATTCAGTAGCGATGGCTAGGGTCCTTTTGATAAATGGCCGCAACGGGTGCGGCAAACGTCGCCGATGTCATGCGCGGCCAAGGCAGATCTGGGGAACTACGCTTTGGAAGCAATATCGCTGGTAATTTTGGTTTGAAATTCCTGGAGCGACATCACACCGAGGTCTTGGTTACCTCGGGCACGCACAGCAACGGCGCCAGCTTCCTTCTCTTTATCGCCAATGACGAGGATAAAAGGAAGCTTTTGCATCGAGTGCTCGCGTATTTTACGCGTAATTTTTTCATTGCGCAGATCGAGTTGAACTCTAACCCCTTGATTCGTCAGCGTTTTGGCGATTTCACGACAGTAGTCACTCTGAGAATCGGTGATATTGAGGATAGCCACTTGCATCGGCGCGAGCCACGTGGGCAATGCACCAGCATGCTCTTCGATCAAAATTCCGATAAAGCGCTCAAGGCTACCCACAATCGCACGGTGCAGCATGACGGGACGGTGACGCGCACCGTCTTCCCCCACGTATTCGGCATCCAAGCGCTCTGGCATCGAAAAGTCGACCTGCATCGTGCCGCACTGCCACTGCCGGCCAATGGCGTCCTTCAACGTGTATTCGATCTTCGGGCCATAGAAAGCACCATCACCTGGCGCAATCTCAAATTCGCATCCAGAAGCGCGAAGGCTTTCCATTAGCGCGTGCTCAGCCTTGTCCCACACCTCGTCGGAGCCAATGCGCTTCTCTGGACGCGTCGCCACCTTATAGATGATGTTCTTGAAACCGAAGTCCGTGTACACCTTTTGTAGGAGCGTCGTGTAATTCACGCACTCTTCCAGGATTTGATCTTCGGTACAGAAGATGTGGCCATCATCCTGCGTGAAGCCACGCACCCGCATGATGCCGTGCAAGCCGCCCGAAGGCTCGTTGCGGTGGCATTGGCCGAACTCCCCGTAGCGCAAAGGCAAGTCGCGATAGCTCTTGATGCCTTGCTTGAAGATCAAGATATGGCCGGGGCAATTCATCGGCTTCAACGCATATTCGCGCTTCTCCGACTCCGTCGTGAACATGTTCTCGCGGTACTTGTCCCAGTGACCCGTTTTTTCCCACAGCGTCTTGTCGATCACCTGCGGGCCCTTGACCTCTTGGTAGCCGTTGTCGCGGTAGACCTGGCGCATGTATTGCTCCACACCTTGCCACACCGTCCAGCCCTTAGGGTGCCAAAACACCAACCCCGGCGCATGGTCGTCAATATGAAACAGATCGAGTTCGCGGCCCAATTTGCGGTGGTCACGCTTCTCCGCCTCTTCTAGTTGGGTGAGGTAGTTCTGCAGTTCGTCCTTCGTGGCCCAAGCCGTGCCATAAACACGTTGCAGCATTTCGTTGTTGTGGTCACCACGCCAGTAAGCGCCGGCCAACTTCATCAGCTTGAAGAATTTCAGCTTGCCCGTGCTGGGCACGTGTGGGCCACGGCACAAATCTTCGAATGCGCCTTCACGGTACAGCGATACGTCTTCGTTGCTCGGAATGCTGGCAATGATCTCTGCCTTGTAGTGCTCGCCCAGCTCCTTGAAGTAAGCCACCGCTTCGTCGCGCGGTAACACGCGGCGCACCACAGGTTCGTCTTTCGCGGCCAACTCGCCCATGCGTTTTTCAATGGCAACCAAATCTTCAGGCGTGAACGGACGCTTGTAAGCGAAGTCATAGAAGAAGCCGTTTTCGATGACCGGGCCGATGGTGACCTGCGCATCGGGAAACAACTCTTTGACCGCATAGGCCAAAAGGTGGGCCGTGGAGTGGCGAATCACATCTAGCCCATCGGCATCTTTGGCCGTGACGATAGCCAACTGGCTGTCTTTTTGAATTTGGAAGCTGGTGTCCACCACTTTGCCGTCGACCTTGCCTGCCAAGGCAGCCTTGGCCAAACCGGAGCCAATGGATGCGGCGACGTCGGCCACCGTCACGGGCCCTGGATAGTCACGTTTAGAACCGTCAGGAAGCGTAATTTGAATCATGATCGAATGGAAAAGTGGGGAGCGAAAAAACAAAAAGCGCGGTTGATAGACCGCGCTTGCTCTTATTTTGATAACTGAACACGCCCAAGGCGCGCGGACTACGGCCTAGAACGTTTTACAAATCCTGCCGGTGTAGTTCGCGGTGTCATAACCAGACGTGCCTTTCTCGCTCTTATCAGATGGTTGGGTATGAGCACAATTTTAACCGCATGCTGCAAGCGATTGAACAGCATCAAACAAGCCCGACAACGACACACCTTTTACCAAGCGTTATGGCCTTGTTGGACGTCGTCAAGGCGCCCACCTTTTTTGACCGGGTACGATATACCCATGCGAAAGGCCCTCCTTCGCCGTCATTTTTCAGTGGGCTTTGTGGCAGCTTTGTGCTTATGCACCTCTGCCATAACCCATGCGGAAGACGGCCCCTCTCCCTCTACTGCGCCCGCCACCTCCACGCTAACCACGCCAAAAGCACAGGTTGGCAATGCGAGCTGGTACGGCCACAAGTTTCACCGCAAACGAACCGCCTCAGGCGCGTTGTTTGACGTTGAAGCGCTCACCGCTGCCCATCGCAGCCTTCCCTTGCACAGCTGGGCGAAGGTGACCGCCTTAGGCACAGGAAAAAGTGTGGTGGTGCAAATCAACGACCGTGGCCCTCACATCCGCAGCCGGTTGATCGACGTCAGCCACGCCGCTGCCGAGCAGCTTGGCATGCTGGCGCGCGGCGTTGCGCGCGTATCGGTCGAACCCTGTGAGAGCGTCAAATCGTGCGTTGAAAGCGATGCCGACGACGAAAACATGGTTGCTCAAGCGGCCGATGCGCCTGCAAGCATTCAGGCAGCAAACGAGCCATAAAAAAAGCGCCCCAGAATTTCCCGTGGCGCTTTCAATTTGGAGAACTGGCCTTTCAGCCAGCCTTGATCCATAACAATCAGTGGAACTGCTCTTCTTCGGTAGAGCCCGTGAGCGCTGTCACGCTCGACTTGCCGCCCTGGATCACCGTGGTGACTTCGTCAAAGTAGCCGGTTCCCACTTCCTGCTGGTGCGACACAAAGGTGTAGCCACGGTCGCGTGCCGCGAATTCGGGCTCTTGCACCTTTTCCACATAGGCCGACATGCCGCGCGCCACATAGTCTTGCGCCAAGTCGAACATGTTGTACCACATGCTATGAATGCCAGCCAAGGTGATGAACTGATACTTGTAGCCCATGGCCCCCAGTTCGCGTTGGAACTTGGCGATGGTGGCGTCGTCCAGGTTCTTCTTCCAGTTGAACGATGGCGAGCAGTTGTAAGCTAGCATCTTGCCGGGGTGAACCTTGTGCACGGCATCCGCAAACTTCTTGGCGAAGGCCAGGTCTGGCGTGCCGGTTTCGCACCACACCAAGTCGGCGTAGTGGGCGTAGGCAATGGCGCGTGAAATGGCTTGATCGATGCCCTTCTTGGTTTTGTAGAAACCTTCGGCCGTGCGCTCGCCGGTGATGAACGGTTTGTCGTTCTCGTCGTAATCGCTAGTCAACAGGTCTGCGGCTTCAGCATCGGTACGGGCGATCACCAAGCTCGGCACGCCGTAGACGTCAGCAGCCATGCGGGCGGCGATCAGCTTTTGCACGGCCTCTTGCGTAGGCACCAGCACCTTGCCGCCCATGTGACCGCACTTCTTCACAGAAGCCAGTTGGTCTTCGAAGTGCACGCCACCAGCGCCTGCACGGATCATGGCCTTCATCAATTCGTACGCATTGAGCACGCCGCCAAAACCGGCTTCGGCATCGGCCACGATGGGCGCGTGATAGTCGATGTAACCGGCATCGCCTGGATTCACACCTTTCGACCACTGGATTTCATCCGCACGGCTGAACGCGTTGTTGATGCGCTCGACAACCTTTGGCACTGAGTCCACAGGATACAGAGACTGGTCGGGATACATGGCAGCGTATTCATTGTTGTCTGCGGCAACTTGCCAGCCCGACAGGTAGATCGCCTTGATGCCGGCCTTCACTTGCTGCATGGCTTGACCACCGGTCAACGCACCGAGGCAGTTGACGTAGGGTTCGTTGTTCACCAAGCCCCAGAGCTTCTCTGCGCCGCGACGTGCCAGCGTGTACTCGACTTGGAACGAGCCGCGCAGACGCACCACATCGGCGGCGGTATAGCCGCGCTTGATGCCTTTCCAACGGGGGTTGCTGGCCCAGTCTTTTTCGAGGGCGGCAATTTGCTGTTCACGGCTGAGTTGTTCGGTGATCGATTGGGGCATGGTTTCACTCCTGAAGTTGTTGAAATCCGGTGACGGTCTGAACTGACATTCATCCCGGTGAATAAATTTTATGTCTTGTATAAGACCAGTTTTATATCTTATGTCTTATATAAGACAAATATTTATTTGTTTAAATTCAACAACTTATTCATTCAATTTCTCAATGCAAAACAAAAATTCTTATCTTGAGAAAATTTATTGCAACGCAGCATTTCATCAATCCACATAGTGAAACGACTGAACGCACCTTGAAATGCAACACGGCCCGGGCACATTCAAGTGGCCGGGCCGTGTTTTTGTCGCCTCAGACAAGGCAGCGACTAGCGGAGATTCGTTCGTTGAACGCTATGCGCGGCTCACTTCTTCAATCGCTGCAGACGTTGCTTTCGCCAGATGTAGACGCCATAGGCCAGCACCCCCAGCGTGATGCTGCAAATCAGAATGGTGGCGGCTGCATAGATCGATGGGTTCACGCCGCGCCGCGCGTAGCTGAAGATCACCTGCGGCAACGTGGTCACGCCTGGGCCCGACAAAAACTCTGAGATCACCACGTCGTCAAACGACAAGGTGAACGCCAGCAGCCAAGCCGCCATCAACGACGCAGCAATGTTCGGCAAAGTCACCAAAAAGAACACCTGCAGCGGCCGGCAGCCCAAGTCCATCGCCGCCTCCTCGATCGAGCGATCCATTTCACGCAAACGCGACTGGATGACCACCGTGGCGTACGCCATGCCCAGCAAAGTGTGGCCGAGCACAATCGTCAACATGCCGCGATCCGGCCAGCCAATGGCGCGCTGCACGGCCACCATCAGCAGTAGCAGCGACAGACCGATGATCACCTCTGGCATGACCAGCGGCGCGCTGACCATACCCGAGAACATGGCACGGCCGCGGAAACGGCTGTAGCGCACCAGCACGAAGGCAGAGAACGTGCCCAGAATCGTCGACAAGGTGGCGCTGATCAGCGCCACACGCAACGACAAGAAGAATCCCTGCACCAGGCGCGAGTCTTCCAGCAAGGCCGTGTACCAGCGTAGCGAGAAGCCGGTGAATATGCCGTCTTGCCGCGTGCTGTTGAACGAGAACACGATCAAGAACACCAGCGGCGCGTACAGAAACAGATACACCAGCGTCATCCACACGCGGCCAATACGAGACTCCAACCAGCGGGTCAAACCGTTCATGTCAGTCCTTCCCCGCCGTGTCGCGTGCGCTGTAGTGGTGGTGCAGCATCAGCGGCGCCAGAATGAACAAGATCAGCACAATGGCCAAGGCTGACGCGCGCGGCCAGTTGTTGCTGCTGAACATTTCGTCCCACACCACGCGGCCGATGACGATGTTTTCCGCCCCTCCCAGCAGCGACGGGATCACGAACTCACCCAGTGCCGGAATGAACACCAGCATCGAGCCGGAAATGATGCCGGCCTTGCTCAGCGGCACCGTCACCAACCAGAACGCGCGCCATGGGCTAGCCCCGAGATCGTGCGCCGCTTCGAGCAGACGCACATCCATCTTCACCAGGGTGGCGTACAGCGGCAGGATCATGAAGGGGCAGTAGACATACGTCATGCCCACCAGCATCGAGAAGTCGTTGTAGAGCAGTTGAATAGGTTCTGTCGTTAAACCCAGCGACTGCAGCAGCAGGTTGATGACACCCTGATCGGCCAAGATGCCCTTCCAGGCGTACACGCGCAACAGCAGCGATGTCCAGAACGGCAACATCACCATCATCAACAGCGCAGGCCGCACACTGGGGCGCGAGCGGGCGATAAAGTAAGCAAACGGGTAACCGATGAACAGGCACATCACCGTGGTCAACGCAGCGTATCGCAATGCCGTGAGGAAGGCGTCCATGTAGATGGTGTCACCAAAGCCGCGCCAGCCCTCTGCACCTGGCTCGATGAAGATAGAGCTGTAGTTTTGCGCCTTCAACACCAGGTGCCATGTACCATCGACCCACTGCACCAAGGGCGCGAAGGGGTCGACGCCGCCACCCATGTCGGTCACGCTGATGCGCACCAGAATCAAGAACGGCATCAAGAAAAAAACCGCCAGCCACAGCCACGGCACACCAATCACCCAGCGTCGCCCGCTGGTCGATGCGTAAGAAACCAACTTCTTCATGGGTCCCTCACTGCGTCAACGCCACAGGCGCGGCACCATCCCACCAGAAGAAGACCTCGTCGTCCCAGGTGATGTCGCCAGCCTCGGTACGGCTGGTGTTGGTACCGGTGACCTTGACGAGTTTGCCGCTCGCCATCGCCACCACATAAGTGCTGTAGCTGCCCAGGTAGGCGATCTCGCGCACCTTGCCTTTGAACAGGTTTTGCACCACGCCCTCAGGCCGCGTCTTGGCGATCTGGATCTTCTCGGGCCGCACGGCCACCGTCAGCGGCATGCCCAATGCGCCGGTCACCCCGTGACCGATGTGCAGCACACCTTCGTCGGCCGTGACCTCGCAGCGGTCAGCCTCGTCCACCGTCAGCTTGCCGTCGAACAGGTTGATGTTGCCGATGAAGTCAGCCACGAAACGGCAGTTGGGGTATTCGTAGATCTCTTTGGGGGTACCCACTTGCCGCACCTGCCCGGCGCTCATCACGGCAATGCGGCTGGCCATGGTCATGGCTTCTTCCTGGTCGTGCGTCACCATCACGCAGGTCACGCCCACCGATTCGATGATGTTGACCAGCTCAAACTGCGTGCGTTCGCGCAGCTTCTTGTCGAGTGCCCCCAGCGGCTCGTCCAGCAACAGCAACTGCGGCTTCTTGGCCAGGCTGCGCGCCAAGGCCACACGCTGCTGTTGCCCACCGGACAACTGATGCGGCTTGCGTTTGGCGTACGACTGCAACTGCACCAGCCCCAGCATCTCTTCCACGCGTTGATCGATCTGCGCGCGCGGCATGCCTTCGCGCTTCAGGCCGAAAGCAATGTTCTCCCACACGCTCAGGTGCGGAAACAGCGCATACGACTGGAACATCATGTTGATCGGCCGCTCGTAGGGCGGCAGCGTGGTGATGTCCACACCGTTCAAGATCACCGCGCCCGAGGTCGGCTTTTCAAAGCCCGCCAGCATGCGCAGCAGGGTCGACTTGCCGCAACCCGAGCTGCCGAGCAAGGCAAAGATCTCGCCACGCCGCACCGAGATCGAGACGTCGGACACGGCCACCACGTCATCAAATCGTTTGACGACATGGTCCGTTCGGAGAAAACCATCTAAAGACTGGTCAGGGAAATGCATCGGCGGTGGGCCCTGGCGGGCAAAAACAGAGGCGATTAAAAAATGGAAAAGGCGCGCCAACCGGGGGTCGATGCGCCTTAGGGCAACCGTGGGCTGGCAAGAGCACCAGCGGCAGAGCTTACTTGCCCTTCTTGAACTGGGTGAACACGTTGCTCATGGATTCACGCGCTTCGTTGCTGAAGCTGGCAGGCGACACCATCTTCTTCAGGTTTTCGGCGTCGACAAACACCGTCTTGTCGCCAGCGATCTCGGGCGTCACAAATGGCAAGCTGGCCTTGTTGGCGTTGGCGTAGCTCAACTCGTTGGTCAGCGTGGCGGTGACTTCAGGCTTCAGGAAGTAGTTGATGAACGCCATGGCGTTGTTCGGGTGCTTGGCATCCTTGGGCACGGCCAGGTTGTCCATGAAGATCAGGCCGCCTGTGCTGGGCAGCAGCACTTCGATGTCGTTGCCGTTTTTGTTTTCAATGGCACGTGCCTTGGCGATGTTCATGTCGCCGGCCCAGCCGAGCGCCACGCAGGCTTTGCCACCGGCCAGGTCGTCGATCATGGCGCTGGAGAACAGGCGGATGTCGCTGCGCACTTTGGCCAGCATGGTGCCAGCGGCTTGGTGGTCGGCAGCGTCGTTGGAGTACGGGTTCTTGCCCAGATAGTGCATGGCGGGCGGAATCACCTCGGTCGGCGAATCCAGGTACGCAATGCCACACGACTTGAGCTTGGACGTATAGGTGGGGTTGAACACCAGGTCCCAGGCGTTTTCCGGCAAGGGCGTGCCGCCCAGGGCCTTGGTCACCTTGCTCTTATTGATACCCACCGTGGTGTAGCTCCAGGCCCAGGGCACCACGTATTCATTACCCGCGTCCACGCCGGCCAGCTTGGCCATCAGGTCGGGGTCGAGATTGCTGTAATTCGGGATCTTGCTTTTGTCGAGCTTGGCCAGCAGACCACCGTCGATCTGCGCCTTGACGAACACGGCCCCTGGCACCACCAGGTCGTAGCCGCTGTTGCCCGCCACCAGCTTGGCTTGCAGGGCTTCGTTGTTCTCAAAGGTTTGGTAGTTGACCTTGATGCCGCTTTCTTTCTCGAAGTTGGCGATCAAGTCCTTGGCGATGTAGTCGGGCCAGTTGTAGACGTTCAGCACCTTCTCTTCCGCAGGCTCGGCTGCGGGAGCACTCGCCACCGGGGCCGGGGCCGCTGCGGGTGCAGCCGCCTCCTCCTTTTTTCCGCAAGCAGCCAAAGCCAAAGCGGACAGTGCGAAAACCCAAAGACGCTTGTTCATAAAGCCGACTACTCCTGATGATGTACCGTTGAAAAAAGGAAGAAAACACGCCGCAAGACACGTGCCCGGCGGGGATTGTAAGAAAACTCGCGCCCTTCGCGGCGGATTTACCTTTTACGGCAACGGTCTAAGAGCCTGTTGACGGTCTAAAGATGCCGCCCCCGCACCCAGTCGCCGCTTTCGATCACCGGGCAGCCCACGGTGTAGCGGGGGTTGATCTCATACAGCACACACGTCAGGGTGCGCCCGTCGACCTGCACGGGGATCTCGCGCTTGAGGTATTCGTCCTTCTCTTCCGGGTAGAGCATCTCGATCTCGTCGAGCTTCAACTCCAGCGCGGGCTCGATGGCATAGACCTCGCCCACCACGGTACGACCTAACGGCCCCGGCGCCAACAACACCCCGGGGTAGGCGCCCAAATGGTGCATGACGCCCTCGATAGCCGCATGGCCCACAAACTGCGGCGCAGGGGCAAGGCGGGTGATGTCGTTGTCGTCGCCCTTGCGCAGGGTGCCGTAGACGAAGACATACCGAGAAGATGGACTGGAGGTTTCGGGCATGATGCGGGCCAATTCAAATAGAACAAGATCAGTTCAATCAGCGCATGAGTCTAATAAATTCGCAGCCCCGCCCCGGTGTCGCCTATCTTTGTTTGGGGTTGAGCATGTGTTTGGTGGGCAGCTACGTGGCCCTGTCAAAGCCGCTCGCCGCCGCCCTCCCCGTCTTTCTGCTGGCCTGGCTGCGCTTCGGCATCGGCGCGCTCTCCATGCTGCCGTGGCTGAAGAAGCCGGCCTCTGAAGCACCACTCTCTCCACGCCTGCGTGGCCTGGTGTTCATCGAATCGTTCTTCGGCAACTTTCTCTTCACCATCTGCATGGTCTACGGCGTGAGCATGACCAATGCGGTGTCGGCCGGCGTCATCATGGCCAGCATTCCGGCCGCCGTAGCCTTGCTCAGTTGGGCGCTGCTGGGTGAGCGCATCACGCAGCGCACCTGGGCTGCCGTGGCTTGCGGTGCGCTCGGCATCGGCCTGTTGTCGCTATCAAAACACGAGCTTCCCGCGCATGTTGAAAGCGCATCGCAAGGCCTTTTCTCTTACAGCAGCCCCATGCTGGGCAATCTGCTGGTGATGGCCTCGGTGTTATGCGAGGCGATTTATGCCGTGGTGGGTAAGAAGCTCACAGGGGCGCTGGGGCCGAAACGCATCAGCGCCCTCATCAACCTATGGGGACTGGTCTTGATGACGCCTATGGGCCTCTATCTGGCCTTGTCGTTTGATTTTTCAGCCCCGCCTGTGGGGGTGTGGGTGCTGTTGGTGTTCTATGCCTTGGCCGCGAGTGTGTGGACCGTGTGGCTGTGGATGACCGGCCTGCGCTCGGTGCCAGCGGCGCAGGCGGGGGTGTTCTCGGTGTTGTTGCCGATCTCTGCGGCGCTGGTCGGTGTGATGTTCCTGGGTGAGTCGGTCAACGCCATGCAACTGCTGGCGTTTGCGATTGCGCTGGCGGGTGTGGTGTTGGCGACCTTGCCTTCACGCTCCCCGGAGCTGCAAGACCGCGCGCTCTAACTCATGGCGCCCTAGACCAAGGCCTTGGTGCTGAGCACCATGCCATCGGCATCGGCGTACAACCAGTCGCCCGGCCGTACCCACACGCCCTGCACCAACACGGCTACGCTGCGCTCGCCCTCGTTGCGCTTCTCAGTGGGCAGCGGCATGCTGGCCAGCGCACGAATGCCCACCTGATGGGTGGCCAGCTCGGCCACGTCGCGCACACAACCGTCGATCACCACACCGGCCCAGCCATTGCGCGCCGCCGCCGCACCCAGGTTGCCGCCCAGCAGCGCACGGCGCAACGAGCCACCACCGTCGACCACCAGCACACGCCCCAGGCCGGGACTGTCGACCGCAGCCTTCACCAGGCTGTTGTCTTCAAAGCACTTCACGGTCTCGACCACACCATGGAACTGGCGCACAGCGCCGAAGTCGCGGAACACGGGTGGCAGCACACGAAAGCTGCCCGAGCTGTCGAGCTTGTGGGCGTCGCAGAGATCACAAGTAGCGAAGGTGGTCATGTCTTGAGGTCCTCATCAGAAATGCATGGCAAAAAGTAATCCGCGCAGAGCATGCCACGCACGCCAAACCATCGCAACGCAGCACACGATGCGACGCACAACCCACGCAACTTGAAGGCACTCAAGACACCACGGCATGCACGACGGATGTGTCTCGCAAGCCCTCTTTACGGCCTCAGAGGGCACCAAGCGTTGCTTTCTGACGTAAAACCGTGTGTTGTCAGAGAGAAAAATGCGCTTTTCCCCTTGGAAACGTGGTTCATCTCCAGTAGCATTTGCGCACCGGTAGAGAAGCCTCTTTTCGCTGGTGATAAATCCAAACCAAGAAGGACATCTTCAATCATGGCAACTGCAAAGAAAGTCGCAGCGAAAGCTGCTCCCGCCAAGAAAGCTGCACCAGCAAAAAAAGCAGCTCCGGCAACCAAAGTAGCCGCTAAGAAGGCAGCTCCGGCCAAGAAGGCCGCCGCTCCTGCGAAGAAGGCTGCAGCTCCTGCAAAGAAAGCTGCTCCGGCCAAGAAGGCCCCCGCAGCCAAGAAGGCTCCTGTCAAGCGCGCCGTCAACGCCGCTTTCATGAAGCCACTGACCCCCAGCGCAGCACTGGCCGCCATCGTTGGCGCAACGCCTCTGCCACGCACCGAAGTGGTCAGCAAAATGTGGGTCTACATCAAGAAGCACAAGCTGCAAGATGAGATCAACAAGCGCCTGATCAACGCCGACGCCAAGCTGAAGGAAGTGTTCGGCAAGGCCCAGGTCACGATGTTTGAAATGACCGGCCTGGTCGGCAAGCACCTGAAGTAAACCTTCAACGAGCGCATTCAGCGCCCACGAAAAAGCCGCACGCGTTGCGGCTTTTTTTCGTCTGTACGCACTCTCTATACCGTATGCATGCTTTTCAAATGGCTTGCCAAATAATCGAAATTGGCCCGCGCCGCAAGGCCTGCCCACCGGTGTAACAAATTTGTGACGCGTTAGCGACAAGTCCATAGCCCTACGACTTGTACATACAGGCACAGTTCATGCATAGTCCGCCGCCATGCATTTTTCCTTTCATTTAGTTCTAAACCAGTTCGGGGTTTCCGGGGTTGTTTCCAGCCCCGCTTTGGCGTCAGACTGCGGCCATGCCCACTAGGCAGCGGCTTCGCAACTGACTGCTCCCTCATAAAACTAATTCCCACGTTGACATGTTTCGTTTCCTGCTCACGCGCCTGAGCCTGATCATCCCTACCTTCATTGGGATGACGCTGCTGGCCTTTTTCCTCATCCGGCTGGTGCCGGGCGATCCCATTGAAACCATGGCCGGCGAACGCGGTATCGACCCCGCACGCCACGCCGCCCTGATCAAAGAGTACGGGCTCGACCAGCCCATGCTCACCCAGTACGGCATCTACATCGAACGCGTGCTGCATGGCGACCTGGGCAAATCCATGATCACGCAAGAGCCTGTGCTGCGCGAATTTGCCTCGCTGTTTCCTGCCACTGTGGAGCTGGCCGTGTGCGCCATGCTGTTCGCGCTGCTGATCGGCATTCCGGCCGGCATCCTGGCGGCGGTCAAACGCAACTCCATCCTCGACCACGGGGTGATGGGCGTCTCGCTCACCGGGTATTCAATGCCGATCTTCTGGTGGGGACTGCTGCTGATCCTGCTGTTCTCGGTGCAGCTTGGCTGGACGCCTGTGTCCGGCCGCATCGACGTCAAATACTTCATCGAGCCGACCACCGGCTTCTTGCTGATCGACACCTTGTTGTCCGATGAAAAAGGCGCCTTCTGGTCGGCCGCCTCGCACCTGATCTTGCCGATGATCGTGCTCGGCACCAACCCGCTGGCGGTGATTGCGCGCATGACGCGCTCGGCCATGCTCGAAGTGCTAGGCGAAGACTACGTGCGCACCGCGCGCGCCAAAGGCTTGCCGCAGATTCGTGTGGTGGCCGTGCATGCGCTGCGCAACGCGCTGATTCCCGTGGTCACGGTGATCGGCCTGCAGGTGGGCGTGTTGTTCACTGGCGCCATCCTCACAGAAACCATTTTTTCCTGGCCCGGCGTGGGCAAGTGGCTGATTGAAGCCATCTCGCGGCGCGACTACCCGGTGCTCCAAGGCGGCATCTTGCTGCTGGGCACCATGGTGATGGCGATCAACCTGTTGGTGGACATCACCTACGGCATCATCAACCCGCGCATCCGGCACCAGCACTGAGTTCACCCAAGATGAATACGCTTACCTCCTCCGCCGCAACGCCAGCCGTTGCCCCCGCGCCACCGCACCCGCTGCGCGAATTCTGGACCTACTTCAGCGCCAACAAAGGCGCCGTGGCCGGCCTCATCATCGTGGTCGGCGTGCTGCTGATCGCCTTGTTTGCCCCGTGGATCGCGCCCTACTCGCCCATCCAGACCAACAACGCCGCGTTCTTGAAACCGCCGTTCTGGCAAGAAGGCGGCTCCACCGCCAACCTGCTGGGCACCGACGCCATCGGCCGCGACATCCTCTCGCGCCTGATGCACGGCGCGCGCCTGTCGCTGGTCATCGGCATTGCCGTGGTGGCTATCTCGGTTGTCCTCGGCACCATTTTGGGTTTGCTCACCGGCTACTTCCGTGGCGTGTTCGAGATCGCCGTGATGCGCTTGATGGACATCATCCTCACGCTGCCGAGCTTGCTGCTGGCGATTGTGATCGTGGCCATTCTGGGCCCCGGGCTGATGAACGCCATGCTGGCCGTGGCCGTGGTGGTGTTGCCGCATTACGTGCGCATCACGCGTGCGGCGGTCATCTCTGAAGCCTCGCGCGACTATGTGACCGCCTCGCGCATGAACGGCGCCAGCCGCCTGCGCCTGATGTTCAGCGAAATCCTGCCCAACTGCACGGCCCCGCTGATCGTGCAGGCCTCGCTGGGCGTATCAACCGCCATTCTGGACGCCGCCGCCCTGGGTTTCCTGGGCCTGGGCGCCCAGCCGCCACTGCCCGAGTGGGGCACCATGCTGGCCGATGCACGCGAGTTCGTGCTGCGCGCCTGGTGGGTTGTCACCTTCCCCGGCCTGGCTATTTTGATCACGGTGTTGGCGTTCAACCTGCTAGGCGATGGCCTGCGTGACGCCCTCGACCCGAAACTAAAACGATAAGAGGCCTCCGATGGCACTACTAGAAATTGAAAACTTGTCTGTCGAGTTCCCCTCGCAGAACAGCGTGATGCACGCCGTGGACGGCGTCAGCCTGACGGTGGACGAAGGCGAAGTCCTGGGCATCGTGGGTGAATCCGGCTCCGGCAAAAGCGTGACCATGATGGCCTTGATGGGCCTGGTCTACTACCCCGGGCGCGTGCGCGCCGACAAGATGCGCTTCGCTGGCCAAGACCTGCTGACCTTGAGCCCGCGCGAGCGCAGCAAGCTCACCGGCAAAGACGTGGCGATGATCTTCCAAGATCCGACCACCAGCCTGAACCCCTGCTTTACCGTGGGCTTCCAGCTCAAGGAAACGCTGCGCCTGCACCTGGGTCTGGACAAAAAGGCCGCGCACCGCCGCGCCATTGAACTGCTCGAACAAGTGGGCATTCCCTCGGCCGAAAGCCGCCTTTCGGTCTACCCACACCAGATGTCGGGCGGCATGAACCAGCGCGTGATGATCGCCATGGCGATTGCCTGCAACCCGCGCCTGCTGATCGCCGACGAGCCCACCACCGCGCTCGACGTGACCATCCAGGCGCAGATCCTCGACCTACTGCGCAGCCTGCAAAAAGAGCGCGGCATGGCGCTGGTGCTGATCACGCACAACATGGGTGTGGTGTCTGAAATGGCGCAACGCGTGGCCGTGATGTATGCCGGCCAGGTGATGGAAGAACGCAAGGCGGCCGATTTGTTCAACTCGCCGCAACATCCCTACACCGAAGCGCTGCTCGCAGCCATGCCCGACCGCAGCGACGGCAGCGGCCGCCTGGCCACCATTCCCGGCATGGTGCCCGGCCTGTACGACCGCCCCAAGGGCTGCCTGTTCGCGCCGCGCTGCAGCTACGCCACCGAACACTCGCGCGCCGAGCGCCCGCTGCTGCGCGCCTGGGCCGACGGCAAGGTGCGCTGCCACTACCCGCTGGGAGACCCGTCGCGCGACGCACAACGTGCCCAAGACAAACCGGTCGGCATTGCGGCCGCCATCGCTGCGGAGGTGCAAGCATGAGCACGCCCATCGAAAAATCAAACGGCAACGCCCCCGTGTTGGTCGCCAAGGACCTGAAGCAGGTCTACAACATCAGCCGCGGCATGTTCCGCCCGGCAGCGCAACTGCAGGCCGTAGGCGGCGTGTCGTTCCAGGTGCAACGGGGCCAAACGCTGGCCGTGGTGGGTGAGTCTGGCTGCGGCAAGTCCACCCTGGCGCGCATGGTGTCGCTGATCGAAAAGCCCACCGCCGGCAGCCTGATGCTGGGCGAGGTGGATGCGGTCAACGCCTCCAGCGAGCAGATGCGTGCGTTGCGCCGCACGGTGCAGATGGTGTTTCAAAACCCCTATGGCTCGCTCAACCCGCGCCAGAAGATCGGCCAGGTGCTGGAAACCCCGCTGGCCATCAACACGCCGTTCGATGCCGCCGAGCGCGCCAGCCGCGCCCGCGACATGCTGGCCCGCGTGGGCCTGCGCCCCGAGCACTACGCCCGCTACCCGCACATGTTCTCCGGCGGCCAGCGCCAGCGTATCGCCATTGCGCGTGCGCTGATGCTCAACCCCTCGGTGGTGGTGGCCGACGAGCCGGTCTCCGCGCTCGACGTGTCCATCCAGGCGCAGGTGCTGAACCTGCTGGCCGACCTGCAACACGAGTTTGGCCTGGCCTACCTGTTCATCTCGCACGACCTGGGTGTGGTGCGCCACATCGCCCACGACGTGTTGGTGATGTACCTGGGCCATGCGGTCGAGCAAGGCGACAAGAAGAGCGTGTTCGCCAAGCCGCTGCACCCGTACACCCAGGCGCTGCTGGCGTCGACGCCCGGCATCGCCGGCCAGGGTGTCGCGCGCCAACGCATCGTGCTCAAGGGCGAACTGCCCTCGCCGCTGAACCCGCCCAAGGGCTGTGTGTTCTCGACCCGCTGCCCGTACGTCACAGAACGCTGCCGCGTGGAACGCCCGGTGCTGCGCCCGCTGGACGGCCGCTTGGTGTCGTGCCACGAGGCCGAGCGTGTGGCCGATGGTGTGGCGGTGCCTAACACCGCAGCCGCCGCTGTTGCCGCCTAAAAACGAGTTGTCTACTTTGCATTGCGCACAGTCGATTCGTTTCCTATCATTCTGTGCAGGTCTGCAACCCCAGACCCGCACGTTGTCCCGGTGCAAAGGCGTAACCCGCCTGCGCGCTTTTCAGTCTGCTGCGTTGCAGCCATTCAATCGAAGGAAGTCGTCAAGATGAACCAGTCCCTCCCCCGCGCGGCTGTTGGCCGCCAACGCCTGCGCCCGCTACAGCGTGCTCTGCTGGGTGCCGCCTTGGCCGTGCCCGCTTTGCTGGCCTTGACCCCCGTCGCCTCGTCAGCCAAGACCCTGGTCTACTGTGCTGAAGGCAGCCCTGAAAACTTCTACCCCGGTGTGAACACCACGGGTACTTCGTTCGACGCCAACGAACCCATCTACGACCGCCTGGTCGGCTTTGAGCGCGGCGGCACGAAGGTGGTGCCCGCCCTGGCTGAAAAGTGGGACATCTCGGCTGACGGCAAGGAATACGTTTTCCACCTGCGCAAGGGCGTGAAGTGGCACAGCAACAAGAACTTCAAGCCGACTCGCGATTTCAACGCAGACGACATCTTGTTCGCCTTCACCCGCCAGTGGAAAGAGGACGACCCGTACTTCAAGGTCACCAGCCCCAACCACTCGTACTTCAACGACATGGGCATGCCCAAGCTGCTGAAGTCGGTCGACAAGGTGGACGACTACACCATCAAGATCACGCTGAACGCACCTGAAGCACCTTTCCTCGCCAACCTGGCCATGCCCTACGCTGCCATCCAGTCGAAGGAATACGCCATTGCCATGCTGAAGGCTGGCTCCCCCGAGAAGATCGACCAGGAGCCTATCGGCACCGGCCCGTTCTACCTGGTGCAGTACCAAAAAGACTCGATCGTGCGCTACAAGGCCTTCGCCCCTTACTGGGCTGGCAAAGCGAAGATCGACGATCTGGTGTTCGCCATCACGCCCGATCCATCGGTGCGCTGGGCCAAGACGCAAAAGGGTGAGTGCCATGTCATGCCCTACCCCAACCCAGCTGACCTGGACATCATCCGCAAGGACCCCAACATCACGGTGCTGGAGCAACCTGGCCTGAACGTTGGCTACCTGGCCTACAACACGCAAAAGAAACCGTTTGACGACGTGCGCGTGCGCAAGGCCATCAACATGGCCATCAACAAGAAGGCCATCATCGACGCGGTGTACCTGACCACCGGCGTGGCGGCGAAGAACCCCATCCCGCCAACGATGTGGTCTTACAACAATGCCGTGAAGGACGACGCGTACGACCCAGCCGCTGCCAAGAAGCTGCTGGCCGAAGCCGGCCATCCCAACGGTTTCACCACCGACCTGTGGGCCATGCCTGTGCAACGCCCCTACAACCCGAACGCCAAGCGTATTGCCGAGCTGATGCAAGCCGACTTGGCCGCCATCGGCGTGAAGGCGGAGATCAAGAGCTTCGAATGGGGCGAGTACCGCAAGCGCATGCAAGCTGGCGAACACCAGATGGGCATGCTGGGCTGGACCGGCGACAACGGTGATCCAGACAACTTCATGTACACCCTGCTGGGTTGCGCATCAGCGCAAAGCGCCAGCGGCTCCAACATCGCCAAGTTCTGCTACAAGCCGTTTGAAGACTTGGTGCTGAAGGCCAAGACCGTCAGCAGCCAAAAGGAACGTGCCGCCCTGTACGAAAAAGCGCAAGTGATTTTCAAGGAACAAGCCCCTTGGTTCACCATCGCCCACGCCGTGCAGTTGAAGCCCGTGCGCAAGGAAGTCATCGACTTCAAGCTGAGCCCATTTGGCCGCCACGTGTTCTACGGCGTGGACATCAAGGAATGATGTTCACACCCCCAGCCTTGACGGGCTGGGACTCTTTGTGAAGTTTGAGGGCCGGTTTTCACCGGCCCTTTTTTATGCATCAAATTGAGCATCCTGGCTTGCTGACCAAGCGTAAGGCGCTTCCATTTTCGATACAACCTCCAAAAATCAAAGCAGCTAAAAATACGGCATTGCCGTATAATTCGATGCATGAGGACAGTCGCCGAAACGCCCATCTTCCAGCGTTATGCCGCAGAGATCTGGAACCCCAGCGAGCTTGCTGAATTCGTCAACTGGATTGCGGCTAACCCCGATGCTGGCGATCTCATCAAAGGCAGCGGTGGTTGCCGCAAGGTGCGCTGGACTGCTTCAGGCCGAGGCAAAAGCGGCGGCGCGCGCGTAATCTATTTCAATGTTCTGGATGAGACCATATGGTTGCTCATCGCGTACACCAAAGGCAAGTTCGACAACTTGCCAACCGCTTTCCTGATGGAACTGAAACAAGGAGTTGAAGATGCCATCTGACATGAAAAAATTCCAACAAGACTTGCTGGAATCCGTGAAGCAAATGAAGCGTGGCCAAGCCGCGCGCATCACCAAAGTCCAACTCCCGGCAGCCGCCGAAGCGCGGGCGCAGGTAGGCTTGTCTCAGCAGGACTTTGCCAGCTTGCTCGGCGTTTCTGCACGCACGCTGCAAGACTGGGAACAGGGACGGCGCGAGCCCACCGGTGCTGCTAAAACCTTGCTGCGGGTGGCAGTGGCGCACCCCGAAGTTTTGCGCGAACTACACGGTTGAACCCTCAGACCGTCGATTCACAAAGTCGTCAGAAGAAGACAAAGGGCCGGTGCGAACCGGCCCTTTTTATTTCCCAAAAACATCAAACTGGAGCCACATCACGGCCCTCTAATCCAGCGGCCAGGAAACACTCTTGGGCAGCGTGATCTCTTCGGGTGCGTGCGTCTTCTTGGCGGGCTGCTTCGCCGCTACTTTCATCTTGCGCCACCAGGGGTCAACACGGTCCACATGTCGCGGCTCAATCGCTTCGCCCAAACGGGGCATGGCCAGTTGAACGCCAGCGCGGCTGCCTTGCGCCAACAGCGCCTCTGCGGGCTGATCCCACGCATGGGTAGCGAGTTTGAAAGTGCCCCAGTGCACAGGCAGAAAAGTACCGCCGCCCAATAAAGCGTGCGCTTTCAGGGCGTTGTCCGGCCCCAGGTGCATATCGCCCCAGGCAGGGTGGTATGCCCCCACTTCCAGCATCACCAAGTCGAACGCACCCAGGCGCTCACGGATCACACGGTACTCGTCCGTCAACCCCGTGTCGCCGCTGAAGAACACTGAATGGCGTGCTGACCGAATCGCAAACGAAGACCACAGCGTGGCATTGCGATCCGACAACGAGCGCCCGGAAAAATGCTGAGACGGCGCTGCCGTCACCGTGACTTCGCTGCCCGGCACGCGATGCGACTCCCACCAGTCCAATTCGACGATGCACTCGGGCCGCACACCCCAGGCCTCCAGATGCGCCCCAACCCCCAGCGACGTCACAAACGGCACTTCCCGCTTGGCCAATTCGCGGATCGTCGGGTAGTCCAGGTGGTCATAGTGGTCGTGTGACACCAGCACCAGGTCAATGGGTGGCAAGGCCTGCAATGACACGGGCACTTCTTGAAACCGCTTGGGGCCGATCAAGCTGAACGGCGAAGCGCGTGCGCCCCATACCGGATCGGTCAACACACGCAGCCCTTCAATCTCGATCAGCACCGTGGAATGGCCGAGCCACGTGGCGCGCAGTCCGCTGGACGGCGGGCGCGCCCATGAGCGCAACGGATCGACCGATGGCAAAGGCCCATTCGGTGCGGTGTTTTCGTCACCGAAGATCAACTCGCGCATGCTGGGCATCTGCCCCTTCTCCCGTAAACCGCTCTGGATCGGATGCAGGTTGCGAAAGCCCTGGCCATCCCAACGCGGCGACGCTTGGATGCGTTCCAGGCGTAAGCCTTCTGATTTTTTGCCTAACGATTTCAAAACGCTGCCTTCCTTCCAACACGGCTTTCGAGAGCCGGGTCAGGGCCTCGTACCAAGTGAGCCAAACGAGCCAAGTAGCGACTCGTTCTTGACACCTGAGGCACTGAGCTTGGTTTTCAAGCAGGCGTTCACAATACTTTGCATCGCGCTGCCGCTGGTAACGCGCGATGCCCCTCGTCACAAGCTAAACATCAAAAGGTTTTGCCAACCGACAACAGCGCCGTGGTCTTGCCCAAGCGTCGCGCATCCTGCCCAGCCGAATTGCCAGCTTGGTAGTAACGGTCGTCGGCGTCGGTGCCCACAACGGCCGCCGTGAAGTTCAAGCCCGCCCAGGTCTTGCCCAGCGCCACACGGTAGTCGGTGTAAGACAGCGCGTTGTAGCGGCGCACGGCGGTGTGGCCCACATGCAGCGTGAGCGTGGTGGCGTTGCCCAGATCGACGTTGTAGTTCAGGTCAAGATAAGCCGTGCCGCGCGAGCTGCCTTGGTCGGGCAAGGCGTTGAAAAACGCGTACCCTGCAGTGCTGCCGTTGAGGCCAAAGTAGTCGGTTACCGCGTACGACAGCTTCGCGTTGAAGGCGCCCACCGTGGCACCTGCATACACCTCGGTGGTGTCGTACTTCTGACCTGTGGGCGTGGCAGGTGCACTGTTGAGCCGGGCGCTGGGGTAGAGGTAGCCGAGGACGCCGATGTCCAGCAATGTGCCACTTACCGGCTCGAAGCGGTAACCGCCGTAGAGATCAACTTCCAGGCTCGCGCCGTTGTTGTAGCTGTTGGACGAAACGCTGGAATTCCAGTTGCCCAAGTACCACCCGCTGGCGTGCGTGTAGTCCAAGCCGCCTTGCACTGCCGGGCGCCCCCAACTTTGCGAGATGCCACGGAAGCGGTAGTCGGTGACCAGGGTGAGGTTGCCAGTGACGGTGTGCTCAGGTGCCGCTGCGGTCGGGGCTTCGGTCTGCGCTTGTGCTCGGGTGGCGATGGTGCCCAGCGTGGTGAAAGACGTGGCGCACAGCAAAGCCAGCGCCCAGGATTTTGTGGGTTTGTAGGTCATGTCGAAAAAGGAAAAAGGAAGAAACCGTGCGCTCAAGAAGACGTGTCTAAAAACTTTTCAATAGCGCGTCAATGGCGCACGTGGAGAGACGCCTCTGTGGCGCCATCAAAGAGATCGATGATGCTGCCCACCTCGCCCGACGGCACACTCTCCAGCACCTCGTGCATCACCTCATGGCTGTGCCCTGCCGGAAAGCGGATCTCCAGCTTCACACGGTGATCCTTCTGCGGCGAACAGCGTTGGATCACCGCACCTGCGCCCACGCCCACACAAGTGGCCAAGGCACGGCGCACGAGAGACGCCTCGCAGGCGTCCACCGTCACAGTCATCAACTGAAAGCGCTGCGGAGCGCGGCGCGGTGAGGCCATGGCATCGGTACCCAGCAGCACCTGCCGAAACAACATCAAACTCATCTTTTCTCCAACGTGCTTTCGAATGAAATCACGAGGAAAGAAGCTTAAAAATGACAGCGTAAAAACGGGCTTTAAACAATGCCGGTGCGTGCAAAAAAAGTATCAATGCCGGCCGCCCGATAGCCCCCTTACATACCGACACCATCGACCGTCACGCAAGGCTCAGCCGTCGGCGCATCGGTCGGACAAAATCCGACTCCACTTTCATCCGAGGATTCTTGTGCAAATGCGTTTTTCAGATTTCGATGCTCTCGCGTTTGCGGGTGGCGGCAACCGCTGCTGGTGGCAAGGGGGTCTGCTCACCCATCTCTTTGAAAAGGGCTGGACACTACCGCCCTCGTTGGTCGGCACCAGCGCAGGTGCGGCCATGGCGGCGTCTTGCATGACCATCGGGCCCGAGGCTGCGTTAGCAAGCTGTATCCGCCTCTACGCAGACAACCAGCGCATGTTCAAGTGGCGCGGCTTGGCCAAACTGAAGCTGCAGTTTGCGCATCAAAAAACCTACCCGGAATGGATTGCGTCCATCGTCAACCCGGCCACGTTCCCCACACTCCAGCAAGCCAAGCAGAAACTGCAGGTGGCCATTGCCCGGCCCGCAACGCTCTTGGGCAAACACGGCAGCATCGTGGCGGGCACACTGGCCTATATCGTCGACAAAAAAATCAGCCATGGCATTCACCCACGCTTGCCCAAGTGGCTGGGGCTGCACCAAGAGTTTCTGCAACTGGAACAATGCGATTCGGCCGAGGCCGCGCAAGACCTGTTGAATGCGGCAGCCGCCGCGCCGCCGTTCACGCTCCCCATCACGCTCGGCGGGCAGTGGGCATTTGATGGCGGGTATGTGGACAACGCGCCCATTCCCGCTGCATCGCCTGAGGGCAACACGAAAACGCTCGTCCTGCTGACCCGCCATTACCCCAACTTACCCGCGTACTTTGAACGCGACGGCCGTGCGTACTGGCAACCCAGCCAAGCGGTGCCCGTGTCCACTTGGGACTGCACTGCCAAATCGACGGTGCAGCAAGCGTTTGACCTGGGCGTTCGCGATGCCAAGGCCTTGTTCGCGAAGTTTCCCTTTCTCCACCGAAACGGGGCTTGACTACTCCGCCGTCAGCCCCGACTTCTTCACCAAGTCAGCGTACTTCACCACCTCCACCTTGATTTGCGCGGTAGCCGCCTCGGGTGTGCTGGGGTTGATGGTGTTGCTTTGTTTGGCCATGGCCTCTTTCACGTCGGGCGCGGCGAAGGCGGCAACCACGGCGTCGTGGATGCGCTTGACCTGCGCGGCGGGCAGCTTGGGTGGTGCGGCCACGGTGAACCAGCCTTCGGCCTCGTAGCCCGGCAGGCCTTGCTCGGCGATGGTGGGGATGTCGGGTGCGGCACTTGCGCGCGTTTTGCTGCCCACGCCGATGGCCACCAACGCGCCGCTCTTCAAGTGCCCAGCAATCGCGGGCAAAGCTACCATGCCAAAGTCGACCTGGCCACCAATCAAGTCCGTGACCATGGGGCCCGTGCCCTTGTACGGAATGTGCCGCGCTTGCACACCAGCCATGTCCAGGAACGACGCAATGCCCAATTGCAAAATGGTGCCGTTGCCCGATGAGCCATAGTTGTAGGCATCAGGCTTGGCTTTGAGCAGCGCAATCAACTCCTGCGCCGTGCGCGCCGGCACCTTGGCCGGGTTGACCACGATCACCAAGGGGGTGGAGCCCACCACGCTGATGTAGGTGAAGTCGGTCACCGTGTCATACGGCATCTTCTTGAACACGCTGGGGTTGATGACATGGTTGTTCGACAGGATGCCGATGGTCATGCCATCGGGTGCGGCCTTCGCCAAGGCCGAAGCACCGGTGAGGCCGCCCGCGCCGGGCAGGTTGTCGATGACCACCGGCTGCCCCAAGGCTTTGCCCAGCGCAGGGGCCGCCGCACGGGCGATGCCGTCCACGCCCGAGCCGGCGCTGATGGGCAGGATCACCCGCACGGGGCGGTCTATCGCTTGCGCCATGGCCGAGGTGGTGGCCACGGCGGCCAGCAACGCGGCTGAAAGCCAACGCGCGGTGGATTGGAGTTTTCTGGTGTTCGTGGTTGTGTTCATGGTTTTGTCTCCTTCTTTTTGATTACTTGAGGCTCGGTATCAAGGCCGGCCCAACCATTCTGAAAGCACCGCTTCGGTGTGCTCGCCCACCGCAGGCAGCGGGCTGCGCACGCCGGGCCGATGGCCCCCCATGGTCAGCGGCAGCAGCACGACGTCGGTGGTGCCACCATCGTCGATGGTCATGGGCACCAAGCCGCCGCTGGCACGCAGGTGTGGGTCGTCCAGCAGTTGCTCGGGCCGCATGATGGGCGCGTAGGGAATGCCTGCGGCTTCGAGCTTGGGCGCGAGTTCATCCACATGGTGGTGCTGCAGGATGTCGCCCAGCCGCTGCAGCAAGGCGGGCCGCACGGCCACGCGTAAAGCATTGTTGGCGAGAGTCGGGTCTTCTGCCAAGTCCGGCCTTTCCAGCACGCGGCACAGGGTCAAAAACTGTTTGTCGCTCACGGCGCCGATGAACAGTTGCTCGCCACCGGCCAGCGTGAACACGTCGTACACGCTCCAGGCCGACACGCGCGACGGCATGGGCGGCGGCGGTTCGCCGGTCATCGAATATTGCTGCATGTGCTGTGACGAGAGGAACACGCAGTTCTCGAACAACGCGCTTTGCACCTCTTGCCCACGCCCCGTGCGCTCGCGCTCGCGCAGCGCGGCCAGCACGCCGATAGAGCCAAACATGCCGCCCATGATGTCGTTGACCGAAGTGCCTGCGCGCAACGGGCGCCCCTTGGGCCCGGTCATGTAAGACAGGCCGCCCATCATCTGCACCACTTCATCCAGCGCCAACCGGTTCTCGTAGGGGCCGGGCAGAAAGCCCTTGTGCGACACGTAGATCAGCTTTGGGAAGCGCGCCGACAGGGTGGCGTAGTCCAACCCAAAAGAAGCCATCAGGCCCGGGCGAAAGTTCTCCAGCACCACGTCGCAGGCACCTGCCAGCTCGGTGGCGGTGGCACGGCCTTCTTCAGTGGTGATGTCGAGCACCACACTTTTCTTGTTGCGGTTGAAGCTGCGAAAAAATCCTATGCCCAAGCCTGGTAGCTTGCGCGTTTTGTCGCCACCGGGCGGCTCGATCTTGATGACCTCGGCCCCCAGGTCGGCCAGGATCATGCCGCAGGTGGGGCCCATCACCATGTGGGTAAATTCGAGCACACGCACACCTTCCAGAGGCAAGGCGCGGGGTGCTTCAACAGAGCTTGGGTTCATACGTTTGAGTTCTCTTCGGAAAAAGTGCGAGGCAAACCGGCACGCCACAACGTGCCATGCAAGGTTTCACCGGCCAGCCAACCGGCCACCTGCGCACGCAGCGCCAGCAAGGGGGCGATGGCCAAACCGGTGCGGATGCCCATGCTGGCCAGCATGTAGGCCAGGTCTTCGGTGGTGACGTTGCCGCTGGCACCGGGTGCATGCGGGCAGCCGCCAATGCCGGCCAGGCAGGCGTCGAATCGCGTCACGCCCACGTCGAGTGCGGCCAGCACATTCGCCAGGCCCAGGCCACGCGTGTCGTGGAAGTGGCCGCACCAGAAACGATCGCCCGCGATCTGACGCGCTTGGGCAAACAAGCCGCGCACCTGCGCGGGGTCGGCATAGCCCACGGTGTCGGCCAGGCTCACGCGGTCGGCCCCGGCGTCCAGCAAGGCCAGCATCAGCCGCAGCACTTCAGAAGGTTCCACACGGCCCTGCAGCGTGCAGCCAAAGGCCGTGCCCACGCCGCCTTCAATCAAGGTTTTGCTGCCCGCTGCATCGCGTGCGGCGCGGATCTTGGCGACCTCGGCCACCACGTCGTCTGGGGTTTTGCGCAGGTTGGCCAGGCTGTGTGCGTGGCTCGCCGACAGCGGCACCAGCATCAGGTCGGCCTTGGCTTCGATGGCGGCCTCGGCGCCGCGCAGGTTGGGCACCAGCACCGAGGTGAACAGGCCGGGCAGCGTTTTGGCAAAGGCCACCAGTTCGGCGGTGTCGGCCAGTTGCGGCAACAGGCGGGCGGGCACAAAAGAGCCGACTTCAATTTCGCGTTGGCCCGCAGCGTAGGCGGCTTGAATCCACTCGCGCTTGTGCGGCGTGGGCAAGATGGTGGCGATGCTTTGCAGGCCGTCGCGCAGGCCGACTTCGCGTATCACGGCCGAGCGGGGCCATGATGGCGGTTCATTTGACTCTGCATGTGACGCTATGGCGTTCATTCGTGTTGTCTCCTTTAAGAACCTGTTCACGATCTCTCTAGGGCCGCGTAGGCACCTTATCAGGATGCACTGCTAGGCGCAAAACCCAAGCCAAGGCTTCTGCCTTGGCTGGTTTTGTAACGACGCAGGGCGCCCGAGAAGGTGCCTGCCCTGCGGGTTGGGGTGAAATCGGGCGATTTGTCTGCCATAGCCCTTGCATGGGCAGAGAGCCCATGCGGCGGTCTCTGACAGTCAACTCATCCCGATTGCACCCCAACGCGGCCCTAGGGAGATCGTGAACAGGTTCTTAGGGCTAGGCCTCACTTTAGACATTCCACGATGGATTAAAAGCGTTAATATGGAACGCCAAAAATTCCAAACCGGAACTTCATGCGCGACCTGGACATCACCAGCCTGCGGCTCTTTGTGGCGGTGTGCGAGGCGCGCAGCATTGCGCGCGCCGCCGAACTGCAGCACATGGTGCCCTCGGCCATCAGCAAACGCCTGGCGCAACTGGCCAACAGTGTGGGCGTGCCGCTGTTCGAGCGCCACCGCCGTGGCGTGGTGCCCACCGATGCCGGCGAGATGCTGCTGGAGCACGCGCGCGGCATGCTGGCCGGGGCCGATCGCCTGGCGCGCGACATGGCCTCTTACGGGCGCGGCGTGAAGGGGCAGGTGCGGATGCTGGCGTCGGTATCTTCCATTGCCGAGTTTCTGCCGGACGACATTGCCAGCTTTCTGCAAGCGCCCGCGCATGCCGAGATCCGCGTCGACATCGAAGAAAGCCTGAGCCGCGACCTGGTGCGCGCCATCCGTGAAGGCACGGCGCCGCTGGGCGTGTGCTGGGACGCGGCCGACCTGGAAGGCCTGCAGACCCGACCCTACCGCAGCGACCACCTGGCCATCGTGGCGCACGCCAACCACCCTATCGCCACCCTTCCCCACTGCAGTTTTGCGCAGACGCTGGACTACGACCACGTGGGCCTGCCGGCCAGCACCGCCGTGCAGAGCATGCTGATCCGCGCGGCGGCCATCATCGGCCGGCCGTTGAACTACCGCGCCGTGGTGTCGACCTTCGATGCCTCGCTGCGTTGCGTACGCGCGGGCTTGGGCATTTCAGTGGTGCCGCAAGAAACCGTGGGGCCATCGCCGCATGCCGATGTGTGCGTGGTGCCGCTCACCGACGCCTGGGCGCAGCGCAACTTTGCGATTTGTTTTCGCGATGCGGCTGCCCTGTCGCCCGCTGCACGGCTGCTGGTGGCGCACCTGGAGAGCTGCGCCGTGCAGGCTCAAACCCTTCAGAAAAAGAGGCGCCCGGCACGCCCGCGATAAACACAACACCCCCCGTTTTGGATGGCATTCACACACTCGCCACTCAACAGTCACAAAATCGTCGCGGCGTTTTGATGCAATCGGCGAACCGTTCGCCCTTGCGCGGACAGGAGTCCGTACCCGTGTCCGCCACCGTCCCTGCGCCGCTATCTGCGCCAGCCCGCACCCCTGTGCGTGCCCCCGTCTCTAACGTCATCGGCCGCCGCCTGCTGGCCACGTTTGGCTGTGTGCTGGCCCTTACGCTGGCCGGCTCCGGCATTGGCGCCAGCGCGCTGCACCGCATCGATGAAGCCACCCGCGCCGCGATCACCCAAAACCTGGCCACCGAGCGCCTGGTGGCCGACGCCTACCGCCTGCAAACACTCAACGCCGAGCGCTACAAGGCCATGGCCTTGAGCTCGGAGCCCGAGGTGGGCGACATCCTGGCCGCCGACATCTCGCAAACCGCCACGCGCTATGCCGCGCTGCTGCAACAGGTGGACAGCCAGATCAGCACCGACGCCGAACACACACAGTTGCAGCAGGTACGCAACGCAGGCCAGGCCTTCGAGGCCGCCGTGAAAGAACTGATCGCCGCACGCGACAGCGGCCTCACCGAGCGCATCCGCCAGGTCTACAGCCAACGCTTCCAGCCCAGCGCCGCCAGTTTGCTGGATGCGCTGGGCGCACTCGCCACCAGCCAACGCACCGCCATCGACGCCGCAGGCGCCGACATTGCCGAACGCAGCCAGCAGGCGCAACTGGCGCTGCTGCTGTTTTGCGTGGCCGCACTCGGCCTCGGTGGTGGACTCACCCTGTGGCTGATGCGCCGCATTTCGCAGCCCATCCAGCTCGCCAGTGCCACCGCAGAACGCGTCTCAGACCTCGATTTGCGCCAAGACATTCACGGCCACACGCGTGACGAAGCCGGCCAACTGCTGCTCGCCTTGGGCCGCATGCAGGGCGCGTTGCGCGAACTGGTGCAGCGGGTGCGCGGCTCGGCCCACGGTGTGCGGCTGGCTGCGAGTGAAATCGCCCAAGGCAACGCCGACCTCTCGGCGCGCACCGAAGACGCCGCCTCCAGCCTGCAGCAAACCGCTGCGGCGCTGGAGCAGGTCACCCGCAATCTGGCCCATGCAGGCGACGCCGCCGCCCATGCCGAGAGCCTGGCGCAAACGGCGTCACAAGTGGCGGTTGACGGTGGCGCCGTGGTGGCCCGCGTGGCCCACACCATGCAGGACATTCAGCAAGCCTCGCACCAGGTGGCCGACATCATTGGCGTGATCGACGGCATTGCCTTCCAGACCAATATCTTGGCGCTGAACGCTGCCGTGGAAGCGGCGCGCGCGGGCGAAAGCGGGCGCGGCTTCGCCGTGGTGGCCTCCGAAGTGCGCCAGTTGGCCATGCGCTCGGCCGATGCCGCGCGGCAGATCAAAGCTTTGATCCACAGCACCGTGCAGCACGTGGAAGCCGGCAACACCCTGGCCACCGATGCCGGGCAAGCCGTGAACCGCACCGTGGCCGCCATCCAGGCCGTGGCCGACACCATGCGCCATGTGACCAGCGCCACCCAGGCACAGCGCCAGGACATCGGCCAGATCAACACCGCCGTGTCACAGCTCGACCAGATGACGCAGCAGAACTCGGCGCTGGTCGAGCAGTCGGCGGCGGCCTCTGAAGGCCTGCGCCACCAGGCCCAGGATTTGGCGGAGTTGATCAGCCGCTTCACACTGCCGGAAGCACCGCGCCCCACTCTGCTGGCCCCAAAACCGTCGCCACGTTAGGGTTTTCTGCGCTGGCCAAAGCGCCACATCACATCATGCAACTCATAATGTTTCATGAAAACAGATAGCCGACTCTCGGGCGTTCTCCACATCCTGCTGCACATGGCCGAGATGGACGGGCCCGCCACCTCCGAGGCCCTGGCCACCGCCATGCACACCAACCCGGTGGTGGTGCGCCGGCTCATGACGGGGCTGCGCCAGGCGGGGTTTGTCGCGTCAGCCAAAGGCCATGGCGGCGGCTGGGTGCTGTCGTGCCCGCTCAGCAAGGTGACGCTGGGCGACATCCACGCCGCACTGGGCGCGCCCAGCCTGCTGGCCGTGGGCCACCGCAATGACAACCCCGCCTGCCTGGTTGAACAAGCCGTGAACCAGGCGCTGGGCACGGCCTACCAGGAGGCCGAGGCGCTGCTATTGGCGCGGCTACACAAGGTCACGCTGGCCTCGCTCTCAGAAGACTTTCATCGCCGCATGTTGGCCGGCGGCTTTTCTCATAAGGACTTTTCTCATGACATTGAACACACCAGTTGATGTTGTCATCGTCGGCGGCAGCTTCGCTGGCATCTCAGCGGCACTGCAGTTGGCGCGCGCACGGCGCCGCGTGGTGGTGGTGGACGCGGGCCAGCGGCGCAACCGCTTTGCCAGTGCATCGCACGGTTTTCTGGGGCAAGACGGACGCCCGCCAGCCGACATCGTGGCCGATGCACGCCAGCAGTTGCTGGCCTACCCCAACGTACGCTGGATCGACGGAACGGCAGAACGCGCCGAGAAATCGGCCGACCCGCATCGGGTGGAATTCACCGTGCACACCTCTGGTGAAACCCTGCGCACCCAACGCCTGCTGCTGGCCACCGGCGTGGTCGATACGCTGCCGCCGATTGAGGGCTTGCAAGAGCGTTGGGGCCAATCCGTGTTCCATTGCCCGTATTGCCACGGCTATGAGCTGGACAACGGCCACATCGGCGTGCTGGGCGTCAACGCCATGTCGCAGCACCATGCGCTGCTGTTGCCTGAATGGGGCACGGTGACACTGTTCCTGAACAACAGCTTCACGCCCGATGCCGAGCAGGCCGCCGCGCTGGCTGCGCGTGGCGTCACTGTCGAGGCCACGCCGATCGCCCGGCTGGAAAACACGGCCACGGTGGTGCTGACCGATGGCCGACATGTGCCGCTCGCGGGCTTGTTTACGTTAAGCCAAACCCGCGTCGCCAGCCCGCTGGCGGCGCAACTGGGTTGCGCTTTCGACGAAGGCCCGCTGGGCGCCTACATCCGGCGCAACGAGCTGTTTGAGACCACCGTGCCCGGCGTGCTGGCGTGCGGCGACGCGGCGCGCATGTTTGGCAATGTGGCGATTGCGGTGGGCGATGGCGCGGCGGCCGGGGCATCGACCCACCGCACGCTGGTATTTGGCCTTTCGGCCTCTTAAGAAAAAAGAGCCTCCCACGCTTATCTAGCGCACGCAAGAAGCTCTCATTTCGATAGCAAACGCGCTTCCGCCGCACGCGTGATGGCGGTGAGCGTGCCGCGCGTGGTGATCACTTCAGGGTCGAGCACCACCTCGATCAACGTGCCCTCGGACCGCTCCAACGCCGCCAGCAACGCGGCCTCAAAGTCTTTGCTGTCGGTGAGGCGCACCGCCGCATAACCATAGGCTTGCGCCAAGGCCACGAAGTTCGGGTTGCGCAGTTGTGTGCCACTGACGTTTTGCGGGTACTCGCGCTCCTGGTGCATGCGGATGGTGCCGAGCATGCCGTTGTTCAGCAGCACGATGATGGTCTTGGCGCCGTACTGCACGGCGGTGGCCAGCTCCTGGCCGTTCATCATGAAGTCGCCATCACCCGCAATGGTGAACGCCAAACGCCCGGTGGCAATGGCCGCGCCAATGGCGGCGGGCACACCGTAGCCCATGGCGCCATTAGTGGGTGCCAACTGCGTCTTGTAGCCTTTGGCCAGGCCGTGGTGTTGGTAGAAGCGGTGCATCCAACTGGCGAAGTTGCCCGCGCCGTTGGTCACAAAGGTGTCGGGCGGCAGGTGGCGCTGCAGGGTCTTGATGATGGCCGGCATGTCCACCGGGCCCGGCAGGGCCTGGGGCTGCAGGTTCTCCAGGTAGTCGGCGTTGGCCGCTTGCGCCCACGCGTCCCATGGCAGCTCTACCGGCGCGGTCAACACTTCCAGCGAGCGCGCGGCGGCGTTCATGGTAGCGTTGATGGCCAGGTCGGCCTGGTACACGCGGTTCAACTCTTCGGCGCTGGCGTGGATGTGCACCAGCTTTTGTTTTGGTTTGGGCGCTTCGATCAGTGTGTAGCCGCCGGTGGTCATCTCGCCCAGGCGCGGGCCAATGGCCAGGATCAAATCAGCCTCGCGCACACGGGCGGCGAGTTTGGGGTTGATGCCAATGCCCACATCACCAGCATAAAGCGGGTGGTGGTTGTCAAAGGTGTCTTGAAACCTAAACGCGTTGCCCACGGGCAGGCGCCAGTTCTCGGCGAAGCGCTGCAGAGCCTGGGCCGACTGCGGCGTCCAGCCGCTGCCGCCGGCTATCACCAGCGGGCGCTGGGCGGCCAGCAGCATGCTGCGCAGGGTGCGCAGCGCGCCGGGGTCGCTCCAGGCTTGCACGGCCTCTACGCGTGGCATGGGCTCCACATCCACCGTTTGCGTGAGCATATCTTCGGGCAGCACCAGCACCACGGGGCCGGGGCGGCCGTTCATGGCGGTGGCAAAGGCGCGGGCTACATATTCAGGAATGCGCTTGGGGTCGTCGATGCGCTCCACGCGTTTGGCAAAACCCTTGGTGCTGGGGCCGAAGAAGCTCTGGTAGTCCACTTCCTGGAACACTTCGCGGTCGCGCGAGTCGCTGGCCACGTCGCCGACAAACAGCACCATGGGCGTGGAATCTTGAAACGCCGTGTGCACCCCGATCGAGGCGTTGGTGGCGCCCGGCCCGCGCGTCACAAAACAAATGCCGGGGCGGTTGCTCAGCTTGCCGTGGGCCTCGGCCATAAAGGCAGCGCCGCCCTCCTGGCGGTTGATGATGAACTGGATCTGCTCGCGGTAAGCGTGAAAGCCGTCGAGCACGGCGAGAAAACTTTCACCCGGCACACCAAAGGCGTGGGTCACGCCCTGCTGCACCAGGCACTGCACCAGCAAGTGGCCGGCGATCTGAGTGGTCATCGAAATCCTTGAATCGGTTGGTTGTACTGGATTTACAGCGCAAGAGCCATGCCGCACAGCGAACGCAAAGCATGCATTTCATCCGGCAGGTACAAAAATATAGCCGACGCCACGCACGGTTTTCAGCACCGAGGGTTTGGCCGGGTTCGGCTCGACCTTGCGGCGCAAACGCATGATGCGCAGGTCGATGGAGCGGTCGAACACTTCCCAGCGGCGGCTGCCGTGGGCTTCCATGATCTGGTCGCGCGTGAGCGGCCGGTTGGGGTGGCGCGCAAACAGCACCAGCAACTCGTATTCGGCCACGGTGATGGGCACGTCCTGGCCTTCTGTGTCGAGCAGGCGACGGCCCTCGACGTCCAGCGTGCAACAACCGAAGCGGCAGTTGGTTGCAGCACCGTTGCCGTTTCCGTTGGCACCATGACCCCCAAGTCCGTTACCTCCGGGCAATCCCGCTCCGACGCCATTGCCATGGGGTTGCACTGGTGGCACCGCGGTTACCCCATGGGCCAAGCGCTCGGCCGCCTCGACATCGGCTGTACGGGTGGTGTTTAACCGCCGCAGCAGGCTACGCAACCGGGCCAACAGTTCACGCATCTCAAAAGGTTTGGTCACGTAGTCGTCAGCGCCCAGCTCCAGGCCCACGATGCGGTCCACCGTGTCGCTGGCGGCGGTGAGCATCACCAGGCCCACGCGCGGGTAGGTTTCACGCAGCCAACGTGCAAGAGACAGACCACTTTCGCCCGGCATGTGCACGTCGATGAGCATCACATCAGGCAGGCGCTCGGCCACCAGTGTGCGAGCCTCTGCAGCATCCATGGCGGTGCGTACGTCGAACTGATTGAACACAAAGTACTTGGCCAGTACATTGCGTAGTTCGGGCTCGTCGTCTACCACCAACAATTGTGGGTTCACATTGGATTCAGCAGCCATGGGTGGCCTCCTTCCTGCTTCAGACAGATTGTAGGACGGAGCCTACACCTAGGGCATGCCCCAAAGTGTGGGACAAACACGCAGCCATGGTTCACGCGACTTGACAGGGGCGCCCGGGCTGGCAAATCATGCCTCACCCGGAAGCACCGTCGCTGCCCTCGTTTGACCGCACCCCATGTCCGCTCAACCATTGCCCGTCACGTCCAACGATGCCTTCGACGCCCATGCGACGATAGGTTTCGCTGCAGCATCAAGCGCATGGTGGCAAGCCGCCCCCGACGGCATGCTGGTGCTGGACGCACAAGGCCTGGTGCTTGACAGCAATCCGGCGGCCGCGCGGCTGCTGGGCCACCCGGCGGCGGCGCTGCAGGGGCAACCCATCCGCGCGTTGTTTCCCGGCGCCAATCCGGCGGCATGGGCCAGCGAAAGCGACTCGGCCACATCGGCACCGAACGCCACCAGCTTTACCACTACACTTGAATTTGTCGCCAGCGACGGCACGCCGCACCAAGCCGAGCTGTCGGCTTTTGCGCTGCCACCATCACCTGCCCATAGCGCAAGTCGCCACGCCCCCCCCGCGTGGGCGGTGATGCTGCGCGATCTGCAGCACCAACGCGCGTCGCAAACCGCCCTGCGCCACTCGGAAGAACGTTACCGCGCAGTGGTGGAACACGTCAGCGAAGGCATGCTGGTGATCCAGAACGAGGTGGTGGTGTTTGCCAACGCGCGCGCCGCAGAGATCGTGCAGATGCAGGTGTCGGAGATGCAGAACATCGGCTTTCTGCACCGCGTGCACCCCGAAGATCATGCCTTGTTGCTGGACCGTCAGCGCCGTCGACTCGCGGGCGAGGACGTGCCCAGCCACTACGAAGTGCGGCTGCTGCTGCCCGATGGTGTGGTGCGCTGGATCGCCATTGGTGTGAGTGTGGTGCCGTGGGATGGCAAACCCGCCAGCCTGACTTTTTTTACCGACGTCACCCACGATAAAGAGATGCTGGAAGCGGTGCGCTCTTCCGAAGAGCGCTACCGCGCGGTGGTGGAACACGCTGGTGAAGGCGTGGTGGTGCTGCACAAGGGCGAACACAACGGCGGGCATGACGCGCACCATGCGCCTGAGCAGGTGGTGTTTGTCAACCGCCGCGCGCTGGAGATTTTGCGCATGACGCGTGCCGAGTTCGAGCAGACCTCGCCGCGCCAATTGCTGCACCCGGACGACTTCACCCGGCTACGCGAACACCGCCGTCACGCAGGCAACGGCTTGCCGCGGCGACTTGAATTGCGCATGCACATACCCGATGGCAGCCTGCTGTGGATCGAACTGGGCACGGCGGTGGTGCCGTGGTCGGACACCCAGGCCACGATGGTGTTCTTCAGTGACATCACCGAGCGCAAGACCATCATGGCCGCGCTGCACCGTTCAGAAGAACGCTATCGCGCGGTAGTGGAGCACGTGGGCGAAGGCATGGTGGTGGTGCAGAACGAGCGCTTTGTGTTTGTCAACGAGCGTGCCTCACTGATCACACGCATGTCGCGCCACGAGATGATGCGCCAAGGTTTCTTGACCGCCGTCCACCCCGACGACCGCCCCATGGTGCTGGAGCGCCAACGCCGCCGCCTGGCCGGGCAGGATGTGCCCAACCGTTATGAATTGCGTTTGCTGCACACCGACGGCAGCATCACCTGGCTGGACATTGGCGTCACGCTGGTGCCGTGGGATGGCGAAGATGCCACCTTGACCTTCTTCTCGGACGTCACGCCACGCAAAACACTTGAAGAGCAACTGCGCACCACGCTGAGTGAACGCGAGACCATCCTGGAAAACTCGCTCGTGGGCATTGCCTTCTTGACCGAGCACCAAGTGCTGCGCTGGTCCAACCGCGCGCTCTCGCGCATTTTTGGCTGGAGCAGCACACCCGGCAGCACCAGCGTGCCGCCGCTGTTCCCACGCGGCCACACCACCTGGGCCGACATGTTTCCCAACGTCGAGGCCTTTGAAGCGGCGCGGCAAACCATTGAGCAAAGCCTGCAAAACGGCAAAGTTTTCCAGAACGAAATGCAGATGCGCCGCGCCGACGGCACCTTGTTCTGGGCCGTGGTGTCGGCCAAAGCGGTGGACCGCAACGCACCCGAGCGCGGCATGGTCGGCACGGTGATGGACATCACACAACGCAAAACGCTGGAAGAAGCGTTGCAGCGCACTTCGTCCGAACGCGAAGCCATTTTCAACAGTGCGTTGGTGGGCATCGTCTTCAACATTGCGCGGCGCATTCAGTGGGTCAACAAAAAATGTTCCGAGCTCTTGGGCTACAGCCCCCAGGAGTTGGTGGGCAAGTCGACACGCGTGTTCTATGTGAACGAAGAAAGCTATCGGCACGATGGCCAGAACACGCTGGACAACCTGCGCGCCCATGGCCACTACACCACTGAGCGGCAATTGGTGCGGCGCAGTGGTGAGGTGTTCTGGGTGCAACTGGCAGGCCGCTGCGTGGTCGACCGTGACCCCGACGCCGGTGTGATCTGGACACTGCTCGACATCACCGAACGGCGCAACGCCGAGGACGGCATTCGCAACGCGCTGGAGCAACAAAAAGAGTTGAACGCGCTGCGCTCACGGTTTGTGTCGATGACCAGCCACGAATTTCGCACGCCGCTGGCCACCATTCTGTCTTCGGCGGAGTTGGTGAAGACCTATGGCGCGCGTCTGCCCGAAGCCGAACAGATGGAGCTTTTCAGCAGCATCGAAGCCAGCGTGCACCGTATGACACGCATGCTCGACCGCATGCTGCTCATCGGCCGCGCGGATGCCCAGTTGCTTGACTTTCATCCGCAGAACATCGACCTCGAACGCTTGTGCATGGGTTGCATCGACGACGCCCGCCGGCAACACAGCGAGGCCCCCAACCAAGTGCAGCTCACCTATGCGCTAGCCTCGCCCATGGGTTGTTTTGACGAACGCTTGTTGCGCCACATCCTGAACAACCTGTTGTCCAACGCCATCAAGTATTCGCCCGGCGGCGAGTTGGTTCAGTTGCAGGTTCGTGCGGTGGGCGGGCATACCGTGTTTGAAGTATTGGACCAAGGCATCGGCATTCCCACACACGAGATCCCGCACCTGTTCGAGTCGTTTCACCGCGCCAGCAACGTCGGTGACATCCACGGCACAGGGCTGGGTTTGTCGATCGTCAAGAAGGCGGTAGAGCGCCATGGCGGCAAGGTCGAGGTGCACAGCAGCCAACACAACGGCAGCCACTTCACGGTGACGATTTAAGGTGGCGCCGCACAAAGCGCGGCATGTTCGGCGCGAGCCCGGTTTCAGGGCCTGCTCGTGGACGGCCGCTTTTGAAAGGATTGGCTAATGCACTCGACGAAGGCCCGCACCCGGCCCGCATTCTGGTGGCGTGGCGGGTACACGGCGTAGATGTCCGCGTCAGGCGTATGGCACTGTGGCAGCACCTGCACCAGCTTGCCGTTGCGCAAGTAACGCTCAATATCCCACTCTGCACGCATCAAAATGCCATGACCGTCCAAGGCCCAGTTGACCGCTATCTCGCCGTCGTTGGTGGTCAGATTGCCACGCGTCTTGACGGCTTCCGTGGTCAACGATTTACCTCGGCCATTGGTCAGACGCCAGACACCATAGGCCTCCTCGCCCTGCCGAATACCAATGCAGTTGTGCCGCGTGAGATCGTGCGGCACTTTGGGCGTGCCATGCTTGGCAAGGTAGCTGGGTGCTGCACACAACAAGCGCCGGTTCTCGGCAATACGCTTTGCGATCACGCGCGCGTCTGGCGGGGCGCCAAAGCGGATGCACACGTCAAAAGCATCTTCGGTCAGCGGTGGCGGGTTGACCGAAAGCTGGAGCTGCACCTCCACGTCAGGATGCTCGACGATGAACTTCGAGATGATGGGCGCCACATGGCTACGGCCAAAACCGAGCGTCGCATTCACACGTAAAAGCCCCTTCGCGGAGGTTTTGGCGCCGCTGATCAACTGGCCTAAGTCGTCGATCTCACTCAGGATGCGCCGCGCGTGTTCCAGGTACACCTCGCCCTCTTGGGTCAAGCTCATGCGGCGTGTGGTGCGGTTCACCAACGAGACGCCGACGCGCGCTTCCATCAAGGCCAGATGTTTGCTCACGGCGGGCGTGGTGATGCCCAATTCACGGGCTGCTGCACTCAGGCTGCCGGCCGAAGCGATAGCCGAGAAAAAGCCCAGGTCGGTAGGCTGTATGCCGCTAATGGCCATAGTGATTCATTATTCATTTTGAGTAAACAATGAATCACTTTAGCGGGGCGCGAGATCGGCGTCCAGGTGCCTGGGCCGGCCCGCCAACGGCCTTGCAAAAATGCCAGTCTGCGTCAGTCGATCACCACGTTGGCGTCTTTCACCAGCCGGGCGTACTTGGCGGTGTCGGCCTTGATCTGCTCGGCCATTTGCGCGGGCGCGTCGCCCACCGGCTCTGCGCCAATATCGGCCATGCGCTTCTGAAAGTCTGGCGACTGGATGATCTTCACCATCTCGGCATTCAGTTTGGCGACCACGTCCTTGGGCGTTCCGGCCGGGGCCAGAATACCGAACCAGGTGCCTTGGTCAAAGCCCTTGAGGCCCGACTCGTCCAGCGTGGGAACATCGGGCAAGGTGCTGGAGCGTTTGGCCGTGGTCACCGCCAAAGCACGCAGCTTGCCGCTCTTGATGAACGGCACCACAGGCGTGATGGTGTCAAACGACATGGACACCTGGCCGCCCAGCAGATCGGTGGTCAGCGGGGCACTGCCTTTGTAAGGCACGTGCAGCAATTCAATGCCGGTCATGGAAGCGAACTGTGTGCCCACCAAATGCTGCAGCGTGCCATTGCCGTTTGAACCAAAGGCCAGCTTGTCTTTACTCGTCTTAGCTTCGGCGACCAGTCCTTTAACATCGGTGACCGAGGACTTGGCATTGATCACCAGCACGTTGGGCACCAGCGCGACAGTGGTCACAGGTGCAAAGCTCTTCTCGAAATCGTAGGGCAGTTTCTTGTAGACACTGGTGGCAATCGCATGGTGCACCGCCCCCATCAACAAGGTGTAGCCGTCGGGCTTGGCGGTGGCCACATAAGCGGCGCCCAAGGTGGCCCCGGCGCCGGGGCGGCTTTCCACAATGACAGGCTGACCCAGCCCGGTCGACAACTTTTCGGTCAGCGCGCGTGCCAGCACATCGGAACTGCCGCCGGGTGGAAAAGGCACCACCAAGGTAACCGGCTTGGTGGGAAAGCCCTGCGCGCTGGCGATGGTGGCGCAAAAGCCCAACGCGATGGCGGTCAAGGCGCTGCGCGGCTGGAAGGGTCTGGTGTTCATGTCTTGTCTCCTTGTATTTTTTCTCGCGACGTCACCGTCATCGGCTTTGTCAAGCCGCTTTGCGCTGCTGGGCAGAGCCCAGTTGCTCACACACCGCCTGCGTGACCTGCGCCGTGGTGGCTTTACCCCCCAGGTCACCGGTGTGCAACGCGGGGTTGGCGGTCACGCTCTCTACCGCACGCATCACCTGCGCGGCGGCCTCAAACTCACCCAGGTGCTCCAGCAGCATCACCACCGACCAGAAGGTGCCCACCGGGTTGGCCAAGCCCTTGCCCATGATGTCGAAGGCCGAGCCGTGGATGGGCTCGAACATCGACGGGTAGCGGCGCTCGGGGTCGATGTTGCCGGTGGGTGCAATGCCCAGACTGCCGGCCAGAGCGGCGGCCAGGTCGCTCAGGATGTCGGCGTGCAAGTTGGTGGCGACGATGGTATCCAGCGTGGCCGGGCGGTTGACCATGCGGGCGGTGGCGGCGTCGACCAGTTCCTTGTCCCACTGCACGTCGGGAAACTCTTTGGAAATTTGCACTGCGATCTCGTCCCACATCACCATGGCGTGGCGCTGGGCGTTGCTCTTGGTCACCACCGTCAGCAACTTGCGCGGGCGCGACTGGGCCAGCTTGAAGGCAAAGCGCATGATGCGTTCCACCCCGGCGCGCGTCATCATCGACACGTCGGTGGCGGCCTCGATCGGGTGGCCTTGGTGCACCCGGCCACCCACGCCGGCGTATTCGCCTTCGGAGTTCTCGCGCACGATAACCCAGTTCAGGTCGTCGGGGTCGCAACGTTTGAGCGGGCCGTCGATGCCTGGCAGGATGCGCGTGGGCCGCACGTTGGCGTATTGGTCAAAGCCCTGGCAAATCTTCAGCCGCAGGCCCCAGAGGGTGATGTGGTCGGGGATGTGCGGGTCACCGGCAGAGCCAAACAGAATGGCGTCCTTGTCGCGCAGCGCGTCCAGGCCGTTGTCCGGCATCATCACGCCGTGGGCGCGGAACCAATCGCCACCCCAGCCGAAGTTCTCGAACTCAAAGTTGAAGCTGTGGCTGGAGCGGGCCAGGGCTTCGAGCACCTGTTGGCCTGCAGGCACCACTTCTTTGCCAATGCCATCGCCCGGGATCGTCGCGATCTTGTAAGTCTTCATCAAAGTCTCCGTTGTAGGAGACTTCATTCTGCGGTTCGGTCACCAGAAAAAATCGGCGGCTAGGTTAAGGCATTTTTAACCTGCGTTGAACAATCACAAGGGCTCGCGTTCAGTCAAACCGGTCGAGCGGTGCCAGCAAATCGGCCAAGTCGGCTTGGCTGAACTTGGTGGCACCCACATGGTCCTCACCCAACACGCCGCTGGCCAGGGCCTGTTTGCGGGCTTGCAATTCGAGCATGCGTTCTTCAATGCTGCCTTGCACCAGCAGCTTGTAGACCAGCACGTTTTTGTTCTGGCCAATGCGGTGCGCGCGTGCCGTGGCCTGGGCTTCAACGGCCGGGTTCCACCACGGGTCCATGTGGATCACGGTATCGGCTGCGGTGAGGTTCAGGCCCAAGCCACCGGCCTTCAAGCTCACCAGCATGATGGGCACGGCCTGCGCCTGGAATTGCGCCACCACGGCGCCGCGCTGCGCCGGTGGTGTGCGCCCCGTGAGCGCCAACCAGGGCAGTTGCAATGTGGTGAGTTCTTCACCAATCAGCGTGAGCAGCGAGGTGAACTGGGAGAACACCAGCACACGCCGGCCCTCTTGCACCAGCGCGGGCAGCATGTCGCGCAGCAGCTCCAGCTTGGCGTGTTCGATGTTGCCCGCGAGCTGATGGCCGCGCACCAGGCGCGGGTCGCAACACACCTGGCGCAGCCGCAGCAAGGCACCGAGCACACTGATCTGCGCGCGCTCCAGACCACGCTTGGCGAGCACACGGCGCACCACATGGTCAGCGGCCACACGCACGCTTTCGTACAGCAGGCGCTGCTGGCCTTGCAGCTCCACGCGGCGAATCACTTCGGTGATGGGCGGCAGTTCGGTGGCCACATCGTTCTTGCGGCGGCGCAAGATGAACGGGCGCACGCGCCGCGCCAAGGCGGCCGCGCGCTGGGTCTCGCCGCCCTCTTCAATCGGTTTGCGCCACTGGCGGTAAAAGCCGCGTACGTCGCCCAAAAAGCCGGGCATCAAAAAATCGAACTGCGCCCACAACTCGCCCAGGTGGTTTTCCAGTGGCGTGCCCGTCAGCGCCAGCCGGTGGCGCGCCTGCAGGCGGCGCACGGCGCGCGAGGCACGGCCAGCCGCGTTCTTCACGGTTTGCGCTTCGTCCAACACCAGCAGGTGGAACGGTTGTGCGGCCAGCACACGCACGTCGCGCCACAGCAGGCTGTAGGTGGTGAGCACCAGGTCGGCCTCGCCCATGCGCGCGTGGGCGGCTTCGCGTTGCGCGCCGTGCAGCGTCAGCACGCGCAGGCCGGGCGCCATGCGGCGGGCTTCGTCTTGCCAGTTGAACAACAACGAGGTGGGCACGATGACCAGCGCCGGGCAGTCGAGTCGACCGGCATTTTTCTCAACCAAGATATGCGCCAAGGTTTGCGCGGTTTTTCCCAGGCCCATGTCGTCGGCCAAGATGCCGGCGAGTTGTTGTGCGCGCAGATATTGCAGCCAGGCCAGGCCTTCGAGCTGGTAGGGCCGCAGCGTGATGGTCAAACCCTGGGGCGCCGCCACAGCACTAGGGCCCCCGGCTTTGCCTAAACGCTGCGCCAGCAGGTGTAAACCGTCGGCGCCTTGCAGTTGCCAACGGCCGTGTTCACCGGCCCGTTTGGCCAAGGCTTGCGCACTTTCGCTCAGGCCCTGGCGCAGAGAGTCGAGACGGAACATGTCCCAGCCCGCCAGCGGCAGCGGGCCGGCGCGGCGGGTGGTGCTCAACACGTCGAGCATGGCGGCAACGATGGCTTTGATCGGCCCCGCCGGGGCTTCGATGCGACGGCCACCAGGCGCGCGCAGTTGCACCAGGTCGAGGGCATCGATGGCGGCGAGTTTGTCGGCGTACAACCAGCGCGAATCGCGTCGCAGCAGATCGGCCAGCATGGGCGCGAGGTCGAGTTGCTCTCCGTCGACTTCCACGCCCAAGCTCAGCAGCCAACTGCCTTCGCGGCGCGCCAGGCCCAAGCCGGCGACGGGCGGTGGGCCGGGTTGCAGCGGGCCATCGACCGCTTGGCCCAGCACGGCGCCAGTGCCGGGTTCCAACACCAGCCGCCAGGCCGAAACCGGCACGCTGTGGTGCGCAAAGCCCGGTCGCACCCACACCACCCAACCCAGGGCTTGCAGTTGCGGCACGGACTCGGCCCAGAAGTCGGCAAAGTAAGGTTCTTGCGCCAGCGTCCAACACGTGCCCAGGCTTTGACCCAGGTCTGCCGCGCGCCATTGCAAGGCCTGCGGCGGTACGGGAAAGAAGCCCATGGCGGCCATGCCACGCTGCGCGGCCTGCTGCAGCTCAAAACTGGCGGCGGCCAGAGGTTTGGGGACAGGTGGCTCAGCATGGTTGCCCGAGGGCGCCAGCCAGTCGAGCAACGCCACGGTCACATCCGGCCCGCGTGGGCCGGAGCCGCCGCAGGCCATCATGCCCAACAGCCCATCACCCCGGCCCAGCGTGCGCAATTCGATGCGCGGGCGCCAGCCGCCCAGATGAAGACCATCGAACGATTGGGCGACACCTACCACCGGCGGTTTGGCGGTCTTGCTGGTGGCTGCGGGTGCGCGGGGCTTTGAAGGACGAGGAGAGATGGGCATGGTGAAGTGCAACGATTGTCGCCCGAGCGCCCGGCCTTTCCAGTTGTCAGCCAGCAACCTGCTGCCAGCAAAGATTGCGCAGCATGCCTATAATTTTTAAGCCCCAGCAAATTGCCGGGGCAGCGTTCTCAGGGCGAGGTGCAATTCCTCACCGGCGGTGATACCCGAAAGGGGCAAGCCCGCGAGCGCCCGGCCACTTCAGCGATGAGGTTGCCGGGGTCAGCAGACCCGGTGTGACTCCGGGGCCGACGGTCATAGTCCGGATGAAAGAGAGCGCGAACCACTGCCCTGCCGGGCGGCGCATGTCTGTGCCGCTGCGTGTGCGGCCGTGCGCTCGTGCGCCCTGATTCTGGAATTGACCTTTTCAAGGACACCATGAGTCAGTCTGTTATTGCTTCCGTACCCACCGCAACGTCTTCTGTTGCGCCCTCCCCCAAACCCATGCGCGTGGCGTTTTTGCACGCCAGTTGGCATGCCGACATCGTGACCCAGGCGCGTGATGCGTTTGTGGCCGAAATGGGCCTGCTGGGCGTGCCCAGTGCCTCCATCGATGTGCTGGCCCTGCCCGGCGCCTACGAGCTGCCGCTGCATGCCAAGAAACTCGCCAAGACCGGCCAATACGACGCCATCGTCGCCTGCGCGCTGGTGGTGGACGGCGGCATTTACCGCCACGACTTTGTGGCACAGACCGTGGTCTCCGCGCTGATGGACGTGCAGTTGGAAACCGAAGTGCCCGCCTTCTCGGTCGTGCTGACGCCGCACAACTTCCACGAACACGCCGAACACCGCGAGTACTTCCACAAGCACTTTCTGGTCAAGGGCAAAGAAGCCGCACGTGCTTGCGTGGCGACGGTAGCGAGCTTGCGCCAACTCGCCGCCGTAGCGGCTTAACCCGCAGACTTAGCAGCCAGCCTTAGCTGGCTGGGTAAGGGCCCCACACCGCACGGTTGCGGCCCTGTTGCTTCGCCTGGTAGAGCAGCGAGTCGGCGTGCTCCAGCATGCCCTGCGGCGTGTGTTTGGCGCCCGGCCGCAGTTGCACGGCGCCCACACTGATCGACACCACCGGCGCCACTTTGGAGCCGACGTGGGGAATGCCTTGTGCCACCACGTCCAGGCACAGGCGGTTCAGCAAGTCGTTCATGTCAGGCACCACCGGCAGCAGCAGTGCGAATTCTTCACCGCCATAACGCGCCGCCAGGTCGTACGGACGGCGTGCAAAGCTGGCGACGACCTGTGCCACGCGGCGCAGCGTTTCATCACCTGCGGCGTGGCCGTAATGGTCGTTGTATTGCTTGAAGAAGTCCACGTCGATCATCGCCAATGACACCGGCTCTTGCCGGCGCACCGCCGTTTGGCAGCTCAGCATCAAAGCCTCGTCAAAGGTGCGGCGGTTGGCAATGCCGGTCAGCGCGTCGTGCCCTGCCAGGCGCTCCAGCTCTTTGCGCTGCGCGATCAGGCGCAAATGGTTGTGGATGCGCACTTTGACAATCGCCGGACGGATGGGCTTGAACACGTAGTCCACAGCGCCCAGCAGCAAGCCTTTTTCTTCGTCGCTCTCTTCGGTGGCACCGCTGATGAAAATGACGCGCACGTCTTGCACGGGCGGCGACGTATTGAGTTGCTGCAGCACTTCGTAGCCCGACATGCCCGGCATGCCCACGTCCAGCAACACCAGGCAAATGCTGGCATCTTCGTGGATGCGCTGCAAAGCCGTGGGGCCATCTTTAGCCAACACCACCCGCGAATCGGGGCTCAAAAGTTCTGCGAGCATGGTGCGGCTAACGCGGTCGTCATCGACGATCAGCACCGATTGTTGTTCCAGTCCGTCCACGTGTTACGTCCTTTCACTCAGTTCGTGCAACTTGGCCTTCACCGCAGCCAACGCATCGGCCGCTGCTTCCAGTTCCAGATCTTCAAACCGCAACAGCGCCGTTTCGGCCAGCGCAGCCAATGGCGTACCATCCACTGCGGCCTTCAACTGCATCAACAACGCCGAGGCCGCATAGCTGCCTTGCACCACCTGGGGCTCCAGGCGGCCCAGCAAATCGATCAACTGCGGCACGGCTTCGGGTGCGAACGCGGCCTTAGACGAGGGCGGCGCCGCGTCGCCCGACGCGTGTTTCTTTTCATTACAGTATTGCACTATTCCGCCCAGCACAAGTGCCAGTTCATGGCGAAACGCTTCGGCTGCGGGTGCGATCTGCGCCGCGTTGCCCCCCGGCGCGAGGCGCTCCAATGCTTCTGCGGCGTTACCCAAGACCTCGGCACCCAGGTAGCGTGCGGCCGACTTGACGGTGTGCGCCACCTCGCCCGCCGGGGCATACCGGGCTTGTGCAAGATCCGCTTCCAACTGCGCATCCACGCTTGAGAAGTCGCGCAAAAAACCGCGCAACAGACGTTGCACGCGGTCGGGCTGATGCCCCAGCCGCGCCAATGCCAAAGACAAGTCCATGCCCGGCAAATGCGTGGGCAAGGCTGCCTCAGTGGCGGGGCTTACATTGCCAGTGGAAACCATGGACGTCGCGACAAGCGTGGCGCGGTCCGATGGATTTGTGGCTTCCCCGGCCGACGCGCCAACCGGCGGTAAGAACTGCAGCAGCGTGCGGAACAACTGCATCTCGTCAATGGGCTTGGTGAGGTGCGCATCCATACCCGCCGCAGAAGTGGCTTGCCCGCTGACCACTTGGTCTTGCGCCGTCAGCGCAATCACCGGCAAGCGCGCCCAGCGCAGGTTTCGACGAATCTCGCGGGTGGCAGTCAGGCCGTCCATGTGTGGCATTTGAATGTCCATCAGCACGGCGTCGAAGTCGGCCACTTCCAGGCATGCAATCGCTTCAATGCCATCGGCCGCCGTCTCCACGACCATGCGTGCCGAGGCCAGAAACTCACTCGCTACTTCGCGGTTGAGTTGGTTGTCGTCCACCACCAGTACACGTTTGCCCACCAGGGCCGCAAAGGCTGGCAGCTTGGGCAGCCATTGGTTCAGTGCGGCATAGAGTTTCTCGGGCTCAACCGGTTTGACCAGCAGGTCGTTCATGCCCGCTCCACGCAAGTGGTGCTGGGCATCGAGACCGGTCTCGCCAGTTAGGCCCAGAATCGGCAGCCAGGCAAAACGCGGGTCGGCGCGCAGCTTGCGCGTGGTGGTGGCGCCGTCCATGCCGGGCATGCGGCTGTCCATCAGCACGATTTCGATGTCGCCCTGCTCCATCCGCGCAATGGCCTCCATCCCGGAACTGGCCACAGCCACATCCATGCCTGCCTGGCGTAAAAATTCTGTGGCCACTTCCTGGCTGAGGGCGTTGTCTTCCACCAGCAACACGCGGCGGCCGCGCAGCTTCTCCATGTCCAGCGCCTGGTTGACCGTCACCTTGGGGGCACTGCTGTTCATGCCCAACACGTCGCAGACGGTGTCGTACAGCACCGACTGGGTGACCGGTTTGATCAGCAAGCCGGCGAGTTGCATGGCCGTGGCGCGGTTGATGATGTCTTCACCGGCGAAAGCCGTGACCATGAGCACCGACGGTGCGGCAGCGTGGCCGTATTGGGCATAGACCCGGCGCGCGGTTTCCAGGCCGTCCATCTCGGGCATGCGCCAGTCCATCAGCACCAGGTCGTAAGGCGGCTCGGCGGGGTGCATCTCTTGCAGGCGTTCCAGGCACGCGCGCCCCGAGGACACCGCGTCCACAGCCAGGCCGAAGCCACGTAGCATCATGGACAAAACATCGCGCGCGCTCTGGTTGTCATCCACCACCAATGCGCGGCACTGGCCCAGCGCGGGCCGTTCCAGTTGCTTGTAGCGCGTGTCTGCGCTACGTTCGACGTGGCCCATTTGCACGATGAAGCTGAAGGTGCTGCCACGCCCGGGTTTGCTGGTGACCCAGATCCGGCCGTGCATCAATTCCACCAACTTGCGGCAGATCGACAACCCCAGGCCCGTGCCACCGAAATGGCGCGTGGTGTGGCTGTCGGCTTGTGAGAACGGGGTGAAGAGGCGTGCCACCTGTTGCTCGTCGAGGCCAATGCCGGTGTCGCGTACCGAAAAGCGCAACGACTGCATGCGCCCCTCGACCACGGATTCGACCGCGACCGACACTTCGACCTCGCCTTTTTCGGTGAACTTGAGCGCGTTGCTGACCAGGTTGATCAACACCTGGCCCAGACGCAAGGGGTCGCCCAGCAGGCGCGTGGGCACATCGGGGTGCACGCCGTAGACCACCTCCAAACCCTTTTCTTCAGCGCGCATGCCGGTGGCGCTGGAGACGGTCTCCAACAATGACTCCAGCGAGAACTCGATCTGCTCCAGGTCCATCTTGCCGGCTTCGATCTTGGAGAGGTCGAGCAGGTCGTTGACGATGGCCAGCAGCAGCTTGGCCGAGATGTCGATCTTGGAAAGGTAGTCACGCTGCTTGGCCGACATTTGCGTTTGCATCACCAGCCGCGTCATGCCCAACACGGTGTTCATCGGCGTGCGGATTTCATGGCTCATGAAGGCGAGGAATTCACTCTTCAGCCGCTCAGCAGCCTCGGCCGTTTCTTTGGCTTGGCGCAAAGCCTGAGCAGACTCTTGCTCGGCTGTCACGTCCCACACCGTGCCGACAATGCGGTCGGGCTGCCCCTTGTCATCACGGTGGACCTGGGCGTGCACGCGCACGTGGCGCACAGAGCCGTGCAGTTGGACGATGCGCATCTCCAGGTCCAGCACCGAGCCGTGGGCCATGACGTGCTGCCAATGCTCAAGCACGCGTGTGCGATCGTCTGGGTGCAGATAGCTGATCATGCCGTCCAGCGTGCCGTCGAACTCGGTTTCGGTGCGGTCAAAGATCAGATGGCTTTGTTTGTCCCAGTGAAAGCGCTGCTGCAGGAAATCAAATTCGATGATGCCCACACCACCGGCCATCGTGGCCAGCTCCAGCCGCTCTTTTTCTTTGGACAAGGCTTCGGCCGCTTGTTTGTAGCGCGCTTCGCTGGCGCTCAACTCCACCGCAATGCGCCGCTCGGCATCGGCCCGCGCATGCAGCGCATCGTCGGCATTCGCCAAACTCACGCGCAAGCCTTCAAACTCTTGCACCAAGGTGCTGGGCACGGGGTCCATGGGTTCGTTGTCGTTCGAGGCCACGCGCCGCGCATTCGCAGCCAATGCACGCACCGGGCGCAACACCGTGCGCGACAACCAAAACGCCCCGAGCAAAGCCACCGCGCCCGACACACCGCCCCAGAGCAGCAGGTTGCGCAGAGGGTCTTGCCAACGCGCGTTGAAACTGTCGCGCGACTCCCCGACCACAACCACCCAGCCCGGTGTGCCGGTGAGACGAGAGAAGCCCAGAATCACCGGCCGGCCTTCCAAGGTCTTGGCTTCAAACCAGCCACGCGCATCGGCCGTGGCCTGCACCTTGGGCCAATCGGGTACGGGCCTGCCGATGAACTGGTCGCCATCGCGCGAGCGCGCCAAAACGCGGCCATTGCCATCGACCACGGCGATCAACATGTCTGGGGCAAACAGGCTCTGGCGCTGCAGCGAACGGATCAACTGCGCGGGCGACACGGTCAGCACCAGCGAGGTCTCGGGGTTGTTGTCGGCACGGTAGAGCACACCCACGGCGACGCGCAGGCTACCGTCTTTGGGGTCGGCAAAAAGATTGGAGACGGCGGGGTCGCGCTTGTCGGCCACCGCATTCACCAGACCCACCGGCACGCCGGTGGCGAGCAAGGTGTCTGGCGGCAGCCGCGCATCACCAGGCCACTCGACGGAGAGACGACCGCGTAAGAAAGCACTGGCCTGGGAGCGACGCGCACCGGCCAAGGGATGGTCCCAGTTGTACTCTAGCGGCATGCTGGCCAGAGCGTCCATGGTGGTGAAAGCTGTGGAGAGTTCGCTCTCCACCGAATTGCCAACAGCGCTGGCCGTTTGCAAAATGTGCTCGACCGATGATTTTTGGTAGCCCACCCCCACCTGCCAGATGGAGATACCTGCCGTCACCACCACCGGAAGCAAGGCGACAAGCACCAGCAACCCCAAGTAGAAACGCAAGCTTCTTTGACCGAATAGACGACGAGAGCCTACGTTCATGCCTGTGTTTGGCGCGGCCCCGTCTGGTGAGACAGGGGCGCTGCGCTGTAGTGGTGTTGGGAGCGCCGAAGACTTCGGCGGATCGCAACAATACTAACGCGAATTACCTGAAATCACACCTGCGTGGCGCGAGGGCACCACAGCCGTGACATCACCACGGGGTGGGCCTGCGGGCACGGCCCGCAAGGCCGCGTTGCTTAGTGCAACATCAGACTGCGTTCACCTTTGCACTTGCCCGCACGCGCAGGCGGGTTGCAAAGGCCACACACGTACTGGCGTGGGTTCTCGTACAGCTCGGTCACAAACTTGCCGCCGCAGTGGCTGCAGGCGGTCATGTTGAGCATATTGGCGTCGACAAACTTCACCAGGCGCCAAGCGCGGGTGAAGGACAGCAAGGCATCGATCTCGGCGGCGTGTACTTGCTCTTCGTACAGGCGGTAGGCCTTGGTCAGGATGTCGATGGAGTCCAGTTCGATGCTCTTCGACAGGTATTCGTAGATGTTCAAGAACAGCGACGAATGGATGTTCTCTTGCCACGACAAAAACCAGTCGGTGGAGAACGGCAGTTGGCCTTTGGAAGGCGACTTGCCCGAAACCTCTTTGTACAAACGCAGCAGGCGCTCGTAAGACAAATCGGTTTCAGATTCCAGCACCTGCATGCGGGCTCCCATGCGGATCAACGCTGCCGCGCGTTCCACTTGCTGCGAATCGCGCAGCACACTTTTGATGGCCTTGACGGGATCTTTGGCGGTGTTCATGCCAAGCTCCTGTTACAGCACTTCGGCCACGCGGCCGGCCATCAGAATGTTGGCGTGCAACTTGTTGGTGGCATGGTTGCCCACCTTCTTTTCTGGCAGGTCGTGGTTGGTCAACAAGCTCCACACCAGGTTGTCGTCCACACGGAAATGGCACAGCAACATGTTGCTTGAAGCCAGCTTGAAAATCTGCGCTGCCGACAGCGCGGCCAGCAGGTCTGCCGACTCTTCATTGAGACCAAGTCGAAACAAGGCTTCTGCCTTGTCCTGGCGAATCAGGCTTTGCGCCAGCATCAGGTAAGTCAGGTTGGTTTCGCGAATTTCGGCGATGATTTGATCGCTGTTCATAAGATGGTCCTTTCAGTTTGCCGAGTGGGCCCTACTGGTTTCACCGGTGCTGTACCGAGGAAGCGCAGAAGGCCGATCCGTTGAAATGGATTGTGAATTCGGGCCAAACAGAAATTAAGTCGGGGGATTGATATTCGGCGCGTCTGGTTTTGAAAGCGCCTCTGTAAGCCTTTTTCTTACAGCGCACCGCCACAACCTGACGCCCTCATGAGACGAAAAAACAGCCAATGCCCCGGGGCACCTGGGGCAGACTGTCGCCGACGTGTCAGCCTGAAGAGGAGGACTTTGCTGCAGCGCACCCTAAAAAAGAGCGATCGATGAACCATAGCTGAAACACCTTCTGAAGATCGTGCATTCAGAGGGTGAAATTCAGGCGAGATTGCGCCATTGGTGGGCGTTGTAGAAAAGCACCAACGCTGAGGTGTTCAACGGGAACTTGCATCAGACCTTTGCCAATAGGCCTGATCCGTGGTCTATCCGTTGAGGCTTAGCTCGAAGCGAACTCGGCCACCGGATCGCGGCTCATGAGGCGCGCAACAGCTTGGGCGGCAGTCAAACGGCCGTCCAGCAGATCCACCACACATTGGGTGATCGGCATGTCGACGCCCAGGCTTGCAGCGCGCAGCGCGACCGTGCGGGCGCAATACACGCCCTCGGCGACGTGCCCAAGCGAATCCACCGCTTGTTGTAGCGTCTTGCCCTGCGACAGTAGCATCCCAACCTTGCGGTTACGGCTTAAATCGCCAGTAGCCGTGAGCACCAGATCGCCCAGGCCAGACAAGCCCATGAAGGTTTCAACGCCGGCGCCCAATGCGACGCCCAAGCGCGTCATTTCAGCCAGACCACGGGTAATGAGCGCGGCGCGAGCGTTCAGGCCGAGGTTCAGACCATCACAAAGCCCCGTGGCAATAGCCAGCACGTTTTTCACGGCGCCGCCTACTTCCACGCCCACGACATCTTCGCTGGCATACACGCGCAACGAGGGGCGATGGAACGCGCGCACCAACGCACTACGCACTGCCGTGTGGGCGCTGGCAGCCACCAACGCCGAGGGCTGGCCACGCGCAACTTCTTGTGCAAAGCTGGGACCGCTGAGCACGCCGAACGTAGGTTCGGCGTCGCCCGGTAAAACGTCATTGGCGACGAGTTCAGAAGCGACTTCCGCCAGCACTTCATGCCCCAGAAGTCCAAAGTCTTGCGAAACAGGCGCTTCAAACCCTTTGCACAACCAGGCTACCGGCACCTGGGTCTCCAAAGCCACCGTCAAGAGAGGCCGAAGGGCGGACATAGGCGATCCGATCACGATCAGATCTTGCGTGGCCAGCCAAGGCGCCAAGCGGGCTTGTGGCTCGCTGCTGATCTGCAAGGCGGGCGGTAGGGGAATTTCGGGAAGGTAACGCTGGTTGCAGCGTTCTTGGCGCATGCCAGCAGCTTGGCTGGCATCACGCGCCCACAAGGTCACGTCGTGAACCTCGTGGGCATTTTCGGTTGGAGCAGACGCACTGATGGCCAGCGAGGTGCCCCAGGCACCCGCCCCCAAAACGGCAATTTTCATGGTTTTAAAAAAGGGTTTGGGAGAAGGTGCACTGACCGAGGGACGAACTTGATTACTGCAGAACGGAGTTGGCCGCGCCTTCAGTGGCACCTGCTGCAGCGGCTTGTTGCTGTTGTTCGTACATGGCTTGGAAGTTGATCTCCGCCAGGTGCACAGGTGGGAAACCAGCGCGTTGGATCAGATCGGCCACGTTGCCACGCAGGTAGGGATAAACGATTTGTGGGCAAGCGATGCCAACGATCGGGCCCATTTGCTCTTGCGGCAGATTGCGGATTTCGAAAATACCGGCTTGTTTGGCTTCAACCAGGAAAACCGTCTTTTCGCCGATTTTGGTGGTCACCGTGGCGCGCACCGAAATTTCAAAAATGCCTTCGGCCACAGGGTTTGCGTCTACACCCAGTTGGATGTCTACGGCGGGCTGGGTTTGCTCCAGCAGGATGGCCGGGGAATTCGGCTGTTCCAGCGACGCTTCTTTCAGATAAACGCGTTGGATTTGAAAGACGGGATCAAGTTGCTCGGCCATGGTTTTCTCTCGGATTTATTTAAAAAAAGGTTGTCTCGATACTCTTGACGCTAGGTCAACAGGGACTCAAGGATTATCACAGGCCAATGTAACGACCCGCTGACAACAACTACACGATTTAAGAATCGTTAGGCACGGGTCATATGCAGGTCACGCACCCAAAAGCGGTACCAAACCCCCGCGGCCATCCAGTGCCATCAGGTCGTCACAACCACCCACGTGCGTGTCGCCAATGAAGATTTGCGGCACGGTACGTCGGCCAGTGGTTTCCATCATGATTTGACGGGCACCAGGGTCCATATCAATGCGAATTTCTTCGATCTTCTCGACACCCTTGTTCTTCAGAATTTGTTTGGCCCGAATGCAATAAGGGCAAACGGCGGTGGTGTACATCTTGACGTGTTGCATAACGGCTCTTTAGCGTTGGTTCAATGCACTCAACTGGGGACGCTATTACGCCTTTTCAATCGGCAGGCTGGCTTCTTTCCAGGCTTTCAGGCCGCCGGCCAGCACATCCACCTTCTCGAAACCCAGCTTTTTTGCAATGCCAGCGGCGCGCTTGGCACGTGCACCGCTCTGGCAAACCAGCACCAAGGGCAATGTCTTGTTCTTCGCCACGCTCGCCAATTTTTCTTCGACTTGGCCCAGCGGCACATTCTTGGCCCCCACGATGTGACCTGCCGCGAATTCGTCGGCTTCACACACGTCGATGACCACCGCTTTTTGACGGTTGATCAATTGCACCACGGCATTCGCCGGCAGCGCGCCCGCAGCGGCAGCGCCGCTCAATATCGGCCACAGCAACATGCCGCCCGAGGCGATGGCTACCGCGAAAAGCATCCAGTTGTCTAATAAAAACTTCACTTTGCACCTTTTTTACAGGACAGGCGGGGGTGCCTGCCAGCCAAGATTCTAGAATGAGCGGCTGTGCTTCCTAAAGAAGCATCCTATTTGTTAATGACTTGCGCTTTTCAGCCCATTTTCACCACCATGTACAAGCTCGTTCTGATCCGCCACGGGGAATCCACCTGGAACCTTGAAAACCGCTTTACCGGCTGGACGGACGTTCCGCTGACCGAAACCGGTATTGCCCAGGCGCAGAACGCCGGTCGCTTGCTCAAGGCCGACGGTTACGAATTCGACTTGGCCTACACCAGCGTGCTCAAGCGCGCCACCCATACGCTGTGGCACTGCCTAGACCAAATGGACCGCACCTGGCTGCCCGTGCAGCACAGCTGGCGCTTGAACGAACGCCACTACGGTGCCCTCCAAGGTTTGAACAAAGCCGAAACAGCCAAGCAATATGGCGACGACCAAGTGCTGGTATGGCGCCGCAGCTATGACACCCCACCACCAGCGCTGGAAGCGACTGACGTACGCAGCGAACGCGGTGACCTCCGCTACGCCGACCTGCCCGCCGAGCAAATCCCGCTGACCGAGTGCCTGAAAGACACCGTGGCCCGCGTGTTGCCATTCTGGAACGACACCGTGGCGCCAGCCATCACCAGTGGCAAACGCGTGGTGATCGCCGCCCACGGCAACTCGATCCGCGCACTGGCGAAATACCTCGACAACATCTCTGACGATGACATCGTCGGCCTGAACATTCCGAACGGTATTCCGCTCGTTTATGAGTTGGACGCGCAACTCAAGCCACTGCGTCACTACTACTTGGGCGACGCCGAAGCCGCCGTAGCAGCAGCTGCAGCCGTCGCTGCACAAGGCCAAAAGAAGTCCTGAACACGATCCTGGCCCCTAAGCAGACAAAATTTGCGGGCTTTTATGGAACTGTGCGGCCGTTGCGCAGTTCCAACATGTATATTGAGTCGAACTAGGAAAGTATCGATGGGCCAGAAACTCAAAATTGCAGGATGGGTCGCCGCAGGCGCGATGGCCGGAGCCCTGACGACGGTGTCGCTGCAAACGGTAGCGCGCAGCTCCATGGCCCCCTTGCCATTGGAGGAGTTGCAGCAATTGGCGGCCGTCTTCGGCATGATCAAGACCGATTATGTGGAGCCCGTTGACGAGAAAAAACTCATCAGCGACGCCATCTCCGGCATGGTGGCGGGGCTTGATCCGCACTCCCAATACTTCGACAAGAAGTCTTTCAAGGAATTCCGCGAAGGTACCTCTGGCCGTTTTGTGGGTGTCGGCATTGAAATCACCCAGGAAGACGGTTTGGTCAAAATCGTCTCGCCAATTGAAGGCTCCCCTGCTTTCCGCGCTGGCCTGAAGCCCAACGACTTGATCACCAAGATCGACGACACCGCCGTCAAAGGCTTGTCGTTGAACGAAGCGGTGAAGAAGATGCGCGGTGAACCCAACACCAAGGTCGACCTCACCATCTTCCGCAAAGATGAGAGCCGCAGCTTCCCCGTGAGCATCGTGCGCGAAGAAATTCGCACCCACTCGGTTCGCGGCAAGGTGGTGGAACCTGGCTACGGCTGGATTCGCCTCACGCAGTTCCAAGATCGCACAGTGGACGACTTCGCGGCCAAGATCACTGAAATCTACAAACAAGAGCCTAACCTGAAGGGTTTGGTACTGGATCTGCGCAACGACCCCGGTGGTTTGTTGGATGCGGCCGTGGCCATTTCTTCGGCCTTCTTGCCCGAGAACGTGACCGTGGTGTCCACCAACGGCCAGTTGGCAGATTCGAAGTTCACCTACAAGGCAGCACCCGAGTTCTACCTGCGCCGAGGCGGCAGCGACCCGCTGGCCCAATTGCCTGCTGGGTTGAAATCAGTACCGCTGGTGGTGTTGGTGAACGAAGGCTCGGCCTCTGCCAGCGAAATCGTGGCCGGCGCTTTGCAAGACTACAAACGCGGCATCATCATGGGCAGCCAGACCTTCGGCAAGGGCTCGGTGCAAACCGTGCGTCCGCTGGGGCCTGACACTGGCTTGAAGATCACCACGGCACGCTACTACACGCCGACCGGCCGCTCTATCCAAGCCAAGGGCATCGTCCCCGATGTGATGGTGGACGAAACCGCAGAAGGCAGCCCGTTTGCCGCCCTGCGCATGCGTGAAGCCGACCTGGACAAACACTTGAACAGCGGCCAAGGCGAAGAGAAAAAAGACGAAGCCCGTGAAAAGGCCCGTGAAGAAGCCCGCAAGCTGCTGGAAGAAGAAGCCAAGAAGCCCCCCGTGGAGCGTAAGCCGCCCGAGTTTGGCACTGACAAAGACTTCCAACTGGCCCAAGCCATCAACAAGCTCAAGGGCCAGCCGGTGCTGATCAGCAAAACGATGGTGGAGCGCAAGGAAGAGAAAAAGGAAAACTGATTCCACTCTGAGCCGCCATCGGCAAAAGCCGTGACAACGGGCCCCGGCCTGTTTCACGGCTTTTTCTATGATGGCTCTCGTCATGAAGAACAGCCCCATGGAAGACCAACAACTGCTGCGCTATTCGCGCCACATCCTGCTCGACGAAATCGGCATTGAAGGACAAGAGCGCCTGTTGACCGCGCACGCTTTGGTGATTGGCGCCGGTGGCCTGGGCTCCCCTGCCACGCTGTACTTGGCCACGGCCGGCTTCGGCCGCATCACCGTGGTGGACCACGACACGGTCGATTTAACCAATTTGCAGCGGCAGATCGCCCACACCATGGCGCGCATCGACACGCCCAAGGCCGAGTCGATCCAGCAGGCGATTGCGGCCATCAATCCTGAAGTGACCGTCACCCCCGTCACCACGCGGGCCGATGCAGCACTGCTCGACACCCTGGTACCGCAAGCCGACGTGGTGCTCGACTGCTGCGACAACTTCACCACACGCCATGCCGTTAACGCCGCCTGTGTGCGCCACGGCGTGCCCTTGGTGTCGGGCGCGGCGATTCGGTTTGACGGGCAAATTTCAGTCTTCGACCCACGCGACAATGCCGCCCCGTGCTACGCCTGCGTGTTTCCACCCCAAGCCGATTTTGAAGAGACGCTTTGCGCCACCATGGGCGTGCTCGCGCCGCTGGTGGGCATCATCGGCGCGATGCAGGCCGCCGAAGCCATCAAACTGGTGAGTGGCGGCGCCGACCGAAGCGCAGGGCCGTCTCTCGCCGGGCGGCTGCAAATGCTGGATGCACGCCGCATGGAATGGAGCGAAATGCGCGTGGCGCGCGACCCGGCTTGTCCGGTTTGCCAGCAACGCAAACCAGCATTTAGCCGTTTTATTTAGCCGTTCTTGCTGGTTTTGCCTGGGCTGTTGGTGTCGTAACAGCTGCCATGGCGCTTGCGAAAATCTCGCGGCCGCATCGCGTCGGTACGTGCAAACAAGCCCAAACCTTGTGCCCTCGCGCGCTTTTCTTGAGCAGCATAGCGACCTGGATCTTTGCGGTAGCGGTATGACCAAGCGTGGCCCTGCCCCACCATCCACGCGGCAACGTCGTCCCCTTGCAAGGTCACTGTAGCCAAAGCACGTTGGTAATCGTCCATGCGCCGTGTGTCCACGCGCACTTCACGGTGCAACAGGCGGTTGGCCAAGGCTTGTTGTGCGGCGGGGCCATAAGCTTGGCAGATTTCGGGGGCGTCAATGCCGTCGAGCCGCACTTTGCGCGGCGGCCCACCAGCTTCAGGACGCACCCAAAGTGTGTCGCCGTCTGTCACGTAGGTCACTTCGCCGCGCCAGCTGTCTTTTAAGGCCTTTGAGGCTTTTGCGCTTACTGGCAATACGCAAGCAGCTACCAAAAAGATAGTCAAAGACTGCCGCACGCACTGCCTCAACCAAGTCCTGGGCGCGGCGCCCCTGCCCGTGCCAGCAATCAAAAATGTCATCTGCTGATTGTCGTTGCGAAAACAACCAACCCCGAGCCCGCAGACGCTCTCAGACTGGCAAGAAGGTAACGAAAACTGTAACTACTGCGCTAGGATCGGATGGCTATGCCCATCAAGACCCATCATCTTTTTCGCCGCTTTGCTCGCTTTTTCCCCTTCCTCAACTGGCCCCGCCCCACCCGCGCTTTGATGTCTGGGGAGATTTGGGCCGGCATCACTGTGGGCATGATGGTCATCCCCCAGGGTGTGGCTTATGCCGCACTGGCGGGCATGCCGCTGATCACCGGGATGTACGCCTCCCTGCTGCCGCTGCTGGTGGCGGTCATGTGGAGTTCATCAGCGCGCCTGTCTGTCGGGCCCACCGCGCTCTCGGCCTTGTTGATCGGCACTTCGCTGGCAGGGCAGGCAGCGCCCGGCAGCCCAGAATGGGTGGCGCTGGCGGTGTGGCTGGCGTTTTTATCGGGCTTGCTACAGATGGCGCTGGGTCTGGGCAAATTCGGCTGGTTGTTGAATCTGGTGAGCAGTCCTGTGTTGACCGGCTTCACCCAAGCTGCTGCCATCTTGATTTTGCTTTCTCAGTTGCCCGGCCTGCTGGGTGTCAAAGCCCTGACCGACGTCAACGCCCTGCTCCACCCCAATCTGTGGGAGGCAGCGTTTGGACTGGGCGGGTTGGCGGTCTTGATCTTGGGCAAGCGCTGGTTCCCACGTTTCCCGGTCCTGATGGCGCTGGTGGTGGTCAGCGCGTTGCTCAGCGCCGCGGTAGGTTTTGCGGACCATGGCGGCAAAGTGGTGGGGACACTGCCCCAAGGTTTGCCCAGCTTCTATTGGCCCGGCTGGCTGACCTGGGACCAATTCAGCCATCTGGCGCTGCCGACCTTGGTCATCACCCTCATCAGCTTTCTGGAAACCGCGTCGAGCGCGAAGATCGACAACCAAAAAGCAGGCACCCGCTGGAACGAAAACCAGGATCTGATTGGCCAGGGCCTGGGCAAACTCGCCTCGGGCTTCAGTGGCGCATTTGCCACCAGCTCATCATTCTCACGCTCGGCCATCACCCTTTATGCGGGCGCCAAAACCCAGTGGAGCGCCGTGGTGGCGTTTTTGTTAGTGCTGGTGGTGTTGCTGTGGCTGACGCCGGGGCTGTACCACGTACCGCAATCTATTCTGGCGGCCGTGGTTGTGGTGGCCGTGCTCAGCCTCATTCAGCCCAAGGTGTTTTTGCAGCTATGGCGCATTTCGCGTGTCGAGGGTGTGATTGCGCTCACCACTTTTGGCTTGACGCTGCTGACGGCGCCACGTCTTTATTGGGGCGTGCTCGCTGGTCTGCTGCTGAGCCTGAGCCACTTCCTGATGCAGCGCCTGCACCCACGCATCATCGAAGTCGGCCTGCACCCTGACGGCAGCCTGCGTGACCGCCATTTGTGGCACCTGCCCCCCTTGGCTCCGCACCTCTACGCACTGCGCATGGATGCGGCCCTCGACTTCGCCTCGGCGCGCAGCTTTGAGCGCAATGTGGCCGAAGCCCTGGACGCGGCCCCCAGCACCCAACATGTCTGCCTGTTTGCACAACCGATGAACCGCATCGACGCCACGGGCACTGAGGTTTTTGGTCAACTCTGCACGCTGCTGGCTTCGCGCAACATCACTCTGCACATCAGCGGCATCAAATTGCCGGTCGAAAAGGTGTTGCGGCGCGCCAACCTATTACCAGCCCCAGGCACGACCCAAGCCCCGATTCGCCTTTACCGTACCGATGCTGAAGCGATTGCGGCCCTGCAATTTCACCCAGAAGACTTTTCCATTTGAATTTGAATGATTCGCCACGTGCCGCAATCCCTGATAGATCTAACAGGATCGTGTGACAGGGATAAGGAGTTCTGCGTATTGATCATCTGCGCCACAATTCAGTGCCAATTCGGCGTTTGAAGTGCCCAGAATCAGCGCATACTGCTAGAATTTCCATATCAAACCCACCCACAACGCCGTGTCCCTTCCGGAAACTTCACCGACCATCGATCTTCGCGATCTGCGTCTGGACGAAGTGCGCGCGTTGCTCCACTCCTGTGGTGCCGAGGGCAGCAATATCGCCCCTGAATCCGACCCTACCGGCTACCTGCAGCAACTGATCGACCAGTTGTGCGACCTGTCGTTGAAAGACCCGCTCACCGGCTTATACAACCGGCGTTACTTCGACGCCGAGCTGGAAGCCGAGATCGACCGGGTGGCGCGTTCGGGCGAAGCTGCGCTGTTGTTGATGCTTGACATCGATCACTTCAAGAGTGTGAACGACACCTACGGCCACAACGCTGGCGACCAGGTTTTGCAGGCCGTCGCCAAGACCTTGCAAAGTTGTGTCCGCCCGATGGACACCCTGGCGCGTTTCGGTGGTGAAGAATTTGCGGTGGTGTTGCCAGCGTGTATGCCGACCTTTGGGCGTACAGTGGCGGAGCGGATTCGCCGGGCGATTGAGGCGACCCCCATTCAGATCTCGCCAAACGTCGATCTGCGTGTCACTATTAGCGTTGGCGGAGCATTTGCTCAGCAATGGATTCGATCTACTACTTCATTGTGGATCGAACGTGCCGATCAACAACTGTACGTTGCGAAATCTGCGGGTCGTAACCAGCTTGCGCTGGAGACCCAAGCCGACAGCACCGTCAGCGCCGAAGAAAAGAGTCTGTTGTTTGGCCACATGGCATCAAGCGAGCCAGCCTGGATAGAAATGACAGCCGGTGCCGCCGTAGGCGGCTCGGTACAGAGGTAATTTAATGATCGATGCGTTGAAGTCCCCGCCCGCGTCACCCGTTTTGGGTGCGACGGTGCTGGCCGTCACCAGTGGCAAAGGCGGCGTCGGAAAGACGTTCACCTCGGCCAATCTGGCTGCGGCATTGGCAAAGCGCGGCCATAACGTGCTGGTGCTGGATGCTGACTTGGGGCTTGCCAACTTGGACGTGGTGCTGAACCTGCACCCCAAAGTGACGCTGCACGATGTGTTCACCGGCCGCGCCTCCATTGACGAAGCCATCGTCAAGTCGAGCGGTGGTTTTTCTGTATTGCTTGCCGGCTCTGGCATGGTCGAGTATTCGCGCCTGACGCCTGAAGTACGCGAAGAGTTCATGCATGTGCTGCGCGGCCTGGTGCCCCGCTATGACGTGGTCATTCTGGACACCGGCGCCGGCATCTCCGACGTGGTGTTGTTTGCCATTTCGCTGGCCTCTGAAGTGTTGGTGGTCGCCACGCCCGAACCCACCTCGTTGACCGACGCCTATGCCGCGATCAAGGTGTTGGCCACGCAGCAAAAACGCCAGCACGTGCGCATGATCATCAACCAGACCGCACGCCCCGGCGATGGCCGCGCCATCACCACGCAACTGCAGCAAGTGCTGGACCGCTTCATGCCGGCCGGCAATGGCCGCTCGGTGCGCTTGATCCACGTCGGTGACATTCCATCCGACCCCGCCGTGCGCGAAGCCGTGATGCGCCGCCAACTGCTGATGACCAGCATGCCCGGCTGCTCTGCCGCGCTGGCAGTGGCCGAGTTGGCGCGCAAGCTCGACGAGTCGATCATCTCGCCGCAGCAGGAAACGACCCCGCGCAACACCTCGGCATCGTAAAAAAGGCTCCGTCAGGAGCCTTTTTCTATGGTGCCAAACACAACCAGCATCGCCAAAACTCAGAAATCAAGAGTGCTTCAGCCGGGCGGCCGCTGCCCGGCCTCCTGAGCTTCTTGGGCCCCCGTGCCATCGTCCAGCGGCTCCCCAAAAAACACCACTTTGTTGCGCCCGGCCTCTTTGGCCTGGTACATCGCCTGATCGGCATGCCGCGCCAGCAAGGTGCCATCCACGCCGTTCTCCGGGTAAATCGCCGCCCCAATGCTGGATGAGATGTGCACCGCGTGGCGCCCTTCCAGTTCGAACACCTGGTTGAGCGCAACGCGGATTTTCTCGGCCACGGCACGCGCGTCAGCCTTGTCCTGCACTGCTCCCAGCAGCACCACAAACTCGTCGCCGCCAATGCGCGCCACAGTGTCCGACACGCGCACGCTGGCCAGCATGCGTGCCGCAATCATCTTCAGCAACACGTCGCCCATGGCGTGGCCGAAGGTGTCGTTCACGGGCTTGAACTTGTCCAGATCGATGTAGAGCAAGGCCAGGCGCGAGCGGCTGCGGAAGGCTTGGTTAATGGACTGGCGCAGCCGGTCTTCGAACAGCGCGCGGTTGGGCAAACCGGTCAGCACATCGTGCTGAGCCATATGCGCCATGCGGTCTTCCACCAGCTTGCGGGCGGTGATGTCGCGCACCACGCCCACCACACAGGCGTGGCCCTTGAAGTTGGCCGTCTTGGCCGACATGATGCCCACCATCGACTGGCCGTTTTGCCGCGTGATGGTGGTCTCTAGGTTGTCGCAGTGGCCGCTGGTGTGCAGCACGTTCAAAAAGTGTTGGCGGTCATCAGGGTTGCGCCACATCGGCAGGCTGGCGAGCGACTGGCCGACCACTTCGTCGCGCGTGTAGCCGGTCATCGTCACAAAACCGGGGTTGATGTCGATGATGCGGTCGTCGGTCTGGCGGCTGATGATGATGCCGTCGGGGCTGGTTTCAAACACCAGCTCGAAACGTTCTTTGGCTTCACGCAGGTCGGAGGTCATCTCGCGCGCAAGCGTCATGGCGCGTGAACGGTCGGTCACCAGCAGCCAGGTCAGCCAAGCGAGCAGCAAGCTCAGGATAATGCCGCTGCGTGCGATCAGCGAGGAATGGTCGCGCGACGCGAGTTCGCCCACCGGCTGCGCCATGCGCATGGCAAACGTCCAGGTGCGCCCTGCCACGGGCAGGTACTCGACCACGTCGCCCGGCAGCAGTGCCACGTCGTCAGACTGGTGGCGTGTGCCATACATCAGCGTGGCCGCAGACAGCTCAATGCCATCGAACACCCGCACCTCCAGCCCGGTGGTGGGCAGGTCGTCCAGGCTGGCCATCCAGTCGTCCACCGCGATGGCCGCCAGCACCCAGCCCTCCAGGTTGCGGCGTCGGTCGTCCACCGAACTCACAGGAGCACCCGGGCGGTACACCGGCAGCGCCATCACAAAGCCAGCCCTTTTATCTGGCCCGGTGTTCAGGAGCTGCGGCAACCTGCGGGTGATGACCGGGCCGCCGCTATCACGCGCCTGCAGCAAGGCTTCGACACGGGCAGGGTCTTCGGCCAGGTTGGTTCCGAGCGCTGGGCCCTGACCTGAGCGCACGGTCACAAACTGTTCCAGCGGCGCTGAATAGTCACGCGCAGGTTCGGTATTGGATTTCGCAGGTGTCACCAGAGGCGCCCAACCTATGCCCTCCAACCCCGGAAATTCTGCGCCAAGTCGCTGGCTGTTGACGTAATGGTTCAACGCGTCACGGCTTACCGGCCCCGGCGTGGCGGCGTACAAACCGCCCACCCCCACCAGCACCTGGGTGTAGGCCGCCATGCGCTGCTCGATACGCCCCAAAAACGCGCGCACATGCAGATCCACCTGCACGCGCGAATCGAGCACGGCATTGCGCCGTTCGTGTTGCCACAGCGCGTAAGTCGTTCCCAGGGACGCAGCAAACACCAGCACCACCGCGCCGTAGTGCCGAATCTGCGAAGAGCGTCTAGACCGCCTAGAACGCTCCATGGGAGGGGAAAGGCTCAAAAATTCACCATCTTTCTGGCAAGTTCGGAAGGGAAATATTTCTCGAAAATGCGCAGAATTGTCCCGTCTTCACGCAGACTGTCAATGAGCGCGCGCCATTGATCCTGTTCTTGTGGCGACAACGACTTCCTCGACATGCTCAAACCATGCGGCACCGCTGGGTCGCTGGTCTCGATGATGTCGGCTACCGCCGCAATGGCCTTGCTCTGCACCTCCAGCGTATCGAAGGGCTCGATGATCATGCCGTGGATACGCCCCAGCGCCAGCACGCCGTACAGCGGCTCAAGCTCAGTGGCATAACTGATGCGGCCCGCAGCGGTGAGTTGGTCCACCCAGGCGTTGGTTGATGGCCCGTAGCGAAAGCCGCGAATCAGGCCAAGCTGCAAATCAGGCTTTGCCATGAAGCCTGCCATGTCTTTGGCGCCAGTGTCTTTACGCACCAGCAGGTAGTACTTGTTGGAGAAGTACCACGCGAAGCTGGCGTACTTGTCGCGTTCGGCCGTGGCAATGCCCGAGAGGGTGAAATCCATGGTGCCGGTCTCCACCTGGCGCCAGATACGCGCACGTGGCATCACGGTGGTCAAAATGGTGCAGCCGCTGCGCGCCGCCATGGCATCGACAAGATCTTTGTCGATGCCAGCGTCGGTACGGGCGGAATACAGCATGCCGTGCACGTGCAGGCCCAGCGTGTAGGGTCGCGAACAGTCAGGCCCGGCTAACGCGACAGTTGCGAAAGTGGCGGCGCAGCAGCAGCCTACAAAGCCCGCCGCCCGCGCCAAGGTCCGCATGAAATTAGCCATAAATTCAGCAAGTTCGCTCGAAGAAAGCCAAGCTTAGTGGAAAGCCGTGTCCATGACGATGCTGAAAGCGACAGTCGTGCCAATGACAAGTGTGCCTATGCTCAACACCAAACCGAGGGCTCAGAAATTGCCCCGGGCCTTGGCGCAAGCGTAGCTAAAGCGTACTTACAAAGCCTTCAGAACGTGTTTGCGATCTCCCTGAGGCCGCGCAGGTACCTTCTCGGGATGCCCTGCTAGGCGCAAAACCCAAGCCAAGGCTTTCTGCCTTGGCTGGTTTTGTAACGACGCAGGGCGCCCGATAAGGTGCCTGCCCTTCGGGTTAGGGTGAAATCGGGCGATTTGTCTGCCATAGCCCTTGCATGGGCAAAGAGCCCATGCTGCGGTCTCTGACAACCAACTCATCCCGATTGCACCCCAACGCGGCCCCAGGGAGATCGTAAACACGTTCTTAAACGCGCCCGATGATGGAAGCCGTGGCCATCAACTCTTCGAGCAGCGCCAGCGACACCTTGCCCGACACCGCGTACGGGTCCAGCTCGGGCCGCTCAGAGTACTTCAGCAAGATGGAGTGGTTGAGCTTTTGCAGATTGACCTGGCCCATGGTCCACCCGCCAAAACGACGCTCGGAAATTTCTTCATAGTGCAACAAGGCGACGTCGTGGTGGCGCACATCTTTTTGAATGTGGCCATACAAGTCGCTCACCGCCATGCGGCCACCTTCAATGGCCTGCAGGAAGATGCCGCCACCGTAACAAAGAATGCCGGTGATGCCACAGGTAGGGTTGTACTGGCGCGACTGGGTGAGGATGGCCTCAATGGCGGCCGGACTGGTGTCCACCGCACGACTGGCATAAAGCAAGCGAACCAACATGGCAATTACCCCCTTTGCGGAATCAGCGACAAGAACTCACGGCGCAGGTTCGGGTCTTTGAGAAACACGCCGCGCATGACCGAGTTGATCATTTTGCTGTCCATGTCTTTCACGCCGCGCCAAGCCATGCAGTAGTGGGTGGCTTCCATCACGATGGCCATGCCGTCGGGCTGGGTCTTCTCCATGATGAGGTCGGCCAGTTGCACCACGGCTTCTTCCTGGATTTGCGGGCGGCCCATCACCCATTCGGCGAGGCGGGCGTATTTCGACAGGCCGATAACGTTGGTGTGTTCATTCGGCATCACACCGATCCAGATGCGGCCGATGACCGGGCAGAAGTGGTGCGAGCAGGCGCTGCGCACCGTGATCGGGCCGACAATCATCAGCTCGTTCAGGTGCTCGGCGTTGGGAAATTCAGTAATGGTGGGCACCGGCACATAGCGGCCACGGAACACTTCGTTCACGTACATCTTGGCGACGCGGCGTGCGGTGTTGCTGGTGTTGTGGTCGTTGGCGGTGTCGATCACCATGCTGTCGAGCACGCCCTGCATCTTGACCGTGACTTCGTCCAACATGGCCCCCAACTCGCCGGGCTCGATGAAGTCGGCAATGTTGTCGTTGGCGTTGAAGCGCTTGCGCGCGGCTTTCAGGCGCTCGCGGATTTTGACGGAGACTGGTGTGCCTTCGTCGGCAGTATTTTCAGTCGGGGCAACAGCAGGCATGTCGAGTGGCTCATTCATTTGCATCGACAGATATTACCAGCGAAAGCTTTTCCAGTCTGCCTGAGGCCTTTAAGGCATTCAGGCCGCCAGCGCTTACCGCATAAGCGCAGACAGCTACTATTTTTGCAGCAGGACAGAAAGAACGCTCTGTCCTGTTGGCGGCATCAATAGCCTACGGTGAAACGCTTGCGCGAGAACTTGGGCGCTTCAAGCTCATCGGCGAACGCAATCGCGTAGTCTTCCATTGAGACGTGACTCTGACCATTGGCATCGAACAGCATCTGGTCGGTGCCCACGCGGAACTTGCCGGTGCGCTCGCCAGGATTGAATTCGGCCGAGGGTGAGCCAAAGGTCCAGTCAACATCTTTCTCGTTGTAGAGCGCCTGCAAGAACACACGACCCGCACCGGCTTCCGCTTTGTAAGCTTCAGGGAACTGCGGTGTGTCGATCGCGGCCAGGCCAGGTGCCACTTCCAAACTACCCGCCCCGCCCACCACCATCAGGCGTGGCACACCAGCTTGCTTGGCCGCAGCCAGCAGCGTGGCGGCATCGCTGCCACCGGCAAAACGTGTGCTGCTGATCAGCACATCATGTCCCTGGATCAACGGCACCAGAGCAGCAGCGGATGTAGCGTCGCCGGCCTTCAACGTCAGGCCGGCCTGGGGGGCTACGCCCTCCACCTTGCGGGCGATGCCGGTGACGGTGTGGCCACGGCTCAACAGTTCGGTAGCGATACGGGAGCCAGCGCGGCCGGTGATGCCCAGAATGACGATCTTGCTCATATGTGTTTCCTTCAGGTTAAAAAGACTCAAGCGGCTCAAGTGGTTTAAGTTGCACAAAAATCGGGGCCACAGGCCAGTGGCTCAGCCCCGGAGGGCTTAGCGCTGGAGGCGCCGCCGACCAGCCGTTGCAGCTCGGCTTGCCAGCCGCCTGCACGCCCCAGCCACGGGCCGATGTCGAGCACGCGCGCCGTGCCATCGGGCAGCGCCAGGACCAACGTTGGAAAGCCCTGCCCGCCCACCTGCGCCAGCAGACGACGACTGTTGGCAAAGTGCTGCTGCGTGGCGGCGCCTTCGCTTTGCACATAGGCCGCGCGGAAGGCTTCTGCATCCAGCCCCAAGCCCACGGCCAGGGCCACCAACACCTCTGGTTCGGCGATACGCAGGCCGTCCACGTAATGCGCGCGCTGCACGGCATGCGCCATGTCCAGCCCACGTCCAGCCAAGGCCTCGGCGGCCAGCACGGCCGTGGTGGGCGGCGCCGAGTCCATGACCGCGCTGGTGTCACGCAACAGGCCGTTGAAATAGGCGTCACCAAAAGGCTGGCCGGTCAGTTGGGCGATGCGCCGGTCGTGCGGCATCACATACTCGCGCCATTGGGAGGTGATGGCACGGCGATTGGGGCCCGCCAGCATGCCGCCGCCGTGGAACTGCACGACCAAGCCGGGTACAGCACGTGCGGCGTCAATCAGTGGCGCGGCGGCGTAGCACCAGCCACACAGCGGGTCAAAGATGTAATGCAACGTGGCTTGGGGCGCCAGGGATGCGGTCGCAACAGACATGGTTTCAAACTCCAGAACTTCCAAAGTGGCAGCGCTTTGTTTGGAGGTTGAACTCCATTGCGCTGAACAGATGCCCGAGAATACGTTGCACAGATCGAATGAAAAATGCCTATTCGATCAACTATTCATTTCTCAGATCGGATGAATCATGGACCGCATCGTCGCAGCCAAGGTGTTTGTGGCCATCAATGAACGCGGCAGCCTGATTGGCGCAGCCGACGCGCTGGACATGTCGCGCGCCATGGTGACGCGTTATCTGGCGCAAATGGAGCAATGGGCCGGCGCCCGCCTGCTGCACCGCACCACCCGCAAGCTGGGCCTGACGGCCGCAGGCGAAGCCACGCTCGCACGCTGCCAGCAGATGCTGGCAGTCGCCGAGCAGATGCCCGTGGCGGCCGATACAGAGGCCGATGAACCGCACGGCATGCTGCGCATTGCGTGTTCGCAGTCACTAGCGCAGTCGGTGCTGGCACCGGCCGTGGCGGCTTACTTGCAGCGCCACCCGCGCACGGCAATCGACCTGCAGATCGGCAACCAGACCGTGGACTTGGTGCGCGAGCGCATTGATCTGGCCATTCGCATCACCAACCAGCTCGACCCCAATCTGATTGCACGCCGCCTTGGTGATTGCCCCTCGGTGATTTGCGCGTCGCCCGCGTATCTCCAGAAAAACGGCACCCCGCGCCGCGTGGAAGATCTGGCGCTGCACAACTGCCTGACGTATTCGTACTTTGGCAAAAGCCTGTGGGAGTTTTCGCGCCCCGATGCCCAAGACGCTGCACCCGCCAGCGTGCCCGTCAGCGGCAACCTCAGCGCCAATGATTCGGTGGTGCTGCTGGAGGCGGCCATGGCGGGTGCAGGCATTGCCTTGCAGCCCATGTTCTCCGCCGCCGGCCCATTGGCCAGCGGGGCCTTGGTGCCGCTGCTACCGGATTGGCAAGCGCAAGGCATGGGCATCTACGGCGTATACACCTCACGCCAGCAACTCTCGGCCACTTTACGCACCATGCTTGATTTCCTGGTGGCCCACTTCGCGGCGCGCGACGCCTCCAAGGGCTATCGCTGAAAACCGCGCCCAGCCCTACGTCTAATACCGCTTGCCGCTGACCAGCAATGCCAGCCGCATGACCAGCATGGCCACATACTCCAGCGCACGTTGGCGCAAAGGTCGCTGGGCATATTGCTCGGCGTTAAGCGGCTCACCCGCTGTGCGGATGGCATGCAGCAGACGGCGGCGCAAGATTCTGGCGAACCAGGCTTCGTCTACCACCACGTTGGCCTCGTTCGCCACGAGCAGGCTCAACGGGTCGAGGTTGGACGACCCCACCGTGGCCCAGCGCCCGTCGATCACCGCCACCTTGGCGTGCAAAAAACTCGGCGCGTACTCGACAATTTCCACCCCCGCCGCCAGCAGCACGCCATACACCGCGCGCGCCGCGTGGTACTGCATGAAATACTCATACTGCCCCTGCAGCAACAGGCGCACACGCACACCACGCTGCGCAGCCAGCACCAAGGCACGGCGCAGCTTGAAACCTGGCACAAAGTAGGCATTGGCAATCAACACTTCGCGCCGGGCGAGTCCAATCGCGCGCAGGTAGGCACTCTCAATACGGCGACGGTGCAGCAGGTTGTCGCGCAACAGCAGGGCCGCCACAGCTTGCGGAGACTCACCCGACGCTGACGCCAACATGGCCACGGCGCCCGCCTCCCGGCGCCGAGGCCGTGCCAGCCGCTGCCCCAGATGCGGCACAAATGACAGGGCACGCTCGGTATCAAAAGCCGCGTGACCTTGCCGCGATTGCCCCAACGGCGTTTGCCGCGCCCACAACCGTGCCATGGCCACACGCGCATCTTCCACCAGCGGACCGACGACCTGCACCGCGTAATCCAGCCGAGGCGCACGCAGCGCGCCATAACTGGGGTCGTAGAAATCATCCAGCACATTGATGCCGCCGCAGAACAACATACGCCCATCCACCAAACACAGCTTGCGGTGCAGCCTGCGCCAACGCCCTGGCAGCAACAGCGCCAGCGCATTCACGGGCGAAAACACGCGCCATTGCACGCCAGCGTCGGCAAAACGCCTTCGCCACTCAACTGGTAGAAACGGCGTGCCCAAACCATCCACCAACACGCAGACCTCTACGCCCCGCAATGCGGCACGCTCCAATGCCTCGCCCACCTGCGTCCCGGCGCCCGTGAAGTCGAAGATGTAGGTTTCCAGGCGGATCTGCAACTTGGCAGCGTCCATCGCCGCCACCATGGCGGGCACCAGCGCCTGCGCGCCTTCCAGCAGCACAAGCCGGTGGCCAGGGCGAAGTCGGGCGGCGGTGCGGCGCATGTGGGACAGGTGGTTTGGCGTCAGTTGGTGCTGCCGTCAAAACGCGGCAACAGCAAAATAGCCTCGGCGTTCGACGCTGAAAAACACTGTTGCGCGGCCTGCTGGTACGGCAACCACTGGTACGCGCTGTGCTCGCGTGGGTTGAGTTGAATCGGCGTCCCCACAGGCACCTGCAGGCCAAACACATGCTCGGTGTTCAGCACCACACCCGGCGCGTAGCGGTAGCGCCACTCGGGGTAGATTTCGTAGACGTTTTCCAGCGCCCAATCTTGCAGGCTATCGGCCAGCGGGCTACCGGGCGTGCAGTCGATACCGGTCTCTTCCAGCACCTCGCGCGCCGCTGTCTCAGCAAAGGGTTCGTCCACAAAATCCTTGCTGCCGGTGACCGACTGCCAATGCGGCACGCTGGTGTGGCGTACGTCGGCCCGGCAAATCAACAACACCTCGCGCGCCGGGGTGTAGATCACGACCAGCACGGACTGCGGAATTTTGGGAGGTTTGGGGTCAGTGGTCACGTGTGCGGCGGATTCCATGTCGCATTCATCTTAGCGAAGGATCACGAAAGAACGACGACCGCAGGCGCAACAGGTAAACCCTTAACCACCACCCTGCGCCCAGTAGGGGGTTACAGCGGCTTGCAGCCAAGACAGCGCCACAAAAGGACTAGAATCAATCACCGGGCCCAAGCAATTGCAGCCCGGTTTTTTGTTTCTGCACCAAGCGTCCTCATGCCCTGGCGCGCAGAAAGAACCGGCTTCAGTCCAAGCGCTCAATCGTTTAATTCAAGAACTTATCCGTTGATGCGTCGGGACCGCACAAATGGTATTTCGGGATGAGATGCGAGGCGTAAAACCCAAGCCAAGGCTTGCTGCCTTGGCTGGTTTTGCAACAACGCAGCTCGCCCGAAAGACCATTTGCCCGGAGGGTTGAGGTGAAATCGGGCGATTTGTCTGCCATAGCCCTTGTATGGGCAGAGAGCCCATGCTGCGGTCTCTGACAGCCAATTCATCCCGATTGCACCTCAACGCGGCCCCGATGCATCGACGGACAAGTTCTAAACCTTTGATGAAAGCCATCGGACATGGAAATCTTTGACTACGACAACGCCCTCCTCTTGCCCCGCAAATGCCGCGTGCAGAGCCGCTCGGAATGTGATGCCGGCGTAGAACTCGGGGGCCGCAAGTTCCGCCTGCCCGTCGTGCCAGCCAACATGAAAACGGTGATCGACGAGCCCATCTGCACGTGGATGGCGCAAAACGGTTACTTCTATGTGATGCACCGCTTCGACCTGGACAACGTGCAGTTTGTGCGCGAGATGCAGGCCAAGGGCACGTTTGCGTCGATCTCCCTCGGTGTGAAGCAACCCGACTACGAAACCGTAGACCGCTTGGTCGCTGCGGGCCTAACACCCGAATACATCACCATCGACATCGCGCACGGCCATGCCGACAGCGTGAAGAACATGATTGGCTACCTGAAGCAGCACCTGCCCAAAAGCTTCATCATCGCGGGCAACGTGGGCACGCCTGAAGCCATCATCGACCTGGAAAACTGGGGTGCTGACGCCACCAAGGTCGGTATTGGCCCGGGCAAAGTGTGCATCACCAAACTGAAGACTGGTTTTGGCACCGGCGGCTGGCAGTTGTCGGCCCTGAAGTGGTGTGCACGTGTGGCCACCAAACCCATCATTGCCGACGGCGGCATCCGCGACCACGGCGACATCGCGAAGAGCATTCGCTTTGGCGCCACCATGGTGATGATCGGCTCGCTGTTTGCAGGTCACGAAGAGTCGCCAGGCAAGACGGTGGAAGTCAATGGCGCACTGTTCAAAGAGTATTACGGCTCGGCCAGCGACTTCAACAAGGGCGAATACAAACACGTGGAAGGCAAGCGCATTCTGGAGCCCGTGAAAGGCAAGCTGGCCAACACGCTAATCGAGATGGAGCAAGACGTGCAAAGCTCCATCAGCTATGCCGGCGGCACCAAGCTGATGGACATCCGCAAGGTCAACTACGTGATCTTGGGCGGCGACAACGCGGGCGAACATCTGCTGATGTAAGCCCTGGCTTTTGACACGCGGGCTTTACAGGTTCGCGTGTAAAAACGCGTCGACTTCTGCGCGGTCCGGGCCGCGCACCACACCACCGTTGCGCATGCATTTGATGGCGGCTGCCGCACAAGCAAAACGGATCGCAGCGCGGTCATCCAACTGCCCTTCCGCCAGCGCCAACGCCAGGGCGGCGTGAAACACGTCACCGGCGCCATTGGTATCGACAGCCTTGACCTCGAACGCAGGCACCACTTGCACCTCGCCGTCGAGTGCCCCATCGGCCCCCTTGCGCAGCCAAGCCACGCCCCGCTGCCCCATCGTCACCACGGCCACCTGCGAGCCATCGCGCAACGCCTGACGCAACGCGTCTTCCATCGACAGACCGGGCGCAAACGCCGCCAGGCCAGACTCGGAAAACGCAGACCAATCGGCCAGTGCACTCAAGCGCTGCAGATCGGCCTGCGGTGACAAATCACCATCCAGAATGCTCAGCACACTGTTGGCGCGCGCCCAACGCAGTGCGGTCTCGGCACCCGCCATCCAACGCGGGTCGACCATCACCAAGTCAGCGCCGTGCAGCGTGCTGGTATCCATGGGCTGGGCCAACGCCAGGGCGTTGCCACGGTTGTTGAAAATCTGCCGCTCGCCATTGGCATCAATGATCACCGCCGAGATCGACGACGAAGCGCCCGGCACCTGCTGCAAGCCGCCACAACGCACACCGCTGCTGACAAGACATCGGGCCAAAAAACGCCCTGATTCATCATCGCCCACCGCGCCATGCAAATGCACTTCAGCACCAAGGCGCGCCGCTGCGATCGAAGCATTCGACGCCATGCCGCCGGAGATCACGCGGTACTGGCTTGCTGGCGTTTTGGTGGGCGCGTTTGGAAAAGACTCAATGTCAAAACAGTGGTCGACGGCCGCATGTCCCACAGTGCAAATCCGCGGGCGGCGCTTGGAATCGGGGTTTGGCTGATTGATCTCTGATGGCCCAGTTGTCATGCTCTTGTCCACGTCAAAATTCGAGAATGGGTTGACGCGTCTTGCACCAACAGCCCGACAGCCCATCCGTTTTCACAAATTCACCACCGCGCATTACGGGTAGCCCCCAATGGTAGGCCACAACACGCGGCCCGCCATGGTGCCACCCGACATGGTTAACCCCTGGGCACTTTTACGCACGGCAGCCCGTGCACCACTCCAGGTTGGAAGATCGCAACATTTTTCTATTCAAACGCATCAAAGTGGAAAAAGTTGAAAATTTGCGGCATAATAGTGGGCTTAGCAACAAGCAATCACCTTGTTGTCTAGTGGGTTCTTAGCTCAGTTGGTAGAGCAGCGGACTCTTAATCCGTAGGTCGAGTGTTCGAGTCACTCAGGACCCACCACTAGAATAAAATTGATTCAGCACACCTAGTGCTCGATTTCAAAAGCCTCCCTCGCGGAGGCTTTTTTGTTTCCGACTTCGGAGAAGCTTTTAAACGCGACTTGGTAGTGCAGTGGGCAGCGCTCACAGCAACTCTACACAGACCACGTTGGCATCACTGCCAAACCACTGCGCTCGACATACAAGCCCCCTCCAACAGCGAGCTGACGCGGAGCCTGACCGCATCAACCTCTCATCTCGCGCTTCCATTTAAACCAGTGTTGGATGCCATGGCAACCGCTGAAGCCTTGCGGCCACCGAACACCGCCAAACTTAACGCGGCGGTCAACCAAGCACAGAGGCACCCATACAGCATGACCCACCCAAAGCCTCGGGTGACTGCAGCTTTTAGCACCGCATCGGGTGTCTCCGGCAATGTCAGCGGCGCCAATGCCGCCTTGGCCCCCGCCACATCTCCGCCCGCAAGCTGTTCGGCCAATGTGCGCAGGCTTGCCGCATCCAGTCCATTGCCTGGTACCACAGCCAAAGCAGCGTGCAGTGCCGCCCAAATGCCCGCCACCAACACCAGTCCCATCACAGCGATATTGATGGCCAGGGTGATCAAACGTGCGCTCGCATCGATGCCCGAAGCCATGCCGGCGCGGTTGGCTGGCACCGAAGCCGTCGTCATGTTGGTGGCGGGCGTGGTGGTCAGGCCCAGGCCAACGCCCGCCATCAGCGCACCAGGCAACACCGTCCACCCGCCCAAGTGTGTAAGCCCACTGCCGAGCTTCATCAGCATGAAGCCCAGGCCCAGCAAGAAGAGTCCGGCAGGGATCACGAAACGCGCCTGGTAGCGCAGCAACAGCCATTGCGCAATGGGCGGCATCACCAGAAATGGCACGGTGTAGACCAGCAGTGCCAGCCCGGTGGTGGTGGTGTCGTAGCCCAAGCCAGCCGAGAAATACAGCGGCAGAAAAATCATGAACGGCCAGTAGCTGCAGTTCATGCCAATACAGCCGAAGATCGCGCCCGAGAAGTCGCGAATCCTGAACACCGAGAAATCGAACATCGGGTGCGGATGGAAGCGCTCCACCATCAAGAAGCTCACCAAGCTGACGGCCGTCACCGCCATCAAGCCCAGCGCGCGCCAACTGGCCCGGCCAAGCGCATTTCCCTGCGTGATCAACGACGTGAGCCCGAGCACCGCGATGGTGAGGGTGACGATGCCCGCCACGTCCAGCTTTTGCTGGCGTGCCTGCGGGTCGCAGGACTCGACCACGCCGGCGAAGATCAGCACCAAAACCAGCACCGCCAGCGGCGCCTGTACCAAGAAGACCCAATGCCAACTGGCCACCGCGACGATAGCGCCGCCAATCACCGGACCGAAGCCCAGCCCGATACCCGAGACCACTCCCCAAATCGCGAAGGCGCGGCCGCGTGCCTTGCTGTCGGGGAACTGGTGCGACAGGATGGCGATGGAGCAGATGAACATGGCGCCCCCGGCCATGCCTTGCAAAAAACGCGCGGCGATCAGTGTTTGCGTGTTGGGCGCCACGCCGCACAGCAACGAGGTCACCCCAAAAGCCAGTGCCGTGAGCGCGAACACGCGACGCCGTCCATAGCGGTCGGCCAGCGTGCCGGTGGCCATGAGTACGGTGGTACAGGCGATGGTGTAGGCATTCATGATCCACTGCAGGCTCTGGAAGTCGGCGTGCAAATGCGCCTCCAGCACCGGCAAGATGATCGGAACACTCGAAATTTCCAGGCCAAACATCAGCGCTGCAAAGCAAATGGCGGCCAATGCAAGGACGGGGCGGCAGGGGAATTCAGAAGGCATCAAGGTCTTTGAGAAATGAGAGAAAGCCAGAGGGCTGGGACATTCTCACGGCGCTTGTTTTATGACGCAAATGATAGAATTTTCTTGGATTCAACGAAGAAATTCATCAATCATGTCCACCATGAACATTGATGCCGGTCTGCTACAGGCCTTCATTGCGGTGCACCAAGCCAACGGTTTCACCCGTGCGGCTGAGCAACTTCATCTGACGCAATCAGCAGTCAGTCATCAGATCCGTCGGCTGGAAGAACTGGTGGGGAGGCCGCTGTTTCGGCGCACCACGCGCCGCCTGAGCCTGACCGCAGACGGCGAAGATTTCTTGCGCCATGCCGAACGCATCCTGCAGGCACAAGATGCGTTGGCGCAGCACTTTCGTTGCTCGCCCATCGAGGGCACGGTGCGGTTCGGCGTGCCAGAAAGCTTCATGCGTGAAGGCCTGCCGCAACTCCTGCACCAGTTCTCACGCAACTGCCCCAACGTGCGCCTTGAGGTGAGCGTCGGGCTGACGCTGGACTTGGGCGCGATGCTGCGCGAGCGCGAGTTGGATTTGGCCGTGACGGTGTCGATTTCAGATACCGCTGAGGGCACCTTGCTTCGGCGTTTGCCCATGGTGTGGGCCGCGGCCGAAGGCTTCGAGCGCCCAAGCGGTGCCTCGCTGCCCCTGGCTTATTCACCACCGCCCTGTGTGTGCCGCCAGGTCAGCCTTGAGGCACTCGATGCCGCTGAAATCACTTGGCACAGCGCCTTCAGTTCGCACAGCCTGGAGGATTTGCGTGCCGCCGCGCTGAGTGGCCTTGCGGTGGCCGTCTTCACCAGCGACAACCTGCGCCCAGGCATGGTGGCGCTAGACGAACGCCACGGCCTGCCCCGATTGCCGATGCTGGACTTCAGGCTGGCCTACAGCGAGATCGCAGCTGAGGAGCGTAGCCTGGCGGTGCTTGAACTTGGCCGCCTCATCGAACAAGCCGAATGGGCACGCCAAGAAAAGCCCGCGCGACGAAAAGGAGGCCCAATCAAAGCCGCGTAGCAAAGCTCGATGCCAGGGCCTCAGGTGCTTCTGTGCTTCTATGCGTCAAGGCTCGCAGCCTCTCTGCGCACCATGTCGCAAAAGTACTCGGCGGCGGGAGTCAGTGGAAGGCCCGTGCGCTGCACGATGCAGATGGGCCGGGTGGCCAACAGTTCTTTGACGTGAATCGCTTCGAACAGGTTGCCCCACAGCGGAAACTGCGCCCATTTCTCCGGCAGCATCATCAGAAAGTCTGAGTTGGCCAGCATCATGATGTAGGTCAACCCGGCATGTGCACGCAGCATCAGGCGCGGTGTGGGCAGGCCATACTGCGCAAACAGCGGGCCGATCTCATCCTCGGCTTTGTTGGTCACCGAGGTGCTGATCCATTCCGCGTGCACCAAGTCGCCCAGCGATTTGGCGTTGGCCAGCGGATGGCCTTTGCGGCAGAAGATAACCCGTCGTGTGTCGAAAATCTTCTCGGCGCCCAGGCCGGGTGAAACGTTTTCAATCACTGGCCCCACGTAAAAATCGATGGTGCCGTCTTTCAGTGCCGACTCCGCGCCGGGGTACAGGGTGTCGATGATGTCCAGCGTCACGTTCGGGTAACGCTGGCGAAACTGCTTCAGCGCGCCGGGCAGCAACGTGATCTGCGAGACCATGGAGAGCCCGATGGTCACGCTGCCATGGGTCTCGCCCCGGAGTTGGTCCAGCTCATCCTGCGCGCGGCGTAACTCGCCAATGGCCATCACCGTGCGGCGCCAAAAAACCTGTCCCATCGGCGTGAGCGTCACCCCTTTTTTGCCACGCTCAAACAGAATGACTTTGAGCTCGCGCTCTAGCTCCTGAATGCTGCGCGTGATGACCGGTTGCGGCACGTCCATAGAGCGCGCGGCGGCACGGATGCTGCCACGCTCCACCACCGCCATGAGGTTCTGCAGGGCACTGAGTTTCATAAAACAGCATTAGACATGCGCGAAACGTCTAGTGATACCGCAAAGGTATCAACATTCAAAAAATAGCATCTGCTCGGATCAAAACCGGCCTCCTAATATGCGTCCCAAGGACGAGGAACCCAGCGCCCCAACGCCGAGAGTTCACTCGCCTCTATAAGAAATACTGGAGACAAAAATGATCCGTCGCACCGCTGCTTTTCTAGCCGCTGGCTTGGCCCTGTGCCTGAGCCTGTCCACCAGCCCCAGCTCAGCCCAGAGCTTTCCGAACCAACCGGTACGGCTGATTTCAGCCTTCCCCGGCGGCAGCGGGCCAGACGTTGTTTCCCGCATCGTCGGAGAACGCTTGAGCGCCAGTTGGAAGCAGCCTGTGTTGATCGACCCACGCCCCGGCGCGAATGGTTTTATCGCGGCCGGCGCCGTCAAGCAGGCCGCGCCCACGGGCTACGACTTGTTGGTGGCGGATGTGGGCCATCTCTCCATCAACCCGTCGTTGTTCAAAAGCTTGCCTTACGACCCGAAGACCGACTTTGTGCCGGTCGGCGGTCTCTACCGCCTCTCGTTTTTTATCGTCGTCAGCAGCAACAGCCCTATCCATTCGGTCAAAGACCTGATCGCCACGGCCAGCGCCGCGCCAGGCAAGATGACCTTCGGCTCAAACGCCGTGGGCGGGCCACTGCATATCGGCGCGGCGCAGGTTCAGGCGCTCACCGGAACACAGATGGTGCACGTGCCCTACAAAGAGATCACCCAGTTGTATGTGGCGGTGTCGACCGGCGAAGTCGACTGGGCGCTTGCCAGCCTGGCCAGCGCGGGGCCGCTGCTCAAAGCAGGCAAGCTGCGCATCGTCGCCGTGGCGGACAGCCCACGCTCAGCTTTCATGCCCAACGTGCCCACCTTTGAAGAGTCGGGCGGGCCCAAGGGCTTGTCGGTTCGCAGTTGGCTCGCCCTCATGGCCCCCAAGGGCACACCGCCCGCCGTGGTCGCCACGCTGAACCAAAGCCTCAACGATGTGCTGGCGCAGCCCGAAGTGGCAGAGAAGTTCTCGGCGTTTGGCTTCGTGCCCTACCCCATCGCACCGGCCGCGCTGTCTTCACTCATTGCCAGCGAGACCACCTACTACGCAGACATGGTGAAGCGCACCGGGGCCAGCGCCGAGTAACCGAGTAGCTAACCCACGCGCTAACCCGCAAGCGATCCGACCACCCTATGCCTAAAAGCAAAACCATGCGCCAACAAACCCAGGTTCTCATCATCGGTGCGGGCCCCGTGGGCCAAGGGCTTGCCATCGAACTCGGGCACCGCGGCATCCAGTGCGTGGTGACTGAGAAAAACCCGCGCATCGGTGTGGCGCCGCGCGCGAAGACCACCAACGTCAGAACCCGCGAACACTTCAGGCGCTGGGGCATTGCAGAGGCGCTGCGCCAGGCCTCGCCGTTGGGCCTGGACTACCCCTCCAACATCGCCTTCACCACCCGCATGGCGGGCCATTTGCTCACGCGTTTTGAAAACGCGCTGTACTGCGCCCCGGGCCGCAACCCGCTCTACGCCGAACACGCGCAGTGGATTCCGCAGTACATGCTTGAAAAAGTGATGCAGCAGCATCTGCAAACGGTGGACAGCGCGCGTGTTCAGCTCGAGTGCGAGTTGCTCAGCTTCACGCAAGATGCCGATGCGGTGGTCGCCACGGTATGCGACTTGACCACCGGCCAGCAGTTTGAAATCGAAGCGCAATTTCTGGTGGGTTGTGATGGCGCGCGCAGCCCCGTGCGCGACGCGATCGGCGCACGCTTGGAAGGCAACTTTGCCATGTCCAGAAACTACAACATCGTCTTCCGTGCGCCGGGCTTGGCAGAAGCACACGGCCACGGCAAAGCCATCATGTACTGGCAGGTCAATGGCGAGGTGCCCAGCCTGGTCGGCCCGATGGACACCGACGACCGCTGGTTCTTCATGCCCACCGGCTTGGCGCCTGACGTGCAGGTGACCATGGACAGCGCCGCCGACCTGATCCGCCGCGCCACCGGCATCAACCTGCCGTTTGAGATCTTGAGCATCGACGAATGGCTGGCCCACCGCGCCATCGCCGACCGCTACCGCGACGGCCGCGTCTTTCTGGCCGGCGACGCCTGCCATCTTCACCCGCCCTACGGTGGCTTTGGCATGAACATGGGGGTGAGCGACGCCGTCGACCTGGGCTGGAAGCTGGCCGCCGTGCTGCAAGGCTGGGGCGGCGAAACGCTGCTGCAAAGCTACGAATTGGAACGCCGCCCGGTGCACCTGAACGTGCTGCAAGAGGCCTCGGCCAACCACGCCAAGGTCAGCAATGCACTGTTTGAAGAAGGGCTGGAAGACGACACCCCCGCCGGCGCAGCCGCCCGCCAACGTGTGGGCCAGCGCATCAACGCGGAGAAGCTCGCTGAGTTTTACACCCTGGGCACGATTCTGGGCGACCGCTACACCCACTCGCCCATCGTGCAGCAAATACCCGGCACCACTGCCGCGCCACGCGACTTCTTGAACTACGTGCCCAGCTCGGTGCCGGGTGGCCGCGCACCACACGCCTGGCTGCACGATGGCAGCTCGCTGTTCGACCACTTTGGCGCAGGCTTCACCTTGCTGGTACGGCAAGGCACCTCTGACGCGGCGTTCAGTGCAGCCATGCGCGACGCGTCTAGGCTTGGCGTGCCGTTCAAGGTTTTGCACATCGACAACCCGGCGGTGGTCAGCCTCTACGACGAGCCGCTGACCTTGATTCGCCCAGACCAACACATCGCCTGGGCTGGCACTACCTGGCCAACGCATGCCGGTTTTGACGTCCTCGCCATGGCCACCGGGCAGATAGTCCCAAGCGCCGCCCACTCCATTGCAACCCAACCCCTAGAGGAGACAGTCCATGAGTGAAGTTCTTGAATCCCGCCAACAAAAAACTCCAACGGATCAGAAGACCAGCAAGCCCATCATCTCGCCCGATCGCCTGGCGCATGTGGTGCTGCGCAGTTCGCAGTTCGATGCCTTGGTGCACTGGTACACCACCGTGCTGGGCGCCACGGTAGCCTTCTCTGATGGCAACCTGGCCTTTCTGTCGTATGACGAAGAGCACCACCGCATTGCCGTGCTGAACATCCCCGGCCTGGCGCCGCAGCGCGAAGGCACAGCCGGTGTGCACCACATGGCCTTTACCTATGCTTCGCTGAGCGACCTGGTGAGCACCTACGAGCGTCTGGACCAGGCGGGCATTCGCCCCGTGTGCTGCCTCAACCACGGCCCCACCACGTCAATGTATTACGCGGACCCCGATGGCAACCAGGTCGAGCTACAGGTCGACAACTACAACACCGTGCAAGAGGCCGGTGCATTTTTCTACAGTGCGGCGTTTGCCAAAAACCCGATTGGCGTCGACTTCGAACCGGCCGAGTTGGCCAGACGCTTTCACGCCGGTGAAGACGAAGCCAGCATCAAGAAGCGGCCCGACAGCGCGGCACGCGGACTCGACACCCTTAACCTGCGTTGACCGTCAGACCATGCACTTTGACGAAAAACTTCTCTGCGAACGCGACTGCGCCCGCCTGTGCCAAGACTTTGCCTGGACGGTAGACCACCTTGATTACCCCGCTTTCGTGGCGCTTTTCGCGGCCAATGGCGTTTTCGAGCGCGCCGGGCAAACCAGCACCGGCCACGAAGCCATTCTGGCGTTTTTGAACGCACGCCCCACGGGCCGGGTGACGCGCCATCTGATCAGCAACATCCGCATCGACATCACTGGCCCCAGCACCGCCACGGGCCATTGCTCCGCCCTGATGTACGCCGCCGCCGGGCGAGAGGGTGGCGTCACCCCGCTGCCGGTTTCGCCGCCGTTGGTGGTCGACTACGCTGATGACTATGTGCTCACCGCCGACGGCTGGCGGTTCCAACATCGCCGCACCCACATCGTGTTCCAACCCTAGGGCTTATGTCGACACGGCGGGAGGATGGCGTCGACGGCCCACCGTCACTTCAAACAGCACCATGCCAGCCAGCATCGCCAGCACAAACACCACCGCCTTGAACTCACCCAGGCCCAACGCCACCAAGGCCGGGCCGGGGCAGAAACCGGCCAAGCCCCAACCCGCACCAAACATCACCGCGCCCAGCACCAAGGGCCGGTCGATGCGCGTCGCCGTGGGCAACTTCATCTCGCCGCCGAGCAGCGACCGCTTGCGTTTTTTCGCGAGACTGAATGCAACCAAGCCCACCCCGATGGCGCCGACCATCACCAAAGCGAGTGACGGATCCCAACGCCCGGCCAAATCCAGAAAGCCCAACACTTTGGCCGGGTTGGCCATGCCAGACAAGATGAGGCCCAAGCCAAAAACCAGGCCCGAGAGCCACGCGGCAAAAACCTTCATCACACAGCGCCTCCATGTGCCACGAGGTGGCGCACCACATACACCGTGGCAAAGCCCACGCCCATGAACACCAGCGTCGCCACCAACGAACGCAGCGACAGGCGCGACAAGCCACACACGCCGTGACCGCTGGTGCAGCCCGAGCCATAACGTGTGCCAAAGCCCACCAGCAGGCCCGCCGCCACCAGCACGCCATCTCCCGCGTCGATTTGCAACTGCGGCACGGCCGTCCATAAACCATAGAGCAGCGGCGCGCCCACCAAGCCGAGTACAAAAGCTATGCGCCAGGCCATGTCGCCGGCCGCAGGTTTCAATAAACCACCCAGCACACCGCTGATGCCCGCCACCCGGCCATTCAGCAAAACCAGCAGCCCGGCGGCGGCGCCAATCAGGGCACCTCCGGCCAACGCCGCGCCGGGCGTGAAGGCGGCCCAGTCGAGGCTTAAAGGGAACGACATGATGTTTTCTCCTGAAGTCATAGCACCCTACGCATGACGCACAAGCGCCAGCAAGCGATTTTGCTCTCAAACATTTTTCAAATAAGCTCAAGCCTTTTTAGTATTTGCCAATCACATACTTCATACGTCATCATTCGGTTTTCAAATGATTTGAATGCATGGAACTCCGCCAACTCGAAGCCTTTGCCGCCGTCATGTCGACAGGCAGCATCACGGGCGCGGCGAAGTTGTTGGAGCGCTCGCAACCGGCCATCACGCGGCTGGTGCAAGAGCTGGAGGCCGAAATCGGTTACCCGCTGTTTGCACGCAACGGCCCTCGCGTCACGCCCACCGAGCAAGGCTTCCTGCTGTATGAAGACGCCGAACGTGCCCTTGCCGGGCTGCGCCGCATCCACGAACGCGCGGTAGAAATCGCGCGCGGCGATGCGCAACCGTTGCTCTTGGCAGCCACCTCCGCTTTATCGGTCGGCCTTTTGCCCCAAGCGTTGATGCGCGTGGAAGCCACCACCGGCCCCGCCCCCATCCAACTGCGCACCGCCTCACCCGAACAGGTGGTGCACGCCGTGCTGACCGGCACCGTGCAGTTGGGCACCAGCAGCTTGCCGCTGGAACACAAGGGTTTGCAAGTGCACTGGATTGGCGAACTCGGCTGCGTGGCCATGCTGCCGCAAGACGACCCGCTCGCCGCCTTGGCCACCGTGCCCTTGGCTGCGTTGGCAGAGCGCCGCCTCATCACCATGAGCAACCCTTTCCGTCTGCGCCACCGGCTAGACGCGGTGCTGGCCGAAGCCGGCCGCGCGCCCGGACGGCACCACGCGCTGATTGAAACCAACTCTTCCGTCAACGCCCAAGCCCTGGTGCGCGCGGGCCTGGGCGTCGCTGTACTGGAGCCGTTGACCGCCATAGGCGCCTCCAGCGACGGCTTGGTGATGCGCCCCATCGACACCCATATCCCCTTTTTCTTCGGCGTGATCACCCCGCAGTCGCGGCCCTTGACCACGCCGGTGCGTGCGCTGGTCGATGCGCTGCTGCACACCGCAACAGCCCTGCCCGGCTTTGTGCAGCACGACGTGGCCGACCACGCCACGCTGCTGCAGAGCACGCAAGCCCCCTTATCCAAATAACGTCAACGATGTCATCCAACCCCACCCCATCTACCTCGGGCCTCGCCGCCCTAGAGGCCCGCCTGCGACAAGACTTGTCTTGGCTGGGCCTGCCCGGCAAGCGCTGGGTGCCCACGCGCACCGCCGCTGGCCAAGACGTGCTCGACACCGCCATCATCGGCGGCGGCATGGCCGGCCTGGCGCTGGCCGCTTCGCTCAAACACCTGGGCGTGCAAGCCCGCATCTTCGACCGCGCCCCCACCGGCTTTGAAGGCCCCTGGGCCACCACAGCGCGCATGGAAACCCTGCGCTCGCCCAAAGAGCTGACCGGCCCCGCGCTGGGCTTCGGCGCCCTGACCTTCCGCGCGTGGTTTGAAGCGCAGTTCGGCCTGGAGGCCTGGGCCGCACTCGACAAAATCCCGCGCCTGCAATGGGCGGAGTATTTGCGTTGGTATCGCCAGGTGCTGGAGCTCGACGTGCGCAACCAGCAACGTGTGTTGGCCGTGACACCACGCGCCGACGACCTGGTGCAAATCGACCTGGCCGATGACACGGCAGATGGCCGCGCCTACACCGTGCTGGCCCGCCACGTGGTGCTGGCCACCGGCCGCGACGGCTTGGGCGGCTCTTGGGTGCCAGACTGGGCGCACAGCCTGCCGCGCGACCGCTGGGCACACTCTGCCGACCGCTGGGATGCAGCACAGTTCGCGGGCAAACGCGTCGCCGTGATCGGCGGCGGCGCCTCGGCCATGGACAGCGCCGCCACCGCCCTGGAAGCCAGCGCCGCGCGTGTGGATTTGCTGGTGCGCCGCGCCGAGTTGCCACGCATTAACAAAGGCAAAGGTGCTGGCAGCCCCGGCATTGCCCAAGGCTTCTGGGCCCTGCCCGACGATTGGAAATGGCGCCTGCGCCACTACATCAACGTGCAGCAAGTGCCGCCGCCGCACGGCAGCACGCTGCGCGTCTCGCGCTTTGCCAACGCACACTTCCACATCGGCACGCCCGTCTCGGGCGCGGCGCTGCGCGCAGATGACGCACTGCGGCTCGACACCGCCAAGGGCCCACTCGCCACCGACTTCGTCATCTTCTGCACCGGCTTCCGCCTGGACTGGAGCTTGCGCCCCGAGTTCGCAGCCTTCGCCCCCGCCGTGCGTTTGTGGCAAGACCGCTACCAGGCGCAACCCGGCCAGGAAGATGCAGAACTGGCCCAATCGCCCGACCTCGGCGCGCTGTTTGAGTTTCAAGAAAAGACGCCCGGTGCCTGCCCCGGCTTAGACCGCGTGCATTGCTTCTGCTACCCGTCAGCCCTGTCGCACGGCGCGGTGGCGGGCGACATTCCGCAAATCAGCGACGGCGCCAAGCGCTTGGCCCAAGGCCTGGCTGGCAAGTTGTTCACCGAAGACATCACGACGCACTTCGCTTCAATGGAAAACTACGCAGAGCCAGAGTTGTTTGGCGACGAGTGGACGCCCGCCGAATTCCCTGCTTATGAAGGCGACTTGAAATGATCGGCTGGTTAATACGCCGCATCGCGCAGGCCGCGCTGGTGGTCGCGCTGATGACGGTGATCGTCTTCGTGGGCCTGCACGCCATCGGCAACCCGGTCGACATCTTGATCGGCGACGACATGAATCAGCAAGAGCGGCTGGAAGCCATCGCCCGCCTGGGGTTGGATCAACCGCTGTGGCGCCAGTACCTGTCATTTGTGGACGGGGCCTTGCACGGCAACCTGGGCAAGAGTTTTGTCTACCAGGAAGACGCCATCAAGCTGATTTTGCAGCGCCTGCCCGCCACCATGGAGCTGGCCGTGGGCGCGCTGATTTTGGCCATCGTCATCGGTGTGCCGCTGGGTTTGTTTGCGGGCATGAAGCCGGATCACCCGATCTCCAAGGCGCTGATGGCTTTCAGCATCGTCGGCTTTTCGTTGCCGGCGTTTTGGGTGGCGCTGATGTTCATCATGGTGTTCAGCGTGCAGCTTGGTTGGCTGCCCGCCAGCGGCCGGGGTGAAACCCGCGCGCTGCTCGGCATTCAGTGGTCGTGGCTCACGTGGGATGGTTTGCAGCATTTGATCTTGCCCGCCTTCAACCTCGCGCTGTTCAAGATCTCGCTGGTGCTGCGCTTGACGCGCGCCGGTGTGCGCGAAGTGCTGCCGCAAGACTTCGTGAAGTTCGCGCGCGCCAAGGGGCTGACCAACACCCGCGTGGTCATCATGCACGTGCTACGCAACACGCTGATCCCGCTGGTCACCGTGCTGGGGCTGGAACTCGGCGCCACCATCGCCTACGCCGTGGTCACCGAATCCATCTTCGCCTGGCCCGGCGCCGGCAAGCTGATTCTGGACAGCATCAACTCACTCGACCGCCCCGTGGTCGTGGCCTACCTGATGGTGGTGGTGGTGATCTTCGTCACGCTGAACCTGGTGGTGGACTTGCTCTACAAGCTACTCGATCCACGTGTACGACTGGAAGGTGCACGATGAACAAAAACAATACGACCCCACGCAAAAAGACCTTCGACGAACATTCGATCTGGTGGCGCGTGGCCGCAGACTTTCTGCATTCACGCGTGGCCGTTGGCGGCTTGATCGTCCTCGGCCTGGTGGTGTTGGCCGCGATGGCTGCGCCCTGGATCACGCCACAAAACCCCTACGACCTGATGCAGCTCGACGTGCTCGATGCTCGCCTCACACCCGGTACCCCCAGCAGCTCGGCGGGCTATACCTATTGGCTCGGCACCGACGGCCAGGGGCGCGATTTGTACTCGGCCATCATCTATGGCTTGCGCATCAGCTTGCTGGTGGGCATTGGCTCTGCGGCGATTGCAGCAGTGGTGGGCACGCTGGTTGGGTTGCTCGCTGCTTATGCCGGTGGCAAGGTGGATGCGGTGCTGATGCGCCTGGTCGATTTGCTGCTGTCGTTCCCCACCATCCTGATGGCGCTGATGATCTTGGCCTATGTGGGCAAGGGCGTGGGCAATGTGGTACTCACGCTGGTGCTGCTGGAATGGGCCTACTACGCGCGCACCGCACGCGGCCAGGCGCTGGTGGAAACCAACCGCGAATACGTAGAGGCCGCACGCGGCCAAGGCATTCCGCGCTGGCGCATTCTCACCGGCCACATCTTGCCCAACTGCCTGCCGCCGCTGCTGGTGATTGGCGCACTGCAAGTGGCGCGCGCCATCACGCTGGAGGCGACGCTGTCGTTCCTCGGCCTAGGCGTGCCGATCACCGAGCCGTCGCTCGGGCTGTTGATTTCCAACGGCTACCAATACCTGCTGTCCAACGAATACTGGATCAGCTTCTTCCCTGGCGTGGCGCTGCTCGCCACCATCGTGGCGATCAACCTGGTGGGCGACCAGTTGCGCGACGCGCTCAATCCGAGACTGCAGAAATGAACACCGAAGTCCCCACGCTCGAAGTGCGCGAACTTCAAACGCAGTTCCATACCCGCGCGGGCGTTTTGCCCGTGGTCAATGGCGTATCGTTCACGCTCGGCCGCGGCAAGGTGCTGGGCTTGGTGGGTGAATCGGGCTCCGGTAAATCGGTCACCGGTTTCTCCATCATGGGCCTGGTCGACCCACCAGGCCGTGTGGCAGGCGGCGAGGTTCTATTCCAAGGCCAAGACCTCACCAAGCTGCACGCCAACGAGCGCCGCGCACTGCGAGGCAACCGTATCGCCATGATCTTTCAAGACCCCATGGCCACGCTGAACCCGGTGCTGCGCATCGACACCCAAATGATGGAAGCCGTGCACGCGCACCGCAAGGTGTCCAAAGCCGAGGCGCGCGCGCAGGCCGCGCAGGCGCTGGCACGCATGGGTATTCCCAGCCCAGACGACCGGCTGCGCGCCTATCCGCACCAGCTCTCGGGTGGCATGCGCCAACGCGTGGCCATCGCCATTGCGCTGCTGCATGGCCCCGACTTGATCATTGCCGACGAACCGACCACCGCCCTGGACGTGACCATCCAGGCACAGATCCTCTCGGAGATGCAAAAGCTGGTGCGCGAGACCGGCATGGCGTTGATCTGGATCAGCCACGACCTGTCTGTGGTTGCCGGCCTGGCCGATGAAATCGCCGTGATGTATGCCGGCCGCATCGTCGAACACGGCAGCGTGGACGATGTGCTCGACCACCCGCAACACCCCTACACCCAAGGCCTGATCGGCAGCCTGCCCAGCGCCAACCGCAAGACCAAACAACGCGGCGCCCGCCTGCAGCAGATTCCCGGCATGGCGCCCAACCTGCTGCACATGCCACCCGGCTGCGCGTTCGCGCCACGCTGCGCCCGCGCCACCAGCGCCTGCCAAACCATGCCCGAGACGACCCGCCCGCGCTCTGACACACCCAGCCATTTGGCCCGCTGCTTCCACCCCGGCACGCCGATGTTGATGGAGGCCGCAGCATGAACGCGCTATCGAGCAAAGTGGACAAAGACACGCCGTTGGTCGACCTGCGCGGCGTGACCAAGCGCTTCGGTGCGCAAGCGGAGCCTGGCAGCTTTGGCCGCGCGCTGCGCCGCGTGGGTATCACCAAGGCACCAGTCGTGACGCACGCCGTTGATGGCGTCGACCTGGCTGTGCGCCCCGGTGAAGTGGTGGGCTTGGTCGGTGAATCGGGCTGCGGCAAATCGACCTTGGGGCGCATCGCCGCAGGTTTGTTGTCGCCCACGGAGGGCGAGGTACACGTGAACGGCGCCGCACTGCAAAGCTTGAACGCCGAGCAACGCCTGGCCGCTCGGCTGCGCGTGCAGATGGTGTTCCAAGACCCATTCTCCAGCCTGAACCCGCGCCTGCGCGTGTCGCGCATCGTCGGTGAAGCAGCGCGTCTGCATGGCTTGACCGATGCGGCCGGTGAAGACGACTACGTGTGTGCGCAACTGCAGCGCGCCGGGCTCGACCCTGCGTTGCGCCACCGCTATCCACACCAGTTCAGCGGCGGGCAACGTCAGCGCATCGGCATTGCGCGCGCACTGGCCGTGCAACCGGCCATGCTGGTCAGCGACGAAGCCGTGGCCGCGCTCGACGTCTCCATCCAGGCGCAAATCCTGAACCTGTTCATGGACTTGCGCGACCAGCTGGGCTTGGCCTATTTGTTCATCAGCCACGACCTGGGCGTGGTGGAGCACGTATGTGACCGCGTGGCCGTGATGTACCTGGGCCGTGTGGTGGAAAGCGCGCCGGTAGAAGAACTCTTCGCCCACCCCAACCACCCGTACACCCAAGCGCTGCTGGCCGAGATTCCGCGCATCGAATCACGCCGCACACGCTTCAACACCATTCGCGGCGAGATCCCGAGCCCGATCAACCCGCCCAGCGGCTGCCACTTTCACCCACGATGTCCGCAGGCCATGCCACGCTGCAGCGTCGAGGCGCCCAAGCTGCGTGGCATTGCCGTCCACCATCAAAGCGCGTGCCATCTCAACGACACGCCCTGAACGACACCAACTGAACAACTTCCACTGAACTTTTTTCAAAGGACTTTCCATGAACCATCGCAAACTGTCTCTCCTCACCGCCGCGTTGCTCGTGGCGGGTGCGGCCTCGGCCCAAACCACACTGAACATCGGCTTTGCCGACCCGATCTCGTCGGTCGACCCACAGCTCAACAACCACGCCGGCGACCGCTCGCTCGCGCTGCATTTCTGGGACTCGCTGGTCAACTCGCGCGACGGCGGCAAGTTGGAACCGGGACTTGCCGCAAGCTGGAAGACGCTGGACGACAAGACCTGGGAATTCAAGCTGCGCAGCGACATCAAGTGGCAAGATGGCACGCCGTTCACGGCCGACGACATCGTCTACTCGTTCAACCGCGCACGCAATGTGCCGGGCACCGTGGCCTCGTATTCGGGCGCGCTGCGCACTGTGGAATCGACCACCGCCAAGGATGCGCAAACCGTCATCATCAAGACCAACACGCCCAACCCGATGCTGCCACTGGAGATCGCCGCCATCTACATCGTGAGCAAACACGTGGGCGAAAAGTCGAAGACCGAAGACTACAACTCGGGCAAGGCCGTGATCGGCACCGGCCCGTACAAGTTCATCTCATACACACCCGGCGACCGCACGGTGTTTGAGCGCAACCCCAGCTACTACGGCCCCAAGCCGGTGTGGGACAAGGTCAACTACCGCTTCATCAACAACGGCGCCGCACGCACGGCCGCGCTGCTGGCAGGCGACGTGGACGTGATCGACAAAGTGGCCGTGACCGATGTCGAGAAGCTGAAGAAGACGCCATCGGTCAGCGTCTACACCTACCCCGGCCTGCGTGTGCTGCTGCTGCAACCAAGCTTCCGCCCTGGTGCTAACGAGTTCATCACCGACAACGCGGGCAAGCCGCTGGAGAAGAACCCACTACAAGAAGTGAAGGTGCGCCAAGCCTTATCGATGGCCATCAACCGCAAAGCGATTGTTGACCGCATCCTGCAAGGCACCGTGACCGAAGCCAACCAGTGGATGCCCAAGGGCAGCTTTGGCTACAACCCCGACGTGAAAGACATTCCGTACAACGTCGAGCAAGCCAAGAAGTTGCTGGCCGAAGCCGGCTACCCGCAAGGCTTCCAGATCAGCATCCACGTGCCCGGCGACCGCTACCCGCAAGCGCCGGAAACGGTGCAAGCCGTGGCGCAGTTCTGGACGCGCATCGGCGTGAAGACCAAGGTGGAAGTGGTGCCATGGTCGGTGTATTCCAGCCGCGCCACCAAGAACGAATACGCCGTGAGCGTGATCGCCTGGGGCAACGGCACGGGTGAAGCCGGCTACGGCCTGCTGCAGACGCTGGCCACCAGCGACGCCAAGCGCGGCCGCGGCTCGAACAACTGGGGCCGCTACAGCAACGAAGACGTGGACAAGGCACTGGACGCCGCCACGGTGGAGTTCGATGCCAAGCGCCGCGAAGCCATCTTCCGCCACTCGGCCAAGCTGGTGACCGACGACGTGGGCCACATCCCGCTGTACCACTACCAAAACATCTGGGCCGCGAAGAAGGGCCTGAAGGTGGTGCCCCTGTTGAGCGACCGCACGACGTCGCTGCAAGTCACGCGCGTGGGCAAGTAAACCGATGACCGCCCAGCTCACGGCCCTACCGGCCGACGCGCTCATCGACGTGCCCCGGCACATCACCGTGCAAGGCCTGGCGCCGGGCGAGGTGGTTACGCTGCACACCCGCACAGTGCGTGGGCCGGGCGTGGTGTGGCGATCCATCGCGCGCTTTGCAGCCGATGCTGCGGGCGTGGTGGACTTGCAACGTGATGCGCCGCTGTCTGGCAGCTACAGCGGCGTGTCGCCCATGGGCCTGGTGTGGTCGCAAGCCCCCGAGACGGAAGGCGCACCGCGCGAGGTTTTCGGTGCTGAGCCGGCTGCGGCGTTGACGGTAGAAGTCACCGCAGAACGCAGCGACAAGACGCTGCTGCAAACGCAGTTTGTGCAACACCTGGCCAGCGCGGGTGTCACCCGCCGCGACGTGCGCGAGCGTGGTTTGGTTGGCACGCTGTTCTTGCCTGCGGGGCCAGGACCGCACCCTGCGGTGCTGATCCTCAACGGTTCGGGCGGCGGCATCAACGAGCCACGCGCGGCGCTGTACGCATCGCATGGTTACGCGGCTTTGGCGCTAGGGTATTTCAAGGCGCCGGGCTTGTCGGACTACATCTCCAACACGCGGCTCGAAATATTTGAGACCGCGCTGCAGTGGATGCATGAGACGCTGAAACCCGCCAATGGCTTCGTGGCGCTGAGCGGCCAGTCGCGCGGCGGCGAACTGGTTCTGCTGCTCGGTTCGCTGTTCCCGCACCTCGTATCGGCGGTGATCGGCTACGTGCCCTCGGCCGTAGTGAACTGCGCGCAGAACGCGTGTGACCCGGCGCTGGGGCGCGAAGGCCCGGCCTGGTTGTACCGCGACCAACCCATTCCCGATGTCTGGAAAAACAACCGAACCGCCACCTGGGCCCCTTGGGACGACGGCCCGCAGCCGCGTCGCCATACGCTTGCGTTGTTGACCTCGCTGCAAGACCCCGAAGCGGTAGAGCGCGCACGCATTCGGGTGGAAAACATTCGCGGCCCGGTGCTGCTGCTGTCGGCCAGCGATGACGGCTCATGGCCGTCCAGCTTGTACAGCCGCATGGTCACCGAGCGGCTGGCGCAGTTCAAGCATCCACACGCCGTGCAGCACCTTGACTATGAGGGCGGCGGCCATTCCATCGTGTTCCCCTATGTGCCGACCACGCAACCGGTCTACGCGCACCCGGTCTCCAAACGGCAAAGCACCACGGGTGGCAGCCCGCCGGTGAACGCCCATGCCGATGAAAACTCGTGGGCCGGCGTGCTACGTTTTCTAGAGCTGGCGACGCAAGCGCAGAAAGCGCAAGCGGCCTAAAAAGCTTAAACCGATCTATAACCGAAAAACCATCATCACCATGACCACACCCATCACCACCGACCTGGTCGACAGCCTGGTGCCCTTGACCACCAACAGCCCCGTGTGGGCCGTGCGCCAGCAGCGCGACAAAGTTGTGGCCGCCACACAAGGCAGCTACAACGCCATTTTTGATGCAACCTTGAGTGGCCCGTCGCTGGCAGAGCGCCTGCTCGCCGCGCTGCACATCGTGCGTTTGGCTGGCAGCACGGCCTTGCAAGCCCACTACACCAACGCCTTGCGCGCCCTGCCCGGGCTCACCGCCACGCAGCAAGCCGCACTCGACGGCACCGCGCTGGAAAGCTTGGCCGCCGATGTGCGCCTGCAAGCCATCCTGCGCTTCACGCAGACCTTGGCGGAACGTCCGGTCGAAGGCGACAAAGAAGCCTTGCTGAAAGTACCCGCTGCTGGCCTGGCCACAGCCGAAGTGGTCGCGCTGGCACAATTGATTGCCTTCGTGGCCTACCAGTTGCGCGTGGTCGCCGGGCTGCAAGCCATCGCCGAACTGGGCGACGACCTGCATGCCACGCCCGCCCCCATGGCCGACGACGCGGCAGCGCCTTTCATCCACCCCGCCAACCTGCCCAAGCCCGGCGAGCCGGTACGCATCAACGGCTACACCAGCGAAACGCTGGAGTGGAAATCGTGGTTGCCAGTGGTCAACTTGGAACAGGCCACGCCCGAGCAAATCGCCGTGCTGGAAGCCAGCCACCCCAAGGCCAAGACCTCAGACTACTACCGCGTGCTGGTGCACCAACCGCGCATTCTGGAAGAGCGCGCCATCGTCTTCAACGCCATCATGTACGCGCCGGGCGGCTTGTCGCGCGCCGAGCGTGAATTGGCCAGCGCCGTGGTGTCACGCGTAAACGGCTGTGTGTATTGCGCCTCGGTGCATGCGCAGCGCTTCGAGCAACTCACCAAACGCAACGACACCATCGTGCAGGTGTTCACCGAGCCACAAGGCGCCGGCACCAACGCACGCGAACGCGCCATCGTGCAACTGTCCATCGACCTGACGCTGCGCCCCGCCGCCTTTGGTGCGGCACAGTTGCAGGCCGTGCGTGCGGCGGGCTTGTCGAACCTGGAGGTGCTCGACGTGATCCACGCCGTGGCCATTTTTGCCTGGGCGAATCGCTTGATGCTGAACCTGGGCGAGCCGGTTTACGCGAGCTGAAAAGTGATGCCAGGCTGCGTGGTCTGTACACAAAAACAAGGTCATTTTTATTTTGTGTTAAACTCGCGCCTCTTCGAAACGCTATGGCCTCTTTCGAAGCGCCTGGCCAGGCAAAGCCGAATCTCACGGCGGCACGTCGAACAAGTGCTTTGACGACGATAAAAACAAGAAAAGCTCCTGCACAAGAGTGTCCGTAAACGTGGGTCGCGTAAGAGCCCACGGCCAATTCCCGAATGCCCGCCTTGAGCGGGCATTTTTACGTCTGGCCGATTTAAAACACCGAATACAGAACCCAAAGAAAAAGGCCGCTAGGTGTATGTTCCTAGCGGCCCTTGTCAGTTTTGGTGGGCTGGGGTCAATTGAAAGAACCGCGCTAACCCGCATGAATGTTGGCTCTTTCCTTTTCTCACCCTCTCTCGTTCCCCCGCCTGTTCCCCCGTTTAGCGTTGGATACCCCTGTTTCCGTGGCTCGAATTTAGCCGATCAAAAGATCAGCATATTTGTCGCCTAGCAGTCGCGCCGCCGCCACACAAAATGCATCCTCCCGTCTTTGCTCGCAGTCAACCAGACGATTTGTCAGCCGCTCATAGGTTCGCTGCCTCATGCCCTTGGGCCGCTGCCAGTTGTCGCCTAAGCGCGTCTCCATGCGCAGTTGCTCGCGCCACGTCCGCGCCATAACGTCTTCAGACTGAGAGCTGTACGCAACTCGCTGGCAATGCCTGCAGGCAAAGCGCCCGAATCGCAGGTAGAGAACGGCCACCTGCCGGTCACATCGAGGACACTGAAACCAAGGCCGCAACCCACCAAAGTTGCATGGCCTGCAAGTAAGCTCAATTCGCTGATCGACTTCGCGCCGCCCATCTGCCGCGCCAAATGTGTAGGTCAGATTTACGGCCCTTTCCGGGAGCACGCTAACCCCGATGCACCCCGCAGGCTCTCCACCTCTATTCCATGACCATGTGAAAGAGCCCCACTGCTTTAACAGACCTCGTCTCGCCCACTCGCGCACGTCCACTCGTTGAAGTTGCTCACCTTTTACCTTGAGAGCTGGTCTGCCAGCCCCAAAACGCGCGCCACCTTTTGCCATGGTGTAAAGCCTACTTCTTCAAAGTTGCCGGTTTGAAACCGCCTAAGTCGCCAACAAGTGCCAACGTCGCAGCGGCAATGCCATTTAACGGATTTTCGCGGCAATACTTTTGGAAATATGCATCAATAGTTCCATCATCTGGCAATCTGGTCAATTGAGGCTGAGAGCTCCATAAGTTGTAGCTCGACAGAAAACCATAAGCCCATTCCGTATAAATCTGCTTATTGGCGTCAACCCGGCGATGTTCAAGAAAAGTACCACATTCAACCGTTCCAGCCCCTCGAATGTCGCCTATACGTTGAGCGTGGATTGGCGAACTTGCCATAACGACGAAAGCACCAAAAGCGATACCTAGAAAACAACTTATGGTTCTTCTCATTTTTTACACCCTATTTTTTGACAAACTCATTTTGGCAAACAAGTACAGAAAACGAAACCTCTAGGCTAGTTCATGTCTCTTGAGATGCATAGCGAATTTCAGTTAGCAGATCAAACCAAAATAAGAACAAAGGAGAGAGGGATGGCTACTCTATAAAGATGTCCAGATTTGAAAACTTGGAAACTTGTGAAAATACGCCTACAAGTCCATAAGTGAAAACGTAGACCCGACTTTGAGCTTCGCATGTTTTCAGAACTGGACTTATAGAACCTCTCACGATTTCATATCTGGACAGGGCACTGTGTTTTTCAGTAAGTCAACGTCCACCATTTGGCAAAGTCCAATCAGCCTTTGCACTTGTGCTGGACATGGTTAGCACAACCTTTGGTCGATAGGCTTTCGGCTCAAAACCATGCAGCGCATCAGCATCAAACTTCGTTGAAATGTCCAATGGAAACCAAGTCAGGGCCAACAGTTCGCAGGTGTTCGGAAGATGACCTACTCTGGTCACATACAAAAAGCCTGCACCTATCAGCTCCGACTTGCAGCGCCACAGCGTTGTCTTCGACCTCCAGCCTCGCTTACTGAGAATCGACCATGCTGCGGTTAGATTACCGTTGTTATCGCCCTTGTACTGTGAGGCAATATCCATCAGTAATTTGTAAGCATGGCCGCTAAGTGAAAAGAAGCCGGGAGCCTCTAGAACGCTCCGAGGAAAGGCCACGAATGGCTCAGTGTGCTTCGTGCCCTTATGGGGCTTCTTGCTCATCTTGCAGCGTCTGCCAGCCGCACCAGATAGCGATATAGCCCAGCCAACTCAATCGATGTCATACCAGCAAGATCAGGACTAAAACCTAAATGTGAAAAGCGCCAGGCCAACAGCTCCAAATCTTTCATCCAGTCATTAGGCAGTCGCATGACGCACCCCGCTTTCCAACACATACAGGCCAACACGATGGTCTATACCCGCACTAGTCGTAACCACCTGCCACAGCATATTGATCCTGTAACCCTCGTCACGCAATTCTTTGACTTGGGATGGTGGGTAGTAAATATCGAGTTCCTGACGAGCCTCATACGTTGATACCGCTGAGAGCATCAATAAGGCATGTAGAAGCCGCTCGCGTTGCGTATCTCTATCAGTACCTTTAAACTGCACCCGAATCGATTCAAGGGCTGCTTTCTTTTCAGGGGAGGTGGCCTTATTTTTTTGCATGGCTTGTCCCCCTTAAACCGTTGCCAGTTCAGTGCGCTTAATGTGTAAGCGGTGCACTAGCTCACGAATCTCAGCGTCATTTTTACCGGCAATACGTGCGGCATTTATAGCTTGCACTTCATTCGCGGGCCAACCCACTGAACGCTGTCCAATAGGCACGGGCTTGGTAAATAGCCCAGCGTGGATTGCGTTGTAGATGCTGGCGTGCGACCGATGCCCGGTTTCTACCTTGACGGCTGGCATTCTAAGAATCGTCATTGCTGCCCTTTCGTGTACGGCTATAGCCGTTGTTGCGATAGAGGCAATTGGAAATGTTCGACCTTGGGCAATACAACCTTGGGCCTTGGGCAATTTATGCCCCGGGTTTGAGCTTAGGGGGTCAGCCCTGAGCGTAGACCAACTCCCGCGAGTCGAGTAGCCGCTGCCAAGACCTCTTGAACATGTCCACTGTCATCGGCACCACTTTCGCCTTTGCTGCGGCTTTCGCTGGCGACGATTTTCCCGGCGGCGCGCTCGGCAGTTGCTTCGGATCAAATCCTAGCGAACGCAGTGCGTCCAGCACCTTTGCGTCGTTTAAATCACTACGCTTTTCAAAATTACGGGGAGCCGTAATGACTAAGGTTTCTGCGTTTGGCTCGACGGGTCTCAGATTTCTTGCAAGTCCTTGCGCCATAGCCAGTCGTCGAACATCTTGCGCAGCGACAAGCAAATCTGCCGTTTTCACACGTAGAGTTCCGGTTTTCAATCGGCGCTCATATGCGAAAGTCCCATCTAGCCCGAAAACCCTGCGCAAGACTTCGTCATCAAGCGTTCCAGCAGGCCACCCCATTGCTGGCAGCCGTTGCAGCAAGATCGTCCCGCTCACCTCGACAGAGCCATTTGCACGAAGCTCTGCAAATTCGACGGTTGAAAGTGGCGGACAACATTTGACTGAGCCTGCTTTATCCCCCGAACCGTCAAGCACCTCACTAACGTACAAAACATGCGCTGCCGCGCCATCAACTGCCATCTTCTGCAGTGCTAATTCATCCGAGCAATTGAGCGTTGTTGCCGCGTCACTGAAGCACACGTATTGAATATCGGAGGTTGTAGCTGTCTCGACGTTCCATCGATATGAGGCACCCTGCTTTTCCAACCAGACATTCACGTCAAGCGGTGTCACTACCTCCCAAAAGGTGCGCACGACCTTGGGCCGATATGGCATCTCACTGCGCGGGTCGCGTACACGAAGTTCGCCAAGCACTGCGGCCTCAACCAGACGATCTAAGAAGCTGCCGCGCGTCCCGTTGTGCCAACCTTCTTGCTCAGCAAGCGCAATGGCAGTGTTATCTAGCGTCCAAAAAAATGGCCCATCACCGTGCGGCGTCAACCGCAACTCAATGCCTCGCTCTTCAAGGAAAGGCCGCAGGTCATTGGGCAGCAGGACAGCACGCCGAAGCGCATTGCCGTAGGGGAGTGGGTGCCTACCAAGACCCATCGGGTTTCGAACAACTAGGCGTCCCTCGTGCGCAGCTTTGGCAAGGTCGCTCTCCAAGTTAATGCGCGCGGCTGCGTAGCTAAATTCATCGCCGTCAGACGGATGCAATGCCAGCGCGATCAAACTCGCAAGTTCAGAATATTTGACTAGCTGCCCATCTTCCACGGCCAGGAATCTTTCGCCATTCACAATTGCGCCCCTTGCGCCCCTGAAAAGATGCCAGCCCAGCCCGTCAGGGAAAACGGTTCTTCGGGGATCAGCCTAGGGCTGGCAAAACAAGTTAAGAAAATTACCTTGCTGCACCACCACCGTAGGCAGATAGACCTAGCGCAAATCCCACGTAGTACCAAAACCCCGTATTGGGTCTGCCAATAATTTGAATCGAATCTAGGAGACCAAGGCCCAAGTGCCCTATCAGCCACGAAACAAAATTCGTAACCACTGCATAAGGCGAGATGATCCCGTGCCAGACACCAGAAAAAAACCCATAGGGGTCATTTGCCACCTCTGGGCTGTAGTGGCTGGCGCACCCTGAAATAGTCGTGACCAGTAGGAGTAAATAAGCCCAACCAATGTTTCGAATCATGCTACTTTTAGCTGAATCACATCTGAACCAATGCGAAGCTTGTCCAAATAATTGGCCCATTGCTGCACGAGCTCAAACCGCTGCTTTAGGTACTGCGTTCGGTTGTAGCTGCGTCCGTTAGCGTCCTTCACTGCATGGGCTAAGTTCGCTTCGATTGCCAAAGGGTCAAGGTTCAATTCGTCTACCAACATCGTGCGCGCGCTTGCTCTGAAGCCGTGCCATGTCTGCTCCTTGCCAAAACCCAAAGCGTACAGGCCACTGCGTACAGAGTTATCAGATATAGGTCGATCGTGACTACGTTCACCGGGAAACACATACCGCCCGTGACCTGTCAGCGGCTGGATGGCGTGTAGCAGGGCCACCGCTTGCGTGGGCAATGGCACAACGTGCGCCTCTCCGTTTTCTTTTTCCAGCTTGGTGCGCTTCATCTTCATGCTGGGGATCGTCCACAGCCCCGCCTCTAGGTCTAACTCAGCCCACTCCATTTCCCGTAGGTTGCCGGGCCGCTGGTACAGCAGGGGGGCCAACTGCAGCGCTGTACGCACGATTGGACCGCCTTTGTAGCTCTTAATGGCACGTAGCAATTCACCCATGCGTAAAGGCTCCACGATGGCCGCGAAGCTCTTGCCACGGTATGGCGTGAGCCGGGCCTTCAATCCCTCGGTGACATTGCGTTGCTGCACGTCTGCCGTAGGTAACCAGTAGTCCCAAATTTGACGGGCCAGCATTAGCGCTCGATCTGCCGTTTCCAGTGCCCCCCGTTCCTCCACCTTGTGCAGCGCTGCCAGTAGCTCCATGGCATGAATATCAGCGATAGGCCGCTCACCAATCCATGGGAATAGATCGCGCTCTAATTGCCGCAACATGCGTCCGGAATGGCTTTCACTCCATTGCGGTGATTGCTTTGCATACCACTCCAAAGCAATGGCCTTGAACGTATCACCAGTGGAGCGGGTATTTTTGAGCTTTTCAAGCTTTCGAGCCTGCACAGGATCTACGCCCTCAGACTTCTGTGCCTTTGCGGCGTCTCGTGCCTCTCTAGCCTTTTTGGGGCCAACTTCTGGATAGCTGCCTAATGCCATTCGCCCCTCTTTGCCGTCTTTGCGGTATTTCCAGAACCAGCGCTTGGAACCGTTCGGAGCGACTTCAAGGTACAGGCCACCAGAGCACGCCAGCCGCACGCGCTTCTTATCGGGGGAACAAACGGCGTTTTTGCACTCTGCGTCAGTCAACATGGGGGAACACCTTTAAAGGGCTGGGGGAACAAATAAGGCTTTTCCCTCGGTGGTGGGGGAACGCACCGCCAGAACCTCAGAAATCCTGCCTTGTTCCCCCCATTGTTCCCCCTCGTTGCTATAGCAGTCAATAGCGCGCCTTGTACTACACTGCACTGTAAGCCGTTGATTTACCAAAGAAAAATGCCGCTAACTATCACTAGTTAGCGGCCTTTGTCAGGTGTGGTGGTGGAGCTGGGGGGATTTGAACCCCCGTCCGCAAGCCTTCTTCGAACAGTTCTACATGTGTAGCCGTCTGGTTTAAGTCTCGCCTTTTACATCGCGCAGTGGCACGCTATGCAAAACGCCAGCAACCTACTTTCTCGACTCACCCTAAGTTACCCAAGGCAAGCCCAGCCAAATAAAGTTACCCCGCAGCCTGGACTGCAACACCTTGCGGCATTGCAACCCTTGCCCAGCCTATTGGCTTGCTGTTGCGAGGCTCACGCGCAATTAAGCGGCGAGTGCGAAACGTTCGTCGTTTGCAGTTAGGATTTTTCTGCTGTTTTACGAGGTGACAGAACCTCGACATGCCCTGCTGCGCGTCCGAACCCACGTCGAAACCAGTGCAGCCCCAAGCGCCCTATTTTAGGTCACTTTGTCCAAGTTCAAGGACGCAATGCCTTTAGCAACTCTGACGGGGAAGATATCGTCAAATCAGCACCCCAAGCAGCCGGACCTTCGCCGCTGCCAAGGTAGCCATAAGCAGCCGCAACAGTACCGACGTTCGCGGCATGGCCCGCCACGATGTCACGTTCGTCATCACCCACGTAGATACATTGGGCTGGCGCGACGCCCATGCGTCGCATGGCCTCCAACAGTGGTTCGGGGTGTGGCTTGGCATGCGGCGTAGTGTCGCCACAGACCAGGGTGCCGGATGTGCTGAACAGCGGCATGGCCTTGGTCAAGGGAATCGAGAAACGTTCAGCTTTGTTGGTGACCACGCCCCAACGCAGCCCGCGTGCGGTCAATTGCTGCAGCAAATCAGCCACGCCGTCGAAAACGGTCGTGCGGGCCGTCAAATCGGATTCGTAATTGCGAAAAAATTCTTCGCGCATCGCAGGAAAGTCAGCATGGTCGGGCGTCATACCGAATGCCAATCCCAACATGCCGCGTGCACCTGCGCCGGCCATCGGCCGATAGTGGTCAAGCGGCAGCGACGGCATGCCACGGTCGGTGCGCATTTTGTCGACGGCGGCGCCCAAATCGGGGGCACTGTCGATCAAGGTGCCATCCAGGTCGAACAACACCACTTCTGCGTTTTTAAACATCTCAACTCTCGGTTAAATCTTGCGCGTGGCAATCATGTAGTTCACGCTGGTGTTGGCGCTGAGCCAGTAGCGTTTAGTCAGCGGGTTGTATTCCAGGCCGCTGGTTTGCTGCAAAGTCAGCCCCGCAGCGCGGGCGTAACGCGCCAACTCGCTCGGGCGAATCATCTTGTCGTACTCATGTGTGCCGCGTGGCAGCATGTTGAGCAAGTACTCGGCGCCGACGATAGCCGACATGAAAGACTTCAGGTTGCGGTTGATGGTCGAAAAGAACGCCCATCCACCCGGTTTCACCAAGTCAGCGCAGGCCTGCACCACAGAGGCGGGGTCAGGCACGTGCTCCAGCATTTCCATGCAGGTCACGGTGTCGAACGAGCCTGGCTGCGCGGCTGCCAAGTGTTCGGCGCTGATTTCATGGTATTCGATATTTGGCGTGGCTGCTTCCAACGCATGCAGGCGCGCCACTCTCAACGCTTTGGTCGATAGATCAATTCCCAAAACGTGGGCACCTTTGCGCGCCATTGAATCAGAAAGAATGCCGCCGCCACAGCCAATATCTAAAACCTTGTGCCCCTCGAGTGGCGACAAAGCATTGATCCATTCCAAACGGAGTGGGTTGATTTGATGCAGTGGACGAAATTCACTATCTGGATCCCACCATCGATAGGCTAATTCTGAGAATTTCGCCAATTCGGCCGGATCCGCGTTAAGTGCCGGTGTATCTGTCATAAAAACCTCGTCCAACGAAATGCTGGGCGTCAATTTAATACCTAAATAAAAAAACCCCGCCAGCGATAAGCTTGCGGGGCTCTTTTTGATGCCAGACCTGAGACAGGCCTGGCAACTTTCGACCAGTAATGAATTACTGAGCGCGGGTACCGACCACTTCGATTTCCACGCGACGGTTCTTCGCACGGCCTTCGGCGGTCTTGTTGTCGGCGACAGGTTGCTTCTCGCCCTTGCCTTCGGTGTACACGCGGTTCTTTTCAATGCCCTTGGACACCAAATAAGCCTTCACGGCTTCGGAACGGCGAACCGACAGCTTCTGGTTGTAAGCATCGCTACCAACAGAGTCGGTGTGGCCAACGGCGATGATGACTTCCAGGTTGATACCCTTGATCTTGCTCGTCAGGTCGTCCAGCTTGGCCTTGCCTTCTGGCTTGAGGACGGACTTGTCGAAGTCGAAGAATGCGTCTGCAGCGTACGTCACCTTGGTGGCGGCTGGAGGAGCTGGAGGAGCAGCAGGCGCAGGAGCGGCTGCAGCAGGAGCTGGAGCGGCTGGAGCAACAGCAGCTGCAGGAGCTGGTTTCACCAAAGCGCCGTCGCAACCTTCAGCTGCCGTAGCAGGCGTCCAGTTGGAATCGCGCCAGCACAGTTCATTGGTACCGTTCTTCCAAACCAATTCGCCGGTGCCATTTTGCCAGTTGTCGATCGTAGGGCCACCGTCAGCAGCGACAACACGTGTTTGCGCGCCTGCGGCCGTCACCAACGCTGCGGAGGCAAACAGCATCGCCACTTTATTCAATTTCTTCATGGTTCTCCTCTTGGGGAAAAAGGTGCAGCTGCGCTGCGAAACAGGACGCTCACAATGACCACCACCATGAGCGTTCAGTGAATTGTGCCACACGGAATTCTCAAACCAGGGCCCAACAACGCTCCAGTTGTAGGACGAAAGCCGATTTGGCGCGATGTGTTGCTCGTGCACGACAACGCGTTGATCGTAAAATGAATCTATTCGCCGCTTCACTCAGAAAACTTCATGACTCAGTTCGCAAAAGAAACCCTGCCCATCAGTCTTGAAGAGGAAATGCGGCGCAGTTATTTAGATTACGCCATGAGCGTGATTGTGGGCCGCGCACTTCCCGATGCACGTGATGGCCTCAAGCCCGTGCACCGCCGCGTCTTGTACGCGATGCACGAACTGAATAACGATTGGAACCGCCCCTATAAGAAGTCAGCCCGTATTGTGGGTGACGTGATTGGTAAATACCACCCGCACGGAGACAGTGCGGTGTATGAAACCATCGTGCGCATGGCACAAGACTTTTCCTTGCGCCACATGCTGGTCGACGGCCAAGGCAACTTCGGCTCGGTGGACGGCGACAACGCCGCAGCCATGCGGTACACCGAAATCCGCATGTCCAAGATCGCCCATGAGTTGCTGGCCGATCTAGATAAAGAAACCGTTGACTTCGGCCCCAACTACGACGGTAGCGAGCAAGAGCCGCACGTCATGCCAGCGCGCTTCCCCAACTTGCTGGTCAATGGCTCGTCGGGTATTGCCGTGGGCATGGCCACCAACATTCCGCCACACAACTTGAACGAAGTGGTGGATGCGTGTTTGCACCTATTGCGACACCCCGAAGCGACGATCGACGAGTTGATGGAGATCATCCCCGCGCCTGACTTCCCCACGGCCGGCATCATCTACGGCATCAACGGTGTGCGAGACGGCTACCGCACCGGCCGCGGCAAGGTGGTGATGCGTGCACGCTGCCACTTTGAAGACATCGACAAGGGCCAGCGCCAGGCCATCATCGTGGACGAGCTGCCCTACCAGGTCAACAAGAAGACGCTGCAGGAGCGCATGGCCGAGTTGGTGCACGAGAAGAAGATCGAAGGCATCAGCCACATCCAGGACGAGTCCGACAAGTCGGGCATGCGCTTGGTGATCGAGCTCAAGCGCGGTGAAGTGCCCGAGGTGGTGCTGAACAACTTGTACAAGCAAACCCAGCTGCAAGACACCTTCGGCATGAACATGGTGGCGCTGGTCAACGGCCAGCCCAAGCTGTGCAACTTGCGCGATCTGCTGGAAGTGTTCCTGGAACACCGCCGCGAAGTGGTCACACGCCGCACCATCTTCAACCTGCGCAAAGCCCGCGAACGCGGCCACGTGCTGGAAGGTCTGGCCGTTGCGTTGGCTAATATTGACGACTTCATCGCCATCATCCGCGGCGCCCCTACCCCGCCAGTCGCCAAGTCTGAACTGATGGCGCGCCGTTGGGATAGCAAACTGGTGCGCGAGATGCTCACCCGCACGCGTGCCGACGGCGGCGTGATCAACGCTGACGACTACCGCCCAGACGGCCTGGAAAAAGACTTCGGCATGGGCGCTGATGGCCTGTACCGCTTGTCTGACACCCAAGCGCAAGAAATTCTGCAGATGCGTCTGCAGCGCCTGACCGGCCTGGAACAAGACAAGATCGTGGCCGAATACAAGCAGGTCATGGCTGAAATCGAAGACCTGCTCGACATTCTGGCCAAGCCAGAACGCGTCTCCATCATCATTGGTGAAGAACTCACCGCCATCCGCGAAGAGTTCGGTCAATCGAAAATCGGCGCGCGCCGCAGCGTGGTGGAACACTCCTCGTTCGACCTCAGCACCGAAGACCTGATCACCCCGACCGACATGGTGGTCACGCTCTCACACAGCGGCTACATCAAGAGCCAGCCGCTGTCGGAATACCGCGCACAAAAGCGTGGCGGACGCGGCAAACAAGCCACGGCGACCAAAGAAGACGATTGGGTCGACCAACTCTTCATCGCCAACACCCATGACTACCTGCTGTGTTTCTCCAACCGTGGCCGCCTGTACTGGCTCAAGGTGTGGGAAGTACCGCAAGGCTCGCGCGGTTCGCGTGGCCGTCCTATTGTCAACATGTTCCCGCTGCAAGAAGGCGAGAAGATCAACGTGGTGTTGGCACTGACCGGCGACAAGCGCACCTTCCCGGCTGATCAATACGTGTTCATGGCGACCAGCATGGGCACCGTGAAGAAGACCGCGCTCGACGAGTTCAACAACCCGCGCAAGGCCGGCATCATCGCTGTGGGCTTGGACGAAGGCGACTTCTTGATCGGAGCCTCGCTGACCGACGGCGAACACGACGTGATGCTGTTCAGCGACGGCGGCAAGGCCGTGCGCTTTGATGAAAACGATGTGCGCCCCATGGGCCGCAACGCACGCGGCGTGCGCGGCATGACGCTGGAAGACGGCCAAAGCGTGATCGCCATGTTGGTGGCCGAAGACGAGCAACAAAGCGTGCTCACCGCCACCGAAAACGGTTACGGCAAACGCACCAACATCACCGAATACACGCGCCACGGCCGTGGCACCAAGGGCATGATTGCCATCCAGCAAAGCGAGCGCAACGGCAAGGTGGTCGCCGCCACGCTGGTGCACGCGGATGACGAAATCATGCTGATCACCGACAAGGGCGTTCTGGTGCGCACCCGTGTGGGCGAGATTCGCGAAATGGGCCGAGCCACCCAGGGCGTGACGCTGATTGGCCTGGACGAAGGCTCCAAGCTCAGCGGCCTGCAACGCATTGTGGAAAACGATGCAAACGACGGCGCTGGCTCAGGTGAGTCCGGCGAATCTGGTGAGCCAAGCGAAGGCGGTGATGTTGGCGAATCCAGCGCACCAGACGCATAAGCTCGCAACAACCTCGCCGTCTTGCCAAGACGCTAGCACTTCAATAGCACCCTACGCTTATCTATTGGGCGTAGGGGCCCGTTTTTACCCATAGACACTATGCAGCGCCCCTACAACTTTTCCGCCGGCCCCGCCGCCATCCCGCAACAGGTTTTGGAGCAGGCTGCTGCAGAAATGCTGAACTGGCATGGCAGCGGCATGAGCGTGATGGAGATGAGCCACCGCGGCAAAGAATTCATCTCGATCTACGAACAGGCCGAGGCTGATATCCGCGAACTGCTGGCCATCCCCAGCAACTTCAAGATTCTGTTCATGCAGGGCGGCGGCCTGGCTGAAAACGCCATCGTGCCGTTGAACCTGAGCCGTGGCGGCACGGCCGACTTTGTGGTCACCGGTAGCTGGAGCCAGAAGTCGCAAAAAGAAGCGCAGAAGTACTGCACAGTCAACATTGCGGCCAACAATGCCGGTCTGAACGGCAAGCCCGGCCACACCAGCCTGCCAGACGCCAGCACCTGGCAGTTGAGCCCCAACGCCAGCTACCTGCACATCTGCACCAACGAGACCATCGACGGCGTGGAATTCCACACCCTGCCCGACCTCAAGGCGCTGGGCAGCGACACCCCGCTGGTGATCGACTTTTCATCGCACGTGGCCTCGCGCCCGGTGGACTGGAGCCGCGTTGGCGTGGCTTTTGGCGGCGCGCAAAAGAACCTCGGCCCCGCTGGCGTCACGCTGGTGGTGGTGCGCGAAGACTTGCTCGGCCACGCGCTCGCCGTGTGCCCCAACGCCTTCAACTACAAGACCGTGGCCGACAATGAGTCGATGTTCAACACGCCCCCCACCTATGCGATCTACATCGCCGGGTTGACGTTTAAGTGGCTGAAGCAGCAAACCGCTGGCGCCTTGACCGGCATTGCCGCCATGGAGTATCACAACATCGCCAAGGCCGAGTTGCTGTACCGCACCATTGATGCCTCGCACTTCTACGTCAACAAGGTCGACGTGAACTGCCGCTCGCGCATGAATGTGCCGTTCTTCTTGCGTGACGAGTCGCGCAACGACGCCTTCCTGGCCGGCGCCAAAGCCCGTGGATTGCTGCAGCTCAAGGGCCACAAGTCGGTGGGCGGCATGCGCGCCAGCATTTACAACGCCATGCCCATCGAAGGTGTGCAGGCGTTGGTGAACTACATGCAAGAATTCGAAAAAGAGCAGGCTTGACCCATGCACGCAGACAAATCGCACAGCCCTGAGGGCACCCCTCCCGCAACCTTGGCCGACCTGCGTGTGCAGATCGACAGCATCGACCAGCAGTTGCTGTCGCTGCTGAACCGCCGCGCCAACGTGGCCGAACAAGTGGGCGAAATCAAGAAACGCGAAGGCTCGCCCTTCTTCCGCCCGGACCGCGTGGCCCAAGTCATTCAGAAGATCCAGAACGGCAATACCGGCCCACTAAAAGGCCAGCACGTTGCCACCATCTGGCGCGAAATCATGTCGGCATGCCTGGCGCTGGAGTCGCCGCAACGCGTGGCCGTGCTCGGCCCACCAGGCACCTTTACTGAACAGGCTGCACTCGACTACTTCGGTAGCGCGGTGGAATTCGTCTACTGTGCCAACTTCGACGAAGTGTTCCATGCCACCGCCTCCGGTGCATCGCAATACGGCGTGGTGGGCGTCGAGAACTCCACAGAAGGTGTGGTCACGCGCTCACTTGATCTGTTCCTGCATTCACCCGTGCACGTGGTGGGCGAAGTCAGCCTGCTGGTGCGCCACCACTTGCTGCGCAAAGACAACTCACTCGATGGCATTGAAGTCGTGGCGGCCCATCCGCAAGCCCTGGCACAGTGCCAGGCCTGGCTGAGCCACCACCTGCCGAACGCCGAGCGCCGCCCGGTGTCGAGCAACGCTGAAGGCGCACGCCTGGCATCCGAAAACCCCACCTGGGCAGGTATCGCCAGCGAACGTGCAGCCACCTTGTTCGGCCTGAACATCATCGGCCACGCCATCCAGGACGACGCCTACAACCGCACCCGCTTCGCCGTTATCTGCCTGCCGCAAACGCTGAGCACGCCTGATGCCACCGGCCGCGATTGCACCAGCCTGGTCGTGTCTGTGCCCAACAAGCCCGGCGCCATGCACGACCTGCTGCTGCCGCTGAAGCGCCATGGCGTGTCGATGACGCGATTCGAGTCGCGCCCCGCGCGCACCGGCCAGTGGGACTACTTCTTCTACATTGACCTTGATGGCCACCCCAGCCAGCCGCACATTGCAGAGGCCTTGAAAGAACTGCGCGAGATCTGCGCGTTCTACAAAGTCATCGGCACCTACCCCCTGAGCGCCTGAAAGAGCCCGCCATGTTTGAACAACTCGGCCTGATTGGCTGCGGCTTGATGGGTGGCTCGTTTGCACTGGCGCTCAAGCGCGCAGGCCTGGTCAAACGGGTGGTGGGCTACAGCAAGTCACCCTCCACCACTAGCCAGGCGCGACAACTTGGCGTGATCGACGTCGAGGCGCCCTCCGCCCTGCTGGCCGTGGCCGGTGCCGACATCGTGCTCTTGGCCGTGCCGGTGGCTGCGACCGAAGCCACGTTCAAATCGATCAAACACCTGATCACGCCGAACACGCTGGTGATGGACGTGGGCTCCACCAAGCGCGACGTGGTCGACGCCGCGCGCCGCGCGCTGCGCGAGCAAGTGGGCTCGTTTGTGCCGGCCCACCCCATCACGGGTAAAGAAGTGTCCGGCGTGGAACATGCCGACGCCGACCTCTACACCGGTCGGCACATCATCCTCACCCCAATCGAGCGCACCCTGCCCGAGCAGGTACGCCGCGCCACCGAGGTGTGGAGCGCGCTGCAGTGCCACGTGATGACGATGACGCCCGAATCGCACGACGCTGCGTTTGCCGCCGTCAGCCACCTGCCGCACCTCATCGCTTTTGCCATGATGCACAGCATGCTGACGCAGCCCCAGGGCGAGGAATACTTGAAACTGGCTGGCCCCGGCTTTCGCGACTTCACGCGCATCGCCGCGAGCGACCCGCGCATGTGGCGCGACGTGTTGCTGGCCAACAAGGAAGAAGTGCTGACCCAGTCGCAAGCGTTTCGGCGCACGCTGCAAGCCATGGAGCACATGATTGAAAACCAGAACGGCGACGCGCTCGAAGGGCTGATCAGCCAGGCCAGCGACGCCCGCACCGACTGGCGCATGGTGTCGTTCAAACCACAAAAATAATGTTCAGCAACGCCTTCCTCGACCTCCCTCCCCTGCAAAGCGCAGGCGGCACCGTGCTGTTGCCCGGCTCCAAAAGCATCTCCAACCGCGTGTTGCTGCTGGCCGCGCTGAGCGCTGGCACCACCACCATCCACGACCTGCTGGATTCGGACGACACGCAGGTCATGCTGGCCGCGCTGCGCAAGCTGGGCTGCGCCATCACGCAAAACGGCACCAGCGTAACGATTGAAGGGCTCAACGGCCAACTCAAAGTCACTCAAGCCGATTTGTTCATGGGCAACGCCGGCACCGCCATCCGCCCGCTGACCGCTGCGCTGGCCGTCCTGGGCGGCCACTTCACGCTGCATGGTGTGCCACGCATGCACGAGCGACCGATTGGCGATCTGGTGGACGCCCTGCGCCAACTTGGCTGCCTGGTGGCCTACACCGGCAACCCCGGCTACCCGCCGCTGGAAATCGGCGGCCAAGGCGCCGGCCCACGACTGCAACTGGATGCGCCGATCCGCGTGCGCGGCGATGTGTCCAGCCAGTTCCTCACCGCGCTGCTGATGGCGCTGCCACTGGTCGCCAAGCAAGACGTGACGATCGAGGTGGTGGGAGAGTTGATTTCCAAGCCCTACATCGAGATCACACTCAACCTGTTGGCGCGTTTCGGCATCCAGGTGCGCCGCGAAGGCTGGCAACGTTTCACCATTCCCGCCGGCAGCCGCTACCAGTCGCCAGGTGAAATCCACGTCGAGGCAGACGCCTCCTCCGCCAGCTATTTCATAGCGCTTGGCGCTATTGGAACGGGCGCTACAGGCCAAAACGATCAAAAGCTCCGCATTGAAGGCGTTGGCGAAGCCTCGATCCAGGGTGACATTCGTTTCATCGAAGCTGCGCGTTCCATGGGCGCCATCATCGAAGGTGGCCCCAACTGGCTGGAAATCCGCCGTGGCGCCTGGCCACTGAAGGCGCTGGATCTGGACTGCAACCACATCCCCGATGCCGCCATGACCCTGGCCGTGATGGCGCTCTACGCCGACGGCCCCAGCACGCTACGCAACATCGCCAGTTGGCGCGTGAAAGAAACCGACCGCATCGCCGCCATGGCCACCGAGTTGCGCAAGCTCGGCGCCACGGTGGAAGAAGGCGCCGACTTCATCACCGTGCAACCGCTGCCCAACGCAGCCGATTGGCGCGCGGCCAGCATCCACACCTATGACGACCACCGCGTCGCCATGTGTTTCTCGCTCGCGGCCTTCAATCCCGCCGGTCTGCCGGTGCGCATTGAAGACCCGAAATGCGTCGCCAAGACCTTCCCGGACTACTTCGAGTCGTTGCTGTCGTTGTGCCACACCGCTACGGCCAACATCCCGGTGATTTGTGTCGATGGCCCCACCGCCTCGGGCAAAGGCACCGTGGCTGTGGCCGTGGCAGCCCACCTGGGCTACCACTTTCTCGACTCCGGGGCGATGTACCGCGTCACCGCGCTGGCCGCCGTCCGCCGAGGACTGACCATTGACGCTGCACACGAAGCCGAGATCGCCGCCATGGCGCAAAAGCTGCCGGTGCGCTTCATCCAGGGCAAAGTGTTGCTGGATGGCGACGATGTCACCGAACAAATCCGCACCGAAGAAGCAGGTATGAACGCCTCCAAAGTGTCGGCGCTGCCCTCGGTGCGCGTGGCCTTGGTGGCCTTGCAACACAGCTTTCGCCGTCTGCCGGGACTGGTGGCCGACGGGCGTGACATGGGCACGGTGATCTTCCCCGACGCGCCTTTGAAGGTCTACCTCACGGCCAGCGCCGCCTGCCGTGCGGAGCGCCGGCATAAGCAGTTGATTTCAAAGGGTATTTCAACTACAATCGACAGTCTTCGCGCCGACCTGGAAGCACGCGACGCCCGGGACTCGTCCCGCAGCGTGGCGCCTTTGAAGCCAGCGCAAGATGCTTTGTTGCTCGACAACTCTGAAATCTCGATCACACAGTCGGTCGATCAGGTGCTGTCTTGGTGGCAAAGCCGGCAACCGTTCAAGGCCTCGTAAGAAGTTTTGATGGGGGCCAAAACCGCAGCAGCATGTGTTGTTGCGGTAAATAAAGGTCCACGTTTCGCCTCAATGCTGCCGGCCGCAACCGCTGCCTTCGCACCCATTGGTGACGCGTGGTTTTTTAACTCGTAACCCCTGCGGCTCATCACCGCAATACCGCCACGACAGTCTTAGAAACGGGTGCAATTCCGCTCCCGGAAACCTGCTACGTGGTTTAGGAAAATCAATGTCTGAATCTTTTGCCGACCTATTCGCCGAATCGGAACAACGTACTGAAACCCGCGTGGGTGAAGTCGTTACCGCTGAAGTCGTCCGTATCGAACACAACTTCGTGGTCGTCAACGCTGGTCTGAAGTCCGAAGCTTACGTTCCTCTGGAAGAGTTCAAGTCCGATAAGGGCGAAGTTGAAGTCCAGGTTGGCGAATTCATCTCGGTGGCCATCGTTGCCATCGAAAACGGCTACGGCGACACCATCGTCAGCCGCGACACCGCCAAGCGTCTGGCTTCGTGGATGTCTCTGGAAAAGTCCCTGGAATCCGGCGAATTCGTTACCGGCACCACCAGCGGCAAGGTCAAGGGCGGTCTGACCGTTCTGGTCAACGGCATCCGCGCATTCCTGCCCGGTTCGCTGATCGACACCCGCCCTATCAAGGACTTGTCTCCCTACGAGAACAAGACCATGGAATTCAAGGTCATCAAGCTCGACCGCAAGCGCAACAACGTTGTGCTGAGCCGCCGCGCTGTGGTGGAAGCCTCCATGGGCGAAGAACGCGCCAAGCTGATGGAAACCCTGAAAGAAGGTTCCGTGGTGCAAGGCGTGGTCAAGAACATCACCGAATACGGTGCGTTCGTTGATCTGGGCGGTATCGACGGCCTGTTGCACATCACCGACATGGCATGGCGCCGCGTCCGTCACCCAAGCGAAGTGGTGACGGCTGGTCAAGAAATCACCGCCAAGATCCTGAAGTTCGACACCGAAAAGAACCGTGTCTCGCTGGGTCTGAAGCAAATGGGCGACGACCCATGGATGGGTGTTTCGCGCCGCTACCCACAAAGCACCCGCCTGTTCGGCAAGGTCACGAACATCGCCGACTACGGTGCATTCGTGGAACTCGAGCCAGGCATCGAAGGCTTGGTGCACGTGTCCGAAATGGACTGGACCAACAAGAACATCGCTCCTGCCAAGCTGGTCACGCTGGGTGAAGAAGTCGAAGTCATGGTTCTGGACATCGACGAAGACAAGCGCCGTATCAGCCTGGGCATGAAGCAATGCAAGGCCAACCCATGGCAAGAATTCGCGCAAGACACGAAGCGTGGCGACCGCGTCAAGGGCCCGATCAAGTCGATCACCGACTTCGGCGTGTTCGTTGGCTTGGCTGCTGGTATCGACGGCCTGGTGCACTTGTCCGACCTGTCGTGGAACGAACCCGGCGAAGCCGCTGTTCGCAACTACAAGAAGGGTCAAGAAGTTGAAGCCATCGTGTTGGCCGTTGACGTCGACCGCGAACGCATCAGCTTGGGCATCAAGCAACTCGACAGCGATCCTTTCACGACCTTCGTGACCGTGAACGACAAGGGCCAAACGGTGACCGGCAAGGTCAAGACCGTTGACGCCCGTGGCGCTGAAATCGACCTCGGCGAAGACATCATCGGCTACCTGCGTGCTTCGGAAATCTCGCGCGACCGCGTTGAAGATGCCCGTAACGTGCTGAAGGAAGGCGACGAAGTTACCGCCGTGGTGGTGAACGTGGACCGCAAGACGCGCAACATCCAACTGTCCATCAAGGCCAAGGATGCAGCGGATCAAGGTGAAGCCATGGCCGCTCTGAGCCAAGCTTCTGCTCGCGAAAATGCCGGCACCACCAGCCTGGGCGCCCTGCTGCGCGCCAAGCTGGACAACAACAATAACTAAGCACTAGTTAATTGTTGATTGGTTAGGCACAGGCCAACTCGACTTGCGAGGCAAGCGGGTTGGCCTGTTTCACTTAACGACTGCACAAGAACAATGACCCGATCTGACCTCGTTGAAGAACTCGCGGCCCGTTTCAGCCAGCTCACCCATCGTGACGCTGAATACGCCGTCAAGACCATCCTGGATGCCGTCAGCGAGGCCCTGGTCCGTGGGCACCGCATTGAAATCCGTGGCTTCGGCAGTTTCTCCGTGACCCGTCGCCCGCCGCGCATGGGGCGCAACCCGCGCAGTGGTGAAAGCGTGGCCATTCCCGAGAAGCGTGTTCCGCACTTCAAGCCCGGCAAAGCGCTGCGCGAAGCGGTGGACGAACGCCACATCGATCTCGACGAAAAGCCTGTAGCACGCAGAGCTTGAAAGACTTTCAGGTGAACAGGTTCACCGATTCCATTCGCTAGAATGAACCTCACGAAAGAGGACCAGAATGAAAAACCTGATATGGCTGCTCAAGTGGGTACTTAGGGCGGCCATTTTTTTTACCCTTTTCGCTTTTGCGCTGAACAACCAGCAAGACGCCGCCGTGCACTTCTTTTTTGGCACGCAGTGGCGCGCACCCATGGTGCTGCTGATCTTGAGCGCGTTTGCCGCTGGCTTGGCCGTGGGTGTGCTGGGCATGGTGCCGCGCTGGTGGAAACACCGCGTTGCCGCCAAAAAGGCACAGCCGCTGTCCGCTGCGGCCACCGCACCAGTCGCCCCCAAAGAAGCGCCCACCTATACCAACACGGCCTCTGAGCCGCTCAGCGAACCGCCTCATGGAATTTGACCTCAGTTGGCTGCTGCTTGGCCTGCCGCTTGCGTTTGTGCTGGGCTGGTTGGCCTCGCGCTTTGACCTGCGCCAACTGCGGCTGGAAAACCGCCAGGCTCCCAAGGCTTACTTCAAGGGCCTGAACTTTCTGCTCAATGAGCAGCAAGACAAAGCCATCGACGCCTTCATCGAAGCCGTCCAAAAAGACCCCGACACATCGGAACTGCACTTTGCCCTTGGCAACCTGTTCCGCCGCCGTGGCGAATACGAACGCGCCGTGCGGGTGCACGAGCATTTGCTGTCGCGTGGCGACCTGAGCGCCGACGACCGCCACCGCGCGCAACACGCGCTGGCCCTAGACTTCCTCAAAGCCGGCCTGCTGGACCGTGCCGAAACCGCACTGCGCAAACTCGAAGGCAGCCGCTTCGAAGAACAAAGCCGCTTGGCGTTGCTGTCGATCTACGAACGTTCGCGCGACTGGCCACACGCCGCCGAAATCGCCAAGAAGCTCGAAGCTTCGGCCCAAGGCACTTTCAGTGGCCGCTTGGCGCACTACCTGTGCGAAGAAGCCGCCACGCTGCAAACCGCTGGCAACGCCGCAGACGCCCAACAGCGGCTGGAACAAGCCATCACCATCGCGCCACAGTCGCCGCGCCCACGCTTTGACCTGGCACATTTGTTCAGCAAAACCGAACGCCCGCAAGACGCCTTCAACACCCTGCTGAACATTGCCGAAGCCACGCCGAATGCCATGCCACTGGCCGCCAGCATGCTGGCACGCACCGGCGAGCAAACCGGGCGCCAAGCCGAAGCCCTGGCCGCACTCGAAGCCAGCTACCAACACTTTCCGTCGCTGGATGTGCTGGAAGCCATCGTGTCGATGGCCGGTGATTCAGCCGAAGCGAAACAGGCCGCACGCCTGCGCTACGCCCAACACCTAGACCACGAAAAATCACTGGTCGCCGCCGCACGCTGGATTGCAGGCGAAACGCTGCAACACGAAGAATTCCACCCTCAGGTGCAACGTGCCCTGGACCACGCCACCAAGCCGCTCACTCGCTACCGCTGTGCCGCTTGTGGCTTTGAAGCCAAGCAACACTTCTGGCAATGCCCTGGCTGCCAAGCATGGGACAGCTACCCCGCCAGAAGAGTAGAAGAGCTGTAATCATGTGAAACGCCACCGGCTAGTCCAAGCCGACTGCGTGGCGTTTTTCTAGAATGAACCGTTGCCGGCTTTGCCTCGGCAGTGAAGAAAAAAGATGACAAACCTCTCAACCCTTTCTCGCGACCAAATGGCCCAAGCCGAGGTGCTGGTGGTCGGCGACGTCATGCTCGACCGCTACTGGTACGGTGCAGTCGACCGTATCAGCCCCGAAGCGCCCGTGCCGGTGGTGCGGGTGTCGCGTGAAGAAGAGCGCTCCGGCGGCGCGGCCAACGTGGCCTACAACGTGGTCACGCTCGGCGCCCAAGCCTCGCTGCTCACCGTGGTGGGTGAAGACGAAGCCAGCCACAAGCTCGAAGCGTTGGTGGCCAAGACCGGCATCAAACCGCACTTCGGGCGTGATGCGGATCTGCAAACCACCGTCAAGTTGCGCGTCATCGGCCGCCAGCAGCAACTGCTGCGCATGGACTTTGAAAACACGCCCAAAAGCGAAATTCTGGCCTCGCAGTCAGCGCAGTTTGCCACCCTGTTGCCGCAGCACAAAGCCGTGCTGTTTTCCGACTACGGCAAGGGCGGCTTGGCCCACGTGCAAGACATGATCACCCTGGCGCGCAGCCAGAACAAAATTGTGCTGATCGACCCCAAGGGCTCCGACTACTCACGTTACCGGGGCGCTACCGTGCTGACCCCCAACCGCGCCGAGTTGCAGCACGTCATCGGCGACTGGACGAGCGAAGACGACTTGCGCACCAAGGCCCATGCCTTACGTGAACACCTGGCGCTCGACGCCCTGCTGCTCACACGCAGCGAAGAAGGCATGACGCTGTTTGACGCCGCCGGCGAACTCCACGTCAGCGCCCAAGCGCGCGAAGTGTTTGATGTGACTGGCGCGGGCGATACCGTGATTGCGACACTGGCTGCCTTGTGCGCTGCGGGTCTGTCGTTACGCGACGCCATGCCCTTGGCCAACCGCGCGGGCGGCATTGTGGTCGGCAAATTCGGCACCGCCACCGTCAGCTATGACGAACTGTTTAATGGCTAACCCCCAGCCTTCGCGCACTTCGTGTCGCTTCGCCAACCCCCTTGCAGGGGGCGATACCAGCGGCCCGGCAAAGCCGGTTCCGCGGTATCCCCGCGTGAATACGGGCTGCTCAACCCGCTCGTCAAGCACTAAGCTCTTTTCTTGCTGAAAAAGGATACGACCATGACCCGCATTGTTGTGACCGGCGCCGCCGGCTTCATCGGCAGCAACATCATCCGTGGCCTGAACGCACGCGGCATCACCGACATCATTGCGGTAGACGACCTCACCCAGGGCGACAAATTCCGCAACCTGGTCGACCTGCAGATCGCCGACTATGTGGATCTGGACGTGTTCTACCCACGCTTCGCCCAAGGCCACTACGGCAAGGTGGAAGCGGTGTTCCATGAAGGCGCTTGCAGCGACACCATGGAGCACAACGGCAAGTACATGATGGACAACAACTACACCTTGTCGTGTGGCCTGTTCCAGTCGTGCCAGCAACAAGGCACACGCCTGCTGTACGCGTCTTCCGCCGCCACGTATGGCGGCTCTGAGAAGTTCATCGAAGTGCCCGAATACGAGCAGCCGCTCAACGTCTACGGCTACTCCAAACTGCTGTTCGACCAACGCATGCGCCTTGAATGCGGCACCGACTTCAGCCGCATTGCCCAACGCAACATGGCGCAGGTGGTGGGCTTTCGCTATTTCAACGTCTACGGCCCGCGCGAGCAACACAAGGGCCGCATGGCCAGCGTGGCGTTTCACCAACTCAACCAGTTCAAGGCCGACGGCAAGGTCAAGCTGTTTGGCGAATACGGTGGCTACCCCGCCGGCGGCCAGATGCGCGACTTCGTGTTTGTCGACGACGTGGTGGCCGTCAACCTGTGGTTCTACGACAACCCCACCAAATCTGGCGTGTTCAACCTCGGCACCGGCCGCGCCCAACCGTTCAACGACATTGCCCACGCCGTGGTCAACACCCTGCGCGCGCAAGACAAGTTGCCCGCGCTGAGCCTGCACGATGCGGTGAAGCAAGGTTTGATTGAGTACATCGCCTTCCCCGACGCGCTGCGGGGCAAGTACCAAAGCTACACACAAGCCGATTTGACGGCCTTGCGCGCTACGGGTTGCGATCACCAATTTGCCGATGTGAGCAGCGGTGTGAGCCAGTATGTTCAGCGCCTGTTGCAGGCCTGACCCAGCTTAAACCTCATCGGACATTCGCTATTTAAACAATAGCTACTGCCGCTAGCGGCATATGCGCTAGCGGCATTTTTTCTTTAAGCTTTTTGAATTAAAGCGCCTTCAGCCGGCAAGCCCGTGCTGTCCATGCGCAAGCCCTTGGGCAGCGGAAACTTGGTGGTTTCTTCAATGCCGTCCATCTTGCGTACCGACACCGCGCCCAGTGCCTTGATACGGTCGATCACCTGCTTCACCAGCACCTCGGGGGCCGAGGCACCAGCGGTCAAACCCACACGGCTCTTACCTTCAAACCACGCGGGTTGCAGCTCTTCTGCGCTGTCGACCATGTAGCTGTCGGTGCCCAGCTTTTCCGCCAGTTCGCGCAGGCGGTTGCTGTTGGAGCTGGTGGGGCTGCCCACCACGATCACGATGTCGACCTGCGGGCTCATCACCTTGATGGCGTCTTGCCGGTTCTGCGTGGCGTAGCAGATGTCTTGCATCTTCGGCGCGCGGATGTTGGGGAAACGCGCACGCACGGCGGCGGAGATTTCGGCCGCGTCGTCCACGCTCAATGTGGTTTGCGTGACCACCGCCAGGCGCTCGGTCTGACCGGGCTGTACCTTGGCCACGTCGGCCACGTCTTCCACCAGGTGGATGCCGCTGTCGAGCTGGCCCATCGTGCCTTCCACCTCGGGGTGGCCCTTATGGCCGATCATGATGAACTCGAAGCCTTCTTTGTGCAGCTTGGCCACTTCCACGTGCACCTTGGTGACCAGGGGGCAGGTGGCGTCAAAGATCTGAAAGCCGCGCGCACGCGCTTCGTCTTGTACCACCTTACTCACGCCGTGGGCCGAGAACACCAGCGTGGCGCCGGGCGGCACGTCGGACAGTTCTTCGATGAAGATGGCGCCTTTGTCCTTCAGGTCGTTGACCACGTAGGTGTTGTGCACGATCTCATGGCGCACGTAGATGGGCCGGCCAAACTTGGCTAGCGCGCGTTCCACAATTTCAATGGCGCGGTCTACACCGGCACAAAAGCCACGCGGCTCGGCCAGGATGATTTCTTCTGGGCCCAAGGCCTTCACGTCGCTCATAACACCCCAATCAGTTGCACTTCAAACGTCACCGGCTGGTCGGCCAGCGGGTGGTTGAAGTCGAACAACACGGCGTCTGGGCTGTCCGCATTGCCCACTTGCTGCACGGCGCCAGCGTACTGGCCCAGGCCGTCCGGCGTGGGAAACTGCACCACGTCGCCAATGTTGTATTTTTCGTCCGGGTCGCCCAGTTGGTTCAGCAGCTTGCGCGCCACCCACTGCACCATGTCGGCCTTGCGCTCGCCAAAAGCCTCGCCGGCCGGAATCTCGAACGTGGCACGTGTGCCCTCTTCCAGGCCCAGCAGACGCTGCTCGACGGCGGGCGACAGCTCACCCGTACCCAGCGACAAGGTGGCGGGTTTGCCTTCAAACGTGTTGATGATGTCGCCACCGGGCCCTGCCAAGCGGTAATGCAGGGTCAGGAATGAGCTGGGTTGGACAAGCGTGGGTGTGGACGACATAAAACTCTCGAAGGCCGTGGCGCACCACGGCGGTTATCAATAAACTGCCCTCTATTGTAGAAAGCCGGGGCGCGCGCCGCACCCTCGGCAGCAAATCACCTTTCAGGCTGTCCCAAAGCCTTGTCACACGCGGCTTCCCGTCCTAACCGGAGACTGGAGCCGCCCATGCCCCTCAAAGACCTGCCCGCCGACGCCCGCCCCCGCGAAAAGCTGCTCGCGCGCGGCCCGGGCGCGCTGAGCGACGCCGAACTGCTGGCCCTGCTGCTGCGCACCGGCCTGGCCGGCAAAGGCGTGCTGCAACTGGCGCAAGAACTCATAGACCCTCCGCCCGTGGGTTTTGGCGGCATGGCCGGCCTGTTGCACGCCACGGTGGACGACCTGCGCCGCATCAAAGGCCTGGGCCCGGCCAAACGCGCCGAACTGGTCGCGGTACTGGAACTCGCCCGCCGCGCCATGGCCGAGCAGTTGCGCGAACGCGAGGTGTTCGACAGCCCCGACGCCGTGGGCTACTACCTGCAGTTGCACCTCTCCAACCGCCCGTACGAAGTCTTTGCCGTGTTGTTTCTAGATGCGCAACACCGGCTGTTGGCGATGGAAGAATTGTTCAGAGGCACGTTGACGCAAACCAGCGTTTACCCACGCGAAGTGGTGCTGCGCGCCCTGCACCACCATGCCGCTGCGGTGATCCTGGCGCACAACCATCCGAGCGGCGGAGTAAAACCATCACCAGCCGACGAAGCCCTGACACGCAGCCTGCGCGCGGCACTGGCGCTGGTGGATGTGCGGGTGCTGGATCACATGATCGTGGGTGCGGGCGAAACGTCTTCGATGGCAGAGGCCGGTTTACTTTGATAATGCAGGGCATGAAAGTCAATTCCCTCCAAGACCTGGCCAAGCTGCAGAAGACCATTGCCGACAAAGCGGCCGAGCAAGCCAAAGAGAAGGCTGCGGCTGAAGTCGCCAAGCGGCAAAAAGACGCAGACAAAAATCTGTTCACGCGCGCGGCCGGTGCGGTGCAGCCTTTGCCTTCGGGTCGAAAGTAGCTTTTTACGCTTACCAGATAAGCGCGGCTAGCTCACTTTTTTGAGGCTAGCCAGGCCCACTCAAAATGCCACACCCGCCACCAGCATGATGTTGGCGTAAGGTGTGCATTCCCCAGTGCGCACCACCGCCCGCGCACTGGCGCTGCGGCGTTTGAACTCTTCGTGCGACACAGTTTGCGGCGTGATGCCTTGCGCGGTCAGCGCCTGCGGATACCAAGCGGGCAAACCCGCGCCATTTGGTACAGCCTCGTTGGCGATCAACACGCCTTCCACCTGCATCTCTGACAACACCGCCTGCAGCACGTCGGCCAAGCCCGGCACGCCGCGCATCACGGCCAGGTCGATGCGCTGCGGCCCTGGCGGAATGGGCAGGCCCGCATCGCCAATTACCAAAGCATCGCCATGGCCCAGCGACGCGATCAGGTGCGAGAGTTCGGCGTGCAATAGCGTGGTGCGTTTCATAAGCTTGTCCACTCCGGGGGCATGGGGCTGCGCAGCACCGCGTCGCGTGTAGGAATCGACGGCTGCGCGCCAGGCTGCTGCACACACAACGCAGCGGCGCGAATGCCCAGGCGCACGGCTTCATTCAAAGATTGGCCTTCACCCAAGGCGGTAGCCAGCGCGCCCAGAAAGGTGTCGCCAGCAGCGGTGGTGTCCACGGCCTGCACCTTCAGCGCAGGGTGGTAGCTGGCACCATCGGCCGTCACCGCCACCGCACCGTGCGCGCCTAGCGTGACCACCACACGTGCCACACCTTTGGCAAGCAAGGCCTGCCCGGCCACCACCGCCTCTTGCGGTGTGTTGACCGCGTGGCCACTCAAATCCTTGGCTTCGATTTCGTTGACCACCAGCGTGTCGATCAAGGGCCACAACGGCTCGACAATGGGTTGCACCGGCGAGGGGTTGAGCAACACCTTGCAGCCCGCCGCATGCGCTACGCCAATCGCTTTGGCGACTTCAGGCAGCGGTACTTCAAACTGCGCCACCATGAAGGCCGCGCCCTGCAGTTGCTGGCGCAAGGCCGCTTCGTCAACTTCAAACCGACCATTGGCACCGGGGTTGAGCACGATACGGTTCTGGCCGTTGTCTTCTACCAAAATCAACGCCACGCCCGTGGCTTCTGCGGGCACGGTGCGCAGTGCACCGGTGTTGATGCCATCCTGCTCCAGCGCTGCGCGCAGCGACGAACCATAAGCGTCGTCGCCCACGCATCCGACCATCTGCACGAGTGCGCCCTGGCGCGCGCAGCTCACGGCCTGGTTGGCGCCTTTGCCACCGGGTATCGTGGCCATCGAATGGCCAGTGAGGGTTTCGCCGGCTTCGGGCACATGGGGCACGCGTGCCACCAAGTCCATGTTGAGGCTGCCGAGCACCACGATGCGTGGCGAAGATGCGTTCAAGATCTGCGTCATGTTGAAGTCAAAGGCGTCATCGCCCGAGGAAAAGAAGGAGCCACACCGGGATGGGCAGCGCTACGCTGTGGCGTTCGGCTGGCTGTACTGGCACGCACCCGCAACTCCGGTTGCAGCACCACCTTGCAGGGCTCGTGGCGCTTGCCGCTCACGCGCTCCAGCAGCATGTCCACCGCCAGGCCGCCGATTTGTGCCTTGGGTTGCGCCACCGTGGTGAGCGCGGGGCTGGTGTAAGACGACAGTTCGATGTCGTCAAAGCCCACGATGGAGAGTTCGTCGGGCACCGCCACGCCGGTTTCGTGCGCGGCGCGCAGCGCGCCTATCGCCATCAAGTCGTTGCACACAAACACGGCCGATGGCCGGTCTGCCGTGCGCAAAATCGCGTGCATAGCTTCGTAGCCGCCCTGGCTGGTAAAGCCGCCGCGCCACAGCAGTTCATCGGCACGCAACACCACGCCGCGCTCGGCCAGTGCCATGCGCCAGCCTTCGATGCGCTGCTCGCTCGACATCACGCCCAGCGGCCCGCCAATGCAGGCGATGCGCTGGTGCCCTAGCGACAACAAGTGCCGCCCGGCCAGCAAGCCGCCTTGCATGTGGGCGGTCTCCACCAGGTCGCAAGTGGGGTCGGCAATTTCGCGGTCGACCAGCACGGTGGGAATGCGCAGGCCTTGTAGTTGGGTCGCCAGCGAATGGTCGTCCACGGTGCCGGTGCTCACCACAATCAAACCGTCGATGCGCCGCTCGGTCAGCACCTGCAGGTAGACGCTTTGACGCCCGGGTTCATCATCGGTGTTGCACAGCACCAGCGTGTAGCCGGCGCTGAAACAGCGGTCTTCCACCGCGCGCACAATTTCAGCAAAGTAAGGGTTGGAGCTGTTGGGGATCAGCATGCCCAGCGTGGCCGAGCTGTTGCTCTTCAAGCTGCGCGCCATGGCGTTGGGCACGTAGCCCAGCGCGCGAATCGCCAGCTCCACCCGCTCGCGCCCCTCGGCACTCACCACGCGGGTGTTGTTGATCACGTGCGACACCGTGGTCACCGAAACCCCGGCGTGTTGCGCTACGTCTTTGATGGTGGCCATGCTTTATCTCTTACGTCCTCAATCCTTACGCGAGACGGCGATCTGCACGGCGCTGACGCAGCGTGTCGACGATCACCGCCACCACAATCACCGCGCCGGTGATGATGCGTTTGCTCGGCTCACTGGCGCCCACTTGCGCGAGGCCGGCCTCCAACACGGCGATGATCAACACGCCAAAAAACGTGTTCACCACCGAGCCACGCCCGCCCATCAAACTGGTGCCGCCGATCACCACGGCGGCGATCACTTGCAACTCGATGCCCACGCCCGCATTCGGGTCAGCCGCCTCCAGCCGTGCCGATTGCATCAGCCCCGCCAGTCCGGCCAACAAACCGGTGACGGCAAACACGATGATGCGCACGGGCCGTGGGTCTACACCCGCCAGACGCATGGCTTCTTCATTCGTGCCAATGCCCACCACGTGGCGGCCAAACACGGTGCGCGTGAGCACCAGTTGGCCCACCACCACTAGCACCACGGCCAACACAAACGCGGCCGAAATGCCACCGATCCATGGCGCGGCCAAGCCCGAGATGGCGTCCCCCACATACTGCGTGCGTGAGTCCGTCACCAAATAAGCGCCACCGCGCACGGCTTCCAGCATGCCCAGCGACACGATGAAGCTCGGCAAGCGCCAAGCCACCGACACCGCACCCGTGATGCTGCCGCACACCAGGCCTGTGGCCAGGCCCAACAACGTGGCCACCGGCACCGGTAGCTTCCATTCCAGAATGGCCGCCGCCGTGACAGCCGCGCTCAGCGCCAGCACCGAGCCGACCGAGAGGTCGATGCCCGCAATGATCAACACAAACGTCATGCCCACGGCCATCACCAGCAGCGCGGGGATTTCATTGGCGATGGAGATGAAGGTGTCGCGCGTCAGAAAATATTCGCTCAACGAGCCGAACAAGATCACCATGCCCACCAGCACGCCGATCAGGCCCAGGTAGGTGCCCAGTTGCCCTTTGAGAGCAGACGGTGGGGCGGAAACGGGTTGCGTGGCAGTGTTCATGATGCGTTGGAAAAAGCAGAGGCAGAGGCTGCCGAAGAAGTAGAAGTTTGGCCAGTGGTGTCGCCGAACGCAGCCGCCAGCAACGACTGTTCAGTCCATTCGCCGCGCTCGAACACCGCTACCAGGCGCCCGGCGCTCATCACGCCGATGCGGTCACACATGGCCATCAGTTCGCGAAGGTCGCTCGACACCATCAGCAGCGCGCGGCCGGCGTCGGTCATGCGGTCGAGTTCGGCGTAGAGGTCGGCACGGGCGCCGACGTCCACCCCACGTGTGGGCTCGTCGAGCAGCAGCACTTTGCATTCGCGGTGGATCCAGCGCGCAAACACCACCTTTTGTTGGTTGCCGCCGCTGAGCGTGGCCACAGGTTGTTCGATGTTGCGCGAGCGCACACGCAGCAGCGTGGTCAAGCGCTGCGCAATGCTGCGCTCCTTGGCGCGCTGCAACCAGCCCCCGTGCGACACCGCACCCAGGTCGCTCAGCGTGGTGTTCACGCGGATCGACTGCGGCAGCAGCAGGCCTTGCGACTTGCGGTCTTCGGTCACCAAACCGATACCAGCGCGAATGGCCTGCATGGGGGAGCGCCAGCCTTTGCGAACGGTTTGCGCGGGTTGACCGCTGTCGCCGTGCAGCACAATTTCGCCACGGTCGGCGCGGTCGGCACCAAACAGCAGGCGCACCAGCTCGGTTCGGCCCGAGCCCACCAAACCAGCCAAGCCCATGACTTCACCGGCGCGCAAATCCAAATCCACATCGCGCACCGCTTGCGCACGGCCAAGGCCACGTGCGCTGAGCACCACCGCGCCCGCAGTGCGGCGGCCACGCCCATCGTGCTCGTGCACGGCATGGCCCACCATGCGCTGCACCAGCTCAGACTCTTGCACACCCGCCATGGCGCGCACATCGACCAAACGGCCATCGCGCAGCACCGCCACACGGTCGGCAATGCGCTGTAATTCTTCGAGCCGGTGCGACACGTAGACGATAGCCACACCGCGCGCCTTGAGCAGGTCGATCTGCTCAAACAGGTGCCGCGTTTCGCGCGGCGTGAGCATGGCGGTGGGCTCGTCAAGCACCAACACGCGGGTGTCGTCTTGCAGGTTGCGTGCAATCTCCACCATCTGCTGCTGGCCAATGCCGAGCTGCCCCACCGGCGTGGCGGGGTCGATGTTGTGCAGGCCAATCTTGGCCAACTGCTGTGCCGCCAGGGCGTGTAACTCGCCCTGTCGAATCCAGCCGCTGCGGTTGGGCAGGCGGTCAAGCAACAGGTTCTCGGCCACCGACAGCGTGGTCACCAAGCCCAGCTCCTGCATCACCATGCGCACACCATGGCGCTCGGCGTCGCGCCGCGACGTGGGCGTAAACGCTTGGCCGCCCAGTTGCATTTCGCCGCGCGTGGGCTGCACTAGGCCGCAGAGCATTTTCGACAAGGTGCTTTTGCCGGCGCCGTTCTCGCCCGTCAGCGCAAGCACCTCGCCCGCATGTAACTCCAGCGAGACGTCGTCGAGCACCGTCGCCACGTAGTCTTTGCCCATGGCACGCAGCGTCAACACGGGTGCGGCAACGTTACTGTTCATCACGTCTCGCTCGGCCAAAATTACTTAGAGCCTTTGGTGACCAACACCACGTCGGTCTTCACCTCGGCTGGCATGGCCGACTGAGGCGTCTTCGCGGCAATGGCCTTCAGCGCGGTTTCAATGCCGAACACGGCTTGTTTGGCGGCGTATTGGTCGGCCGTGGCGAGCACGCGGCCATCGGCCAGCATCGGCTTGATGGCGCCAATGTTGTCGTAGCCCACCACCAGCACCTTGCCGGTTTTGCCAGCGGCCTTGACCGCTGCCACCGCGCCCAGCGCCATGCTGTCGTTACCGGCCAGCAGCGCCTTCAGGTCAGGGTGCTCGCGCATCATGCCGGCGGCCACAGTATTGCCCTTGTCGATTTCCCACTGGCCCGACTGCACGCCCACTACGGTGGCACCGGCGGCCTTCATGGCGTCTTGGTAGCCCAACGTGCGCTGCTGCGCGTTGAACGTGGTCGACACACCTTCGATAATGCCGACCTTGTCGCCCGCCTTCAGTTCCTTGGCCAACGCATCGCCCACCAGCTTGGCACCGGCACGGTTGTCGGGGCCGACAAACGGCACTTGAATGCCCTTCTCTTTGAGCGCGGCAGCGTCCAACTGGTTGTCGATGTTGACCACCAGAATGCCCTTGTCGATGGCGGCCTTGATCACCGGCACCAGCGCTTTCGAATCGGCCGGTGCGATCACCAGCGCGTTGATCTTTTGCGCCACCATCTGCTCGACCATCTTGATCTGGGCTGCCGTGTCGGTCTCGTCCTTGATGCCATTGGCCACCAGCGTGTACTCGCTTGCGTGCGCCTTTTGGTGTGCCTTGGCGCCGTCTTCCATGGTGCGGAAAAACTCGTTGGCCAGCGACTTCATGACCAGTGCCACCTTGGGCTTGTCTTGCGCCAGGGCGGGCGACGCCACAACGGCGCCCAACAACATCAACGCAGCGGTGCTTTGCAGGGTACGGCGGGTGAACTTCATGGTGAATGTCTCCTGAGAAGGTGAGTTTTTGGAGGCCCGATCAACGGGCGGATGCGGATCATAGCTTCTCCGCAAACGTTTGCGCAAACGTTTGCGCACTAGGGATAACCCGATCCGGTTTGTAAAAAAATTGCCCGTGCAGACTGCAAATGCAGCGCCTCCGCTCAAGGTACTCAAAGTCCACTTGCTGTCGGCAGACGTGTTCGCCCTCTGTGCGGCCAGGGCACCGATGAATCGGTGAAAATGAAACACACTGTGTTCCGACCACCTCTCGCCTGCCCCCACACAACCCGCCATGAAAGTCCACTCGCTCCAAGACCTGGGCCAGATCCAGAAGGCCTTGGCCCAAGCGGCAGCCGCCGAGGCGGCAGCGCGGGCGGCGCGTTTGGAATTGCAGCGCAAGCTGGAGGCTGAAAAGCACCTCTTTGTGCGCGCCGTTGGGGCCGTCAAACCCCTGCCCGACCAACGCAAGGCACTCATCAAGCGCGTGCCGCCGAAGCCTGTGCCGACCCAGTTGGAGCTCGACGAACAAGCGGTGCTGGTAGAGGCCATCAGCGACGGCTTCGACGCCAGCAACCTGCTCGACACCGACGACGCCTTGAGCTACCGCCGTCCCGGCATCGGCCCCGACGTGCCGCGCCGCCTGCGCACCGGCGAGTGGAGCATCCAACGCCAGATCGACCTGCACGGCTTGCGCAGCGACGACGCGCGCGACGCGCTTTCTGGCTTCATCCGCGAAGCCTATCGTCACGGCATTCGCTGTGTGCGCGTGGTGCACGGCAAGGGCTTGGGCTCGCCCGGCAAAACGCCGGTGCTCAAAACCAAGGTGCGCCACTGGCTGGTGCAAAAGAAGGAAGTGATCGCCTTTGCCCAGGCCCGCCCGGCGCATGGCGGGGCTGGGGCGTTGATCGTGTTGCTCAGTTCGTCCACGCGCCACTGAGAACAAGTTGCGCGTCTGAGACCCGCCGTTCAGGCCCATTCCATCTCCCGTCGCGATCAGTGCTGCACCCCATCACGCCGCAGTTTTTTGTCGGTTAAATTTACATCTGACGCATTTTTTTCATCTGCCTGTGCGGTAGTTGCTTGTTTTTTATGCATTTTCCACAACGGGTACGAACTATGCTTCCGAGGCGCACCTGGTCACGAGGAGATCAAAGCGATGAAAACGATGAATACGTTTGCTTGCCGGTTTCTGTCTATGGTTGCGGTGCTCTTGGCCGCATTGACTTTTTCAGTCCGCGCAAACGCCGGGCTGGTCGTCACCCTGGCGCCGTCTTCCATCACCGACTTGTCCAACGTGCATGTGGGCGACATGCTGTACTTTGTGACGCGCGGCGGTACAGACGTGGCACCGGATGTCGCCGAGCATCTGTTGTCACCGCCTCCCGTCCACTTATTTGCCGACCTCGACATCTTCGATATCTTCACCTATGTGGGTGTCTACGGAAGTTGGAGCGACGACCTGCATTCGGATCCGCGCCTGGTGTTATGGCAGCTTCAACCCAACGCCGCAGGCACGGTGACCTTGTTTAACGGCTTTTCGGATTGCAATGGCCTGCCGGATGACACCAGCGGCTGCGCTATCACCAACCTGGGCGCGACGCGCCCAGCGGATAGCAACCGCATTGTCTTCACCATCTACAACGTCCCAGAGCCCTCGACCCTGGCGGTTTTTGGTGTGGGGCTGCTGGCCCTTGCAGGACTCCGCCAATCCAAAGCGAAGCGCGCTGCCTGAAGTCGTGGCCTGCCGCAACGCCGCCTACACGCCCTTGTTACGCATCCAATCTGCTGTCTGAAAAAAGCTTTGCTTCAAGCGCGTAAGCAGCGCCTCGGGCACTTCGGTCTCGCCCATCGCCTGGTCCATACACGCCACCCACTGGTCGAGCTCTTTGATGCCGATGGAAAACGGTATGTGCAGCGAAGACGCTCGCGACGGACTCTCGGGCCTCATCCGCGAAACCTATCGCCACGGTATTCGTTTTGTACGCGTGGAGCACAACAAGGGCTTGGACTCGCCCGGCAAAACGCCAGTGCTCAAAAAAGTGCACCCCTGGTTGGTCAAAAGAAAGAAGTGATCGCCTTTGCCTAAGCACCCCCGACGCATGGCGGGGGTAGGGCGCTGATCGTGTTACTCAGTTCCCCCTAGCCGCTCTGCATGCAATGCAGATAGATTGGCAGGAAAGCGTCACTCAAACAATATGAACTTCAGAAAGCGCTCAGTTTTCTTCCGAGCATTTATTCGGTCAAAAAACTAAACAGATGCGAGCATCGAGTCACTTGGCTTGACGCGGATCCAACCCAACAATGCTAAATTACGCACAGCGTCGGCTACCGCTGCACGTTTTTCTGGTTGATTCCAAGCCTTCTTCCAATCGAGGATGTAGTCGTATATCTGCAACTCGTCAACCTCAGCGTTCTTGTCGCCCTTTTTTACTTGTCGACTAGCAAACAGGACTGTGAGTACCTCCTCCGCTTGCTCGGTGTCCTTGATGCGACTGAATAAATCTACGGTCTTATCGATAGACTTACGGTACCGCTCAATCTCACTTGCGAACTTGTTGCGCTCTTTTGAAAATTGATCTCCAACGTGGAGAGCAACCATCCGCCCAAACGGTTTCTCTTGTACCCAATTCCTATTCGCGAAATCATGTAGAGCAGGTTTCACGTCTGCAGAGAATGGCCCAAAACTTCCTTTACCAAACTCGAACCCTGTTGGCACTCCTAACTCAGTAATGACATAACAAATTTTTTGAAAGATAGTTCGTCCAACAGGAGGGGCGTATGGTTGATCTTCGAGTTCTTTCAATACTTCAATCAGCGCAACCCAGCCAGGATTCATCTTCTCCATCCGTCGCCCTTTACCCTCTAGCGAAAGCTGTGTTGGAGAAGCTAAAAATTCGTCCCTCAATTCTGAATTTGGTGTTCCATATGGAGCAAAAACTTCAACATCTATAGGTAATCTGGAGAGTCGCTGATAGATCAATGGCCCTACTTCAGACCATTCGAGGCCACCATTTCCACAACCGAGTGGCGGCATCGCAATGCTTTTGATCCCCCACGCTTCACAGTTATTCGCTACATGTGCAAGACCTTTTTCAATATCGTGGAGACGGGACGCAGATCGCCAGTGGTCTTTAGTAGGAAAGTTTAGGATCCGAACACCGCTCTTATCCTCATAAATGTATGGTTCCCCTAATCGCACTAACTTGCGTTCGCATCGATGCACGTAGTCATCGAACATGTCTGGAAAACGCTTCCTGAACTCAAGCGCAACACCCTTACCCATCACGCCAACGCAATTCACCGTATTAACCAATGTTTGGGCATTACTTTTGAAAAGATCACCAATAAGAGCCTTGAACATACCCATGATTTACCTGAAGAAAAAATCTGCGTTAACCGTAATCGGTAGAGCGAAACCTGTGTGGTTCAATTTCTCTTGAGTCACTTCGTCAACTACGTATGCCCCAATGATCATGTTTGAAGGCACATGCCCCGGAACAAGGACTTCGGCGCACTTACGTGACTTGTGGCGCCACTCTCTTATCTGATCTTCTGGATGAATCCAATCCCGAGCATAAATATCATCGAAATTGAGTAATCTCGATTGCTCAGGCGCATAGAAACGAACATAATTACTCGCTGCATTTTGATCCGTAATCACGGTTCCATGAATTTTTAAAACTTGGACGGACACCCTCAAGACACAAATTTCTTCGTTTCGCCGCACCGAAAGCATTGGATTTCGGGCGTGGAAATAGAGGTTGGCATATTGGTGAAGCTTTAGCCCGCCAGGCACAATCTTCACGTCTCGACGCTCTTGCATCGTTGGCATTGCAACGCTTTTATGTTGAAGCTTCGCTGACTGCTCATTTGACAAAATTCCGTGCTGCAGAACCGACGCGACATTGTCGACTGGCATGATGCACTGTAGTTCGGTAACTCTAGGATCCATCGTTGCTTTTAGCTCCTCGAATCTTTTTTGGCAGCCACGATAGGGTTCCATCGAGTGCGGCGACAAATTCCGAAATTAAGCGCACACAGTAAATACACGCCCCTCCCCGGCACTCATCATTTTCCACTCATATCAATCTACTTTGGATCTCTGGTGACGCCATCTCGACCACTGTTTTAATATACAGTTAATTGCATCGCATGGCAACTACCGAGAAAGCGGCCTACACGCCCTTGTTGCGCATCCAGTCCGCCGTCTGAAAAAAGCTTTGCTTCAAGCGCGTACGCAGCGCCTCGGGCACTTCCGTCTCGCCCATCGCCTGGTCCATACACGCCACCCACTGGTCGCGCTCTTTGATGCCAATGGAAAACGGCATGTGCCGCATGCGCAGGCGTGGGTGGCCAAACTGGTCGGTGTAGTACGACGGGCCGCCCATCCAGCCACACAAGAACCAGAACAAACGTTGACGTGCATTGTCCAGACCAGGGCCATGCGCGGCACGCAGGTCGCTGTAGCCGGGCTCCAAGTCCATCAAGTCGTAGAAGCGCTCGACCAAAGCCTTCACGCGTTCTTCACCACCGATCCATTCGAAGGGCGTGGTTTGAGCAGTGGGGCTGGGTTCTTGGATGTCCATGGGGGTTCAATGCAAAAAGTGGCTCTGGTGCATGCAGGATATGCGTGCGCAGCTATGCATTTTAGTTTCCCGACATGCGCCGTTTAGCGCGCATGGTCTCTCACCAACGTACGTTGCAGGTCGACTCGCGCCGTAGGAGCTGTGAGCGCCAAGGCCATCGCCAGGCATACCGCCAACGCCGCGGCCACCACAGCCCGTGAGCGCACTTGGGCCGCAAAGCGCAGTATGTTGAAGCGCACAGGCAAGACCATGGCCATGACCACGCCCGCGAGCAAACCGCCGACGTGGGCCGCGTTGTCCACGCCAGGCTTGGCAAAACCCTGCACCAGCGAATACACCAAGAAGAAACCGATGCCGGTAAACATCTCTTTGCTGAACACTTTAGGTAACGTGGCGCGGTGCTCGTACACCGCCACCAGCAAAGCGCCTGCAATGCCAAACACCGCGCCCGACGCCCCCACCGACACCCCACGCAACGCCGCCACATGCAGGCTGAATGCGCTGCCCACCAAAGCAGCGCCGATATAGACCAGCAAAAACAAGCGGTGCCCGTAAATACGCTCCGCCGTCTGCCCCACCAGCCACAGGCCAATCATGTTGACCATCAGGTGCTCCACGCCACTGTGCAAGAAAGTTGCGGTGAGCAAGCGCCACCATTCGCCGTGCTGCACGTTGAAGGCGGTGTTGCCGCCCCAGCGCAACACCATCGCAGATGTGGGATGAAACGGGTCAACGCCGCTGAGCACCATCAGGCCCCAAACGATCACATTGACAGCGATCAGCGCGTAGGTCGCCCAAGTGCGCGGAGCCAAAGCCTCAAAGTCTTCGCGAAACTGCCGCTCGTCAACAGCGTCCTGCTCCTGCATACCCCAACCCCTTTCTGCTCAAGCCGGCCATTCTGGCTTGGCTGACACGACAAAAAGGGGACAAAGTGGCGCCAGGCTAATCTGCTGCGTTACGAAGTGTTTGCACCACCGGCCGCTGCAACACTTCACGCAGACCCCACCAGCCCGCCAACAGCGCCAGCACGGCACCCGCTAAAGCGCCCGCCAGCGGCACCCACGGCGCAGCACCCCAACTGAAGTCGAACACGTAGCGCGCCAGGCCCCAGCCCACGGCCATGGCGGCCAGGCTGGCCAGGAAACCCGCGAGCACGCCCACACCGGCCAGCTCGGCGCGCTGCACCTGACGCAGCAGTGCGCTTGGGGCACCCAGCGCCCGCATGATGGCGAACTCGCGGGCGCGTTCTTCGCGGGTGGCGGTCACGGCGGCAAACAGCACCACCAGGCCCGCAGCCAGGGTGAAGCCGAACAAAAATTCAACCGCGCGAATCACCTGGTCGAGCACACGTTGTACCTGCGCCAGCGCCGTGCTCAAGTCCACATTGGTGACGTTGGGGAAGGTGCGCACCAGTTGGTTGTCAAAGCCGCGCAGCTCGGGCGCGCGGTAGGCGGTCATGTAGGTCACGGGCACTTCGGGCAGGCTGCTGACCGGGAACATGACGAAGAAGTTGGCGTGCATGGAGCCCCAGTCCACCTTGCGCAGCGAGGTGATGCGGCCTTCGCTGATGAGGCCGCCAATGTCGAAGCGCAGCGTGTCACCCAGCTTCAGGCCCAGTGTTTTGGCGATGCCCTCTTCCACGCTCAGCGCGTCTTTTTCTTCGGGCTTCCAGGCGCCGCCCACCAGCAGGTTGTGCGCGGGTTTTTCAGCCGCGTTCGACAGGTTGAACTCGCGGTCGACCAGGCGCTTGGCGCGGTCGTCGGTGTAGTTGTCGGGCGACGTGGCCTGGCCGTTCACGGCCACCAGGCGGCCACGGAACATGGGGTACCAGTCGTAACGCTGCACCCCCGCGTCGCGCAGCGTTTTTTGAAACGGCTCGTTTTGCTCGGGCATGATGTTGATGACAAAGCGATTCGGCGCATCGGCCGGCGTGGCCTTGCGCCAACTGTCGATCAGGTCAGTGCGCAGCATCACCAGCAGCAGCAAGGCCAGCATGCCCACGGCCAGCGCGCTGACCTGCACCACGGCATAGGCCGGGCGCGCCGAGATCTGCCGCGTGGCCAGCACCAGCCAACGCGGCGCGGTAGCCTCGTTCACGCTCACGCGCAGCAGCTTCACCGCCACCCAGCTCAGGCCGGCAAACACCAACACCGCGCCGGCAAAACCGCCGACGGCGATCAGCCCCAATTGGATGTCGCTGCTGGCAGCCAGCAGCAAGGCGGCAAAGCCTGCCACGCCAGCGCCCATGGCCAAAGCCGAAGCCGGCTTGAGGCCCCCCAGGTCGCGGCGGATGACGCGCAGCGGCGGCACACTCGCCAGTTGCAACACCGGCGGCAGGCCAAACGCGCCAAGCAACAGCAAGCCCACACCAATGCCAAAGCCCACGGGCCACAAGGTGGCGGCGGGCAACGTGGCATCGACCAGCCCGGCCAGCAGTGCCACAAAGGCGTAGTGCACGGCAAAACCAATGGCCACGCCCAAGGCGCTGGCAAACAAGCCCACCAGCACAAACTCAAACGCGTAAGCGCTGGCGATGGTGCGCTGGCTTTGGCCCAGCACGCGCAGCATGGCGCAATCGTCCAGGTGCTTGGCCGCAAAGCCGCGTGCGGCCAGGGCCACGGCCACGGCGCTCAGCAGGGCCGACAGCAAGGCCACCAGGCTCAGGAATTTGTTGGCGCGCTCCAGCGTTTGGCGCATTTCGGGGCGGCCGCTTTCCAGCGATTCCAGGCGCATGCCGTGCACATCGGGCTTGGCCACTTCGGCCATGGCCCAGGTGCTGTAGCGCTGCACAGGCTGGTCGGCACCGGCCACAGCCAGGCGGTAGGTGAGGCGGCTGGCGGGCTGCACCAATTGGGTGGCGGTCAGGTCGCTCTGGTTGATCATCACGCGCGGCGCAAAGCTCATGAAACCGCTGCCACGGTCGGGCTCGATGACGATGATACGGGCCACGCGGAATTGCGAGTCGCCCAGCAAAAGCGTGTCGCCCATCTTCAAACCCAAAGTTTCGAGCAGGGGTGCATCGACCCAGGCCTCACCGGCGGCAGGCACATCGCGCGTGGGGGCTGCTGCCGCCTCGGGCGTGTTGGCCACACGCAGCGAGCCGCGCAACGGGTAGCCCGGCGACACCACCTTCAGCGCCACCAGCTTGGCGGCACCACCCAAAGCCTCGGGCGCGCGGCCCATGGTGGGGAAGGTGGCCGTTTGCATGGTTTGCAAACCCAGGCTCTGCGCTTGCGCGGTGAAAGATTCTGGCGGCGGGTTATCGCTCACCAGCACCACGTCGCCGCCCAGCAGTTGGCGTGCGTCGCGCTGCAAGCCGCCTTGCAACCGGTCGGCAAAAAAGCCCACCGCGCTCAGCGCCGCAACGGCCAAGGTCACGGCCACGATCAACAGGCGTAATTCACCGGAGCGCAGGTCGCGCCACAGGGTGCGCCAGCCCAGGCGCCAAAAAGAGGTTTGCATGGGGGCGTACGTTAGCGTAATCCCGCAGGCAAGCCCACTTCCAATTGCAAGACCCCGAAGCTAGTCAGCCATAACACCTACTTAGCTTTACGCACGCAGGCCAACACGGCAATCGCTGACACCACAAAACCACCCACAGCCAGCAGCGACAAACGCTCCCCTAGCAGCGCAAAACCCATCAGCGCCGAGACGCCGGGAATCAAATAGAACAAGCTCGCCACCTGACCCGCTTGGCCGCGCCGCACCATCACAAACAGCAGACTGAACGCGCCAATCGAGTTGACCAGGCCGAGCCACAACACGGCAAACACCAACTCGCCATGCCAATGCACGGTAAAGCCCTCGGCCGGGCTGGCCAGCGCGGCAGCGGCCAGTGTGGCCACAGCCATCTGCACGCTGGCGCCGCTGCGCAAATCCATGCCGGCGCAAAAGCGCTTTTGGTACAGCGTGCCGGCCACCAAGCCCAGCAGGCCGAGAAAGGTCACCGCCACTGCAGCCAAGCTGGTACCGCCACCTGCGGATGATTTGCCAGCGATCACCAGGGCCACACCCAACACGCCGCCCGCCAGCCCCAGCATTTGCCAGCGCCCCACCCGTTCGCCCAACAGAAAGTGCCCGCCCAGCGCGGTGGCCAGCGGCATCATGCCGATCAACAAGCCGGCCACACCGGCTGACACGCCTAGCCGCATGCCGTAATACACGCCCGAAAAATGCAGCGCCTGCATCAACAGGCCGACCACGGCCAGGTGCCCCCAGTCGCGCAGCTTGGTGGGCCACGGCGCGCGGGTGAGCCAAGCCACCAGGCCCAACACCACAGCCGCCAAGCCAAAACGCAACACCAGCAAAGTGAACGGCCCCACATGCGGCAGCGCCAGCTTGCCCGCCACATAGCCCGAACTCCACAGCAGGATGAAGGTCAGCGGCAGGCTGGCACCGGCAAACTTTTGCAGCCACGGTGCCAGCGGCGCAGCACTTGCAAAGGTGGGCGGGCAATGGGTTGATGTGGTCATGACGACTCCTTTAGAACGTGTTCAAGGTCTTTTTGGGGGCGCGCATGCACCCCAAACCGTGTCCATCAAGACGCATGCTGCAGGTCATACGTCCGTATGACCAAAGCGCGCAACGCCGAGGGACACGGTTTGGGGTACATGCCCTACGGGTTGCCCACCCCAGAAGCGCCATGCGGTGTTGCGCGTCCTCGCTGGGCAGAGAGCCCAGCTTGCGGCGCGCGCCTAGCCTGGCGCTTCTGGGACGGGCAACGCGCCCCCAAAAAGACCTTGAACACGTTCTTGACAAGCCTCCACTGTAAAAACTAGCGATGCTGGACACAATCCACCACAATGGCGCATCAGAGTTTCCAAAAGTAGAACGAACGTCACGAAAGCCAGTACATGGGCCGCCTGGAAGACCTCAGCACCTTCACCCGCGTGATCGAAGCGCGCAGCCTCTCGGGCGCCGCGCGGCGCTTGGGCAGCACCAAGTCGGCGGTCAGCAAACAGGTGAACCGCCTCGAAGAACAGCTCGGCACCCGGCTGCTGCACCGCACCACACGCAGCGTGAGCCCCACAGACGACGGCCGCCGTGTCTACGAGCGCGCCCAACGCATGCTCGAAGAAGCGCAGGCGCTGGAGGCCGAAGTGGCCGGTGGGCTGGCCCTGCCCCAAGGCACGCTGCGGCTCAGCACCTCCACCGCATTTGGCAACGCACAGTTCACCGCGCTGATGGCCGCCTTCTGCGCGCGCCACCCGCAACTCCACGTGGTGGTGGGTTTGAACGACCGCTACGTGGAACTGGCCGAAGAAGGTTTTGACGTGGTGCTGCGCCTCACATCCACACCCAGCCCCGGCCTGGTGGCACGCCGGTTGGCGCCCATCCACTACCGCCTGTGCGCCGCGCCCGCCTACCTGGCACAACACGGCACGCCCACCACGTTAGACGACCTCACGCGCCACCGCTGCCTCACCTTCGGCTACACCCACACACCCGCGCAATGGCGCTTTCGCAGCCTTGTCACAGGCACCGAGGAAGTGGTCGACGTGCAGTCCGCGCTGCGGTTTGAAAGCGGCCTCACCGTCAACAGCAGCGAAGCCTTGCGCGTGGCCTCGCTCGCCGGCATGGGTCTGGCCGTACTGCCTACCTACGCGGCGGGCGCCGACATCCGCGCCGGGCGTTTGGTCAGCCTGCTGGAAGACTGGCAACCCGTGGGCCGCCCGGCCGATGCCGACACGCTGTACGCCGTCTATTTGCCGAGCCGCTTCCCCAGCCCCAAGGTGCGGGCGCTCATTGATTTCATGCTGGAAGTGATGGGTGAGGTGCCGCCGTGGGATAGGGCCGAAAATGCGTGACGCCTTACTCTATCTATCGACAGCACCGTGAACATCAGCCACACCTTGAAGGCCTGGGCCAAGCGCATCAAACGTGATGGCGTGACGCTGTGGTTTGCCGGCAAGCACCCTCAAACACCCTGGTACGCCAAAGCGCTAGGGATGTTTGTGGTGGCCTATGCGTTGAGCCCGATCGACCTGATTCCTGACTTCATTCCCGTGCTGGGCTATGTGGACGATGTTTTGCTGCTGCCGGGTCTGATCTGGTTGGCCATCAGGCTGTTGCCACCGGAGGTGCTAGCCGCATCGCGCGCGCAAGCTGACGCGTGGATGTTGGCCAAGGGCGCCAAGCCACGCAGTTGGATCGGAGCGGTTGTCATCGTGGCGTTGTGGCTGTCTGCAGGCGCCGCAGCATGGTGGTGGTGGGCACCGTGACTTGAGACTATTGCAGCTCAACCCGCCTTGAAGTGCCGCACAAACAACGCCGCCAACGGCTTGGCCGCGCTGCTCAACGGCACGCCACGCAGTTGGATCAGCCCCATCGCCATGGGCGGCGGCAGCGGGCGCACGCGGAAGCGCTGCACGCCGGCGCTGTAGGTTTTGTCGTTTAGCAGAGGCTCGGGGCAGAAGCCCACCATGTCGGTGCGGCGCATCAACTCGGCCATCAGCATGGGCGAGGCGCAGTTGACGATTTTTTTGGGCACGGCCAAGCCTTTCTCGCGTAGCCAACTCACCAGTGTTTCGCTCTGGCTGCCGGCAGAAAAGTTCATCACCCACGTCGCGTCCTTCATCCCCTCCCAGGTGCGCACGTTGGCCAGCGGGTGGCCACGGCGGCCAGCGGGCAAGGCGGTGACTTCGGTCAAAGGTTCAAACACCAATTCGTAGGGCAGATCGGCCGGGTCGGCAATGGCGACGGCAAAGTCCAAACGGCCTTCGAGCAACGCGGGTATCAGGCTGCTCAAGAAGCCCTCGCTCAGCGACAACTGCGCATCGGGCTGCAAACGCTCGAATGCCTTCCACACTTTGGGCAGTGCATCGATCGCCACCAGTGGCGTGGTGGCCACGGCCACGCGCGCGCCCGAGCCGCCACGGATCAGCCGCACTTCTTCGCGCGCCTTGTCGAGCACCGACAAAGCCAGGCGCGCATGCGAGAGGACCACCTTGCCCGCAGGCGTGAACTCAATGCCTTTGTAGCTGCGCATCAGCAGCTCGGCGCCCACGTCCTCTTCCAGCTCGCGCAGTGATTTGGTGAGCGCACTTTGGCTCAAGAACATGGCGCGCGCCGCCGCGCGGATGGAGCCACTTTCGGCCACCTGGATGAAGGCCTTGATTTGATGGTTTTTCATAGAACAGAAACGTCAGTGATTTCTTCTGGTTGTCACCCCAGAAAAGATACAGGCTTCTGGAGTTCATGCCAAGCGCCTATATTTTTTGGATGCACACAAAGCTTTCCAAATACATCGACATCGAGGCCATGACGCAATGGCGCCACGCCATCCACCGCCAACCCGAGCTGGGTTTTGAAGAAGTGCAAACCAGTGCGCTGGTGGCCCGCAGCCTGCGCGAGTGGGGCTATGAAGTCACTACCGGCCTGGCCGAAACAGGCCTCGTCGCCACCCTGGTGTTTGGTGATGGCCAGGGCCCGCGCCTGGGCCTGCGCGCCGAGATGGACGCTCTGCCGATTCAAGAGGCCACGGGCCTGCCCTGGGCGAGTGAAGTCCCCGGCAAGATGCACGGCTGCGGCCACGACGGCCACACCACCATGCTGCTGGGGGCGGCCCAAGCGCTGGCGAAACTGCACAGCGAAAAATTGCCCGGTGAAGGCACGGATTGGAACGGCACGCTGCACCTGATCTTCCAACCCGCCGAAGAGTTGGGCGGCGCCGGTGGTGCGCAGCGCATGATCGACGAAGGGCTGTTTGAGCGCTTTCCGTGCGATGCGGTGTTTGCCATGCACAACCTGCCCGGCGCGCCTGCGGGCAACTTCTACTTTCGCGAGGGGCCGTTCATGGCCTCTTCAGACCGGGTCACCCTCACCTTCCACGGCCGGGGCGGCCATGGCGCCATGCCGCATCTAGCAGCCGACCCTACGGTGGCCGCAGCCTCCACCGTGATGGCCTTGCAAAGCATCGTGGCGCGCAACGTCGACCCGCTGGCCTCGGCGGTGGTGACGGTGGGTCGCCTGCAAGCGGGCGTGACCTACAACGTGATTCCCGAAACCGCAGAACTGGAACTGAGCGTGCGTGCGCTCACCCCCGATGTACGCGAGCTGCTGGAGCAGCGCATTCGCGCCGTAGCCGTTGGTCAAGCACAAAGCTTCGGCCTGCAGTGCCAGGTGGACTACGAGCGCGGCTACCCCGTGCTGGTCAACACCTCGGCCGAAACGCAGCTCGCACTCGGCGTGGCCCAGGCGTTGTTTGGCAATGCACATGTGACCTCCGGCGCCGAACCGCTGTGCGCCAGCGAAGACTTCGCCTACATGCTGCGGCAGCGCCCCGGCTGCTATCTCTTCGTTGGCAACGGCGACAACGGGCACAGCCACGGGCGCCCCTGCGGCGCGTGCAGCGTGCACAACCCCAGCTACGACTTCAACGACCACAACCTGGGGCCCGGTGCCCTGTACTGGGTGGCGTTGGCGCAAACGTTTTTTACTACCCCCAGGAGTTGAGCATGCCCGTTTCCCTTTACGCAGCGCGCAGACGCGCCCTTACCCTTGCCGCGCTGTCCACAGCCCTCACGTTGTCGCTAGGTGTCGGCTCCGCGCAGGCCGCAGACCCCTACCCCTCGCGCTTGGTGACACTGCTCGTGCCCTACCCGGCGGGCGGATTGTCGGATGCGATTGCACGCGCTTTAAACGTGCCGCTCGGCCGCGCGTTGGGCCAACAGGTAATCGTCGACAACCTGGGCGGGGTGAGCGGCGCATTGGCCGCGCAGAAGGTGCTGAACGCACCGGCCGACGGCTACATGGTGTTCCTGGGCTCGCCCAACGAATTGATTCTGGCCCCGCTGGCCAACGTGGCCGTGAAGCTGAAGGCCGAAGACTTCCGCATGATCAGCCAGGTCACGGTGAATCCGCTGATGCTGGTGGCCCGCCCGGGGCTGCCCGTGCAGTCGACCGACGATCTCATTGCCTATGCCAAGGCGCAGGGCAGCAAGGGCTTGTCGTACGGCAGTGTGGGTGTGGGCTCGATGTACCACCTGCTAACCGAGAGCATGGCGCAGCAGACCAACATCCAGGTCACGCACATTCCCTACAAAGGCATGGCGCCGTTAACGCAAGACATGGGCGGCAACAACGTGGACTTTGCGATCCTGCCCTACGCCACCAGCTTTCGCGGGCTGCAAGACCAAGGCCGCCTGAAGATGGTGGGCTGGCTGGGCAGCACGCGCAGCAAGCTCGACCCGGCCGTGCCCGCCATGGGTGAAGGCCAAAACCTGAAAAACTTCAACCACGCCACCTGGGCAGGGCTGATGGTGAGCAAAGGTACGCCAGAGGATATCGTGGTGCGGCTCAACAAAGCGCTGGTCGAGGTGCTGCAAGACCCGGAGGTGCGTCGTCAGCTCGGCGCCATTGGCGCAGAAGCGGCGCGCCCACAGTCGCTGGATGAGGCCGACAAACTTCTGAAAGAAGACACCGTTAAATTCCGCGCCATCGCCAAAAGCATCAACTTGCAGCCGCTGTAAAACTGCTGCCGCAAAGCGCTCCCGTTAGCGCTCCGATCAGCGCACCTGAGATTGCTCGGCGATCAGCTTGGCAATTTTCGAATCCGCGCCCACCGGCTCGATCAGCAACACCTGTTGCCGGTTGATGATCATGCGGTCGGGCGCGTGGGCTTCGCCTCCGCGCTTGATCAGCACGTTGGCGATTTCTTTGGTGTCTGGGTTCTGCCGCGACTGGATGTAGAACACGTCGCGCAGCACGGTGTAGTTGCCATCCAGCGATTCGATGTGGCCAAAGAAGGCCTGGCCGTTGACCAGGGCCACGGTGTGGTAGCCGGTCGACAACGCGGGTGTGCCCTGGGCCCGCATGCCCTGGTAGGCGATCACACACAGCGCCGTGGCGATGACAACGCTGGCCGCCGTCGCCAGCGCTGCTAGAGGTTTTTGCATAAGAAAAAGATAAAGCCATAGCGCTGCGGCTGCAACGCAAACCCGCGAGCGTAACAAGTCTGCCGCGCCACCGATCACCGGCCACCGCGCACTTGACTCACTAACCTGGGCATAGCCCATCTTCACAGGCTTGTCATATTTGGCAAGTCAAATCGCGCCGCCTTGAACTCTAAGCACACAGTGCAATGGGCCTTCAAGATGCACAGGCATGCGGCCACCGCGCCCAGCGGCAGGTCCTGTTTTTTCACACCCCGCCATTCAAGCATCCGGATTTGGATGGCGTTCATTTGAAGCGGAATCTGTCCCATGTCGGCATCTTTGTCTCAGTTCTTCGCCCATTCGCGCGCGCCTTTTCACTCACGTTCACGCAAAGCTATAGCCAGCAGCCTGTTTGCCATCGCCTGCCTGCCGCTGAGCATCAGCACCGCTTACGCCGGCCCGTTCACCATCGTCGGCACCACCACCGGCGCGCAGACGCTGGGCAGCGGCTCGGGGCAAAGCGGCAGCGTCAGTGACACCGGCTCGTTGATCGTCAGCGGCTCGACCGTGGCCGTCACCATCACCGGCGCCAACGCCACACTGGACAATCAAGGCACGATTTCGCAGACCGGTACCGGCCGCGCCGTGCGCGACAACACCGGCGTGAGCAACCTCACCATCAACAACGGCAGCGCCACCAACAGTAAAGCCGTGATGAAGACGGCCGACGGTGACGTGGTGCAAATGGCTAAGTCGCCCGCCAGCGTCACGCTGAACAACTACGGCCAGATGACCTCGTTCAACGCCTCAGCAGGCGGTGCACAGGTGGTCGATTTCAACGCCATTGCTTCCGGCAGCAACATCGTCAACAACTTCGCCACCGGCGTGATGACCGCTTACGAGGCCGACGCCGTGCGCCCTGGCGTGAACGGCGTGGTCAACAACGCGGGCAAGATCCAGTCGATCACCACCACCGGCAGCAGCAGCGACGGTGTAGATCTTCAGGCCAACACCGGCATCACGGTCAACAACACCGGCTCGGGTGTGATCGACGGTGCGCGCCACGGCATCACGGGCGGCCCGGACGCAGACACCAAGTTCGACGTCACCATCAACAACGCCGCCAATGCGGTGATCCGAGGCAGCAATGGCTCGGGTATCAATCTCGATGGCTTCGGGGCCAACCAGACGGCCACCGTGGTCAACCACGGCACCATCATCGGCAATGGAGTGACGGGGGATGGGGACGGCGTCGACATCGACGGTGTGGCCAACATCACCAACACCGGCATCATCCGCTCGACCAACGCCGTGAGCGCACCGGCCGATGGCAAAGCCTTCAGCGAAGGTATTTCGGTGGGTGGTGGCACCATCATCAACTCCGGCACCATCGAAGGTTTGGTGGCCGCGGGCAACACCAACGCCGTGGGCCGTGGCATCACGCTTGCAGGCAACGACATCACCAGCGGTCCCTTGGCCGGCACGCGTGAAGGCATCTACGCCAACGCCACCATCACCAACCAGGCGGGCGGTTTGATCCGTGGCGACAGCGACTCGGCCATCGTGGTGGTGGGCGCCGCCAACGCGTACACCGTCACCATCAACAACAACGCCGGAGCCACGCTGCTGGGCGGCGGCACGGTGAACGCGGCCGTCAAGACCGGTGCGAACAACGACACCATCACCAACGCAGGCACCATCAACGGCAGCAGTAGCGGCCTGGCCATCGACATGGGTGCGGGCAACAACAGCCTGTACATCAGCGGCGGGCAAGCGTCTGTCCTCGGCAACATCAACGGCGGCGTGGGTGGCACCAACAAGATGGTGGTGAGCGCAGGTGCGGGCAACAGCTTTGCCTACGCCGGGTCTATCTCCAACTTCAACAACGTGGAAGTGCAAAGCGGTAAGGTGACGTTGTCGGGCGCTAGCACCTACAGCGGCACCACCACCGTCAGCGGCGGCACGCTGGTGCTCGACGGCGTGAACCGTTTGTCGGCCGACAGCGGCCTGGTGATGAACGGCGGCGCCTTGCAGCTGGTCGACGCCAATGGCGTGGATGGCCAGACCTTCGCCAGCCTCTCGCTGCTGGACGACTCGATTTTTGACCTGGGCGATTCGTCGCTCACCTTCGCCAGCTTGGGCACCATCGCCGCAGGCAAAACGCTATCGGTGCTGAACTTCCTGGGCGACGACGCCTGGGACTACGCCTTCCGCTTCCTGGGCGACTTGTCGGGCAACGCCGACTTCCTGGAGCTGATCAACAACACCTTCATCAACGGCGGCAAAGCCACCTTCTCGTTTGATGGCGCCTACACCGACGTGCTGGTGGCACACGTGCCAGAGCCTGGTTCGCTGGTGCTTGTCTTGTTGGCCTTGGCCATGATGGTGGCCGTGGCACGCCATCAACAGCAGAAAAACCGGTAAGCCAAGAGCGCGCGATGCATGGATGGCGGCAACCCCGCCATGCCATGACCGATCAGCGCGCGGAATCGGTTGCGGGATCTTTTGCAGGATAAGGTTTACCCAGATCCCAGCGCGACTGCCAATGCGCCACATACTGGCGCGCAACGTCTGGCATGTCGCGCATGACCACCACGTTCTCAGAGTTGAGCTTTTCGGCAGACGGCGCGAAATTGAACGAGCCGGTTTCCACCGTGCTGCCGTCCACAATAATCACCTTGTCGTGGTGGATGTGGTAATGGTCGTTGGTACGCAGCGCCACGCCATTGCGCGTCACGAAGTCCATCGCGGCCTTGCTAGCCTTGCCTTGGTTGCGCTTTTTGTCGACCACGATGCGCACCTCGACGCCACGCTTCTGGGCATCGACCAGCGCCTGCGTGATATCGGGGGCCTGGAAAGCGTAGGCCATCATCTGGATGCTTTGCTTGGCGCTGCCAATCGTCTCCAACACCAGTTTTTGTGCCGAGCCTTCAGGCGAAAAACCCACCTGCACGCTCGGCTCGGCGTGGGCCAGAAGTGGCACGCTGAGCAACGCCGCCAGCAATAGGCATGGGAATGACTTCACGCTTCAGCCGCCACGCAGCACAGGCGGCGGCGTCCACGAGCCATCCATGGCGGCGGCTTTCGGCCAGTAGGCCCGAACGTAGAGCGAGAAGCCACCCGCCGGTGCAGGCAACCAGTTGGCCCGCTGCACGGGATCGGTGGGCGCCTCGGCTTGCACATAGACCGTGAGCGAGCCATCGGCTGCGAACTTGAGGTCCTTGTTCTTAGTGCCCACTGAAAAACGATTGATGGCATTGTTGATAAAGAAATGGTGCTCGTTGTAGATCGACAGCGACCAGAACCCATTCACCGGCGGCGTGGCGCCTTTGGCAAAGGTCACGGTATAGCGGTTGGCGCTGTTGAGCCGTGTGCCTGAGGCATCCAGGTCTTGGTAGAAGTACTTGGTCTCGTCGGGCGAGTTCACCAGAATGTTGGACTTGGCCACCGCCGTGCGGGTGAAGTAGTCGGTGCCAAAGGCAGACTCGTTGGAGATGGTGCTCCAGTAGTCTGGCAACTGCTGGCCATAGTTTCGAAACTGGAACAGCGGGGTCACCAAGGCCTCTTCGGCCTCCTTCGCCGCGTTCACCATCACCTGCTTCAACTGCGGGTTATCTTTGGCAGCGGCCAACACCGCCAGCACCTGCGCATAACGTGCTTCTTCGCCGGGCAGCGGTGGCGCATCGGCAAACACGGCGGGCAGCTCATCGAAGAATTTTTCAGGTAGTACCCAACGTGTTTCCTCTTCGCCCGGCGGCGCACCAGCCACCTTCGGCAGCGCGCGCCAATCCATGCTTTTCAGGCGCCCGTCGTAGTTGGCCAGCGGGTACATCACCACGCCCGTCAGCACACCCTGAATCGCTTGTTTGTCTTGTGGCGTGTCGTCCTGGAAGATGCGAGGCGCCACCAAGGCCGTGTTGCTGGTGGAGCGGAAAACTTGCGTGATGCCCTTCGGAATCGGGCCGTTCCAGTTGGGCCCGACGATCAGATAAAAGCCCGGCGTGCTGCCGTGCATCTTGCCGAGTTTGACGAAGCTATCGGTACGCAGATCGACGATTTGATAGACCCAGAAGCGGCTACCAAAATCCGGTACCTGCACCACCACCGGCGTCACATCCAACGCCATGATGCCCAGGCCGTACACCACATCCTGGTTGGGGCAGGCCACATTGCGCTCGGTCGGGTTGACGTAGTCGGTCAACATCGTGAGGCTGTTGAGCGGCGCCTCCAGCAAAGGGCCCACGTAGCGGTTTTCCGTCATCTTGGAAAACGCCAGGCGGCGGTTGAACATGTTGACCAGCGGCCAGGCCCAGAAGAACGTGTCGCGGGCCACATGGGCGGCATAGGCCTCGGTGATTTTGACTCGGCTATCGGGGCCGGGAGGCAATGCGCGCCCCCAGCCGGGCGACAGCGCGGTTTGCGAGGATGAAGTTGGCGGCTGGGGTTGCGGGCCGGAAGCCGCCGTTTGCGCGCGTGAAGCCGTAGGTGTGACGACAGCCACGGTGCCCACGGTTGAAATGGCGGAGAGGGTCGCGCCGCGAATCAACAGATTGCGTCGGCCCCATTTGGCCACGTGGCTCGGTTCGTTCTTCGGTTCATCTCGTTCGCTCATGAAGTCCTCCAAGTTAATCGTCGGAACTAGGCACTCTTCGAAATCGCTGAACAGAGAGGCAGAACGCAGTGCAGCAGATATGCATTCCTTGACGCACAAGGCACGTCCTCAGCCTCCTGGGGAAACCCAGAATTTCAGTATACGTTGCGTCTTCTGCGCTTGGCATGGACTGGCAACGCACCAGTCTCCGAGCGTGCAGGTGCGGTATCGATGCGAGCCTAAAATGTTATCGATAACCACAAAAATTCATTCGAGACATCGGCTGGGGCTCCGCTTTTCCCCAGAAGGTCTAACCGGCCCTCGCTTTCAGTTTTCACATCTCATCAGATTCCGCTTGGCCATGTGTTCCATCACGCGCAGTGCAGCGCGCACATGGCACTGCCAAACGGCGCCCTGCCTTCTTAAAAACCGTCATGTCCAAACTTGCTTCTTCGGCTTTTTTGACAGATCGCAAGATCGTCTTCCTGCTTGCCACCTTCTGCTGTTTTCTGTGGGGCAGTTCGTACCCGGCCATCAAGGGTGGCTACGCGCTTTTCAGCATTGCGCCGCACGACATTCCCTCCAAGCTGGTGTTCGCGGGCTGGCGGTTTGTGCTGGCGGGTTTGGTGCTGCTGGTCTACGCCGGCATCAGCGGCAAATTGAAGGGCGGTGTGTCAGGCCGCGCGCTCGGCCGATTCGCACTTTTGGGTCTGACCCAGACCACGCTGCAATACGCCATTTTTTACGTGGGCCTGGCCTACGCCACCGGCACCAAAAGCTCGATCATGAACGCCACCGGCACGTTCTTCAGCGTGCTGCTGGCCCACTACATCTACCACAACGACCGCCTCACCTACCCCAAGATCGTCGGCTGCATCGTCGGCTTTCTGGGCGTGATGGTGGTGAACCTGGGCGCAGGCAGCGGCAGCCTGATGGCCTGGGACTTCACGCTCCTGGGTGAAGGCTTTGTGGTGCTGGCCGCGTTCATCCTGGCGGCGGCCAGCATTTACGGCAAGCGGGTTTCGCAAGGTGTCGACCCGTTTGTGATGACGGGCTACCAGTTGGTGTTTGGTGGCTCGGCGCTGCTGGCCATCGGCTACGCCTTGGGCGGCAAGATTGACAACTTCACCGTGGCCTCGGCGTCACTCCTCGGTTATCTGGTGCTGCTGTCGGCCCTGTCGATTTCGATCTGGAGCCTGCTGCTGAAATACAACCGCGTGAGCACCATCACCGCGTTCAACTTCATGGTGCCGGTGTTCGGCGTGGCGCTGTCGGCGGTGTTCCTGCACGAGCCGATTTTCAAGCTGAGCAATGGCATCGCTCTGGTGTTGGTGAGCCTGGGCATCTGGCTGGTGACCAAGCCGCAGCGCGAAGGCTGAACGCACTTTTTCCTGCACCGGCGCTATCCCCAAAACCAGGCGTTGGGATTGTCGTCATGCACCTGCGCCCGCGTGAGCCCAACATCCAAGAGTTGCGCGTCCGTCAGCCGCGCAAGTCTGGCGCGTCTTCCGCGTACGCTGAATAGAAGACGTGCCACCGCCAGCCCTCGTCGCCACACACGGATGACGACACGCCCTGTTTCTGCTGCTCTCACGATCTGACTCCTGCATCCATACCACCGGCACGTGCCGGGCAGTTGCATCATCAGAAAATCGAGTCAAACAAGGAAGCTTATGATGCCTATGCAATCCATAAGAAATTCTTTGCATGCTCAACCTCGACCAACTCTCCGCCTTTGTCAGCGTGGTGGACCTGGGTAGCTTCACCGCCGCCGCAGAAAAGGCTGGGCTGACGCAGCCCGCCGTCAGCCTGCAGGTCAAGCTGCTGGAGCAACGCATGGGCGTGCGGCTGATCGAACGTGTGGGGCGCCGCGCACAGCCCTCGCCGGCCGGCACGGAACTACTGGACCATGCGCGCCGCATCTTGGCGGAGTGTGAGACGGCTGAGCAAGCCATGGCACCCTACAAGGAAGGCGCCGTGGGCCGCGTGCGTATTGGCAGCGGCGGCACGGCTTCCATCCACCTCTTGCCGCGCGCGATTGCGGCCGCCAAGAAACGCATGCCGGGGCTGGAAATCATCGTTCGCATCGGCAACACCGACCAGATCCTGCGCGACCTGGAGTCCAACACCCTCGACCTGGCCGTGGTCACCCTGCCCGCCGCAGGCCGTTCACTGGAAGTGGAGCCCTTTTACGAGGACGAACTGCTGGCGGTGGCGCCCAAAGGCAGCCCCATGCCCAAGCGCGGGCCCGACGCCCATTTTCTGCAAGACAAAACGCTGATGCTGTACGAGGGTGGCAACACGCGGCGCACCACCAACGCCTGGTTTGCCGCTGCGGGTGTGCAAGGCAAACCTGCCATGGCATTTGGCAGCGTAGAAGCCATCAAGGAACTGGTGGCGGCTGGCCTGGGCTGGTCCATCCTGCCGGGGCTGGCTCTGCAGCCGGGTGGCATGGGCTCGCTCGTCACGTCCCCGGTGCGGCCCCGACTGGTACGCCAGTTGGGCATGGTGGTGCGGCGCGACAAACACCTGACCAAGGGCTTGAACGAGGTGATGAAGTGCCTGCGTGCGGTGAAGCCAGCGGCTCGGTAGATCGGTACGCCGGTAGACCGACTGGACAGAACGTCTGAACGGCGGGCAATCCCGGCTGCACGGCCCGCGCCGCACGGGCATACTGGCCGCTTCATTTTTCTCACAGAACCGCAACCATGTGGCAACCCAGCCAAACCTACCCCGATCCGGCCATCGAAGTACTGGACCCGCGCTTTCGCAAGTACCACATCGTGCCCAGCGCCATCGAGCGGCTGGCGCATGGCTGCCGCTGGTCTGAGGGGCCGGTGTGGTTTGGCGATGGGCGTTATGTGTTGTGGAGCGACATTCCCAACAACCGCATGCTGAAGTGGGAAGAGTCCACCGGCGCGGTGAGCGAGTTTCGCAAACCCTCGGGCTACGCCAACGGCAACACCCGCGACCGCCAAGGCCGCCTGGTGACGTGTGAACACGGCGAACGCCGCGTGGTGCGCACCGAATACGACGGCACACAAACCGTGCTGATGGATCGCTTCGAGGGCAAACGCCTCAACTCCCCTAACGACGTGGTGGTGAAGTCCGATGGCTCGGTGTGGTTCACCGACCCACCGTTTGGCATTCTGGGCCACTACGAAGGCAGCCCCGCCACACCCGAGTTGCCCACCAACGTCTACCGGCTCAACCCGGACACTGGCCAAGCCACCGTGGTCACCAGTGCGGTGGTGCGACCCAACGGCCTGTGTTTCTCACCCGACGAGCGTCGCCTGTACGTGGTGGAGTCGGGCACCGTGCCGCGCCGCATTCGCGTGTTTGACGTGAGCGAAGACGGCACACAACTCACACGCGACGAAGTGTTTTTTGACGGCGACCCGAACGCCACACCCGATGGCTTTCGCTGCGATGTCGACGGCAACCTGTGGGCCGGCTGGGGCCTGAGCCCCGAGCACAACGGCGTGCGCATCTTTGCACCCGATGGCACGGCCATCGGCCACATCCACCTGCCCGAGCGCTGCGCCAATGTGTGCTTCGGTGGCGTAGCGCGCAACCGGCTGTTCATGGCGGCGGGGCAATCGCTTTATGCCTTGTATGTGAACACACAGGGTGCGCCGGGCGGTTAAGCGCAGCAGTGTTGGCTTAAAGAAAAATATGCTGTCTACGCTTACTGATTAAGCGTAGACAGCTATCAAAAAGATACCAAACGAAGTTGTGTGTTCGATACGTTGTGGGCCGCGCTCTCAGTTCGGATTCGGCGCCTTGCGCAACATCAACTCGGCCAGGCGCGCTCGCGTGTCTTCGCGTGTGATGGGCTGGTTCAGCAAGAACACCCGCACACCGTGGGCAGGCACTTCGGCCTGTAACTCTGAGGCAATCGCGTAGGTTTGCTGCGAGAAAGCATCGACCCAGTTGCCGGCTTCCATATCGCGCACAGGCAACGTGGTGGCCTTGTCGCCCTTGTTCAGCAGCACCAGCGCGGTTTGGTTCACGCCGTCTTTTTGGTAGACGCGGTAGAACACCGCCGTGTTGCCTTTGTAGGCCACATCGAGTTGTAGCCCACGTTGCAAAGCGGGTGAGGTTCGGCGCAGGTTGGCGATGCGTTTGAGGTTGCTGTAGATGGGGCTGTTGGCTGCTGCATCGATGCGCTCTTGGCCGTAGTAGTTGCGGTTGCCGGCATGTTCGCCACGGCCGCGCATGAAGCCGGTTTCCGAGCCGTAGTACACCGCCGGAATGCCGCGTGCGGTGAACAGCCAGTTGTTCGCGTCGATGAAGCCGTTGTCGGTGGCGTTCAGGCGCTTCATGTCGTGGTTGTCGTAGAAGGTGACCAGGTCGTACGGGTTGGCATACGGGCCGTCTTCCAGGTACAGGCGACCTTGCAGCCAGCTGTAGTCGCTGTCGGGTTTTTCAAACACTTCCACCATCTTGCCGCGCAGCGGAAAGTCGAGCACGCTGATGCCACCGTTGTGCGCCCAGCTGTGCGGTGCAATGGACGCGGCATCGAAATCAAAATCTTCCCCAAACATGAAGAAGCCGGGATGCTTGGCGCGGATGCGGTCGGCAAACTTCTTCCAGAAGCTGTGCGGCATCCAGCGGATGGTGTCCACACGGAAAGCGGCTGCGCCCTGCTCTATCCACTGCTCGTAAGCGCCCACAAAATAATCGAGCACGGCGGGGTTGTTTTCGTTGTTGTCCGACAGTTCTGCCAAGCCGCCCTGCTTGTTGTAGAAGCGGTGCAAGGGTTGGTGCTCGGGGTCGAGTTGGGCGGGCGCCAGGTTCTGGTGGTCGGCAATCAGTTTGCCATTTTTGTCGAAGATCTGGCCGAACTTGGGCTGCGCTACTGGCATGGTGTAGGCCGGCGAGCCGTGGTTGGTCACGATATCGAGCACCACCTTCAAACCATTGCTGCGCAGCGTGCTGGTGAGCCCCGCAAAGTCCAAGCCGGGGCTGGGCAAGTGTTCGTCCAGTTGGTAGAAGTTAACACCCCAATAGCCGTGGTACCCGGTCTTGCCCTGGTCGGTAAACATGCTGCCCCACTTGACCGGGGTGCCGCCGGTGAAGGCTTCATCGGGGTTGTCGACGATGGGCGTGACCCACACCGCGCCAAAGCCCATGTCACGAATGTATTGCGCGTTATTAACGATGCCTTTGAAGTCGCCGCCCAGGTAGCCGATGTTGGCGCTCTCGCCGTTGGGGCCGGGCACGCGTTGGTCAAACGTCGGGTGTTTACCGCCTTGGCTGAGCTGGTCGTTCGAAGGGTCGCCGTTAACGAAGCGGTCGGTCAGCACGAAGTAGATGGCGTCGCTGGCGAAGGGTTCGGTGGTGCCGTAGTAGGTGTCTTGACCTGGCGTTGGCGCCGTGGGTACCGTTGAAGCGCAACCCCCTAACAACATCAGCGCGATGGCGGCACTGATAGGCAGTATTTTTTGTGATACCCGAACGGGCGCCCGATGCGGTGGCTTGTGCATGAATTGTCTCCCTCGTTGTGGAGGCAATTCTGGTGCGGTAGAAGTGACAAGACTGTTGGAAAGTGAAACCCTTCGTAGCCGGTTTCAAGCGCCACGCAACACTACACCGAGTAGCGTACCGCCCGTTGCCCACGGCACAAACCCCACAGCCGAATCTGCGCCTGCTGCGCAATCTGCACCGCAAGCGAGGTGGGTGCCGACACTGTGGCCAAAGCCCCGATGCCCATACGCGCGCACTTGCGCACCAGCTCGTAACTAGCGCGGCTGGACATGACGACGAAGCCCGGCTCGCCCAAGCGTTTCTGCTCGGCCAGGTGGCCGATGAGTTTGTCGAGTGCGTTGTGGCGGCCCACGTCTTCCATCAAGGCCAGCAACTCGCCATGGGGGGACGCCCAAGCTGCGGCGTGTAACGAGCCCGCTTCTGCATTCAAGCGCTGCAGGGACTGCATACCGTTGACGGCTTTAATCACGGTGGCCACGTCCAGTTGGTCGAGCCACGGTTGGCGCGTCACGGTCTCCGGTACCAAGTCCAGCGCCTCCAAACTGTCGATGCCACACACACCACAGCCGGTGCGGCCAGCGAGCGCGCGGCGCTTTTCTTTCAAACGCGCAAAACACGCAGCTGAAATTTCCAACTGCACCTCGCAGCTGGCGCTGTCGGTTGCGGTGAACACGTCAATACCTCGGCAATCGGCCGTGCTGTCGATCAAGCCTTCGCTCAGCGCAAAGCCAAGCGCGAAGGCGGAGAGGTCTTGTGGTGTGGCCATCATCACGGCGTGTGAGATGCCGTTGAACACCAGGGCCACGGGCACTTCGGCGGCGATGGTGTCGTCACGCGTGAGGCCAGCGGCGCCATTGGCGAACACCTCTACGGGCGCGCGCACCAAGGGTGGCGGCAATGGTGCATCGTCACACGCGTCATTTTCAATGTGCTGCGGCATGCTCATTCGCCGGTTTCAGTTGACCAGACCATCCACTGCGCACGGCCCGCATCGGTGAGGTGCGCAATCCAGCGTTCATCGAGTTGCTCCACCCGCACCCAGGCCGGGCCGGGCTGGCCACCGATGGACGCGGCACTCAACAAGTGCAGGCGCCGCAACAACACACTTACCCCCAAGCCCAGCGCTTTGCCCATGCGTGGCAGGGAAACGCCTTTGGGGCCAGGCGTTTCGTTCAGCACTTCCAGAATGGCGTGCGACAAGACGTCATTGGCCCAGTCGGGCAAAGGTTTTGCGGGTGCGGGTTGTGCCGATAGATCCATACGCGCAGTTTACGCGTGGGTTTTCGCCATCTCTGCTGTACGGGTCGTTGCCCCAGAGCCCACTTCCCCATGCGGCACCAACACCACCGGAATCGACTTCGATGTCGGAGTGCCCGCGTTCAAGGCTACCGATGACAAAGGCACCAGCGGATTCGTCTCGGGGTAATAGGCCGCAAGGTTGCCGCGCGGAATGTCGTAGGCCACCAGTTTGAACTTGTCGGCCCTTCGTTCCTGTCCGTCGCTCCACACGGTGAGGATGTCGACCCAGTCGCCGTCCTTCATGCCCAGGTGCTTGATGTCCTTGGCGTTGATGAACACCACGCGGCGCTGACCAAACACGCCACGGTAGCGGTCGTCCATGCCGTAGATGGTGGTGTTGTATTGGTCGTGCGAACGCGTCGTCAGCAGCGTGAAGACCGTCGTATCGAGCCCACGCGCGCGCGCTTGATGTGAAGGCGTGTCGATGGGCACAGCGTGCACTTCAAACTGCGCCTTTTTGCTGGCGGTGACCCACACACGTTCGCTGGCCGTGTTGCGCAGGCGAAAGCCGCCAGGCTTGGCGACCTTGGCGTTGAAGTCCTTGAAGTCGTCGAACACGGCTTCGATCTTGTCGCGGATGCGGCTGTAGTCTTCGATCAGCCACAGCCACGGCGTTTGGCTACGCTTGCCGATAGTGGCAGCGGCCAGGCGCGCCACGATGGCGGGCTCGGACAACAACATGTCAGACGCCGGCGGGTTGATACCCACCGACATGTGCACCATGCTCATCGAGTCTTCCACCGTCACGCCCTGCGTGCCGCCGACCTGCATGTCGATCTCGGTGCGGCCCAGGCACGGCAGAATCAGCGCGGCCTTGCCGTGCACCACGTGGCTGCGGTTGAGCTTGGTGGTGACGTGCACCGTCAGTTCGCACTTCTGCAGCGCGCGCCAGGTCACATAGGTGTCGGGTGTGGCGGCGGCAAAGTTGCCGCCCAGGGCGAAGAAGACTTTGCCGTTGCCGTCTAGCATTTGCTGAATGGCTTCAACCGTGTCCACACCATTGGCGCGCGGCGCCTTGAAGTTGAAGACTTTTTCCAGGCGGTCGAGCAGCGCTGCGGGCGGCTTTTCCCAAATGCCCATGGTGCGGTCGCCCTGCACGTTGCTGTGGCCGCGCACGGGGCAGGCACCTGCGCCTTCGCGGCCCAGGTTGCCGCGCAGCATCAGCAGGTTGACGATCATCTGGATCGTGCCCACCGCGTGCATGTGTTGGGTGATGCCCATGCCCCAGCAAGCGATCACCCGCTTGGCCTTGCGGTAGACCTCGGCAGCGGCACGGATCTGCTCTTCGCTCAGGCCCGACTCTTGTTCGATCAGCGGCCAGGATTCGGCCAACACGTTGGCTTGCAGTACATCAAAGCCAACCGTGTGTTCTTGGATGAACGCGTGGTCGAGCACGTTCTCGCCTGCGGCTTCCAGCTCCAGCAGGTGTTTCATCATGCCCTTGACCGCGGCCAGGTCGCCGCCCACGCGCAATTGGAAGTAGTGCGTGCTGATGGGCGTGGAGCCCATGGTGGCCATTTCAAACTTGTCTTGCGGGTCGGCAAAGCGCTCCAGGCCGCGCTCGCGCAGCGGGTTGAAGCTGACGATCTGCGTGCCACGTTTGTGCGCCTCGCGCAGTTCACCCAGCATGCGCGGATGGTTGGTGCCGGGGTTCTGGCCGAAGATGAAAATCGCGTCGGCATGCTCAAAGTCTTCGAGCGTGACCGTGCCCTTGCCCACGCCAATTTGCGGGCGCATGCCACTGCCGCTGGGCTCGTGGCACATGTTCGAGCAATCGGGAAAGTTGTTGGTGCCGTACTCGCGCACAAACAACTGGTACAAAAATGCGGCCTCGTTGCTGGCCCGGCCCGAGGTGTAGAAGATGGCCTCGTTCGGGTCAGCCAAGGCGTTGAGGTGCTGCGCCACCAGCGCAAAGGCGTCGTCCCAACTGATGGGCACGTATTTGTCGCTGGCCACGTCGAGCACCATGGGCTCGGTCAAGCGGCCCTGGTCTTCGAGCCAGTAGTCGCTTTGCTCGGCCAGCGAGGTGACCGTGTGTTCGGCAAAAAATGCGCGGCCCACACGGTTGGCGGTGGCCTCTGCAGCCACAGCCTTCACACCGTTTTCGCAAAATTCAAAAGTAGAAGCATGGTTGCGGTCGGGCCAGGCGCAGCCGGGGCAGTCAAAGCCGTCCGGCTGGTTGGCCGAGAGCAGCGTCTTCGCGCCCTTGACCGCAATATGCTGCTTCATCAAAGCTTTGGAGACACTGCGCAGCGCACCCCATCCACCGGCTGGGCCGGTGTAGAACTCAATTTTTTGTTCGCTCATCGCAGGTCTCCTTGGCTGGGTTCTTAGTTGAAGAACTTGGCGGTGCTGATCAGGGTGCGGTAAATGCCCCAGGCCAGCGGAATACACACGGCCAACCAGGCCAGTGCCACAGTGATGGTGCTGGTCTGGTCGTTGCCGCCCGTACCAGTCACTTCAGCGGCTTGCGCCTTCTCGTGCGCCAGGCGTTTTTCAACGGCCAACTCTTCGTCGCTCATGAAGTGTTTGTCGGCAATCGGGCGTACCAGCAGGTTGGCAATCAAGCCGATGACCAGCATGCCCACCAGGATGTACATGGTCTGGTTATAGACCTGTTCGCGTGGCAAGCCAAGGCCGAGTTGGTACTCGCGCATGTAGTTCACCACCACTGGGCCCAAAATGCCGGCAGTGGCCCAGGCGGTCAGCAGACGGCCGTGGATGGCGCCCACAAATTGCGTGCCAAACAAGTCGGCCAGGTAAGCCGGGATGGTGGCAAAGCCGCCGCCGTACATGCTCAAGATGATGCAGAACGCACCCACAAACAGCAGCTTGCTGCCGGCGCTGGCGGAAGACGGCACGCTGAAGTACAGCAGGCCACCCAGCACGAAGAACACCACGTAGGTCATCTTGCGACCCAGCTTGTCGGACAGGCTGGCCCAGAAGAAGCGGCCGCCGATGTTGAACAGCGACAGCAGCGCGGTAAAGCCACCGGCCACCGTGGCGATGGCCGCCAGTTGGGTCTTGTCGAGTTCACCAAACTTGGTGGGCACACCGATCAGCGCGCCGCCAAACACTTCTTGCAGCATGGGGGACGACATGCCGATCACGCCAATACCGGCGCTCACGTTCATGCACAGCACCGTCCACAGCAGCCAGAACTGGGGAATGCCCCAAACCTTTTTCACGTGCACGTGGCGTTGCGTGATCATGGTGTTGGCTTTGGCGGGAGGTGGCGTCCAGCCTTCTGGCTTCCAGCCGGTAGGCGGCACGCGGTAACCCAAGGCGCCGCCCATCATGAACACAAAATAGACCAGCGCCATGACGACGAAGGTTTGCATCACGCCCACATCGGTAGGGGTGGCAAAGTTCTTCATCAAATCAACCGCCAAGGGCGAGCCGATCATGGCCCCGCCGCCGAAACCCATGATGGCCATGCCGGTGGCCATGCCACGACGGTCAGGGAACCACTTGATGAGGGTAGACACCGGCGAGATGTAGCCCAGACCGAGGCCAATGCCGCCGATCACACCCGAGCCCACAATCATCAGCCAGAACTGGTGCAGGTAAATGCCCAGTGCCGACAGCAACATGCCACCGCACCAGCACACGGCCGACACCACACCAGCCTTGCGCGGGCCGGCACGTTCCAGCCAGCCGCCCCACAGCGCTGCAGACGAGCCCAGCAGCACGAAGAACAGGGTGTACATCCAGCCCAGCGTGGCCACGCGCCAATCGCAGCCAGAGGCAAACAGCTCGGCGAAGAAACTCATTTCCTTGGCGCACGTCTGAGCGCCAGTGCCTGCGGTCTGCAAGGCTTTGGACAGAGGCAGCCAGAACACCGAGAAGCCATAGGCCATGCCGATGCACAAGTGAATGGCCAGCGCGGCCGGCGGCACCAGCCAGCGGTTGAAACCGGGGCCCGCGATGATGCGTTCTTTTTCCAGGAAACCTGGGGTTGGATCTGACATGAAGTGTCCTCTTCCTTTTTGGATGTTGTGGCACGCCTGCGACGGCCTCTCTTGTGCCATAGGTGGTCGCAGGCGGCGGCGAGTGTCGTTGCACGGACAAATTGCGTCAAATTGATTCAACACATGGCGCGATTCAAGAAATGAATGTAGGTGCGTGTTCGACAGGCGCTCCCAAGTTGTTGAAGCACCTGAAATTGACACCACCAAGAGTTCACAAACGCGCCACAAACCGCGTTCGCGGGAAGCGCACGATGCCCTCAGAACGATCACAAAACAGTACGCAATAACCGTTCATCGGATGGTGAGCAATCCAGCATACAGGTTCAGTTTGAGTGACAAATTTCATCGAACGATCGTTCGTTTTTAGTTCCAATCACCCTATCCAAAGAGCATGCCTAACGTCGTTCCCTGATCACCACTCACCGACAAAAACACCATGAAAACCGCCGCCGCACTCGTTCTTGCCACGCTGACCTTTCTGGGCCAAAACGCCTTTGCTGAAAAAGTGGTGCCCGACGCCGCCTCTCAGCACTACGAAGCCACCATGCGCTTCTCGACCTTCAAACCCTGCAACGGAGCCAGCGCACTGTGTGCAACACAGGTGCTGGCTGAAGGCACGATTGAAATGGAAACCACAGCCAAGTTGGACCAGTTCCTTAAAACCAGGACAGCCCAAACGGACGCGTTGCCCGCCTCCCCAAAAATTTCATTCGATAGCCCCGGCGGCAGCATGACCGGTGCGCTGAACCTGGGCCGCTACCTGCGCGCCAACAAACTCAACACCAACCTGGAATCGGGCTACACCCGCGTGAGCCTGGACCAAACCGACCGAGCTGAGACTTTTGTCACCAATGCGCGCTGCAACGCGGCCTGCGTGATTGCTTTCGCCGGTGGTGTGCAACGCAGCGTCGACGTCGAATCCAAGATGGGCATGCAGCAGATTCCGCGTATTCCGGTGAAGAACGTGGTGGGCGGCCCCATCAACCCGCCCGCAGCAGAGCTTGCGGCCTACCTGCGCGACATGGGTGTACGGCCAGAAATACTCAATGTGGCCGCGCTCGCCCTGCCCGGCAGCATGGTTTGGTTCTCGGAATCGCAGCTTTCACAGGTTCGCATAGACAACACCCAACCCTACGCCAGCCCCTGGATGTTGACCGATTCAGGCACCGGCCTGCCCGTGGTCACCGTGCGCCAGGAAATCAGCAACGGGCGCAACGTCAGCCTGATGCTGGGCTACCACGAAGGCAAGCTGGTCATGATCACCTCGACCGAGTTGAACCGCACGTTGATGGACGATGCGCGCATCCAACTGTTCCCCGTGGGCGGCAAGCCCGATATTTCGCTGCGTACCGATAAATGCGCCATTCCCGTGTCGCCTACCCGCTCCTGGGCTCGCAACGACGCAGATGCCACAGCCACCTTCGTGGCGGTGGGCACCATCAGCGAAGACGACGCCAAACAATTGCTGGCCGCGCGCACACTACGGCTGGAGAACGAATTGCCGAAGAACGTGGCCGACATGTCGGGCTCGGTGGACCTCAGCACCGAAAACCTCCAGCCCACGCTGGCCTTGCTGCTACGTTCCAAATAAGCAAACAAACAACTTGTGAAAGCCTTTCCGGGGTGCTCTGCACCCCGGCTTCGTTTGGGAGATGTGCCGGTCCGAGTTCACACTCATGCCATGCTTCTCAGGGGTGCCGCTCAGACAATTCACCCATCAAGTCTGATGACTGCAAGGAGCACCAAATGGCACATCGTTTCTCTAGCTACATTCGCCGCGTGACCCTGTCGTACAAGCAGAACGAAACGTCCTGGTTGGAAGAGACACAAGACATGTACCGCGCCAGCGCCGTGAGCCCCAACCAAGACACAGAAGAAATGCTGGTGCTCTTGATGAATGCCTTGCTGATGTGTGGCATCGGCATGCTGATGTACGCACTGGGCGCTTGATTCGCTTGAGTCCCGTCGCCCCGTGTTGATTGGTGTTGGCTAGTTTCTCGCCAGCGACCCTGCATGCGTGGCAATCTGCGCTTGCCAATCAGCCGACTCCAGCAACACCAGCGCCGCCTCCAACGCACGTGAGGCACGCACACCCGCCTGAGCCATGAAGCCGATGGGCGTCAGAATTTCCGGCGCCACCAGGGGTAAGGCCTCCAGATCGGGATTGCTCGCCACCGCCCCCACCATTGCGCCGGGCAATACACAACACATGTGCCCTTCCAGCACGGCCAACGCCAGTGTCAACACCGAATTGGTTTCGATGGCGGGCGCCACCTCACGCCCGGCATCGGCAAAGGCCTGGTCGATGATGGTGCGGTTGTGCATGTCGGGTGTGAGAAGGCACAACGGAAACTCTGCCGCATCGGCCCAAGAAATGGGCGCACCAAATCCCATGCCACGACGCTTGTTTCCTGCCGCAGGCGCGGCGCGGCGCAGCAGGTAATAGTGCTCGGTGTATTGCGGCCACGCGGTGAACTGCACGCTGCGCAAGTGCATGCGTTCGGTGTAGCCCAGGCCCAGATCGATCGATAAATTCTCCAACCCGGCTTCCAGGTCGTGAGAACTCATCGACATGACCACCGGCCGCAAGCCCGGATGCTGGCGGTGCAACATGGCCGCAAACAACGACAGCACCGGCACCGCCGTGGGCACCGCCGCCATGCGCAACGAGCCCTGCAACTGCCCCGCGCCATGGCTCAGTTCCTGGCGCAGCAGCTCGTGTTCTTGCAGCATGCGCTGCGCTGTGCGCAGCACTTGCTCGCCCTCATGCGTCAGGCCGGCATAGGCGCGCCCGCGCTTGACGATCACCACACCAAAGTCGGCTTCCAATGCACGGATGGCGTTGGACAACGCGGGCTGCGTGATGTGGCAGGCCTGCGCGGCGCGGCCAAAGTGCTGGTGCTCGTGTAGAGCCACCAGGTAACGCATGGGCGCGAGCAGGTTCATGGGTCAGCAGCTCAGAGCGTCAGATGTTCTTCAGGTGCGTCAGGTGTTTTTGCTGATCGAGATGGTGGGGAACTTGCTCGAATAGTCTTTGTTCTTGCCCGCAATCGCCACCGCCACCTGGCGCGCCATGGCCTTGTACAGGCCGGCAATTTCGCCATCGGGGTCGGCCACCACGGTGGGGCGGCCGGTATCGGCTTGCAGGCGGATGTTGATGTCCAGCGGCAGCGCGCCCAGGTAGGGCATGCCGTACTCGGCGGCCATTTTCTTGCCGCCATCGGCGCCGAAGATGTGCTCGGCGTGACCACATTGGCTGCAGATGTGCACGGCCATGTTTTCCACAATGCCCAGGATCGGCACGCCGACCTTCTCAAACATCTTGATGCCCTTCTTGGCGTCGAGCAAAGCGATGTCTTGCGGCGTGGTCACCACCACGGCACCGGTCATGGGCACGCGCTGGCTCAGGGTGAGCTGAATGTCGCCGGTGCCGGGTGGCATGTCGACGATCAAATAGTCCAGGTCTTTCCAGTTGGTTTGGCGCAGCAGTTGCTCCAGCGCTTGGGTGGCCATCGGGCCACGCCAGATCATGGCTTGGTCAGGCTCGACCAGAAAGCCGATCGACATGACTTGCACGCCGTGGTTCAACAGCGGCTCCATGATCTTGCCGTCCAGGCTTTCGGGCTTGCCGTTGATGCCCATCATCATGGGCTGGCTCGGGCCATAAATATCGGCGTCGAGCAGGCCAACGCTTGCACCCTCGGCCGCCAAGGCCAGGGCCAGGTTGGCTGCGGTGGTGCTTTTGCCTACGCCGCCTTTGCCGGAGGCCACAGCCACAATGTTTTTGACGCCGGGCAAGAGTTGCACGCCGCGCTGCACCGCATGCGGCACGACTTCGCTGCGCACGTTGACAGTCACCGCCGCGCCAGGCGCTGCGGCTTGCACAGCTGCCGTCACGCTTTGTTGTAACGCCGGAATGAGGCTTTTGGCGGGGTAGCCCAGCTCAATGTCGACCACCACACCGCTGGCCTCCACACGCACGCCGCGTATGGCTTTGGCAGACGCCAGGTCTTGACCGGTTTGGGGATCCACAACGCCAGCGAGGGCGGTGCGTACGAGCTGTTCTGTGACGGACATGGGGGGTTCTCCTGAAGGCCCCGTAGTCTAGCGAAGAGGGTTCGACCTCTTTGGCCGCCGGGCTTTCAGGCGTTGCGCGCATTCCCCACTATCTTGTTGATAGCGGCTTACGCTTATACAGCCTGCACCAGAGGCTAATTTTTCACAAAGAGTCTTAAGCGCCGCGCGACAGCTCCAGCACCGTCGGCTCAATGTCGATGTCCTGCGCCAGGATCGGACGCTCAATTTCGTTCAAGCACACGTACAAGGTCGATTTGCGGATGAGGATGTGGCTGATGGTGGCTTCTTTTCCGTTGTAGCGCACCACAGCACCTCTTCGGTAAAGGGGAATGCGGATCATGTTTTCACTCCTACCGCGCCGGTTGTGACTACGCGGGCAGGCTTCAATTGAGGGACTATCACAAACAATGCAAATAGTTTTTGCATATCCAGTTGTCGCGTCAGGTTGTCTCTTTCAGGGTACTTCCACTTTGCTGGAGCCCGTTTTTTTGACTACAAAACCACATCGACACGAGACTGCAGCATTGATGGTGCAATTATCGCCATTGGCAACCCTGCGCGTACAGGTCTGGCGACATACCCGATACAAATTGATAACAATTTCTGCGATAACTGACAGGTAATGCCGTTCCACGGTGAGTAGAAAAACAAGGCTGGATGATCGTCCGCCATAGGAGACCTCTTGCAACAACCGACTGCGCCCCTCGTCCTCCCACCCGACCTGAATGCCGAGCCTATTCCGGGCTATGAATTGCTGGCTAACGGCTTGCCTCATGTGCGCCCCGCCACCGTCTGCGCATTGGAAGACACGGGCCTGTTGTTGACGGGCGGTGGCGCCCGCGCCGCTTACCAAGTGGGCGTGCTGGAAGCTTTGGCTGATTTGCGCCGAGCGGCCGGGCAAGGCCAGGGGCCGAACCCCTTCCCCATCATCACCGGCACGTCGGCCGGGGCCATCAACGCTGCAGCGCTGGCCGGCGGGGCCGACGACTTTGACGGCGCCGTGCGGCGCATTGCCGAAGTTTGGCGCAACTTCAGGGCCGAGCAGGTCTACCACACCGGCTCGCTGGGCGTGGTGCGTAGCGGCGCCAGTTGGCTGACGTTGCTGTCGCTGGGCTGGATGATCAACAAATGGCGCCGCGTTTCGCCGCGCTCGCTGCTGGACAACACCCCACTGCGCACCTTGCTCGAAGACATGGTGCCACTGAAGCGCATTCCAGCGTTGATCGGCGAAGGCCACCTGCGCGCGCTGGCCGTCACCGCTTCCAGCTACAGCTCAGGCGAGCACGTGACCTTTTTTCAAGGCAGCCCCGAGCTGCGCGGCTGGAACCGTTCACAACGCTACGGCATTCCGCACGAAATCACCATCGACCACTTGTTGGCGTCGTCGGCTATTCCGTTTGTGTTTCCGGCGATGCCACTGGCCATGGAGCACCACACCGAGTTTTTTGGCGACGGCTCCATGCGCCAATCGGCTCCCATTGCGCCGGCCATTCACTTTGGCGCTCAGCGCATTCTGGTGGTGGGCGCGGGACGCATGCACGAGCCCAAGGGCGAGGCCCCCACCATGGCAAGCAACACCTACCCGAGCATGGCGCAAATTGCCGGCCACGCTTTGTCGAACATCTTTTTGGATGCGTTGTCCGTTGATGTGGAACGTGTTCAGCGGGTCAACCGCACGCTCAAACTGATTCCGCCACAGGCGCAAAAAGAAGCCACGCTACGGCCCATTGAGCTGCTGATCATTTCGCCATCTGAACGCGTGGACGTAGTGGCAGCGCGCCACGTCAAACGGCTGCCACCCACGGTGCGCGCCATGCTGGGCGGCATGGGGGTGTCGTCGCGTGTGGAAGACGCGCGCGGCGCAGCCCTCGCCAGCTACCTGCTGTTCGAAGCCGAATACACACAGGAATTGATGGCCATGGGCTACGCCGACACTTGCCGCCAGAGCGCCGAGGTGTGCGCGTTTTTTGGCTGGCCTGATACACGGCTGCAACCAGCCGAGGCCCGTGCGGCAGTCGCGGCTCAGGCCGGGTAAGCCCGCGCCAACAACGCCGCCACATCCACACCAGCCGGGTCTAGCGCGCCCGTCACGCCGCCCCAGCCGGGCGTGCCAAAACGGGTGCGGATGAACGCATCGGCCACCACGGCAGGCGTGGTCTGGCGCAGCAGACCGGCCTGCAGCAACAGCACCAGCCGCTGGCAAAACAGACGCCCCTGGCCTTCCAACTGATCAGGTGCGCCGCGCAACATGGCGCGCAAAACCTGCGCTGCGGCAACCACCGGCGCATCGTCAGGTGCAGCGGCTTCAGCCTGCGCGATCAACGCCAGCGCGGCCTCAGGGTCGCGGGCCACGGCACGCATCACGTCCAGGCACATCACGTTGCCCGAGCCTTCCCAAATGGAGTTCACCGGCGCCTCGCGGTACAGCCGCGCCATGGGGCCGTCTTCCACATAGCCGTTGCCGCCAAAGGTCTCCATCGCCTCGCCCGTCAACTCCACCGCGCGTTTACACACCCAGAACTTGGCGGCAGGCGTGACGATGCGCTTCCAGGCCTGTTCCACCGGGTCGTCGGTGTGCTCAAAGGCGTGGGCCAGGCGCATGGTCAGCGCCAGCGCGGCTTCGCTCTCGATGGCCAGATCAGCCAGCACGGCGCGCATCAGCGGCTGCTCGGCCAGCACGCGGCCAAAGGCCTTGCGTTGGCGCGTGTATGCCAGCGCCTGCACCAGCGCCTGGCGGATGAACGAGGCGCTGCTCATCACACACGACAGGCGGGTGTAGTTGGCCATCTCGATGATGGTGGGAATGCCGCGCCCCTCTTCACCCATGAGCACACCCCAGGCGTCCAAAAACTCCACCTCGCTGCTCGAATTGCTTTTGTTGCCCAGCTTGTTTTTGAGCCGCTGGATTTGCACGGGGTTCTTCGTGCCATCGGGGCGCCAGCGGGGCACAAAGAAGCACGACGGCCCGCCGTCAGCCGTGCGCGCCACCACCAAATGCGCATCACACATCGGCGCAGAGAAAAACCATTTGTGGCCGCGAATCAAATACGGTTGCCCCCGCCCTTCAGCGCCGATGGGCGTGGCCGTGGTGGTGTTGGCGCGCACGTCCGATCCGCCCTGTTTTTCGGTCATCCCCATGCCGATGTAGATGGCCGTTTTTTGAGCCAGCGGAGCGTCGCGTGGGTCATAGGTCGGGCTCAACAACTTGTCGCCAAGTTGCGCCCAGAGCGCCGGTTCGCGCTGCAGCAACGGAATGCTGGCCCAGGTCATGGTGGCCGGGCACATGGAGCCCGACTCCACCTGGCTGTGCAAGTACATCGCGGCGATATTGGCCACCCAACGGCCGGGGCGGGCATCGGCAAACGCCTGCGCCACCCAGCCACCTTGGCGAAAACCGGCCATCAGCGCATGCCACGACGGGTGAAACTCCACCTGGTCGATGCGCCGGCCGCGCGCATCAAAGCTATGCAGCACCGGCAGGATGCGGTTGGCCTCGTCGGCGTATTGAAAGGTTTGCGCCGAGCCCACCTCGGCGCCGAAGTTTCTGAGCACGGGCAAGGCCCAGTCGGCCCCGGCCGCCGTCACGGCCTGCTGCAAGGCCACGTCTGTAGTGAACAGGTTGTAGCCGGTGAGCGCGTCAAATTGATTGAAGACTTCGTGTGTGGTCCACGGTGTGTCCATCTGGGTTCCTTGAAGGCACGGGTCAGGTACGGTTGCCTTCAAGTCTAGAAAAAATGCGCCGTTTGGCTACGCGGGTTGCCACTATGCCTGGCGCTTTAGTTGCTGCATCGGCGACAGCTCAATCTGCCGGGTTTACCACTCGCCGACTTCACGCACACGCTGGGCGAGGTCGACCTCTTGCGATTGGAAGGCCTCCTGCGCCAAGGTCGCGCTATCCCAGGCGCGCTGCGGCAAGGCGGCAGCCGCTTCGGGGCTCATGAACCGCGCTTCCGAGACGTCGATAAACATCTGATGCAGCGTGCTGGCGAAGTTTTGCGTGAACATGTGGGCCTCCTTGGATGTAGCCAGAGATTACCGAGGCCCACTCAGCGCTCTTGTAGGAAAAAGGCGCATGCGCTTGAAGGTGTTCAAACCGCACCACAAAGCGCGCCGAAGCTGTTAAACGCGGCCCGCAAATCCCCGCACCGGGCTACCCCGACTCGCCCGACTAAAATGGCCGGTTCCCCTCACGCTCAGTCGAAAGCCCGCTGCCCATGCCACGCCAACTCTTCGTCACCACCGCACTGCCCTACGCCAACGGCAACTTCCACATCGGCCACATCATGGAATACATCCAGGCCGACATCTGGGTGCGGTTCCAACGAATGCAGGGCCACGCGGTGAACTTTGTGGGGGCGGACGACGCCCACGGCGCCCCCATCATGATCGCCGCTGAAAAAGCCGGCAAGACGCCGCAGCAGTTCGTGGCTGACATTGCCGCTGGCCGCAAGCCCTACCTCGACGGCTTCCACATCGCCTTCGACAACTGGAGCAACACCGACAGCCCGGAAAACCACGCGCTGTCGCAACAGATCTACCGCGACCTCAAGGCCGCAGGTTTCATCGAGACGCGAACCATCGAGCAGTTCTTCGACCCCGAGAAGAACATGTTCCTGCCCGACCGCTTCATCAAGGGTGAATGCCCGCGCTGCCACGCCAAAGACCAGTACGGTGACAACTGCGAGGTCTGCAGCTCGGTCTACGCGCCCACCGATTTGATCAACCCGTACTCTGCCTTGTCGGGCGCCAAGCCGGTGCTGAAGTCGTCGGAGCACTTCTTCTTCAAACTGTCCGACCCACGCTGCGTCGAATTCCTGACTGAATGGACGCAGAACGGCGTGCACGTGCAGCCCGAGGTGGCCGGCAAGATCAAAGAATGGTTTGGCACACGCACCAACCCCGATGGCAGCACCAGCGAAGGCCTGGGCGACTGGGACATCAGCCGTGATGCGCCCTACTTCGGCATCGAAATCCCCGACGCGCCGGGCAAATACTTCTACGTCTGGCTCGACGCGCCCGTGGGCTATCTGGCCTCGTTGAAGAACCTGCTGGAAAAGCGCGGTGAAAGCTTTGACGCCTACATGGCCAACCCCGATCTGGAGCAGTACCACTTCATCGGCAAGGACATCATCACCTTCCACACCTTGTTCTGGCCCGCCATGCTGAAGTTCAGCGGCCGCAAGACACCCGACAAGATCTGCGTGCACGGTTTCCTGACCGTGAACAACGGCGAGAAGATGAGCAAGAGCCGCGGCACCGGCCTGGACCCGCTCAAGTACCTGGCCCTGGGCATGAACCCCGAATGGCTGCGCTACTACCTGGCCGCCAAGCTCAACGGCCGCAATGAAGACATCGACTTCACGGCCGACGACTTCATGAAGCGCGTCAACAGCGATCTGATTGGCAAGTTCGTCAACATCGCCTCGCGTGCGGCCGGCTTCATCGCCAAGCGCTTCGACGGCAAGCTGGGCACGGCCTCAGCCGACGGCGCCGAGTTGCTGAACACCATCCGCGCACAGAGCGAAGGCATTGCCAAGTCGTTCGAAGCGCGCGATACCGCACGTGCCCTGCGCGAGACCATGCTGTTGACCGACCGCGTGAACGAATACGTCGACGCCAACAAGCCCTGGGAACTGGCCAAACAAGAAGGCCAGGACGCCCGCCTGCAAGACGTGTGCACCACCTGCATCGAAGCCTTCCGCCTGCTGACCATCTACCTGAAGCCCGTGCTGCCCGCGCTGGCAACGCAGGTCGAGGCCTTCTTGAACGTCGCGCCAATGCAGTCGAGCGACGCGCAAACCCTGCTGGGCGCAGGCCATGCGATCGGCGACTACAAACATCTGATGCAACGCGTAGACATCAAGCAACTCGACGCCTTGTTCGAGCCGCCTGCAGCGCCCGAGGCGCCCAAAGTGGTCCCAGGCGGCGAAGAAATCGCCCCCACCATCACCATCGACGACTTTGCCAAGATCGACCTGCGCATCGCGCTGATCGTGGCCTGCGAAGCGGTGGAGGGTTCGACCAAGCTGCTGCGCCTGACGCTGGACGCCGGTGAAGGCAAAACCCGCAACGTGTTCAGCGGCATCGCCAGCGCCTACAAGCCCGAGCAACTGGTGGGCAAACACACCGTGCTGGTGGCCAACCTGGCGCCACGCAAGATGAAGTTTGGCGTGAGCGAGGGCATGGTGCTGGCCGCAAGCCACGGCGACGAAAAGGCCAACCCCGGCATTTACGTGCTGGAGCCTTTGCCGGGCGCGACACCGGGCATGCGCGTGCGCTAAATCCGGGTGGGGCTACCGCCCCTTCCAAAAAGTAAGAGGCCTTTACGGCCTCTTACTTTTTGTGGGTGTGTAAACCACAGTTTGCTAACTTTTGGTGGTCGCTGGGTCGATGGCCGAGCCGCTGCGCACCACCTTCAGGTCGCTGTTCAGCACCGCCGTGAACACCATGGCGCCGCCATGCTCGTCCTGCCAACGCCAGTCCCACTCGGTTTCGTTCTTCAACTTGTAGGGCGTGACCTTGGCCGGCTTGCCCAGCAGTTTGCGCAGGTCTTCCATGGCCATGCCCGGCTGCACCTGGGCGAAATAACGCGGCGCAAGCACCTGGCGCAGCGCGGCCAGCTTGCCGTCTGGGCCAATGGTGATCATGTAGTTCTTCTGGCCCTGGGGCTGGCGGTTGTATTCGAACACCTTGCCTTCGGGCGAGTCCCAGACGTTTTCGGGCTGGCCAAAACGCGCCATCACGTCGGCCTCGGTGGCCACGCCTTCTTCGAGTTGGTCGATGCGCTGGTTGTCGCAGGCGCCCAATGACAACAGAAAAGCCAAAATACCCATGCGGATTGCCCTCGTCATCTGCTGGCCCTCGTAAAATGCGCTGATTCAAAGAGGTTCAGTTTATGTCGATCTTTCGTCGCCCCGATTACAAGTCCGAAGCCACCCTGTTCATCCAAGACCTCAAGGCCAAGAAGCCCGAGCTGGAAGCCCAACAACTCGCTGGCCGCGCGCTGCTGTGGGACAAGAACGTAGACCGCGCCGCCTGGACTGAGTACCGCGAAGCCGAAGTGGCACAAAAGCCCTACGTCTACCAAACCAACGCCGATTGATTTGCGCGCTGATTATTTTTCAGCGCCCAATTGGCATCCTGAGTATGCTGCATCTGCGTCAGCAGCTCCATATTCAATAGCACCATGAGCGACATAGCGGAGCCTTCCGCAGAGCACAGCCTGCCCGCCGCACCCTCTGCGGCAGCGGGTTTGATGCCCAACGTGATCGACCAGGTGGCTTTGGCGCGGCTCTACGGCGAACCGTTGTTCGCCATGCCGCAGGACCTCTACATCCCACCGGATGCGCTGGAGGTGTTTCTCGAAGCCTTCGAGGGCCCGCTCGACCTGCTGCTCTACCTGATCCGCAAGCAGAACTTCAACATCCTCGACATCCCGATGGCCGGGCTCACGCGGCAGTACCTGACCTACGTGGACGAGATCCGCAGCCGCAACCTGGAGCTCGCGGCCGAATATTTGCTGATGGCGGCCATGCTGATCGAGATCAAGTCGCGCATGCTGTTGCCGCCCAAGCCTTCGGCCGACGGCGAAGAGGCCGAAGATCCGCGTGCCGAGCTGGTGCGGCGTCTGCTGGAATACGAAGAAATGAAGCTGGCCTCGACCCGGCTCAACGCACTGCCGCAGTACGGCCGCGACTTCTTGAAGGCCCAGGTCTACATCGAACAATCGCTGCAGCCGCGCTTTCCCGATGTGGAATTGGCCGACCTGCAAGAAGCCTGGCGCGACATTTTGAAGCGCGCCAAGCTGGTCCAGCACCACAAGATCAGCCGCGAAGAACTGTCGGTGCGCGAGCATATGAGCCAAGTGCTCAGGCGTCTGCAGGGACGCAAGTTCGTCGAGTTTGAAGAACTGTTTGACCCGGCGCGCGGCATGGCGGTGTTGGTGGTCACCTTCATCGCGCTGCTGGAGCTCGGCAAAGAAACGCTGATCGAGATCACGCAGGCCGAAGCCTTTGCGCCGATCTACGTGCGGCTGGCGTATTCGCCGGTTTGAGGCCGGTCTAGCTCGGAGACCGGATCAACCGGCCCCCTCTTCAATCACCCCAGGAAGTGCTTGCGGTAACGTGCAGGCAGGTCGCCAATGCGCATCAGCATCGGCAGGTCGGCGGTATTGAAGTCTGGATCCCAAGCGGGTGCGCCCAGCACCTTGGCGCCCAAGCGCAGGTAACCCTTGATCAACGCAGGCGGCTCGATGGCGAGGCTGCTGTCGAGCTGGTCCACGGGCAACGGCAGACGCGGCAGCACGTGGTATTCAATCGGGGCCAGATGGGTTTCGCGCAGTTGGCGCCAAATGCTGGCCGCCGCATCGCCACTGACCACGCCGTTGTGCAGCATGGGGATGCTGGCACAACCCACCATGGTGTCGAGCTGGTTGCGCACCATGAAGTCGGCCAATGCACCCCACAGCGCCATGATCACGCCGCCCTGGCGGTAGTCGGGGTGCACGCAGCTGCGGCCCAGTTCCACCATGCGGTTGCGCAAGCTGCGCAGGCGCACCAAATCAAATTCGGTGTCGCTGTAGGTGCTGCCCACACGGCGCGCTTGCACCGGGGTGAGCACGCGGTAGGTGCCCACCACGGCCTGGGTCTCGGCGTCGCGCACGATCAGGTGTTCGCAGAAATCGTCGAACAAGTCCACATCGTGGCCGGGCACGCTGGTGGACAGGCGCGCGCCCATCTCTTCGGCAAACACGCTGTAACGCAGGCGCTGGGCTTGGCGCACTTCATCCTGGTGCTGTGCCCAGGACACCTTGATGCCATGGCGCTGGCCCAGGCTCTCGGTTTCGGCCGGGCGGGATGCCGGCGCAATGATGGGCTGGACAGGTTGATTGATAGGTTCCATGAGGGCGGGAATTTGGACGCGTGCAGGTTGGCTGGGCTTGCTGTCTGTGTTGGGACGCATGGCGCGGCGCAGCAACGAAGCCGGCGTGATGCTGGCCAGTGAGAAGGTCGGGATGGGCAGCTCGTTCATGATCAGCTCCATACACGTAAGCGTGCGTTGTTGGTGTTTTTCCGGCTGCAGGTGCACCCGGCGCTACGAGGAGTTTGGCAACCCCGCATGACACCAATATGTGGAATTTATGAACGAACCGTGACAGCCACTCCCCCACCGCACAGGGCTCAGCCAGTCACTTCACGCTGATCTGGCGTGTTTACTTGACGCGCTGCTTTTCCAGCTTGCGCGCCAGCGTGCGCCGGTGCATGCCCAGGCGACGTGCCGTTTCCGAGATATTGAAATCGGTCTCGGCCAGGGTCTGGTGGATGCGCTCCCACTCCAGCGTTTTGATGGAGCTGGCGCGGTTGGTCAGCTCGACTTCGGTGTTGCCCGTCACCGCACCGAAGGCGGCCTCAATGTCGTCGGTGTTCGACGGTTTGGCCAGGTAATGGCAGGCGCCGAGCTTCACCGCCTCCACCGCCGTGGCAATGCTGGCGTAGCCCGTCAGCACTACGATCAACATCTCCTGCGCGTGCAGGTGCAGCAGTTGCACGCAGGCCAGGCCAGAGGCCTCGCCGTTGAGCTTCAAGTCGACCACGGCAAAGCCTGGCGTGTGCTCTTGCAGCAAACGCGTCACCTCTTCCAGGCTGGAGGCGTGCAGCACGCGGTAACCCCGGCGCTCAAACGAGCGCTGCAGCGTGCGCGCAAAAGCGGCGTCGTCTTCAACGATCAGCAGCAGGCGGTCTTCGGCACTTTCCTGGGCAGCGGGGATGGGCATGGTCATAAGCTCAATTGTCGGTGATCGTGATAGCCCGCAATGGCAGCGTGACCACTACCGACGCACCACCCAACGGCCGGTTCAGCGCCTGCACCTTGCCGCCCAGCGTGCGCACCACATTCACTACCAAAAACAGGCCGAGCCCCGCACCGGGCCGGCCTTTGCTCGACTGGTAAGGCTTGCCTAATTGCTTGAGCATGTCGGCCGAAAAACCACGCCCCTGGTCGGACACGGTGAGCTGCAGGTCATCGCCAATGTGCTCGGCCTCCAGGCTCACCCATTGCGGCGACGCTTCTTGCGCGTTGTCCAGCAGGTTGTAGAGCATTTGCTGGAAAACCGAGTCAGAAACCATCGGCAAGTCTTCGCCAAAGTAATTGCGGTAGACCAGGGTGATCGCCGGGCGCGTGGCGCGCCACTCGTCCACCAGATCGTCCAGAAAGGTGGCAATGGTGGTGGCCTCAGACGACTCGCCGCGCGCCTCGCCCAGCGACAACAAAATGCCGCTGACGATGGACTTGCAGCGCTGCAACTGGATCTGCATCTCGCTGATTTCTTGCAGCAGCTCGGGCTCTTCGGTAAACGGCGCCATGTGCTGCCAGTCGCCCAGAATCACCGACAAGGTGGCCAGTGGCGTGCCCAGCTCGTGCGCGGCGCCTGAAGCCAGCAGGCCCATGCGCACGATGTTGTCTTCTTCGGCGGTGCGTTGGCGCAGGTCGGCCAAGTGCTGGTCGCGCTCGCGCAGGTTGCGGTTGATGCGGGTGATGAAGGTCACGAGCAGCGCCGCATTCAGCATGAAGCACACCAGCATGCCCTGGATGTAGGGGCTGAAAATGCCGCCGTCGAAACCGTGGCCGGGCGGCAAGATCAGCGGGCGCGACACCAGCGCCAGGCCCACCAGACAACCGCTGGTCACACCCACAATCGTCCAGGTAGACCACGGCTTGAGCAACACCGCGCCCAAGATGACTTGCAGCAGATACAGGTAGACAAACGGGTTGGTGACACCGCCACTCAGGTACAACTGCGCGGTGAGGATGGCCACATCCACCAGCAGCGCGAAGAACAGCTCCTGGTTGCTGACCCTGCGGTGCGTGCGCCAGCGGATGAAACTGGCCAGGTTGAACAGCAACAACCCGCCCAGCACCGTGAACATGGCATTCAGCGGCAACTGGATGCCGTACACGTAGTGCACAGCGTTGATGGTCATCACCTGCCCTGCGGCGGCCATCCAACGCAGCTCGATGAGCTGCAGCATGTTTTTGTGGCCAGTCGCGTTGTCTAAGCCGGCAACGGCAGCCGGTGCGGGCTGGGGTGCGGGTTCGGTATCGGGCGGGGTAGGGTTGACTTCCAGCATGCCAGTGATTGTCGCGCGCGCCGTCACGCGTCTGGTGCACTCGCTGCGCTGGCCTGCAGCCGGCGCTCATGGCGCACCACCAGCACCGTGGCGCCCACCACCATCAGCGCCAGTCCAAACCAAGTCAGCGCGTACACCAAGTGGTTGTTTTTGAAGCTGATCACGGTAAGCCCGGCCACGGGCCACTGCGGCGCGTCCAAGCTGCGGGCGGCCGCTGGGTCTGCCACAACGGCATCAGCATCGACAAAATACGGCGCGACGTTTTGCAACCCACGCGCGGCGCCAATGGCCGCCACATCGCGTGAATACCAAAGGTCGGCGGCCGCGTCGTTGTGGCGTAGAAAACCGCCACCGGGCTCGGTAAAGCGCAACAGGCCTGCGACGCTGGTGGGCCCTGCCACCTCGGGTACTTGCCGGGCACTGCGGGCGCGCGCTTGTGGCGGCACAAAACCACGGTTGACCAGCACGGTGCTGCCATCGGCCAGTTGCAACGGGGTGATGACCCAGAAGCCGCTGCCCAATTCGGTCACGGCTTGCACCAGCGCCTCACGCTCGTACAAGAACGTGCCTTGCAGGCTCACGTGCCGGTACTCGTCGTTCGGCACAGTCAGCGTAGGCCACTGCCCAGCGGCTGGGGCTGGCGTGGCAGCGGCGTGCACGCGCTGGTCTACGCGTTCAATCAGGTCGAGCTTCCAGGCGCGGCGCTGCACTTGCCAGAAGCCCAGCGACATGAAGCCAACAAAAAGCGCCAGGGCCAGCACCGCGAGTGTGATGCGTACCCATGGCGCACGAGGAGCCCTCGAAAGGGCTCCTTTTTCTGCGTGAGAGCCAGAAGCAGAGGCCTCTGGCGATGCGGCCTTCATCAAGGCATGTTGCGCATTTCGTGCGCCGACACCGGCATCATGTTCGTGTTGAGGTGGAACATCACCCACAGCGAGCCACTCAGCGTAATCACCACCAACACCACCGTGAAGATCAGTGCCAGCATGTTCCAGCCACCTTCAGACTTGGTGTTCATGTGCAGGAAGTAGATCATGTGCACGACGATCTGCACCGCAGCAAACGCCAGCACCACCAGCGCGGTACGGCCGGAGCTGCCAAGCACGTTGTTCATCACCAGCCAGAACGGAATGGCCGTCAGGATGATCGACAGCACAAACCCAATGGCGTAGCCCTTGAACGTGCTGTGGCTCTCGCCGCCATCGTGGTGGTCGTCATGGTGATCACCATGGTCGCCATGGCCGTGCGAAGAATGTTCGTTGTGCGCGCTCATGGCAGCACTCCCATCAGGTAGACAAAGGTAAACACGCCGATCCAGACCACGTCCAAGAAGTGCCAGAACATCGACAGGCACAGCAGGCGGCGCTTGTTGGCGCCAGTGATGCCGTGTTTGCCCACTTGGAACATCAGCACCACCAGCCAGATCACGCCAAAGGTGACGTGCAAGCCGTGGGTGCCCACCAGCGCGAAGAACGACGACAGGAAAGCGCTGCGTTGCGGACCGGCACCTTCGTGGATCAAATGCATGAACTCATACATTTCGAGGCTCAGGAAGCCCAGGCCGAACAAACCGGTGATGGCCAGCCAGATCAACGTGGCTTTCACGTTTTTCTTCTGCATCTCCAGAATGGCAAAACCATAGGTGATGGAAGACAGCAGCAGCATCGCCGTGTTGGCCGCCACCAGGGGCAAGTCAAACAGGTCTGCGCCCGAAGGGCCCGCGGCATAGCTGCGGCCCAACACACCATAACAAGCGAACAGCACTGCAAAGATCAGGCAGTCGCTCATCAGGTAGAGCCAGAACCCTAGCAGGGTTCCGTTCTCTGGGTGGTGCTCAGTCGTTTGGTAGTAACGCGTGCTGTCGGTAGCCGTGGCCCCTGCAGTCGCGGTCGCGCCAACAGCGCTGGAGTAGGTAGTAGCAGTCATATCAGGCAAGCTTGGCCAACAGGCGGGTGCGTTCACCTTCCACACGCACGACTTCTTCGGCGGGGATGTGGTAATCGCGCTTGTAGTTAAACGTATGAACGATGGCGGCAACGATCAGAACGAAGAAGCTCACGCCTGCCAGCAGCCACATTTGCCAGATCATGGCAAAGCCAAACGCTGCGCTCAGGCCAGCCAGGATGATGCCGGCGCCGGTGTTCTTGGGCATGTGAATTGGGATGAAACCCGCTTCAGGACGCTTGAAACCGTGTTGCTTCATGTCCCACCAGGCGTCGTTGTCGTGCACGCGGGGCGTGAAGGCAAAGTTGTAGGCCGGTGGTGGCGACGAGGTCGACCATTCCAGCGTACGGCCATTCCAGGGGTCGCCGGTGTGGTCGCGCAGCTCTTCGCGCTTCATGAAGCTCACCACCAACTGGATCAGGAAGGCACCGATACCCACGGCGATCATCACGGCGCCCAAGGCGGCAATCTGGAACCAGATTTGCAGCGAAGCGTCTTCGAAGTGGTTCATGCGGCGCGTCACGCCCATCAGGCCCAAGACGTACAGCGGCGTGAAGGCGAACCAGAAGCCCACCAGCCAGAACCAGAAGGACACCTTGCCCCAGAAAGCGTCGAGCTTGAAGCCAAAGGCCTTGGGGAACCAGAAGTTGATACCGGCGAAGGCACCGAACACCACACCGCCAATGATCACGTTGTGGAAGTGGGCGATCAGGAACAAGCTGTTGTGCAACACGAAGTCGGCTGGAGGCACGGCCAGCAGCACGCCAGTCATACCGCCAATGGTGAAGGTGACCATGAAGCCGATGGTCCACATCATGGGCACGTCATAGGTGATGCGACCACGGTACATGGTGAACAACCAGTTGAAGATCTTCGCCCCGGTCGGGATGGAGATGATCATGGTGGTAATGCCGAAGAACGAGTTCACGCTGGCACCAGAGCCCATGGTGAAGAAGTGGTGCAGCCACACCAGGTACGACAGGATCGTGATCACCACCGTGGCGTACACCATGGAGGTGTAGCCGAACAGGCGCTTGCGCGAGAAGGTGGAGACGATTTCCGAGAAGATGCCGAACACCGGCAAGACCAGGATGTACACCTCAGGGTGGCCCCAGATCCAGATCAGGTTCACATACATCATGGCGTTGCCGCCGAAGTCGTTGGTGAAGAAGTTGGTGCCCACGTAGCGGTCGAGCGACAACAGGGCCAGCACAGCGGTCAGCACCGGGAAAGCGGCCACGATCAGCACGTTGGTGCAAAGCGAGGTCCAGGTGAACACCGGCATCTTCATCAGCGTCATGCCGGGTGCACGCATCTTCACGATGGTGGCGATCAGGTTCACGCCCGAGAGCAGTGTGCCCACCCCCGCAATCTGCAGCGACCAGATGTAGTAATCCACCCCCACATCCGGACTGTGCAAGATGCCGGAAAGCGGCGGGTACGCCAGCCAGCCGGTCTTGGCGAACTCACCCACAAACAACGACGCCATCACCAGCGCAGCACCGCTGGCGGTCATCCAGAAGCTGAAGTTGTTCAGGAACGGGAATGCCACGTCGCGTGCGCCAATTTGCAGCGGCACCACGAAGTTCATGAAGCCGGTAACGAAAGGCATGGCCACAAAGAAAATCATGATCACGCCGTGAGCGGTGAACACTTGGTCGTAGTGGTGCGGCGGCAAAAAGCCTGCGTTGTCGCCAAAGGCAATGGCCTGTTGGGCGCGCATCATCAGGGCGTCGGCAAAGCCGCGCAGCAGCATCACGATCCCGAGGATCATGTACATGATGCCGATTTTTTTGTGGTCGATGCTGGTGAACCATTCGCGCCACAGGTAGCCCCACAGCTTGAAGTAGGTGATGGCGCCCACCAATGCAATCCCGCCCAAAATCACACCGATGAAGGTCGCAATCAGGATGGGCTCATGGTAAGGAATGGCTTCCCACGAGAGGCGGCCAAGGATGAGCTTTGTAAGGTCTAGGTTGTCGAACATCGTGGGTGCTGACGTCAAAAGTAATGCGCCGACAGCGTCGGCGCGGAAGCGAAAAAGGTGCGCGCGGGCATTACATGCGCTGCGTCGTCACGGGTGCAGCAGAGACTGCGCCGGTGGGGTTGTCGACCGTGCACATGGCACCCACATAACTCTTCACGGGCGCATCGGTGATGCCCAGGCGCTCACGCGTGGCGGCATCCAGCGTGGCCACGTTGAAGGTGCCGGGCTTGCCTTGGCCGCCTTCCATGTCGATGGCCATCATTTCACGCATGCACATGCGGTTGGCTTCTACGCAGCGGTTCAGGATCGCGTCGTACAGGCCGTCAGCCACGGTGGCGTAGTGCTGCACGGGGTTGCGTTCGCTGGGTTGTTCCAGCTTCAGGTAGTCATCACGGCTCAAAGTCGTGTTGCTGCCCTTGGCTTTTTGCACCCAGGCTTCAAAGTCGTCATGGCTCAGGCCGTGGAAGCGGAAACGCATGCCGGAGAAGCCGGCGCCGCTGTAGTTGGCCGAAAAGCCTTCAAAGTTGCCCGGCTTGTTGATCACCGCGTGCAGCTTGGTTTCCATGCCTGGCATGGCATAAATCTGCCCCGCCAGCGCAGGAATGTAGAACGAGTTCATCACCGTGGAAGCCGTGATCTTGAACTGGATCGGGCGGTCAATCGGGGCAGCCAGTTCGTTGACGGTGGCAATACCTTGTTCTGGGTACAAGAACAACCACTTCCAGTCGAGCGCCACGACTTCCACGACCAGCGGCTGCGTGCCGGCCGGAATTTCACGCTGGGCGTCGATACGGTCCAGCGGGCGATAGGGGTCGAGCTTGTGGGTGCTGATCCAGGTCAGTGCGCCCAAGGCGATGATGATCAACAGCGGAGCGGCCCAGATGATCAACTCCAATTGCGTGGAGTGATCCCAGTCGGGGGAGTATTCAGCCTCGGCGGCTTTGTTGGATTTACGGTAACGCCAGGCAAACCACAACGTCAAAAAGATGACGGGCACGATGATCAGCAGCATCAAGGCTGTAGAAATGATGATCAGATCGCGTTGCTGTGCTGCCACATCACCGGAAGGATTCATCACTACAGCGTTACAGCCGGCCAATAAAGCGACCAGGGGCAGCGCAAGCAGTCCGCGAAAGTTCTTAAAGAGTTGCATGCAGACTCAAAATAAAGCGTGACAGGAGATGGTCGTTAATCTACTCTTAAGTTGCCTTCATGGCGAGTGGACGTTTTGTCCTAGTGTCCAGGCATTAGTGCAATAGGCAACAGCCCTGATAGCGGGAGCAGGTGTAATTTAATAGAAAACAAGTGCAGACAAGTTAAGTTTTAGTGCTAAGGGAGACGTTACACATGACAAGCATTACCCACACCCCAGCCACAGCGCTTAACCCAGCCGGTGTCCAGATCGGACACGCCACCGGCGACCACGACGACATCAACGTCTCGCCAGGCGACATCGCCGTAGGCGTGGTCATTGGACGAGCGTCCGAATATTTCGACTTTTTTGTCTACGGCATCGCCTCGGTGCTGGTGTTTCCGTCTCTGTTCTTCCCGTTTGAGCCGCGACTGCAGGGGATTTTGCTGTCGTTCGTGGTGTTTTCGTTCGCTTTTATTGCCCGCCCCATTGGCTCCATCGTTTTCATGGCGATCCAGCGGCACTGGAGCCGCGAGACCAAGCTGACCATTGCCCTGTTCTTGCTGGGCACCTCCACGGTGTGCATCGCCTTTCTGCCCGGATTTGCCACGATGGGTGTCTCGGCCATCGTGATCTTGTCGATCCTGCGGTTTGTCCAGGGTATTGCCCTGGGCGGCTCGTGGGACGGCATGCCGTCCCTCCTGGCGCTGCACGCCCCTGAAGAAAAGCGCGGCTGGTATTCGATGCTGGGCCAACTGGGCGCGCCCATTGGCTTTGTGCTGGCAGCCGGGCTGTTTGCTTATCTTTATGGCAGTCTGTCGCAAATCGACTTTCTGAGCTGGGGCTGGCGCTATGCCTTCTTCGTGGCCTTTGCGGTGAACGTGGTGGCGCTGTTTGCCCGCCTGCGCCTGGTCATGACCAACGAGTTCGAGCACATGCTGGCCGAACGCGAGCTGGTGCCCACCCCCGTCAACGAACTGCTGCGCGACCAAGGCAGCAACGTGCTGATTGGCGCTTTCGCCCCGCTGGCCAGCTATGCGCTGTTCCACTTGGTGACGGTGTTCCCGTTGTCGTGGATTCTGTTGTATTCCAACCAATCCATCAGCGGCTTTTTGATGGTGCAGATCGTCGGCGGCATCCTGGCGGGCATCGGCATCGTGGCCTCCGGCGTCATCGCCGACCGCTTTGGTCGCCGTCACGCCCTCGCCTACCTCGCCATTGCCATCGCGGTTTTCAGCGGCTTTGCCCCCACCTTGCTGGACGGCGGCACCCTGGGCCAGGACGTTTTCATCCTGATCGGCTTCACGCTGCTGGGCTTGTCTTACGGCCAGGCCACGGGCGCGGTGACCGCTAACTTCACGCCCAAATACCGCTATACCGGTGCAGCCTTGACCTCTGACTTGGCTTGGCTGATTGGCGCGGCCTTTGCGCCGCTGGTGGCCCTGGGCCTTTCTGCCCACTTCGGTCTGGGCTACGTGAGCCTGTACCTGCTGTCTGGCGCTGTTGGCACCCTGGCGGCCCTGGCCATGAACCGTTATCTGGGCAAACGCGAATAAGCCTGAGCCTGTGTCAAAACAAAAGGGGACCGCGTGTCCCCTTTTTTGTGCCTGAAAATGGCGTACTTCTCATTTAGCCTTTAGCACCAGCCCCATGAAATTCGCCACCTGGAACGTCAACTCCCTCAGCGTGCGCCTGCCGCAAGTCATCGATTGGCTGGCCGCCAATCCGGTGGACGTGTTGGCTCTGCAAGAAACCAAGCTGACGGACGACAAGTTTCCCGCCGCTGCATTGGCCGAAGCCGGCTACCAGGCGCAGTGGTTTGGTCAGAAAACCTACAACGGCGTCGCCCTGCTGACCCGCGCACCCGTGACCGACGTGGTGCGCAACATCCCGGGCTTTGATGACGAACTAGCCCGCGTGATCACCGGCACCACCGCCGATGGCGTGCGCGTGATCGGCGCCTACTTTCCCAACGGCCAGGCACCGGGCACGGAGAAGTTCGAATACAAGATGTACTGGCTGCGCGCACTGCGTGACTGGGTCAAGGCCGAGATGGCTGCACACCCCAAGCTGGTGTTGATGGGTGACTACAACATCACCTTTGACGACGCCGACGTGTGGGACCCCGTACTACTGAAAGACACCATCCACTGCACCGAAGAAGAGCGCTACCACCTGCGCGCCCTGATCGCCCTGGGTTTGCACGACGCACACCGCCTCTTCCCGCAGCCGGAAAAAAGCTTCTCATGGTGGGATTACCGCGACTTCGGCTTTCGCCGCAACCGTGGCCTGCGCATCGACCACATTCTGGTAACCGAGGCCTTGAAAATCCAAGCCTCGTCGTGCGAAATCGACAAAGTGCCGCGCAAGAATGAGCGGCCCAGCGACCACACCCCCGTGGTGCTGACGCTGGCCGTCTAATTCATTAGGGCGTTTGGATCAGGCCCAAGCCCTTTTTCGGAATGACCTCAAACGCCAGAAACTGCGTGATCTGGCTGGCAGCATTGAAGTTGTTGTCCGACACCAGCACCAGGCTGTCGTGGCCGTTGGCCAGCTTTGGGCCCCAGGTGATGCCTTCGATGTTGTCCACCTTGGCCAGACCCAGCGCGCTGAAGTTCAGCACCAGGCGCTTCTTCATCGGTGTGTAAGTCGCGCCATTGAGTGACGCCAGCGTCGCTACGTTGGTCGCGCCGCTGATGTCCACCTCATACAAGCGGATGTCGTTGGCATAGCTGTTATCGGCCTGCTGGATGCCCGCACGCTCCACCACCAGCAGCTGGTGCTCGTTCACCGCCAGAATTTCCGAGACACCGTTGTCGGCTGCCTTGCCTGCCGCGGGTGCCGCCGGAATGGCGTCGATGGGATAGGCGTACTGCGCCAGCACCTGGCCCGCGCGGTCGTAACGCGTGAAGCGCGACACGGCAGGTGTGGTGGGTGTGGGCAAGGCGCCATCTTCATAAGTAGGCGCCTCCATGCTGACCCAGATCGATTGGCCGTCGGGCGCAAACGCCAACCCTTCAAAGGTGGCGTTGTTGCGCGAGCCTTTTTCAGCGGTGGCGTTCATCTTGAACATGGCCGGCAGCGGCAGCGTGGTCAGCAGCTTACCGTCCTTGTCGATCTGCGCCACAAACGGATCGAGGCTACGCGCCCTGTCTCCTTCACTCGTCCACCACAAGGTGTTGTTGGTGGGGTCAAAGCGCATAGCCTCCGGGTCTGGCACATTTCCACCCGCTGCGCGGTTGGGGTAGGTACTGCCATCGGCTTGGCGCAATGCCACCGTCGATGTGATTTGCACGGACGAGAAGCTATTCAAGTCATAAGCCAGCGCGGCCGTGTAGTAGCGCGCGGGGTTGAGGTCCGAGCGATCATCAGAAATCAGCACCCAGTTGCCGCTGCGGCTGTCGTAGTCCACACCAGACAAGCCACCCACCGTGGTGCCGCCTACCTGCAAATCGTTGGGGACGATCTGCTGGCCAATCAGTCGCACAGAGGCTACCGATCGCTCCGCATCGCCGCTTCCGCCGCCACAGGCGACAAGCGAGGCCAACGCAACGGCACACACAACAGCGAAACAATGGCGGCGACGGGTCATGAAAACTCCAGCATGGGTGTTGAGGGCCCGTCAGTTTCCAAACTCATCGTGACGGCGCCGAGAGGCTATGCCGCAACAAAGTAACAATCCGCAAGCCCAGGTTTGAGCCACCTGTGGAGGATCACAGGTGCACACCCAACGGCATCCGCAGGCTGAAGAGCTTTACTTTCCAAGCTGCCAAGCGGTGCCATAAAGCAGGGTAAATCCTCACGGTTTATAGGTTCAAATTTGTATGATGACCTGCCAACTTCACAGCAAACCTGGACCCATCCATCCAAAGGAAAGGCACAAGGGCTGTTGTCGTTAGGTTGGTTCATGCTTCAGTCCCCGGGGCTCGACAAGAACAACAGGGCCCCTCCTTCGAGGAGACAAAAATGCGCAATCGCTTCCCTCTCGTTGCAGCCGCAACCCTTTTGGCTTGTGCCGCCGCCCAGGCCGCAGGCCCCAAAGTAGTCAGTGGCCCCGGCGAAAACCCGGGATGCTTCAAGCCCTGGGACGCCAGCACCAAATACTTTCAGTGGCCAGCGAAAAAAGGGCCCTACCGCATCGCCCTGGCCAACGGCTTTGTGGGCAACACCTGGCGCATCCAGATGATCAAGATGGCCAAGGCCTACGCGGCCACGCCAGAGATGAAGTCGCAGATCAAGGAATTCAAAATCGTTTCCACCGGCACCGACGTGGCCGCGCAGATTGCCGCCATGGACAACTTCATCAACTCGGGGTTTGACGCCATCGTCACCCTGGCGGTGAACCCTGCGGCTTTTGCGCCGGTGATCAAACGCGCCAACGCCGCCGGCGTGGTGGTGGTGCCCTTCGACAACGTGCTCGACTCCGACCAGGTGATGATGGTCAACGAAGACCAGACCAGCATCGGCTCGCAGTCAGGTGAATGGGTGCTGAGCAACCTCAAGGCCAAGACCGGCAAACTGCTGGAAGTGCGCGGCCTGCCCGGCAACTCGGTCGACCGCGACCGCCACCTGGGCTTCCGCAAAGTGGCCGAAGCCCCGGGCAACAAGTTCGAGATTGTCGAAGTGGTCGGCAACTGGGACGATGGCACGGCGCAGAAGGCCGTGGCCGATGCAGTGTCGGTGCACAAGAAGTTTGACGGCATGTTTGTGCAGGCCGGCTCCACCGGCGCGGTACGCGCCTTGATCGACGCCAAGCACCCCATGATCCCGGTGGCCGGAGCCGATGAAAACGGCTTCCGCAAGCTGTGCGCGGCCAACGCCAAGGATGGTTTGCTGTGCACCTCCATCGGCCAATCGCCGGGCTTGGTCGCCATCTCGATGAAGGCCGCCGTGGCCGCGCTGCAGGGCAAGGTGATGCCGCAGATGATCTCGGTGCCAATTCCACAGGCCAGCCACCCGAACTTCAAGGCCGGTGAAAACTACTACCCGGATCTGACCGACAACTTCTTCACCACCAACGAGTTCCCCGCCTGCGGCGTGAACCTGAAGGCCACCGACATCATGTCGAAGGACGAGAAGAACAGTTGATGCGTTCAACCAAGCCGGTGCCACCGCCCAGGTGCGCCCGGCTCGGCCCTGGGAGGAACCACCGCGCATGACCCCAACCATTCCGCAACCCGACCCGCAACCCATCCTGCAGTTGATCGACATCGCCAAGCGCTATGGCGGTGTACGTGCGCTGGAGCGCGCCCAGTTCGCCTGCATGCCGGGCCGCATCCACGCCGTGCTGGGCGAAAACGGTGCCGGCAAATCCACCCTGATCAAGGTGATGACAGGCGTAGTGCAACCCGACGAAGGCCGCATCGTGCTCGAAGGGGTGGAACGCCGCTTTGCCCACCCGAAAGAAGCCGTGTCGGCCGGCATTGCCTGCATTTTTCAAGAGTTGTCGCTCATGCCCAGCCTGAGCGTGGCCGACAACATCTGCATCACCGACCCGCCCACCCGCTTTGGCCTGGTCGACCGCAAAGCCCAGCGCCGCAGGGCCGAAGCCGCTTTGGCGCGTGCCGGGGCTGAAGACATTCACCCGCTGGCGCCGGTGGAAAGCCTCAGCTTGTCGCGCCGCCAAATGGTGGAGATTGCCAAGGCCTTGGCGCGCAACCCGAAGATTTTGATTCTGGACGAAGCCACGTCCGCGCTCACCGCTGCCGACGTGTTGCGCGTCTTCACCCTGCTCAAGCGCCTGCGCAGCGAAGGCATGGCCATCGTCTACATCTCGCACCGCATGAACGAAATTGCCGAGTTGGCCGACGACTGCTCGGTGTTCCGCAACGGCAGCCACGTTGCCACCTTTGCGGCGGGCAGTTGCAGCAACGCCCAGACCGTAGAGATGATGATCGGGCGCGACATCCAGCACGCGTTTCCGCCCAAACCGGCACAACCCAAATCCACCGACGCGGCAATCAAACCGCTGCTGGAAACCCGTGGCCTGAGCTGGAACGAGCGCCTGCACAACATCGACATCGCGGTGCGCCCTGGCGAGATCGTCGGCCTGGGCGGGCTCGACGGCCAAGGCCAGCGCGAGTTGTTCTTGGCCTTGTTTGGTGTGTTGCGCGGTGTGGAGGGCACGGTGTTGCTGGACGGCCAGGCCGTGGCGGTGCGCAATCCGCAACATGCCAAATCGTCTGCCCTAGGCATCGCCCTGGTGCCCGAAGACCGCAAGACCGATGGGCTGATGCTGCCCATGTCGGTCAACGACAACCTGAGCTACGCCTCGCTCGATCACCTCAGCCACGCCGGCGTGCTGAGTGCGCACCGCGAAGACGCGGCGGTGGCCGACATGGTGAAACGCCTGTCGATCAAAATCGCCCACCCCGGCGTGGCCGTGGGCACGCTCTCGGGCGGCAACCAGCAGAAAGTGGTGATCGGCAAATGGCTGCTCACCGCGCCCCGTGTGCTGCTGCTGAGCGACCCCACGCGCGGCATCGACGTGGGCACCAAGCAAGAAATCTACGCCCTGCTGCGCAAGCTGGCCGACGCCGGTGTGGCCGTGATGCTGTACTCCACCGACTACGCCGAACTGATTGGCTGCTGCGACCGCGTAGCCGTGTTTTTTGACGGCCGCATTGTGCGCTGGCTCGCCGGAGACGAACTTACCGAACACGCACTCGTGGCCAGCGCGCTGAACCTGGAAACGGAGCCCGCATGACGCGAAGTGACACCCACCACACTGTGCCCGAGATCCCGCCTGAGCCCGACTGGAAGTTCCATCTGCGCGAGCACCGCGCCACGCTGGCCGCAGCCGCCATCTTCGTGCTGATCTTCGCGGTCTACATCAGCAAACACCAAATGGGCTGGGCCGTGCCCGTGCTGACCACGGCCGCCAACAAAGGCGTGTTGCTGGCGATTGTGGCCATGGCGCAAACGCTGCCGGTGTTGATGGGCGGCATTGATCTGTCGGTGGGCATGGTGTTTGTGCTGGCCAACTGCCTGGCCTCGTACCTGGTGGTGGGCACGCCGCTGCAAGCCGCGGGCGGTGTGGTGGCGGTGCTGGCGATGGGCGCGCTGTGTGGCGCCATCAACGGCGTGATCATCGTTTACGGCCGGCTACAGCCCATCATCACCACACTGGCCACCGGCATCATTTACTACGGCTTGGCGCTGGGCCTGCGCCCGGTGCCGGGGGGCGACGTGCAGGCCGGCCTGGCCGATGCCGTGACCGGTGTGCTGCCCGGCGGTGTGCCCGCCATGCTGGGTGTGTTGCTGGCCCTGGTGGTGTTAGTGTGGATGCCGTATCGGCGCTCTACCGTGGGCCGTGCGGCGCTGGCCATGGGCTCTTCGGAAGCGGCGGCCTACATGTCGGGCGTGGCCCTGGGGCGCACCACCATCATCACCTACGCCCTGGCCGGTTTGCTGGCGGCCACGGGGGGGGTGTTGCTGACCTTCGTCACGTTTTCGGGCGAGGCTTCTTCGGCGATTGGCGGCGTCTACACGCTCAACTCCATCGCGGCGGTGGTGATTGGCGGCGCCGTGTTGTCGGGCGGCGCGGGCAGCGCCATCGGCTCGATTCTTGGCGCCTTCACGCTGCGCACCATTGGCGATTTGCTGTTCGTTTTTGATCTGGAGCCGCTGTGGCAGCCGCTGTTCCAAGGCGTGATTCTGCTGACCGCCGTGAGCTTCGGCGCGGTGCGGCTGCTGAAGGTGCGCAACCGGCTCGACTTTTTTCCATGATCGCTTTATGACCATGACCACCTTGGCCCTGCGCATCAAACGTTCGGAACATCTGCCCATCGCGGCGGGCGCCGCCTGCACCGTGGCGCTACTGCTGGTGGGCAGCCTGTATTCGAAGAATTTCCTGTCCGCCGAATACCTGCTGCTGCAGTTGCAGATCGCGTCGTTCCTGGGGGTGATTGCCACCGGCGCCATGCTGGTGATTTTGCTCGGCGGCATCGACCTTTCGGTGCCGTGGGTCGTCACCGTGGGCGGCATGATGTCCACCGCAGCCGCCGGCTGGTGGGGCGAGACCGGCACGCTGCTGGCCATTCCCTTTGGCATTGCTTGCGGCGCCGCGCTGGGTTTGGCCAACGGCATTGGTGTGGCCTACCTGCGGGTGCCGTCGATGATCTTCACGCTGGGCATCAATGCCGTGGCGCAAGGCTTGATCGTGCTGCAGACCGGCGGCTTTGCCCCGCAAGACCGCGCCACGCCCGCCATGCACTTGCTGGCCACGGGCCGCTCGTTCTTTGGCTTACCCAACGCGCTGCTGGTATGGATGGTGGTGGGCGGCGCCACCATGTTCATGCTGCACCGGACCACACTCGGGCGCTCGGTCTATGCCATCGGCAACCGCGAGCGCGCGGCCTATCTGTCGGGGGTGGACACGCGCCGCGTCACCCTGCTGTGCTTTGTGATCGCTGGCGCGTGCTCGGCCGCCGCCGGTGTGCTGCTTACAGGCTACTCAACTAAGGCCTACCAGGCCATGGGCGACGCCTATCAACTGCCCGCCATTGCCGCCGTGGTGCTGGGTGGCACCAACATCCTGGGCGGGCGCGGCAACTACCTTGGTACCGTGGTTGGCGTGGTGCTGATCACGCTGCTGCAGTCGATTCTGTCGGTGGTGCAAATCTCGGAGATGGGCCGGCAGGTGACCTACGGCGTGGTAATCATCGCCATGCTGCTGGTGTATGGCCGTGGCCGCAGCCATTCGGTTTGACCGCCGTCCATAAGCAATAACAGGAGACGAAATGGACCTCCCCCTCACCCCCAGCTTCGAAGTTTTGGCGCCCGCTTTTCGCGGCTTGGTGTTCCCCAATGTGCATGTGGAGCGCCTCTACACCGGCTGCCGCTGGGCCGAGGGACCGGCGTGGTTTGCCGCTGGCCGCTACCTGGTGTGGTCAGACATTCCGAACGACCGCATGCTGCGCTGGGACGAAACCGATGGTTCGGTGTCCGTGTTTCGCCAACCCGCGCTCAACACCAATGGCCACACCGTCGACCAGCAGGGCCGCCTGGTGTCGTGTGAACACCGGGGCCGCTGCGTCTCGCGCACCGAGCACGACGGCAGCCGCACGGTGCTGGTGTCGCACTTTGAGGGGCGGCGCTTGAACTCGCCCAACGACGTGGTCGTGAAATCAGACGGCAGCATCTGGTTCACCGACCCGAGCTACGGCATCGACAGCGACTACGAGGGCGACGCCGCGCCCTCAGAAATTGGCGCACGCAACCTCTATCGCCTCGCCCCCGATGGCAGCCTGCGCCAGTTGGCCGATGGCTTTGTGCAGCCCAACGGCCTGGCCTTCTCGCCAGACGAGCGCCTGCTGTATGTGGCCGACACCGGCGCCACGCATCTTCCCGGTGGGCCACGCCACATCCGGCGGTTTGAAGTCACGGCCGACGGGCAAAACCTGCGCGGCGGCGAAGTGTTTGCCACCTGCGACAGCGGGTTGTTTGACGGCTTCAGGGCCGACACCCGAGGCCACCTGTGGAGCAGCGCGGGCGACGGCGTGCACTGCTACACCCCGGCGGGCGAATTGATCGGCAAGATTGTGCTGCCCGAAGCCGCTGCCAACGTGTGTTTCGGCGGCCCCAAGCGCAACCGCCTGTTCATTTGCGCCACCACGTCGCTGTACGCGGTGTATCTGAACGCGCAGGGCGCGGGTTGGCCTGCGCGCTGAACGCAGCCAACCTCAAATGCTATCTTTTTAAAAGCACCTCAAGCAATCGCAGCGTGCACTGCGGGCAAAAAGCACTGACGCCAAAGCTTACTCCAGGCCAAGCTCCTGAATCTTGCGCGTGATGGTGTTGCGCCCAATGCCGAGCTTTTGCGCGGCCTCGATGCGGCGGCCGCGTGTGTTGTGCAGCGCTGTGAGAATCAGCTTGGACTCGAAGCGGCGCGACAACACGTCCCACACGTCGTTGCGGTCGCTGGCCAGCAACTCCAGCGCTTCGGCTTCCAGGCCGAGCTCCCAGCCCGAAGCGGCGCCCGCCACACCCGAGGCAGCAACCGGCGCGTGAGATACGGGTGCGCGTTCATGTCCCGCGTCACCCACAAAACCACCGACAAACTCGGCTTCGGGCGCCGAGGGCGGCAAGCCGTCCAACGCCGACCCCACACCACTCAACACGGCAGGCGACGATTGCACATGGCCCAAACGCGCGCTGGAGGCCAACACATCAGGCAGGCCCATCACTTCTGGTGGCAAATCTTTCGCCTCGATCACTTGCGCGGGTGCCATCACCGTCAGCCAGTGGCAGACGTTTTCCAGTTGGCGCACGTTGCCGGGAAAGGTGAACTGCTGCAGTTGCGCGAGTGCTGCATCGGAAATGCGCTTGGGCTCCACCCCCAATTGCTTGGCGCTTTGCTGCAGGAAGTGGCGCGTGAGCATGGGCACGTCTTCCGTACGCTCGCGCAGCGCGGGGAGGCGCAGGCGGATCACGTTCAGGCGGTGGAACAAGTCTTCGCGGAACACGCCGTCTTTGACGCGTTGCTCCAGATTCTGGTGGGTAGCGGCAATCACGCGCACTTGCGCCTTCACGGCGTTGTGCCCGCCCACGCGGTAGAAATGACCATCGCTCAACACCCGCAGCAAACGCGTTTGCAGGTCGAACGGCATATCGCCAATTTCATCGAGGAACAAGGTGCCGCCATCGGCCTGTTCAAACCGGCCACGGCGCATGGTTTGCGCGCCGGTGAAGGCACCGCGTTCATGGCCGAAGAGCTCAGACTCGAGCAGGTCTTTGGGAATAGCCGCCGTGTTGATAGCCACAAACGGGCCATTGGCACGCGGCGAATGTTTGTGCAGCGCACGCGCCACCAGTTCTTTGCCGGAGCCCGATTCACCGGTGATCATCACCGTGACGTTGCTTTGGCTCAAGCGGCCAATGGCACGGAACACGTCCTGCATGGCGGGCGCCTGGCCCAGCATTTCGGGCGTAGCGGCCATGCGTTCTTCGGCCACTTCTTCGCGCTGGCTTTCTTCCACCGCACGGCGGATCAACTCCACCGCTTTGGGCAGGTCGAATGGCTTGGGCAGGTATTCAAAAGCGCCGCCCTGGAACGCGGAGACAGCGCTGTCCAGATCAGAGAACGCCGTCATGATGATCACCGGCAGGCCGGGATGCATCTCTTTGACTTGGCTCAACAGGTCTAGACCGGAGCCACCGGGCATGCGAATGTCGCTGACCAGAATTTGCGGGCCGTCTTCGTCGGTGGCAGTCTCTAGCGCCTGCAACACCTCGCGTGGATTGGTAAAGCTGCGCGTGGGCAGATCTTCGCGCAACAGCGCTTTCTCCAGCACGAAACGTATGGACTGGTCGTCATCTACTATCCAGATCGGTTTCATGTGTTTTGTCACCTCGGGTCGTACTGCCCCGTCGATTGACTAAGGCAGTGGTATCAATATCTTGAAGTCCGTGCGGCCAGGAACACTTTCACACTCGATCAAACCGTGGTGCTGCTGCACAAAGGTCTGGGCTAGGGTGAGCCCCAACCCCGAGCCTCCCTCTCTACCCGACACCAGCGGATAAAAGATACGGTCCTTGATCGATTGCGGTACTCCTGGACCGTTGTCGATGACATGCAATTCCAGTGCCAAGCGATAACGCTGTTTGCCAAAGGTCACCTGGCGCGCAATACGTGTGCGGAAAACAATCTCGCCATCGCCCGCCTCAATGCGATCCACCAGCGCCTGCGCGGCGTTGTGCGTGATGTTGAGCACCGCCTGGATGAGCTGCTCGCGGTCGCCGCGAAACTCGGGCACCGAGATGTCGTAATCGCGGACCACCTTCAGGCCGCGCGGAAACTCCGCCATGATGAGTGAACGCACACGCTCACACACTTCGTGGATGTTGACGTCGCCCACCACATGCGGACGGCGGTGCGGCGCCAGCAATCGGTCGACCAGGCTTTGCAGACGGTCGGCCTCGTGGATGATGACCTGCGTGTACTCGATGAGTTCGCGCGACTCGATCTCCATTTCAAGCAACTGCGCCGCGCCACGAATGCCGCCCAACGGGTTTTTGATTTCATGCGCGAGGTTGCGGATCAACTCTTTGTTGGCCTGCGCCTGGTCGATGAGGCGCTCTTCGCGGTCTTGTTTGGCCTGCTGCTCTTGTGGCAGTAACTCCACCACCACCTGGCCGGGCAACTCAGTCTGCGCCAGGATCACGTGCACCGGCATTGGGTCCTGGCTCAGGCGCTTGAGCCAGGCGTCGTAACGCAGGGCGGCGAACTCGTTGCTACCCGCTCCCTCCAGCGCGTTTTGCAGCAGATGCGGCTCGGTAAAACAGTCCTGGAACTGCGTGCCTTCAATGGTGCGACGCGACAGGCCGACCACATCTTCCAGTGCCGCGTTGGCAAACAGCACGACACCATCACTCTGCAGCACGGCCACCAAGGTGGCGAGCATGTCGAACGACTGAAAACGCAAATGGAGTTGGTCGGATTTCTTCAACAAATTTACCGTGAGGGAGGTAGTCGGGAGAGTTCGCGCTGCAGGCTGGCAATTTCAGCATCAGAGCGATCAATGGAGGCTTTGAGCTCGGCCACGCGGTCCAGATACTTCTGGTAGTTGCGGGTTTCAGGGCCCAGCTTGTCGGGTTCGCCGTTGTTGTATTCCTTGAGCAACTCGCTGCGCCGCGTTTCGGCTTTCCTGAGTTCGGACTCCAGGATCATGCGCGCATCGGAATCACGTGCACGTTGGTCAGCGTTGTCAACGCGCTGCCCTGCACTGGGAGCGCGCACGGGTGCCGCAGCCCCTGCCCCACCGCCACCCGTGCGCGGCGTTTGGATGACGGTGACGTTGCCGCCCTCGACCAACTTGCAGCCACGGGTTTGCGCCTCTTTGGCGTCTTTGATGGCGTTGGTGTACTCGTTGCCACAACGGTACACGGCCTGCGCCAGCACCGGCAGCGCAGAGATAGAGAGGGTCAGACCCAGAAACGCAACAACAACAGGTTTCATGCTTATAAAAAACACCAGGGATGCAGTTCAACTGAAGCAGCACCACAAACAAAAAAGGACGGCGGGCGCCGTCCTTTTGAGATCACCACGGCAGCCAGAAGTTGCAGCGGTGAGCAGGTGCCATTACAGCGAATAATACATGTCGAATTCGACTGGATGGGTGGCCATGCGGAAACGCGTGACTTCTTGCATCTTCAGATCGATGTAGGCGTCGATGTAGGCATCGGTGAACACGCCGCCCTTGGTCAAGAACGCACGGTCCTTGTCCAGGTTTTCCAGAGCTTGGTCCAAGCTGTGGCAAACGGTTGGGATCAGCTTGTCTTCCTCTGGAGGCAGGTGGTACAGGTCCTTGCTGGCGGCTTCGCCAGGATGGATCTTGTTTTCCACGCCGTCCAGACCAGCCATCAGCAGAGCCGAGAAGCCCAGGTAAGGGTTCATCAGTGGATCTGGGAAACGTGCTTCCACGCGACGGCCCTTGGGGTTCGCCACGAAAGGAATACGGATCGAAGCCGAGCGGTTCTTGGCCGAGTAAGCCAGCTTAACAGGGGCTTCGAAGCCAGGAACCAGACGCTTGTAGCTGTTGGTGCCAGGGTTGGTGATGGCGTTCAGCGCGCGAGCGTGCTTGATGATGCCGCCGATGTAGTACAGCGCGAACTCGGACAGGCCAGCGTAGCCGTCGCCTGCGAACAGGTTCTTGCCGTCTTTCCAGACCGATTGGTGCACGTGCATGCCGGAACCGTTGTCGCCAACGATAGGCTTAGGCATGAAGGTAGCGGTCTTGCCGTAGGCATGGGCCACGTTCTGGATCACGTACTTTTGCAGTTGCACCCAGTCAGCGCGCTGAATCAGCGTGCTGAACTTGGTACCGATTTCCATTTGGCCGGCGTTGGCCACTTCGTGGTGGTGCACTTCGACTGGAATGCCCAGGCTTTCCAGGATCAGGCACATCTCAGAACGCATGTCCTGGAAGCTGTCGACTGGAGGCACTGGGAAGTAGCCACCCTTGACGGCTGGACGGTGGCCGGTGTTGCCGTGTTCGAATTCCTTGCCGGTGTTCCAGGCAGCTTCTTCGGATTCAATCTTCACGAAGCAGCCGGACATGTCGGTTTGCCAACGCACGCCGTCGAACACGAAGAATTCTGGCTCTGGTCCGAAGTAAGCGGTGTCGCCCAGGCCGGAGGCCTTCATGTAGGCTTCAGCGCGCTTGGCCAAGGAACGTGGATCGCGCTCGTAAGCCTTGCCGTCGGCAGGGTCGATCACGTCACAGGTCAGGATCATCGTCGTTTCTTCGAAGAAAGGATCGATGTTGGCGGTGTTCGGGTCGGGCATCAGTTGCATGTCCGAAGCTTCAATGCCCTTCCAGCCGGCGATGGAAGAACCGTCGAAAGCGTGGCCAGAAGAGAATTTGTCTTCGTCGAAATGCGAGACCGGCACCGTCACGTGCTGTTCCTTACCGCGGGTATCGGTGAAGCGGAAGTCAACAAACTTGACTTCGCTTTCCTTCACCATCTTCATCACATCTGCGACGGTCTTTGCCATCAAAATCTCCTGGTTGGGGTGTTGCGAAAATTAAACCACGGTGCACGGGAATGCAGTTTTTATGCCAAACCGGTGCACCACAAACTGCGCCAAACTTCGGCCAACGCTGGCGCATTTGCCGTCATTTGTCATCACTCGGGAAAAGCCCTGCGGGTCATCCCTGGTGTTTGCCTTGTATTTGCACCAACATAGTGCAATTCATCCAATAAATCCAATTTGGTGCATTTTAAGTTCGCACCAATTCGGGGCCAAGCTTGACATCGAATTTGTGTAGCCCTTCCAGCAGCGCCGGATAGGCCAAGGCCACCACTTCAGGTGCGCCTTTAACGCCCAGCTCGATGTGTCGGCCATGCTGCGGGTGATCCACACTCGGCAGGCTGAACACTTTGACCAGCGGGTAACTCTGTTCTATGGATTCCATCAACGGCGTGAGCGTGGCCTCCATGCCGCCAAACACCACGATCGACTTCTCGATCCAGGCGTCGCGCGCAAACAGCGCAGGGTAATGGTGGTCGAGCACCCACGCCATCATCGGCCAGGCCATCACCGGAAAGCCCGGCACAAAGTGCACGTGGCCCACGCTGAAGCCGGGGATCTTGTTGTAGGGGTTGGGGATGATGCGCGCGCCTTGCGGAAACACCCCCATGTTGAGACGGTGCACGTTGTCCGCCCGGTCGGGCTCGAAGGGTACGCCCTGCTCTAGTGCGGTGTCGCGCATACGTTCGACGATCAGCGCCTTGGCTTCGGGGTGGAGTTCCAGCGGACGGTTCAAAGCCTTGGCCGCACATTGGCGGGTATGGTCGTCGGGAGTGGCACCGATGCCTCCCGTGGAGAACACCACGTCACCCGAGGCAAATGCACGCGCCAGCGTGGCGGTGATGCGCTCGGGCGCATCGCCTACGTATTCCGCCCAGTCCAGATGCAAGCCACGCGCGCCCAGCAACTCGATGGTTTTGGGCAAATGTTTGTCGGCCCGTTTGCCGGAGAGAATTTCGTCGCCGACGATGATCAAGCCAAACTTGGGTGGATGCGCAAAAGCCGGCGCACCCTCCGCCATGGCTTCAGTGGTTTTGGGGGTCGGTCGGTCCGTTGGCATGGGAGAACGGTGGCAGGCCACCTAAATTGTCGTGAGAAGAAAACGTGGAAGCCGGGCTGTTGAGGTTCACCGTGTTGACCGGCTGCTCCAGGCGCATGGCCTGCAAAGCCGCCAGCACGTAATGGGCGTACCACAGTGCCGAGAACGCAAACACCAGCGTGTAAATCCAGATCGCCATGGGTGCAAGGATCACAAAGGCGGCCGCAAACAGCGCACCGGAAACCCATAACAGGCTGGGCGCCGCCCCCAGGTAGCCGCTGATCACCCCCATGAGCAACAGCGCGCCAGTGTGCCGTTTGAGCAGCGCCAAACGCTCGGCTCGGCTGGCGTGCTCGGCCAGTACGTCATAAGTCATCACACGGTAGGTGAGCCAGCCCCAGATCAGCGGCGGCAGAATCAAAATCAACGGCGGCACCAGCCACAGCGGCACCGACACCAGCAAGGCCACCAGAGCGATCAAGCTGGAGCTGAGCGACCACCACACACTGCCCAAAAACGTGCCGCCGCGCTTCTTCTCCAGCAGCGGAAAACGCCGTTCGGCCACCAGGCGCACCATGGCCGGCGCCATCATGATGGACACCACCAGCACCGAAAAGATGACGATCAACGGCGTGATGGTAAAGATGACGATGAGCGGCGCCAAGCTGACCTTCAGCGCGCCCATGCCCATGCCTTCCAGCCAGGCCCACAGCTTGGTGGTCCATTCTGCCGAGTCGAGCAGGCTGCGCACCTGGTCGAGCGACATGTCCCAGAAAAAGTAGCCCAGCGCAGTCGACAAGGCCACCATCAGCAACAGCGGCAGCAGCGACAACGCAATCACACGCGGGTGCAGGCAATAGCCGACCGCGCGCCAAAAAGAGTCGAGGAACAAACGCATGGCGCGAGCATAACCCGAGCCGTGCAAAACCGTGATGTCTGGTCAAACACCTTTACCGGGTTTGCAATCCCCAGCGCAAACCGTGCTGCAGGTCAACCGCGCCCGAACAAACGCGTCAGCCCCAGCCACTGCTGGCGCCAGAAGCCTTCGCCGTAGTCTCGCACGCCCTGCGGCCCCGGCTCCACCTGGTCGCGGATACCGGTCGGGTCAAAGCGCAGGTCGAAGTTGGCGGTGCGAAACAGCATGTCCCACCAGGGCAGCAAAACGCCGAAGTTGTGTCCGCCCAGCGTGCTCGCGCCCGCCGACTCGTGGCCGATGCCGATACTGTGGTGCAGGCGGTGAAAGCGCGGGCTCACCCACAGGCGCTCGCCCACCCGGCCAAACCACACGCGCAGGTTGGCGTGGTGCAGGTTCTCGCTCAACTGGGTGAGCGCCACCAACGCGATGAACTGGCCAGGGCCCACGCCCACCAACTGCGCCACCACCACCACGATGACGTCGTGGATCACGTCGTCGAGCAGGTGGTTGCGGCTGTCGCTCCACATGGTCATCTGGCGCTGCGAGTGGTGCAGCGCATGCAAAGACCACCACCAGTTGAAGTGGTGCTGGCCCCGGTGGATCACATACTCCAGCAGGTCGAACGCCAGCAGATAGATGATGAAGCTGACCCAGGCCGTGTCGGTCACGCCGGGCCAGATGCCGTCGAGGTGAAAGGTGCTCATGCCGCTCAGGCGCAGCCAGCCGAACACGTCGTCCATCACCGGCTCTAACGTCAAGAACAAGGCCACGCGGAACAAGCCCAGGCGGTGCACCACGGTGTAGAGCATGTCGATACGGATGGCGCGGCGGTCGGTCACCGGCTCTACCGGGCGCCAGCGCTGTAGCGGCCCGATCACGGCCAGCAGCACGATGATTTGCAGCAAACCCACCAGCAGCCAGCCGGTGCCGGTAAAAGCGTCTTCCACCCAACCGCCCAAACCCACGCCATACACCAGCGGCTGCACCACGGTTTCAAACAACCATTGCTGCGCCAGCGCGAACCAATCCGTCAACGTATCCATGCTTTGATTCTCAACGAAGCAAAATTACTTTGCTTTGACGGGGGTCACTGCCGCCACAGGATGGGACTTGATCCAGGCGCTGTAAGCCGGGTGTTCGCGCAGGGTTTCAAAGCAAAAGCCGCGCTCTTTCAAGCCAACGATCAGCGGCTCCAGCACCGCCGGTGCCCAAGGGTCTTTACGCGACCAGATGCCCAGGTGCGCCAGCAAGATATCGCCGGAACGGATGTCGCGCAGCGCTTTTTGCAGCAAGGCCGCGTTGGGGTAAGCCTCGCTCGGCAGTTCATCGCCCAAGAAGCCGGCGGGCGCCCAGCCCACATGCGAGTAGCCACAAGCCTTGGCGGCGGCCAGCAGTTGCGGCGAGGTTTTGCCGCCCGGCGCACGGAACAAAGGCAGCGGCGGCTGGCCCGTCATTTCTTGCAAACGTTTTTCAGAGCGGCCAATTTCTTCGCAGTACTGCGCGGCCGACCAGACCTGTTCGCGGCCTTCGTCCGGGCCAGCGGACGGGCGCATCTTGAAGCGCGCCGGCTCGCCCTTGGCTTCAGGCTTTACATCGCCGCGCCAGTACACATGGTCAAAGGTATGCGAGGCGAAGGCATGGCCTTCGGCCGCACGAGCCTTCCACCACGGCGCCCAGTCTTTGCCCAGGCTGCCGTCGCCGGTTTGCGTACGTTCGTTGGCGGCGAAGAAGGTGACCTTGACGTGCTGGCGATTCAACACCTCGGCCACCAAAGGCGCGATGGCCATGTGGCCGGTGTCAAACGTCAGGTACAAAGGTTTCTGGCAAACCTCTGAGGCAAAAGCAGCTCCTGTGCTCAAGGACAAAGCGCAGGCCGCTACTTTAAAGATAGCGCGAGACATAAGCGCTGCAGCCGTTTAGCGCGCCGCGTGGTCCAGCGTCCACACACCGTGCGGCGACTTGCCCACCTTCACCTGGCGTTCCACCTGGCGCGTCTCGGTGTTGATCACGGTAAGCTTTTTGGCCCAGCGCGAGGTCACAAAAATGTATTTGCCGTCGGCCGACACGTCCATACAGTCCGGGCCACCTGGCGCCGGGTAGTTGGCCACCACCTGGAAACTCTGCAGGTCGATCTTGCTGATGGTGTTGGCCACGCGGTTGCTCACGTAGACGTGGCGTTTGTCGCCCGCCGCGCGGAAGGCGTGAGCGCCACGGCCGGTAGGAATCACGCGCACGCGTTGCGGCGTCTTGCCGGACACGTCGTACACCTCGACCGCGTCGCTGCCGGTCAGGCCGACAAGCAACTGCTTGTCGTCTGCCGTGCCAAAAATGTCGGCCGGCATCGAGCCGGTGGGCGTGCGCCATTTGATGGTCTGCGTGGCAATGTCGATAGCCACCAGCTCATCGCTGTCCTGCATGGTCGAATAAATCGTGCTGCTCTTGCTGTCGATCCACAAGTGGCTCGGCGTTTTGCCGGTGCCCACGCGTTTCACGAGCTTGATGTTTTCGCCGTCCCATTGATAAATATCAATGTGGTTCAACCGGTTGGCGGCGGTGACGAACCACTTCATGTCCGGTGAGAAGCGCAATTGATACGGGTCGACAATGCCGCGCACCGTGCGCTGCACCTGGGCGGTACGCGGGTCGATGAAGGTCAGCGAGTCGGCTAGGGCGTTGGCAATGACCAGAGACTTTTCATCGGGCGTGAGGTAAAGATGGTGCGGCTCTTTACCCGTGGGGATGCGCGTGGTCTCGGTCCAGGTGTTCGGGTCGATCACGCTGACGTCGGCGTCGAGCGAGTTCAGCACAAACAGCGGATGTGTCAATTTTTGCTCTGCAGCAGCAGCCGGCAAGGCCAAGAACGCAGTTGCGGCGAACATCGTGGTTGTGGCCACGCCAGCCATTTTGGCCATCAAACGAACAGAAAACTTCACGCGGAACACCAGGGTTGGAGACAATCTTCAAGTGTATCCGCGTCGACCCTGGCCATCGTGTAACAACTTATGGGCTCGTTAGGGAACCGCCACCGGGTCCATGCCCGTGCGGCGCACCGTGGCCGCCGCCGCTGGCGAAGCCAGGTAGCGAATCAGATGCCGCGCCGCCTCGGGCTCTTTGGCGCCGACCATCACCCCGGCCGAGAAAAAGATCGTTTGCTGCACTTCCTGCGGTATCGGGCCGACAAAGTCGAGGTTCTTGAACGGCAGCAGCTCGCTCACTTGCTGGAAGCCGATTTCGGCATCGCCCCGCTCCACCACTGCACCCACACGCTCGCTCATAATTTTCTTCGCCTTGTCCTTCATCTGCTCGGCCACGCCCAGGCGCTGGAACAGCTCGGTCGACAAGTAGGTGCCACTGGCGCTGGCCGAGTAAGCGATGGACTTGGCATCCAGCAGCGTTTGGCGCAACGCGGCCACGGTGCTGATGTCTGGCTTGGGTGTGCCCTTGCGCACCGACATGCCGATGATGGAGCGCGCCAGGTCCACGCGGCTACCCGGCTCAACCTTCCCCTGCTTGATCAGGTCATCCAACGCCGAGTCGGCCAAGATCACGATGTCAAACCGCTCGCCGCGTGCCAGCCGGCTGGGGATGGAATCCGGCGCGTTGCCGATGGACGCGCCGTAGGCTGTCACCACCTTGTGCTGGCTAGCCTGCTCGTACAGCGGCACCAGTTGCTGGTACGCCGCCGTAAAGCCGCCGGAGCTGATGACGTTAATGTCCGCCGCCGTGCTCGCCTGGCTGATGCACAGCAGCAGACCAGCGGCCAATGCCACGCGCCGAGAAAACTTGCGCAGGGTGTTATGAATGGAATGCATTTTTTGTCTCCTGTTCTTGTTCTAAAAACTCAGTCTTCCTTCATGTCCGCCGCTTTGGCGATAGCGCCCAAGCGAGCCTTCTCGCCCGCGAGAAACTTCACAAAGTCATCACGCGTGCCACCCACCGGGTCAATGCCTTGCGGAATGAGCCGCGCGCGCAACTCGGGCGACTTCAGCGCGGTGTCCACCGCCTTGTTCATCTTGTCCAGAATCTCCACCGGCGTGCCGCGCGGCGCAAACACACCCGACCAGTGGCCGATGAACACGTTGGGAAAGCCCTGCTCTTGCGCGGTCGGCAGATCGGGCAGCGCGGCGATGCGGCGGTTCCAGGTGGAGGCGATGGCGCGCAGCTTGCCGCCATTGATCTGCGGCAACACCACCACACTGGCCTCGGAGGTGGCATCGACCTGTTTGCCGATGACGGCCACCATGCCTTCAGAGCCACTCTTGTAGGGCACAACTTGCAGCTTGGCGCCCGACTTGGACTTCAGCATCTCGGCCACAAAGTGCGGTGTGCTGCCGGTGCCGGCGGTCGAGAAGTTCAGCCCCACGCCGGCTTTTGAAGCGGCCACAAAACCCTTCAAGTCCTTGATGGGTGAATCCACCGGCACCACGATCACCGACGGGCTCACGGCCATCATCGCCACCGGCACCAGGTCGTCTTCCTTGTAGGGCATCTTGGCGCGGATCATGGCGTTGGTGACCACACCGGCGGCGGGCGTCAAAAACGTGTAGCCATCGGGCGCCGACTTGGCGACGATGTCGGCCCCCAGCACCGAGCCCGCGCCGGGTTTGTTTTCCACAATGATGGGTTGGCCCAGTTGTTTGGATGCGGCCTCCGCCACGGCGCGTGCCACCAAGTCGTTGGCGCCACCGGGGCCAAAAGGCACGACGAATCTGATCGGCTTGGTGGGCCAGGCATCCCCCGTGGCGGCCATGGCGGAAAGTGCAGCGGTGCCCAGCACCATGGCAGTCGCCAAGCGCGTAAGTGTCGTTTTCATCTTGTCTCCGTTCGAATAGGTGCCGCATCGTAGGCAATGCATTACCCTCTGTATATTGCAACTTTGTGATCGATTGATGCATGGCACAAATCAATTTCGGACTGGAAGATCTACAGGCTTTTGTGGCCGTGGCCGATAAATCGAGCTTTCGCGCCGCTGCCGAAGTGCTGTGCATTTCGCAGCCTGCGTTAAGCCGGCGCATCGACAAACTGGAGAGCGCGTTGGGCGCGCGCCTGTTCGACCGCACCACGCGCCAGGTATCGCTGACCAACGTTGGCCGGCCGTTTCTGGAGCAAGCCCGCAGCACCCTCGACGGCCTGGAAAACGCCGTGCTGCGCCTGTCCGACAACGCACAGCAACGCCGTGGCCTGATCACCGTGGCGTGTGTGCCGTCCGTCGCGCACCATTGGTTGCCCGATGTATTGCAGCGCTTTGCGACCCAGTACCCCAGCGTGCGCCTGCGCGTAATCGATGAAAGCGCCAACACCGCGCTGGCCAGTGTGTTGTCGGGCGAGGCCGACTTCGGCCTGAACTTTGTGGGCGCCCAGGAGCCCGACATCCACTTCGAAGCCGTAGCCCCTGAAACCTATGTGCTGGTGCTACCGCGCACCCACCGTTGGGCCAAACGCCGCAGCGTGCGCTGGGCCGAACTGGCCGACGAAAAAATGGTGGCCGTGTCACGCCAAAGCGGCAACCGCTTGCTGCTGGACAACGCCCTCGCCCACTTGGCCCAACGCCCGGTGGCGTTTTACGAGGCCAACCACGTGACGGGCGCCATTGGCTTGGTAGAAGCCGGCCTGGGTGTGGCGGCGCTGCCCAGCCTGGCGCTCTCCAGCAGCCACCCCACCCTCAAAGGGGTGGCCTTGGTAGAGCCCGAAGTGCAGCGCATGCTGGGGCTGATCAAGCGCAAAGACCGGCCGTTGCAACCGCTGGCGGCGGCGTTGTACGGCATGCTGCAAAAGCCGGTGCTCGGCAAGCGCTAGGCACGCTTAACTCGCGGGCACCGCTCCCCAAAATGGGCGGTTAAAGCCCCGGTTGGGGGCACAAGCACACGGCGTTCGGTTCTTCTGGCGCGCTCCTTGCGACCTCTTTTACCGGCGCTACGGGGGCACTTTCTCCTCTGAACACGCCCCAAACCACCCACCACCATCTCGGTCTGGCACGGATATAGCTTTGCGGAAGAAACTGAAAATAAATTTTCTATTTTTCAAATAGGAAATTTATTTAACCAACCCGCAACCCAAGGAGTTCTGCCATGACCGTTCGCCACACCACGCACACTTTCACACGTCGCATCGCCTTCAGCCTCGCAACACTGGCCGTGTTCGCCGGCGCCAGCGCCCATGCGCAAAACAAGCTCGACGAAATCACCAAGTCGAAAAAAGTGCGCATCGCCATTCCCACAGACTACGCGCCTTACGGTTTTGTCGGCACCGATATGAAGCCTCAGGGCCTGGACATCGACATGGCCAACTACGTGGCCGCCAAGCTGGGCGCCACACTTGAACTGGTGCCCGTGGTCAGCGCCAACCGCGTGCCCTATCTGCAAACGCAGAAGGCCGACATCGTGATCTCCACGCTGGGCAAAACGCCCGAGCGCGAACAGGTGGTCGACTTCACCCACTCGTACTCGCCGTTTTTCCAGGCGGTGTTTGCGCCCAAGGCGATGAACATCAAAACCTATGCCGACCTGGATGGCAAATCGATCTCGGTCACGCGCGGCGCCATGGCCGATACCGAGCTCGCCAAGCAGATTTCGCCCAAGGTGGAGGTGCGCCGCTTTGAAGACCACGTGGGCACGGTTTCGGCCTTTGTCAGCGGCCAGGTGCAGACCATTGCCACCAGTGCAGCCGAAGGCGGCGTGATCATGCAGCAGAACCCCAAGCTGAACATGGAATACAAACTGCTGCTGAAAGAAAGCCCGAACTACATGGGTGTGAACAAGGGCGAAGTGGCGTTGAAGAACCGGCTGAACGAGATCATTCTGGAGGCGAAGAAGAACGGCGAGATCGACAAGCTTTCGACCAAGTGGCTGGGCCGTGCCGCCGGTGATTTGCCACTCTGAACTCGACGAGTCCTTACGTTACCCCATGCCCAACATCCTGCTCATCAACCCCAACACCAACGCCACCACCACACAAATGATGGTGGACATTGCGCAAGCCTGTTTTCCGCCAGGCTTCACGGTTACCGGCATCACCGCGCAAACCGGCGTGCCGATGATCGTGAACGAAGCCGAGATGCGAGACGCCGTGTTGGAGGTCGAACGCAACTGGCTGCAAGCCAATGCCGAAAAAGCGTGGGACGGCGTGATCATCAGCGCCTTTGGCGACCCCGGCATGGTGCGGGTGCGCGCCACCGCCAAGGTGCCGGTGGTGGGGATTTGTGAGTCGTCGTTGCTGGATGGCGCGGCCGGTGGACGACGCTTCGGTGTGGCCACCGTCACGCCGGCCTTGGCCGAATTGATTCAGGCAGACATCAACCGGCTGCAGCTAGCGCCGCTTTACACCGGTATACGCCTGACCGAAGACGAACCGCGTGCGCTGGCCGCCGACCCCGCAAAACTTTTGCAAACCTTGACGGATGCCGCGCGCCTCTGCCTTGAAGTCGACGGCGCAGAGGCTGTGGTGATTGGCGGCGGCCCACTCGGCCAAGCCGCCATTGAGATACAGCAACAACTCGAAGCGCCCATCATTGCGCCCATTCCGTCGGCGGTGAGTCGATTGTTAAACGCTCTACAGCCGGCTCAAAACGCTTAATTCACTCGCGCAGTTCGATCAACCCGTCGTGCAGCGTCTCGATGCTGGCCATGCGGCGGCGGCCTTTGGTGCCTGCGTGGTGCATCACCCGCGTGGCCAGCAGATGGCACAGCAGCATCACCGAAGTATGGTTGTCCAGCGGACCTGGCGCCTGAGTATGGCAACGCACCAGCCACTTCGCAGGCACGGCGGTCTTGGAAAAATGGTCGGTGATGTAGACCACTTTGGCACCGGCCTGTGTGGCCGCGGTGGCAAATTTGGCGGCCATGGGCACGCTGCGCCGCAAGGCAAAAACCACCACCACATCGGCAGGGCCCATGTCCACGGCATACTCGCCTACGGTCTCACCAGGGCCGGGAATCAAATGCGTGCGCGGCAACATCTGCACCAGTTGCCAGCGCAGGTAAGCGGCCAAGTTGCGGTTGCTGCGGTAGCCCATGAACCATACGTTGCCCGCCGTGGCCACTGCGTGCGCAATTTCATCCACCAGCTCAGCCGAGATGTGGTTGAAGGTGGCGACGATGTTGTCTTGCGCCTGCACGATGTGCGAGGCGACGGAGCCTTCCACACCTTTGTTGCCAGGCGCTGATAAAAACAATGGCGAGCCGCTGTTGCGCTCTTCGCGCGCTTGGCGTCTTGCGTCTTCGTAGTTCTCGTACCCCAACCTTTGAATGAAGCGTGTCACTGTGGCATTCGACACCCCGACCAAAGCGGCCAACTCAGAGGCTGTGTAGGTGGCCAGGTCGCCCGGATAGTCCAAAACAAATTCACCCAGCTTTCGCTCGGTGGGTGACAGGGTGTTGAGCAGTTGGCGCACATGCCCGACAAAGGAACTATTTGGTTTGGTCGACAAGTCACACATCCGTTCAAACTAGGGGCAAGTCGTCATCTCAGGACTTGCATTCTCTGTGAAGTCCACGCGTGTTTACAATTTTCGGCAACGCCTCAATAATCAAATCACACCGGCGGCAAACCTTGCTGGCTCGTCGCAAACGAGCGAGTAGAAATGGATGGTTTCCACAGCGGTTCACTCACCTCACTGTCGCGCTTTCATGCGCACGCCGTGATTGCCTTTGAATGCCCCATCCACAGGAGATCGCGTCATGACCACCGCCACAGCCCCGGCTCTCTACCATGACCACGACCAGTTGATGGTGCGTCTTGCGCAGGTCACCTCGCAACACATTGGTGACGATTTCTTTAGCAAGCTCTGCGCCACATTGGTCGATGTTTTTGGTGCCGAATTGGCTTTTGTCACCCGCGCCAAGAACACCCCCACCACCCGCGTCAAAGTGCTGTCGCAATGCGCCACGACAGCCTTGCGCGTGCCTGAAGAATTCGACCTGGAAGGCACACCATGCGAGTTGCTCTACGACGGCCAAGGGCACATCGTGCCTGCCGGTGTGCAACGTGACTTTGCCGCCGAAAAAGACAACGGGCTGGAGAGCTTCATCGGCATTCCGTTGATCGACAGCACGCTGGGCATCATCGGCCATCTGTCGGTGTACTCTGTACGCCCGGTGCAGCCCGAACCCCGCATGCTGGACGTGATCAAGGTGTTCGCCAACCGCTCCACCACCGAGATTCAACGCCTGCTGGTGGAAGAAGAGCGCGACCGATTGCTCGATCGCTTGGAAGCCGCCTACACCACGCTGCGCCAGGTCTCCACCATGGACCCCGAGAGCGGCGCCTTCACACGCAAACATCTGAATGACATTGCGCCACCGCTGATGGCCCAGGGGGCTGTGGCGCTGACCCTGCTGCGGGTGGATGGTCTGGAGGCACAACGCGCGCTGCTCGGGCACGTATTCGCCAGCAATGCCCTGCTGCTGACCGCCAGCACCATGCAGAAAATCCTGTCGCTCGAAACCCAACCCCTGGCTCGCGTGGCCGATAGCTACTTTGCCGTGCTGCAAAAAGGCGCCAATGACGACGACGCCATTTTGCTGGCCGAGCGCCTGGCCAGCGCCATAGAAGAAATCATTTTACCAACACCCCATGGGCAGATCGCCACACTCACCATCAGCGCCGTGGGAGCCAGCCCTCAACCCGGTGAAAGCTGGACTCCATTTTTTGGCCGTGCGCTGCAAGCGCTGGATGCCATCGACAAGACAGCCAAAGCTCAAATCCACCTTTCAGCTTGACACCAACACCCCACCGCCCTTGACCGCGCCACCTGGTGCAAATAAACCGTGACACCGCCCGCTTTCACCCCATTGACGGTACTGCAGTCGCTCCCTTTGGCACACCTGAGCCGGGATGCAGAAGGCTGCATCGTGCATGTGTCGCCCGCATGGGAAGCACTCAGCCAGCGCATGGCCGCCACCGTGTTGGGCAAAGACTCGACCGAAGCCGGTATCTTCGTGCCATCGGCGCGCGCCTTGGCCGTGCAGCAGGAGCAAGCCGCGCGCCAAAGCAGCAGCCCCGTGGTCTACGACTGTGAACTGGTGCGTGCCGATGGCCAGCGCCTGCCGGTGCAACGCACCCTCATGTCGGCGGGCTCGGCGGGCGAATTGTTTGAAATCATCGAAGACCACTCTGCGGCACACGTCGCGCAGCAACGCCTGCAGCAGCGCGAACAAGAGTTTCGCGAGGTGCTTGATCAGGCGCCCGACATGGTCATCGGCCTCAATACCCAAGGCCTGGTGGACTACTGGAATCCGCAGGCCACGTTGGTGCTGGGCTACACCGCCGAAGCGGCGCAGGGCCGCACACTCACAGAGCTGATCGTTCCCGAGCGCATGCGCAGCATCTGGCGTGCACGCTTGGCGCTGTACCACCAAGCCGGTGATGAAGGCGAGAAAGGCCGCAGCGGCGACATGCAGGCGCAACGCGCATCGGGCGAAGAGTTTTTTCTTGAGTTTTCCATGCAACGCACTCCCACTGTGGGCGGATGGCGTTTGCTGTTTTTTGCACGTGACGTGACCGACCGGCGCCAAGCCGCCGAAAAACTACAGCTCACTGAAACCTACTATCGCAGCATTCTGGAGTTTTCGCCCAGCGCTTTGCTGGTGGTGACCGGCGATGGCTTGGTGCGCAACTTCAATGGTGCCACCGAACGCTTGTTTGGTTACGTTCGCGCCCAAGTCATTGGCCAGCCGCTCACGATGCTCATCCCAGGCGCTTTGCCAGAAAATTTACTAGACCCCAACAACACCAGCCTCAACGGCGTAGAGCGCGTGCTGCAGGGCCAAAGGGGCAACGGCCACACCTTTCCCTTGGCCTTGGCGCTGGCCGAAATGCCGCAGATCGAACCGGGCGTGCGGCTGTTTGCCGCCCACATGCGCAATCTGGAAGCCGAGCACGAGTACCAGCAAACACTGCGCGATGCGCGCCGCTTGGCCGAAGAGGCCAACCAGGCCAAGAGCGATTTCCTGGCCAACATGAGCCACGAAATCCGCACGCCCATGAACGCCATCATCGGCCTGTCCTTCCTGGCCCTGAAGACCGACCTGCAGCCACGCCAACGCGACTACCTGAACAAGATCCAGCAGTCGGGCCAGCACCTGCTGGGCATCTTGAACGACATCCTCGACTTCTCCAAAGTAGAAGCGGGCAAGCTCGAAGTCGAGTTGATTCCCTTCACCCTCGACAAGGTGCTGGAGAACGTGGTCAATGTGATCGCCGACAAGGCCAACATCAAAGGACTGGAACTGATTTGCGACGTCGCCGCCAACTTGCCCACCACCCTGCTGGGCGACCCATTGCGCCTGGGACAGATCCTGATCAACTACGCCAACAACGCGATCAAGTTCACCGAAAGCGGCGAAGTAGTGATTGTGGTGCGCTTGCAAGAGCAACTGGGCCAAGAATTACTGATGCGTTTTGAAGTGCGCGACACCGGCATCGGCTTGACCGCTGAGCAAATGGGCCGCCTGTTCCAAAGCTTCAGCCAAGCCGATAACTCCACCACGCGCCAGTACGGCGGCACCGGACTGGGCCTGGCCATCAGCAAGAAGCTCAGCCAGTTGATGGGCGGCGATGTGGGCGTCTCCAGCGTGCCGGGGCAAGGCTCCACGTTCTGGTTTACTGCACGCTTGGGGCTCAGCCCGGTGAGCCCGCCCGTCGTCAAACCCGCCATCGACGTGCGTGGGCGGCGCGTGTTGGTGGTCGACGACAACGACAATGCCGCCCACGTGCTGACCGAGATGCTCAACGCCATGCACTTCGCGGCCAAGGCCGTGCATTCCGGGCCCGCGGCGATTGCCGCCGTGCGCGAGGCGGCAGCCGACGGGCATGCGTTTGACGTGGTGCTGCTCGACTGGCAAATGCCCCATATGGACGGCATTGAAACGGCTCAGCGCATCCAGGCCCTGCCCCTGCAAATGCAACCGCAGATGGCCGTGGTGTCGGCCTATGGCCGAGACGATGTGCGCCGCAGCGCGTTGTCTGTGGGCATCAGCGACACCATGAGCAAACCCGTCACCGCCTCGGTGCTTTTCAACACCATGATGAACGTGCTGGGGCGACAAAATACCGTCACCCGCATCACCACCTCGCCCGAGCGCAATGCCTCGGCACAACAAGCACTCGCCCCAGTGCGCGGCGCGCGCATTCTGCTGGTGGACGACAACGAACTCAACCAGCAAGTGGGGCGCGAACTGCTGCAAGAAGCCGGCTTTGTGGTCGACGTGGCCGACGACGGGCAAATTGCCGTGGACATGGTGCGCCGCAGCCTGCTGGCACCTTCAGCAACTGCAGCGCCCACCACCACAGACTATGACCTTGTGCTGATGGACATGCAGATGCCCGTCATGGACGGCATCACCGCCACCCAACTGCTGCGCCAAGATGTGCGTCTGCAACAACTCCCCATTCTGGCCATGACCGCCAACGCCCGTCCTGAAGACCGGCAACGCTGCCTGGCCGCAGGCATGCAGGATTTTGTGGCCAAGCCCATTGACCCCGATAGCCTGTGGCGCACCTTGGCCCAGTGGTTGCCCGAGAGGCGCTCCCAGGCCGCGGCGGCCTCCGCAATACCTATTGCAGGAGACCCCATGGACCCCATGCCGGCAGCCCCCAGAGGGCTGCCACGCATCCCCGGGCTCAACACCACGCTGGGCCTGCAGCGCGTCATGGGCAACCAGCCGCTGTACCAGCGCCTGTTGCATCAATTTCTGAGCGGCCAAAACGATGTGCCCGCACGCATTGCACAAGCGCTGGCCGCGAACGACCGCGCCACCGCCGAGCGCCTGGCCCACACCCTCAGAGGCGTGTCCGGGCAAATTGGCGCCAGCGGTGTGCAAGAAGCCGCCAACGTATTGGAGAACGCCATACACCGAGGCCACGACCTTGGTGCACTCACACTATTGCAGGAAAAATTAAACGGCCACCTGACGCCACTGGTTGAAGCCCTGCATCAAGCTTTGACCAGCGACAACGCAGAAGTCGCAACGGCCGCAGCAGAAGCCGCCATCGCCGCTAGCGAGCGGACGCTGCCGCCCGAACAACTGCAGCAGCTCTACCAACAACTGCAGGCCTTACTGGCCGACGACGACGCCCAGGTGGTCGACCTGCTGAACCAACACGCCGCCACCTTGCAGCAGGGACTCGGGCCCGCCTACAACACGATTCACCGGGCCGTCAGCAACTACGACTTCAATGTGGCATTGGACACGTTGCGCTCTGCGATGTCCGATGTGGCGTAAGGCCAAAAGCTAGGGTTTAAGCCCCGCCAGGTCTTCCGCCGTCAACCAGCGCCACTGCCCGGGCAGCAAATCATCTGGCAACACCAACTGCCCGATCTTGGAACGGTGCAGTCCTTCGACGCGGTTGCCCACAGCAGCGAGCATGCGTTTGACCTGGTGGTATTTGCCTTCGGTCAAGGTCAGTTTGAGGTGATGCGATGACACGGCTTCACATGCCGCCGCGCGCACAGGCTTTGGATCGTCATCCAGCACCACGCCAGCCAGCAAACGGCTCACCTGCTTTTCGTCCAGCGGGTGCTTGGTGGTCACTTCGTACACCTTGGGCACATGTTTCTTGGGCGAGCTCATGCGGTGGATGAACTGGCCGTCGTCACTCAGCAACAGCAGGCCGGTAGTGTCCTGGTCCAGGCGCCCCACGGCCTGCACACCTTGCACCGCACTTTTCTGTGGGCGCTGGCGCAAAGGCGCGGGCAACAAGGTGTAAATGCTCGGATAGGTCGAAGGTTTTTGCGAGCACTCGGTGCCAGCCGGCTTATGCAGCATGACGTAGCCCAGGCGGTGGTACGCCCAATCCACACCCTGCACCCGAAAACGCAGGCCTTCCTCTTCAAAATCCATAGCTGACTCCGTGATCAACACGGGCGGTTCAGCGTCATTTGATGTGTAAACCTCGACCAAGCCCTGCTGTACCAGGCCAGCACATACCCGGCGCGTGCCGAAACCTTGGGAATAAAGAATGTCTTGCAATTGCATGGCCCGAGTATCTCAAACACGCGTGCGGCAACCCCGAAAAAGCGGGCATTTGTCACACGTGCAATCAGCACAAACCGTTACAAACACCCCATCAGGGGAAAACAAATGCGCGAATTATTCACAACGCTCGTCGTTTCAGGCGCCGCTTTCATGCTGTGGCGCGCTTACCGGTCACACCATGACCACCAACACTACCAAGCGGTTCCGGCCCACGAACAGGGCGACAACCTCATGCACAACAACCGCTATTTCACTTGGCCTTCGCTGGGCAAGTTTGATTTTGCGGTGGTGAACGCCGATGCCCACCAAAGCGCCCTGCGCCGTGCCGTCGAGCAACTGCCTGCAAAGCCCAGCCCTACCGGCGCCCTGTTGTGCCAAGCCGAATTGCATGCCGGCCCCGGGCAAAAACAGCGCCACGTGTACCACCCGGTTGAAGTGTGGATCCACGGCGAACGTGTTGCGCAATTGAGCGCGGGTGATGCCAGCCGCTTCCAGCGTCGCCTGGCTTTTGAAGGCCGCGTGGGTGAAGTGTCGGTGTGCGACGCCATCATCGTGGCCACCGCGCAAGGCAACCGCACGGTGTTTGAAGTGCGACTTGATTTGAAAGAGTTCAGACACTAAAGCCAGCGTTCCAGACTCCTCGTTAAGCCGGGTTCAGCAGCACACTGACCCGGTTTTTTTTCGTCTCGATTTCGCCTCTGTAGACCAACCGAAGTTTAAGAATCGTCTAAGCCAGCCCTTGCATAGTGGAGCCATTCCAAACCCGCTCAACCCAAGGAGTAGCAAGCATGAACTCGGTATCCCTCAAGAACACCAAGATGGTTCTCGCCCTGGTGGCTGCAGGTGTGATTGGCGGCGCCAGCGTGGCCGCCATCGAAGCGGTGCCGGGCGCGGCCCATGCGGCCGTGGCCGCCACGGCTGGGCCTGCTGCAGCCAATGCCAACGCCGCCCCCATCGGCTCCATCGCCCCGCCAGATTTTTCGCAGATCACCGCGCAATACGGCCCCGCCGTGGTCAACATCAGCGTGACCGGCACGCACAAGGTCACTGACGAAGAACAAGGCCAAATGGCACAACGCGGCCAACGCGAAGACCCGTTTGGCAACGACCCCTTCTTTGAATTCTTCCGCCGCTTCCAGGGCCAACAACCCGGCCAACCCGGACGTGGCGGCCAGCAGCGCGAAACACCGGTGCGCGGCCAAGGCTCGGGCTTCATCGTCAACGCCAACGGCATCATCCTGACCAACGCCCACGTGGTGAAAGACGCCAAGGAAGTGACCGTGAAGCTCACCGACCGACGCGAGTTTGCCGCCAAGGTGCTGGGCTCCGACCCCAAGACCGACATCGCCGTGTTGAAGATCGACGCGAAGAACCTGCCCGTGGTGAACATTGGCAACCCCAGCATCTTGCGCCCCGGCGAATGGGTGCTGGCCATCGGTTCGCCGTTCGGCTTTGAAAACACCGTAACCGCCGGTGTGGTCAGCGCCAAGGGCCGCTCGCTGCCTGACGACAGCGCCGTACCCTTCATCCAGACCGACGTGGCGGTGAACCCTGGCAACTCCGGTGGCCCGCTGTTCAACGGGCGCGGCGAAGTGATCGGCATCAACTCGCAAATCTACAGCCGCACCGGTGGCTACCAAGGTGTGTCGTTTGCCATTCCGATCGACCTGGCCACCCGCATCAAAGACCAGATCGTGGCGCACGGCAAAGTGGAACACGCACGCCTTGGCGTGGCGGTGCAAGACGTGAACCAGGCGCTGGCCGACTCGTTCAAGCTTGACCGCCCCGAGGGTGCGCTGGTGGCGTCCGTCGACAAGGGCGGCCCGGCCGACAAAGCCGGCCTGCAACCCGGCGACGTGATCCGCAAGGTGAACGGCCAACCGGTGATCTCGTCCGGCGACTTGCCGCAGGCCATCAGCTTGGCCACGCCTGGCGAAAAGATCTCGCTGGACGTGTGGCGCAAGGGCAGCGAGCAACAGTTGCAAGCGCAACTGGGCAGCGCCAACGACAAGAGCACGCAAGTGGCCGCCAATGGCCCGGACGCCTCGCAAGGCCGCATTGGCCTGGCCTTGCGCCCCCTGCAACCTGATGAGTTGCGCCAAGTGGGTGCGCCCGGCGGCTTGTTGATCGAAGACGTGGCCGGTGCTGCGGCCAGTGCAGGCGTGGAACAAGGCGACGTGCTGCTGGCGGTGAACGGCACGCCGGTCAAGTCGATTGAACAAGTGCGCGCCGCCGTGGCCAAGTCCGACAAGTCGGTGGCGCTGCTGATCCAGCGCGACGGCGACAAGATCTTTGTGCCGGTGAAGCTCGGTTAAACACTTCGGGTTTCCGCTTCGCGTTTGACATGTGACAACGGCCTGCGGGCCGTTGTCACATTCCTGCGACGTCAGGTGATGAAAATGGGCACAGCTTTTGCAATCACCCTAAACTGATTGCGCGAAGTCAGTCAGTTAGTTAGCCCGCTTTTCAACTGCAATCAAACTCTTGATAGGAGCATTGGATGCCACGACGTCAGCCGAGCCACACCGTCCCGCCCCGCGCCCCTCGACTTTGCCTTGAACAGCGTCTCATACAGCAGCAATTGCAGTGCACCCCGGCACAAGCTGTCTACCAACTCAAACTGCTGCTGCCCATCAGAAACATCCGACACTGACCCGCGCTTACAACGGCGCCCACTGAAAAGGCCTTGAGCGCGGTCTCAACGCGCCAGCCATAGGCTACCCTTGCGGTTTTCGTTTTTCGGAGACGACCCGCATGCTGCCAATCCATCGAATGGGTGTTCACCTCAGCCTTGCCGCGCTGGCCCTCACGGCCACCAGCGCCCAAGCGCTGCAGATCACCAGCGTCTCCCCGCAAGGCGAGGTCGCGCGCATTCGGCAGGTGGTGGTGAAGTTCGACGAAGACGCCGTGAAGTTTGGCGACCCGGGTGCGCCCGCCCCCGCCACCCTGCGTTGCAGCGACGCGGCCGCCGGCGAAGGCACGGGCCGCTGGAGCAGTTCGCGTGAATGGCTGTTCGACTTCAAGGCCGACCTGCCGCCCGGTGTGCGCTGCACGGTACAACCGAATACCAGCCTCAAATCGCCCGCTGGCGCAGCCCTCAAAAGCGCCAGCAGCTATGCATTCAATAGTGGCGGCCCGTTTGTGCAACGCATTCGCCCGGGCACCTACAACCGCATCGACGAGCAGCAATATTTCATTCTGCAATTCAACGGCGCCGCCACGCGAGAAAGCGTGCTGGCCAACACCGCGTGCAAACTCGACGGCGTGGGTGAACGCATTCCCGTGCGTGCGGTGGATGACGCCGAACGCAACACCCTGCTCAAAGCCCAGGGGCTGGACAAGGCCGCTGCCGCCGAGCCGCTGCGCTACGCCGTGCTGGCCTGCACCCGCCGCTTGACGGCTGGGGCCGAGATGGAGCTCTTGGTGGGTGGTGGCCTGGCCACCCCTTCCGGCGTGGTCAACAAGGTCGGGCAGAAGTTTGGCTTCACGGTACGCGATGCGTTCACTGCCAGCTTCAGTTGCGAACGCGAAAACGCCCAAGCCGCCTGTTTGCCCATCCGCCCCATGCGCCTGCAATTGAGCGCACCCATCACACGCGCCCAGGCCAGCAAGATCAAACTCACGTCAAACAAGGGCGACGTGGCCGCCACCATTGAAGACGAAGAAGGCAGCCCGCCGCAAGAGCAGATAGACCGCGTCATCTTCAAGGCGCCCTTCACCGAGCAAACGGCTTACAGCCTGGTGCTGCCCAGCGGCTTGAAAGACGTGGATGGCCGCGCGCTGGAAAACGCCGACAGCTTTCCGCTGAAAGTGGGCACCGGCCCAATGCCACCGCTGGCCAAGTTTGCCGCCGCGCCGTTTGGCGTGGTCGAGCTTTTGGCCCAGGCGCCCGACCCGGCCATGCTGCCCGTCACGCTACGCAACGTCGAAGCCGACCTCAAGGTGCAGCAGCGCACGTCGGCGGGTCAAGTCGGCCAGGTCGCCGACCTGCGCCCGCAGACTGACGCCGACATCATCGCCTGGTACCGCCGCGTGCAGCGCTACAACACCAGCGAGATTTCGCGCAAACAAGCCGCCGCGGACAGCAAAGCCCCGCTGCCCAAACCGATCGACGACCGCAGCAAGAACTGGGTGCAAACGCGCATGGTCTCGCTGCTCGACGGCCAACCCGGCGTGAAGGTGCTGAACCTGCCCACGCCAAGTTCGCAAGACCTGCGCCCGTTTGAAGTGGTGGGCATTCCTCTTAGCGCTGGCTTCCACGTGCTGGAGATCCAGTCGCAACGCCTAGGCGAAGCCCTACTCGAAGAAGGCTATGGCCCGCAACGCAAGATGGTGGTGCGCACCTCTACGCTGGTGACCAACCTGGGCGTGCACTTCAAGCTCGGCCGCACCAACGCCATGGCCTGGGTGACGAGCCTGGACAAAGGCGTCGCCGTGGCCGGTGCCAAAGTGCAGGTGTCGAGCTGCGACGGCCAAGTGCTGGCTACCGCGCAAACCAATGCACAAGGCCTGGCCGAGTTCAAAGACTTGTCGCCCGAGCCGCCCAAATGCAAACCGCTGGCCAACACCTCCAGCGACGATTACGACTACCAAACGCTCGCCTACTTCGTCAGCGCCCGCGCACGCGATGCCAAGGGTGTGGACGACATGGCCTTTGTGTGGAGCGACTGGAACCGTGGCGTAGAACCCTGGCGCTTCAACGTGCCCACCAGCCGCGAAGCCGTGCCCGACGAACGTGCCCACACCATCCTCGACCGGCCGCTGTTGCGCGCGGGTGAAACCGTGCAGATGAAACACCTGCTGCGCAACGAGACCGGCACCGGATTTGGATTGCCCACCGAAGACCGCTGGCCCAACCAACTGGTCATCACCCACGTGGGCAGCGGCCAGCAATTCACCCAGCCGCTGCAATGGCGCAAAACGGCCACCGGCGGCTTGAGCGCGGTCAACAGTTTTGCCGTGCCCGTGGCGGCCAAGCTAGGCCAATACGAGGTGATGTTGCAAGGCCCCAAGGGCATCTACAGCACCAGCAACTTCCGGGTGGAAGAGTTCCGCCTGCCGGTGCTCGAAGGCCGCTTGAACCCGCAGCAGAAGGAAGCCCTGGTACACCCGGCCGAGGTGCCGGTGCAAGTGCAGATCAACTACGTTTCAGGCGGCGCTGCGGCCAACCTGCCGGTGCGGGTGTCGGCCCTGGTGCGCAACAAAGACCTGCAGTTTGCCGATTTCGATGATTTCAGCTTCGCCGCCCCGCGCCGCAAATCCAATCAAGCCGTACGCGAGTCCAGCGACGAAGACAACGAATCTGAAAACAGCAGCGGCCCGCGCGTCATCGCCAACAAGCTGGCCGTGACGCTCGACCGGCAAGGCGCCGGCCAAGTGCGCATCGCCCCCCTGCCCGACGACGTTCGCAACAACCCGCAGCCACAAGAGCTGCAGCTAGAAGCCAACTTTGCCGACCCGAACGGCGAAGTGCAAACCCTGCGCCACACTACTACTTTGTGGCCGGCTGCCGTCATCGCCGGCATCAAGACCGAAGGCTGGGTCAGCCTGTCTGGCAAGGGCGACCAGAAGGTCGCCTTCCAGGCCTTGGCGCTCGATCTTGCGGGCAAGCCCAAAGCCGGTGTCGCCATCAGCGTGCAAGCGCAGGCGCGCATCGTCAACAGCAGCCGCAAACGCATGGTGGGCGGCTTCTACGCCTACGACAACCAAACCGAAGTCAAAGACCTGGGCAGTGTGTGCAGCGGCACCAGCGATGCCCACGGCCTGCTGCAGTGCAACGCCGCCATCAGCAGCACCGGCGAGGTGGAGTTGATCGTCACCGCCAAAGACGCCCAGGGGCTGACCAGCCAGGCTGCGGGCTCGGTCTACATCACGCGCCAAGGCGAGCTTTGGTTTGGCAGTGAAAACCACGACCGCATGACGCTGCTACCCGAGCAGAAGAACTACCAGCCGGGCGACACCGCACGCATCCAGGTGCGCATGCCATTCCGCTTTGCCACCGCCCTGGTGGCCGTCGAGCGCGAAGGCATTCTGGAAACCCAGGTGGTGCAGCTCAACGGCCAAGACCCCACCGTCAACCTCAAGATCAAAGACACCTGGGGGCCTAACGTCTACGTGAGTGTGTTGGCCCTGCGCGGCCGCCTGCGCGAAGTGCCGTGGTACAGCTTCTTCACCTGGGGCTTCAAGGCGCCGCGTGAATGGTGGAACGCGTTTTGGATCGAGGGCCGCGAATACGTGGCGCCCACCACCTTGGTCGATTTGAGCAAACCCGCGTTCCGCCTCGGCATGGCCGAGTTGCGCATCGGCACCAAGGCGCACCAGTTGGACGTGAAGGTCACCACCGACCAGCCCACCTACCCGGTACGCGGCCAGGCGCGCGTGACCATCCAGGTCAACAAGCCCGACGGCCAACCCGCCGCCAACGCCGAAGTGGCGTTGGCCGCTGTAGACCAGGCCCTGCTGGAGCTGATGCCCAACACCAGTTGGAACCTGCTCGACGCCATGCTGCAGCGCCGCGCCTGGGGCGTGGAAACGGCGACCGCGCAAATGGAAATTGTCGGCCGCCGACACTACGGTCGCAAAGCCGTGCCCGCGGGCGGCGGCGGTGGCCGCAGCCCCACGCGTGAGCTGCTCGACACCCTGCTGCTGTGGAACCCCGCGCTCAAGCTCGACGCCAAAGGCCAGGCCCAAGTCACCGTGCCGCTGAACGATGCGCTCACCGCGTTCAAGATCGTCGCCGTGGCCGACTTTGGCACCAGCTTGTTTGGCACGGGCCAGGCCACCATCCAAACGCGGCAAGACCTGCAGATCATCAGCGGCCTGCCACCGTTGGTGCGCGAGGACGACCAGTTCCGTGCCCAGCTCACGCTGCGCAACACCACCGAAAAAGCCATGAAGGTGGAAGTGACGCCGCGCGCCACCGGCCTCACACTCAACGCGCAAACGGTGGACATTCCCGCTGGTGAAAGCCGCGAGTTGGCCTGGAACGTCACCGCGCCCGCGCCGCTGGGTCAGATCCGCACTGAAGCCCTGCTGTGGGAGATTGAAGCGCGCGACACCTTGGGCACCGCACGCGATGCACTCAAGGCCAGCCAACGCATCGTGCCCGCCGTGCCGCTGGCGGTGCAGCAGGCCACGCTGGTGCAGTTGGATGGGCCGTTCAGCCTGCCCGTGGCGCCACCGCCCGAAGCCCTGCCAGGCCGTGGTGGCTTGAAGATGTCTTTGCAACCCAAGCTGGCCGAAGGTCTGCCCGGCGTGCGCGACTGGTTTGCCAACTACCCCTACAGTTGCCTGGAGCAAAGCGCCAGCAAGGCCATTGGCCTGCGCGACGCCACCCGCTGGCGCGCGCTGCTGGCGCAACTGCCGTCGTATCTGGATAGCGATGGCCTGGCCAATTACTTCCCGCCACGCGACGGCGAAGCCAACCGGGGCAGCGACACCCTCACCGCCTACCTGCTGGCCGCCGCGCACGAAGCGGCGGGCCTTGACCCCACGCTGGCCCTGCCCGATGAAGCCCGTGCCGCCATGGAACGTGGCCTGTTAGCGTTTGTTGAAGGCCGCATCCAGCGCGACTTCTGGAGCCCGCGCAAAGACCTCGACCTGCGCAAACTCGCCGCCTTGGAAGCCTTGTCGCGCTACGGCAAGGCCGAGGGGCGCATGTTGGGCAGCATCACCATCGCACCCAACCAGTGGCCCACCAGCGCCGTGCTCGACTGGTACAACCTGCTGCGCCGCGTGACCGACATTCCGCAACGCGCGCAACGCCAGGCCGAGGCCACGCAAATCATCAAGGCGCGCCTGTCGTACCAAGGCACCAAGCTGGTCTTCAGCACCGAACGCGACGACTACCTGTGGTGGCTGATGAGCAGTGGCGACGTCAACACCGCACGCCTGATTCTGGCCACGCTGGACGACCCGGCCTGGAAAGAAGACATGGGCCGCCTGGCCAACGGCTTCCTGGCCCGCCAGCAAAACGGCGCCTGGCCCACCACCACCGCCAACCTGTGGGGTGGTTTGGCACTGGAGAAGTTCTCCAAGGTGTTTGAAGCCACACCCGTAACCGGCAGCACCACCGCAACCCTGGGTGCGCGCAACGCGAGTGTCGACTGGGCCAAGGTGCAACGCATCACCACGGCTGATGCAACCGGCGCCGCCCACCAAACCACGCTGTTTGGCGCGCCCGCCACGCCCGGCAATCTGCGCAACAACAGCATGTTCTTGCCATGGCCTAGCGCGGAGGAAGCCAAGGCCGGTACCGCCAACGCCCCACTGACGGTGCAGCACCAAGGCACCGGCAAGCCGTGGCTCACGCTGCAGTCCATCGCCGCCGTGCCGCGCACCGCGCCGTTCTTTGCGGGCTACCAAATCAAGAAAACCATCACCCCTGTGGAGCAGGCCAACAAGAACCTGCCGGCCGGCCAGTACAGCCGTGGCGACGTGTTGCGTGTGGAGCTTGAAATCAACGCCAGCACCGACATGACCTGGGTGGTGGTGGGCGACCCCGTGCCCGGCGGCGCCACGCTCCTGGGCAGCGGTTTGGGCCGCGACAGCCAGATCGCCACCCAAGGCCAAAAGCCCGCGAGTGGCGCCGGTTGGCTGGCGTTTGAAGAACGCAGCTTCGAGGCCTACCGCGCGTATTACGAATACCTGCCGCGCGGCGTCGCCAAGCTGAGCTACACCGTGCGCCTGAACAACGCCGGCAGCTTTGCCTTGCCGCCTACGCGGGTGGAAGCCATGTACGCGCCGGAGATGTTTGGCGAGGCGCCGAATGCCAAGGTCATCGTGCAAACGCCCTAAGGTAAGCCCTAGATAAAAACTGTCTCCAACGCGCACCAAATCTGCGGAGACAGCTACCCTATCCATAGCGTTCGACTCATAATCCAACCGATCGCCGCACACCAGTAGCAAATCGTTGAACCACCACATGCCCTCGTCACCCACCGCCGTTCTGCTCACGCCCGACCACGCCGAAGCCTATCGCGCGCTGATGCTCACGGCCTACACGCAGCACCCCGAGGCCTTCACCACTAGCACCGAAGAGCGCGCCTCGCTGCCCTTGAGCTTCTGGCAAAAGCGGCTGGAAAACGGTGGGCAAGACGGCACGGCCGAGACGGTGTTCGGCTGTTTTGTCGATGGGCAATTGGCCGGTGTAGCGGGCCTGTCGGTGGCGGCGCGCATCAAAGCGCGGCACAAGGCCACGCTGTTCGGCATGTACGTGGGCCCGGCCTACCGCAAACTGGGCTTGGGTCAAGTGCTGGTCGCCGAGGTGCTGGCGCACGCCAGATCACGCCCCAGCCTGCGCCTGGTGCAGCTCACCGTGACCGAAGGCAACACCGCTGCAATAGCGCTTTACCAACGCCACGGCTTTGTGTCGTTTGGCGTCGAGCCACTGGCCGTGGCGGTACACAACGGCTTTGTCGCCAAGGTCCACATGTGGTGTGATCTGCGCGGCGATACTGCCGCTGCGGCAACTCCACCGTCGCCCTGAATTTCAGAACAACAAGCACCTTCGCTGCAACCCACACGCTCTTTCATGGCCACCCGCAAATCCACCAGCCCAGCCCCCGCGACTGCAGCCGCCAAACCCGCCGCAGACAAACCGCGCAGCCGCACCGGCAGCGTCACCGTGGTGGACGTGGCGCGCCTCGCTGGCGTCTCGGCCATGACGGTGTCGCGCGCCATCAACAAACCCGATGGTGTGCCGCCCGCCACGCTGGCCAAGGTACAAGACGCGGTGCGCAAAACCGGCTACGTGCCCAACCTGTTGGCCGGTGGCCTGCGCTCGCAAAAAAGCCGCCTGGTGGCCGCGCTGGTGCCCACGCTCACCAGCCCGGTGTTCGGCGAAACCGTGCAAGCTCTCACGGCCGCACTCGATGCGCGTGGCTACCAGCTCATGCTGGGCCAAACTGGCTACGAAAAATCGCGCGAAGACGACCTGCTGGGCGCCATCATCGGCCGCCGGCCCGATGGCATTGTGCTCACCGGTGTAGAGCACTCTTCGCAAACGCGCCAACGCCTGCTGGCCGCGCGCATTCCGGTGGTGGAGATGTGGGACTTGAGCCCTTCACCCATCGACATGCTGGTGGGCTTTTCACACGAGGCCGTGGCCGCCGCCGTGTGCCAGTACCTGTACCAACGCGGCCGACGCAACATCGGCGTCATTGGTGGTGCCGACGACCGCGCCGTGCGCCGCAGCACCGCGTTTGTCAACGCCGCGCTGGCGCTTGGGTTGCCGCGTCCCGCCGTGTTCACCGCGCCCGCCCCCACCACGCTGGCCAGCGGCCGCCAGGGCTTGCAAGCGCTGCTGGCTGAACGCCCCAACCTCGACGCGGTGTTCAGCAGCTCTGACCTTCAAGCGCTGGGCGTGTTGACCGAAGCCCAAGCCGCCGGAATCGACGTGCCCGGCAAGATCGCCGTCATCGGCTTCGGCGACTTGGCCTTCTCACGCGACCTGCACCCCGCGCTGACCACCGTGCGCATCGACGGCACCCGCATTGGCCGCGAAGCCGCGCGGTGCTTGGTGGATCAGGTCGAAGGACTTGCGGTGCCCGAGCGCGTGATCGACGTGGGGTTCAGCATCGTCGAGCGGGCGAGCAGTTAAAACACAGTCGCCAGGGCTGCCCTACTTCAAATGCATGGGCGCCAACACGGTCACGGCAACCGGTTGGCCATCCACCACATAGGGCTGAAACCTGGCGCTCAAGGCTGCCTGTATGACGCCCTGGTCCAGCTCGCTGCGGCCACTGCTCTCCACCAGCACCACGCGCTGCGTGACGCCTTTTTCGTCCACCTTCATACGGATCACGGTGGTGCCAACAGGAAGGCCCTTGTTGGTTTTGTAGTTCACGGAGAGCCGTATCGGCTGTGAGAAACGCATGTCGTCAATGTTGACCTGCGTAGCGGGCCACTCCTGCGTCGACGCGGTGGCGCAGGCCTGCAACACGACCAATGCAGCGACGCCCAGCGCGCGCGCAAATATTGAAGAAATCGGCACCATCTCCCTCTCCTTTTTAAGTGAAGCGAAAGTCTGTCCTGACCTCTTTGCAAACGCCAGACCAGATCAAAATACAAACTGTTTCGGCGCGTCGAATGTAAACCCCGAGGCCCACGCCCACAATGTCCCGAGGCACTTTAACTCTGGAAGACACAGGGGTACTGACATGGCAATGACGGCACGGATGGCATCGACCCAACACCCAATGAGTAGTAGGCGCAAGGCCGTTCAATGGATGGTCACCGGGCTCATGGCCCTATCGCTCTGGGGCTGCGCCACTTCGCCCTACGCCACCGACAATAAGACCAAAAGCGACGCACTGCTGGCCCGGCAAATGGCGCAGGCCAAAAACCAGTTGGCGCAAAGCCCGGAGCCGCGTCTGTTGTTCGCCGGCATGGCCTTGGACGACCGATCCACCGCATTTCGCAACGACGTGCTGCTGGCGGAAAAAGTAGCGCAAACCATCGACCCGCAAGCCGTGGTGTTCAAGTTGGCCAACCCCGCCTTCGGGCAATCAGCCGACCTGCCCTACGCCACGCGTGAAAACGCCGAAGCGGTGCTGCAGGCCCTCGGCACCCTGGCCCGCCCGCACGACAAGGTGATGCTGGTGCTCAGCACACACGGCGCACCAAATCTGTTGTCGGTGCATGCAGGCAACGAGCAGCTGGGCATGCTGCAGATAGCCGACTTGGCAAAGTGGCTCACGCCGCTGCGCGACCATCCCAATTTGGTGGTGATTTCGGCTTGTTTTTCGGGTTCGTTCATTCCGTCATTGCAAAACGCCAAAGGCATCCTGCTCACCGCCGCCGCCCGCGACCGCGCCTCTTTCGGTTGCAACAGCAGAAGCGACGGCACCTATTTCATCAAGGAGCTTTTGGGCCAGCCAGATCTTGCAACGCTGAACCTGCACGAGGCCATGCAACGCGCCATCGCAGGCGTCGCCAAGCGCGAGACGGAGATGAGGCTTTCACCGCCGTCCATGCCGCAGCAATACTACGGCGACGGGGCCCAGGCTTGGTCAAGGCAACCGATTGGTGACTGGCTCAAGCCACTGCCACCTGCTGGTGTCAATGCCGCGCCCTAACGGCGACATGCAATGCCAAACGCTCCGTCAGGCGTACAGGCTTAGAGACGCCAGAATGCGCGTGAAGTAGTCATCGGCCAGGCGTGTGGCGCCCTTGGCGTCGCGGGTCTGCAGCGCGTCCACAATGGCCGTCAGCTCGCGCAGCGTTTGCTCGCGCACGATGTTGCCCACAGGGCCGTTCAGGCTGTCGCGGCCGTCGTATTGCACGGCGCGCCGGTCGGCCACCACCGCATCAAACACCTGCATCAGAAAGCGATTTTTCGTGGCGCGGAAGATGGCCAGGTGCACGCCGTAAATGCCTTCCTTGAAATCGATCCAATGGTCGGCATCGCGCACCACGCCCAGATGGTGGCGCATCAGCGCGAAGTCGTCTGCATCCGCACGCTGTGCCGACAACGCCATCATGGCCGGCTCAAACAGCAGCCGCCCTTCCAGGATTTCGGCATACGTGGGCACGTTCTGGTGGTGCGCGGCCACCGGCAAATCGGATTCACCCAAGCGCTCAATCAAGGACTCGGCCAGGAAGGTGCCGCTGCCCACCTTGCGCTCCAGCAGGCCCTGCGCACTCATCATGGCCAAGGCATGGCGCACGGTACTGCGCGAGGTGGCGAACTGGGTCGACAGTTCGCGCTCATTGGGCAGCTTGTCGCCCGCCTTGAGCACACCGTCGCGGATCGACTGCAGGATCGCGCGGTAGACCTTCGAGGCCGTGGCCTTGTCTTGGGCGGCAATGCGGCCCGAGAGGTCAGCGACCGAAACGTTCGCGGCCTGGGAAAGGTTGGCAGTTGCGTTATCCATGGTTTTTATATTCGCCGAAATGGTTGACCATTTACGAAGTTAGATCTTAGAATAATTGCAATACACAGCCGTGACAGGCTGTATCTTGCGGTTCAAATGGTCAACCAATTGGTTGACCATTTGAACCATAAACCCCGATTTTCGCCGAAAGTTTGCGCTGTCGCCGTTGTTTTGTGGCGCCGCGCATCAAGTGATCTACATGACTCTGGACTCCCACCTGGCCTCACCTGAAAAACGCTTGGCCGCACTCGGCCTGGCACTGCCGCCCTCACCGCCCCCGGTGGCCAATTTCGTCGCTTGGCGCCGGGTCGGCAACATGCTGTACCTGTCTGGCCAGGGGCCGCTGGAGGCCAGTGGCCACTTGCATGTGGGCCTGGTGGGCGAGAGCGTGACGGTGCAAGACGCCTACACCCATGCCCGCGTCACCGGCCTGAATTTGCTGGCCGTAGCCAAAGAGGCCTTGGGTGAATTGAGCCGGGTACGCCACGTGGTCAAGCTACTGGCCTTCGTCAATGCCACGCCCGGCTTCACGCAGCACCCGCAGGTGGTCAACGGTTGCTCCGATCTGTTCGTCGAGGTTTTCGGCGAGACCATCGGCCGTGGCGCACGCTCGGCGATTGGCGCGGGCTCGCTTCCCGGCAACCAGACCGTCGAGGTCGAGGCGATCCTGGAAGTCGAATAGCCATGGCCTACCAATTCCAGTTCGAAACACTCGCCCCCTACACCGGCGAGTTGGTGCAAGGCCTTCTGCACACCTTGGCCTACGCTGCTTCCAGCATCGTCTTGGGCATGGCCATTGGTGCCGGTGGCGCCATCGCACTGGTGTATGGCGGCAAGCCGTTGCGCGGCGTCACACGCGCCTATGTCGAGTTCTTTCGCAACACCCCCGCGCTGGTGCAGTTGTTCCTGATTTACTTTGGTCTCCCGAATCTCGGGCTGCGCCTTGAAGCACCGGTGGCCGGCGTGATCTCGCTCGCGCTGTATTGCGGCGCCTACATGGTGGAGGTGTTTCGCTCAGGGCTGTTATCGGTGCCACGCGGCATTGCCGAAGCCGGCGCCGCGCTGGGTTTGCGCCCGCGCCAGGTGTTGCTGCACGTGTTGTTTGTGCCAGCTCTGCGCAACGTGTTTCCGGCACTGTCGAGCCAAATGGTGTTGACGCTGATCGGCACCAGCCTGATCTCGCAGATCGGCGTTGAAGACATCTTCCACGCGGGCAGCTTTATTGACTCGCGCACCTTCCGCAGCTTCGAGGTCTATCTGGTGATCTGCGCGATGTATTTTGTGGTGGTGCAGGCCTTACGCATGGTGCTGGGCTTTGTGCAGCGCCGGCTGTTTGGAAAGGTGTCCTGAGATGCGTGGCCTTTCCCCTGCCGATCTCTGGCTGATTCTGGGTGCCATCCGCTGGACGGTGGCACTGGCCCTCACGTCGCTGGCCATCGGCAGCGTGATCGCCTTGCTGATCGCCGTGGCGCGCACCTCGCGACTGCCTTGGCTGCGTGTGCTGGCGCGCATCTATGTGGAACTGGTGCAAGGCACGCCGCTGCTCGGCGTGTTGTTCCTGCTGTACTTCGGTGTGCCGATGCTGGCCGGCATCGAGATCAACGCGTTTACTGCGGCTGCCGCTGCGTTCTCTCTGTCGGCCGGTGCTTTTCTTGGCGACATCTGGCGCGGCAGCATTGAGTCTGTGGCCCCAGGGCAATGGGAAGCTGGCGCGTGTGTAGGCCTGCGCCGCTGGCAGGTGATGCGCCATGTGGTCTGGCCACAAGCCGCACGCGTGGCCTTGGCCCCTACCGTGAGCTACCTGGTGCAGCTCATCAAAAACACGTCTCTGGCGGCGCTGGTCGGCATGGTGGAACTCACCCGCGCCGGGCAAATCGTCGCCGGCTCCACGCTGGCGCACCTGCCTGTTTTCTGCGGTGTGGCACTGTGCTACTTCGCCATTTGTTATCCGCTGGCCCGTCTGGCACTCTCCCTGGAAGGACGCATGCATGCCGCTCGTGCGCATTGATTCGGTTGAAAAACACTATGGCGACAACCACGTGCTGCGTGGGGTATCGACCAACGTGGCCAAGGGCGACATCGTCGCACTGATCGGCCGCAGCGGCTCGGGCAAAAGCACCCTGCTGCGCTGTGTCAACGGGCTGGAAAAAATCAGCGCCGGCAGCATTTTGGTGGACGGTGTGGATGTGCAGGCCGCCAGCACCGATCTGCCACTGCTGCGCCAACGCGTGGGCATGGTGTTTCAAAGCTTCAACCTGTTTCCGCATTTGTCGGCGGCGGCCAACGTCACGCTGGCCCCGGTGCTGACGAAGAAGATCGCCAAGGAACAAGCCCGCGACCTGGCCCAACGCATGCTGGACCGCGTGGGCCTGGGCCAAAAGCTGGATGCCATGCCCGCACAACTCTCGGGTGGGCAGCAGCAGCGTGTGGCGATTGCGCGCGCCCTGGCCATGTCGCCACAACTGATGTTGTTCGACGAAGCCACTTCTGCACTCGACCCCGAACTGGTGGGCGAAGTGCTGCACGTGATGGAAGACCTGGCGCGCGACGGCATGACCATGATGGTGGTGACCCACGAGATGGCGTTTGCGCGGCGTGTGGCCTCCGAAGTGTTGTTCATGAACCAAGGGCGCATCTGGGAACGCGGCGCGCCCGAACAGATGTTCGGCCAGCCGAGCACGCCCGAGTTTCAGCAGTTTGTCCAATCCGTTGTTTGATCTTCCCCACCCCACCCCAGGAGTTCTTGCCATGTTCAAAACCAAACCACTGATCGCCGCCCTCATGCTGTGTGCCGCCCCGTTGCTGGCACAGGCCGACAAGCTGGCCGATATCAAATCCAAAGGCGTGGTGCGCATTGCCACCACCGTGGACGCAGCACCCTGGGGCTTTACCGACGCGGCCGGCAAGCCCTCGGGGCTGGACGTTGAACTGGCCGAGAACGTGGCCAAAGCCATGGGCGTGAAGCTGGAGCTGCAGCAAGTAACCGGCGCCAACCGCATCCCCTACCTGTTGTCGAATAAGGTCGACGTGGTGATCGCCGCGTTGGGCAGCTCGCCCGAACGCGCCAAACAAGTCGCCTTCTCCAAGCCCTACGCAGCCGTGTACCTGGGTGTGTATGGCGGCAAGGGTGTCCCCAAGGTCGCCAAGGTGGCCGACCTTGCCGGCCAGACCATCGCCGTGCCCAAGGGTTCCACGCCCGATCTGTCGTTGAGCGAGCTGGCCCCAGGCGCCAAGCTGATCCGTTTGGAAGACACGGCTTCGGTGATCTCGGCCTTCCTGTCGGGCCAGGCGCCCCTATTTGCCGAGAACAATTTCATCGCGCAAAAGCTGGCCGATGAAAACCCCGCCAAGGGCATCGAGATGAAGTCGCTGATCCGCATCAGCCCCGCGTTCATGGCGGTGCAGCCGGGCGAAACCGCGCTGCTGGCCGAGATGAACAAAATCATCGACGCCAAGGCGGGTGACGGCAGCCTGGCCGCACTGCGCCTGAAGTGGTTCAAAGACGAGCAAAAAGAAGTCAAGTAAGGAGTACGTTGTGAGCGAGCGCGGATCCACCGTTTTCACGGACATCGACTGGGCCAAGCCCGGCAAGCAGGTTGGCCATGCGTGGCTGCCGTATTCAGGACACAGCGACGCCTGGGGCGCGGTGGCATTGCCGATTGCGGTGATCAGCCACGGTGAAGGCCCGACGGTGCTGGTCACCGGCGCCATCCACGGCGACGAATACGAAGGCCCGATCGTCATCAACGAGTTGATCCGCTCGCTCGACGCCACCCAGGTGAAAGGCCGGTTGATCTTGATGCCGGCGGCCAACGCACCAGCGCTGCGCGCGGCCTCACGCGTCAGCCCGTTGGACGGCAAGAACCTGGCGCGCGTGTTCCCCGGCAACCCTTTTGGCACGCCCACAGAACAGATCGCCGCCTTCATCCACGACGTGGTGTTCCCGCTGTGCGATGCCTATGTGGACTTGCACGCTGGTGGCAGCTCGCTGTTCATCGAAGAAAGCGCGCAGGTCGTGATCACCCCGACCCTCGCCCCGGCGGTACGCGAGCGTGCAGAAGACATGGCGCGCTGGTTTGGCGCCAAGCTCACCGTCATCACCGACAACATGGGCGACCCGCGCACCAGTTGCGGTGCGGCGGCACACCTGGGCCTGGCCGCCATTGCAGCCGAGATGGGCGAAAACGGCAGCGTGTCGCCGCACGGCGTGAAGCGCACGCGCGAATGCCTGGCACGTGTGCTGGCACGGCTGGGCGTTTTGCCCGGGGTGCTGCCCACCACACCGCCATCGAGCCGACGCGTCCGTATCGTGCCGCGCGGTGGCAACCTGCTGTCGCCAGGCGATGGCTACTTTGAGCCTTTGCATGCGCTGGGCGAAACCGTGGCGGCTGGTGAAGTGGCAGGCTACCTGCACCTGTTGACCGAACCCGCACTGGCGCCACGCGAACTGCGTTTCGCCGCTGGCGGCACGGTGTATTCGCAACGCACGTTTGGCATCACACAGCAAGGCAACAGCCTGTGTGTGCTGGTGGAAGACGAAACCTGAAGAACCGATAAGCATGACCCCTGAAGCGCCGATCACCCTTGCAGACTACCAAGCCGCCCACACCCGGGTGCGGCCCTACATCCGCCACACGCCCTTGGTGCCGGCCCACCCCTGGTTGCCCGGAGATGCCAGCCAAGTCCGTTTCAAAGCCGAGTGCCAACAGGTCACCGGCTCCTTCAAGGCACGCGGCGCTTTCAACCGCGTGCTGAACCTGCCGGACGAGGTGCGCCGTCAAGGCCTGGCCACCGCATCGGGCGGCAACTTTGGTGCGGCCGTGGCCTATGTGGGCAAAACACTGGGCCTGCCTGCGAATGTGTTTGTGATGAACACTAGCACCCCCATCACCCGCGCACGCATTGAAAGCCACGGCGCCAAGCTCACCGTGCACGGCGACTTCTGGGACCAGAGCTGGGACGCCGCAGGCGCCAATGTAGCCACCCACGGCGGCGCGCTGCTGCACCCCTACGCCGACCGCGACGTGGTCATTGGCCAAGGCACGACGGCGCTGGAAATCATCGCCGACTGGCCCGAGGTGGAAACACTGGTGGTGTCGATTGGCGGCGGTGGCCTGCTCGCGGGCATTGCGCAGGCGGCCAAGCTGCTGAAGCCGTCGATCCGCGTGATCGGCGTGGAGGCGGCCGGTTGCCCCACCCTTTTCACCTGCCGTGCCGAAGGCCGCATCGTCAAGCTGGAGAACGTGAAAACCAAGGTGCCGATCTTGGCCGCACGCTCCACCGAACCGTTGAACTTCGAGCTGATTGAACGCTACGTGGACGAGATCGTGCTGGTGGACGAAGCGGTGATCGAAGACGCCGCACGCGCCGCCTGGCAGCATGCCGGCTTGGCGATTGAACTGGGCGCGGCCACGGCGCTGGCTGCCGTCAGCACCCGTTGCTTCGCGCGACGCGACGACGAAAAAATCGCCGTGGTGCTGTGTGGCAGCGGCAGCGACGGCATGCCCATGGCCTAAAGGGCTTTGCATCGGTGCCTCCTGCAGGCACCGATGGCGTCAGTCGACCTTTTGCCCGCGGTAGGTTTCGGTCACGCTCGTCAGGTGGCGTTTGATCGCGTCGACGGTGGGGGCGATGGCGTCTTCATGCAGCCAGTTGACCGGCGCAATCACGGAGATGGCCGCGTCATACGAAAACAGCTCCACGGTCTGCGCTGGAAGCGCCAAGGTCATGATTTCAATGCCCATGGCGCTGCGCACGCCGCGCACGTAGCCCATGTGTTCGAAGGCTTCGATCTCGGCGCGGATCTGCTCGGCGGTCACGTTCCACTCTCCCAGGCGTTTGGCATTGGCCTGGATGATTTTGTCGCGCGCGGCTTTTTCCATCATGCCCAGCACACACACACCGCTCAAGCCCACGCCCAGGGGCAAGCGGCCGCCCACGCCGTCGAACAAGGCTTGCGCGGCCATCACGCCAGACTGGAAATCCAGGCACACCGAGTCGAGCCCGCTGCGCACCATCAGAAAGCTGGACAAGCCGGTTTCGGCGCTGATGGAAATCAGCGCCGGCCGGAAAGCCGTCACCATGTCTTGAATGGAAGGCGTGCGGTGCGCCAGCGCGTAGATGGCCGGGCCTAGCCGGTAATTGCCACGGCGACCGGCCTGTGTGGCCATGCCGAATTCACTGAGTGCGACCAGCGCCCGGTGGATGGATGGCTTGGTATCCCCGATGGCATTGGCCAGCGCCGAGAGACTCATGCCACTGGGGCCGGCATTGCCGAGAATCACCAGAATCTCGGCAGCACGCCTGACGTTCGACGAGGATTGTTTGGCTAACAGGCGGCCTCCCAGCACATTGGATGCGGCGGCTCTTGGGGCCGCCGTTTTTCGTTCGGTTGAATCGCCCCCGAAGGGGCTCACGGATGGACCGTGACTATACCTAAAGGAAGGCACTCAGGCTGCCGCTCGCCATTTCTCGCGGCGGTCGCGCGCCAGGTGTTCGGCACTGCGCAAAGCGGGGTTGCCATAGCCGCCGGCACCGGGCGTGACGATCTCCAGAATGTCGCCCGTCACCAGGTCTACCGAGCCGGCGTCGAACACATCTTCCACGCCGTTGACGCTGAAGCGACCGCTCGCCCCCGGCTGGCCGCCAGCCAGACCCCAGGGCCGCGAGCTGAGCCGCGAACCCATGATCTGCACCCGGCAGTTGGCCTCAGCCCGGTACACCCGGCGCAGCCCCATGCCGCCCACAAAGGCACCCGCGCCGCCCGAACCATCGACCAGCTCGTAGCGTTGCAGCGTGATGGGGTATTCGTTTTCCAGCGCTTCCACCGGCAGGTTGGAGGTGTTGGTCATGTGCACGTGCACGCCGTCCAAACCGTCTTTGTTGTAGCGAGCGCCCGAGCCGCCGCCGATGGTCTCCAGGTAGACCCACAACGACTTGTCTTCACGCGTACCGTTGAAGCTGGCCACGGCCACCGAGCCGTTCGAGGCTGCGGTCACACGTTCGGGCACCACTTGCGCCAGCGCGCCAAACACCAGGTCGACCACACGTTGGCAGGCCGTGATGCGGCCATCCACCGCAGCCGGCGATGCGCAACGCAGAATCGTGCCCTCTTGCGCCGTGACGTGGATCGGCCGGTACAGGCCGGCGTTGGGCAACACCGTAGGATCGACAATGCTCTTCACCGCGTAGTAGACGGTGGCCAACAACGCGGTGTAGACCACGTTCAAACCGGCACGCACTTGCGGCGGACTCACAAAGTCGAGGTGAATCTCGTCACCCTTGACTTCGATGGTGGTCGAGAACTCCAGCGTACCCTCCAGCGATTCGCTGTCAAAGCAGTCGGTAAAGCTGTAGCGCCCGTCGGGAATGGCCGCAATGCCCGCACGCATCTTGCGCTCAGCGTAGTTCATCAGCTCTTGCCCCGCAGCCAGCACCGTGGCCAAGCCGTATTTGGTGCACAGCTCGCCCATGCGCGTCACGCCCAGGCGGTTGGCCGCCATCTGCGCCCGCAGGTCGGGCATGCGCTCGGCGGGCACCTGGCAGTTCAGCAAGAAGAGGCGTTGAATGTCTTCTTGCAGTTCACCCGCGCGGTACAGGCGCACCGGCGGAATGCGCAGGCCTTCTTGGAAGATGTGCGCGTGGCCACGGTCGGCAAAGTCGGAATGGTGGGCGGTGTTGATGGCCCACGCCACCAGTTGGCTTTCGACAAAAATCGGCTCGGCCATCACGATGTCCGGCAAGTGGGTGCCGCCGCCTTCATAGGCGTCGTTGCCCATGAAGATGTCGCCCGGCTGGATGCCGTTCAAGGTGAAGTGCGCCAGCACGTAGGGCACAAAACCGATGAAGCTGCCCATGTGCATGGGAATGTGCTCGGCCTGGCACAACATCTTGCCGGTGGCATCAAACAGCGCGGTCGAGCAATCGCGGCGCTCCTTGATGTTGGTGGAGTGGCTGGCCCGCACCAGGGCCTCGCCCATTTCTTCGACTGTGGAGGCAAAAGCGGAGCCGATCACTTCAACCGTGATCGGGTTCAACGCAACGGCGGTTTCCAAAGGTTTGCTGGACATTATTTGGCTTCCAGAATGAGGTTGAGGTAGGCGTCGACAGTGGCCGTCATGCCCGGTGGCACCACGGTGGTCGAGTCCATCTGGTCGACGATGGCCGGGCCGGTGACCACGTTGCCGTGTTTCAGCAGCGCGCGGTCGTATAGCGTGGTGGGGATGAAGCCACCGGCTTCGACCATCCAGACGTCGCGGCTGCCAGACACGGCGGCCGAAGCGTCGGCCGATTCAAGCGGCTGCGCCCTAAAGTCAGCCTTGGTGACCAAGCCGCTGGCGGCCAGGCGGAAGGTGACCAGTTGAATGGGTTCGTGCTCGGCGGCAAAACCGTAGAGCTGGCGGTGGGTGTCGAGAAAACGCTGGCGCACCACGGCAAAGGTCTCTGCTGTGAGCGGGCCTTCGGGCAACTCCACCGCGAGTTCGTAGTTCTGCCCCACAAAGCGCACGTCCACCGTGCGTTCGATCTTGCGTGCGGCCGCGGCGATTTTTTCGCTCTCGAACCAGGCACTCGCCTGCAGGCTGAGTTTGTCGTAAATGGCGCCCACCTTTTGTGGCTCGGCCGCATCCAGCCGCAGCATGGCGGTGCTGGAGAAATCGGTGCGCAGGTCGGTCATCAACAGGCCCAGCGCGCACAACACGCCCGGCGTGCGCGGAATCAAGATGCGCGTCATGCCCAACTCGCGCGCCAAGCGCGCCGCGTGCACCGGGCCCGCACCGCCAAACGCCACCAGCGTGTATTCGCGCGGGTCGTAGCCGCGCTGCACCGAGATCACACGAATCGCCTTGGCCATGTTGGCGGCCACGATGTCGAGAATGCCGTTGGCGGTTTCCAGCACGCCCATGCCCAGTTTGTCGGCCAGCTTTTGCACCGCATCGCGCGCTAGCGACTGGTCGACTTTCATGCGGCCATTCAGCAGGTATTGCGGGTTCTGCGTTTGCAGCAACACGTTGGCATCGGTCACCGTCGGCTCGGGGTTGCCCAGGCCGTAACACGCTGGGCCGGGGTTGGCGCCCGCGCTACGCGGGCCCACCTTCAAGTGCCCGCCGGCATCCACATAGGCAATAGAGCCACCGCCCGCACCCACGGTGTGAATGTCGAGCATCGGCGCCTTCAGCGGGTAGCCGTGCACCACCGATTCATTGACCACCTGGCACTTGCCGTTGGTCAGCAGCGCCACATCCGAACTGGTGCCGCCCATGTCGAAGGTGATGAGGTTGGGCGTGTTCGTCATGCGGCCGATGGCTTGCGCCGCCACCACGCCAGTGGACGGGCCCGACAAGATGGTGCGCACCGGCAACTCGGCTGCGGCGTCAAAGCCGATCACGCCGCCGTTGGACTGCGTGAGCTGCGGCGCCACCTTGATGCCCAGGTCGGACAGCTTGTGTTTCAGCGCGCGCACATAGCCACGCATCACCGGGCCCAGGAAGGCGTTGACCACGGTGGTGGACAGGCGTTCGTACTCGCGGAACTCCGGCGCGATGCGGTTGGAGATGGCGACAAAAGCCTCGGGAAACTCTTCGGCCACGATGCGCGCCGCTGTTTCTTCGTGCGCAGCGTTCAAGAAGCTGTAGAGAAAACTCACGGCGATGGACTTCACGCCCTCGGCCTTGAGCGCACGCACGGCGTTCCGAAATTCGGATTCGTCGAGCACCGTTTCGACCGAACCGTCGCTGCGCAAACGTTCTTTCACGCCGATGCGCAGGTCGCGGCTCACCAGCGTGGGCGACTTGTCGGCCTGCAGGTCGTAGAGGTCGGGGCGCTTTTGGCGGCCGATCTCCAGCAGGTCTCGGAAACCGTCGGTGGTGATCAAGCCGGTTTTCACGCCGTTGCCCTGAATCAACGCGTTGGTCGCCACCGTGGTGCCGTGCCCCACGAACGAAATGGCGCTGGCCGAGGCCTTGACGCGCTCCATGCCCTCGGCCACGCCTTGCGTGATGCCGCGTGACGGATCGTCAGGTGTGGAAGACACCTTCCAGATCACCACCTCACCCGTTTCTTCCTCGAAAAGACAGACGTCTGTAAAGGTTCCGCCCGAATCAACACCGATCCGCCATGCCATCTGAAACTCCTTTTGTGCTGTTACCCGGCCATGGCCAGGCTGCTTTCCGGCAACAAGCCGACGTCAATAAATCATAGGTAGCGGTTTTCGCGTCGTCAATCTTATTCCACTAAAAAGAACAAACAATTTTTTAAAATCCTATTAACGGAACTAAATTGACAAAAATTTGACTTCAACTGGCGTCTGAACCCTTGAAGCCACGTTTTTATTCCGATATATTGAAGGTGAAATTACTTATAACCACATTTATCGGAATAAATGTGTCGATGCGCGTGATTGGCAGCGTGGTGTGCCGGTAGCGAAGCGGTAGGTAGTGAAGCGGGGACCTCGGCAGGTAGCGCTGTAGATCTCTGAAACGTGTCCACAACAGGGAGCCGAAATGACTTTGAATCGCCGAATTCTTTTGCAACTTGCGACGGCCTCGGGTGCCGCACTCACGCTCGGGGGCCGCTTTGCATCAGCGCAAGGAACGGGCCAGGTGCTGCGCATCGGTTTGTCCACCTACCCCGCGCACTTCCGCCCCTGGATCAACGTGGGCTACTCGGGCCAGTTGATCTCGACCTTGATCAACCGCAACCTGCTGAACTACGATGCCGCCGGCAACCTGGTGGGCGAACTGGCCAAAAGCTGGGAACCCGATGGCGACAAGGCCTGGAAGTTCACCCTGCGCGACGCCAAGTTCTCCAACGGCCAGCCGGTCAAGTCTTCGGACGTAAAGTGGACGCTGGAGCAGATCGCCATCAAGGGCTCTGGCGCTTACATGCACGACGGCGTGGCACAGATCAAGGCGATTGAAATCATCGACGACCGCACCTTCCGCCTGGTCACCGAAAAACACTCGGCCACGATTCCATCGCTGATGGCCTACCCCTTCCTGGCCATCATTGCCGAAGGCTCCACCAGCAAACGCGACGAAGGCATTGGCGCCGGCCCCTACACCATCGCCAACGCCGAAAAAGGCGTGGTGGTCGAACTCACGCCATCCAAGTTCTATTTCAAAGACAAGCTGCCTGGCCTGTCGGGCATCAAGATCACGCCCATCGCCGATGAAAGCCTGCGCGTGGCCGCCCTCACCGCGGGCGATGTGGATCTGATCGACTACGTGCCGTGGAGCGCGATGGACACCATCAAGGGCGACTCCAAGCTCAAGCTGGACGCCGTGGCCTCGGGCGCCTTCATGTACCTGAGCTTCAACGGCGCTGGTGTGTTCGCCGACCCACGTGTGCGCCAGGCCGTGGCCTTTGCCATCAAGCGCGATGAGATCGTCAAGTCCGTCTTCTTCGGCCATGGCGCCGAACTGCGCGGGGTGCCGCGCTCTTCCACTTCGCCCTTCTACAACAAGAAGCTGGCCGAATACTGGAGCTACGACCCCGAAAAATCCAAGGCCTTGCTGAAAGCCGCGGGCCATGAAAAAGGCCTGACCGTCACGCTGCTGTCCACCTCGCAATACACCATGCACCGCGACATCGCCGTGCTGGTGCAAAGCCAGTTGGCCAAGGTCGGCATCACCGTCAAGCTGACCATGCCCGACTGGGCCACCCGCGTGACCATGGGCAACCGGGGCGTGGGCGACTTCGCCGTGCAAGGCATTGGCATCGACAGCCTGGACCCCGATGCGGCCAGCACCGTGATCGACCCGGCCATGTCGCCCGCCTATCTGCGCAGCCGCAACTTCGAAGTGCCGGGCCTGACCGCACTGCTGGAACAAGGCCGCGTGGAAGGCAATGAAGCCAAGCGCATCAAGATCTACGAACAGGTGGACAAACTGGTTTGCGACCAAACCACGTTCTGCGGCTTGTCGTACCGCGCCACCGGCTTTGCGCGCTCAGCCAAGGTGCGCAACCTGGAGCTGCTGCCCGACCAGTTGTCGCCGTTCTCGGCCACGCTGTTCGACAAGCTCACCCTCGGCTAAGACCTGTTCGACTCGCATAAGCGGCACGCTCCTTGCGGAGTCAAGCCGTCAGTCAAAGTGGGCGGCAACTCGCCGCCCATTGAACGATGAAAAGGGTTGCAAATGGCGTGGTTTTTTCAGCGGGTGGCGCAGAGTGCGTTGATGTTGTGGGTGGTGATCACTCTGGTGTTTTTGTCGATCCACATGGTGCCTGGCGACCCCGTGGAACTGCTGCTGTCGCAAGACGGTGGCACGCCCGACCAGGCTACCGTCGACATGGTGCGCGACCAGATGGGGCTGAACCGCCCGCTGCTCACGCAATATGGCGAAAAGCTGGCGGCCCTGGTGCGGCTGGACCTGGGCACCTCGCTGGTGGACGACAGCGCCATTGGCAAAGAAATCGCCCGGCGCCTGCCACGCACGCTGGAGTTGATTGCCGTTGCGGGTGTGCTCAGCCTCATCGTCGGCATCCCCAGCGGGGTGTTCGCAGCCCTGCATCCCCGGCGCAAATTTGACCGCATCGCCAACACCTTGGCGGGCACGGCGCAAAGTATTCCGGTATTCGTACTCGGCGCGTTGATGGTGCTGCTGTTGTCGCAAAAGCTGCGGCTGCTGCCCACGGGGGGTTTCGTGGCGTTTGACAAAGCCCCCATGGAACACCTGCTGTTGCTGCTGATGCCGGCCACGGCGATTGCAGTGGGTTTGTCGGCCGTGGTGTTTCGCATCACCCGCTCTTCGATGCTCGACGTGCTGCCGCTGGACTTCGTGCGCACCGCACGCGCCAAAGGTTTGCCGCACCGGCGCGTGGTGCTGCGCCATGTGTTGCGCAATGCCTTGATGTCCATCCTCACGGTGTTTGCCTTGCAGTTGGGCGGCTTGTTGGCCGGCACGGTGTTGGTCGAGACGGTCTTCAACTGGCCTGGACTCTCGGGGCTTTTGGTGGCGGGCGTGAATGCACGCGACTACCCCACCGTCACCGCCGTCATCCTGGTGGTGTCGGCCTTGTTCATCGGGTTGAACCTCGTCGTCGACCTTCTTTACGGCCTGGCCGATCCACGGGTGCGCAAATGAAAGCCTTCTTCCGCAATATCCCCGGCGTGGCCCTGGCGCTGATCGTTTTGTTGAGCCTGTTGGCGCCCTTGCTGCCACTGCACGACCCGATTGCCATCGACGTCTCGCAACGTTTTGCGCCGCCCTCGGCCAGCTTTCTGTTGGGCCACGACGAATACGGCCGCGACCTGCTGTCGCGCATCATCTACGCCTTGCGCTCGGCGCTCTTCATCGCCGGCAGCTCGGCTTTGCTGGCCGGTGTGCTGGGCTCCATACTCGGTGTGGTGGCCGGCTACAGCCGTGGCTTCACCGAAGCGCTGTCGATGCGCGCCATGGACGTGGTGCTGTGTTTTCCACCGCTGCTGCTGGCCATGCTGGCCGTAACCTTCTACGGCCCCGGCGCACTGACGTTGGTGCCGGTGTTGTCGCTGGTGTTCGTGCCGTCGTTCACGCGGGTGGCGCATGCCAGTGTGTTGGTGGTGCGCGCGCAAGACTATGTGGAGGCCACGCGGCTCATGGGCGCCGGCCGCTGGCGCATCATGCTGCACACCATATTGCCCAACGTAGTGGGCCCGCTGATCGTGCAGTTCAGCTTTGTGGTGGCCGCCTGTGTGGTGCTCGAATCCGGCCTGTCTTTCCTCGGCTTGGGCGTGGTGCCGCCCACCCCCTCGCTCGGCCTGATGATCGGCGCGGGCCGCGCCACGCTGGCGCAAGAACCATTGCTGCTGGTCTGGCCCTGCCTTGCGCTGACAGCTTTGATTTTGGTGCTCAACGCTTTTTGTGATCGCCTGCGCGACCGCTTCGACCCACGCCACGGAGGTGCGAAGTGAACCGCATGCCGCCTCAAGAAATCCTGATGCCCAGCAACAGCACCTCATGGCCCACCGACGGCGCCACCTCCACGGCAAGCCCCATCCTGCAGGTGTCCGACCTGAACGTCGCCTTCCGCCGTGGTGACGATTGGAACGCCGTGGTGCGTGGGCTCGACTTCAGCATCGCCAAGGGCGAAACGCTGGCCATCGTCGGTGAATCCGGCTCGGGCAAAAGTGTGTCGGCCATGGCCATCATGCAACTGCTGCCACGTGACAGCAGCCGCGTGCAAGGCCGCATTCAACTCGGTGGCCGCGATTTGCTGGCCTTGGGTGAAACTGAGATGACCCGCGTGCGTGGCAACGAAGTGGCAATGATCTTCCAGGAGCCGATGACCTCGCTCAACCCGGTCATGACCATCGGCGACCAGATCGCCGAGTCTTTGCTGTTCCACCGTCGCATGACGCCCGCGCAAGCCAAGGCCGAAGCGCTGCGGTTGATGGACCGCGTGCGCATTCCATCTGCCGCGCAACGCTACGCCAATTTTCCGCACCAGTTCTCGGGCGGCATGCGCCAGCGGGTGGTCATCGCCATGGCCCTGGCCTGCAACCCCGGGCTGCTGATTGCCGATGAACCCACCACGGCACTGGACGTGACCATCCAGGCGCAAATCCTGTCGCTCATCAAAGAGCTGCAAGCCGAAGAGCAAATGGCCGTGCTGTTCATCACCCACGACATGGGTGTGGTGGCCGAAATTTCCGACCGCACACTGGTGATGTACCGGGGCGACAAGGTCGAGACCGGCCGCACCGCCGACATCTTTGCGCAGCCCACCAAGCCTTACACGCGTGCGCTGCTGTCGGCCGTACCCAAGCTCGGCTCCATGCAGGCCGAGGCGCATCCGCAGCCTTTCCCCATCTACAACCTCGACGGCAGCCCACCCGCCGCCACACCAGCAGCCCGCGACAGCGTGCAGCCCGGCCGCCCCTACCTGCTCGAAGTGGTGGGCCTGACCGCACGCTTCGACGTGCGCTCGCGCCTGCTGCGCCGCGTGACGGCGCGTGTGCATGCGGTCGAGAACATCAGCTTCAACCTGCAGCGCGGCGAAACGCTGGCCATCGTGGGCGAGTCGGGTTGCGGCAAGTCGACCACGGGCAAACTCATCACCGGCCTGCAGCGCCCCACCTCGGGCGGCATCGTGCTGCAGGGCAAAGACATGGTGGGCCGCAATCTGCGCAGCGTGGCGCAACAGATCCAGATGGTGTTCCAGGACCCGTTCGCCAGCTTGAACCCGCGCCTGACCGTGGGCCAGGCCATCGCCGAGCCACTGCGCATCCATGGCCTGGCGACCGCGCAAGAAGGCGTTGCCATTGCCGCCGGTCTGTTGACCAAGGTCGGCCTGTCGCCCGACGTGGCCAAGCGCTTTCCGCACGAGTTCTCTGGCGGGCAACGCCAGCGCATCTGCATCGCCCGTGCGCTGGTGCTCAAGCCCAGCATCATCGTGGCCGACGAAGCGGTCTCGGCGCTTGATGTGTCGGTGAAGGCGCAGGTCGTCAACCTGCTGTTGGAGTTGCAGCAGGAGATGGGCTTGGGCTTTGTGTTCATCAGCCACGACATGGCCGTGGTCGAACGCGTGAGCCACCGTGTGGCGGTGATGTACATGGGCGAGATCGTCGAGATCGGCCCGCGCGCCGAAGTCTTTGGCAACCCCCAACATCCCTACACGCGCCAACTGCTGCAGGCCGTGCCATCGCCCGACCCGGCACGGCGCCACCTGCGCCCGAGCCTGCCCACGCGCGACCTGCGCACGCCGCTCAAGCCACACGACTTTGTGCCGCCGGTGCGCGAGTACCGCGAAGCCCGCGACGGCCATACCTACCAAGTCCCAGGTCCTGAATGGACTTGATCCTGCCCGGCGCCGGTTTGTGCGCCCCAACGAGACCTTTATGACCCTATCCATTCCAGTCGCCGCCTTTCAGGGCGACGCCAAGCAACCCAAAACAGTAGATGTTGTCATCATCGGCGGCGGCATCGTCGGCATCACCACCGCGCTGACCTTGGCCGAACGTGGCGTGTCGGTGGCCGTGTGCGAAAAGGGCTGTATCGCCGGTGAACAGTCCAGCCGCAACTGGGGCTGGACCCGGCAGATGGGCCGCGACGCCGCCGAGATCCCGCTCACCATGGCCAGCCTCAAGCTGTGGAGCGAGATGAACACGCGCATCGGCGCCGAAACCGGCTGGCGGCGCACCGGCATCACCTACCTGTGCCACAACCAACGTGACCTGGATTTTTGGGGCGGCTGGAAGGTCAAGGGCGACGCCTACGGGCTCGATTCGCAAATGCTCACCGGCGCGCAGACCGAAGCCCTGCTGCCCGGCTCTTCTGGTGGCGTTCTGGGCGGCCTGTACACCGCCACCGACGGCCGCGCCGAACCCTGGATCGCCGTGCCCGCCATGGCCGAGGCCGCACGCCGCGCGGGTGCCCACATCCTGACCCAATGCGCGGTGCGCAGTGTGCAAACCGCTGCGGGCCGCATCTCCGGCGTGGTCACCGAAAAAGGCGAGATCGCCTGCAGCTCGGTGGTGCTGGCCGGGGGGGTGTGGTCGCGCCTGTTTGCGGGCAACATGGGGCTGGACTTTCCGCAGCTCAAGGTGATTGGCACCGTGGCCCGGGTCGGCGGTGTGAGCGGCATATCCGACATGCCCGTGGGCGCCGGCAACTTTGCCTACCGCAAGCGTTTGGATGGCGACTACACCGTGGCGCTGCGCAACGCCAACATCGCGCCCATCGTGCCCGACCACTTGCGCATGCTGTTCGAATACCTGCCCTCGTACCTGGCCACCTGGCGCGAACTCAAGCTGCGCATCGGCAAGAGTTTTCTGGATGAACTGGGCCTGCGCAAGCGCTGGCAGGCCGACGAAAAGACCATCTTTGAAGCCGTGCGCACACTCGACCCAGAGCCCACGCAGTGGTTCACCGACCACGCCCTGCGCAACCTGCGCAAAGCCTATCCGGCCTTCAGCCAGGCCGTGGTGCGCAACCAATGGGCCGGCGTGATGGACGTAACGCCGGACGCCGTGCCGGTGATCAGCGACGTGGCCGCGCTGCCCGGCTTTCACATCGCCTCGGGCTTCTCGGGCCACGGCTTCGGCATCGGGCCGGGCGCCGGGCAGTTGATGGCCGACATCGTGATGGGCACGACGCCGCTGGTCGATCCCGCGCCCTTCCACATCCGCCGCCTGCGGCCCAAGTTGGCCGAAGCCCGCAGCAGCCGACACGCCGTGCCCGTGGGGGCGTGACGTGAACCTGGATCACACGCCCGCTGCACCGCATGGCAAAGTCGCGCTGATTTCGGGCGCCTCGCGCGGGATTGGGCTGGCGATTGCACAAGAGCTTTTGTCGCGTGGTTATCGCCTGTCACTCGGAATGCGCCAACCCGAAAAATGGTCAGGCTTGCCCAGCGACCCCGAACGTGTGCTGTTGCACCGCTATGAAGCACGCGACGCTGCCTCGCCCAAGCCCTGGGTGGCGGCAACGCTGGCGCGTTTTGGCCGCATCGACGTGCTCGTCAACAGCGCCGGCATCTGCAAGCAAGTAGGGCTGGAAGACGCCAGCGACGAGCTGCTGGAAGAGACCCTGGACATCAACGTCAAAGCGCCGTTTCGCCTCATCCAGGCAGCGTTTCCGGCGCTCAAGGTGTCGGGGCGCGGCCGGGTGATCAACTTGGCATCGCTCTCAGGCAAACGCGTGCTCGGCCTGAACCTGGGCTACCAGATGTCCAAACACGCCGTCATCGCGCTCAACCACGGCGTGCGGCGCGCGGGCTGGGAGTTCGGCATCCGCGCCACGGCGGTGTGCCCGGGCTTTGTCAACACCGACATGGCCACCGCCATCAGCGCCACGCCCGTTGAGGACATGACGCAACCGGACGATCTGGGCCGGCTGATCGCCGACACCCTTGAGCTACCCAACTCAACCGCCGTGGCGGAGTTGCTGGTGAACTACCAGTTTGAACCTTCGATGTAGCCGCGTGCTCAGAGCGCGCCTTTCACCCTAGACGCGTGCCACCGTCGGAAGATTGGGCACCGGCCCCACATAGCGCCCCCGAGGCCGGATCACTTGCGCCACGCCCAGTTGCTCCAGGCTGTGCGCCAGCAAGCCCACACTGCGCGCGGTGGCGAACAGGCCGAAAGCAGCATCGGTCGGCAGGCGGTAGTGGGCGACCAATGCGGCCAGGGCCACGTCGATGTTGGGCTGCAGGCCCGTGAGGTGTGTCACCTTCTCGATAAATCGCGCAATCACTTCGGGTGGCTCAAACAAGGCCAACAGTGCGGCGGCGCGCGGGTCGCCATCGGGGTAGATGTGGTGGCCAAAGCCGGCCAACGGCAAGCCGGTCGAGAGGTAGTGGGCCAGCACCGCGTCGGCGCCCAGGCGTTCGACTTCGCTGAACAGCGCTTGCACCCGCCCCGAGGCATCGCCATGCAGGGGGCCCGAGAGTGTGTTCAGCCCCGCCAGCAGGCAGGCGGGCAACGAGGCGCCGGTCGACGCGGCAATACGCGCCACAAACGCCGAGCTGGTCAACTCATGGTCGACCAGCAGCACCATCGCCGTGCGCAGCAAATCGGCCACCGCCGCTGTTTGCTTCCAGCCCTTGGCAAAACGCAAATGCAGCGGCTGTTGCCCGGGCCGCGCACCGAAGGCATTCGCCAGCTCGCCCACCAAGCCTTGCCCCTCGGCATGCAGCACGCGGGTCAAACGGCCACGCGTGGAATGCCCGGTGGCGGCCAGACCGGCCAACGCGGTGAAAGCACCGGTGCGTCCTGGCTTGCCTGAGGGCGCGGGGGTGGCGCACGAGAAATCGACCGCTTGCTCGGCGTCCCACAACAACTGCGCGACCTCTTCCACATGGGCCGACTGGGCCAGCGTGACCGCATCTTGCCCCCGGTAAAACGGGCGCCCCCGAAAGAACGTGCACAGCGCGGTGGGAATGCTCGGCTCGGCACCAAAGAGGGTGTTGGCGGCCAAGGTTTCATGTTTGCGCCCGGCCTCTTTGCGCTTGGCCAGGCCCGCCACGTCTTCGGCGCGGTACAGGCTGCGCCGCGTGTCGGCCGGGTCGGACATGACTTCCAGCTTGCCCCGGCTCACATACGCGTAAACCGTTTGAGGTTGTACCCCGAGGCGGCGGCACGCCTCGTCCATCGATATCCAGGAAGCCATGGCAGGTGCAAAAAGTATTTATACATTGATTTTATACGTCAATATTGCCTTATTAATCAACTATTGACAAACTGCCATCACCTTTGAAAAAGCACTGCTGATCCATCCCCATGAAGCCCCAAGTCCTGCAACTCAATCCGATCCTGATTCCGACTGTCAACGACAAACTCGCCACGCTCTACACGGTTCACAAATACTTTGAGATGGCCGATGGCGCGGCCTGGTTGCGCGAACACGGCGCGGCCATTGCAGCGGTGATCACCGGCGGCCACACCGGCATTTCGCGCGCCATGCTGGAGCAGTTGCCCAACGTCAAAGTGGTGGCCGTGAATGGCGTGGGCACCGATGCGGTGGACCTGGCCTACTGCCGCAGCCGCAACCTGCCCGTGACCGCCACGCTGGGTGCGCTCACCGAAGACGTGGCCGATCTGGCCATCGGTTTGCTGATTGCCGCCTGCCGCAACCTGTGTGCGGGCGACCGCTTTGTACGCGACGGCCAGTGGGAGAAGTTCCCCCAGCCCAGCGCCATTCCACTGGCGCGCCGCTTCAGCGGCATGCGTGTGGGCATTGTGGGCATGGGGCGTGTGGGCCGTGCGGTCGCGGTGCGCGCAGCGGCCTTTGGTTGCCCCATCAGCTACACCGATTTGCGCCCCATGGAAGACATTGCCCATCGCTTTGTGCCCAACCTGCTGGACCTGGCGCGTGCATCCGATGCCCTGGTGTTGTGCGCGGCGGCAGACAAGGCCGAAGGCATCGTCGATGCGGCCGTGCTCGAGGCCTTGGGGCCACGCGGCTTTCTGGTGAACGTGGCGCGCGGCCGCTTGGTCAACGAGGCTGACCTGACCGCTGCCCTGACAGCCGGCCGCATTGCCGGTGCCGGGCTGGACGTCTTTGTCGACGAGCCGCGTGTGCCGCTCAGCCTGCGCCAGTCAGAACACGTCACCCTGCAAGCCCATCGCGCCAGCGCCACTTGGGAAACCCGCACCGCCATGGCCGAGATGGTGTTAGAGAGCGTGGCGCAAGCCCTGGCAGGCGCCCGCCCCACGCAAAGCCTCACCACATGACCACTTAAACACGGCACAGGGGAACAGAGCCAAAGCGCCGACCCCACGTTCAGCCGATGAACGCCATTCCAAGAACCCAGGAGACAAAACCATGTTCAAACCACACGCTGCCGTTGCAAGCGCCATCGCCCTCACATTCGGCGCACTCGCCGCGCTGGCCCACGCGCCCGCCCTTGCCCAAGCCTACCCTTCGCGCCCGGTCACACTGGTCGTGCCTTTTCCGCCCGGCGGCGGCACCGACACCGGGGGCCGCATCATTGCCGAGCAGCTTGGCAAACGCTGGAACCAGACCGTCATCATCGACAACAAAGGGGGCGCTGCCGGTTTGATTGGCGCTGACATCGTGGCCAAGGCCAAGCCCGATGGCTACACCTTGCTGCTGGGTAACATCGGCACCCAGGCGATCAATCCATCGCTCTACGCCAAGCTGCCCTACGACCCCGACAAAGCCTTCACCCCGATCTCGTTGATTGCCGAATTGCCGCTGGCCATGATGGTCAACCCCGCCGTGCCGGTGAAGACGGCCAAAGAGTTCATCACCCTGGCCAAATCGCAACCCGGCAAGCTCAGCTACAGCAGCGCAGGCGCGGGCGGCGCGCCGCACCTGGCGGCCGAGATGTTCAAGGACCAGACCGATACCTTCATCCTGCACGTGCCGTATCGCGGCGGCGGCCCGGCCATTGCCGACCTGATTGCCGGGCATGTGCAGTTGTCTTTCATGACGGTGCTCGAAGCCTCCGGCCACATCAAGGCCGGCAAGCTGCGTGCACTGGCCGTGACCGGCGACAAACGGGTGGCCGCTTTCCCCGACGTTCCCACGCTGTCAGAAACCGTGCTGCCAGGGTTCAACGCGATCTCGTGGCTGGGGCTGCTGGCACCAGCGGGCACGCCACCAGACATCGTGGAAAAAATTGCCGCCGACCTTCGCGCCATCTTGGCCGACGACGCCGTCAAGGCGCGCATCGCGTCCCTCGGCGGTGTGCCACATGCCACCTCGCCGCAAGAGTTTGCCAAGCTGATCGCGGACGACAGGCAGCGTTACGCGCAGATCATCCGCAGCCGAAAAATCAGCGCCGAGTGAGCCGCACCGTGACGCACTTCATCTTCCCCGCAGCCGCGCCCACCACATTGCCCATCGTGGGCAGCACAGCGCTCTTCCCGGTGGGCCGCGTGTACTGCATTGGCCGCAACTACCGCTGGCAGCCGGACGAGGCGCCCCCCACCGAGATGCCCGCGTGGTTCATGAAACCGGCCCATGCCGTAGTGCCGGCGCTGGGCGACCTGCCCTACCCACCGGGCACCGCCGACTTTTGCCACGAGATCGAACTGGTGGTCGCCATTGGCCGGGGCGGGCGCAACCTCGACCCCGCGCAGGTTGAAGCGCATCACATCTGGGGCTACGGCGCCGGGCTGGACCTGACGCGGCGCGACCTGCAGCAGCAGGCCAAACGTGTGGGCGGCCCGTGGGAAGCAGCCAAGGCCTTCGACCACTCCGCCCCCTGCACACCGCTGCAACCCGCCACCGTGTGCGGCCACCCGAAAACTGGCGCCATTTGGCTGGCCGTCAACGGCGACGAGCGCCAGCGCGCCGACATTGGCGATCTGCTGTGGCCCGTGCCTGCGTTGGTGGCTATGTTGTCCCGGTCGGTCACGCTGCAAGCCGGTGACCTGGTCTACACGGGGACCCCCGCAGGTGTGGGCCCGCTGCAACCGGGCGACGTGGTCAGCGGCGGAGTTGCAGGCCTCGGCCAGTTTTGCATGACCGTTGGTGTGGCCGAACGCATGGCTCCAGCTCTTGACGCCACGCCCCACTTCACATCTTCCGCAGCTTCTTCAGGAGAGTCTCTTTGAACACCACCCCACAGAAAATCGCCCTCGTCACCGGTGCGGGCAGTGGCATTGGCCGCGCCGTGGCTCTGGGTTTGCTGGACGATGGCTGGACCGTCGTCCTGGCCGGCCGCCGTGCCGAACCGCTGCAGGCATTGGCAGCCGAAGCCAACACACGGCAACAATCTGCGATGGCCGTCCCGACCGACGTGACCGATCCAGAAAGTGTGCAAGCGCTGTTCAACACCATCGAGAAAACCTTTGGGCGGCTCGACCTGCTGTTCAACAACGCGGGCGTGAATGCACCGGCTGTGCCGATGGACGAGTTGCCGCTGGAGAAGTGGTTCAACGTCATCAACACCAACGTCACCGGCGTGTTCTTGTGCGCACGCGCCGCCTTTGGCTTGATGCGCCGCCAATCGCCGCAGGGTGGGCGCATCATCAACAACGGCTCGATCTCGGCCCACACGCCGCGCCCCTTTACCGCTCCCTACACCGCCAGCAAACACGCTGTGACGGGCATCACCAAAGGGCTGGCACTGGATGGGCGTGCGTTCAACATCGTGGCCAGCCAGATCGACATCGGCAATGCCTTGACCGAACTCTCGGAGCGCATGACACGCGGCGTGCTGCAGGCCAATGGCAGCACCGCGTCTGAACCCATGATGGACGCCACCCACGTGGCCGATGCCGTGCGCCACATTGCGGCCATGCCGCTCACCGCCAACGTGCTGAACATGACCGTGATGGCCAGCCACATGCCCTTTGTAGGGCGCGGCTGAAAGGCGCCGAAAAGAGCGCCGCCCCAACCGCCTGCCTCGATACGCATTGACCCCGCCGACGACCACATTGACACCGACACCACCATAAGGAGACAACGATGCAACCCACCACCCTCTTCAAGCGCCTGGCCAGTTTGGCCTCAATAGCCTCACTCGGCACGCTGGCCGCACTGGCCGCCATGCCCACTGCGGCCTTGGCCCAGGCCTACCCCACACGCGCCATCAAGATCATCGTGCCGGCCCCACCGGGCGGCGCCATCGACATCATTGCGCGCATCGTGGGCGACAAGCTCGCCGCCTCCATGGGCCAGGCGGTGATCGTCGACAACCGGCCCGGCGCCTCGAACAACCTCGGCACCGATGTGCTCGCCAAGTCGGCGCCCGATGGCTACACCATCGGCATCGTCGGGGGCAGCCACAACATCAACAAGTTCCTGTTCAAGAACCTGGGCTGGGACCCCGAGAAAAGTTTCGAGCCCATCGTCTACACCCACGAGGTGCCGCTGGTGTTTGCCATCTACCCGCAGATCCCCGCCAAAACGCTGCCCGAGTTCGTCGCCTGGATGAAGGCCAACCCCGACCAGGCCAAGGTGGCCACCTCGGGCCGCGGCAGTGCGCAGGAAATGGCGGCCGAAATGTTCCGCATGGCCAGCGGCGCGCCGATGTTGCTGGTGCCCTACAAGGGCTCGGCTGCCGCGCACCCCGACCTGCTGGCGGGGCGTACCGCGCTCTACATCGACACCATCAGCGCCATCCAGTCGCAAGTGAAGGCCGGCAACGCGCGCGCGGTGGCGGTGTCAACCCTCAAACGCGCCACGTCTTTGCCCGATGTGCCCACGGCAGACGAACAAGGCCTGAAGGGTTATGACGCCAACAGCAACGGCGGTTTTCTGGCGCCGGCCGGCACACCCAAGGCCATCATCGCCAAGCTGAATGCCGAGATCAATGCGGCACTGAAGCTGCCGGATGTGCGCACCAAGCTCGAAGCCGCCGGCATCGAAATCCAAGGCGGCACGCCACAGGAGTACGCAGCGTTGATCAAGTCCGACCTGGCCAAATGGGGCAAGGTGGTAAAGGAGGCGGGCATTCCGCTGGAGTGAGCCGCGCGGGGCGCGCGCAAGCTTACTTCAGGTTGCGGCGGCCCAGCGGCACGATCATGGGCGTGCCCGCTACCGGGTCTGGCAGCACCAGGCATGGCAGATCAAACACCTGCTCGATCAGCTCGGGCGTAACGATGGCTTGCGGCGCACCTTGCGCCACGATCTGCCCGGCGCGCATCACCACCAGGTGGTCTGCGTAACGGCAAGCCTGGTTCAGGTCGTGCAGCACCGCCACCAGCGTGTGGCCCTGTTCGCGGTTCAACCGGCGAAACAACTCCAGCAAGTCAAACTGGTGCGCCACGTCCAAAAAGGTTGTGGGTTCGTCCAGCAAGATCAGCGGCGTGTTTTGTGCCAGCACCATGGCCACCCATACCCGCTGGCGTTGGCCACCCGACAGGGCATCAACGGCGCGGTCGGCCAGGTCTTCAATGTCGGTGGCGCGTAACGCGCGGGCCACGGCGGCGTTGTCGTCCGCCGTCCACTGGCCAAACAGGCCACGGTGCGGGTGGCGGCCACGGCTCACGAGTTCGATCACCGTGATGCCCTCGGGCGCCAGCGCGCTCTGCGGCAGCAGGCCCAAGCGTCGCGCCACTTCGCGCGTGGGGTAGCTGCTGATCAGGGCGCCATCGAGCTGCACGCGGCCCACCTTGGGTTGGCTGAGCCGCGCCAACGCGCGCAGCACGGTCGACTTGCCGCAAGCGTTGGGGCCGATGATCACGCTGAACAGGCCATCGGGCACGGCCAGGCTCAAGTCCTCAACTACCACACGGGTGTCGTAGGCCAGTGTGAGGTGGTCGCCGCACAGGCGAGATGAAATGTTTTCGGTCATGGCATGCGAGATTCAAAAAGGGATGAGGCCTAACCGCCCGAGCGCCGCCATTGGCTGCTCAGCAGATACACCATGTAGGCGCCGCCCAGCGCACTGGTCACCAGGCCCACTGGGATTTGAAACGGCGCCAACGCGTGGCGCGCCACCAGGTCTGCCAGCGCGCAGAGGCAGGCACCCATGGCTGCGGAAGACAACAGCCCTATGCCCGGTGAACGGCACAAGCGGCGCGCCAACTGCGGCGACGCCAACGCCACAAAACCAATCGGCCCGGCACTGGCGGTGGCCAATGCCGTGCAGGCCACTGCCAGCAATGAAAGCCCCAGTTTGCTGCGCCCCACGGCCACGCCCAGGCTGCTGGCCACGTCGTCGCCCATCTCCAGCAAACGCAGCGTTGCGCTGCAGCACCAGGCGATGGGCAGCAGCACGGCACACCCCAGCGCCAGCAGCGTCACTTGGGGCCAAGCGCTGGCCTGCAAGCTGCCATGCAGCCACATCTTGGCCTGCAGGGCCTGGTCCAAATCGGCGCGGGTCAGCAGATAGTCGTTGACGGCGGCGAGCATCGCCGCGATGGCAATGCCCACCAGAATCAATCGCTGGGTTTGCAGGCCGCGACGGGCGGCCACCACGTACACCACAGCGGCGGCGATAGCCCCGCCCACCAAGGCCCCCACGGGCACACTTGTGGCACGCTCGCCCAGCAGCAAGATCACCACCAATGCCCCCGTGGCAGAACCCGCAGAGAAACCAATGATGTCTGGGCTGGCCAGCGGATTGCGCGACAGGCTTTGGAAGATCGCCCCGGCCGTGGCCAGCGCCGCCCCCGCCAGCAACGCCACCAAGGCGCGTGGCAGCCGCAAATCAAGCAACACGAAGCGGTGCACCACGTCGGCCCTGCCCCACGCCACGGCGGCCAGCTCGAGCAAGCGCATGGCGTAGCCGCCCGTGGTCAACGCCAGCAGCGTGAGCACGAACGCGGCCAGCAACAAGGCGCCGGTGACGACGGCCGAGCGGCGGTGCAACGGACGCGTGAACCGGCTGCCCATCCAAGCACGTACACCCGCTCGCGGAAATGCCAAGGACGTGTTCATGTGTGTGCGCCGTGAAGGACCTTGCGGCTCACCAGCCACACCAGCACCGGCGCGCCGACAAACGCGGTGACGATGCCCACCTCGATCTCTGCCGGTTGCGCAATGACACGGCCCAAAATGTCGCTGGCCAACACCAGCACCGGCCCGGCCAGCAGGCTGTAAGGCAGGATGCGGCGCCAATGCGGCCCCACCACCAAGCGCACCGCATGCGGAATCACCAGGCCGACAAAGCCAATGGGGCCGGCGGCCGCAGTGGCTGCGCCGCACAGCAACGCGATGGCGGCAAAACTGCAGATGCGCACACGCTTCAGCCGCAGGCCCAGTGACTGGCCAAAATCATCGCCCAAGGCCACGGCGTCCAGCGCATGCGCCTGGCTCAACGCCAGAACCGCGCCCACCAGCACCAGCGGCAGGGTGCACCACAGCACCACGGGGTCGCGGCCATCGAGCGCGCCCACCATCCAGAAGCGGTAGCTGTCAAAGGTGTTGGGGTTCAGCAGCGTGACGATGCCGGTCACCGAAGCCAGGCTGGCACTGATCGCCGTGCCCGCCAGCAGCAGGCGCACGCGCTGCGTGCCGGGTGTGGCGCCGCTGCTCAGCAGGTACACGCCAACCGCCGCCAGCAGCGCCCCGCCCAATGCGAACCCCACGTAGCCGGTGAAGTCGGTGAGGCCCAAAACCGACATCGCCATCACCACGGCAAAGGCCGCACCGGCGTTGATGCCCAGCAGGCCAGGATCGGCCAGCGGGTTGCGCGTCAGCGCCTGCATCAACGCACCGGCTAGGCCCAATGCACTGCCCACCACAAGGCCCAGCGCCGTGCGCGGCATGCGCAACTGCCAGACCACCACGGCATCCGGCCCGTCGCCCGGATGCCACAACACATGCCACACCTGCGCGGGGGCAATGGGCCGTGCGCCCAGCCAAATGCTCACCAGCACCAAGCCGGCCAACACCAGCAGCCACAAGGCCACGCCAATGCCCAGATGAAGGCCACGGCGCGATGTGGTGGCGGCAAGCAGCGCGTGGGAGATGGTGGTCTTCACGGCGGTATGGCCCTCAATGCAACTGAAGGGCTGCGGCCAAATCGTCGAGCACCACAAGGGCCGCTACGGGGCCAGCGTTGCCATGCCATGGGTCGGCATCAATGCAGACCGCGCGGCCGCGCTGCAAGGCGGTCAGCGCTTGCCATTGCGGATCGATGGCGGCGCGCGCTTGCTGCGCCGCGGGGTGTGTCACCTCGCTGTAGAACAGCCAATCGGCATCGATCTCGGCCACCCGGTCGGGTACGACGTTTTGCGATGGTGCGTCGAAAGCCTGGCTGGCGGGCCGCAGCAAGCCGACATCGCGGGCGATGGTGTCGATGAAGGCATGGCGGCCATAAACCTCTAAACCCTTGGGGCCGAGGCGGGCGAATGAGACCGTCTCACCCGCGTGCTGGCTTTGCCGCCATTGGGCGCGCATGTGCGCCGCACGGGCGTGATAGGCCGCCATCACACCTTGGGCTGCGGAACGCCGCCCGAGGGCTTCGGCCAGCAGCAGAAAGTCTTGCTTCCAATTGAAGCCGTGGCCACCCATCAACACCGTAGGCGCAATGGCGGCCAACGCGGGCGCCATGCGCCCGTGCACGCCTGCGAAGGTGCCGACGATCAGGTCGGGCTGCGCTGCGGCCAGGCGTTGCACATCGGGTGCGGTGCGCGGGCCCACTTCAACGATGGCTTGAAGCGCCGCTGTCTGGTCTGCAAAGCGTTGCTGCAGATAACGCGGCACACCATCAGAAAAGTTGCTGCTGGTGGAGGCCACGGGCACAAGGCCCAGGCAGAGTGCGGCGTCCAATTCACCGGTGGCCAACACGGCCAGGCGCTGCGGCATCGCTGTCAACGTGGCGCTGCCCGCGAAGTGGTGCACGGTGCGTGGGAATACGCCGTCTGCGGCATCGGGGCTACCCATGCCGGCGGGAAAAGTGGTGGGGGCCAAAGGGGCTTCGGTGGTGTGCATCGGTTTTACTTTTTAGGGGTGGGGTTTGTCTGCTCGGCCGTCTGGGTGCCGTTGTTGTTGCTGCTGTTGCTGCGGTTCACGGCCTGCATCAGCGTTTGCTGCACGATGCGTGCGGCCGTGGGGCCGGCGTTGAGGTAGAACGGGTCGTGCTCCACACGCAGCGCATGCTGGGTTTGCACCGCGCGCAGTCGCGGCCACAAAGGGCCATCGGTCAGGCCTTTGCCGCGCGCTGCGTAGAACACCCAGTCGGCATCGGCCTGGTCCACCAGTTCGTTGCTGAGTTCTTGCGCGTTGCGCGTGAAGCGTTGGCTGGGTGGCCGGGCCAGGCCCAGGTCCTCCGCAATGCCGCCGCCAAACGAACGTGTGCCCATGATGCGGATGCGCGCGCCATTGGCCTGGACGAACGACACGGTGGGCTGGTTCTGCGCGGGCAGGCCGCGCGCAAAGCGGTCCGCCTCGGCGTGGAACTGGTCCAGCCAGGCCCGGGCCGCATGGGCCTTGCCGACGGCATCGGCTAGCAGCACAAAGTCGGTCTTCCAGTTCACGCCGTTGCCGCGTGTGACGACGGTGGGCGCAATGCGCGAATAGAGCGCGTAGACGTCTTGCTTGAGTACCGCACGGTTCATCAAGATCAGATCGGGGTTGAGCGCCGCCAAGGCTTCGAGATCGGGCGCGCTGCGCCCGCCCAGATCGGCGGTGCGGGCAAAGCCTGCAGCGCGTTCGGGATAGGCCCGCACCAGGTAGTCGGCATACAGCGTGCCGCTGTCGTCACGCGTGGCTCCGGCGGGCGTCAAGCCCAGCGTGACCATGGCGTCGATCTGCCCGGTGGAGACCACGGCCACCCGCAGTGGCGGCTGCGCAATTTGCGTCTCGCCCATTTGGTGGCGCACGGTGCGCGGGAACACGCCGTCGGCGGCGCCGCTACCCTGGTCTTTGGCAAGCTTGCGCGGCGACGCATGTTCGGCCGCCTGTGCCAAGCCAACCATTGCCACGATCACCATGGCGAGCAACAGCCCAAGCCGCAGCATCAGAGGCCGATTACGCATCCGCAGCAGGTTCAAAACGCGACGCTGGCCGAGAGACGAAACTCGCGTGAAGCCCCAACGTTGACGCGGATCGCACCGGCGCTGGAGGGGTAGTACTGCTTGTCAAACAGGTTGTTGACGTTGAACTGCAGCCGGGTCTTCTGGCCCAAGAGCTGGGTGTCCCAGCGCACGAACATGTCGGCCACGGTGTAGCCCGCAATGGTGAAGGTGTTTTCGTCATCGCCTTCGCGTTTGCCCACGTAGCGCGCACCGCCGCCGATGTTCCACTGGCCCCAGGCGGCGGGGTTGTCCAGACGGTGGCTGAGGTAAAGCCCAAGGGCGTTGCGCGGCACATTCGACAGGCGGTTGCCTTGGGTTGCAGGGTCTTGCAGCACCTTGGCATCGGTGTAGGCGTAGGTGCCGATGACGTCCCAGCGGTCACTCAGCGTGGCGTTGGCGTCTACCTCCAAACCGCGCGAGCCGGCCTCGCCCAAGGCGCGGCTGACGCTCAGCCCGGTCAACGCATCGGTCTCGGACACCACCAGGTTTTTCTTGCGGATGTCGTACAGCGCCACACTCATGCCCACACCCGAGTGCAGTTGAAACTTGGCGCCAAGTTCGTAGCTGCGGCCTTGCTCTGGATCGAAGCCCTGGCCGGTGTTGGCATCGGCACGGTTGGGCACAAACGACTTGCTGTAGTTGCCGTAGAACGAGACCTGGTCGTTCAACTTATAGACCACGCCGAGAAACGGCAAGAACGTGTTCATGCTGTTGTCGGTGCCCACCTTGAACGGCCGGCCAATGCCGTAGAAATGGCTGAAGTGCTGCAGCCGCGCCCCCAGGGCCAAAATCCATTTGTCGGTGAGGTGCCAGTTGTCTTTGACGTACACCGAGTGCGAATTGATCTGCGACTGAAAGCCGCTGCTGGCCGCATCCACGTTCGACGGTGCGGCCAAGTTGCCGTAGACCGGGTTGAAGATATTGAAGTTGGTGTTGGCCGCACCGCGCAGCGAGTCGCCGCGCGTCTCGCCGTTACGCTCGGCGTCAATGCCCACCACCAGGTCGTGGCGCATGCCAGCAAGTTGGGTGTGGCCTTGCAGGTTCCAGTCGAGGTATTGGATGGTTTCGTCGACATCGCGGTTGCCATCGGCACGGCGCGTCAGACGGCCCGCTGCGGTGATGGCGGCCGGGCGGCCAAAGCTGTCGTTGTACAGGCTGTGGCTCCAGTTGTAGGCGAAGCGGGTGCTCCACTCCGGGCTCAAGCGATGCTCGATCTGCACACTGGCGTTTTCGTTGTAGCCTTCGGCCACCGACCAGGCTTCGTCGAACCGCTTGCTGTAGTCGGCTGCGGTCGGCTTGCCGTTGATGAACACGGTGCCACGGTCATAGGGTTGGCTGTAGTCGTTGTGCTCATAGGACAACAACACCTTGGTGTGGTCGCCGGTCCAACTGAGGGACGGTGCAATCAGCGTGTGTTCGTTGGTGCCAAAGTTGCGCCAGTAGTCTTCGCTCTTGCGTTCCACAATCAAACGGTAGTCGAGCCCGTTGGCATTGACCGGGCCGGTCAGATCCAGCATGGCGGTGCCGCCACCGTAGCTGCTGCTGCTGAGCTGCACCTCGCCCTGAAACGTCGACAGCGGCCGCTTCGACACCACGTTGACCACGCCACCCGGCTCCAGCGCGCCATAGAGCAGCGAAGCCGGGCCTTTCAAAATCTCGACGTGGTCGATGGTGGAGCTGAACTTGTGTTGGCTCGCACTGCGCGCACCATCGCGCAGCACCGAGCCATCGGTGTTGGTGCCAAAGCCGCGTTTGATCAGGCCGTCTTCGGTATTGCCGTAGGTGTTGCTTTGCACCACGCCACTGGAGAACTTGGCCACGTCATCAAGCGAGCGCACCTGAAAGTCTTCAATCATCCGAGGCGTGACCACGTTGACGACCTGGGGGTCTTCCAGCGTGGGCAGTTCCATCTTGCTGGAGGTGGTGGAAGCCACCGCGCTATAGCCCTGGATGGGCGACTCGAGGGCGGCGGTCACACTGACCTGCGGCAAGCTCGCGGCGTTCGCGGCGCCAGCCGGACTTTCGCGCACCGTGACCGCGCGGCCATCGATGAAGGCTTCCAAGCCTGTGCCGCGCAGCAACTGCTGCAATGCTTCGCGCGCGCTCACATGGTCGCGGATCGCGGGCGCCGTTTTGCCGGCGACCAGCGCGGGCGGCACCATCAAGGTCAGGCCGGTCTGCCGTGCCAGCTCATTGAGGGCTTGCGCCAACGGTTGCGCGGCAACGCTGATGTTGACCGGCACATTCGCCGGGTCCGCGGTTTGGGCGTGAACAGAAAACGAACCTACGGCGAGCGCGACGGCCAGGGCCAATGGCGCAAGGTGCGCAAAACGGGCCAAGCCAATAGGTTGACGGGACAGGGACATCTCAGAATCTCCAGAATGCGAATAAGAATTGATCGCTACTGAAGACGGATCAGCTTTTGGAAACCTGATGTCACGCGCAAAATAATTTAAAAAAAGAAATGCGCGGTGGCACAACCGCGCGGCAAAGCATCAGCGCCGGTTGGCCACCACCTCGGTCACGCCATCGCGCTTTTCCAACCGCACCGGCAGCACCAAAGGCAGGGTCGCCGCGAAGTCGCCCATGCGGCGCAGGTCCACACTGCCGGTGACGCGCAACGCCGCCACCGCCGGGTCGCTGACATGCAGACGCGTGTCGCCATAACGCTCCAGCTCGGCCAGGGCTTGCGACAGCGGTGTGTCGTCAAAGCTCACACGCTGCTCGCGCCACGAGGCAATGCCGGCCGCCGCCAGGTGTTGCACCGGGCCCAACCGGCCGCTCGCATCGGCCGTGACGGTGTCGCCCGCATGCAGCTCGACGCTAGCATCGCCCCCCGCAACGTTGGCCGCGCCTTGGTTGCGTGCCACCCGCACATGGCCCTCTTCCACTTGCACCTGCACACCGCCCTCGCCCAGCGAAGGCATGTAGCGCACCGAAAACCGCGTGCCCACCACGGTGATGCGCATCGGCCCGGCCAACACGTCAAACGGGCGGTTCGCATCGGGGCTGACGCTGAACATCGCCTGGCCTTCGGGCAAACGCACTTCGCGGCGCTGGCGGTACAGCGCCACATCGGCGCGCGAAGCCGTGTCCAGCGTGAGCACGGTTTCATCGGGCAGACGGGTTTCGATCTGCTGGCCCCGTTGAGTAGCGTAGTGGCCGGTAAAAACCGGTTGCTGCAGCGTCCACGCATACCAGCCGCCCGCGACGGCCAGCAGCACGGCCGCAAATGCCGTGCGCGGCCCCGGCAGAGCCCAGCCCGATAACCCTCCACGCCCCAGCGCTGCCGGCCAGGTCCATTTGGGCTTGGCCTTGGCGGGTTGCCTTTGTGGCGCAGCAGCCGCCGGTGCCGGGCGCAGACTTTGCAAACGCGCAACGTCTTCTGCGGGAATGGTTTCGATGGCGCGCAACACGCCATGCACATCGTCAAAGGCCGCACGGTGTTGCGGATCGGCGTTCAGCCAGGCTTGAAACTCGGCCTCGCCGGCCGCGTCGAGCGTATCTTCGCGGCGCACCAACCAGCGCAAAGCGGCTGTCTCGACGGGGCCTAGCGCGTCCAGTGATTGCTCCAGCGCTTCCGGCGTCGGCACCGGCGCGGCAGCGCCCCACGCGGGGCGGCCCTCGCGCGGAAGCGGACTGTGCAGCGGGTCTGACATCATGGGATTTATTTTTATGTTGTGAGGTGTAGACGGACGAGGACGCTAAAACCTGATGTCATGGCATCAAGAAGTGCATCAAGCGTCCTCCCGGCTTTGGCGGCATGCCAGTACCGCCAGCATCACATGGCGCTCCACCATGTTGCGCGAGATGCCCATGCGCTCGGCCACTTCAGCGTGCGACAAGCCATCAAACTTGTGCAGCATAAAGGCTTCGCGGCAGCGCGGCGGCAGGTTTTCAATCGCGGCGATCAGCCGCTTGGCGCGCTGCTGCGCCGCATACATCTCTTCGGGTTGCGAGGCCTGGGCGATGGGCACTTCATCCAGCGCGTCGCCTGCATCGTGGTCGCGCACCGCAGCCTGGCGGTGCTGGTCGATCAGCAGGTTGCGCGCCGTCTGGTACAGCAAGGCACGGGGCTCGCGCAGAGTTTGCCCAGACTGCTCGGCCGCCAACACACGGGCGTAGGTTTCCTGCACCAGATCGGCCGCTCGGTCGCGGTCTTTCATGGTGCCCGAGAAGTAGTTCAGCAGTTCGCGGTAGTAGCGCGCAATCAAATGAAGCTCACCGCTCAGCGCTGGAAGTTCGGTGGATCACGGCGTCAATCTGGCAAGGCACCGGTTTCGCGCCACCAGTGCCGCACCACCAGATAAAGCGGCCCGGCCATCAGGGCGGCGCAAAGGTAGCCATAGGCCGCGCTGCCCGGCGTGAGCGTGGTGGCCAAGGTTTGCATGAAGTCTGAGGTGTCCTTGGCGTAAAGGCTGAACAGCATGCCCAGGCCTTCCAGCGTCAACTGAATGGCGATCAACGACAACACCAGGGTCGACAAACGGAACAGCGCGTAAAGCGAAAAACGCGATTGCAGCGAGCGGTAGGCCAGCACCATCAAGCCGGTGGCAAAGCCGCCCAACACGATGCCACCAATCGCCTCCATCAACCCGTGGTCGTTGGTGATGGTCTGCAGGAAAAGACCGGCCTCAAAAAACTCGCGGAACGAGGCGAAGGCGCCGAACGCCAGCACGGTGGAGACACCGGCCGGCCCGTCCAGATAGTCTTCCAGGCGCCCGCGCACATGGTGGTCGATTGCGGTACGAGACGACAACATGGCAATCGCCATGAACAACACTGACAAGCCCAAGCCAATCGACAGGGCTGCCTCCACGTGGTCGTCGCAGTCGGTCAGGCTCAACATCAGCACCAAGGCGCTGGCCGTAAGCGCCCCACCGGCCACGCCACGGGCCAGCGGCGTCAGCAGATCCGCCCGGTCGATGCGCAACAAATAAGCGCGTGCCGACAAGGCGATGAAGATCAGTTCGGCCGCTTCACGCAGCACCACAAATGACGCTTCCCACATAGCCGTCAATCGAGCAGTTGATCAGCCCAAGGGCTGTTTTTAACAATGATTCGCATTACCCAGAAGTATAGAGCCCACCTCTTCCATGCGACACTCGCCGCATGGATAACCCCACGCCACAAGGAAACCCGCAGGACTTACTGAGCGTCATCGACCGCGCCGTGGACAACTTCCACGGCAATCTGGATGACCTTGAGCGCGCCATCGGCATGCTGATGGTTGGGCGCCAATATGGTTGGCGCGTGGTGTTTCTGATCCACAGCCAAAGCACGGTGCGCAAGTATCTGAAGATCCTGGGCCTCAAGCATTTGCGCGATGTGCTGCCCGAGGTTGGCGTGCTGGCGCACCGGTCGACCGCTTGGCGTCTGGTCGAAGGCACAGAGAACTTCTGGAAGGTGGTACGCGGCCAAATCAGCGGCATTCGCAGCACACGCACCGAGAAGTAGCCTCCTTCGGGGGCCTCACTTCAACTGGCCACGCACGTGGCCATTTTCTTTTTCGACTTCAAAAAGAGTAGTTGTTTAAAAGACCACTATCCCAAGGGATTCTTGCGTCCCAAAATCCCTGTTCTCCTTTCCATTCTCAACAAAAGCGATTGCCTTGAGAGCAACAGAATGAGAAATTAGTAGTACTTGACAGAACTACTAACAAGAATTTACATTCCCTTGGTTTGCAAATCATTCTCATTTGTTTCTCGTTGGTTTTGCTTAGCGCGAACAGCGGTTCACCCACCGCGTATGCAAGCGCAAGTACTCATTAACCAACCGCCAGTCCAAGCCAGTACCAGCCAGTTCATGAAAAGCCTGTCGAGCGATCCGTTGTCTGCCACGTGTGTCCCGTATCCACAAGCGTTGGCCACTGAGCATGACACCGCCACCCACGTCGCCGTGCAGCGGCTGACCCAAGCCAAGCTGCGGATCACCGACGCGCGCATCCTGATCCTCACGCTGCTGTTGAAGACCCCTACGCGCGGCTACACCTCGGACTCGCTAGCCCGCCTGGTGCTGGAGCAAGGGGTGCGCATTCGCCTGTGCACCATTGGCCAAACCATCCGTGGCTTGACCGCGCACGGTTTGTTGACGCGCGAGTGGACACACGCCGGCAAAAGCATTTACTGGATTGGCAGCGGCGACCGCACCGGGCACAGCCACCAGATGGTTTGCCGCCACTGCGAGCGCAGCTACTTTGTGAACGCGCCCACGCTTCGCGAACAGTTGGAGCATCTGGGTGACACCTGCGGCATGGCGGTGGCCACGCAGCCCATCTCCATCCACGTGACCTGTGCCGAGTGCAACGACAAGCCCCAGACATCCCCACTTGAAGACCTCGAAGAGATCGCGCCTAAGCGCCGATCCAACCTCGTGCCTTTGCGCCCAGCTCGTGGGCAGTTCCGTTTTCTGTAAATCACTTTCCAATTCAACAAAGCTCATTTCATGAAGTTCAAGCGCTCTACTTTTCTCGCGGCATTCGCGGCGTCCATCCTCGTCGCCACGCCCTGGTCCATCGCCCAAACCGCACCAACGCCCAGCGCCGACGGCATCCTGGTCTACAACGCCCAGCACGGCAGCTTGACCAAGGCCTGGGCCGAAGCTTTCACCAAAGACACCGGCATCAAGGTCACCATCCGCAATGGCGGCGACACCGAACTCGGCAACCAGATCGTGCAAGAAGGCAGCGCCTCGCCGGCCGACGTTTTCCTGACCGAGAACTCGCCCGCCATGGCACTGGTGGACAACGCCAACCTGTTCGCCGCGCTGAGCGCGCCGACGCTGGCCGAAGTACCCGCCAACTTCCGCCCCAGCCACGGCCGCTGGATCGGCATTGCCGCGCGCAGCACGGTCTTTGTTTACAACAAGGCCAAGCTCACGCCCGAGCAATTGCCCAAGTCCATGCTCGATCTGGCCGATCCCAAATGGAAGGGCCGTTGGTCGGCATCGCCTGCGGGCGCGGACTTCCAGGCCATCGTCAGCGCTTTGCTGGAACTCAAGGGCGAAGCCGCCACGGCTGCATGGCTCAAAGGCATGAAAGAAAACGCCGTGCTCAACAAGGGCAACAGCGTGGTGCTCAAGGCCGTGAACGCGGGCCAGATCGAAGGCGGCGTGATCTACCACTATTACTATTACGGCGACCAAGCCAAGACCGGCGAAAACAGCAACAACACCCAGTTGCACTACTTCCGCAACCAAGACCCGGGCGCGTTTGTCAGCATTTCTGGTGGCGGTGTGTTGGCGTCCAGTAAACACAAGCCCGAAGCAGAAGCCTTTGTGAAATGGATTGCCGGCAAGGGCGGCCAAGAGATTCTGAAGAACGGCGACGCCTACGAATACGCCGTGGGAACCGGTGCCGCTTCGAACGCCAAACTGGTGCCGCTGGCCGACCTGCACGCCCCCAAGGTCGAGCCGTCCAAGCTCAACAGCAAGAAGGTCACCGACCTGATGACACAAGCCGGTTTGTTGTGATCTCGCAGGCCCATGCGGCCTGAGAAAACACCCGGCACCGTGCTGTCATTCGCGGCGTCTAAAACCGCAGACAGCACCTGAGACCCGCCCCCACCGCGCCTCTCCTCCCCCGCTTGCAGCCTGGTCTGCAGCCGCGAGGCTGGGCGCGTGTAACGGCCACACATCGAAATACCAACCCTATTCGCTTGATTGACACAGCGCAGGGAGAACTGTCGCCTGCAGTTTCTTGGCACTTCTTTTTTCGTTCCATCCTTTCCTTCATTAGCCAGCCACGCCAGATCTTTGTCTGACCCGCCAGCGATCAACTCAACCTTTGGCCCATCATGTCTCGACGTCCAAAACCACAGATCAAAGCAGCTTCGCTCCGTCACACCAGCACGCCACCGGCCGTGACCACCAGCGTCACCACCTACTCCTCCATTCCATTGGGCGCGATGATGCTGGCCGCGTCCGTCAGCGGCTGGGCGCAATCGTCCGCCGACAAAACGCTCTCGCCGGTGACGGTGACCGAGCGCGCCGAAGCGCCCGAGGGCAAAGACGCGCTGCAAACCAAGAAGTCCAGCATTGGCAAAGGCAACCAGGACATCCGCGACATTCCGCAGTCGGTCACCGTCATGACCGAAAAGCTGATCGATGACCGCAAGCTCGACACCTTGAAGGACGCCCTGCACCACGTGGCCGGCATCACCTTTGCGGCCACCGAGAACGGCACCGACCAGGACATCCGCCTGCGCGGCTTCCCTGTGGCCACGGTGGGCGACTTGTTGATCGACGGCATGCGCGACCCCTCGCAATACGACCGCGACACCTTCAACTATGACCGCGTGGAAGTGCTTCGCGGCTCGGCCTCGATGCTGTTTGGCCGTGGCTCCACCGGCGGTGTGGTGAACCAGGTGACCAAGCAACCGATGGCGATCACCCAGCATGACGTAGAAGCCACAGTGGGCTCGCGCGGCTACTACCGCGCCACCGGCGACTTCAACATCTTGACCGGCGAAGATGCCGCGCTGCGCATCAACGCCATGTGGAACAAGGCCGACAACGGCGGCGCCAGCATCGACAAATACGGCGTGGCCCCCACCTACCGCTGGGGCATTGGCTCGCGCAATGAGTTCTCCGTTGGCCTGTTCTATCTGGACGTGGATAACGTTCCCATGGCCGGCGCACGCTGGCTAGGCACGGGCGTGCCCGGCACCATGGCAGGCGTACCCAACCTCAAACCAGGCAACTTCTACGGCACCGACAGTGACTACATCCGCGGCAAGGCCTCCTACCTCACGCTGAAGCACGTGCACCGCTTCGATGACAACGGTGAACTCAAATCGCAACTGCGCAGCGGCACGTTTGACCGCTCGCAGTGGGGCACTACCGCCGGCTTCGCCACCGGCACTACTTCGCTCAACCTGAACGACAGAACCGTGTTGACCCGCAGCGGCCTGTCGCCACGCAAGGACTCGTACGACGGTACGTATTTCCAGAGCGATTACAGCAACACCTTCAACTGGTTCGGCATCAAGAACGAAGTGCTGACCGGCGTAGACGCTGCCATCGAAAAGGCCGACCGTTATGGCGCCTACGGCACGGTTGGCACCAACTACAACAAGGGCAACACCACCGTCGGAAACCCCGACGACGGTCGTACCCTGAGCGTGCAGCCCACCTATCGCGACACCAACGGCTACAAGTCAAAAGCATTTGGTCTGTACTTCCAGGATCTCGCCCAGCTGGCTGAATCGTGGAAGCTGCTGGCTGGTCTACGCTACGACAAGTTCGATGGCGATTTCCAGCAATGGACCTATGCCAATGCCAACACCACGGTGCCGACCACCAACCCACAAACCAATCTGTCGGAGTCGCTGTTCAGCCAACGTTTTGGCGTGTTGTTCCAGCCGTCGGCCAGCCAGTCGTACCACTTGTCTTACAGCACGTCGTTCAACACCTCTGCCGACACCTACCAGTACGTGACACCGCAGAATGCGAACACACCACCCGAGAAAAGCCGCAACATCGAACTCGGTGCAAAGCTGGACTGGATGGATGGACGCCTGTCGACACGTGGCGCGATCTTCCGCACCGAGAAGTACAACGAACGTACAACCGACTCTGACTTCGCGGGCACTTCGTACCTGCTTTCGGGCAAACGCCACTCCGCTGGCGTTGAACTGGACGTTGTGGGCCGGATTACCCCGCAGTGGGAAATCTACCTGTCCTATGCCTGGACCCCAGTGGCCAAAATTGACCAGGCTGGCAGCACAGCACAGGCCACGGTGGGCCAGCGTGTCGGCCTGACGCCAAAGCAAAGCGGCAGCATGTGGGTGAGCTACCAAGCCACGCCGAAACTGCGTGTGGCGGGCGGCATCAACGGCGCGTCGAAGAACTACCCGCTGCAAGGCACGAGCGGTGCGGCCTCGACAACGGCCTCTGCTGCAGGCTATGTGGTGGCTGACGCCATGGGCGAATACCGCTTCACCGAAAACACCTACGCGCAGTTGAACGTGTCGAACCTGACGAACAAGCTGTACGGTGACCAGTTGTACCCCGGCTTCGTAATCTCGGGTGCGCCCCGCACGGTGAAGGTCACGGTGGGCACACGCTTCTAAGCGCCGGCCGCAGAACAGCCATCTGCGCTTTCTGCTACGGCATCGCTTGACCTTGGCACCTGACGAGGTGCCAAGGTCCAACCCAGCGCTGCCGTCAGCGGCTTAGGCAGTTGGCCATCGGCCAACTGCCATCACCCCAGCTTCAAGTTCACGTTCTTGGTATACGTGAACTCCAGCAGCTCGGCAAAACACTCTTCCCGGCCAATGCCCGATTGTTTGACGCCCCCGAACGGCGCCCCCATGAAGTGCTGGCTGGCGTTGTTGACCCACACATAACCGGTCTGGATGCGCTTGGCTGCACGGTGCGACGTGTTGAGGTTCTGCGTCCAGATGGAGCCCGTCAGGCCAAACTCCACGCCGTTGACCTGCTCGAACAGCACGTCTTCGTCGCGCCACTTGAACACCGACATCACCGGCCCAAAAACCTCTTCGCGCGCCAGCCGCATGTGCGGCTGCATGTCGGCAAAGACGGTTGCTTCATAGAAGAAGCCATCCTTCAGCGCCGGATCGTCTGGCTGCTTGCCACCGCACACCAGGCGCCCGCCTTCTTCGAGTCCTGCCGCCACGTAGGCTTGCACCTTCTCCAACTGCGCGCGGCTGACCAGCGAACCCATCGTGGTCTTCGGGTCTGTGGGAATGCCAGGGCGATGGCGCTCGGGCAACAAACGCACCACCTTGTCGAGCACCTGGTCGTGCAGCGATTCATGTAGGAACACGCGACTGGTGGAGCCACAGCTTTGGCCGGACCACGTGAAGTTCATGCCGGCGATGATGCCGTTCACCAGCTTGTCGATGTCGGCATCGGGAAAGGCAATCAGCGCGTTCTTGCCGCCCAGTTCCAGCAGCACGGGCTTCAGACTGTCGGCAGCGGTTTTCATCACCGCCTTGCCCGTGGGCACACCGCCGATGAGCGTGATCTTGCGTACCAGCGGATGACGCCCCAATGCCTCGCCGCACGCGCGGCCGCCGCACAGGAAGTTGGCCACGCCGGGCGGAAAGATATGCCCCACCAGTTCGGCCAGCCGCAGGGTGGACAGCGGCGCCTGGTCGGGCGCCTTCACCACCACCGTGTTCCCCGCAGCCAAAGGCGCGGCCAGGCGCGCGGCCGCAAACATCAGCGGGTGGTTGTAGGCCACGATACGCGCCACCACCCCCAGCGGCTCTTGCAAGGTGTAGTTGAAGTTGCCATCGCCCATGGGGATGGTCTCGCCTTTGATCTCGGTGGCCAGGCCCGCAAAATACTCCAGGCAGTCGGCGGCAAAGCCGGCGTCCATGGCCAAGGCCGACACCGGGTTGCCGTTGTTCAAGGCGTCGAGTTGGGCCAGCGGTTGGTCGTGTTCACGCAACACCGCCGCGGCCCGGCGCAGGTAGCGCGCCCGCTCCAGCGGTGGAGTGGCGGCCCAGGCCGGAAAGGCGGCATGGGCTGCTTGCACAGCCGCGTCCACGTCATCTGCATCGGCCACCGGTGCGCTGGTGATGGCTTCGTTGTAGCAGGGGTTGAAGGTTTCGGCGTAAGCATTGGCCTTGGGCACATGCCAGGCGCCGCCGTAATACAGGCCACGCTGGGTGGGCAGAATACCAGGGGGAATTTCATGGGCACGCATGCGGGGTTCCTCAGTCTTTTGAACGCGTCAAACCTGCGGTCATGGCCGGGCTGTAGCCGGTTTGCACCACCACATCCACCACCACGGTCTCGCCCCGCTCCACGGCCGCAATCGCCCCTTCCAGCACCTGCGCCAGTTCGGCGGCGTCCTCTACCGGGCCAAAGCCGGTCAAGCCTTGCCCGCGCGCCATCATCGCCAGGTTGGGTGGTGGGTCGCTGATGCGCTGGCCGATCCAGCGGTTTTCCACTGGCCGCTTGCGCTGTCGCGCCACACGCTCCTGGTGCAGTTCGTCGTTGAAGAACGAGCGGTTGTTGCACACCACCACCAGCATCGGAATGCGCGCATTGGCGGCCGTCCACAAGGCATTCACGCCCATCATGAAATCGCCGTCACCGATGATGGCCACCGGCAGACGGTCGCTGCCCTTGAGCGCCAGCGCGGAGCCAATCGACATCCCGGGCCCGGAGCCGATGCCGCCCCCTCCGTCATAGCCCAAAAAGTCGAGCGGGTGCTTGAAGTCCCACATCTCACCGCTCCAACTCAGCGGCAAACGCATCAGGCAAACTTTGCGCTCACCCACTGCTTTGCGCACCGTGGCGGCCAGCGTGGCCACTGTCATCAAGCCAGTACCCGCACCTGCTGCTGCAGCGGCTGCGGGAACAGGCCGCGTCGCCACTTCCAATGGGGCGCGCGCCTTCACCAGCGGGTTCAGCAGCGCCACTGCGGGCTCGGGTTCACACAGCAAAAACAGGTCTACCGGCGGCAGGCCCTGGTGGTCCATGCTCCAGCCGTTGTGGCTGTATTGGTCTACCGACACCTGGATGACCTTGCTGCCCACAGGCTGGTCGCCCCAGGCCTGCTTCAGCGTGCCCGAAAGATCCAGCCAGTCGAGGCTCAACACCACGTCGGCACGGCGCAGCACTTCCTGCGCGGTGGGGTTGAGGAAAGCACCGCTGGGAGCCGCATGCAAAGGGTGGTCGGTGGGGAAGGCCGCACCCACGCGCAGATCGGTCAGCACCTCGGCCTGCAAGGTTTCGGCCAACTGCACACGCTGGTTCCAGCCGTCCAGGTCGCGTGTGACGCGGCCCATCAGGATCACCGGACGCCGGGCGGTGGACAGCCATTCGGCCGCCTGGGCCAGCACCTCGTCCGAGGGGCGCGCGGGCGGCGGCGCAAGATAACGTGTGGGATCTTGCAGCACTTGTTTACCTGGCAGTTTGGACTCCTGCAGCGCCGCATCAAAACACACATACACCGGCCCTTGCGGCGCGGTAGTGGCAATCTGCCGGGCGCGCAACAGCGCCTCTTGCGCGGCCGGGATGGACGCCGGTTGGGCGTCCCATTTGGTGAAGTTGCGCACCATGGCGCCCTGGTCTTGCGCGGTGTGGATCCAGTCGATCCACGGGCGGCGTTTGTTCGCATCGACCGGCCCCGTAGCACCCAGCACGATCACCGGTACGCGGTCGACCCAGGCATCAAAGATGGCCATGGTGCCGTGCATCAAACCCACGTTGCTGTGCAAGATGGCAATCAACGGCTTGCCCGTCACCTTGGTATAGCCGTGGGCAATGGCCACCGCATGTTCTTCGTGCAGCACCACCACCATCTGCGGCTGCTCGTTACCCAGGTGGTTGACCAGGCTGTCGTGCAGACCGCGAAAACTGGCGCCGGGGTTGAGCAGCACGTAGGGAATGTCCATCGCGCGCAGCATTTCGGCGATGGCATCGCTGCCCCACACGGTGTCGTCGGGTTCCGATGGTTGTGGAATGTCCCGGCGCACGGCGGGGTGTGAATTGAGGGGCATGGTCTCTCCTGATGCGAGGGGGTATTTGGTGGGGCCTGTGTCATTCCGGCACGATGTTGGCGGCCTTGATCACGGCCGCCCAGCGCTTCTGGTCGGCGGCAATCAGCGCTGTGAACTCGGCCGGCGTGCTGGTTTCGGCATAGATGCCTTGTTCGGCCAGCTTGGCGCGCACGTCGGGCAGCTCAAGCGAGCGGCGCAGTTCAGCGTTGAGCTTGTTGATGATGGGTTGCGGCGTTTTCGCCGGCGCCACCATGCCGATCCAGATGTCGCTCTCGTAGTTGGGCACGCTCTCGGCAATCGTGGGCACGCCGGGCAACAGGGTGTCGAGCCGTTTGGTGCCGGTGGTGCCCAGCGCACGGATCTTGCCGCTGCGGATGTGCGGCAATGCCGTGTTGATGGGGCAGAACATCACATCCACTGTGCCACCCAGCACATCCACCATCGCCGGGGCCGAGCCCTTGTAGGGGATCTGCGTGATGCGGGTGCCGGTCATTGACTTGAAAACCTCCGCCGCCATGTGTTGCGGGCTACCCGCCCCGGCCGAGGCATAGGTGAACTTGTCTGGCGCGGCCTTGGCCTGCGCGATCAACTCATTCACGTTGGCCGCGCTGACCTTGCTGGACACCACCAGCACCATGGGCACGCGCCCCATCATCGAGATGCCCTGCAGGTCGCGCACCACATCAAACGGCAGCTTGGGATAGAGCACGGGGTTCACGGCCACCGTCTGGTTGGGTGCGACGGCGATGGTGTAGCCGTCGGGTTCTACGCGTGACATGAACTCGGTGGCAATGTTGCCCGCAGCACCGGGCTTGTTGTCCACCACCACCGGCTGGCCGAAGGCCTCGCCCATCTTCTGCCCCAGCACCCGCGCGAGCACATCGTTGGAGCCGCCCGGCGGCAAGGGCACAACGATATGGATGGGCTTGGTTGGGAACTCTTGCGCATGCACCTGCAAGCCCGCTGCCGCAGCAAGCACGCCAGCCGCGAGGGCCAAGGCGCGGTGATTGAGTTTCATGTTTGTCTCCTTTTTTTGACGATCGCCGACGCATCGTAGGGAGACGTTCAAGAACATTCAATCTTGAACTTTGAATCAATGTGAGAGTTGTTTGGGCGTCAAATCGGTGCGCCCGGCCCTTCGACAAACTTGGCACGCGGCCGCAGCAGTAGGCCCGACGTACGTTGCTCGCGCACATGGGCCACCCAGCCCGCAATACGGCCTAACGCGAACAGCGCCGCCGGGGCTTGCGGCGGCAGGTTCATGGCACGTGCCAGCACCACCAGAGCAAACTCCTGCCGAGGCAACAATCCGGCAGCAGCATGGATGTCTTCTAGAAAACGGAAGATCGCCGTGAGCTCACGCCCCAGCCCGCTGCGCGCGCGGGCCAGGTCGAGCAACTGCGCCGCACGCGGGTCGCCCTTGGGGTAGAGCGGGTGGTCGAAGCCCGGCACGCTCTGCCCCTGGCCGTGCAGTTTGAGCGCGCGGTTCAGCAGCACGGTGCGGGTCTTGGGGTGTCCGAGGAAAGACTCCACACGCTCGTACATGCGCCCCACCTCCACACCTGAAGTTGCACAGAGTGCAGACGCCAGGCAACTGTGTAGCGTGCCGCCCGCTGAAGCCACCACGCGAGCACCCAGGGTACCGGGCGACAGCTCGTGGTCGGCCATCAAGATCAGGATGGCGCGCAGCGCGGTCAGGTTTTCATCAGAGGGCGCGATGCCCAACGCGGCCATCAGTCCACCCACAATGCTTTCGCCTGTCTCTAGAGGGCGGTACTGTTGCGCCGGCCCCAGAAAGCCGCAGCATGCCACCACCGCCTGCATCACCTCGCGCGCCGCAGCAAGTGTGCGCCCTTGTTGCAAGCGCTCGGCCACAGAGCCCCGGCGCATGCCCAGCATCAGCACGACCAGCGAGAAGGTTTCCAAGATGTTGTGACGCGCTTGCAGCGACGTCAGCGTTTCGGTCAAATGCAGCAACTCGGCACTCGGTTTTTCCACGGGCCACGAGGGTGATTTTTTTCGCTCGCTGGTCCAGAGCAGCTCGGCCACCGTCTCGAACGAAACCTCGTCACGCACCAGGTCCGCCGCCAAGTGCCCTCGGTAGCGTGGCCCTTGGGGTGTGATCTCGGTGATGGAGGTGGGGAAGATCGGCTCACCCCAGTTCATGGCGGATGCCGCCACCGCACCGTGCCCCGCGCGCGCCGCCGAACGCATGCTGACCCGCGTGATGTCGTCCAGTAAATACAGCCGGGCCTTGGAACCCTGTTGTGGAATGCTGCGAATCCAGCCCCGGCTGACGTAGGCATAGAGTGTTTGCTGCCGCACGTCCAACAAACGCATGGCTTCAACCGCCGTCGCGTAGGCGCTACGGGGCACGGAGGAAAACGCTGAGCGGTCGGACTTCACAGCATGAGAGATGCACGTTTTGCATAGAGGGCTTTCCCAATGCCAAGGCTTCACAAGCGACGTGTGAGGCCACACGTCGTTTGACCTTCACACGTCACATGAACCCAGCAGCGGGCACGTCATTGTCCGCTTGGTGTTGGCCGAATTGAAGCGGGGTTACGCTTATGCCTCATCGGCCGTCAGTCCATTACCTCGCTAACCACGGATCACTGGTGCGCCTGCATGAAGCCAGCAAAAAATGCACTCAGCTCCTGGTGCGCATCCAGCGGCAAGACATGCGCAATGTATTGGTCGGGACGTACCACCACCAAGGCACCTTGCGCCCGGTCAATGCCGCGTACGTCGAAGATGTTCTGCCCGCTCTTGAGGTTGGGGCAAAACGCTTTCTCATAGTCCCTCAGCCCGTATCGACCCTTGGTGGGACGCAGCAGGTTCGGCAACGCGCCGTAGTCCAGTTCGCGGTGCTCCTGTTGAAAGATGACCCGCAGATCGAAGATCGCATCGACGTCATGCCCCGCTGGCGTGTACAGGCGCACCGGCGATGCGGCAGAGGTTTCCAAAAACTGCCATAACCCGGCCACACGGCTATCGGCCTCACTCGTGTTGAGCCCATGTGCGGCATCGGCAAACGCGTACAGGCGCCAGCGGCCGTCGGCCTTGCCCACATGCCCAAGTTCAATGGGCTTGGCGTCGTACACCCGCAGCACGGGCGCAGAGTGAAAACGCGTGCCAATCACAAAACCGGTGGCCAAGTGTTGGTGGGTGCCCTCGCCGCAAATGACGGAGGGGCGGTAACGCGTGCCCATGCCGGCGGTAAAGCGCCCATGCTGCTCAAAGTACTTTTGAAACTGCTTGGGGTCGACCCCTTGCGCTTGGCCGCTGGCCTTTTCGCCACCGGCATTTTCCTTGGGCCGATCGCTGAACATCTTGGCCCACTCGCGGTCAAAGTCGATCAGTTCCTGGGCCACCACCTGCCGCTCTTCTGAGTAGGTTTTCAGCAGCTCCGGGCCACACTGTTGATGCAACACGGCGGCCAGTTTCCAGCCCAGGTTGAAGGTGTCCTGCATCGAAAAATTCATGCCCTGCCCGGCCTTGGGGCTGTGGGTATGGCAGGCGTCTCCGGCGATGAACACGTGGGGCATCAGCGTTGCCGCATCGTCAACCACATCATCGTATTGGTCACAAATGCGTTGCCCGATTTCGTACACCGACCACCAAGGCACCTCTTTCACGTCGAGCGTGTAGGGGTGCAGAATGCGCTGCGCAGTGGCGATGAGGTGGTCGATGGTGATGCCACGGTCGGCCGCCCGCTCTTCTTCGCCGAGCTTGTCCATCTCGACATACAGGCGCACCAGATAACCCCCTTCGCGCGGGATCACCAAGAGGTTGCCGTTGGCCGATTGCACGGCGGCCTTGTAGCGGATGTCAGGAAAGTCTGTGACGGCCAATACGTCCATCACGCCCCAGGCTTGGTTGGCCGAGTCACCCACCAAGCGGCGCCCAATCGACTTGCGCACACCGCTGCGCGCACCGTCGCAGCCCACCACGTAGCGCGCCTTCACGGTCTCGATCTGGCCGTTGTGCTGCGCATCGGTTCGTTCCAGTCGCACCGTGACCGGGTGGTCCCCTGCGCTGCGGTCGAGCTGCAGGTCGACAAATTTTCGAGCGTAGTGCGGCTCCAAGCGGGTGGCCGAGTTGCGCATGAAGTCCAGGTAGAAGTCGTGGATCCGCGCCTGGTTCAAGATCACATGCGGAAACTCTGACAAACCGTCCTCTGTATCTTGCACCCGGCCGTGGCGCACGATGTTGTCTTGCTGCTGCAGGTCAGGTTTCCAGAAGGTGACTTCGTTGATCCAGCAGGCCTCTTTCAGCACCCGCTCGCTAAAGCTGAAGGCTTCAAACATTTCCATCGTGCGGCAGGCAATGCCATCGGCCTGCCCCAGCTTCATCGGGCCATCCTTCTGGTCGACGATGCAGGTGCGAATGCCGGGAAACACCGCCAACTGTGCGGCCAGCGTCAGGCCGGCAGGGCCGCAGCCGACGATCAGCACATCCACCTCTTCAGGAAGCGTATCGGTGCGCGGCGCATTCAAGGGCGATGGCTCCAGAACCTCCGGGCCGCCCGGTCTGAACCCGTTCAAGTGAAATTGCATTTTTTTCTAACCTCTGTCTTCGTGGCCGCCGGTGTTTACTCGGCCTTGATGTTGGCGCTCTTGGCCAGGTCGGTGTAGCGTTTGGCGTCGGCCTTGATCAGCTTGGCGAGATCGTCGCCCGAGCCCTTGTAGGGTTCGACCCCGGCGTTCGACAGGTTGGAAACCACCGACGGATCAGCCAAAATTTTGGAGATGTCGGCCACCAGTTTCGACACCACGGCGGGCGGCAAATTCTTTGGCCCCATCAAGGCGTACCAAATCGAAAAGTCGAACGGCTTCAAGCCTTGCTCTTCAAACGTGGCCGTGTCGGGCAACAAACCATAACGCTGTGCGGTGGACACGCCCACCACCTTCAGCCGTCCGCTCTTGGCATACGGTGCGACCAAATTGGCGCTGACGATGGCCAGTGGAATCTGCCCCCCCAGCACGTCGGTCACGGCCGGTGCGCAACCTTTGTAGCCCGCATGGGCGGCGGCCACACCAGTTTGCTGTTTCACAAGCTCCATCACAAAATGCTGCGGCGTGCCGATGCCACATGAGCCATAGCTCAGGGCATCGGGCTTGGCCTTGGCGGCGGCGACGAGTTCTTTCACGTTGCTCACGTTGAGCGAAGGGTGCGCCGCCAACGCAATCGGCGTCACGCCCAGCAGCATGATGGGCGTGAGGTCTTTCTCGGGGTCGTAGGGCAGCTTGCCCATCACGCCAAGGTTGGTGACCATGGTGCTGTTCTGCAGCAGCAGCGTATAGCCGTCGGCAGGTGCACGCACCACTTCAGAACTGCCGATGTTGCCCGAGGCACCCGCCTTGTTGTCGACCACCACACCCTGGCCCCATACCTGCTGCAAACCGGCACCGATTTGCCGCGCCAGAATGTCCGAACCACCACCTGTGGCGTAAGGCACCACGATGCGCACAGACTTGGATGGATAGGTGTCCGCCTGCGCGACCACACCAACGGCCAGCAGTGCCGCTGCGCAAAGGCCCGTGAAAGATGATTTGAATCGCATGAAATGTCTCCTTGTTTTGTTATCTGTGGTGGCGCGTTTTACTGGTCCAGATCGATCTGGCCGAGCCGCTTGATCCAAAGATTCCACGAGCGTGGAATCTGGCCGTCGTTCATGTCGGAAGAAAGCTGCGCTTCTTCCTTGTTGAGGAAGGTGATGTCTCCCAGACCGTTGGCCGCCAGTTGCAGCTTGGCATTCACTTCGGCATAGATCGCGCGGTAAATTGCCTGCTCCAACGACGTGCCCACGACGGTGGAACCGTGGCCGCGCATCAGCACACAACTGTGTTTGCCGAGCGACCTGGCCAAGGCGTGGCCCAGGTAAGAGCTGCTGATCAACATGTCGGTGTTGCCACCGGCTTCACGGATCTCGAAATGCGCCGAGCCCTCGCCCAAAAAGCCCGACATGTGGAACACCGGCTTCAGTGCGTTCTTGGTTATGGCAAACGGGATCACGCTTTGCGAGTGGCTGTGCACCACCGCCACCACATCGGGGCGGGCGCGGTAGATTTCGCCGTGGATGAAGCGCTCCAGGTACGGCCGCTCGGTTTGGTCCGACAGCGTGTTGCCGTCAAAGTCGTAGGTGGTGATGTCGCGCCGGCGCACCATGCCCGGCGCGCGGTTGCACGACAGCAAAAAGGCACCGGGTTCGCTGTCATGGCGCACGCTGACGTGGCCCAGGCCATCGACGATGTTTTGGTCGTAGAGGATGCGGTTGGCGTAGACGAGGCGATCGACAAGATTGGGGGCGGGTGGTTTGATGGACATCGACTTGGCTCCTATTGGTGTTCTACACAGGGTCAAGGTGATCTGCGCCTTTGCTGTTAACAACTGATCGCCAATCATGGGCATCGAAGCTGTGGGGTCACGCTCAACTCTGCATTGGTCACATTTTTCTCTCGCGGCCTCTATGCTGGCAAGCGTGTGGCAAGATAATTAATATTTCATTTTTCAATAATGCAGCGCCTGAAGAAGGAGACATACCGGTGGCCAAGCTCGACCTCGAATGGCTCAAAGTCTTTGAAGAGGTATTCAAGACAGCCAGCGTGTCCAAGGCGGCGGACCGGCTGGGCATTCCCCAAGCCGCCGCCAGTGCTGCATTGATCAAGCTGCGCGCGCACTTTGGCGACCAACTGTTCAGCCGCACCGCACGCGGCATGCTGCCCACGCCGTATGCACAGACCATCCAACCGCAACTGCGCGCGGTGCTGGAACATCTGGAGCAGGCTCACGCCAGCCGCGGCGGTTTTGAACCCGCCGAGGCGCAGCGCATCTTTCGCATCGGCATGACGGACATCAGCGAAATCGTGTTGCTGCCCACGCTGCTCAACCACCTGCGCCGCGTGGCGCCCGGGGTTCAGGTGGATGTCGAAAAAATCTCGACCGACAGTGTGCGGCGCCTGCAAGACGGCGACATCGACCTGGCGGTCGGGTTCATGCCGCAACTCGACGCGGGCTTCTACCAGCAGGTCTTGTTTGCACAGAATTTTGTGTGCCTGGTGGCGACCGATCACCCCCGCATAGGCAGCAAACTCAGCAAGGCCGCTTACAGCCGAGAAGGCCACGTGCTGGTCAGCTCGTCGGGCACCGGCCACGCCATCGTCGACAAAGTGCTGGAGCGCGCCGACGTGCCGCGCCAGGTGGTGCTGCGCGTGCCCAGCTTCCTGGGTGTGGCCCGCATCGTGGCGGAAACCGAACTCATCGCCACTGTGCCCAGGCTCTATGCCGAGGTCATGGCCATCCGCGAGAAGATACGCCTGCTACCCGTGCCGCATGTGCTTCCGCACTACGATGTGAAGCAACATTGGCATGAGCGCTTTCATACAGACCCCGGCAACGTGTGGCTGAGACGGACGATGTCAGACTTGCTGGGCGATGGAGGTTCTGGCGATGGCCGCCACAACCGCAGCGGCAGCAAACCCAGCAAGCTCTAGCCACCTGGGCCGCCGGCTGTTGCCCCTTAAAGAACCTCAGCCTCCAGCAGCTCCACGGGGTCTCCCCAGCGCGCGGCGGCATCGACCACTGTAGGGTCGCGCAAGGCACATAGAAAACCTTTGTCAACCAGCACGTTCTCACCTGCCGTCACCGTGCTGTCGAGTGTCACCAAGTCCATGTGCACCGGCGGCTCTTCCCAGTCTGGCATGACACGGCGGATGTAGTCGCTGGGCTGCTTGAGGTCGATACCAAAGTGCAGCGCACCTGGTGCATTCGAACCCGCAGGGTAGATGGTGTGCCTTGGCGCCTTAGGGTTGAATCCACAGCCGCCACCCTCAATCATCCGACCACCTACCAACATTTCGCGCAGGATGCGCGCCTCATCTGACTCACCCTCAACACGGCTGACGGTATCACCCTCAAAGAAGACGCCAATCTTTTCGTCGAAGGGTTTGGCAAAACCGACAGCCCATTGGGGATACAGAACGCCCGACATCGGCACTACCGCACTGAAGTCATTCTTGACGGAGTTGTGGTCCCAGAAATTCGGGCCATGGGTCGCCAGATAGTGCACATAGCAACCGTTCTCTTCTGCCGTCATCTGCCCGCGCCACCGGTTGGTCGCGAGTTGGTTGTCACGCATTTCCGGCGTAAAAGCGATACGAAAGTCACTGCCGCGCGCATCGGTAAAGCGCAGATCGAAATGCTCTCCTTTGGGGTAACGGCTTGCCGTTCCCCTGATGATTTCGCCGACCAGGTCCAACGGAAACCGCGCTTGCGGCGTGTGCAGCAAATCGAGGTTGCGGAAGTAGGTGATCTTGACCCAGCGCTGCCCTTGGCGGCGCAGCCGGATGCACAAGGGATCGAGGATCGAGCAAAACCAGGTCGACACCACGAAGGTCGCTTTCTCCAGCAAACCCTGCACGCTTTCTGGAATAGCCGTGACTTGCGTGCTCGGCTCCATGTAGATACGCACCGTGGCACCGCGCGATTTCGCCAGGCCGATGACCGCGTCGATCACCCTCGGGTCCAGCAAGGGGTCGGCCAGAAACAGAACCTCGTCGCCGGGCCGTATCGCAAACACGCGCTGAAAATTATCGAGCGCTTGAAAGAAATACTTGGTTTGCGTGACGGCTGGGTCGGCCGGTGGCGGCAACCCTTGCCAATTTCCACCGGGTTGGACATGGCTCACCGAGGGTGACGAAGACGGGAAAAACATAGGGACTCCTGAAACAAGCAGCATGCAAAGAGAGGTGAGACGCAGAGAACAGAATGGCTGCGGCCCTACTCGGTGGTGGCCCCCGACGATTTGACGGCGGCGCCCCAGCGCACAATTTCAGACTTCACGAAACTGCCAAACTCCGTAGGGGACGAGAGCACTACTTCGGCGCCCCGATCGGCCAACTGTTTTTTGAGTTCCGGGTCTGCGAGCACCTTGCGAACTGCTTCATTCAGCTTGGCCACGATGGGAGCGGGTGTTCCGGCCGGAACAAACAGTCCGTCCCAAGCACTCACGTCGAAGTTGGGAACGCCTGACTCTGCGATGGTGGGCATTTCAGGCATCGTCGCCACACGTTTAGCGGTGCTCACGGCCAAGCCTTTCAACTTGCCTCCGCGGACCTGGGGCGCGGTGTTGGGCATCACGTCGATCAACATGTCCACCTGCCCCCCGATCAAATCCGTGATGGCCAATGCCCCACCCCGATACGGTACATGCAGCATCTGCAACCCTGCGGTTGACTTGAGCATCTCGCCCGCCAAATGCGATGTAGTGCCATTGCCTGCCGAGGCAAATGTGTATTTGCCAGGCTGGCTACGCACCAGACTCACCAGTTCGGGCATTGTCTTGGCCGGAAAGTTCGGCCGCACCACCACCAAAGCAGCGATGCGCGTGAACTGACTCACGGGCTCAAAATCTTTGATGGCATCAAACCCAGGGCTTTTGTACAAGCTTTGGTTAATCCCATGGGTGCCATTGGTGCCGTATGCAAGGGTATAGCCGTCCGGTGCAGAGCGTGCGGCTGCCATGGTCCCAATGTTGCCACCCGCCCCCGCCATGTTTTCAATCACCATCGGCTGACCAAGGACCGACCCCAATCGCGTGAACACCAAGCGGGCGAGCACATCTCCACCACCACCGGGTGGAAAAGGCACGATCACGCGCACGGGCTTGCTCGGATATCCATCCCCTTGCGCAAACGCAGGCGGAGCCAAAGTCACCAGAGCGGCTCCAAGCGCGGCCGCTGCGCAGAAAGCACGGCGTGGATGGCCGATGGTCATGCCGTGGTCGTCGGAAATGGTGCGTCGGCTCAAGGCCCGGTAGAACGCAGAAAAGCAGAAAGATTGCATGGCATTGTCTCCGTGGGTCATTTGTAGTGGTTCACACGCCATCTCTCAAATTGCGTGCATTTTTAAATCTTAGCACCCTAAGAATATGAAAAATTATAGGGAAATACCCTAGATATCCATAGCCTTGATGAATAATTGCATGCATTTATCCTTGCTATTGCGCCACATTCGTAGGACCTAAAACCGCGAGATAGGCGCCAAAAATTCACTCACCTTCCCCAATCAACAAAGCCATGGCCTCTCAAATTGAACGTGTCATCCAAGAGTTGCGACATCGAATCTTCTCCGGTGAACTGGCGCCTGGCGAACGCTTGGTGGAGGTGCAATGCGCGACAGAACTGGCGGTCTCTCGTACGCCCTTGCGCATCGCGCTGGGTGAACTTGAAAAAGAGGGCCTGCTCGAACGGCTTCCCAAAAGAGGCTTTCGGGTGCGGCTGTTCACCATCGCGGCCATTGGTGACGCCATTGACGTGCGTGGAGCGTTAGAGGCACTGGCGGTGGAACGCTTGGCCGAGCGAGGGGCGTCTGCCAATGTGCTGGCCAAGCTGCAGGATTGCGTTGCCGATGGTCACGCTTTGATCGAAGCGGCTCGTCTAAACAAACTCAGGCTGGATGCGGCTAGCTGGATCGCTATGAATGCACAGTTTCATACCACCCTGATTGAGGCGGCGGACAACATCATGCTGAAAGAAGCCATCGACGCCGTCAACAAAACGCCGATGGCGGGCGCTGGGTCTTTAGGACTGAATGGGAGCTTGCCCGTGCTCGAATTCCCACTCATCTCGCGCGCGCAGGAAGATCACCACGAGGTTCTCAACGCCATTCGATCCAGGGAGGGTGGGCGGGCCGCTTACTTGATGCGTGAGCACGCTCGCAGAAGCCGAGACAACAAGCTGGCCATCATGGCCAAGCTCCATGGAACGGCCGGTGGTCTATCCGCCGACACGGCTTTGCCCACAGCTATATTGAAGCCAGCGGTCGCATAGAGCGACACACCACTGGCGAGGACCCAGGCTGAGGGAACTACAAACTGGCCCGAAAGCCCGCCTGCAAATGGCTTCGCAAGTGACGCACCAACAACGACACCGCTCGCGGCACATGTGGTGAATAGGGGCGAATGGCAAATATCTTGTCGGCGAAGGAGCCTACGGGCCGCCAGTCCGGCAGAACCTCCATCAAGTGCCCAGTGCTCAAGCCCGCCTGCGCACTGAAGTCTGGAACCAGGGCAATACCCAGCCCGGCGAGTGCCGCGTCTCTCAAGGCCTCGCTGTTGTTGGCGGCGAATGGCCCCGTGATCGGCACCGTGGTCCGGTCGGCAGATTTAGCGCGCCCCACTTTGGGCTCAAACGACCACACCTTCGAATCGGTGCTTCGCGGGTAATGCAGACAGGCGTGGAGCGATAGCTCCTGAGGAGTGTGCGGCGTCCCATGGCGCTGAAGATAGCCAGGACTCGCCACCAACATGGAATGGGTCTTGGACAGCGGCCAAGCGACATGCGTATCGGGTGGCGAAGCGGTATGGCGTATGGCGAGATCAAAGCCTTCAGTTGCCAGCGAACTCAAGCGGTCCGACAGCTCCATCTCCACTCTGATCGACGGGTTCTCGGACAAAAAAGTAGCGATGTGCTGTACAAGGTGTTGGCGCCCAAACGCCACTGGCGCCGTGAGCCGGACCAAGCCTCTCGGTTCGTGCCCTTCATCTCTGGCTTCGTCGAAAACATGGGCGATCTGGTCAAATGCGCCGCGCGTGTCTTCGACCAGGCGTTGTCCGGCTTCGGTCAAGCGCATGCTGCGTGTCGTCCGCCGGACCAAGGCAACGCCAATGGCACGCTCCAACTCGGTTACTCGCATGCTCATCGCCGCTTTGCTTACGCCCAGGCGCGCAGCGGCCTTGGTGTAACTGCCCTGCTCTGCCAGAACGATAAGCCATCGGAGATGCGACCACAGTGTTTCTACGTTGGGGGTATCCATCCTAGTATTGTTCATTTAATTGAACAAATAGTTAAGCACTGTGTTGTAGGCAAACATCCTTCGATTTTCTAGACTGTGGAGACTTGTCTTCCGTCCTCCACCTTTCAACCAGGTTCACCGCTATGACCACACCCAACATTCCAACCATCGCGCACCATATCGGCGGGCAAATTGCGAACGGCACCTCTGAACGTTTTCAAGACGTCTACAACCCCGCCACCGGCGCCGTCACCGGCCGCGTAGCGCTGGCCGACACCGCCGAAGTCGCCAAGGCCGTGGCCGCCGCACAAGCCGCCTTCCCGGCCTGGGCCGACACCCCGCCAATCCGCCGTGCCCGCGTGTTGTTCAAGTTTCTGGAGCTGCTGAACCAGCACAAGGACGACCTGGCGCGCATGATCACCGCCGAGCACGGCAAGGTGTTCACAGACGCCCAAGGCGAAGTCTCGCGTGGCATCGACATTGTGGAATTCGCCTGCGGCATTCCGCAGTTGCTCAAGGGCGACTTCACCGACCAGGTGAGCACCGGCATCGACAACTGGACGCTGCGCCAGCCGCTGGGCGTGGTGGCCGGCATCACGCCGTTCAACTTCCCGGTGATGGTGCCGATGTGGATGTTCCCCGTGGCGATTGCCGCCGGCAACACTTTTGTGTTGAAGCCCAGCCCTACCGACCCGACGCCTTCGCTGTTCATGGCCGATCTGTTGAAAAAGGCTGGCTTGCCCGACGGCGTGTTCAACGTGGTGCAGGGAGACAAGGTGGCCGTGGACGCATTACTGGTGCACCCGGATGTGAAGGCCGTGAGCTTTGTCGGCTCCACGCCTATTGCCAACTACATCTACGAGACCGGCGCCCGCCACGGCAAGCGCGTGCAGGCCCTGGGCGGCGCGAAGAACCACATGGTGGTGATGCCCGATGCCGACCTTGACCAAACCGTGGACGCACTAATCGGGGCCGGTTACGGCTCGGCCGGTGAACGTTGTATGGCCATCAGCGTGGCCGTGTTGGTGGGCGATGCGGCCGACAAGGTGATCGACAAACTGGTGGCACGCACACACGAGTTGAAGGTGTTGAACGGTACGAACCTGGAGGCCGAAATGGGCCCTATCGTGACCAAGGCGGCACATGAGCGCATCACCGGCTACATCGCGACGGGTGTACAAGAAGGCGCCAAGCTACTGGTCGACGGCCGTGGTTTCCAAGGCGCGCGCGCCGGAGCCGGCTGCGACAACGGTTTCTGGATGGGCGGCACACTGTTCGACCATGTGACGCCCGAGATGCGCATCTACAAAGAAGAGATCTTCGGCCCGGTGCTGAGTTGCGTGCGTGTGAAGGACTTGAAAGAAGCCGTAGACCTGATCAACGCCCACGAGTTTGGCAACGGCGTGAGCTGCTTCACCCGCGACGGCAACGTGGCGCGCGAATTCAGCCGCCGCATCCAGGTGGGCATGGTCGGCATCAACGTGCCGATTCCCGTGCCCATGGCCTGGCACGGCTTTGGTGGCTGGAAGAAGAGTTTGTTTGGCGACATGCACGCCTATGGTGAAGAAGGCGTGCGCTTCTACACCAAGCAGAAGTCCATCATGCAGCGCTGGCCAGAAAGCATCGCCAAAGGCGCTGAATTCGTGATGCCCACCGCAAAGTAATCGACGTACTCAGACACTCAATCCAGGAGCCGACTATTGGCTAACTTTTAGGCGCTCGTCACAGGGTTGAAACGGCAAAGGCCGCTGCAGTTGAATCTGCAGCGGCCTTTGTCATTCTGGGTCGCACCTGCTCAATGCAAGTCGGTTACTCGACAGGTCTTCTCTCCCGGGTAAATACTTAGATAACTAACCTTGTTGCCAATCGATTGAATCCATAAAATATTAGACATCTAAGCATTTAAAAACTGAGTGCAAGGGGTAAGGCATCTACATACAACCACGGCCCCGCACTTTCCAACCTTGATGGAACGATGAAATGAAGAGCTCAAGTGCTGAATCCAGCTTCGCCTGGAACGACCAGCTACGCGTAGGCCACGCTCACATGGACGATGACCACCAAGTGTTCGCAAGGCTGATCCAGGAACTGATCGCAGCGCCTGATCCAGCCCTGCCCGGTTGCCTCGAGCAGGTCATTGCGCATGCCAAGGCGCATTTCGGGCAAGAGGATGCTTGGATGCTGGCGTTCGACTTCCCTGCACGGCAATGCCATATGAATGAGCATGTGGCAGTGCTGCGGTCTGCTGCAGGCGTGCAGCGGCGGCTGCAGGCCGGCGACAACGAGGCCACGCGTCGCTTCGCTCAAGAGCTGGCGATGTGGTTCCCGCCCCACGTGCAACACCTCGACTCAGCTTTGGCGGCATGGATCTGCAAACAGGCTTGGAATGCCAAGCCGCTCGTCTTTCACCGACCACCCAGCCGCGTCCCAGTCGCTACGGCCGCTGTGGCCGCGTAATCACCTGTACCGGAGTATTCCCATGATGACAAAAGAAGAAAATGATTTGTTGTGCCGCGTGGAGGGCGACGCCCCCATGGGGCAACTGATGCGCCGACACTGGACCCCCATCTGTCTACTGGAAGAGGTCAGCGAGCCTGACGGCACACCTGTCAAAGCGCGCGCCTTTGGCGAGGATCTGGTGGTGTTCCGCGATAGCGATGGCCGGGTTGGCGTGATGGACGAACACTGCCCGCACCGCGGCGCCTCGTTGGTCTATGGCCGCAATGAAGAAGGAGGCCTGCGTTGCCTCTACCACGGCTGGAAGATGGACGTGGAAGGCAACGTGTTGGAGATGGTCTCCGAACCCGCCGCAAGCGGCATGGCCGACAAGGTCAAGCACAAGGCGTATCCCACGCAAGAGTGGGGTGGAATGGTATGGGCTTACATGGGCCCTGCTGATGCCGTCCCGGCGTTTCAGCCTCCGGCCTGGGCGCCTACGGCCGATGCACGCGTCAGCATTGCCAAGGTGCTACTGCCCTGCAACTGGGCGCAAATCCTGGAAGGCGCCATCGACTCGGCCCATAGCTCCAGCCTGCATTCATCGGACATGGTGCCTGCCCGGGTGGACGGTGCCAAAGCCACCGAAAACACCTGGCTTCGCCCCAGCACTGACAAAGCGCCTCGCATGCAGGTGCAACGCACCAGCTACGGCTTTCGCTATGCTGCCCTACGTCGCCCCATCACCAACGCAGTTGCAAACGACTATGTACGCTCGACCGTGTTTGTGGCGCCAGCGACTGCACTCATTCCCCCCAACAACCTCTATAACGTGGCCAACATCAATGTGCCGATGGACGACGTATCGAGTGTGTTTTATTTCATTGCCTGGGGGCACCCCGCCCAAACACCGGAAACCGAAACCTGGCGCAAGTTTTTGCGGCAAACCGTGGGGATCGACCTGGACGACAACTACCACCCGCTACGCACCCAGGACAACCGCTTTTGGCAAGACCGCCAGGCCATGAAAGCGGGCAACTTCACCGGCATCACAGGATTCCCCAATCAAGACGTGGCCATGTGGTTGACCATGGGGCCAATCGCTGATCGCAGCCATGACCGACTGGGCGCCAGCGACCTGGCCATCGTAGAGTTTCGTAAACAGATGTTGGAAGCGGTGCAAGCCTTTCAACGCGGTGAGCCTGCCATCGGTACCGGCGATCTGGCGATTCCTCCCACCGTATGCGCCTTCCAGGCCATCGTGCCCAAGACCACCGATTGGCGCGCGCATGAAGTCAAGTACATCTGGGCCAACGATGGCCCACACCCCGAAATGGAACCCTCTTACTCTGTGAGCGCCCAATCATGAGCAAACTCCAACTCTCCGTCGCCATGGGCGACTACGACCGCACCCGTGCGCTGTTTGATGGCCGCGTGTTGATCGACGGTGTCGACCCGGTCTACATGCTGCTGAACCCGGAGGAAATGTTTTTCCGCGCGATGCGCAGCATGGACTTCGACATTGCGGAGTTGTCGTTCTCCAGCTACTTGGTGAAGCACGCCAAAGGCGACTGCCCATATATCGCCGTACCTATTTTTTTGTCGCGCGCATTTCGCCACACGTCGATTTACGTGCGCAAAGACCGCATCACCAAGCCGCAAGATTTGAAGGGCCGCCGCATCGGTCTACCCGAGTACCAGCTCACCGCCAACGTCTGGGCGCGTGCCATTCTGCAGGACGATTTCGGCGTGCGGCCCGAAGACGTGACCTGGGTGCGCGGTGGCATCGACACGCCTGGCAGGCCTGAAAAAATCAAACTGCAACTGCCGCCAAACGTGCATGTGGAAGCCGCCCCTGACGGCGTCACGATTTCAGAATTGCTCGACCGTGGCGAGATCGACGGCTTCATCGGCCCGCGACCACCCAGCGCCTCGGCGCTGCGTAACCCCCACATCGGCTGGCTGTTCGACGACCCCACCGCCGTGGCCAAAGACTACTACCGGCGCACCGGCATCTTCCCCATCATGCACGTGGTGGGCATTCGCAAAGAACTGGCACAGCAACACCCGTGGTTGCCCGGCGCGGTGGTGAAGGCCTTCACCCAATCCAAGGCGGCCGCACTGGCCTTGTTGAGCGACACCTCGGCCACCAAAGTGACCTTGCCGTTTGTGGAGGAGCAACTCAAGGCGGCACGCGAAAGCATGGGTGAAGACTACTGGTCGTACGGTGTGGCACCTGCTCGCAAGACGCTGGAAGCCTTTGTACGCCACCACCACACGCAAGGTTTGTCAGAACGCTTGGTGGCGGTGGAGGAATTGTTCCATCCATCGACCTACGAGAGCTACAGCATCTGAGCGCAAACGATTTCGCCCCCGATAGAAAAACCAGGAGACACAACATGAAATCGCAAAACATCTTCCGCACCTTGGCCGCAGTGGGCCTCACGTTCGCTGCGATGATTTCGCCGGTCAGCGGACATGCGCAAGATTTCCCCTCCAAGCCGGTTCGGCTCATCGTGCCCTACTCGCCAGGCGGACTCCCAGACACGGTCGCCCGCATCGTTTCGCAACGCTTGCAGGAAGCGCTGGGCCAGGCGGTGTTGGTCGAGAACAAACCCGGCGGAAGCGGCTCCGTCGCTGCGGGTGTATTGGCGCAATCTCCTGCGGATGGCTACACGTTGATGTTGACAGACGGTCCGATGCTGGCCATCACGCCGCTGATCATCAAGAAAATGTCTTACGACCCAGAGAAGGACTTTGCGCCCGTTTCGCTCCTGGGCACGGCCCCGTTATTTCTGGCAGTGAACGCCAATGTCAAAGCCAACACTCTGGACGAGTTGGTGGCGCAGGCCAAAGCATCGCCTGGGCAGATGAATTACGGATCATCAGGCTTGGGCAGCATCCACCATTTGACGGCCGAAGCGATGAACCATGGGCTCGGCATCTCCGTCACCCACGTACCGTTCAAAGGCAGCGCGAACTCGATTCCCGCGCTGGTGGGCGCCCAGGTCGACATGGCCTTTGCCTCTCCACCATCGCTCATGGGCTTTGTGAAATCGGGCAAGGTAAAACTGCTGGCCATCAACTCGGCCAAGCGCTCACCGCTGGCACCAGATGTTCCAACGCTAGGAGAACGCATTCCCGGATTTGACTTCGCATTCAACGTCGCGGTGCTGGCCAAGACAGGCACACCGCCCGCAGTGGTACAACGTCTCAGCAGCGAATTTGCCAAGGTTGTGAAGTACCCGGAAGTGGTTCAGAAACTGGAGACGGCAGGCGTAGACCCCATCGGTGGATCGCCTGAACAGTTGGCCACCGCTTTGCGCAACGAAGCAAAGCGGGTACAGGACGCGGCGAAACGAGCTGATCTCAAAGCAGAGTGACGCGAAGCGAGACAGAGACTTCAGACATGGAACTTCAGACCCACGCCGACACCCAGATGCCGTTGAAAGTGGCACGCGCCTATGACGTCGCTCGCGGGCTACGGTCTTTCGAGCTCGTTTTGCCCGATGGCGGCGAACTACCGGAATTCACACCTGGGGCGCACATCAAGGTGCAGACGCCCAGTGGAGCCATGCGCAAATACTCCCTTTGCAACACACCGGAAGAGCGAACCCGCTACGTCATCACGGTCAAACGTGAGGCCAACAGCCGAGGTGGATCGGCCAGCATGCACGAAGAGGTTCAGGAAGGCGACACGCTGCCGACTTCCGTGCCTGACAACGCATTTCCATTGGTCGAAAACGCGAAGGCCCATTTGTTCATTGCAGGCGGCATTGGCATCACCCCATTGCTGTCGATGATCCGCTCGTTTGGCGACGATTCCCTTGTGCCATGGAAGCTGATCTACCTTTCCCGCCATGCCGATCAGACAGCATTTCTTGAAGAACTTGGGCAACCTGAGCTCAAGAGGAATGTGAAGATTCATCACAGCGAGGGAGATCCAGAGCAGCAGTTTGATCTCTGGCCCGCACTGGAGAAGCCCAACACGGCCCATGTCTATTGCTGCGGTCCACGCGCGCTGATGGAGGCTGTGCGTGATATGACTGGGCATTGGTCCCCGAAGAACATTCATTTCGAGAGCTTCGACGAGGGCGGCAAGACGCTGCCGGACGACAAACCTTTCCATGTCATCCTCGCACGCGAGGGCCGGCGATTTGAAGTCCCCGTGGGCACGTCGATTCTGAACGCCATGCGCGCGCACGGCTGCAACACCGCCGCCTCGTGCGAAAGCGGCACCTGCGGCACCTGCCGCACCAAGCTACTCGATGGTGAAGCGGACCATCGGGACATGGTGTTGATGCCTGAGGAGATGGAAACCAACATCATGATTTGTGTCTCGCGCGCCAAAACGGCCGAACTGGTACTGGATCTTTGATGCCTGGCCAAACTCAACGTCCCCTACGTTTAGGGATTGCAGGGCTCGGCCGCGCCTTTACCTTGATGCTTCCCACTTTTCTGGGCGACTCCCGTCTTCAACTCGTGGCCGCATGTGATCCGCGTGAAGAAGCGCGCAAGCAATTCACAAGAGACTTCGATGCACCGGCCTTTGCCGATATCGCCTCATTGGCGGCAGAGCCCAGCGTAGAGGCCATCTACATCGCCAGCCCTCATCAATTCCACGCCGAACAGACACGCATCGCCGCGGCACACGGCAAACATGTATTGGTAGAAAAACCCATGGCGCTGAGTTTGGCCGAGTGTGACGCCATGATCGAAAGCTGCGCCAAGGCTGGTGTGCACTTGATCGTCGGGCATTGCCATAGCTTCGATACCCCTTATCTGCACGCACGCTCGCTCGTGCAAAGCGGCGTGTGGGGCCAGGTGCGCATGGTGCATGCGCTCAATTTCACTGATTTCCTGTACCGCCCACGTCGACCAGAAGAACTGCAAACCGAGGCCGGCGGAGGCGTTGTCTTCAGCCAAGCAGCACACCAAGTGGACGTGGTCCGGCTTTTGGCCGGCGGCCAAGTCACAGGCGTGCGCGCCATCACCGGCAACTGGGATCCGCAACGCAACACAGAAGGCGCATATTCCGCCCTGCTCTGGTTCGACAATGGCGCGTTTGCCAGCGTGACTTACAGCGGTTATGGCCATTTTGACTCTGACGAGTGGTGCGGTTGGCATGGTGAGCTCGGTGCGGCCAAAGACCCTGACGGGTATGGCTCCGCGCGCAGGCGGTTGGCTGCGGTGCCATCTGCCGCCGAGGAAGCCAGGCTCAAAGCCGCTTCCACTTATGGCGGCCCCTCCTACAAGGCGCAGGGAGCTGTAGGTCTGCCAAGTGCCACACAAACGCCGGCCCATCAACACTTCGGGCCCATCCTGGTCAGTTGCGAACATGGCGACATTCGTCCATTACCCGATGGCGTGTGGGTCTATGGCGACGCCACCCGTGAACACCATTCTTTAGCGCCACCAGCTGTGCCCCGCTTTGAGGTCATTGACGAGTTGGTCGCGGCTGTCCTCCACGGAGTGGCCCCACTGCACGACGGCCAATGGGCACGTTCGACCCTGGCCGTATGCCTGGCACTCCTGGAGTCTTCGCGAAAAGGAGCCGATGTTCAACTACTTACGTGACGCCGGAGGGCCCAGCTTGCGCGGCTTGAAGCAGGTCGGCCCTCACGCCGCCCTTAGCAACAGTCCATTATGAGCAAGTCCATTTTTCGGGACAAACCAGATCTCGAAGACCGTGTGCTAAGGCACTGGCATTCTGCGGTTCCAAATGACCGCATGGCGCATCTCATCAAAGACGCCACCCGGGTCTTTTTGCGATCTCTCCAAGTTCGCTTGGCGAGGCACGAGGTTCAATTGGGACATTGGACTTTTCTGCGCATCCTCTGGAAGCAGGATGGCCTGACGCAACGCGAACTGAGCGATGAGGCCGGCCTGATGGAGCCGACGACGGTCATCGCGTTGCGCGCCATGGAGTCGCTTGGCTACGTCACACGTGAGCATCGGCCGGACAATCGCAAAAATCTCTACGTCTTCCTTACGCCCAAAGGCCGACAGCTCAAAGAAATACTGGTGCCGCTGGCAGAAGAAGTCAATGCATGTGCGCTATCCGGTGTAGCAGACGACGACGTGACGGCCACCCGCCGCGCGTTGCTTTCGGTAATTCAAAATCTCTCACAAGACTTGGCTGCCATAGACGGATCGAAAACACGATGATCTGCGTGTAGCAGGCCATATGGCAACAATGTGACGACCCAAACAAAAAGTGCCTAACTCCAAATGGAATCAGGCACTTAAATGGTCTACGGTATTCGTTGGGGTGGCTGATGGGGCTCGAACCCACGACAACAGGAATCACAATCCTGGACTCTACCAACTGAGCTACAGCCACCGTAGCTCACGATTATAACGCGAAACTGGCTATTTGGTGCCCTCGGTGCCAGATACTGTAGAAATAGTGCTTGGCTTGGGCAAATTGATCTTGACCTTGAAGCGTTCCTTCAACTGGTCGTAGTAAGCCTTGGCTTCGCTGCTGGCCCAGGCGCGGGTGTATTGTTCCCGGCCTTGCTGCATCATGCCTTCGTTGCTGCCCGTGCGCGGCACAAGCTTGTTCACCTTCACCACCGCATAACCGGTGGTACCCAGGTCAACACCGGTCCAGCCAGGCAAGGTGGTGGGGCTGACTTGCAGCGCCGCTTGAATGATTTGTGGCGCTTGTTGCTGAACGTCGTCACGCGACACCACCACCGCAGGTGCCAGGGCAGAAGCGGCATCGGCGGGTTTTTCTTTCCAGTTGGCCAGCTTGGCTTCGCCCTCTTTCTTCGCCATGGCGGCGGCGCCTTCGGCGACGACCATTTCGCGGACCTTCGCTTTGACTTCAGCGAACGGCACGGCGTGAGCGGCGGTGTAATTCACGATGCGACCAGCGGCCAATTGGTTGGGGCCAATTTCCACGGCTTCGGTGTTGCGTTTTTTCTCTACCGATTCGGGCGAGAGCACGGCATCCAGGAACTTGGCGCTGGCCAATGGGCCCGTGGCGCCATTCGCTGGCTGGCGGCCAATGGTGGCCGTCTGGATCGTCAGTTTCAAACGGTCTGCAACAGGCTTCAGGCTGTCAGACTGTTCATAGACGCCATTGGTGAATGTCTCAGCCGTTTCCGCAAACTTGCGTGAGGCTTGCTGGGTTTTCAGTTCGGCTTCGAGTTCTGGACGCATCTCTTCAAAGCTGCGCACCTTGGGTTCACGCACGTCAGTGAGTTTGATGATGTGGAAACCGAAATCGGTGGTCACCACGTTGCTGATATCGCCCACTTTCATGTCAAACACGGCATCTTCCACCGGCTTGACCATGGCGCCACGCGTGAAGAAGTCCAGGTCACCACCCTTTTCAGCGGAGCCCGGGTCTTCGGAATTCTTTTTCGCCACGTCAGCAAAAGTCGCTGGCGCCTTTTTCACTTGAGCCAACAGGGCTTCCGCTTTTTGGCGGGCCTTTTCGCGGTCGGCAGCCGACATGCTCTTGGGTGCGGCGATCAGGATGTGGCTGGCACGGCGCTCGGCCTTGCCCGCGAGCTTGGTGGCGTTTTCCTTGTAGTACGTCTTGAGGTCGTCCTCATTGAGGACGATGCTCTTCTTCACGCTGTCGGTGTCGAGCACCACATACTCAATGGTGGCTTGCTCCGGCGCCTGGAACAGCGATGCGCGGTCTTTGTACCAAGCTTCTAACTCGGCGTCGGTAGGATTGATCTTGCCTGCATAAGTGCTGGCCTTGAAGGTCGCCACTTGAATTTCACGCTTTTGCAGGAAGGCATCGAGCGTTGCATCAGCCACAGCAGGCGGCGTGAACGATGTTGCAGCCACACCTGCCAGCACCTGGCGCGACGACAAATCGGCGCGAATGCGGGCTTCGAACATTTCAGGCGTCATGCCTTGGCTACCCACCAACTGGCGATAACGCTCAACATCAAGCGAACCATCGGGTTTGCGCAATGCGGCAATGCTGGGGTCAGATTCAAGTGCACGCGCCAATTGGGCATCAGAAGCCACCAGATGCGACTTGGCAGAAGCTGCAGCCAACACACGTTCACGCACCATGTTTTCCAGGGTGGCATAACGGGCTTCGGCACTGTCGAGCACCTTGGGGTCGATGTTGGGCGTGGACGCCAATACACGCTGTACTTCGTTGCGATGCGCCGCGTCGAGTTCAACCTGCTTGATGTCATGACCGTCAACGGTGGCCACCACGGCGCCACCTTCGTTCATCTTGTTGTAGCCATCGACCCCAAACAAGATGAAGGAGGGAATGATCAGGACGAACAGCAAGCCCATCATGATTTTGGTGTGCTTGCGAATGAAATCGAACATGAAGAAAACTCTCTGTAAAACAAAAAGGCGAACCACGTGTTCGCCTTTGTCAGGACGCATCACCGCGCGCGTGTGAGCACACAGGCCAGCGGCGCGAGCGCACATTATCCACCATCCGACTGACCGGCCAATACGGCCCCGCCCTAGGTAAGGACACCTCTTGCTTTGAGGTCTAGTGTTGCCGTGCTGGTAGAGAAATCGGGGGAAGAAGTCAGGGCGGAAATGAAAAAAGGGTTTGGACGAATCCAAACCCTTTTTTGCTTTCTATCTCGTGGTGGGTGCTGACGGGGTCGAACCGCCGACCTACGCCTTGTAAGGGCGCCGCTCTACCGACTGAGCTAAGCACCCCACCTGAAACAGGTGTCTCAGTTCAAAGCATCTTTCAATGCTTTGCCTGGACGAAACTTTGGCACCTTGGCTGCCTTGATCTTGATGGCAGCGCCAGTACGCGGGTTGCGACCAGCACGTGCAGCACGTTTGCCAACTGCGAAGGTGCCGAATCCTACCAGAGAAACCGTGCCGCCTTTTTTCAGCGTGGTTTTTACTGCACCAATCGTGGATTCCAGAGCGCGGGTAGCCGCGGCCTTGGAGATGTCAGCGTGCTTGGCAATGTGGTCAATCAGTTCCGTTTTGTTCACAAGGAATCCCTCACTCAAATTTAGCTCAGACGAATCGTCAGAAGTGTACCCCGGTCCAATCTTTCTGCAGCGCACAGTAAGACTCGAACCCAAGACACGTAACTTTGCAGCGCCGCTGCGCTTGCAATTAAAACCATGGGTCACGCGGGTGTCAATCGGCAAAAGCCGTCTGACCCAACGTGGACGCGGATTCTAAGCCGATTTTTTGCATGTCTGGATGCACAGCATGCATTTTTACGTCTCATACAAGACGCGTTACAAGAGCGCTGCAATCGCGCGGCCTACGTCTGAAGTGCTGGCCGTGCCGCCAATGTCTGGCGTGCGCGGCGCATCGCCTTTGGCTGCCAAAACAGTTTCGATCGCGGCCAAAACAGCATCGTGTGCTTCTTTGTAACCAAGGAATTCAAGCATCATCGCGCCGCACCAAATCTGGCCGATAGGGTTGGCAATGCCGCGCCCGGCAATGTCGGGCGCCGAGCCATGCACGGGCTCGAACAGCGACGGAAATTTGCGGGTGGGATTCAGGTTGGCGCTAGGCGCGATGCCGATGGTGCCGGTGCAGGCCGGGCCCAGGTCGCTCAAGATGTCGCCGAACAAATTGCTCGCCACCACCACATCAAAGAAGTCGGGGCGCTGCACAAAATGCGCGGTCAAGATGTCGATGTGGAACTTGTCGACGTTGATGCCCGGGTAGGCCTTGGCCATCTCGGCCACCCGCTCGTCCCAGTAGGGCATGGTGATGGCGATGCCGTTGGATTTGGTGGCGCTGGTGAGGTGCTTTTTGGGGCGCGATTGGGCCAGCTCGAAAGCGAACTTCAGCACGCGGTCACAGCCGATGCGCGACATGATGGACTCCTGCATCACGATCTCGCGCTCGGTGCCGGCGTACATGCGGCCACCCACGCTGGAGTACTCGCCCTCGGTGTTTTCGCGCACGATGTACATGTCGATCTCGCCGGGCTCGCGCGGGCTGCCATCGCGCCGCACCACAGGGGCGATGATGCCGGGCATCAAGCGCGCGGGGCGCAGGTTGACGTACTGGTCGAACTCGCGGCGAAACAGCAGCAACGAGCCCCAGAGCGACACGTGGTCAGCAATTTTCTCAGGCCAGCCTACAGCGCCAAAGTAAATGGCGTCGTGCCCGCCGATCTGGTCTTTCCAGTCGTCGGGCAGCATCTGGCCGTGACGCTCGTAGTAGTCCCAGCTGGAGAAGTCGAAATGGTCGAACTGCAGCGGAATGTTGAACCGGCTCGCCGCCGCTTCCATGACCCGAATGCCCTCGGGCATGACCTCTTTACCGATGCCGTCGCCGGCGATCACGGCAATCTTCTTCACCATGCTGGTTTGCTCCTTCGTTATGAAATGGATTCCATGTGAGACACAACGCAGCCAGCGAAGAGCGGTGCGTTATTTGACCCGGGCCCGAATCTCCGGCAAGGCCTTGCGCAGGTAATAGACCATCGACCAGACGGTCAACACGGCCGAGATCCAGATGAGCCAGGTGCCCCACACGTGGGTGTCGATCACGCCCAGAAACAGGCCGTCGTACAACAAGAAAGGAATGGCCACCATTTGTGCGGTGGTCTTGAGTTTGCCGACCATGTGCACGGCCACGCTCTTGGAGGCACCGATTTGCGCCATCCATTCGCGCAGCGCGGAGATGGCGATTTCGCGGCCGATGATGATCAGCGCCACAAACACATCGGCACGCTGCAGGTGCACCAGCACCAACACGCTGGCACACACGAGAATTTTGTCAGCCACCGGGTCGAGGAAGGCACCGAAGGACGAGGTTTGGTTCAAGCGCCTGGCCAGAAAGCCATCGAGCCAATCGGTCGCGGCAAACACGATGAACATGATGGTGGCCACCATGTTGCGGTTCTGCTCGGTGATGGGCAGGTAAAACACCCCCACAAGCAAAGGGATCGCGACGATGCGCGTCCAGGTCATGATGGTGGGCGTGGTCCAAAACATGCACTGATTGTGGCACGGCGCAGCACCACATTTGGGCGCTGCGCTGGGTTCACCTACATAAGACTGGGACACCTCAACCTTGATCCAGCGCAAGCCCTCAGCGTAAGGCCCGATAAATCTCTTCCGCAAGCGCTTGCGAAATGCCATCGACACGCGCCAAGTCGTCCACGCTGGCACTGGCCACGCCACGTACACCGCCAAAACGCTGCAGCAGGCTGGCACGCTTTTTCGGCCCCACGCCGGGAATGTCTTCGAGCTTGCTACCGCCCACGCGCACCTTGGCGCGCGCCGCGCGCATGCCGGTGATGGCGAAACGGTGCGCCTCGTCGCGGATCTGCGCCACCAGCATCAGCGCGGCAGAGTCGCGCGCCAGCGTGGCTTTGCGGCGGCCGTCGGCAAACACCAGTTCTTCTAAGCCGACCTTGCGGCCTTCGCCTTTTTCAACACCGACGATCAGGCCCAGGTCGAGCCCGAGCGACTCGAACACTTCGCGCGCCATAGACACCTGGCCCTTGCCGCCGTCGACCAGCACCAGGTCGGGCATACGCGCTTGAGCGGGTGGTGGTGCGGATGTGGTGGGCGCTTGTTCAGCCGGTGGCACATCGCCCGCAGCGTTGAGCACAGCGTCTAGCGCAGGCTCTATCACTTCAGCCAAATCCACAGCGGCTTCCGGCGCCACCACATCCCCCTCGGCCACCTTGGCAAACTTGCTGTAGCGGCGCGTGAGCACCTGGCGCATGGCGGCGTAGTCGTCACCGCCGGTGATGCCTTCGATCTTGTAGCGGCGGTATTCGCTGTTCTGCATCTTGTGGTGGTGGAACACCACGCACGACGCCTGCGTCGATTCGCCTGCGGTATGCGAGATGTCGAAACACTCCACGCGAAACTCTTCCAAGACATCGGGCGCCAAATCCAGCGCGTCAACCAAGGCACGGGTGCGCGCCTGCTGCGAGCCCTCTTCGGCCAGAAGGCGCGCCAGTTGCAGGCCGGCGTTCTTTTGTGCCATCTCCAGCCACTGACGGCGCTGCTCGCGCGGGGTGTGCACGGCGGTCAGGCGCACACCGGTCTGAGCGGACAAGGCACCGAGCAAAGGCTTGCCCACGGCTTCGCTGGTGATCAAGGTGGGCGGGATCGGCACGTCGATGTAGTGCTGCGCCATGAAGGCTTCCAGCACCTGCAGCTCGGTAGAGGCTTGCGCGACTGCACTGCCAGCGTCTTCTCCGTCGTCGTCGAGATTCGCCGCGCGCAACGCGGTGGCGTCTTCCACGTGGGTGGGGAAGTAGGCCCGGTCGCCCAGATGGCGGCCGCCGCGCACCATGGCCAGGTTGACACATGCGCGGCCGCCCTGCACCTTCACCGCGAGCACGTCCACGTCTTTATCCGACACGTTGTCCACCGACTGCTGGTGCAGTACGGTCGACAGCGCCTGCATCTGGTTGCGCAGATCAGCCGCCTGCTCGAATTCGAGCTTGTCGGAGTGGGCCATCATGCGGCCCTCCAGCGACTTCAGCACGGCCTGGGTTTCGCCGTCAAGAAACTGCTCGGCGTTGTAGACGTCTTGCGCGTAGTCGGCCTGGCTCACCAGGTTGACGCAGGGGCCCGAGCAACGCTTGATCTGGTACAGCAAACACGGCCGTGTGCGGTTGGCAAACACCGTGTCTTCGCAGGTTCGCAGGCGAAACACTTTTTGCAGCAGTTGGATCGATTCCTTCACCGCCCAGGCGCTGGGGAACGGCCCGAAGTAGCGGTGCTTCTTCTCCACCGCGCCCCGGTAATACGCCATGCGCGGATACCAGTTGGCGGCGGGCGGGCCGTCGGTGGGGGCAGCACTCTTGCCACTTGGAGCCGAGGTGATCTTTAAATATGGGTAGCTCTTGTCGTCCCTGAACAGGATGTTGTAGCGCGGGCTCAGCGCCTTGATCAGGTTGTTTTCCAGCAGCAGCGCCTCGGCCTCGGAGCGCACCACTGTGGTCTCCATGCGCACGATCTTGCTGACCATGTGGCCGATGCGTGTGCCGCCATGGTCGCGCTGAAAATACGTGCTGACGCGCTTCTTCAGGTTCTTGGCCTTGCCCACGTAGAGCACGGCGTTGTCGGCGTCGAAATAGCGGTACACGCCTGGCAGCGCGGGCAAGGCGGCTACCAGGTTGAGCAATTCTTCGGGGTGCGCGGAAGGCGTTTGGCTGGATTCCGGAGTGGACGTTTGGCTAGACATGGGGCGTATTGTGACTGTGCCGAAGTCACCTTACGCGCCACCAGAAAACCCTGCTAAATGAATAGCTGTCCACGCATGCCTGCTAAGCGCAAACAGCCTTTTGGGCTAAAGACTCAGTCCGCCTCAATCCGGGCGCTCTTCACCACGCCCGCCCAGCGCACCAGGTCAGTCTTCACCTTGTCGCCCAGTTGTTGCGGGGTCTGGTAGTCGGCCGTGGCGCCCTGCTCCAGCGCCTTTTGCTTGAACGCGGGGGTATTGACCACACGGCTGATGTCGGCCGTGAGTTTGTCGATCACCGGCTTGGGCACATTGGCGGGGGCAAACACCGCAAACCACGAAGAGGCGTCCACGCCCGGGAAGCCCGCCTCGGCGGTGGTCGGCACATCGGGCAGGCTAGGCAGGCGCTCCTTGCTGGTGACGGCAATCACGCGCAACTTGCCCGACTGGATGTGCGGCATGAACGGCGGCGCCGTGCCAAAGGTCAAGTCCACCTGGCCGCCCAGCAAGTCTTGCAGCGCCGGGCCCGTGCCTTTGTAGGGCACGTGCACGATCTGAATACCCGCTTGCTGTTCCAGCATGGCGCCGGTGACGTGCTGCAGCGAGCCGTTGCCGGAAGATGCGTAGTTCAGCTTGCCCGGGTGCGCCTTGGCGTAGGCCACCAACTCGGCCATGTTCTTGATGGGCAGGTCGGCGCGCAGCACGATGATCTGCGGCGCCGACAGCACATTCGCCACGGGCTGAAAATCCTTTTGCTCCCACGGCGATGCGGTCTTGCCCACCAGCGGCGAGATCACGTGGTAGCCCGAGTACTGCATCAACAACGTGTAGCCGTCGGCCTCGGCGCGTTTCACCGCGATGGCGGCGATGTTGCCGTTGCCACCGGCGCGGTTGTCCACCACCACCGACTGGCCGACCGCTGGCCCCATGGCCTGCGCCAACATGCGGCCCGCCAAGTCGGTGGTGCCACCGGCAGCGGCGGGCACGATCATGGTGACGGTGCGGGACGGGTACGCAGGTTGCGCATGCGCCATGCCGAACAGGCTGCTGGCCAGCGCAGTGAGCAGCAAGGCGTTGAATTGTTTGCGGGTGGTTTTCATGGTTGTCTCCTGGTTTGTTTTTGGGGAATCAAGTCATCGGTGAAAAATCAGGCGCTGTCTTACGCACCATCTCGTGCCAATGCTCTGGCGCGTATCGCCTCAAAGTCGGCGGGTACGGCGTGCAAGTCCAGGCGGCGGCCGGCCTTGGCGATCTGGCTCGGAATGTCATGGCCAATCAAGCCCGGCAGCCGCTGCGCAGCGGCCAGCAGCAGAGCCTCGTTTATGCCCGTGGCGTAGCCCATCAGCGCCAGCGCGTGCACCACTTCTTCGGTGCACACATTGCCCGTGGCGCCCGGCGCATAGGGGCAGCCGCCCAGCCCGCCCAGCGAGCTGTCGAACCGGTCGGCCCCGGCGTCGATGGCGGCCAGCACATTCGCCAGGCCCATGCCGCGCGTGTTGTGGAAGTGCAGCGTCATCTCGGTCTGTGGCCAGCGCGCGCGGAAGGCAGCGGTGAGGGCCGCCACCTGGGGCGGGTAGGCCATGCCAGTGGTGTCGCACAGGGTGACGCCTTGCACACCCAGGTCGATAAAACGCGCGGCCCAGTCGAGCACCACGTCGGTGGGTACATCGCCCTCCATCGGGCAGCCGAAGCTGCACGACAGCGAGATGTTGAGCGATGGGCCGTTCGATGTGGATTGCGCCAGTTTGATGACCTCAGCGAGTGCAGCAAACGACTGCGCGCGCGTCATGCGCAGGTTCGCCAGGTTGTGTGTTTCGCTGCACGACATCACCAGATTGAACTCGTCGGTGTGAGCATCGATGGCGCGCTCGGCACCGCGCACATTGGGCACCAGGGCGCTGTACACCACACCGGGGCGGCGGTCGATTTCACGCAGCACGGCTTCGGCATCGCGCAGCGCCGGAATGGCGGCGGGCGAGACGAATGCCGTGACTTCGATCTTCGACAAACCGGCCGCAGACAACGCATTTACCAACGCGATTTTGTCTTCGGTGGGCACAAACACGGCTTCCATCTGCAGCCCATCGCGCGTGCCGACCTCTTGCAGGTAGATGCGTCGGCCAGCGCCTTGCCAGAAATTGTTTTCAACTGAGGTGTTCATGCTTTCTCCTTGGCACCGGCCACCACGCCACGGGCGTGCAGTGCGGCGATCTGTTCGTCGGTCAAGCCAATCTCGCGCAGCACCGCATCGGTGTCGTCGCCCAGGCCCGGCGCGCTGCTGCGCACGGTGCCCGGCGTGGCCGAGAGTTTGGGCACGATGCCGGGCACTTCCAGCGTGTAGCCGTCGCGCGTGGTTTGCGGCAGCAGCATGTCGCGGGCGCGGTAGTGCGGGTCTTCGGCAATGTCTTTGGCGGTGTAAACGCGGCCGGCGGGCACACCCACAGCGGCCAAGGTTTCCAACACCACGCTGATGTGGCGCGTGGCAGTCCACGTGCCAATGGCGGCGTCGATCTCGGCCACCCGCGCCACGCGGCCGGCGTTGTCGGCCAGGTCGGGGGCGGCGGCCAAATCGGCGCGGCCAATGGCGATCATCAAGCGTTTGAAAATGCTGTCGCCGTTGCCGGCCACCAGCACCCAGCCGTCCTGGCAGTGGTAGGCGTTGGAAGGGGCAATGCCGGTGAGCGCGCTGCCCGCGGGCTCCCGCACCGCGCCAAACGCGCTGTACTCGGGCACCAGGCTCTCCATCACGTTGAACACCGCTTCGTGCAGCGCCACGTCGATCACCTGGCCCTGACCGCCGTTGACCTTGCGGTGGTGCAGCGCGGCCAGCACACCGATGGCGCCGTGCAGCGCGGCCAGCGTGTCGCCAATCGACACCCCCACGCGCACCGGCACACGGCCGGGCTCGCCCGTCAGGTGGCGCAGGCCGCCCATGGCTTCGCCAATCACGCCAAAGCCGGGCAGATCGCGGTACGGCCCGGTCTGGCCATAGCCCGAGATGCGCAGCATCACCAGGCCGGGGTTCAGGGCCGAGAGTTCTTCCCAGCCCATGCCCCAGGCTTCGAGTGTGCCGGGGCGAAAGTTTTCGATCAGCACATCGGCCTCGGCGATCAGCTTGCGGGCGATGTCCTGGCCTTCTTTTTGGCGCAGGTCGAGCGCCACCGAGCGTTTGTTGCGCGACTGCACTTGCCACCACACCGAGGTGCCGTCTTTGAGCATGCGCCAGTTGCGCAGCGGGTCGCCGCTGCCGGGCGCTTCGATCTTCACCACGTCGGCGCCAAACTCGCCCAGCGTTTTGCCGCAGAACGGGCCGGCGATGAGTTGGCCCATCTCGACCACACGCACACCTTGCAATGCGGCGGCGGTCGTCGATGGTTTTGTGTTGTCGTATGTCGGCATACGTGTCTCCTGAAAGCTAACTTTTCCCCGATGATTCCATTTGCCGCGCCAGCCGTAAAACGCTGATGCGCGAGCTTGCCATCGCAAAACGGCATGGCAAACGGAATACGATAGCCACCATGAAACTCGACCCCGTGTCCCTGCGCCTGTTCGTCGCGGTGATGGAAGAAAACACCATCGCCCGCGCCAGTGCGCGCGAGCACATTGCCCCGTCTGCCGCGAGCCGCCGTTTGTCTGAGCTGGAGTCCGCGCTGAAGGTGGAGCTGTTCACGCGCAGCAACAAAGGTGTGGAGCCCACCGCCGCCGCCTTCGCCCTGCTGAACCTGGCGCGCGGCGTGCTCAACGACTTGGACGGCATTGCCAGCCAGATGCGCGACTACGGCTCAGGTGCGCGCGGGCACGTGCGTGTTGTGGCCAACATCTCGGCCATCACGCAGTTTCTGCCGCGCCAGATTCAGAGCTTTCTGGCACTGCACCCGCAGGTGGACGTGCGGCTGCAAGAGCAGATCAGCACGGCCATTGCCCACTCAGTCGCCGAAAACGCCGCCGACGTGGGCATCTTGAACGCCGGCAACTACGGCGAAAAAGTCACCCTGCTGCCCTATCGCAGCGACGAATTGGCGCTGGTGGTACCGGTGGGCCACGCGCTCGCCCGGCGCAAGTCGGTCAGGCTGACCGACGCACTGGCCTACGACTTTGTCGGCATGCACCCCGGCAGCGCCATCAACAACGTGCTGACGCGCGCCGCCGCCGAGGCGGGCCTGCCGCTGAAGCTGCGCATCCAGGTGACGAGCTACGACGCGCTGTGTTTGATGGTGGTGGCTGGCCTGGGCGTGGGCGTGTTGCCACGCGGCAGCGCGGCGCTCTACAGCGCGCTGGCCATCCGCACCGTGCCGCTGGCCGAGCCCTGGGCGGTGCGCCAGTTGGCGCTATGTGTACGGTCGGAAGAATCCTTATCCAGTGTGACGAGGCTGCTGGTCGATCACTTGCGCGACAAAGCCTAGCCCGCGTCAGCAAACACCAACAACGTAGGACGCCACCGCATGGCGCAGGCGAGGCAAACCATGCAGAATGGAACGCAACTGGTCGCCCCCTCGCCCGCCACGCTCCCCACTTTGAGGCGTTAGAAAAAGTATGTCCTCCCGGCAAAGCAAGTTCCTGAATTTGCGCATATCGCCATGGGTGGGCGCGTTGCTCTATCTCACCATTGCCGGCTTCTGGATTGCGGGTGGCGACTTCTGGCTGGACCACGTCTCTGACGTCAACGCCCCCGAGCACAACTGGCTGCACGCCGTTGTGGACACCTCTTTCCTGACCGTCACCACGCTTTTGGTGTGGTGGATGTTGCGCCGCGCCAGCGCCGTGTGGCGCTCACAGCACCAAAGCGCCGTGCAGTTGCAGCAACTGGTGGAATCCATCCCGGACCACGTGTTCATCAAAGACCCGCAGGGCCGTTTTGTGCAATGCAATGTGCCGGTGGAGAGCCTCTTGGGCGCGAAGATCGAAGACATCATCGGCCACACCGACGACGACTTTGTGCCCGCCGAGCTGGCCGCGAGCTTTCGCGCCATGGACCGGCAGGTCATGGGCCAGCGCACCCCCGTGCGTTTTGAAGAATGGGTACGCAACCACCTGGGCGACGAGGTGCTGCTGGAAACCACCAAGGCCCCGCTGTTCGACACCAACGGCGACATCTTCGGCGTGCTGGGTGTGTCGCGCGACATCACCGCCAGCCACCACGCGGCGGAGAAACTGCGCGACAGCGAAGCACGGTTACGCGCCATTGTGGAGGCCCTGCCCGACCGCCTGTTCCTGGTTGACCAACACGATTGTTTTGCCGCGGTGTGGGCGCCGGACGAACGCTTGTTGTCGCGCCCGCCGCAGCAGTGGATTGGCCTGGATGTGTCGGCCATGCTGCCCGCCGACATGCTGAAACGTGCGCGTACCGCGCTGGTAGACGCCCGGCAAGGCCAGCCCTGCCAGGTGTTCACCGAATCCTTCGTCACACAAACCGGCACCCGCTGGTTTGATTTACGCGTGGTGGGCGCAGGCAACGGTCAGGTGCTGGTGCTGGCGCGCGACATCACCGACGACCAGCGCACACAGGAAAACCTGCGCGTGGTGGGCACCGTGCTCAGCAGCACCCAAGAGGGCGTGATGATCATCGGCATCGACGGCCTGATCCGCAAGGTCAACCAGGCGTTCACACAACTGATGGGCTACAGCGAGGCCGAAGTGGTGGGCCGTTCACCCGCCTTGTTGCGCACGCCGCACCACCACTCGCCCGCGTATTTTGAGGAGATGCGCACCATCGTCGACAGCACCGGCTCGTGGCGCGGCGAGATCTGGCACCGCCGCAAAGACGGCACGGTGTTCCCGGCCACGGTGTCGATGAATACGGTCTATGACACCCAGGGCGAGGTGACGCACAACGTCGCGGTGATCACCGACACCTCGCGCCTCAAGGCCTCGGAAGCCGAACTGGCCCACTTGGCGCACCACGACCCGCTGACGGATTTGCCCAACCGTTTGCTGTTCTTCAGCCGCCTGGAGCACGCGTTGAAAGACGCCACCCGTGCCGATGCGCAGTGCGCCGTGCTGGTGCTCGACCTGGACCGTTTCAAAGACGTCAACGACAGCTACGGCCACGCCGCTGGCGACGAGTTGCTGCAGCACGTGGCCCAGTGCCTGCAGTCGCGCCTGCGCCGCGCCGACACCTTGGCGCGCCTGGGCGGCGACGAATTCGCGCTGCTGATGGAAGACCTGCCCCACCCCAACGACGCTGCACGCCTGGCCGGCGAGCTGATTGCCGCGCTCACCGAGCCCTGCCACCTGAGCGTGGGCGCCGAAGTCAGCGCCGGCGCGAGTGTGGGCATCTGCCTGTTTCCCCAACACGGCCATACGCCGCAGGCGCTGCTGCAAGGCGCCGACGCCGCCATGTACCGCGCCAAAGCCGATGGCCGTGGCCTGTATGTGTTCTACAGCGACGACATGACCCACGCCGCGCGCGAGCGCCTGAGCCTGGAGTCACGCCTGCGCCGCGCGCTGGCCGAGGGGCAGTTCTGCCTGCACTACCAGCCGCAGGTGGACATTGCCACCGGCCGCATCATCGGCGCGGAAGCGCTGGTGCGTTGGCACGACCCGGTGGAGGGTTTGATTCCGCCCGCGCGCTTCATTCCTGTGGCCGAGACCACGGGCCTGATCCGCGAACTCGGCGCCTGGGTGCTCGAAGAAGCCTGCCGCCAGGGCCAACGTTGGCGCGCCGCCGGCCTGCCGCCGCTGCGCATCGCCGTCAACGTGTCGCCGCGCCAGTTCCGCCACGCCGACTTGGCCACGCAGGTCACCCAGGTGCTGCAACGCACGGGCTTCCCGGCAGAGTGGCTGGAGCTGGAGCTGACCGAAAGTGCACTGATGGAGCGCGAAGCCGAAGCTTTGGAAACCCTGCAGCGCCTGCGCGCGCTGGGCATCGGCCTGGCGATCGACGACTTCGGCACGGGCTATTCATCGCTTGCCAATCTCAAGCGTTTTCCGTTGGATGTGCTGAAGATCGACCGCGGCTTTATCGCCGACATACCCACCGAAGCCGATGACATGGAGATCGCCTCGGCCATCATCGCCATGGGCCACAGCCTGGGCATTCTGGTGCTGGCCGAAGGCGTGGAGACACCCGAGCAGTTGGCGTTTTTGAGCGGGCGCGGCTGCAACCTCTACCAAGGCTACTTGCGCAGCCGCCCTGTGCCGGCGGATGTATTTGCACGGCTGCTGGATGAGCCGCACACACCCCACATCACCTACATGATTTAGGCGAAATCATTTAAGCCACTTGTCCGCCACCTGCTTCACGCCGCCACGGCTGTCCAGCAAGCTCCAGACGAACGACATCACGCGCGAGTAGTCGGCATCGTCCTTGGGCAACATGAAACCCAGGGTGTTGGGCGGCGTCAGCGGCTGTTGAACAAAGGCTGCGTAGAGCCGTGGGTCGGCCTTGGCGTAATACAGCGCCTCGTAGGTTTCGGTGATCATCACGTCGCCCTTGCCCTCGGCGATCAGCGCGGGAATCTCGGCGTTTTTGTCGTGTGTGCTGACCTGCGCGGCCTTGAGGTTCTCCAGCACAAAGGTCTCATTGGTGCCGCCAGGGTTCTTGATGACACGCACGCCGGGCTGGTTCAGGTCGGCCAGCGCACGGAACTTGTCCTTGTCGGCCGCACGCACCAGCGCCACCTTGCCAAACGGCGCATAGCCCGGGAGCATTTCAATCTGGCGAATGCGCGTGACGTTGCGCGTGATGCCGCCCACGGCCACGTCGAACTTGTCGGACTGGATGTCCTTCATCAAGTTGGGCCAGGTGGTGGGCACATATTCGATCTTCACGCCCAGCTCTTTGGCCATGGCCTCGATCAGGTCGATGTCGTGGCCGGAGTAGCCCGCATCCGTCTTGATGGCGAAGGGGCGGTAGTCGCCCGGCGTGCCCACGCGCAGCACCTTGCTGTCCATGATCTTGTCCAGCCGCGGGCCGGCGTGTGCTGGCGAGGCCAGCGTCGTGAGCGCCAACGCGGCGGCGGCAACCAAAGACAGGGTGGTTTTATGGAGCATGGAGAAAGAGTCCTTGAAGAATAAACAATGAGGCCTGCCGCTGCTGTAGCGTCACCTGGGCAGGCGCATGTTTAAATTTAGCAAGGGGTGTGCCACTGCCACAAGGCGCTGAAACCCCTATGCCGTCTGCGTTTCCCCCGAAAAAACCGCTAAGGCCACCCAGGCTGCAAAGGCTGGGCCGTGCCGGGAATTGGCAAGGCGTGGACAATCGGGGGCTGCGCTTCTTTCACCTGCCATGCTCCCGCCCCTCAAATACCTCGCCGCCTACCCGTCGCATGTGACGGACCAGGTGCAACACCTGCTCAGCCAAAACAAGCTGGGCGACCTGCTGCTGCGCAAGTACCCGCGCCAGCATGGCGTGCGCACCGACAAGGCGCTCTACGACTATGTGCAAGACCTGAAGAGCGAATACCTGCGCGGCGCAGGCCCAGTGCACAAGGTGGCGTTCGACAGCAAGCTGCACGTGATCCACCACGCGCTGGGCACCCACACCACCGTGGCGCGGGTGCAGGGCAACAAGCTCAAAGCGAAACACGAAATCCGTGTGGCCACGCTGTTCAAAGAAGTGCCCGAGCCGTTTTTGCGCATGATCACCGTGCACGAACTCGCCCACCTCAAAGAGCGCGGGCACGACAAGGCTTTCTACCAACTGTGCACCCATATGGAGCCCGACTACCACCAGTTGGAGTTCGACGTGCGCCTGTACCTCACGCAGGTGGAGCAGGCTGGCAAACTGAGCTGGCCCGAGAACTAAGTCATGTTGTGGGACATCTTCTGCGAGGTGATCGACAACTACGGCGACATCGGCGTGTGCTGGCGACTCAGCACCGACCTGGCCGCACGTGGCGAACAAGTCCGCCTGTGGGTGGACGACCCGCGCGCATTGGCGTGGATGGCGCCGCAGGGCTGCCCCGGCGTCAGCGTGCACACATGGCATACGCCCATGCCCGCCGAAGACCTCAAGGGTCTACCGCCCAGCCAGGTCTGGGTGGAAGCCTTTGGCTGCGAAATCGCTCCTGAGTTCGTAGCTGCTTTCGCTGGTGCAAAAAGCGTGGAAGGCCAAATTAGCTCTAAGCCGCCGGTCTGGATCAACCTCGAATATCTATCGGCCGAAAGTTACGTCGAGCGCAGCCACGCCCTGCCCTCACCCATCATGCGCGGCCCTGCAGCGGGTTGGACGAAGTGGTTCTTCTACCCCGGCTTTACTGCGCGCACCGGCGGCCTGCTGCGCGAGCCCGATCTGCTGGAGCGCCAGGCGGCGTTCGACCGCCAAGCCTGGCTGATCAAGTTATGGCCGAAGTGCCTGCCCGATTCGGCGCCGCCCCCCGACAACGCCCAACTCGTTTCGCTGTTTTGCTATGAGCCCGCCGCGCTAGTCGACCTGCTGCTGCAGCTCGACAGCGGCCCCACGTCCACCCACCTGCTGGTGACCGCTGGCCGCGCCAGCCAAGCCGTTCGCCAAAGTCTTTTAAGCCAACAGTGGCTCGAGTGCACATCTGATAAGCGCAGCAAGCTATCAATTTCATATCTCCCCAGCCTGACGCAGCGCGACTTTGACCACCTGCTGTGGGCCTGCGACCTAAACTTTGTACGCGGCGAAGACTCGCTGGTGCGCGCCTTGTGGGCGGGCAAGCCGTTCGTCTGGCACATCTACCCGCAGCCCGAGGACGATGCCCACCACGCCAAGCTCGAAGCGTTTTTGGAAACGGTGCAAGCCCCCGAATCGCTGCGCCAATGGCACCGTGTGTGGAACGACGCCACACCAGGTGCGCCCTTGCCGGGATTGGCGCAAAACCAGGCTTCTTGGGCCCTGGCCGCTACAAAAGCGCGTGCCCAAGCCCTACCGCTGACCGAGCTTACCGGCCAGCTTATTCATTTCGTGCAAGAAAAACGATAAAATTCAAGGCTTTGCGAAAACCGCCCGCCGCCCGCCCCAGCCCTGTGTTGAGAGCTAGCGCCGAGCCTGCCGACATATTGGCCTGTGTTCGCACCGAGTTTTGCTTTCCTCACCGCCGCGTACATGCCTCGAAACAGAAGCGTCGCACGGCCCAAACCCTAGAAAACAGCTATGAAAATCGCTCAAGAAATCCGCGCCGGCAACGTCATCATGCACGGCAAGGACCCCATGGTCGTCCTGAAGACCGAATACAGCCGCGGCGGCCGCAACTCTGCCACCGTGCGCATGAAGCTCAAGAGCCTGATCGCCAACTTCAACACCGAAGTGGTGTTCAAGGCCGACGACAAGATGGAACAAATCGTTCTGGACAAGAAAGAGTGCACCTACTCTTACTTCGCTGAACCCATGTACATCTGCATGGACACCGAATACAACCAGTACGAAGTCGAAGCCGAAAACATGGGCGACGCACTGAACTACCTGGAAGACGGCATGGAACTCGAAGTCGTGTTCTACGACGGCAAGGCCATCTCGGTTGAACTGCCCACCAGCGTGCAGCGCGAAATCACCTGGACCGAACCCGCCGTCAAGGGCGACACGTCCGGCAAGGTGCTCAAGCCCGCCAAGATCGCCACCGGTTTTGAATTCGGCGTGCCAATCTTCGTGGCCCAAGGCGACAAGGTTGAAATCGACACCCGCACCGGCGAATACCGCAAGCGCGTTTAATCGGCTTCTGCAGTCGCAAAAAAAGCTCCTGACCAGGAGCTTTTTTTGTTTGCGACCCCGCAGAGATGTCGGGGTCCTGAAAGTGGCGAAATCAGCCACCTCATCAGCCACCTACCGCACACTTATTCAGTCGATGACTGCTGCGCCTGCTTGCGGCGGCTTCCCGCCCAACCCATGCCGAGCAAACCAGTCAGCATCAACGCCAAGCCCGCAGGCTCGGGCACGTTGTTGGCCAAGCGGGCCGTCGAGGTGTGGAACAGCGTGATGTTGTCCAGCGAGCTGCCGTAAGAGTCCGACGTACCGGTAGCAAAGAACGAGAGCAGCGAGGTGGCGCTGTCTGCCACAAATGTGGTTTCGTAATAGTGCCAATCGTTGTCTGAAGTGGCGTTATAGGCCAGCACAGGAGCCAGGCCGGTCAACGAGCCCAGCGACCAGCCCAAGCCATTGCTGGCCACCGATACATAGCTGCGGTTGGAGTAGTAGAAGCCCAGCGTGTAGGCGTCGCCCACAATGGTGTTGATGCTTTGGCTAATCTTGCTGTTCGCGCTCACATCCAACTCAGCAAAGATCGAGCCGTTTTGCGCTGTACCGACCACGTTGTTGCGTAGCTCAAGACCGTTGCGGTCCAGCGTCCAACCCGAGATGCCAGTGAAGACCTGCGTGTATTGAGAGGTGGAAGGCTTGGTTGCAGAACCAGGCGTGAAAATTTCAAAGCTGCCGTTTTGCACTAGATTCACCGGAGCTGCAGAAACCAAAGGCGCCACGGTGGTGGCAGACAGTGCGAGACCTAAAGCGAGCAAATGACGGTTCATGACAAAGTTTCTAAAAGGCAGCGCGAGGAGTAAAACACGCTGTAAATTGACGAGTAGTAACGCAACTGAATTGTTTAACAACGAGTTACAGCTCGATATGCATTAGTTCACGGTCGCCTCGCAAGCGGCCGGACATAGTTCACGAATGGACTAGCGACATACTGCGTCGGCCGCGCAGCTTGCAAGCAAAAATAGCCAACCTTCACATCGGCATCAGCAGCTTCGTTTCGTCAAAGGCCTGTTCGCGAAGGATTGGCTTAACCCGCACCACTTTTTTCTGACCCCAACTCACCCATGTCCATACCCGAAAAATCAGTTGCCCACTTCACACCCAAGGCCATCGTCCCGACGGCCGAGCAACTGGCTGTGCAGATCAGCCCGGCACGGATGGCCATCGTGGAAGCCAACGCGGGCGCCAGCAAAACCACGGTGCTCGCCCTGCGCATGGCAGAAGCCTGGACACGCGGCACGCGGCCCGAGCAGATTTTTGCGCTGACCTACACCGACGCTGCACGCCAGGCTCTGCAAGGCGCGCTGAAGAAAATTGGCGTGCCGGCGCCTGTGATCCACACGCTGCGCATCCAGACCTTCGAGGCGTTTTGCACCCAGGTGCTGCTGGAACTCGAAGGCGAAGCCGTGCCGGTCTACACCGAGGCAGAGCAGTTCAGTCCGCTGATCTGGCAAGCCGTGGAAATGGTGGCCGACCAGCCGAATGAGCGCTGGCCGGATGCACTGTTGATTCCCACGCTAGGCGACCACGGTATGACGGACGTCTTCTTGCAGCAGAGCGAAGTTCTCAAGGGCACGCTGCGCGACCTGCTGGAACGCGACGAACAACGCGTGGACACCGATTACGCGGAGTCGATCGGCTGCGAATACACGCAGCTCAAAATCTACCTGGCGTTGGAACGCCTGCGAACGGCCAACCCCGAGCGCCCAGCTTTTCGCGGCCCCCACGACGCTACCTACGACCTCGCGAGCCTGCTGTTGCGTGACGACCCCGTAACCCACACGCGCGCCTGGCCCAGCGCCATCAAGGTGCTGGTCGTCGACGAAATGCACGACATGAACCAAGCCATGTTCACGGTGCTGCGGCAACTGCTGACCACCAACCGCTGCTTCTTTTGCGGCGTGGGCGACGTGGACCAGGTGATCCACAAGGCCACGGGTGCCGACGCCAAATTCATGCGCGACGAACTGCTGCAGTTGAGCGTGACCGTGGGCCATCCGGTCACACGCTACCCGCTCACGCACAGCTTTCGCTTCAGCCCTGCGCTGGCACGCCTGGCCGGCAAAATCGCCAACAAGCCCTACGCTTCGCTGGCCCCCCATCCCACCACCGTCGCCGTACAGCACTACGCCGACAACGCCGAGGGTGCACGCTTGGTGGTGCAAGAGGCGCAGCGCTGGAAGGCCGGCGCACCGGCCAGCAAAAGCCGCATGGAAGGCCTGGCGGTGCTGCTGCGCCACCCTCACCAATCGGTGCAGATCGAAAACGAGCTCATCGAGGCCAGCATCCCGTATACCACACGTGGATTCGACAGCTATGTGCTGCGCCCAGAGGTGCTGTTTGTGCGTGGCTTGCTGGCCGTAGCCACCGACGATTTGCGCAGCGTGACGGTGGAGCGCACGCGCGCACTGGTTATGCGCGCGTTAGTCTTCTTTGCCGAGTCACGCATCCAGGTGGAAGGCCGCGAGGACGAATCGCAGCAGGCGCTGCTGGAAGACGCCGTGCGCAGCGTGACCGAAGCCCCGTCTTTCCTGACGCACTTTTTCGACAACCAGGTGCTGCGCAACGCCCCCAACACCACACGCCGGCGCCTGAAGGAAACCGTGGAACTGATCCGCAACTTCAACTCTCACCACAACAGCGGCCCGGGTTTGCTGGAAGCGATGCTGAAGACGCTAAACATCCACGCGCTGATGAACAACGTGCTGCACTCGCGCCTGCGCCGCAGCGAGGCCGAGTCCAATCTGAACTGGCTGGCCCAGGCGGCAGAACGTTTTGCCAGCCCGGCAGAGTTCTTTCAACACCTCAACACCATCGAGCAACAGCAGCACACCCACGCGGTCACCAAGGGCGGCAAAGCCATTGCCAAACCGAGCAGCCTGCTGCTGGCCAGCATCAGCAGCGTGAAAGGTTTGGAGTTTGATGCGGTGGTGCTGCCCTACCTGGCCCAAGGGGAGTTTCCCGCACCTGACGCGGAAGCCGTGGAGGAGCAGAACACGTTCTACGTGGGCATGACACGCGCGCGGCAGTCGCTCACGCTGTTGGCCAGCACACAACGGCCCAGCGCATTTGTGGCTCAGCCGGCTTCAGCGCAGGCTGAATGACAAAGCGCCCGTCACCGGATGGTCTACGGGCGCCTATGCATTGAAGCATCGCAAGAGTTTTTAAGGCGTGTCGGGAATCAAGCGTTTGCCTAGGCTTGCGCTGGCATCGGCCGTGAAGCCGAGCTTCTCATAAAACGAAATCACACCCACATTGGTGTTGCGCACTAGCAGGTTGATTTTGGGGCAGCCCATGTCCAACAGCAGGCGCTCGACTTTGGCCACCAAGCGACGGCCTAGCGCCAAGCGTTGCGCGCTGGGCGCCACAGCCAGGTAGTAGAGCCAGCCGCGATGGCCGTCATATCCCGCCATGGCCGTGCCAACGATGCCGGATGTGTTTTCGGCCACCAGAAACAACTCCGGCTGCACCAGCAACTTGCGCGCGATGTCTTTGTGCGGGTCGTTCCATGGGCGTACCAAATCGCAGGCACGCCACAGGGCGACCACCGCGCTTTCGTCTGCGGGTTGGTAGACCCGCAGCGTGACGCCTAAGGTCAACGACTCAAGGTGGCCGCTGGTGTCGGCGTGAATGCTCACTTGCGCAGCAGCACCTTCAGTGCATTCTGCAAGCGACGCGCAGCCGCATCGTCGGCAGCACCAGCCAACACGTTGGCGGCGTCCTGACCCCAGGTTTGCTCGGGTGCAGGGTCGTTGCGACGCGTCAGCATCTGCAGTTGCAGCATGCGGCGGGCCGACAAATGCTCGGCTGGCGTCGGCACTTCAGCGGCCATTTCTAGGCGCAACAGCGACTGGGCGGCATCACCCTTTGGTGCCGTTTGGCCCAGGGCTTGGGTCCAGGCTTGGCGCGTGGCGGGCGTCATGCGGGAACCGAGTTCCTGCGCGCTTGGCAGCAGCGCTGCATCGCGCTTTTCCCAAGCGGTCAGCAGTTGCGTGAGCGCTTCGCCATGGGCTTGCGCGGCCAGCTTCTTCAGTGCCAGTTGTGCGTGTTCTACAGCTTCGCGTTGCGCACGGAAAGCGGCGTCTCCCAGGCGTGGGCCACGGTCTTCGAACGCGGGGCGGTCGCCAAAGCGGCCACCATCGCGGCCCGGACGTGCATCGCGGCCGTCACGGCTATCGCGGCGCGGCTCGAACTTGTTGTCGCCAGGACGTGCCGCACCACGTGGGCCGTCTTTGCGATCGCCAAACTTGCCGCCGCGGCCTGCGGGTGCGGGCTCGGCCTTCTTCATGCCAGGGCGGTCGTCGCCGCGCATCGCCACCACGGGCTTGCGGGCCACGGTCTTGGGGGCTTCCACTGGCGCTTCAGCCGAAGCTTCTGCTGCGTTTTCAGTAGCACCTTCCGCAGATTCAGCGGGCGCTGCGGTCGCATTTTCCTCAGAACCTTCAGCAGCCGCATCTCCCACTGGCGCAGCGGCCTTGGCTTCGGCTTGGGCAGAAGCTTGGGCTTCGGCGTCGGCCTTGTCGGCTTGTGCGGCGGCCTGGGCTTGCGCCTGGCCACGCAGCGCGGCTTCCAGGTTGGCCATGGCGGTGCGGATCTTGGCCGCATCGCCAGTGGCGTTGGCGCCTTCCAAAGCCTTGGCGGCCTCAAGCACCACGCGGTCGTGTTCGCTCATGGCGCTGGCGGCTTTTTCGCGCTCTTGCGTCTTGCGGTTGAAGGCGTCGTCGATCGGCTTGCGGAAAGCATCCCACAGCTTTTGCTCGTGCTTGCGTTCCATCGGCACGCTTTGCGCCTCGGCTTGCCAGCGGTGCTGCAAGGCCTTCACGGCATCGATGCGCAGCGAAGGTGCTGCGCCCAAAACCTTGGCCTCTTCGATCATGGCCTGGCGGCGTTCGACGCTTTGCTTTTGAATGGCTTCCAGCGGCGCCGCGGCTTGGCCAATGGCTTGTTTCCATTGGCCTTGCATTTCGGCAAAAGCCTTTTCGCCCAGGTGGCCGGCATTGCGCCAACGTTCGCTGAACTGGTGCAGCACGCGGTTGAAGCCTTTCCAGTCACCGTCTTTGGCGGTGGCGTTGTCGGCAGCCCAGGCCTGCACTTCTTCAATCAAGGCCACGCGTTGTGCCTTGTGCTCAGCCGATTCGGCCTTGACCTTTTCGAGCCAGGCTTCAACCACTTTATGGGCTTGGTTGCAGGCTTCGTCAAAACGCTTCCACAGTGCGTGGTTGGGCACGCCGCCTTGGTCGGTTTGTTTCCACTGCTCACGCATTTGACGCAGGGTTTCCTGCATTTTGCGGCCGCCCAGGGCGTGGCCTTCGGGGCGCTTGAGCAGGCCTTCAGCCTTGATCAACAATTCTTCGCGCAGTTGGTCGGCGCGCCAGCGTTGCCAGCCTTCGAGTTCACCAGCGGCGGCCAGTGCGGTTTGCGCGGCGTTGCTGAGTTTTTCGTCGACCAGACGGTTGTGTTCCTTGAGCGCATTGCGCAGTGCAGCAGCCGCGCCGGCGCTGGCTTTGCCGTGGCCTTCTTTGACTTCTTGCTCAACCTTGGTCAGCGCTTCTTGCACGGCTTTGTTGGCGGCTTCGCGTGCGGCGGGGTCGATTGGTGCGCGGGCGGGTTGCGCAGCCTTGGCACGTGCCTCGGCTTCGGTGGGCAGGCCACGCGCGGCGCGCAGCTCGTCGGCCCACATCGCCACTTGCGGCAACGGTGCGGCAGCATCTTCAGCAGCGGCCACGGTTTGCGCGATAGCGGCTTGGAAAGCCTCCCACACCACCAGCAGTTGCGATTTGGAAGCGTCAAGCATGGTGGGGAACTTGTTGTCCACGCTGGTCCAGTTGGCATCTGCGGCCAACGAGGCGGCTTGTTCTTGCCAATGGGCCACGTCGGTGCCCAACAGTTCGAGTGCGGCTTGCGCGTCGCGCCATGGCTTGGTGGACAACACTTCGATGCGCTGCGCCATCAGCACGGCGGCTTCGCGTTGCACTTGCACACGGTGTTGCAGGTCTTCAATGCCCTTGATGCGGTCGGCCAGTTGTACCTTGAGTGTGGCGAGTGGCTCCTTGCTCAGCGGTGCGCCAGCTTTGGCGGCATCGCGCTGCCAGGCCATGGCATCGGCCACGTTCAGCCGTGGTAGCTCCAGAAGCGTGGTGGCCTTGCGCGCCCAATCAGCGGCCAGGCCTTCCTGGCCCTTCGCGCGCTTGATTTCGTCGAGCTTTTCGCGCAATGGCTTGGCGGCACCACGGTCACGCCCGCTGAGCTCTTGAAAGACTTGGCTGATCTGCTCTGCCGTGGGGTTGGTGGCCAACCAGTCGCGAATGCGTTGTGCGCGCTCGCCCGCGGTTTGGGCGGAGAAAGCACCACCGGTCAAGGCGTCCAGCGGGTGCGGCTCTTGGGATTTAGAGGTGGTAGAGGTCACAGCAGTTTGGCTCTCGGGGCTGTTGGCGGGCGTAGATTTGGAGGCGGAAAAACCGAACATGCAATCAATCGTTGGAGAGCGCCCGCTCATTGGGCAGGCGCGCAGGAATCAAAAAAGGGAATCCATCATGAATTTCGCGGACGGCCCTTCAGGCCGTCAGCCCGTTCCTGACGTCATGGCGTACAGGTGGGGGCAAGCGCGCTATTTTCGCTGTTTTTTTGTGGGGCGGATTCAAATCCCCTTGTGTGGCGCTACGACACCACGTCGCACGTACATCACAAGCGTGTCACAAGCTTATTACAAGCGCGCCGCAGCCACTTTACCTCAAGGCACGGCAAGCGACAGGTTGGCCCGGGGCGTCCACTTTTCGTCTGCAGTGATGACCTTGGGCGCTCCTAAAAACAGCCGGTCGGTCGACAGCTTCTGCGCCGCCAGATAGTCGCGCACGGCCACGCCACGCTGGGTGGCCAACTCTTTCATGGCGTCGTCGGGGATGCGGATGTTGGCCAGCAGCAATGCTTCCATCTCGGGCACGGGCAGGTCTTTGGTCAGGCCGATAGCGTTGCGCGGCTTGGGGAAATCCGCGCGTTTGTAAAGCGCCTTCACCAAATCGGGGTACTCGGCGTCACTGATCTTGATGTCTGTTGCATCAGCGCGGCCCGATGAAGCCGTTCCATCGGCCATACCCGCACGGCGCTTTTCGGCACGCATGCGGCGCAGCAGGCGTTCCTTTTTATAGGACTCCAACTCCACAGCCTCGCTGGCCTCGCCCACTACGGTCAATTTCAGCGCAGGCTTGCTTTCAAGCGCCTTGGCCACTTTGACCAGACCCTCTTCAGCTTGCGGCGTGAGATCGTCGCTGCCTGCCACAAACGCCACGGTGCTGAGTTCGTCCCGGTCACTGCCACCGCTGAAGACCTTGCCCAGCGCGTTGAACGGCGCGGTCACAGCTTTGACAATGATGTTGCCGATGATCTTGAAGATGATGGGCACGATGCTGAACTGCGGGTCGTTGAGCGAGCCGCTGATGGGCAGGTTCAGGTCGATCACGCCATTGGAATCGGACAACAAGGCCGTCGCCAGTTTCACCGGTAGGCTGGTCGGTGCGCCGGGCACAGGTTCGCCAAAGGTCAACTGGTTCAGCACGATGCTGTTTTCAGCCGTCAGCAGGCCATCAGGCTTGATGTTGTAGTGCACGTCCATCGACAGCTTGCCGCGCTCAATGCCATGGCCCACATACTTAATAGAGTATGGCGACAGCGGGGGCAGCTCCAGGTCTTTGACCTTGGCGTTGATGTCCAGCGCCAGCGGCTTGGCCAGCGGGTTGAGTTTGCCCTTGATGTCAAGCGAAGCCGTGCCCTCCGCTTTGCCGCGCAGCTCCAAATCAGCGAGTTGCGGCACGCCCTGCACCGGCACCGATGAAAAAGCGCTGAGTTTGCCGGCCAGTTCACTCAGATCAGCAGAGTAATTGGGCTTGATGAAAAAGTCGGAGAACGCCACCCGGCCATTGACCAGGGTGATGGGGCCAAAGTTGATCACCGGGTCGAGCGGGTTGGGTGGACTCGGCGGGGTGGGCACTTTGGCCGTGGTCACGGACCCTGACTTGACAGGCGTAGCGGACGAGGCGGACGCCGCTGGTGTTGGAGACGTTGCAGCGGCTTGCTCGGATGATTTCACCAAGTCCTGCAGATTTAACCGGCCGTTCTCATTCAAGATGATGCGCGCATAGAAATCGTCCAGCGCGGTTTCTTTGACTGAGGCCACCGGCGCCTTGCCCGGGCTCAAGGCCACGTCCACGCCGCGCAGGTTCAGTACCTTCCAGCTCAGCAGCTCGCGTCCGCGCCGCGTGGTGCTGGTGGCGACTGCGGCCGCCAGTTGTGGCGAATCGTTGGCGGCAGCCGTAGGTGCTGCCGGCGTCACCACCTGGGTCGCACCGTTGGCGCGGAAGTCTTCCACCGTCAGGTTACCGCCAAGCTTGGCTGCCAACCCGTCACGCGCCATCGTCACGTCGACCTGGCCTTTGAAACTGGTGTCTGCACGTACAAACTGCAGGTTCAACAGGTGTCGCACATAGGGGTCGGCCACTTGCATGGGCAGGTGCGACATGTCGACCTGACCATTGACGCTGAGGGGTTCCGTGCCCGCCGCGCCTTTAAACGACAAACGGCCCGGCTCGGTATTTCCAGAGCGCATCTTCAGCGACAACGTCACCGGCGATGGCTTTTTGCCACCCAAGACGAAGCTCTTGGCCTCGGCCTTGATTTCAGACAGATCCACCTGCACTGGCTGGGCCACACCGTTGTCAACAAAGGCCACGGCACCGCCATCGACCTGGAGGTTATCGACGTTGACCGTCCAGCGACCTGAGCCGGATTCAGCCACCTCGGTCACGGCCGCCACCACCGCCGCAGCGGCTGGCGCGTTCTGACTGAAAGTGCCCTGGGTGGTACGCACCCACCGCTCGAACATCCAGGTTTGATCAGCTGCGCGCTCGACGCGGGCGCGCGGGGTGTTCACGGCCAGGCGCTCGATGCTCACTTTGTGGGTATCCACACCGATCGACGCATTGGTCAGCAGCACGGTCTGCACACTGGCCAGTTCGCCGCCTTTGACAGCGCTCGGCCTGGCGCCCTTGGGAGCGGCCGCGGGGTCGGTCACCACCACTTGGTCTAATTGCACCTGTTGCGCGTTGACCTGCAAGCGCATGGGCGCCTCCCAAGCTACGTCCAGGTTGGCGCTGATCTGCCCCGCCACTTTGGGCACCAAAAACACATCGGCATAAGGTGCGCCCAGTCCCAATGGCAGGCCGTTGAGCTTGACATTGACCTTCGCCATTTTGTCGGTGGCATTACCCTCGAAAGTGATCGGCCCCTTGGCCACGGGCGCCGGAGTGTTCGCGGGGCGCTGGGTTGACGGCGTAACAGGTTTCACCGACGGTGTGCCGGTTGGACGATCAGGCGCCCCATCAATCGAGGCTTCGCCGCTGAAGGCCAGGGGGCCAGCGACAGGCCAAGTGACAGCAGACACATCCAGCGCCACATCACGCGCGGCGTACTTCACCGCACCCGAGCGCAGGCTGGCGTTGTGATCTTCCCAGCGCACCAGCCCGCCCTTAACGCTGAACTTGGCAAGTTCAATGCGCCACTCGGCGCTGGCCTCACCAGGGGCAGGATTCGCATCCTTACTAGCACTAGCGGGCATTGAGGCCGTTGCGGCTGCTGCAGATGCTCCTTTTTGAGGAGCATTTTCAAGTTTTTTAGGCTTGGGCGGGGGTGTTGCGGCGGCTGGCGTTGTCAAGCCTTCGAGCAAATTCAACTCGCCCCTGGCGTTACGCACCACGTCCAATTGCGGTGCGGTCACCTCGATTGACGCCACTTTGACCAGTTTTTCCAAGGGGCGCACTTCGTCGAGCACGACCTTCACACTCTCGAAAGCCACGGCATCCTGGTCGTGGATGTCGTTGGCCTTGAAGTTCTGCGCCTCGACCTGCCCGGTAAGTTTGAGACTGGTAGCGGGCTGCTGTTCAAAATGCACCTGCACATTTGCCTGCACCTTGCCAGCCTGCAGCTTCAGCGGCAGGTTCTTCGGCAGATAACCGAGGTACGGTGCCAGATCAAAGTCAGCCAACTGCAGCTTGGCGTCAGTCTTGCGGGAGTCGGCAAACGGCGTGGTTTCGGCCGTGGTTTCAAATTTACTGCCGTTGAAATTCAGCGAGAGGTGTGGTTCTACCTTCACTTCCAAGCGCGAGTCGAAATTGCTGAGGAAAGGCAGACCCAAATGCAGGTCGCGCACAGTGTGCAGCTTGCCCACCGGCTGGTCGTCAAAGTCCAGGCTACCACCTTTGACCTCAACGTTGTAGACCGCGAACTGTGGTGGCTTACCTGGCGGTTTATCAGAAGGCGCCAGCAACCGCGCCAACACATCATCAAAGTCGTAGCCGCCATCCGCCAAGCGCGTCACACGGATCTTCGGCTCGTCGACGGACACCGCACGCACCACCGGCGCCAGGCGCACCAGGGACTGAATGGATGCATCTATATAGAGACGCTTGATTTCTACCTGGGGAGGCGCCCCAGCAGCGGCACCCGCAATGGCGATATCGCCCAACGCCAATTCCAGCGACCAGGGCTTGAAGTCGACCGAGCCAATGGTGAGCGCCCGCCCTAGTTGCTCGCTACCGATCTTCTGCGCCTGGCTTTTCAGAATAGGCGGCACGGCCAACCACCCGACGAGCAGCAATAAAACGAAGGCCACCAGCGCCCATAGGAAGCGTCTGAACAGCGGATGATTTCGTGCGTTGGCGAGTTTCATAGGGTCGATTGTTTTTATGCTGTGGGCAAGCATAAAGCACGCGTCCGCACCCGATGTAGTTCACGAAGGAAATAGCCACGCTGCCACGTCAAAAAGCGTTGACCATCGCGCCCAAAACGAAAAGCCCGGACGGCTGGTGTGACACCTACCGTCCGGGCTTGGCGACTGAACTAATGTCCGTGTCACCTGGGTTCGCAACAGGGAGAGTGATGTCCCTCGTTGCGGCGGAGGCAATAGATTGCCTCCATAGTGGACCGGGGCTGCTTCGCGTCATCGTCGCTGAGTGTCAGATGACTGCTGGCTCCTACCGGTTGATGCCTGCTGCTGCAGACGCCTTCACTCTAGTCAATGCGCACGGCGAATTCAAATGTACTTTTCAATCATCGCAGCCGCTGTCATTGCGAGCTTTGCATTGACAAGGCGAACGACGTGCAAACCCAAGAAATTAGCGAAATTAATCGCCGCAGCTGTCTACACGCAGATGCACAGCCCCCACATGGATGCAACTGCAAGTAAACGTAAAGTTTAAAAAACCACAAAAATCTGTAAAAACATCCAGTACCTTTCCAATCGCAGTGAAGCTTGCTGCACTTTTGCTAGCTGCAACACCCAAGCAGGCCGGCGCTGCCTGTGCACCATCCAATTTTTAAAACGTCGTGGACAACACCGTTTTGCGACTTTTTTCGCAGTCAAAAGCGCCCTCTAATGCAATTTTATATATAAAAAATCATAAACATATTCTTGACCGTGTATTAAAACACCCCATAGAATCCGCCCGTTGCTGGAAAGCCAGTGAAGATCGACGCCCGCGGCCGACCCCGGCCCTTATCAAATCGATGCCCAGAAAGAAAAGGCACTGCACGATTTTGATGGCGACCCAAACCAATCGGCGAACGCAAGACGACCGGACTGAACACACACAGTTCTCCAAGTCGTCGTTCGCCAACGCGAGTTGAGGAGTGCTATGACAGCGTTACAGAAGTTGAGCCAAGGAGCCCGGACGGTCATGTCCGACATCCTCCAGGGCTTTTTTGAAATTACCCACAATGGATTTGCCCTGATCGGGCTGGTCGTGGCATTTGCCGCCATCACGATCACCGCACGTCCAGACCTGCGTGAAGTGGGCGAAGTGCAATTGATGAGCTGGCTCCAAGAGCGGCGCATCGAGGTGATGGGCATGCAAGGCGTGCAAATCGAAAACGACGCCGTCGACCGCGCCACTGCATCCAACCCCAAAGATTTGCCCAAGCAGCAAGCGGCAGTCGCCTACTGGCTGAGCAAAAAGTACCGCGTGGCTCCAGAACCGGTCAGTGCCTTGGTGTCCGAAGCTTATGAAATCGGCCGCTCCGTCAAACTCGACCCTACCTTGATCCTCGCCGTGATGGCGATTGAATCGGGCTTCAACCCATTTGCCCAAAGCCCAGTAGGCGCTCAAGGACTGATGCAGGTCATGACCAAGGTCCACACCGACAAGTACGAGAACTTTGGCGGCCAGTTCGCGGCGTTCGATCCTCTGACTAATCTGCGCGTGGGTGTGAAGGTTCTCCAGGAATGCATCGCTCGCGCAGGCTCGGTTGAAGGCGGGCTGCGCTACTACGTGGGTGCGGCCAATTTGAACGACGACGGCGGTTATGCCAGCAAGGTTTTGGCAGAACACCAACGTCTGCAGCAGGTTGTCGCCGGCCGGAGTACCCCATTTGTGGTGCCCCGCACGATTCCAGTGATGGCCCCCATCAAACGCCAAGCCGAGACCAGTGAAGAAAAGGTGGCCGGTCTCTATTGATCTGCACCGCTGGCTTTCGCTGGAGATGCCGCTTTTTTGAGCGGCATTTTTCATGGGGCTTGCGCGCTGGCCTTCAACAGGAATGCGAGCCTGGGCTACACTAGCAGGGTACGCAACTGGCGATAGGCATGGCGCTGCAAAGTGCCCATGTTGACGTGGACCACCGTTGCGGCTGCATCTTCACGATGCGGCCCTCGGGCAACCACTGGGAAGCGTGCCACCAAAGCTTTGGCTTCGGTGATCAGCCGTTCGCCTGGGCAGCTACTTGTCTCGAACAAGTAATCACCCATATGCAATTTCTGCAAGGACTGCCATGTACGACCGTAATATCCTGATCGAGCAAACCGATCCCGAAATCTTTCGCGCCATCCAGCAAGAGCATGCGCGCCAAGAACACCACATTGAGCTGATCGCCAGCGAAAACTACGCCTCACCCGCCGTCATGGCTGCACAAGGCTCGCAGCTCACCAACAAATACGCCGAAGGCTACCCAGGCAAGCGCTACTACGGCGGTTGCGAATATGTCGACGTGGCCGAGCAGTTGGCCATCGACCGCGTGAAGCAAATCTTCGGTGCCGACGCAGCCAACGTGCAGCCGCATTGCGGCGCTTCGGCCAATGAAGCAGTGTTCCTGGCCTTCCTGAAACCCGGCGACACCATCATGGGTATGAGTTTGGCCGAAGGCGGTCACCTGACCCACGGCATGCCACTGAACATGAGCGGCAAGTGGTTCAACGTTGTTTCTTACGGTCTCAATGCCAAAGAAGAAATCGACTATGACGCGATGGAAGCCAAGGCACGCGAACACAAGCCCAAGCTGATCGTGGCCGGTGCCAGCGCCTACTCGCTGGGCATCGACTTCGCGCGTTTCGCTAAAGTGGCCAAAGAAATCGGCGCTATCTTCATGGTCGACATGGCCCACTATGCTGGTCTGATCGCCGCAGGCATCTACCCCAACCCTGTGCCACACGCTGACGTGGTCACCTCCACCACCCACAAGAGCCTGCGCGGCCCCCGTGGCGGCATCATTTTGATGAAGTCGCAACACGAAAAAGCCATCAACAGCGCCATCTTCCCCGGCCTGCAAGGCGGCCCGCTGATGCATGTCATCGCGGCCAAGGCGGTGGCCTTCAAGGAAGCACTGCAACCTGAGTTCAAGGTGTACCAACAGCAAGTGCTGAAGAACGCCCAGATCGTTGCCGAAACCCTGACACAGCGCGGCCTGCGCATCGTCAGCGGCCGCACCGAAAGCCACGTCATGCTGGTCGACCTGCGTGCCAAGGGCATCACCGGCAAGGAAGCCGAAGCCGTGCTGGGCCAAGCCCACATGACGATCAACAAGAACGCCATCCCGAACGACCCGGAAAAGCCAATGGTCACCAGCGGCGTGCGCGTCGGCACCCCGGCCATGACCACCCGCGGCTTCAAGGACGAAGAAGCGCGCATCACGGCCAACCTGATCGCCGACGTGCTGGACAACCCACGCGACGAAGCCAACATCGCCGCCGTGCGCGCCAAGGTCAATACCCTGACCTCGCGCTTCCCGGTCTACCGTTGATCCGCGACACCGCACGGGCGGCCCCGCGATGAAGTGCCCCTTCTGTGGCCACGCAGAGACGCAGGTGGTTGAAACCAGGGAATCCGAAGACGGAGACCTGATTCGCCGCCGGCGCCGCTGCGGCTCGTGCGAGCAGCGCTTCACCACGTACGAACGCGCTGAAGTGGCCATGCCCAGCGTGGTCAAGAAAAATGGCAGCCGCATGGACTTCGACGCAACCAAGCTGCAAGCGTCGATGCGCCTAGCGCTGCGGAAGCGCCCGGTCGCCGTCGAACAGGTCGATGCGGCCCTGGAACGCATCGAACGCAAGCTGCTCGTCAGCGGCGCCAAGGAGATCACCACCGCAAAACTCGGCGAGTTGGTGATGCGTGAACTCAAGAAGCTCGACAAGGTGGCCTATGTGCGCTTTGCGTCCGTCTACCGCAGCTTCGAGGATGTGGATGAGTTCAGTCGGTTGATTCAGGATATCTGAGCCGTGACCCCGCCGACATAAGCCGGCACTTCACAATCTGAGCGGCCATCCGTCAAGCGGCTCACGATGCCAGACCAACGGCAGTTAATTCTGGAGCGCCTTTCCTCACAATTGAGGCCATGACGCATCCATCAACATTGGAATTTCGTACGCCGCCTACACACGGCCATGGATTTACTCTACTCGAAATGTTGGTGGCACTTGCGATTGTCGCCATTCTGGCAGTTCTAGCGGCGCCCTCACTCCGAGATTTTTTTGCTCGCAACAAGATGCTTGGCATCAGCAACGAATTCGCATCTAGCGTCCTGAGGGCGCGCAACGAAGCCATCGGCAAGAACACGTGTGTCACCATGTGTTTGAGTACGACCGTCAATGCGACAGGCAGCGGAAGCAGTGGCCCTCGTTGCGCCACAAGCGGCCAAGACTGGCAGGTAGGGTGGATCACTTTTTTGAATCCCTCTTGTGACAACGCCAGTAACTATCCGGCTGCCCCGGAGGACCTTCTTTTTGCTCGCCAGCCCGTCGCTGGAGACTATTACCTCCAAGCCCAATCGAGTACCCGCAAGATTCAATTCAATGCCAGAGGCCTCAATGGGTTGAGTAGCGCAGAAGAATTCGACCTGATATTCGAATCCGTTAACCATCCTTGGACGCAGCAATTCGGCGTCAATATTTGCCTCAACAAGATGGGGCGGACCCGAACCATTTCCAACCAGGCCGCTTGCGGTAGCGATACGAACTAAGAGCTCCTATGGTCAATACCTCCTCACGTCGTCGCATCAACAGCGGCGTCACCTTGATTGAAGTCTTGGTAGCCATCATCGTGTTATCGATTGGCTTACTAGGCATTGCAGGGCTGCAAATCGCAACGACCAAGTACAAAATTAACTCATGGTCGCGCTCCGCCAATGCATCTTTGTTCGCTGACTTTACCGACCGTGTTCGCATGAATCCGAGCCAAGCGGGGCGCAACTTCATCACGGGGGCAGATAGCACTTCTGCATATCTACTTAGCAGCAGTTGGGCAACCCAGCAAGCTGCTGACGACACATCGTTGACCATTACCCCAAATTGCGAAACGGATACCTCTGTCTCAAGTTGCACTCCCCAGCAGCGCGCGACCTACGACATGGGGGCCTGGCGCCTGCGCGTGCGCAATGCACTACCTCAAGGAGCAGCCTTGGTCGAAGGTAATCGAAGCGACGGCATTACGGTCACGTTGATGTGGTTTGACAAGGACAACACTGATTCACAACGCCGTGTCAACGACGGTACGGCCGTCAATCTGGTCGCGGCCCCCACATGCGATGCATCTCAAACCGGCTTGGCTCGACAAACCTGCTGCCCCTCCTCGGCATCGGCTCCAGCAGGTGTGCGTTGCGCCCGTTTCTCCTTCGTGCCATGAACCATACCCGCCCCATGCCAACTCGCCAGCAAGGCGTCACACTGGTGGAGTTGATGATCACCCTGGCGATAACGCTTTTCTTGGTGACCGCCGCCGCCTATGTCTACCTGAACACCCGAGAGACCCAGCGCGCAGTGGAACGCAACAGCGCAAATCAAGAAACGGGTTCTTTTGCCCTCGAACTCTTGGGCCGTGACATTGCCAACGCCGGTTTTTACCCAACAGTAGCACCGCCGATCTCACCCAACTTCCCTAAAATGCGTCGCGTCGATGGTTACCCTCCAGCGCAAGGTATTCCCGTACGATCCACAGATTGGACATCCCCCAGCAGTAGTGACAATGCCTATATCACAGGTATTTTTGGCTGTGAAGGCTCTGTCTTCGATGTGGCGACAGGAACCTGCGGCACGCCGTCATCGACAGCGCCTGACTCCCTGGTCATTAATTATTTCTCCAGCGACGCCATGAATAGCGTGGTCGGAACGCGGCGCGACTGCAATGGGGCCGATGCGGCCAACGACGCCAGCAACGCGATCCGAAAGCTCAACGACGGCACACCCGCAACGACTCTCAATGCGGCCCTGCCTCCACAACTCCCCTTGTTCGTTTCCAATCGATATTCACTCGGAGATACCACCACTGAAATCGAAAAACAGAGCGTCACGACCATGAGCTTGCGATGTTCCGGTAATGGCAATACGAGCGGCTACCAACCAATTCTGCTCGGGGTTGAAGACTTGCAGTTGACGTATGGCGTCTACAACAATGCAACCACCCGTGCGCCTGATCGCTTCTACACCGCACTGGAAATTAAAAACGATTTGGCGACACTCAACATCAATGGCGTTGCACTTTCGCCCTGGAGCCGAGTGGTCGCGGTACGAGTGTGCATCATGACGCGCAGCGTGGGTGCAGCCCCCAAGATTGCAGACAAGAGCACGGCTCTACGCAAGTACATCAATTGCAACAACGAAGAAAAGAGCCAAAGCGCTAGTGATACGTCACTGCGTAAGCGTTTCATACAGATCTTCGCTGTGCAAAACAACATCAACCAATCCTACTAGGGCTCACCATGCCCACACTCCGCTTGCTCCGTCGCGTCACTCTTGTGCAACCTACTCAGCAGAAGGGCGTGGCCCTGATCGTCGTTTTACTGTTTCTTCTGGCTATCACCGGCCTCACAGTTTGGGCCGCGCGCCAAGCCATGTTTGGAGAAGGCATGGCACGCAATCAACTAGACCAAGAAGTTGCCTATCAAGCTGCCGAATCAGCCTTGCGCGATGCCGAGCGCGATCTCATGCAGATCACCCCGGCGATCCTGACCGGAGCTTCATGTAGCCGCGGACGCTCACGCGCCCCTATCGTCTCAGACTTCACGGACGACTGCCAACTCGGCTTGTGCCGCAGAGAAGACTCGACGTATGCCACGTCCAATTGGGGAAGTGCAACGTCAGGCTCAACCAGTGGCTCGGAGCCTTGGTGGCCAGTCAGCAAAGGCGGGGCATGGAATAACGGCTTCGACAACAAGCCCAATCGTGCCGCCAGTTCAGTAGATACGGGCCATTGCAACTTCACCGGTGCGATTCCGCTGGGCACATTCACTGGCGTCACCAGCATTCAAGGCGTTGCACAGCAGCCCGAATACATCATTGAACACTTTGTTCGGGCTAGCAACGTGACCTATCAACCCACTGCGGTCTATCGCATCACCGCACGCGGCTTTGGCTACTCTTTGCGCACACAGGTCGTCTTGCAGACCTATTTCTCACCGCTTCAGGAATAAAGATTGTTGTGCCCAGTCGCATAGCTCACCTAGGACCAGCCTCATGAAAACCATTACGCCCTCAGTCAAACACCTATTGGTGTTCAGCCTCGCCTTTCTGGCGGTGCAACTACAGGCAACTCCGTTGGATGTATCGACACCAAGGCTAGCTGTTCCGCCAAATATCGTGTCAACCTCCAACCGCCCCATGATGATGTTGGCCGCAACCAAGGATCATTCGTTGTTCGGGCCGGTCTACACCGACTTCGAAGACCTCGACAATGACGGTGTGATCGACACCACTTTCAAGCCAAACTTCAAATACTACGGCTACTTCGATCCCACCAAATGCTATGCCTATAGCACCGCTGATGTACGGTTCAACCCTACTCAGATTGCCAATAGCAAGACCGTTACCACGACCACGACGACGACCGCAACGTCGACCGGCTTTTCTTCGACCATCACGCTCTCCACATCCACCACCGATGGCGGCACTGGCACTACCACAACAATATCTGTCCCAGGGGCCACAACGCCCAGCACAACCGGCACTGTCGGAACCACGAGCTCCTCTTCAACGATTTACTCTTGCCCAGGAGGCACACTTTCGTACTGGAGTGGCAACTTCCTCAACTGGGCGTCCATGACACGTTTAGACGTCGTACGCAAAATGCTCTACGGCGGCAAACGCAGTACGGACACCACGTCTGCTGGTGGCGTCGGTACAACCGTGCTTGAACGGGCCCAGCTCAATTTCGATGCTCACGCTTTTGTCAAGTACTACCGGGGTGAGGACATTCGTGACTACACTCCTTTTTCGACTGAGGACCTCAAAAAGGCGACAGGTCCTAATGCGGGAATCTATGCCGGTCTTAGCATTTGCAATTTGGGTTCAGAAGACTCCACTTCCACCACAAAAAACTCGCCCATTATGCGAATGGTTAAGGGCAATGTGCGCTTCTGGTCCACTGTCGAAGTGAGGCTTTGCCAATGGCACGACGCCGACTCCTACTCCTTAGGAACTTTCGGCCCCAAGCTTGCGCGCTACTACCAAGATTCAGACAAAGGAGCTGGCGGTGTAGCACATGAAATCACCATTCCCAACAAAAATGGTGATGGCGCGGTCTATGGAACGAACATTGGCCCTGAGTTGACCATGCGGGTCAAGGTCTGCGACCCCAAACTTCTGGGTGAGGAACGTTGCCAAGCCTTTCCCAGTGATTCAACTCAAAACTACAAGCCATACGGCTTGTTCCAGGAATTCGGCTACGCCACCTCGGGAGCCGCACGCGCCGAATTTGGCGTCATTACAGGCAGCTACGACCTCAATTACACCGCCGGAGCCCTGCGCAAGAACATGGGTGATTTTGCGGATGAGATCAATCCCAAAACAGGCGTGTTTTGCCATAGTGCCAGCTCTGGCTGTGATAACCCACTGGCCGACGGACGCGCCACAGGCGCCGGAGCCATCAAGGCATTCGACTCCATCATTTTGTTTGGACGCTCTCCAGGGAGCTACGGAAGCCAAGGCACCCCCAGCACCGTTGGAGAGGGCAAGCTGCCGGCCTGGGGAAACCCCATTGGCGAAATGTTGGTGCAAGCGCTTCAGTACTACGCTTACGACGGCACAAAGCCAACGCCCACTAACCCCTCAAGCACCAACAATGACACGACGGCTGGAGTGCCGGTTGTAAAGTGGAGCGATCCGTTATCCACGTCGAACGCAACACGCGCCACGAACTACGGCAACTCGATTTGTCGCCCACTGAATGTGCTTTTGATGTCCAACAGTGCACTGAGCTTTGATGGGCAAGCCTCAGGGCCATTTACCACTCTACCGACCACTCCAAGCCTGACCAACTACACCGACAAGGTTGGCGATGCCGAAAACATCAACAAGAGCTTGCGCTCCGTTGGGTCCATCGACGGCACCTATGGCACTTCTTGTTCGGCCAAGACTCTAACGACCCTCAGCCAAGTGTCAGGTGTTTGCCCTGAAGCCCCTGCGATGGGCGGAACATATCAAGTCGCAGGTGCCGCTCTGTATGGCAACACAAACAAGATTCGCACCGTCGGCACCGGCAGCACCGTACCCAAGGATCTCGCGTCGACAAAAGATGCCCTCAAGATCAAAACCATGGCCGCTTCTCTTACGGGTGGCGCGCCACGAATCGACATTCCGGTACCAGGAAGCTCTCCTACCCGCTATGTTTACATCACCCCAGAAAGCGTGCAGAGCGGCGGCGCCATCAGTGCCCCGCTAACCTTCGCCTCCATCAGCTCCAGCACGACCCACGGAGCTTTTATCGTGACCTGGAACGACGTGTTGATGGGTGGCGACTACGACATGGACATCACCGGCTTCATCCGCTATGACCTAGTGGACAAAAATGGCGTGGCCAATACCAACGGCCCCTACATCAAAGTCACCACCGATATCCCAGGCGTGTGCGGTGGCGCGGCAGGCACTCATGGGTTCAGCATCATCGGGGTAACCGACGATACAGGCGCCAGTAAAAACGGGCGCTATCTCACCCATCAACATTCTGGCAGCGGCGGCTCCACGTTCACCTCCCTGAGCGGCATGCCTGGGACCAGCGAATACCTCTGCGGCGATTCAAGCTACCGCGCTCGCAGCATCACTGTCAGCGGTACCAACACCACGTACGCAAATACAGTTTGCGCTGTGACGGGCAACGGCAGCACCGGCGACACCGCCATTCCGACCTTGGCGAACTATTGCACGGTCCAAAACAAGGACTTCCCGGTATCCATGACTTTCAAGATGGTGGGTGAGTCTGACGCTCTTCTCAAGGACCCCCTCTATTACGCCGCCAAATACGGCGATTTTGATTCCAGCACGAAGAACAACGACGGCACTTACTCAGACGTGTCGATGCCAACCACAACAGACAGCTGGGACAAGCTCAAAACCGACGGATCGACTGGTGCCGACGGTATTCCTGACGGCTACTTCCTGGCTCGCCGCCCAGATTTGCTGGAGCAGCAGTTGCGCAAGGCGCTCGACAGCCTGGCCCGTAACTCCAATGCGGCCCCGGCATCTTCGTCGCGTCAATTGACAACAGACGGGTTCAAATACGTTGCCAAGTTCGACTCCACCACGGTGTCGGGCAACATCGAGGCCTACAAGGTCGATCCGTCTACAAGCGACTACAAGACAACACCCGAGTGGAGTGCCGGACAATTGCTGCGCAACGTCGCCGCTAGCACTGAAGGCAGCACCGAGGGTTCAGGTAACGCGCGCAACATCATCACTAATTTTGGGAATACAAGCACGTCTGGCGCCGTGTTCCGTTGGTCCGCGTTGCCCACTGGTTATCAAGATCTAATCAAGGGCGGTACCAACACTCTTAGTGCGGCCAACGCAGAGGTGGTTGTCAAATATCTGCGAGGTGATCAGACCAAGGAAAATGCATCCACGGGCCTGCGCGAGCGCTCCAACAATTTGCTTGGGCCCATCGTCAATGCCACGCCTTGGGTGCAGTCACCACCGGCGGCCTTTTACGCAGAGGCCCTCTTCCCAGGCTATCGGAATTACGTCAGCACCAACAAAGCCCGTAGCAAGTTGCTGTGGGCATCAACCAACGACGGTATGCTGCATGCGTTCAACGCCACCACCGGTGCGGAGGTTATGGCTTATGTTCCAGGCCCATTGGCCAACCGCTTGGCAGAAATCCCGATGCAGCGCGGTACAACCGGACGCACCCGCTTGGACGGAGATTACTTTGCGACGAACTCCGACAACAAAGATCATTTACCGGACGGCACGGTGTGGGCCTATGTGGACGGCAGCCCTTTCACGGCCGATGTGCGACTCGGTGCAGATGCCGACGACAGCGTTAAATCCAGCCCGCAATGGAGGACGTACGCGTTCAGTTCCCTAGGCCGGGGTGGTAAAGCCTTCTTTGCCTTGGACGTAACCTCGTCTTCTACCGTGAATGCAGCCGAAGCAGGCGCAAAAGACATCTTTAAATGGCAATTCACGTCGGATGACGACCCCGATATGGGTTACAACGTCAACGACATTGCCATCAACGTCAACTCCGGCCAAGCCAACCCTATCGTCAAACTGAACAACGGCCGCTTTGCCGTGCTGCTGAATAATGGCTACAAGTCAACCAACGGAAAAGCCGTTCTGTATTTGCTTTATGTAGATGGCCCCAATGCCTCAGGCACTTGGACTGCCGGCACAAACTACGTCAAAATCATCGCCGATGTAGGCACCGGTAACGGACTGTCACCACCGACCTGGATCGACCTTGACAACAACGGTACGGCTGACGTGGTCTACGCCGGTGACCTCAAAGGTAATATGTGGAAGTTCGACCTGAGCAACCCCGACTCCACCAAATGGGCAGTCGCCTACAAGTCTGGAACAACCAACCAGCCTCTGTTCAAGGCTCGTAGTGGAAGTACCGGCACAGGTGATGGACTGCCCATCACCACGGCGCCCGAGTTCGCCTACCCGGCTTTTGACGGCCTTATCATCACGTTTGCCACAGGCAACGCGTTCGAGACGGGTGACTACTATCCCAATACCGTGTTGACACAGCGCATGTACGGCATCTGGGACCGCCCTGACTTTGGCACCGGCACCAGCGGACGCAGCCTGCCGACGAGCCTGACCACTCTGGTACAGCGCACCTATGAACGCAATCAGACTACTGGCATCGTTACACTGACCGGCACTGCCAGTCCGATCAACTGGCTAACCCAGGACGGTTGGTATTTCGACCTTCCAGGCACCTCCGAAATGGTTCTGTCCGACCCCGATTTGAGTGCAGGGGTTCTGACCTTTACGTCTGTTCGACCGAAATCAACAGGAAACACCTACTGCACCACAACACCGGATGTCACGCTCTACACGATTGATCCGATTTCCGGAAAATCTGAGCGCAACAGCCAAGGGGTGACCACCGTGGGTAGCACCACCAATGTGCTCGTCTCTGGTACGGCCATCACTGACCAAAAAGTCGTGGTCGTCAACGACAAAACCAGCAAGCCGTTTACCAAAGTCGATAGCGGTCAATCATGCAATAAGGGGGATCCTGATTGCGTGTGCGCTGTCGTCAATGGCGTGACCGTGTGCAAGAAACAGGTTTCACCATGCAGTGACGACCAATATGCCAAGAAGATCGTCGGTGAGAGTACTGGCGTCACACTCTGCTATACCCCCAACTCGCGCGTGCAATGGCGCGAGGTGCCCGGACTAAGGACCTATTGAGATGATGCGATCAACCCCTAAAACACTCCGGCGGACACAACACGGCTTCACACTGCTCGAACTCATGATTACGGTAGTGGTCGTCGCCATTCTGGCCGCCATCGCCTATCCCACCTATATCGAGCAAATTGCCAAGGGGAAACGCGCGGAAGCCCAGGCCACGCTGCTCGCAGGCCAACAATGGATGGAACGTTTCTACAGCGAGAACTACCGATACGACGTCAATAGCGCAGGCACGGCTGTAATTGACAACAGCCAGTTCTTGGCGCGCTTCAGCCAGTCGCCACCTGATACTACGCAGGCAGCCCTCTATAACCTAGCAGTGAGCACGCCCACCCGTGACAGCTACACAATCACTGCCACACGAGCCGCCAGTCGAGCAATGGGCCAAGACCGTTGCGGCGACTTCAGCATCGACAACCTTGGACGTCGCAAGCTCGCTAACTACAGCTCGAAGGCGGGTGCCAGTCTCACCGACGCCTTGGCCTATTGCTGGAAATAAGCGAGCTGCTGCGCCAGCGAGTAGGAATGCGCCCAACGACACAACACGGCGTGGCGGCGGTCGTGGTGTTGGCAGCACATGTAGGAGTGCTTTATTGGAATTGGCCTCGTCCGATTACACGCGTCCTGCCTACGGTGACCTACATTACCGCCCGCGTGGGAGCTGTTGCAATGTCTCTCGCACCATTACCCGCCCCTGCACCGCCTACCGCGCCGCCCTCCTCACCATCGCCAGTTACGGCCTCGAATCCTTCAATAAAGAAACCAGACTTCGCCAAGGCTGAGATCGCTCGCCCCAAAACTACCCATCTTCCGCCATCGCCCACCCCAATTGACCCTGCCCCCTGGGAGGAGCCAAACCAGACCGCTTCGCCTCCCGTTCTGGACGGCTACTTTGCGTTCGATGCCGTAGACCCACCCGCAATCCCGTTCGGTGATTGGTTCGTTCACACCGAGGTACTCCCCCGTTTCAGCAGCATTCGCGCCGAAATCTGGATCTGGATTTCGGCCTCGGGCCAGATTGACCGCTGGGAGCTCGCTCCCGGATCCGAACCGTACGATTTGCTCATGAGAGCCCTTTCCGAGTTGGACTTGACGCGTCTAAGCCCAGCCATGCGCAACAATCTGGCCGTGCCAAGTTTTCGCCGTATCGAAATCGTCGTCAGTCGAGAGTAGTGAACCGATCACGCGTTCATCACCCCCGCGAGGTTCTATTGAGTTCACAGCCCCCTTTGCCGCAATCCACCATGTTAAATTCCCTCTCCCTTGGCATGTCCCTGGCACTCGCCCAAGCAGAGCATGCCAGCCGCATCGCTTCGCCAAACCCGGGCGTAGGCTGCGTGCTAATTAGTCCAAAGGGCGAAGTCATCGGAAACGGCCATACCCAGAAAGTCGGTGGCCCGCACGCCGAAATCATGGCGCTGCGTAATGCGGCAGCCAAAGGCCATGACGTGACCGGCGCCACGGCATACGTGACGCTTGAGCCATGCGCTCACCACGGCCGCACCGGCCCGTGCTGCGATGCGTTGGTGGCCGCTGGCATTGGCCGCGTAGTAGCCGCCCTGCCCGACCCCAATCCGCTGGTTGGTGGTCATGGCTTTGCGCGGCTTAAGGCCGCTGGCGTGGCCGTGGAGGTTGGTGAGGGTGCGGAACGTGCCTGGGCACAGAACATCGGCTTCTTCAGCCGCATGCTGCGCAAGACACCGTGGGTGCGGATGAAAGCCGCCACCTCGCTCGACGGCCAAACCGCGCTCACCAACGGCGCCAGCCAATGGATCACCAGCGAAGCCGCGCGCACCGACGGCCACGCCTGGCGCGCGCGCGCTTCGGCCATTTTGACCGGCATCGGCACAGTGCTGGAAGACAACCCACGGCTGGATGTGCGCTTGGTGGACACGCCGCGCCAGCCCCATTTGGTGGTGGTGGACAGTCGGCTGGAAACACCGGTAGATGCTGCTCTTTTCATAGCTGGCCGCACCACGTATATCTACACGGCGAGCCAAAACGAGGCCAAAATCGCCGCCCTGCAAGCGCGCGGCGCCACGGTGATCTACATGCCGGGCCAACAACCCGGCACCGAACAAAAGGTCGATCTGGCGGCGATGCTGTGCGACTTGGGACGGCGCGAGATCAACGAACTGCACGTCGAAGCCGGCCACAAGCTCAATGGCTCGCTGCTCCGCGAAGGCTTGGTCGATGAAATTTTGCTGTACCTCGCCCCCAAGCTGCTAGGTCAGGGGCTGGGTATGACCAACCTCGGCCCGTACACGTCGCTGGTGCAAGGCACAGCGCTTGAATTCAAGTCGGTAGAGCGCGTGGGGCCAGACCTCCGCATCCTCGCCCAGCCCCCTGGCCGTGACCGATTTGGCCCGCTGCCGGTCGCGCTGGAGACCTGATTCGCCCTCGATTTGATGGCCATCCATCCGGACATTCCGCTTTTACGGCACAAGCTCACGTAAACCCTGCGAAAATAGGCGGATGTTCACCGGAATCATCACCGGCGTGGGGCGCATCGTCGCCGTGCACGACCTGGGTAGCTCTTCTTCGTTCGGCAAGCGTCTCACCATTGAGACCCCTGCCGGGTATCTTGACGACGTGGGCCTGGGGGACAGCATTGCCCTCAATGGCGCCTGCATGACAGCGACGACGCTGGACTTGGCCCAACACCAGTTCACCATCGACATCTCCGCCGAGTCTCTCGACAAAACCACCAGCCTCGACGCCCCTGGCCCAGTCAATCTGGAAAAAGCCTTGCGCGCGCACGACCGGCTGGGCGGGCACATTGTCTCGGGCCATGTGGACGGCATTGGCAGCGTCAGCCACTTTGCCCAGGTGGGCGAAAGCTGGCTGCTGACCATCCTCGCGCCGCACAGCCTGGCCAAATACCTGGCGTACAAAGGCTCCATCACCGTCAACGGCGTGAGCCTCACGGTAAACAAAGCCATCGACGTGGATGGCGGCTGCGAAGTCCACATCAACCTGATTCCGCACACGGTAGAAAACACCGCGCTGGGCGCGCTGCGCGAAGGCGGCCAGGTCAACCTCGAGATCGACCTGATCGCCCGCTATGTGGAGCGCATGCTCCAGGCCAGCCCTGCCACCGCAGCGCTTAAGCCCACGCTCTAATTTAGATTCGCCCGAAAGCTCTCCGCATGTCCACCTCCCTCCCCGCTGGCTTGGCTCCGGCCGACCTCACGCCTGCCGGTATCTCCCCCGTCGAAGACATCGTGGCCGACATGCGCGCTGGGCGCATGGTCATCCTGGTGGACGAAGAAGACCGTGAAAACGAAGGCGACTTGGTGCTGGCGTCTGACCACGTCACGCCCGAGGCCATCAACTTCATGGCGCGTTACGCCCGTGGCCTGATCTGCCTCACGCTGTCGCGCGAGATGTGCGAACGCCTGCAGTTGCCGCCGATGGTGGCGCGCAACGGTGCCAAGCACGCCACCGCCTTCACCGTGTCGATTGAAGCCGCAGAAGGCGTGACCACCGGCATCTCCGCAGCCGACCGCTCGCGCACCGTGCAAGCCGCCGTGGCCGCCAACGCGCAAGCCAGCGACCTGGTGCAACCCGGCCACATCTTCCCGCTGCAAGCGGTGGACGGCGGCGTGCTGATGCGCGCCGGCCACACCGAAGCCGGTTGCGACCTGGCAGTGATGGCCGGTTGCAGCCCGTCGTCCGTCATCTGCGAAGTGATGAACGACGACGGCACCATGGCCCGCCTGCCCGACCTGCAAATCTTTGCAGCACAACACAGTCTGAAGATCGGCACCATCGCCGACCTGATCGAATACCGCAGCCGCAACGACTCGTTGGTGAAGAAGGTCGGCTGCCGTGCGATCCAGACCGCCGTTGGTGCATTCACCGCGCACGCCTTCCGCGATACGCCCAGCGGCGAACTGCACCTGGCGTTGGTGATGGGTGAATGGTCAGCCGAAGCCGTGGTCGATGTGCGCGTGCACGAGCCGCTTTCCGTGCTGGATCTGCTGGAGGTCAACAGCCCCATGCATTCGTGGAGCCTCGACGCCAGCCTGCGCCACATCGCCTCCGAAGGCAAAGGCGTGGCCGTGCTGCTGAATTGCGGCGAAAGCGCTAGCGAACTGCTGGCCCAGTTTGAAGGCACGGCACGCCCGGCCCAAGCCCCCGAGCGTGGCCGCATGGACTTGCGCACCTACGGCGTGGGCGCGCAGATTCTGCGTGAATGCGGCGTGACGCGTATGCGCCTGCTGGGCCAACCGCGTCGCATGCCCAGCATGACCGGCTACGGTCTTGAGACCGTGGGCTACCTCGCCAAACAAGACACTACGAAGGAATAACAACATGTTTGGTGCCAACCAAGGCCACTACGACCCACAAGCCCCCGAAATGAACGGCCAAAAGCTGCGCATCGGCATTGTGCAAGCGCGCTTCAACGCCGACATCACCAACGCCCTGGCCGCCGCCTGCAAAGCAGAGCTGGCCGCCCTGGGTGTGCAAGAGAAAAACGTGGTGCACGTGCAAGTGCCCGGTGCACTTGAAGTGCCGGTGGCCCTGCAAGCCATGGCCGAGCAAGAGCAGTTTGACGCGTTGATCGCACTGGGCTGCATCATCCGTGGCGAGACCTACCACTTTGAACTGGTGGCCAACGAGTCCGGCAGCAGCGTCAGCCGCATTGGGCTGGACTACCAAATGCCCATCGCCAACGCGATCCTGACCACCGAAAACCTAGAACAAGCCGTGGCCCGCCAAACCGACAAGGGCCGCGACGCCGCGCGTGTGGCTGTCGAAATGGCCAACCTGATGGAACAACTGCGATGAGCGAAACCCCTGAAATCCCCGAAAACGCCACCCCTGCGGCAGACAAACCCGCTCGCCAGTCGCGCACCGGTTTGACCAGCACCGGCGCCCGCAAAGCCTCGGCCAAGTCCGACCGCAGCCGCGCCCGCGAATTCGCCTTGCAAGGCCTCTACCAACACTTGGTAGGCCACAACGACGCGGCTTCCATTGACGCCTTTACGCGCGACCTGGCAGGCTTTCACAAAGCCGACTCGGCGCACTACGACGCCCTGCTACACGGCTGTATCGAAGAAGCTGCTGATCTGGACGCGCTGATCACCCCGTTGCTTGACCGTACCATGGCGGAGATCTCGCCCATTGAGCGCGGCGTGATGTGGATTGGCTCGTACGAGCTGCTGCACTGCCTGGACGTGCCATGGCGCGTGGTGCTCAACGAATGTATTGAGATGGCCAAAGAGTTTGGCGGTACCGACGGCCACAAATACGTCAACGGCATTCTGAATGGCGTGGCACAAAAGCTGCGCCCAGCTGAAATCGAAGCCGAGCAAGCCAAGGGTTTCAAAAGCAAACCGCGCGCCTGAGTTCGTTCACGCGGCCGTTCGCGTCATGTCCCAGCGCTCCCCACGCGAGCGCTGCCTCTCTCTCTAACTCCCCTGAGCCCCATCGTTGCCCATGCAGATTTCTCGCCGCGCCGAAGCCATTGAACCGTTTTACGTGATGGAAGTGGCCAAGGCCGCATCTGCTCTGGCGCAAGAAGTCGCGCGCAGCGACCGGCCGATGATCTTCCTGAACATTGGCGAGCCCGACTTCACCGCGCCACCCCTGGTGCAAGAAGCCGCGCAACGCTGCATCAGCGCTGGTACCACGCAGTACACCCAGGCACTCGGCCTGCCTGCGCTGCGCGAGCACATCAGCCAGTGGTACCGCAGCCGCTTCGGCCTTGAAGTGCCGGCCAGCCGCATCGTGGTCACGGCCGGCGCCTCCGCCGCCTTGCAGTTGGCCTGCCTGGCACTGTTCAACCCCGGCGACGAAGTGTTGATGCCCGACCCCAGCTACCCCTGCAACCGCCACTTTGTGAGCGCTGCAGAAGGCAAGGCAGTGTTGATCCCCACCACAGCAGCCGAGCGTTACCAACTCAGCGCTGAGAAGGTGGCCGCGGCCTGGACGGACAAGACCCGTGGGGTGCTGCTGGCCTCGCCCTCCAACCCCACAGGCACGTCCATCCACCCCGACGCCCTGCGCCAAATCCACGACGTGGTGCGCAGCCGTGGCGGCGTGACCTTGATCGACGAGATCTACCTTGGCCTGAGCTACGACGAAACCTTTGGCCACAGCGCGCTGGGCCTGGACGACCAGATCATCAGCGTCAACAGCTTCAGCAAATACTTCAACATGACCGGCTGGCGTCTGGGCTGGCTGGTGGTGCCCGAGGCACTGGTGCCGGTGATCGAGCGCATCGCGCAAAACCTGTTCATCTGCCCCAGCACGGTGTCGCAATACGCCGCGCTGGCCTGCTTCGATCCCGCGTCGCTGGCCGAATACGAGCGCCGCCGCGCCGAATTCAAGGCGCGCCGCGACTACTTTGTGCCAGCCTTGCGCGAGCTGGGTTTTGACATTCCGGTCGAGGCCGATGGCGCGTTCTACGTGTGGGCCGACTGCAGCAAGATCTGCCAGAAGCTGGACATCAAAGACAGCTGGGACTTTGCGTTTGAGGTGATGCACCGCGCCCACTTGGCCATCACGCCGGGGCGCGATTTCGGCACGGCCGAGACCGCCAACTTCGTACGCTTTTCGTTCGCCAATTCGCTCGAACAATTGCAGACCTCGGTGGCGCGCCTGCGTGCCATGCTCAGCTAACCCGCATGAGCCAAGCAGCCCACAGCACGGCCTCGCTTTCCGCCTTCCGCTGGCCCGTACGCGTGTACTGGGAAGACACGGACGCGGGAGGAATTGTGTTCTATGCCAACTACTTGAAGTTCATGGAGCGCGCGCGCACCGAGTGGTTGCGCCAGGCGGGCATTGCGCAAAGCGCGCTCAAAGAACAAAGCGGTTGTATGTTTGTGGTGAGCGCCACCAACGTGCAATACCATCGGCCAGCCCGATTGGATGATGAACTTATCATTACAGCTGCCATGGAACAAACTGGCCGCGCCTCGATCTCAATTGCGCAGGAAGTGTTGTTGGTGAACGGTGCAGACCGCACCCAGGCCCCGCAATTGTTGTGCTCCGGCCAAATCCGCCTTGGCTGGGTGCACGCCGAGTCCTTCAAACCCATGCGTATTCCGTCCTCCATCTTAGAAGTCCTGAAATGAGCCAAGACCTGTCCATCCTGACGCTGGTAATGAATGCCAGCTTCGTCGTGCAATTGGTGATGCTGCTGCTGGTGTGTGTCTCTGTGGCCAGTTGGGCGGCGATCTTCCGCAAGCTGTTTGCACTGAAACGTGTGCATGCATTGAATGAAGAATTCGAGCGCGACTTCTGGTCGGGCAACAGCTTGAACGACCTGTACGCCAGCGCCGCCCAAAACGCCAAGAACGCCGGCCCCATGGAACGCATTTTTGCCAGCGGCATGCGCGAGTACCAAAAGCTGCGTGAACGCCGCATCGTCGACCCCGGGACGCTGATGGACGGCGCACGCCGCGCCATGCGCGCGAGCTTCCAGCGCGAGATGGACGTGGTCGAGTCCAGCCTGTCGTTCCTGGCCTCGGTAGGTTCCGTGTCGCCTTATGTGGGTCTGTTCGGCACGGTGTGGGGCATCATGCACGCCTTCACCGGGTTGGCAAACATGACGCAAGTCACCCTGGCCACGGTCGCGCCCGGCATCGCCGAAGCCCTGGTCGCTACCGCCATCGGCCTGTTCTCGGCCATTCCAGCCGTGGTGGCCTACAACCGCTTTGCACGCGACATTGACCGCACCGCGATCCGCCTGGAAACCTTCATCGAAGAGTTCTCCAACATCTTGCAGCGCAACGTGTCGGCTCAATCGGGCCAAGCATCTCAAACGGCCCCAGGCCGTTGAGCTTGTGCCACCTGAAGCTTAAGGAGCACCTATGCCAGGAACGATTTCCCGAGGACGCGGCCGGCGCACCATCAACGAGATCAACATGGTGCCATTCATCGACGTGATGCTGGTACTGCTGATCATCTTCATGGTCACCGCCCCCATGGTCACGCCCAGCTTGATCGACCTGCCGAGTGTGGGCAAGGCCGGCAAGCAGCCAGACCGCGTGATCCAGATCGTCATCAACAAAAACGAAACGCTGGAGCTGAGCAACAACGGCAAGACCACGCAGCTCAACAGCCGCGACGTGGCCGCTGAGGTGAAGAAGGCGCAAGGCGACGAGCCCAACACGCCGGTGGTCATCAGCGCCGACCGCAACGTGAAGTACGAGTCGGTGGTCAAGGTGATGGACACGCTGCAGAAAAACGGCGTACAACGCGTAGGTTTGTCGGTTCAGTTGGGCGGTAAGTAAGCCCTCGTTCAGAAGCTCTTTTGACATGCAGGCCACCCAAGACGCCGTCGACTTCACCCCGCCCCGCCCCAAGGCCAACCTACGCGCCATGGGCTTGGCGATTTTTGCGCACCTGTTGTTGCTGGCGGCGCTGACCTGGGGCGTGAGCTGGAAGTCCAATAGCACACCCGCTGTGGAAGCAGAGATTTGGTCTTCCATCACCCAGCAAGCCGCACCGCGTGCGCAAGAAGAGCCCGTCAAACCAGTCGAGCCAACGCCACAACCCAAACCCGAGCCTACCCCTGCGCCGCCACCCCCACGTGTGGAGCCCAAGGTGGAACCACCGCCGGTGCCAAAGGTGAACGACGCTGACATCGCGCTCGAACGCGACAAAAAGCGCAAGGAAATCGAGAAGCAAAAAGAGCTGGAAGAGCAGCGCCAGGAGCTCGCCAAACAAAAAGAACAAGAGCGCCTGAAGAAGGTCGCTGAAGACAAAAAACGACAGGATCAAAAACGCGCGCAAGAGGAAGAAGACCGCCGCGAAAAAGCCGAGGCCGATGCCAAACGCAAGAAGGCAGAAGCCGATGCCAAGCGCAAGGCCGATGCCGCGCAAGAACAAAAAGACAAAGCCCAAGCCGACGCCAAAGCCAAGGATCAAGCGCAGGCGCGCCAAGCTGAAGCGCTTCGCCAGGAAAACCTGAAACGCATGCAGGGCTTGGCCGGTGCATCGGGTGGTGCGAATGCCACGGGCACAGCATTGAAGTCTTCGGGGCCTTCGGGCAGCTACGGTGGCAAAGTTGCGGCCAAGGTGAAGCCGAACATCGTCTTCCCAGACGACATCGCGGGTAACCCTGCGGCTGAAGTCGAAGTGCGTGCTGCGCCTGATGGCACCATCACGGGCAAACGGCTCACCAAGTCGAGCGGTTCCAAAGCCTGGGACGACGCTGTGCTGCGCGCCATCGACAAGACCGAAACCCTGCCGCGTGACGTGGATGGCCGTGTGCCGTCGATCATCATCATCACCTTCACGCCGAAGGATTGATGCAGAGCGGGTGGAGGCCTGCAAAGCCTCGTCCGCCGTGGCACACTTGTAGCTCTTTGTGACCATCGCGGGCGCACATCGTCACGGCCCGCTTTCTATTCGCCTCGAAAGGTTTCCATGAGCTACGTTTTCGCCGCCCCTCCTGTGGTCTCGGTGCCGGTTGTCGGCCAAAGCGCGCAGTTTCCTGTGCGCCACATCTACTGCGTGGGTCGCAACTACGAAGATCACGCCAAGGAAATGGGCTTCACTGGCCGCGAGCCGCCCTTCTTCTTCATGAAGCCGGCTGACGCCATCGTGGTAGTGCCAACGGGTGAAACCGGCAGCTTGCATTACCCCAGCCTAACCAAAAACCTGCACCACGAAATCGAACTGGTGGTAGCCATTGGCAAGGGCGGCAAAAACATCGCCGCAGCCGATGCCGCACAACACATCTTCGGCTACGCCGTGGGCCTGGACATGACGCGCCGCGACCTGCAAAACGACATGAAGAAACAAGGCCGCCCGTGGTGCATTGGCAAGGCTTTTGACGAGTCGGCGCCCATCGGCCCCATCACGCCTGCAGCCCAAGCCGCTGGTGTGGAACAAGCCGAAATTTACCTGCAGGTGAACGGCCAAGACCGTCAGCGCAGCCATGTGTCGAAACTGATCTGGACCATCGCCGAGACCATCGCCCATCTCTCCGCCGCTTGGGAACTGCAGCCCGGCGACTTGATTTACTCGGGCACGCCTGAAGGCGTGGGTGCCGTGGTGGCGGGCGATGTGTTGGTCGGCGGCGTGGCCGGTTTGGGCGAGTTGTCGGTCAAGATCGTCTAACGAGCACACACAACATCACACGAGAAAATAGGGGCCTAGCGTTCACGCAGCAGGCCCTATTTTTTTGCCCGTACACTGCATGCCATGATGTTTCGCAGCCCCATCAAACACTGCCGCAATTGCGGCGAAGCCGTTGTGTACCGCGTGCCTGACGATGGCGACACCAAAGAGCGCGCGGTGTGCCCGGCCTGCGGCACGGTGCATTACGAGAACCCGCTCAACGTGGTGGGCACCGTGCCCTACTTGGGCGACAAGGTGCTGCTGTGCAAGCGCAACATCGAACCGCGCTTTGGCAAGTGGACATTACCGGCAGGCTTTATGGAGCTAGGCGAAACCACCGACCAAGGGGCCGCACGCGAGACCGATGAAGAGGCCGGCGCCCACATCGAGATGGGCGAATTGTTCAGCATCATCAGCGTGATCCCCGTGGGGCAAGTGCACCTGTTCTACTTGGCGCGCCTGCTGGATGGCGAGTTCAACCCGGGGTTTGAAACTATCGAAGCCAAGCTGTTCAGCGAAGAAGAAATCCCGTGGGAAGAAATCGCGTTCCGCACGGTCAAGCGCACACTGGAACACTACTTTGCCGACCGTCGCACCGGCAAATTTACGCTGCACCACGGCGAAATTTCCTGAGCGGCGGGCCTACACCCCGGCAAACACCCAACGGGAACGCGCACCCAATACCGCATCGGGGTAAGGCGCCTTGCCCCGCGAGCCGTTGTAGCGCCCCAAGGCCATGAACAGATCGCCGTTTTCACGGTCGAGGTAGTGGCGCAAGATCACACAGCCAAAACGCAAGTTGGTCTGCATGTGAAACAACTGGTTGGCATCCCCATCGGCCAGCACACGCGTCCAGAACGGCATGACCTGCGTGTAGCCGCGCGCCCCCACCGAGCTGATGGCGTGTTGGCGGAAGTTGCTCTCCACCTGGATCAAACCGAGCAGTAAAGATGGCTCGATGCCAGCCCGTTTGCTCTCGTACCAAACAGTGCCCAAGAACTCTTTGCGCACCGACCACTCGGCCTTCTTGGGCCGCAGGCGGTCACTCATGGCGCCCAGCCAGCGCAGGTACAGCAGGCGGGACTCGAAGTTGTTGAAGTGCGGCTCGGGCGGCGCGCTGTTGGCCACAGCGGCACGCAAAGCAGTGCGTACCGAGTCGGCCAAGGGCTCCTCGATCTGCGCCCCGGCCGTGGCGCGCTCTGAAATCAGCAACTGCGCCAACACACCAGTGGTGCCAACCAAGGCTGTTCTTCTTGAGACCCCTTGCCGAAACACCATGGCGTTCAAAGGCCGTTGGCCACTGTCGCTGACCGCTACCTCGGCCTTGCCGGTCACTTCGCGGCAGCAGGCTGCAGCTTAGACATGACGTGCGCAAAGATGTCGGCTGCGGCGATCTTCACCACCTCGGTTTCGCGGCGGTGCAGGTATTCCACCTGGCCCTCTTTCAGGCCACGGTCAGACAAGGTCACGCGGTGGGGCACACCGATGAGTTCCCAGTCGGCAAACATGGCGCCGGGGCGCTCGCCACGGTCGTCCAGGATCACGTCCACACCCGCGGCCAACAGTTCAGCGTAGAGCTTGTCGGCAGCGGCCTTCACCTCTGGGCTGCGCTCAGGGCTGATGGGGCACACCGCCACGGTGAACGGTGCCAAGGCGTCGGGCCAGATGATGCCGCGCGCGTCGTGGTTTTGCTCAATGGCTGCGGCGGGCAAACGCGTGATGCCGATGCCGTAGCAGCCCATTTCCATGAACTGGGGTTTGCCGTTCACGTCCAGGAACGTGGCGTTCATGGCCTTGCTGTACTTGGTGCCGAGGTAGAACACGTGGCCTACTTCAATGCCGCGCTCAATGGCCAGCACACCTTTACCGTCTGGCGACAGGTCACCGGCGACGATGTTGCGCAGGTCGGCCACCAGCGTGGGTTCGGGCAGGTCACGGCCCCAGTTCACGCCGGTCATGTGGAAGTCGGCCTCGTTGGCGCCGCAGATCCAGTCGCTCATCACGGCGACTTCGCGGTCTACCACCACCTTCACCGGTTGCAGCAGGTTCAGCGGGCCCAGGTAGCCGGGCTTGCAGCCGAAGTGGCTTTCGATTTCAGGCAAGGTGGCGAAGCGGAAGCCCACGTCCAAGCCTGGCACTTTGCCAGCCTTGATTTCGTTCATGTCGTGGTCGCCGCGCAGCAGCAGCAGCCACACTTGGCTCTTGACCACGGCGCCAGCTTCGTCCAACTCGTCGGTGGCGAGCACCAGCGACTTGACGGTTTTTTGCAGCGGCACGTTCAGCAACTCGGCCACTTCGGCACAGGTGGCCCGGCCGGGGGTGGCAGTTTTCGCCAAAGCTTCGGTCGCGGCGCCGCGTGGGGCTTGCGGTGCCAAAGCCTCGGCCTTTTCCAGGTTGGCGGCGTATTCGCTGGTGGGGCAGTAGACGATGGCGTCTTCGCCGGTGGCGGCAATCACCTGGAATTCTTCGCTCAAGTCGCCACCGATGGCGCCGCTGTCGGCGGCCACGGCACGGTATTGCAGGCCAAAGCGGTCGAAGATGCGGCGGTAGGCTTGCGCCATCACTTGGTAGCTTTCTTTCGCGGACACTTGGTCGCGGTCGAAGCTGTAGGCGTCTTTCATGATGAACTCGCGGCCACGCATCAAGCCGAAGCGTGGACGGCGCTCGTCACGGAACTTGGTCTGGATTTGGTAGAAGTTTTTTGGCAGCTGTTTGTAGCTACGGACTTCCTGGCGCGCAATATCGGTCACCACTTCTTCGCTGGTGGGCTGCACCACGAAGTCGCGGTCGTGACGGTCTTTGATGCGCAGCAACTCAGGGCCCATCTTGTCGAAGCGGCCAGTCTCTTGCCAGTATTCAGCAGGCTGGATTACCGGCATGGACAACTCTACCGCACCGGCGCGGTTCATCTCCTCACGCACGATGGCTTCAACCTTGCGCACCACGCGCAGGCCCATGGGCATATAGGTATAGATGCCGGCGCCCAGCTTCTTGATCATGCCGGCGCGCGTCATGAGCTGATGGCTCACCACTTCTGCATCGGCGGGGGCTTCCTTGAGCGTGGAAATGAGGAACTGGGAGGCTTTCATCGGTCGATTCTGAAGAGGTTCGGGAGGAGATAGAGGGAATGTCAGCAGAGCCCAAAGCTTGATGCACGCCAAACGCTGTGCATAATGGACTCAGTTTAAAAATTTGGGGTTTGATTATGCTTGACCGAGAAGGCTTTAGGCCTAACGTCGGCATCATCTTGCTCAACCAGAGAAATCAGGTGTTTTGGGGCAAGCGTATTCGCACCCACTCCTGGCAGTTTCCGCAAGGTGGTATTGACCGGGGTGAGTCGCCGGAACAGGCCATGTTCCGGGAATTGCACGAAGAAGTGGGGTTGCATCCGGAGCATGTCCGTATTGTTGCCCGCACCCGCGACTGGTTGCGCTACGAGGTGCCTGATCGGTTCATCCGCCGCGACGCGCGCGGACATTACAAAGGCCAGAAGCAAATCTGGTATCTGCTGCAACTGGTCGGACACGACTGGGACTTGAACCTGCGCGCCACCAACCATCCAGAGTTCGACGCTTGGCGTTGGAACGACTACTGGGTGCCGCTGGACGTGGTGGTCGAATTCAAGCGCGGCGTGTACGAGATGGCCCTCACCGAGTTGGCCCGTTATCTGCCACGCCACGACTCGCGCAACCGCTACTTGCGCAGCAGCATGCGTACGCGTGAAGGCCATGGCGAATCTGAATCCGACTTCACGCCCCTACCCACGCCCAGCGTGCACATGGAACTGCCACCTGGCGCCACATTTGAACCCGATCCCCAACAGGCGTTACGCCAGGAAGCCAATGGAAAACGCCATGCCTCGTCTTAGTTTGCAGTGTGAAAAGCCAGGTGTGAAGATGGGGCATTCGGGCAAACGGACAACGTGGAAGACAGTCAGTCTGATGGGACTAGCTGCGTTGCTGGCCGCTGGCTCGGCTTGGGCTCAAGTCACGCCCGCTGAAGACCCAGACTGGAAGGAGTCGGAAGTCCCAGCGCCGCCCGCCTTCGACGTCAAAAAAATGATCCGCATCGACATGGAACGCTTGGTGGAGTTGCGCTACGGCGTGGACCCAGCGTCCATCACCATCAACAAGGAAGGCGTGACCCGCTACGTGATGGTCACCACCAACGCCGAAGGCACGGTCGCGGCGATGTACGAAGGCCTGCGCTGTGCAACAGGCGAGGTCAAAATCTATGGCCGCTTCAACGAAGGGCAATGGCGTGCGATACCGAACCCCGAGTGGCGCACGCTGTTCGACAACCCTTCCGTGCGCCATTCGCTAAGCTTCGCACGCCAGGGCGCGTGCAGTGGCACAGCGCCGCCGAATACGGTGGCCGACTTGGTTCGCAATTTGAAGAACCCGCGCTCCGATTTACCGCGCTAAGACGGCGGGTTTGGGCAGGTTTTGACGGTAAGGTCGAAAGCCTTACCGGGTCAACACCAAGTTGTCACGGTGGATCATTTCGGGCTCGGCCGCGTAGCCCAACAAGGCCTCAAACTCTGACGACGGCTTGCGGCAAATCAGACGTGCTTCGCTTGACGAGTAGTTAGCCAAACCTCGCGCCAACTCAACCCCTTGCGGGTCGCGCACTGCAATCACTTCACCGCGCGAGAAGTCGCCGTCTACGCTGAGCATGCCGATCGGCAGAAGGCTTTTGCCCCCGTCGCGGACCTTGTCTGCCGCACCCGCATCCACCACCACGGCACCGCGCATTTGCAGATGGTCGGCCATCCATTGCTTGCGCGCTTGCTGCTTCTGGGTTTGTGCCACCAGCAGAGTGCCGATGGCCTCGCCAGCCACCAAACGCAGCAAGGCGTCGGGTTCGCGGCCCCAGGCGATCACGGTCGACGCACCCGAACCCGCAGCACGTTTGCCCGCCAGGATTTTCGTGATCATGCCGCCACGCCCCAACGAACTTCCTGCGCCACCGGCCATCACTTCCAGAGCCGGATCACCAGCCTTGGCTTCAGTCACAAACTGGGCATCTGGGTCTTTGCGCGGATCGGCGGTGAACAAGCCTTTTTGGTCGGTCAAGATGACCAAGGCATCAGCTTCCACCAAGTTGGCCACCAAGGCGCCCAAGGTGTCGTTGTCGCCAAACTTGATCTCGTCGGTGACCACGGTGTCGTTCTCGTTAATCACCGGGATGACGCCGTGCTGGAGCAGCGTCAGCAGCGTGGAGCGGGCGTTGAGGTAACGCTCGCGGTCGGCCAAGTCGGCGTGCGTCAGCAGCACTTGGGCGCTACCCAGGCCGTTTTCGCGCAACTTGGTTTCGTACATCTGCGCCAAGCCCATTTGACCGACAGCGGCGGCAGCCTGCAGCTTCGGCACTTCGCTCGGGCGGGTTGACCAGCCCAGGCGCTTCATGCCCTCGGCAATGGCGCCGCTCGACACCATGATGACTTCACAGCCCGGGGTACCGTCAGCCTTGGCGTGGGTTAGAGCGGCGAGTTGGCGACACCATTCGCCAATGGCGGTTTCATCCAGCCCACGCCCCTCGTTGGTCACCAGGCTGGAGCCCACCTTGACCACAATGCGTCGTGCATCACGCAAAACAGTCGATGCAGATTTCAAACTCATTTTTGCCTCTGGCACGCTCCCTTTCTGTGGAAGCAGCTCTTTAATTTATAGCAATCAAGAATCCGCTTGGGGGATGAAGCGCGGATCAACCTCTACGTGAACCTGCTCTGCATCGTGTTCGGCACGGATATGCTTGTAAACAGCCTTGATCAGCGGTTCGCAACCTTCGCGGTTCAGTGCCGAAATTTCGAACACTGGGCCCTTGTACTTCAGGCGTTTGACGAAGTCTTTCACCAACGCCTCGCGCTCTTCCACAGGCACCATGTCCAGCTTGTTGAGCACCAGCCAACGCGGTTTCTTGAACAGCTCTTCGTCGTACTTCTTCAGCTCGGCGATGATGCCTTTGGCCTGCGCCACCGGGTCGATCGAATCGTCAAACGGCGCCGCATCCACCACGTGCAGCAGCAAACGGGTGCGTTGCAAGTGGCGCAAGAACAGATGGCCGAGGCCAGCGCCTTCAGAGGCGCCTTCAATCAAGCCAGGCAGATCGGCCACCACAAAACTTTGCTCAGGGCCCACGCGCACCACACCCAGGTTCGGGTGCAAGGTGGTGAACGGGTAGTCTGCAATGCGCGGACGGGCATTGGAAACAGCGGTGATCAGCGTAGATTTACCAGCGTTTGGCAAGCCAAACAAGCCCACATCGGCCAGCACCTTCAACTCAAGCTTCAGGCTACGCTTCTCGCCGGGCCAACCCGGTGTTTTTTGGCGTGGCGCGCGGTTGATGGCGCTCTTGAAACGCAAGTTTCCAAAGCCACCGTCGCCACCTTTGGCGATGGTGATCACCTCGCCAGGCGTCAGCAACTCAAACAACACTTCACCGGTTTCGGCGTCGGTGATGATGGTGCCAACCGGCATTTTCAAGGTGATGTCGTCACCGGCAGCGCCGAACATATCGGAGCCCATGCCATGCTCACCACGCTTGGCTTCGTAACGCCGGGCGAACCGGTAGTCCACCAGAGTGTTGAGGTTGACGTCTGCCACAGCATAAACGTGACCACCACGGCCACCGTCGCCGCCGTTCGGGCCGCCAAACTCTTTGTATTTCTCATGCCGGAACGACACACAGCCGGCCCCACCATCTCCTGCTGAGATGTCAATATAGGCTTCGTCAACGAACTTCATGGTCGCTCCAGTTCAAAAAATCGCACCCCAAAACACAGAAGCCCCGGCTAGGCGGGGCTTCTGACGGATCCGTAGATCACTTTTGCCAGCAAAAATTACGCAGCGGGCGTAATGATCACTTGGTGCTTGTTCAACGCGCCTTTGTGCGCGAACGATACATGACCGTCCACCAAAGCAAACAACGTGTGGTCTTTACCTTGGCCAACGTTCGCACCAGCGTGGAACTTCGTGCCACGTTGACGAACGATGATCGAGCCTGCGCTCACCAGTTCACCACCGAACGCCTTAACACCCAGCATCTTTGGCTTGGAGTCGCGCCCGTTTCGCGTAGAGCCGCCGCCTTTTTTCTGTGCCATGACTCTTGCTCCTTATCCAGCAATCGCGCCGATTTGCAGCTCGGTGAACTGCTGACGGTGACCTTGACGCTTTTGGTAGTGCTTACGACGGCGCATCTTGAAGATGCTGACCTTGTCGTGTTTACCATGGGCCACAACCGTGACCGTAACAGTAGCGCCGGACACCAAGGGCGTGCCAACCTTGATCTCGCTGCCGTTGCCGACTGCCAGAACTTGGTCGAACACAATCTCTTGGCCTACGTCCGCAGCAATCTGTTCTACTTTAATTTTTTCGCCGGAAGCAACACGATACTGTTTGCCGCCGGTTTTTATGACCGCGTACATTTTTTAACCTTTTGAATTGGCTCTGCAGACGAATTTCTACAGAGCCCTCTAGTTTAGCACAGCCCGAACAAGTGTTGCAAATGCCCACCTTGCAGCGAACTCCAGCACTGGCGCCGCAGGTTGAGGTGGGAAGTGCGTCAAAATTCATATAATTCTGCAAAACTTACGTTCGCATTTTGACCGTCAATTCTCAAAGCACCACCGCCGCACTCTCGCTGATCACCGATGACATGCGTGAGGTCGATCAAGTGATCGCACAGCGACTCTCCTCAGGCGTACCACTGGTTGGCGAAGTCTCCCGCTACATCATCTCCGCCGGGGGAAAGCGTCTTCGCCCGTCCATTCTGTTGTTGATGTGCGGCGCGCTGGGTTACCAGCAAGCTGACCGCTTCAACCTCGCAGCGGTCATCGAATTCATCCACACCGCCACGCTGCTGCACGATGACGTGGTCGATGAATCCAGCCTGCGCCGTGGCCGCGCCACCGCCAACGAGATTTTTGGCAACCCCGCCAGCGTGCTGGTGGGCGACTTCATGTATTCGCGCGCTTTCCAGATGATGGTGGAAACGCGGCAGATGCGGATCATGGAGATCCTAGCCGAGGCCACCAACATCATCGCTGAGGGCGAAGTGATGCAGTTGGTGAACATGCACGACGCGTCGCTCGACGAAGCCAACTACCTGCGCGTGATCCGCTCCAAAACAGCCAAGCTGTTTGAGGCCAGCACCCGTATCGCCGCCATCCTGGCCGAAGCCTCTCCCGCAATGGAACAAGCCTGCGCCGACTACGGCCAAGCTTTAGGCACGGCTTTCCAAGTGATTGACGACGTGCTCGACTACGACGGCTCAGTGTCTGAAATGGGCAAGAACCTAGGAGATGATTTGCGCGAGGGCAAATCCACCCTGCCGCTGATCATTGCCATGCAGCGCGGCACGTCTGAGCAATGCGCCATCATTCGCCATGCCATTGAGCATGGTGAAGTTGAGCGCATCCAAGAGATCATCGACATTGTGCGCAGCACCGGCGCACTGGACGCCACGCGCGCCGCTGCGGCCGCCGAAGCCCAACGCGCTATCGAGGCGACCAAGGCGCTTCCCGTCAACGCCTACAGCAACGGCTTGCTGCAGTTAGCCGCATCGCTACTGGAACGCAGAGCCTAAAGATTCAGTCCGAGGCCTGCGTTTCCGGCCAACGGTCGGTAAACGCCAGGTCATCCAAAGGCCGGCCGAAGCGCCAGCCTTCAATCTCCAGCATCGGCTTCTCATAGAACGCTGGCACCGGCCCAATACACAACAGAGCCAACGGGTCGGCGGCTTCTGGCAACCGCAACACGCTGCGTACGCAAACAGGGTCAAACATCGAGACCCAGCCCATGCCTAAATTCTCCGCACGCGCCGCCAACCACAGGTTTTGAATCGCGCAAGCGACGGAGCACACCGCCATGTCACGCGGCATGGTGCGTCGCCCAAACACCGTGCCGTCGTCGGGCGCCAGCACTGCCACCAACAGCTCAGCGCAATCGCGCAAACCTTCGACTTTGAGGCGCAAGAATTCATCAGAACGCTCGCCCATGGCATCAGCAGTCGCCAGGCGCTCTTTTTCAACCAAAGAGACCAACGCCTGCCGCCGCTCCGGGCTCACGATACGCAGCAGCCGCCAAGGTTGCATCAGGCCCACCGAAGGTGCCCGGTGGGCAGCCTGCAGCAGCCGCAACATCACATCGTCCGGCACGTGCTGCCCCGGCAAGAAATGACGCATGTCGCGGCGCTCGGCCATGATGCTGTAGAGCGCATCGCGCTCATTGCTAGAAAAGTTGAAAAGACGGGGGCTTGGTGGCTGGTCGGGATGCATGGGCAAGAGCATAGACGCCATTTTCAAAAGAGAACCATGGAGAACCGCGTGACAAGGCAACACCCCGAATCGACAAAAAACAAAAAAGCCCAACACGAAACACTTCGTGTTGGGCTTGTTTGGTAGGCGCGATTGGACTCGAACCAACGACCCCCACCATGTCAAGGTGGTGCTCTAACCAGCTGAGCTACGCGCCTGAATATTTATTCAAGACCACGAGTATAGCATTGGTTTTGGGGTTTTGGAAATTGAATCGAATTTCAGCGCCGCCGAGCCGAGCGCACACCACTCACCTCACCCACCACTCCCAGCACTTTGGCCAGGCGTGTGGAATCTGATATTTCCACCGTGAACGTCATCCAGGCAACGCCTTTGACAGACTGGGTTTGCACGCCAATGACGTTGGTCTTTTCTTTGGCAAAGACTTCTGAGATGTCGCGCAGCAAACCCTGACGATCGACCGCCTCCACCGCCACATCCACCGGGTAAACGGCAGACTGCGTTTGCTTGCCGCTACCGCCCGTGCTGCCCCAAGCGACGTCAATCACACGCTCGCCGTTGCGTGTGGCCATCTCGCGCAGGTTGCTGCAATCGGCACGGTGCACGCTCACGCCTTTGCCACGCGTTACAAAACCCATGATGGGGTCGGGCGGCGCCGGTTTGCAGCACTTGGCGAGCTGCGTCATCAACGAATCGATGCCCACCACAAGCACGCCACCCTTGGTAGCACTTTCATTGCCGCGCGATTTGCGCTGCAGCAGCAACTCGTCCGGATCAGGCGGCGGCTCGGGCGGGCGCAGCAGGTTTTCGATGTTGCGCAGCGAAAACTCGTCTTTGCCCACCACCTCAAACAGATCGTCGGCGTTCTTGAAGCCTAGCTGCGTCGCCAGGTCGTCAAGCTTCATGGCCGTTTTGCCTTCGCGCTGCAGCAGCTTTTCAACCGCTTCGCGGCCACGCGCCACCGTGGTGTGCAGTGCCAACGCGTTGAACCAGGCGCGGGCCTTGGCGCGCGCGCGGTGGCTCACCAAATAGCCCAGCTCGGCATTCAGCCAGTCGCGCGACGGGCCGCCCTCTTTGGTCGCAATGATTTCGACCGTTTGGCCGTTTTGCAGCGGCGTGTTCAGCGGCACCATGGCGCCGTTGACCTTGGCACCACGGCAACGGTGACCTAGATTGGTGTGCACGCTGTAGGCAAAGTCCACCGGCGTGGCGCCTGTGGGCAGCTCCACCACGGCCGCTTCGGGCGTGAGCACATAGATGCGATCGCCCAGCATTTCAGCGGCTGTGCTGCCGCCGGTGCTCGGCGGCGCAGCCTGGCCAGAAAGATCACGCTCCCAGGCCAGCAGTTGCCGCAGCACGGCAATCTTGGCATCGTATTCGCTGCTGGCCGACACCCCGGCGTAGCCCTTGGTGCCCGCCTCTTTATAGGCCCAGTGCGCAGCTACGCCATGTTCGGCGTGGTCGTGCATGGCCTGCGTGCGGATCTGGATTTCAATCGGCAACCCGTGTCCGGCGCGCGCGCCGTCGGCATCGTCCACGCCCGTCCCCAGAGGCTGGCGCACCACGGTGTGCAGCGACTGGTAGCCGTTGGGCTTGGGGCGCGCAATGTAGTCGTCGAACTCGTTGTTCACCGGCACAAAACGCATGTGCACCCAGCCCAGTGCGGCGTAGCAGGCCTCAACGTTGTCGACGATGACGCGCAGCGCGCGGATGTCGAACACCTGGTTGAAGTCGAGCGACTTGCCACGCATCTTTTTCACGATGCTGTAGATGTGTTTGGGCCGCCCCTGCACCGTGGCCTTAATGCCTTGGGCGGTCAACTCTTCTTGCAGCGTGTGGCGCAAAGCCTCCATGCTGGCTTCGCGCTCGATGCGTTTTTCGTCCAACTGGCGCGCCACCTGTTTGTAGGTGTCGGGCTCCAGAAAACGGAACGCCAGGTCTTCCATTTCCCACTTGATCTGCCAGATGCCCAGGCGGTTGGCCAGCGGCGCAAACACCTGCAGCGACTCACGCGCCTTCCGTGGCGACATGGGGGTTTTGCTGGCGGCGCAGTAACGCAACGTTTGCAGGCGCGAGGCCAGGCGCAGCATCACCACCCGCAAATCGCGCGAAAACGCCAGCAGCATTTTGCGCACCACTTCGGTTTGCTCGGCCGGGTCGTCCACCTGCTGCGCGCTACGCGACAAGCGTTGCACACGCATCAACTGTGTGGTCTCCACGGCCAGCGTGGCGAAGTTGTCGCCAAAGGCTTTGGCAATGACTTCACGCGGCTTGTTCAGGTGCACGCAGGCGTAGACCAGGTAGCTGGCCGCCTGCATGGCTTCAGAGCCGCCGACCGAGCGGAGAATGGCCGCCACCGCGTCGGCGTGGGCCAAGGTGTTCTCGCCAGAATCGAGGTCTTCGCCTGCAATCAACGGCTCGGCAAAGGCACGCGCACGGGCCAAGGCCAAGTCGGCACCTTGCCGGTCGGCTTCGGTGATGATCAGGCCCGGGTAGGCGGTGGGCAGTTGGCTCGCGGGTTCCGGGCTCTCGCTTAACGAATGCTTCATGCCGCAGCGGGGGGTGACACGTCCCCTTCCGAAATTTCCCCATCCAATATAAAGCCACGCACCACCGCTTGCTGGTCGGGGGCGATCAGCGTCGGGGCATGGCCTACACCGGCAAACTCCACCAGCCGCGCACGCGGGCCGCGTTCGGTCATGGCCTGCGCGGTGGCCGAGGACAACAAATCAGACTGCGCGCCGCGTAACAACAAAGTCTGTGCAGTGATGTGGTCGTAGAGATTCCACATGGCGGCCTCGCCCCGCTTGGCCGATTCTTCGGTCACGCTGGCGAAGGGCACGGCGATGGCCGGGTCGTAATGCAGCGTCCAGGCATCGGCGTCAGTCGGGTTGGCCTTGGGCAACAGCCGCACCATGGGTTGCGACAGCGCCAGCCACTGTTCGGGCGTGTGCGGGCCAAAGCTGGTGGAAATAGCCCACATGGCATCTGCCGCCTGCTGCACCGAGGCAAAGCGCCCGGTCTGCCCCAGGTAGGTGCCAATGCGCGCCAGGGCCTGCCACAGAATGCTCGGGCCCACGTCGTTGATGACCAAGCGGCGCACCGGCGCAGGCAGCGGCAATTGCGGCGAGCCGGCGATGGCCATGCCAATCAGCCCGCCCATGCTGGTGCCCACCCAGTCCAGCGTTTGGATCGGCGCCTGTGCATGCACTTGGGCGAGCAGAGCCAGCATGTCGCCCGTGTAATTCGGCAGCTGGTAGCCCATGGGGTCGGCCAACCAGTCGCTTTGGCCACGGCCCACCACGTCGGGGCAGATCACGCGCGCCGAGCGGCTGAGCACACGTGCCAGTGCATCAAAGTCGCGGCCCTGGCGCGACAAACCATGCACACACACGATCACGTGCGGGTTGTGCGCGTCGCCCGAATCGTTCCATTCCCAGTACGCCATACGGTGCCCTGCCACCTCTGGCGAGGTCTTAGCGGCCAAGCCGGGGCAATTCACGTGGTGCAGGGTGGGTTCGGTCATGGCAAAAACGTTTCAACAGGGGCAAAAAAGCAAGCGAGAACGCGGGAGAACACGGGGCGCAATCTGCGTGCCAGGCCCACGATAATGCGCCCGGCAATATCTCGCATTTACTACGGTCAATGCATCCTAAATCATTCGGAGGAGACACATGCGACAAGACCTACTGAAAGGCAAAACCGCCCTCGTCACGGGCTCGACCAGCGGCATTGGCCTAGGCATTGCGCTGGCCTTGGCGCGCCAAGGCGCCAACATCATGCTCAACGGCTTTGGCGACGTTCAAGGCCCCAAGAGCGAAGTGGCGGCCTTAGGCGTGCAGGTAGACCACCACGGCGCCGACATGAGCCGTGCATCCGACATTGAAGACATGGTCAACGCCACCAAGGCACGCTTTGGCGGGGTGGACATCTTGGTCAACAACGCCGGCATTCAGCACGTGTCGCGCATCGAGAATTTTCCGGTAGAGCGCTGGGACGCCATCATCGCCATCAACCTGACGAGCGCCTTTCACACCACGCGCCTGGTACTGCCGGGCATGCTAGCCGCGAATGGCGGCCAGGGCTGGGGCCGCATCATCAACATCGCATCGGTGCACGGCCTGGTGGGCTCGGCAGAAAAGTCGGCCTACGTGGCGGCGAAACACGGCATCGTCGGCCTGACCAAGGTGACGGCACTGGAGAACGCCACCACGGGCGTGACCTGCAACGCCATCTGCCCCGGCTGGGTGCTCACGCCCCTGGTTCAAAAGCAGGTGGATGCGCGTGCGGCTGCGGGCAACATTTCAAATGCCGACGCCACACGCCAATTGCTGGCGGAGAAAGAACCTTCGCTGCAATTCACCACGCCTGAAGAGTTGGGCGAGCTGGCGGTGTTTTTCTGCTCGCCCGCCGGCAACAACGTACGCGGTGTGGCGTGGAACATGGACGGCGGCTGGGCCGCGCAATAACGGCAAACTCTTTATAAAAATATGGCTCCTGCGCTTACTGGATAAGCGCAGGCAGCTATCAGTTCAGAAGTAAAAGCCCCGCCCGGCGAGACACCAGGCGGGGCTTTTGACATAGAAACCGCCGTTGCAGCGGCTTCTATGTTGATGGCTTATGCCGCAGCAGCCGTGTTGCGCAAGCGGATGTGCAGTTCGCGCAGTTGCTTCTCGTCCACAGTGCTTGGGGCTTGCGTCAGCAAGTCTTGCGCACGTTGCGTCTTCGGGAAGGCGATCACGTCGCGGATCGACTCGGCGCCGGTCATCAGCGTGACGATGCGGTCCAGGCCGAACGCCAGGCCACCGTGTGGAGGCGCGCCGTATTGCAGGGCGTCGAGCAGGAAGCCGAACTTGTCTTGCGCTTCTTCAGGGGTGATCTTCAGTGCGTCGAACACCTTTTGCTGCACGTCGGCACGGTGGATACGGACCGAGCCGCCACCCATTTCCCAGCCGTTGAGCACCATGTCGTAACCCTTGGAGATGCACTTCTCAGGCGCTGTGACCATCCAGTCTTCGTGGCCGTCTTTTGGCGCCGTGAAGGGGTGGTGCGTGGCGGTGTAGCGTTGCGCGTCTTCGTCGAACTCGAACATCGGGAAGTCAACCACCCACAGCGGACGCCAGGCGGATTCAAACAGGCCGTTCTTCTTGCCGAACTCGCTGTGGCCGATTTTGATGCGCAGTGCGCCGATGGCGTCGTTAACGATCTTCAGCTTGTCGGCGCCGAAGAAAATCAGGTCGCCGTCTTGTGCGCCGGTGCGTTCCAGGATTTCAGCCAGGGCCTTGTCGTGGATATTCTTGACGATCGGGCTTTGCAGGCCGTCACGGCCCTTGGCCAGTTCATTGACCTTGATGTAGGCCAGACCCTTGGCGCCGTAGATCTTGACGAACTCGGTGTAGGCGTCGATTTCGCTGCGCGACAGGCCCCCGGTTTCACGTGCGCCGCCAGGCACACGCAAGCCGACCACACGGCCGTTCTTCATGGTGGCTGCAGACGAGAACACCTTGAAGTCCACGTCGGCCATCACGTCGGTCAGTTCGGTGAACTCGAGCTTGACGCGCAAGTCTGGCTTGTCGGAGCCGAAGCGGTGTGCGGCTTCCTGGAACGTCATGACCGGGAAGTCGCCCAGATCCACGCCCAGCGTGTTCTTGAACACGGTGATGATCATGTTCTGGAACAGGTCACGGATTTCCTGCTCGCCGAGGAACGAGGTTTCGATATCGATCTGCGTGAATTCTGGCTGGCGGTCAGCGCGCAAGTCTTCGTCGCGGAAGCACTTGGTGATCTGGTAGTAGCGGTCGTAGCCGGCCACCATCAGCAACTGCTTGAACAACTGCGGGCTTTGCGGCAGCGCGAAAAACATGCCGTCGTGCACACGGCTGGGCACCAGGTAGTCGCGCGCACCTTCGGGCGTGGACTTGCCGAGCATCGGGGTTTCGATGTCGATGAAACCATGCTGGTCGAGGTACTTGCGCACTTCCATGGCCACGCGGTAGCGCAGCATCAGGTTGTTTTGCATGTACGGACGGCGCAGGTCCAGCACGCGGTGCGTCAGGCGAGTGGTTTCCGACAGGTTGTCGTCGTCCAACTGGAACGGTGGCGTAACCGATGGGTTCAACACCGTCAGCTCTTGACACAACACTTCGATCTTGCCGCTCTTCAGGCCGTCGTTGGCCGTGCCTTCAGGGCGCAGGCGCACCAAGCCCTTGATCTGCACGCAAAACTCGTTGCGCAGCGTTTCCGAGGCGGCAAACATTTCGGCGCGATCGGGGTCGCACACCACTTGCACGTAGCCTTCGCGGTCGCGCAGGTCAACAAAGATCACGCCGCCGTGGTCGCGGCGACGGTTCACCCAGCCGCACAGGGTGACGGTTTGGCCCAGCAGGGCTTCGGTGACGAGACCGCAGTAGGTGGTACGCATTTGTGAGGAGGACATGGCTATCAATTTCTAGCACCCTTGCGGGCGCATTAGTTAAAACAGAGTGGGCGACGCAAAGAACGTTTGGACGCTCTAGTGCAGCTTGTTTGTGACATCTGCCGGCATTGCCGGAGCCACCACACCCATGGAGACGATGTACTTGAGCGCATCGTCCACGCTCATTTTGAGTTCAATGCAATCACTGGCCTTGAGCATGATGAAGTAGCCCCCCGTGGGGTTTGGGGTGGTGGGCACATACACGCTCAGGTAGTCGCCTTGCAGATGGGTTGCGGTGTCGCCGCGCGGCACGCCGGTGACAAAGGCAATGGTCCAGGCGCCTTGACGTGGCCATTCGACCAGCACCGCTGTGCGGAAGGCGTTGCCGTTCTCGGAGAACAAGGTGTCGGACACCTGTTTCACACCCGAGTAGATCGAACGCACGATCGGAATGCGGTGCAGCAGACGGTTCCACCAGTCCACCAGACGGCGGCCGATGAAGTTGCTGGCCACGGCGCCCACCACCAGCAGCACAAACAGCGCCAGCAGCACACCAAAACCGGGAATGTGGAAGCCTAGCAAATGGTCGGGCTGCCACTCTTGCGGCAAGATCAGCAGGGTTTGATCGAGGGTGCCGATGATCCACTGGAGCACCCACACCGTGATCGCCACCGGTGCAATCACCAGCAGCCCCGCCAACAGCCATTTACGCAAAGCGCTCATGTCGGCCGTCAGTCTGAAGACTTGGAGCCCGAAGAGGACTCCGATTTGGCAGGCGCGGGTGCAGCAGCCGGTGCGGGCGCTGGCGCCGCAACAGTCGTCGACGGCGCGGTGCCCGTGGCAGGGGCGGCATCTTTGCTACCGGTGGCCGGCGCACTGCTGTTGCCGCCACGGAAATCGGTCACGTACCAGCCCGAACCCTTGAGTTGAAAACCAGCAGCGGTGACCTGCTTCTTGAAGGCCTCGGCGCCACACTGGGGGCACACCGTCAAAGGGGCGTCAGAGATCTTCTGCAAGACATCTTTGCTGTGTCCGCAGGACTCACATCGGTACGCGTAGATTGGCATTGCGTTCTAGACTCTGATTAGGTTGCAAAAACCTTTGATTATAAGGCTGCGGGCAACGCCCATCACGGCGTGTCCCGGCCTGCATCAACGGGCTTTAGTAGCCGACTTGCGCGCGGAAAAGCAGTTGCATGGCGATGAGGCCAATCGCAAAGCCCACCGCCACATACACCAGCCGCTGCAGCAGCTTGTTGGTGCGCCTTTGCTCCGCCAGCAGTTCATCGAACTGGCGACTTTGCACGGCTTGATCACCATCGGGGCCGCCACGGCGCAGGTAGTCCACCAGCAGGCGCGGCAACTCGGGCAATAGCTTGGCGTAACGCGGCGCTTCGTTGCGCAGTTGCTGGAACAGCGCTTGCGGGCCGATTTGCTCCAACATCCACTTCTCAAGAAACGGCTTGGCGGTGTGCCACAGGTCGAGCTCGGGGTCGAGCTCGCGGCCCAGGCCTTCGATGTTCAGCAGCGTTTTCTGCAGCAGCACCAACTGTGGCTGAATCTCCACCTGGAAGCGGCGCGAGGTTTGGAACAGGCGCATCAACACCATGCCGAGCGAGATTTCCTTCAGCGGGCGGTCGAAATACGGTTCACAAACAGCGCGGATGGCAGCCTCCAGCTCGTCCACACGGGTGGTTTTGGGCACCCAGCCGGACTCGATGTGCAACTCGGCCACACGCTTGTAATCGCGGCGGAAAAACGCCGTGAAGTTCTGCGCCAGGTACTCCTTGTCGAACTCGGTGAGCGTGCCCACAATGCCGAAGTCCAGCGAGATATAGCGGCCAAAAGTCTCGGGCGCGGTGCTGACCAAAATGTTGCCGGGGTGCATGTCGGCGTGAAAAAAGCCGTCGCGAAACACCTGGGTAAAGAACAGCGTGACGCCATCCCGCGCGAGCTTGGGCAGGTCGATGCCTGCGGCGCGCAAGCGGTCGGTCTGGCTGATGGGCACACCCACCATGCGCTCCATCACGATGACTTCGGTGGCGCAGAAGTCCCAGAACATTTCCGGGATCAACACCAGATCGAGCCCTTCCATGTTGCGCCGCAATTGCGCCGCACTTGAGGCTTCGCGCACCAAGTCCAACTCGTCATGCAGATATTTGTCGAACTCGGCCACCACTTCCATGGGCTTGAGGCGCTTGCCATCTGCCGACAGGCCTTGTACCCACCCGGCCAACATGCGCAGCAGCGCCAGATCGCTTTCGATGGCCGGCAACATGCCCGGGCGCAGCACCTTCACGGCCACGTCGCGGGCTTGGCCCTTGCGGTCGCGCAGCACGGCAAAGTGCACTTGCGCGATGGATGCGCTGGCCACGGGAACGCGGTCGAAGCTCACAAAAATGTCGTCCACCTTGCGGCGGAAGGCGCGCTCGATGGTCGCCACGGCCACTTCGGTAGGGAAAGGCGGCACGCGGTCTTGCAGATGCGCCAGCTCGTCGGCAATGTCGGGCGGCAGCAAGTCGCGCCGGGTGGACAGCACCTGGCCGAACTTGACGAAGATCGGGCCCAGCCGCTCCAGCGCTTCGCGCAAGCGTTGGCCGCGCGGTGCGTCGAGCTTGCGCCCCACCGTGATGATGCGCACCACCACGTGCAACCACGGCTTTTGGAAGCTGGTTAAGACCAGTTCATCGAGACCGTAGCGAAGAAGAATCCAGACGATGTAAGCGCCGCGAAACATCCGGCTCATGGAGCAGCCTTGGGGGCGCTGCTGTTGGCTGCTGCAGCGCTGCTGTCGCCTGACGCGTCATCCGCGCCCGCATCGTTTTGCCGGCTGCCGACAAAACGGCGCAACGCCGTCACCACGCTGCGCACCACCTGCCCTACGGTGTGGGCTGGGGCGTCGCCAATCACGCGCGCCAAGTCGTCTTCCAAGTCCCAACGCACATGGTCAACCAGCCAGTTGACTTCGGCTGCCAACTGCACGTCGCCTTCAATACGCACGCCGGGCTTGGTGCCGCGCAACACGGCTTGGGCCAGTTGGATGGGGGACTCGTCGGTTACGGTCAGGGTGAGATCTGCAGGCGCATCGGGCTCTGCGCGATCCAGCAGACCGGCGGGCGTGGCCAGCAGCTTCATGTTGAACTGGCGCCATTGCATCAGCACCACCTGCCCCTTTTGCCGCGCCAGGCGCGCCATGGCCTCAGGCTCTTGCATCAACACGTGGTTGAGCAGCAAAACCACGCGGTGCTGGGCTTCGTCGACCACCCAGGGTGGCGGCTGAAAGCCGGAGCCGAGCTTGCCGAGTTGGTTGAGAAGATCGGTCACAAAAGAAAAAGGGGACTGTGTTGCCATAGTCCCCATTTTCACTGATTCCGCACCTTGAAGGCGCTAGAAACCTTGCGATCTCTGTTATTGCAGTGCTTGCACACCTGCCACCAGCCAGCCGCTGGCGCCGTTCTTCGGCTTGGTCATGTTCCAGACTTCGCGGAAGGGGCTCGGGCCGGCCGAGGGTTCTTCGCGGATCATGCCGGAGAACTCGACGCTGGCCATATAGTCATCACCCAGGTCTTCAATGCCCAGCAGCTTGCCTTCCAGCATGACCACGTCGGTCTTGTTGGTTTGGCCGCCGATGTGGTGCTCGCGCTCTTGCAGTTGCGACTGAATTTCTTGCAGCATGCCGTCGGTCATCATGGAACGCAGCGAGTTGATGTCGGCGTTGTCCCAGGCGGTTTGCAGCGTCACAAAGTTGCCCTTGGCGGAGCGCAGGAAACCGTCGACATCAAAACCGGCGGGAATACCCCAGCTTTGGCTGCCCATCAGTGCCGAGCCAATGCCCAGACCAGATTGCACACCCGTGCCCGTGGCAGAGCCGTCAAACGTGGAGTTCGAGCGCTCCCATGGGCGCGCCGAAGCGTCGTTGCCCACGTTTTCTGGACGGTAGCTTGGTGCTGCCGTGGGGGTTCCTGCACCAGCACCAGCGCCTTGGAAGGCGAACGGGCTGTTGTTACGCTGGGCGCCGCCGCCATTCGCTGCCGATGCCTTGCGCGCTCGCATGATCATGCCGACCACCACCATGGCGACCAGCACCAACAGCGCAATCATCATGAACTGACCAAACTCTGCGCCCAGACCCAGCGAGCTAGCCAACCAGGCCAACCCCAAGCCGGCCGCCAGGCCACCCAGCATCGCGCCCCAAGGCTTTTTCGGTGCTGCAGCAGGCGTTGCTGCGGCTGGCGTTGCCGGCTTCGCAGGCGCTGCGGCTACGGAGTTTTGCGCAGGTGCTCCAGCAGGCGGCGTGGCTGCAGATTCGCGCTGCGTCACGTTGTTGGACTGCTTGCCGATTGACTTACCGCCACCCATGCGTCGCGCCGCATCGGCGTCGAGCACAGTGGTCAGCGCCAAGGCTGCCGTCAAAACCATCGCCCAGATCTTCATATTGACTCCAAATAATTTATCGACCAACTAACACTTAATACCCACGTGCAGGGCCACCATGCCACCCGTCATGTTGTGGTAGTCCACATGGCCAAAGCCATTGGCCTGCATCAACGCTTTCAATTCCTTTTGGCTCGGGTGCATGCGAATCGACTCGGCCAGGTAGCGGTAACTGGCGTCGTCTCCGGCCAACAGCTTGCCCATTTGCGGCAACACCTTGAACGAATACCAGTCGTACACCTTCTCCAGCGGCTTGGCCACTTTGGAAAATTCGAGCACCAGCAACTTGCCACCCGGCTTCAACACGCGGCACATTTCGGCCAATGCGGCATCTTTGTGCGTCATGTTGCGCAGGCCAAAGGCCACGCTCACCACGTCAAAACTACCCGTTTCAAAGGGCAGCTTTTCCGCATCGCACACCAAGGTAGGCAACACGATGCCGGCGTCCAGCAGGCGGTCGCGCCCGGTGCGCAGCATCGCCTCGTTAATGTCGGTATGCACCACGCGGCCGGTGGTGCCGACCTTCTTGGCAAACGCCATCGCCAGGTCGCCCGTGCCACCGGCAATGTCGAGCACCTGGGAGCCTTCGCGCAGGTTGGCCACCATCACGGTGTAGGCCTTCCAGGCGCGGTGCAGGCCCATCGACATGACGTCGTTCATCAGGTCGTACTTGGGCGCCACCGAATCGAACACGCCGCGTACGTGACGCGCCTTGTCCTGCTCTTCGACTGACTGAAAACCAAAGTGGGTGGATGCCATGATTTGAATGCTAGGTCAGATTGATAAAAACACGCTGCTGCAACCCTGCGATTGGGCAGGCCATTGGCGTGAAAACCTTAAAACAAGATAAGCCCGAGAGGCTCATTTATCAAGCGCAGAGCGCTATTTATTTGTGAGCAAAAGATAAAAACAGACACTCAGTGAGAACTGCAACCATGGCCACCCTTCGGAGCCATCGGCGCATCACGTTCTACACCTGCTGCAGCCAGCTTTGCGGCGTAGTCGGCCCAGAGCTTTTCTTCCTGGCTGCCCAAGAAATACAGGTAGTCCCACGTGAAGATGCCGGTGTTATGGCCGTCTGAAAATTCTGGCTGCACGGCGTAGTTTCCCACGGGCTCCAGCCCCGCCAACTCCACCTCACGCATGCCGGTCTGCAGCTTCTCTTGGCCCGGGCCGTGGCCCTGCACTTCGGCCGAGGGCGAATACACGCGCATCAGCTCGAACGGAATGCGGAACACCGCGCCATCCGAGAACCCCACCTCCAGCACCCGCGACTGCTGGTGCACGGTGATGGCGGTGGGCGTCGGTGCGCCAGCGGTCAGCCCGGCCATTACACGAGCACCCGCTCAATGCCGCCGTTGTTGGCAGCGGCCACGTAGTCTTCAAGCCACGATTCGCCGAGGATTTTGTTCGCCATTTCAACCACGATGTAGTCGGCTTCGAGCAAACCGTTTTGCAGGTCGTTGCCGTAGCGGCTCAGGCCTTGCAGGCAGCTCGGGCAACTGGTGAGGATCTTCACGTTGTCTTGCGGCGCCACGGCACCGCTGTCACGCAGCTTGGCTTCGCCCTTGCGCAGCTCTTCTTCCTTGCGGAAACGGATTTGCGTGGAGATGTCGGGCCGGGTCACACCCAGCGTGCCGCTCTCGCCGCAGCAACGCTCGCTCTTGAGCACGTTGTCGCCCATCAGCGCCTTCACCGTTTTCATCGGCTCTTGCAGCTTCATCGGCGTGTGGCAAGGGTCGTGGTACAGGTAGCCGCCGCCAGCGGTGTCCAGGGTGATGCCCTTTTCCAGCAGGTATTCATGGATGTCGATGATGCGGCAGCCAGGGAAGATCTTGTCGAACTGGTAGCCCTGCAGTTGGTCGTAACACGTGCCACAGCTCACCACCACGGTTTTGATGTCGAGGTAGTTCAGCGTGTTGGCCACGCGGTGGAACAACACACGGTTGTCGGTGATGATCTTGTCGGCCTTGTCGAACTGGCCGCTGCCCTTTTGCGGGTAGCCGCAGCACAGATAGCCCGGCGGCAACACGGTTTGCACACCGGCTTGCCACAGCATGGCCTGCGTGGCCAAACCCACCTGGCTGAACAGGCGCTCGGAGCCGCAGCCGGGGAAGTAGAACACCGCTTCCGTCTCGGCCGTGGTGGCCTTGGGGTTGCGGATGATTGGCACGTAGTCGCTGTCTTCAATGTCCAACAAGGCGCGCGCGGTGCGCTTGGGCAGGCCGCCCGGCATCTTCTTGTTGATGAAGTGGATCACCTGCTCTTTGATGGGCGCTGTGCCCACCGTGGCGCGTGGGGCGCTGGTTTGTTTGCGTGCGGCCACGCGCAACACGTCGTTGGCCAGGCGCTGCGCCTTGAAGCCCACGTTGACCATGGCCGAACGCGCCAGCTTGATGGTTTCGGGGTTGGTGGCGTTCAGGAAGAACATGGCCGCCGCGTTGCCGGGGCGGAAGCTCTTCTTGCCCATCTTGCGCAGCAGGTTGCGCATGTTCATGGTCACGTCGCCAAAGTCGATCTTCACCGGGCAAGGCGACAGGCACTTGTGGCACACCGTGCAGTGGTCGGCCACGTCTTCAAACTGTTCCCAGTGCTTGATGCTGACGCCACGGCGCGTTTGCTCTTCGTACAGAAACGCTTCAACCAGCAGCGAGGTTGCCAAAATCTTGTTGCGCGGGCTGTACAGCAGGTTGGCGCGCGGCACGTGGGTGGCACACACCGGTTTGCATTTGCCGCAGCGCAGGCAGTCTTTCATGCTGGCGGCAATGTCGCCAATGTCGCTCTGCTGCATGATCAGCGACTCGTGGCCCATCAAGCCAAAGCTTGGCGTGTAGGCGTTGGTCAAGTCGGCGTGCATTTCAAGCATCGAATCTGGCTTTGATGCAGTACCGACGGGCGTAGCCAGCTCTGGTTTACGTAGCAGCTTGCCCTTGTTGAAGCGACCTTCGGGGTCGACACGTTGCTTGTATTCGGCAAACGGACGCAGTTCGTCGTCGCTCAAGAATTCGAGCTTGGTGATGCCGATGCCGTGCTCGCCAGAGATCACGCCGTCCAGGCTGCGCGCCAGCACCATGATGCGTTTCACGGCTTCATGCGCCGTCTGCAGCATTTCGTAGTTGTCGCTGTTCACCGGCAGGTTGGTGTGCACGTTGCCGTCGCCGGCGTGCATGTGCAGCGCCACCCAAACGCGGCCCTTGAGCACGCTTTTGTGGATGTTGTTGCACTCGTCCAGAATCGGCTGGAAAGCCGCGCCCGAGAAGATCTTTTGCAGGCCCGGGCGGATTTGCGCCTTCCAGCTCGCGCGCAGCGTGTGGTCTTGCAACTGCGGGAACAGCGTGTCGACCTGGTCGAGCCAGCCCTGCCAGAGTTGGCGCACGTCGGCCACCAGCGCCATGGCTTGGGCCACGCGGTCTTCCAGCAGCTCGGCAGTGGGGATTTCATGCGCATCGTCTTGTTTGCCCAGGGGCAGTTGGCCCTTGGCAAAGAAGTTGGTCAACGCGTCGCAGAAGTCGAGCTTGTTGCGCAGGCTCAGCTCGATGTTGATGCGTTCGATGCCGTCGGTGTATTCGGCCATGCGCGGCAGCGGGATCACCACGTCTTCGTTGATTTTGAAGGCGTTGGTGTGGCGGCTGATGGCGGCCGTGCGTTTGCGGTCGAGCCAGAACTTCTTGCGCGCCTCGGGGCTGATGGCGATGAAGCCTTCGCCGCTGCGCGAGTTGGCGATGCGCACCACCTCTGAGGTGACGCGCGCCACGTCGTCGGCGTTGTCGCCGGCAATGTCGCCAAACAGCACCATCTTTGGCAGGCCACCGTTTTTCTTCGACTTGGTGGTGTAGCCCACGGCCTTCAGATAACGGTCGTCCAAATGCTCTAGGCCGGCCAACAGCACGCCCGAGCGTTTTTGCTCGGCGAACATGAAGTCCTTGATTTCCACAATGCTCGGCACCGCGTCTTTGGCGTTGCCAAAGAACTCCAGGCACACGGTACGTGTGTGTTGCGGCATGCGGTGCACGATCCAGCGGCCGCTGGTGATCAAGCCGTCGCAACCTTCTTTCTGGATGCCCGGCAGGCCGGCCAGGAACTTGTCGGTCACGTCCTTGCCCAGGCCTTCTTTGCGGAAGGTGCTGCCGGGAATGTCGAGCCGCTCTTTGCGCAGCGGCGTTTTGCCGTCGGCCGCAAAGTACTGCAGCTCGAAGCTGGCCACTTCCACGTCGTGGATCTTGCCCAGGTTATGGTTGATGCGGGTGACTTCCAGCCATTCGGCCTGCGGCGTCACCATGCGCCAGGAGGCCAGGTTGTCCAGTGCCGTGCCCCACAGCACGGCCTTCTTGCCGCCCGCGTTCATGGCGATGTTGCCGCCCACACAAGAGGCTTCGGCAGAGGTTGGATCGACTGCAAACACATGGCCGCCGCGCTCGGCCGCATCGGCCACGCGCTGGGTGACCACACCGGCTTCCGTCCAGATGGTGGCCACGGGCTGATCCACGCCGGGCAGCGTCAGCATCTCGACCTCGGTCATCGCCTCGAGCTTTTCGGTGTTGATGACGGCCGACTTCCACGTCAGCGGAATCGCGCCGCCGGTGTAGCCGGTGCCGCCGCCACGCGGCACGATGGTCAGGCCCAGGTCGATACAGCCCTTCACCAGCCCGGCCATCTCGGCCTCGGTGTCGGGCGTGAGCACCACAAACGGGTATTCGACGCGCCAGTCGGTGGCGTCGGTCACGTGCGACACACGACTCAAACCGTCGAACTTGATGTTGTCCTTGGCCGTCAACTTGCCCAACTGGCGGCGTGCGGCGCGGCGCAGATCGGCCACTTCGACAAACGCGGCATTGAAGGTTTGCACGGCTTGGCGGGCGCTGGCCAGCAGCTCGCCCACCAGGGCGTCGCGTGCAGCATCGGCACCTGGCGTGCGGCGTTTTTCCACTTCGGTCAGGCGGTGCTGCAGGGCATCGACCAACTGCTTGCGGCGCTTGGGCGTGTCGAGCAGGTCGTCTTGCAGGTAGGGGTTGCGCTGCACGACCCAGATGTCGCCCAGCACTTCGTACAGCATGCGGGCTGAACGGCCGGTACGGCGCTCTTCGCGTAGCGAGTTCAGCAGATCCCAGGCCTTGTGGCCGAGCAGACGGATGACGATTTCACGGTCGGAAAACGAGGTGTAGTTATACGGAATTTCGCGCAAGCGAACCGACTCGGGTGCCTGTGACAACAGCGTGGACAGGGCGGTAGGTGCATTCATGTGGGGTAACCTGGGTGGGGCAGACGGGCCCTGGGCCTTGGAGGGCCGATTTTAGGCCAGCGGCGCCTGGGGCGCCCTGCTCTGGCGCCATATCCGTATACGCAATTAAAAACGGCCACTTGCGTGGCCGTTGAGTCAAGCTTTCTAGAGAGGCGTATCGCTTACTTTTGCGCCACCGCCAGCAGCGCCTTCGGGTTGGAGCTGGCAATGGCAAGCAGCGTACGTGCTGCCCCACTGGGTTGCTTGCGCCCCTGCTCCCACCCCTGCAAGGTGCGCACAGAGACGCCTAACAGCGCGGCAAATTGCGATTGCGACAAACCAGTATTGTTGCGCGCCTCAATGACAGGCGACGACACCACGTGGACTTGCCCGGCCTTCATTTCGCGCACGGACTGCAGCAACTCGGCCGCGAGATCGCGCTTGGCCTCATAGGCTGCGAGTTCAGCGTCGGTCAAGGGTTTACTCTTCGAGGGCACGGCGAATCTCCTTCAATTTGGGGCCGGTGAGGTTGTCGGTTTTCGACTTGGCGTATAGCGTCAGCAAGACCACCTCGCCAAGAGCTGTGCGAGTGAAATAGATCACCCGCACACCGCTCGACTTACCGGAACCTGCGCGGCCCCAGCGTACTTTACGAATGCCGCCGGACTCAGGCACCACATCTCCGGCAGCGGGGTGCTCGGCAATATAGGCCGCGAAAACGCCACGTTCTTCTTCCGTCCAATACAACGGCCATTGGCGCTGGAAAAGAAGCGTTTCGACGACGGTGAGCATGGTGCAACTATACGCCCTAGGCGCACAATCGTCCACTACAACAAATTGCTCCAGAAGCGAGAACGGCCACTTACGTGGCCGTTGGCAAGACGTCCGAAGACGTGGCTTGTTTAGAACAAAACGCGGGCGCGCAGCGTGCCCGGCACCTGGGCGAGCTTCTCCAAAGCCAGGTCGCTGGAGGCAGCGTCGATGTCGATCACCACGTAGCCAATAGCCTCGTTGGTCTGCAAGAACTGGCCGGCGATGTTGATCTTGTTATCCGAGAACACCTGGTTCACGGCCGACAACACCCCCGGCACGTTGCGGTGCACGTGCAGCAGGCGGTGTTTGCCGGGGTGCGCTGGCAAAGCCACTTCAGGGAAGTTGACCGACGAGGTGGAGGTGCCGTTGTCGCTGTATTTGACGAGCTTTTCCGCCACTTCCAGGCCGATGTTGGCTTGCGCTTCCATGGTGGAGCCGCCCACGTGCGGCGTGAGGATAACGTTGTCCAGCCCGCGCAGGGGCGACAAAAACTCGTCTTTGTTGCTGCGCGGCTCTTCGGGGAACACGTCGACCGCGGCGCCCAGCAGCTTCTTGTCGCGCAGGGCTTGGGCCAGGGGCTCGATCTCGACCACGGTACCGCGCGAGGCATTGATGAACACCGCGCCGGGCTTGAGTGCGGCGATTTCCTTGGCGCCAATCATCCATTGCGTGGCCGGCGTCTCAGGCACGTGCAGGCTCACCACGTCGCTTTGCGCCAGCAGGTCGTGCAGCTTGCCGACTTGGCGTGCGTTGCCCAAAGGCAGCTTGGTGACCACATCAAAGAAGATCACGTGCATGCCCAGCGCCTCGGCCAGCACCGAGAGCTGCGTGCCGATGGAGCCATAACCGACGATTCCCAGCGTCTTGCCGCGAATCTCATACGAGTTTTCAGCCGACTTGAGCCAGCCGCCACGGTGCGCCACGGCGCTTTTCTCGGGCACGCCGCGCAGCAGCAAGATGGCTTCGGCCAGCACCAGCTCGGCCACCGAGCGGGTGTTGGAGAACGGTGCGTTGAACACGGCGATGCCGCGTTCGCGCGCGGCTTCCAGGTCGACTTGGTTGGTGCCAATGCAGAAGCAGCCGGCCGCCACCAGCTTGGGCGCGGCGGCAAACACTTCGGCCGTCAACTGGGTGCGCGAGCGGATGCCGATGAAATGCACATCGGCAATCTTTTCCTTCAGCTTGTCGTCGGGCAGCGCGCCGGGCAGGGTTTCAATTTGAGAGTAGCCCGCGGATTTCAGCACCTCTACAGCGGAGGGGTGCACCCCCTCCAGCAGAAGAAATTTGATCTTGCTTTTGTCCAGGGAAGTCTTGCTCATGCGTTGCCCAACTAAAGGAGTTTGTGAACCGTTGCCAGGGGAGATTCGTCTGAATCCGGCCCCTCAAAATCGGCGCGATCCTAGCATGCTGCACCGCACCATTTCGGTGCCAAGGGTACACACCAACACAGCTGTCATGGCTATATCCCGCACAAGAAGCAACCACCTATGCGACACCTTGGTGCAGATTTGTTGTTACAAGACACTACACTTGCGCCCCTCAGCAGGTCTTGCAGCGCGCAAGCAACAGCCGCCAACCGAACGGGTTAACCCGGCCTCAGGCGCGGCGATCGGTAGCTGACAATTCACAACTTTGTCACACCACAGACATAAGATTTTCCGTTTCTCTGACCAGGAGTAGATAGATGAAGATTAGAAATTTGGCCATTGCTGCATTCGCAGCCCTCGGCGCCATGGCATCGGCGCAAGCCCAAACGGAAATCCAATGGTGGCACTCGATGGACGGTGCATTAGAGACCTGGGTCAACGATCTGGCCAAGGACTTCAACAGCAAGCAAAGCGAGTACAAAGTGGTGCCCGTCTACAAGGGCCAGTACCCTGAAGCGTTGACCGCCGCCATCGCCGCCTTCCGTGCGGGCCAGGCGCCCCACATCCTGCAAGGCCAGGAAGTGGCCACCGCCACGTTGATGGCTTCCAAGGGCGCCATCAAGCCCGTGCAGGCACTGATGAAGGAATACGGTGCGAACTTCAACCCCGGCAGCTACATCCCTGCCGTGGCGGGTTACTACACTGCCCCCAACGGGCAGATGATGTCTTTCCCGTTCAACAGCTCCACGACGGTGTTCTATTACAACAAGGACGCCTTCAAAAAGGCCGGCCTGGACGCTGAGAAGCCGCCCAAAACCTGGCCTGAAGTCGAAGCCGCTGCGCAGAAGCTCAAGGCCTCCGGCGTGCAGTGCCCACTCTCCACCACCTGGATGACCTGGGTGCAACTGGAGAGCTTCGCCACCTGGCACAACACCTTGTTCGCCACCGAAAACAACGGTTTCGGCGGCACCGCCGCGCGCCTGCAGTCCAACTCCCCGTTGTTCGTGCGCCACTTCGAAAATCTTGAGAAGTGGAACAAGGAAGGCCTGTTCAAGTACAAGGGCCGCTCCAGCGTGGGCCTGGCTTCGTTCACCTCGGGTGAATGCAGCATGATCATGGGTTCGAGCGGCAGCTACGCCGGCGTCAAGCGCGACAGCAAGTTCGCCTGGGGCATCTCTGAACTGCCGTACTACGCCGACGTGAAGGGCGCACCGCAGAACACCGTGATCGGCGGCGCCAGCCTCTGGGTCATGGCTGGCAAGAAGCCTGAAGAATACAAAGGCGTGACCAAGTTCTTCGAGTACCTGTCCGACGCACGTGTGCAGTCCGAAAGCCACAAGCGCACCGGCTACCTGCCCATCACGATGGACGCCTACCGCCTGACCGAAGCTTCTGGCTTCTACAAGGAAAATCCAGGAACCGACGTGGCGGTGAACCAGATGATCCGCAAGGTGACCGACCGTTCGCGCGGCATCCGCTTGGGCAACTACGCGCAGATCCGCAACATCTTCGACGAAGAAACCGAAAACATCTGGGCCGGCAAGAAGAGCGCCAAGCAAGCACTGGACGACGCCACCCGCCGTGGCAACGAAGAACTGGCACGGTTCCAGTCCAGTAACAAGTAAGCCTCGCGCGCCCCTCTGTTACGAGAGGGGCCGCTCACCCAGCGGCTGGGCATAACCGGCCGACTGGGCGCCTTTGTGGACCACTTGCGCCACAATCCTACGAACCTTTTCCCCTTGCCTTCCGGGCAGCTTTTGCACCACCCAGCTTTATGGAAAAACGCGTCGTCTTCAAATCAAGCTGGCTGCCTTGGCTACTGCTGACACCCCAGATGCTCATCATCGGGGTGTTCTTTTTCTGGCCTGCTGCGCAGGCCTTGATCCAATCCGTGCAGACCGAAGACCCGTTTGGGTTGAGCACCGAGTTCGTCGGTCTGGCTAACTTCCAGCGGCTGTGGGATGACGCAGGCTATCTGGAGTCGTTTCGCACCACTGCCATCTTTTCTGTCCTGGTGGCTGCGCTCGGCATCAGCATCGCACTGGTATTGGCCGTGTTTGCCGATCGCATCGTGCGCGGCTCGACCTTCTACCGCACGCTCATGATCCTGCCCTACGCTGTGGCACCAGTGGTGGCAGGTGTCTTGTGGGCCTTCATGTTTTCACCCAGCATCGGTGTCATCACTTGGCTGCTGGAGAAAATCAACATCCACTGGGACTACCTGGTCAACTCCAGCCAAGCGATGGGTCTGATCGTGATGGCCGCCACGTGGAAACAGATTTCCTACAACTTTCTATTCTTTCTGGCCGGGCTGCAGTCCATCCCCAAGTCACTGATCGAAGCTGCGGCCATTGACGGTGCGCGCCCCTGGCGCCGGTTCTGGACTATTCAGTTCCCCCTGCTGTCGCCCACAACCTTCTTCCTGCTGGTGATCAACGTGGTGTACGCGTTCTTTGACACCTTCGCCATCGTGGACGCAACCACCCACGGAGGCCCTGGCCAAAGCACCAACATCCTCGTCTACAAGGTCTACCTCGACGGTTTCAAAAACCTCGACCTGGGTGGTTCGGCAGCGCAATCGGTGATCTTGATGGCCCTGGTGATCGTGCTCACGGTGGTGCAGTTCCGCTACGTTGAGAAAAAGGTGAATTACTGATGGTTGAACGTCGCGCAACACTGGGCATCCTGGCCCACGTCGTCATGATCCTGGGGGCCCTGCTGGTGGCATTCCCGATCTATCTGGCCTTCGTGGCCTCTACGCACCTGCCACAGGACATCATCCAATCGCCGGCGCCCATGTGGCCGGGTTCCAACATGTGGGAGACGTACCGCACCGCGCTGTTCGGCGGCGGCACCGGCGTGGAGCGCCCGCCCGTGGCCCGCATGATGATGGTGAGCTTCATTACCGCCATGGTCATCGCGGTGGGCAAAATTGCAATCTCGCTGCTGTCCGCGTTTGCGGTGGTGTACTTCCGCTTCCCGTTCCGGCAACTCTGCTTCTGGGCCATCTTCGTCACGCTGATGCTGCCGGTGGAAGTGCGCATCTTGCCGACCTACAAGGTCGTGGCGGATCTCGGCATGCTCAACAGCTATGCGGGCCTGACCGTGCCGCTGATCGCCTCGGCCACCGCCACCTTCTTGTTCCGCCAGTTCTTCTTGACCGTGCCCGATGAACTGACCGAAGCTGCACGCATGGACGGCGCCAGCCCCATGCGCTTCTTCAAGGACATTCTGCTGCCCCTCTCGACCACTAGCATGGCCGCGCTGTTCGTCATCCAGTTCATCTACGGTTGGAACCAATATCTGTGGCCTCTGCTGGTCACCACGAAACAGGACATGTACCCCGTGGTGCTGGGCATTCGCACCATGATGGGCAGCAGCGGCGAAAGCACGGTGGAGTGGAACCTGGTGATGGCTACCGCCATCATGGCCATGGTGCCGCCCGCCCTCGTCGTGATGCTGATGCAGAAATGGTTCGTCAAGGGCCTGGTCGACACTGAGAAATAAGCACTCCCCCTTGCTGGGGGCAACACCAGCGGCCTGGCAAAGCCAGTTCCGCGGTGTTTTTGGAAAAAATCAACGCCTCGCGACTGAGGCATTTATCGAGAAAAGCATGGCTTCCATTTCCCTGAAAAACGTCATCAAGCGCTACGGCAAGGATCCGCGTGCCGTCCAGGTTATCCACGGGGTCAATGCCGAAATCAAGGACGGTGAATTCGTCGTCATCGTCGGCCCTTCGGGCTGCGGAAAATCCACCCTGCTGCGCATGGTGGCCGGGCTGGAAGAAATCAGCGGCGGCGAAATCGCCATCGGCAACAAGGTCGTCAACGACATCGAGCCGGCCGAGCGCGACATCGCCATGGTGTTCCAGAACTACGCGCTCTATCCTCACATGAGCGTGTACGACAACATGGCCTACGGCCTGCGCATCAAGAACGTCCCCACCGACCAGATCCGCGCCAACGTGGACAAAGCCGCCAAGATCCTTGAGCTGGGCCACCTGCTGGAGCGCAAGCCACGCGAACTCTCCGGCGGCCAGCGCCAGCGCGTCGCCATGGGCCGCGCCATCGTGCGCCAGCCCTCGGTGTTTTTGTTCGACGAGCCGCTGTCCAACCTCGACGCCAAGCTGCGCGCGCAAACCCGCCTGGAAATCCAAAAGCTGCACCGCGAACTCGGCATCACCAGCCTGTTCGTCACCCACGATCAAGTGGAAGCCATGACCCTGGCGCAGCGCATGATGGTGATGAACGGCGGCAACATGGAACAGTTCGGCACGCCCGAGCAGGTCTACCACACGCCGGCCTCCACCTTCGTCGCCAGCTTCATCGGCTCGCCGCCGATGAACCTGCTGAAAAATGCGCCTGGCGGCAAGGCCGGTGCCATCACGGGCATTCGCCCAGAGCACCTCGACGTGTCGAATGAAGGCTGGGAAATCCAGGTGGAAACCGTAGAACTGCTGGGCGCCGAACGCCTGATCTACGGTCGCCTGGCAGGCGAACAGCTCATCGTGCGCGTAGAAGAAGGCCGCCATTCGCCAGCGCCAGACGAAAAGATCTTCGTCAAGCCGCGCGCCGATCGCCTGCACTGGTTCAACGCCGAAACCGGCAAGCGCATTTAAGTTCGTGGCCGGTTTGCTGCATGCCACGGTGCCGGTCTTGGCATCGTTGAACCTGGCCGAGTCTGAAGCCTTCTACGGGCAGAAGCTCGGCTTTTCCGCGCTGCTGCGCGCGCCCGATTACCTGATCATGGCGCGCGACGGCTGCGAGCTGCACTTCTGGCTCGGCAACGACCGCCACGTCGCCGAAAACACCTCGTGCTACGTGCGCGGCGACACCCGCGCGCTGCACGCCGACTTTGCCGCGCGCGGCCTGGAACTCAAGCCCCCCGTGGAGCGCGAGTGGGGCATGCGCGAGCTGTACGTGATCGACCCGCACGGCAATCTGCTGAAGTTTGGCGAATCCTTTGGAGAATCGACATGACCCAAGCCACCTCACCCGCCTCGACATTGCCCCACTGGCCCTACCCGCGCTGGGTGGCCCACCGTGGTGCCGGCAAGCTCGCGCCTGAAAACACCATGGCCGCGTTCCGCCTCGGCGCCGCACACGGCTACACCATGTTCGAGTGCGACGCCAAGCTCAGCTTTGATGGCGTGCCCTTCTTGCTGCACGACGCCACGCTGCAACGCACCACCAACGGCAAAGGCACGGCCAGCGAGCGCGACTTCGGCCAACTGGCCCAGCTCGACGCTGGCGGCTGGCATTCACGCGCCTATGCGGGCGAAGCCGTGCCATCGCTTGAACAACTGGCGCGTTACTGCATCGCCAACGGCTACTTTTTGAACATCGAGATCAAGCCCACGCCGGGCCAGGAAGAGGAAACCGGCCGTGTGGTCGGCGCGCTGTCCGCACGCTGGTGGAAAGACGAAGCGGTACCGCCGTTCTTCTCGTCGTTCAAAACCGAGTCCCTGGAAGGCGCACGCGCCACCGCGCCGCACATTCCGCGTGGCCTGCTGCTCGACACGCTGACCGATGGCTGGCTGGACACCGCTCGCCAATTGGAATGCGCCGCCGTGGTGTGCAACCACGCGCTGTGGAACGCCGAGAACGTTGCCCAAGTGCACGCCGCCGGCATGCGCGCGCTGAGCTACACCGTGAACGACGCCTGGGCCGCGCAGCGCCTGATCGACCTGGGCACCGACGCCATCATCACCGACCGCGTCGACCGGTTTTCACCGGAACTCTGGCGCGGCTGAGTCTGCTGAGCCGCTAAAGTTGAGCTTTTAGTCACTCACGTCTCAGCCATGATCGCCAAGACCCCAGCCGCCCCCTACTACGCCGTCATCTTCACTTCGCTGCGCACCGACGGCGACAACGGTTACGGCAACATGGCCGACGCCATGGTCGCCTCGGCCAGCCAGCAGCCGGGCTTTCTGGGGGTGGAATCGGCCCGCGAAGACGTGGGCATCACCGTGTCGTATTGGGCCAGCCTAGAGGCCATCTCGGCCTGGAAGAAAGACGGCGCCCACCTGGTAGCGCAAAAGCTGGGGCGCGAGCAATGGTACACCGCCTACAAGACGCGCATCTGCAAAGTGGAGCGCGACTACGATTTCGGGGCGGTGTAAATTTCGGGTGATACGCCCGATACGCCATCACCTCGACGAGGAGCATCGCCATGTGCAGAAACATCCGCACCCTCTTCAACTTCGAACCGCCGGCCACCGAACTGGAGATACGCGACGCGTCTTTGCAGTTCGTGCGCAAGCTCAGTGGTTTCAACGTGCCGTCTCAGGCCAACGAAGCCGCGTTTGAGCAAGCGGTGGAGCAAGTGGCCGCGACCGCACGTGCATTGATCGCTTCGCTGGTGACTTCGGCCCCGCCCAAGAACCGTGACGAAGAGGCCGCCAAGGCCAAAGCCCGGTCTATCGCCCGTTTTGATGGGTAGACAAATTGACTCAGGTCAAGTTTGCATCAACGCCCGCGCAACATCCAAGCCTGGCTGGTGGCGCACACCAACACCAGCGCGGCATAGGTGGCAATCTTGCCGTCACGGCCAAAAAGCCACAGGCCGGCCACCAACACTACGGCACAAACTGCAAAGTTAATAGCAGCCTGTGCAAGCAGGCCGGGCGCTGCGGCGCCCCTCTTCATTAACACCGCAGAACCCAACACCGTCAGCACCGCCACGCCCAACGCAGGCACAAAGAAGTTCAGCAGGTGGTAGAGCACGTCGAGAAAGCCCATGATAGTTTTGACCTATGTTGCAATTTGTAGGGTCGCATAAGGAAACACGCGACGCGAGGGCTCGGCAAATTTTATAATCCGAAGATGGCTGTCTGGGCACTTGGCATCAATCACAACACCGCTCCGCTGGATTTGCGTGGTCGGTTTGCGTTTGCGCTCGACCAAATTGCCCCCACGCTCAACGGTTTGCGCTCGGCGCTGCACGAAAGCACACGCTCGAACAATGCTCGAGCTAGTAGCCAAACAACCCAAGCCCGTGGCCCCGAAGCCGCCATCATCTCCACCTGCAACCGCACTGAAGTCTATTGCGCCGGTGATGAGCACGCGCTGGACCACACCGTGCATTGGCTCGCCAGCGCCGGCGGTGTGTCGCCACAGCTGCTGCGCTCACACGCCTACACGCTGCAAGACGGCTTGGCCGCACGCCATGCGTTCCGCGTCGCCAGCGGGCTGGATTCGATGGTGTTGGGCGAACCGCAAATTCTCGGGCAGATGAAAGATGCCATCCGCGTGGCCGACCAGGCGGGCGCCTTGGGCACCACGCTGAACCAGTTGTTCCAACGCTCGTTTGCCGTGGCGAAAGAAGTGCGCAGCTCCACCGAGATTGGCGCGCACTCGATCAGCATGGCCGCAGCCGCCGTGCGCTTGGCCGGGCAACTGTTTGAAGACCTGAGCGAAGTCAAAATTTTGTTTGTGGGTGCGGGCGAGATGATCGAACTCGCCGCCACCCATTTTGCGGCGAAGAACCCCAAAGGCATCAGCGTGGCCAACCGCACCATGGCGCGCGGTGAAAGCCTGGCGACGCGCTTTGGCGGCGAGGTGATGCGCCTGGCCGACCTGCCCGCGCGCCTGCACGAGTTTGATGCCGTGGTGAGCTGCACCGCCAGCACGCTGCCCATCATCGGCCTGGGTGCCGTAGAGCGCGCCCTGAAGCTGCGCCGCCACCGCCCCATGTTCATGGTCGACTTGGCCGTGCCGCGCGACATCGAACCCGAAGTGCGCGCGCTGGAAGACGTCTACCTCTACACCGTGGATGATTTGGCTACCGTTGTGCAAACCGGCCACGCCAACCGCCAGGCCGCCGTGGCGCAGGCCGAAGCCATCATCGACGCAGGTGTGCAAAGCTTCATGCACTGGATGGATCAGCGTGGCGCCGTGCCACTCATTCAGCAGCTCAACGCGCAAGCCGACAGCTGGCGTGCCGCAGAGTTGGTGCGCGCCCGCAAGCTGCTGGCGCGTGGCGAAGACGTGGATGCGGTGCTCGAAGCCCTGTCGCGCGGCCTCACGCAAAAAATGCTACACGGCGCCATGGCCGAGCTGCAGGCCGGCGACGCCACCGCACGTGAACACACGGCACAAGCCATTCAAAAGCTGTTCCTGCGCAAAGAGCGTTAGCGAAGTTATTCGACGCTAGGGCGGCATACAACGTGTGCTGACAGCCCCCATGCCATCGACATCTGCATCGCGCCCGGTTTGGCCGCTATGCCCTCCTCCTAGATTTTCCCCACAAGGATTCCCTTGAAAAACTTTCTCCGCCAACAGCTCGACCGCTACGCCGTGCGCCTGGCCGAACTCGACTTTCTGCTGTCGCGTGAAGACATCATGAAAGACATGCCGCAGTTCTTGCTGCTTTCGCGCGAGCACAACGATGTGGCGCAAGTGGCAGAGCGCTACCAGCGCCATCAACAACGCCAGGCCGACTTGGCGGCTGCACAAGAGATGCAGAGCGACCCCGAAATGGCCGACATGGCCGCTGAAGAAATTGCCTCCGCCGAAGCCGAGCTGGAAAAACTCGAAGGTGAACTGCAGCGCATGCTGCTGCCCAAAGATCCGGACGACAGCCGCAACGCGTTCATGGAAATCCGCGCGGGCACGGGTGGCGACGAGTCGGCGTTGTTCGCTGGCGACCTGCTGCGCATGTACACACGCTATGCCGAGCGCCAAGGCTGGCGCACCGAGATCATGAGCGCCTCAGAGAGCGAACTCGGCGGCTTCAAGGAAGTGGTGCTACGCGTCGAAGGCGACGGTATCTACGGTCAGTTGAAGTTTGAATCGGGCGGTCACCGCGTGCAGCGTGTGCCCGCCACCGAGACCCAGGGCCGCATCCACACTAGTGCCTGCACCGTGGCGGTATTGGCCGAGCCGGACGAAGCCGTGGCCATTCAGATCAACCCGGCCGATCTACGCATCGACACCTACCGTGCCAGCGGCGCCGGCGGCCAGCACATCAACAAAACCGACTCGGCCGTGCGCATCACGCACATCCCCACAGGCATCGTGGCCGAGTGTCAGGACGACCGCTCACAGCACCGCAACAAGGCCAAAGCGATGCAGGTGTTGTCGGCACGCATTCAGCAAAAAGATGCCAACGAACGCGCCGCAAAAGACGCCGCACTGCGCAAAGGCTTGATTGGCAGCGGCGACCGCAGCGACCGCATCCGCACCTACAACTTCCCACAGGGCCGCCTGACCGACCACCGCATCAACCTCACGCTTTACAAGCTACTGTTCATCATGGAAGGCGATTTGACCGAAGTGGTCGAGGCCTTGCGCGGATTCCAAGAGGCCGAGCAGTTGGCGGAGCTGGAAGTGGGCACGGCGGTGGGCGGCTAAGTCGCGAGAAGGTCACACCTCCAACGTGTAGATCTTGGCTTCTGCCAGTTCCTGCGCGTTGTGGCTGCTGAGCACCTCCAGCCACGGGCTACCGGGTTTGATGGGCTCGGCCACCAAGCCATGCAGCATGACCACCACCTCCTCGGACGAGGCGTCAATGTCGGACATGTGGCGCCGCTGGGCATCAAAAAACCGCGCGGTCATGCCTTCTTGCGTTTCGATCATCACCAAATATTTGACTGGCGTGCTTTCCATGACTGCTCCCTTTTGGCCTGAATGCAGGCTACAGCTTATGCGAATTGCCTCAACCCTGTGTAGTCCCCGCCCCTATCTTCTCCGCCACGATTCAAAATAAACGCCATGACTCTCGCCCTTGCCCTTCGCGCTGTCCAAACAATGGGGGTAGACCGGCTCGATGCTCAATTGCTGTTGCTGCACGTGCTGGGCCGTCAAGCCCATGACCGTGCTTGGCTGCTGGCCCACGACACCGACGCGCTGCCCGATGCTGCGCAAGCTACGCTGCTGGCACTGGCCGCGCGCCGCGTGGCGGGGGAGCCTCTGGCGTACATCACAGGCCAAAAAGAGTTCTTTGGCCTGGACTTGCAAGTCGATGCCTACACACTGGTGCCGCGCCCCGACACCGAGACCCTGGTTGAGTGGGCGCTTGAGGTGATAGGTTCAAACCCGGCACATGTGCTCGACCTCGGCACCGGCAGTGGCGCCATCGCCCTGGCCATTCAGCACGCGGCGCCGCAAACCCATGTCACGGCGGTTGACGCCAGCGCGGGCGCCCTGACCATGGCCCGCGCCAATGCCGAGCGGCTGGCGTTGCCGGTGACGTTTCACCATGGCTCGTGGTTTGAAGCGCTGCCTGCTGATGAAAACCAAGGTTTTGACCTGATCGTCTCCAACCCGCCCTACATCGCTGAACACGATAGCCATCTGCCGGCCCTCGCTTATGAGCCCCGCAGCGCACTAACCGCAGGTATCGATGGGCTAGACGACATTCGAATCATCGTTCGGCAAGCGCCGCAGCACCTGCAACCAGGCGGCTGGCTGCTGCTGGAGCACGGCTATGACCAAGCTTCAGCCGTGTGCGCGCTGCTGACGGACGCAGGGTTCACCGCCGTGCAATCGCGCCAAGACTTGGGCGGCCACACACGTTGCAGCGGCGGCCAGTTGCCAGCCCACCCTTGAAACCCAGCCTAAAATCACCATCTTGAGCATGAAGAAGATGCGTGAACCGCCATCTTTTTCATAGCAAAAACTGCTTTCACCAAGCTCCCTAATCCCATCACGCCACGCGAAATGCGCGGTAGTGAAATAATCCACACATTCAGTCGCGACCAACCCGACGACCACCCACACAAGGAGTTCCAAAAATGAGTGACGCACAAGAACGCATCGACGCGCTGGTCAAGTCCAACGAAGTGCTGCTGTTCATGAAGGGCAACGCCAGCTTCCCCCAATGCGGCTTTTCCGGCCGTGCCATCCAAGTGCTGAAAGCCTGCGGCGTGGACACCAAGTCCATCAAGACCGTGAACGTGCTTGAAGACGACGGCATTCGCCAAGGCATCAAGGAATACAGCCAATGGCCCACCATTCCACAGTTGTATGTCAAGGGTGAGTTCATCGGCGGCTCGGACATCATGATGGAGATGTACGAGTCCGGTGAGCTGCAACAAGTGCTCGGCACCAAGACCGCCTAAGCTACTTCAGCTTCGTCCACAAGCCCGCAAAGGTTCGCGCCTTTGCGGGCTTGTTCGTTTGCAGCATTCGAAACTAATGGGCGCATGAACTTGGCACAAATATGCAAAGACGCAACAAACCGTGAATAACGCACATTGCCCCTTGGCACGGCTTATGCTGGAATGAAGACGTCTTCTTCAGCAGGAGGTCCCGATGGAGTCACGCAGCCTTGTCCCGCATGCAGCCAGCTTTCATCTCCCGGTCGCCAGTGTGCGCAGCGTTTTCCAGACCCAAGACGTTGAACGCAAACTGGCCAAGTTACCGGGCCGCGAACACGAAAACCTGCGCACCACTTACGAACGCATGCTGGAGCGCGGCCCCGAACGCTTCCAGGTCAAGCCTTCTGGCGTGCCAAACATGAACCCGCTGTACGAGGCCCTGCCCAACTTCACCGATGTACTGGACGACGTACGCCGCCACGTCGCGCTGAGCCAAGATTGCCCCGATGGGTTAGAGGTCACCCCCATCTTGCTGCTTGGACCGCCGGGCATAGGCAAAACTCACTTCGCGCGCAAGTTGGCAGATCTGCTAGGCACCGGCATGAGCCTGGTGCCGATGAGTTCGATGACGGCTGGCTGGCTGTTGTCAGGCTCAAGCTCGCAGTGGAAAGGGGCCAAGCCGGGCAAGGTGTTTGAGGCGCTGGTCGACGGTGAATACGCCAACCCCGTGATGGTCATCGACGAGATCGACAAGGCCAGCGCCGATGCGCAATACGACCCATTGGGCGCGCTCTACAGCTTGCTGGAACACGACACGGCCCAGAGCTTCATGGACGAGTTTGCCGAGGTGGCGATTGATGCGAGCCAGGTGATCTGGATCACCACCGCGAACGATGCGCGCGGCATTCCCGAGCCCATCCTCAACCGCATGAACGTGTTTGAAGTGGAGTCACCATCACCCGAGGCCGCACGCCAGATCGGGGGCAATTTGTACAAATCGATTCGCGCCGAACATGGTTGGGGCCAACGCTTTCAACCCGCACCTACAGACGATGTGTTGGACGTGTTGGCCGAGCTGCCACCGCGCGAAATGCGCCGAGCGCTGATGACGGCCTTTGGCAATGCACGGCTTGATGCACGCGAGGCTTTAAAGGTAGACGATCTACCCCGCAGTGGCGCCAGTAAAACACGTATGGGTTTCATTCAGTAGCAGTTGCACCGAAGCTCGCTAAACTGGTGCTGCGCATGCCCACTTCAGGTGGGTGACGCGCAGCACCTATGAATTTTTCAACCAGTCTCCTGCTGATCGCAGCGCTGATCATCGCCAGCGCCTTCTTCTCCATCGCCGAAATTTCGCTGGCCGCTTCGCGCCGTGTACGGCTACTGCAGTTGGCTGACGACGGCGACAAGCGCGCCGAGCGTGTGATGCGGGTGCAAGACGACCCGGCCCACTACTTCACTGTCGTGCAAATCGGCCTCAATGCTGTCGCCATCCTGGGCGGTATCGTGGGTGAAGGTGCACTCAGCCCCAGCCTCACCATGATCTTTGCCGTATGGCTTGATCTTGATGTGGCTGAAACCGTGGGCTTTGCCTGCTCGTTCTTCGTCATCACGTCCTTGTTCATCTTGCTGGCCGACCTGCTACCGAAACGCCTGGGCATGACGCAACCGGAACAAGTGGCTGTGCGGGTCATTGCCCCGATGATGGTGTGCGTCACTGTGCTGATGCCGTTGGTGTGGATCTACAGCAAATGCGCTGACTGGCTAGCCCACTTGCTGGGGTTACCCACGGTGCGTGATGACCGCGTGACCTCGGCTGACATTCTGGCCATGGCCGAAGCCGGTACCCGCGCTGGCGTGCTCGAAGAACGCGGCCAGCGCGTGATCGAAAACGTGTTCGAGCTCGACATTCGCACCGTGTCGAGCGCCATGACGCCGCGCGACCACATTGCTTATTTCTTAACCGACGACCCCGACCACGTGGTGCGCCTGCGCATTGCGGCGGAGCCCTATTCCACCTACCCGGTGTGCGAGCGCGACATCGATCACGTGGTGGGCTACGTCGACGCCAAAGATCTGTTCCAGCGTGTGCTCAACAACCAAACCATTTCGCTTAAAGATGACGCACTGGTCCGCAAGGTGGTGATGGTGCCTGACCGTCTCACCTTGGGCGAAGTGCTCGAACAGTTCAGGCAGGTACACGAAGACTTCGCGGTCATCATCAACGAGTACAGCTTGGTGGTGGGCGTGGTCACACTAAACGACGTGATGAGCACAGTGATGGGCGACTTGATCTCCAATGCGCCAGAAGAAGACCAGATCGTGCGCCGCGACGAAAACTCCTGGCTCATAGACGGCATCACGGCCATTGAAGACGTCTTGCACGCCTTGTCACTCAGCGAGCTACCGCACGCCGAAGAATACGAAACCCTGGCTGGTTTCATGATGGTGATGTTGCGCCGTGTACCACGACGCACCGACACCGTGGTGTGGGGCAACTACAAGTTTGAGGTGCTCGATGTGGACAGCTATCGCATCGACCAGGTGATGGTGTCGCGCATCACGCCGAAGACGGAAGACACAGCCATCGCAAGTTGACGACGGCCTGAGGCAGGCCGTTTTAGCGTGGCTTTTGCCGCGCCAGCAGTTCGGCAAAAAACTTACTCGGGATAGCGTAGCTGATGCCCGAAGGATTGGTTAAAGCGGCCTCGCGTGTGCCTTTGACAAAGGTCGAATTGACCACGCCAACCACCTCACCCGTGGCGATATCAAATAGGGGCCCCCCACTGTTCCCAGGGTACGCCGTTCCATCCAGTTGAAAAATGCTGAAATTTCCGTCTCGCAAGCTGCGGATCACTTTTTCTGATAGCTGACGACCAGTCGCAGCAGGCAGAGAAATAGTGGTAATGGAGGAAATCATCGCACGATGGGTGACAGGCGAAAAACCAAGGGCACCGCCAATCGGAAAACCCATGAAGGCCACCGACTGCCCCTCTTTGACCGTATCTGAGTCACGCACACGCAAGCCCGGAAGTGGCGGGCCCTCGACCTGCAACGCCGCCACATCGTGCGTGGCGTCAATTTCAAGCACTGTCGCCCGCCGTGTTTCCCAGCCATCTTTGGAGGTGCGCACATTCACCACCAGGTCGCGACCGTCTTCCTCCTCTGGTGCCATCAACACATGGGCGTTGGTGATGACGCGGTTGCCTTCACCGACCACAAAGCCCGTACCACGTAAACCGAAACGTGGGCTGTTGGTGGCCTTGTAGTAACCCACAATCACCACTGAAGGTTTGACCTGTGGAATCACATCTGCCAGGTCTGCGCGTGCGGCAGAGGTCCAGCCCAAGCCACTCGCCAACACCGCAAGTGCCAGCCGCCCGCCAAAACCTCGGCGAGTCACAGCGGTACAACTCTCGCGAGAGTCGATACCTGGAATTGCGACGGTATCTCGCTCGACCGTCATCGCGTCAAAGGCTCTTCAGCATTTCGTCAACTTCAGCTTTGCCGGAAAACTTATCACCCAATTTGGCCAACTCCTGCAGTATGGGTTTAGCGTTGCTCTTATCGCCAGACTTCACATACACCTTGGCCAGATTCAGCTTAAACACAGGGTTATCCGGCTGCATCGCCAATGTCTTTTTGCTCCAGTCCAGCGCTTTCGGGTAATCGTTTTGATCAAGCAGCAGCATTGCCAATGTGTCCGTAAACGCAGCTTGCTTTGGCATCAGGTTGACCGCTTTTTCGGCATAACTCAGGGCCTTGTCTCTCCTCAACTGCCCACTGACCCAGGCCAAGTTATTCAGAGCTGGCGCGTTCTCAGGCTGGGCCTGCACCACCGCCCCATAGTACTTCTCAGCAGTTGGCATGTCTTTGCGCGTCAAGGCCGAATCGCCTAAATAGAACATAAACCCCATGTCATTGGGATGATCTTTCAGCCATGCGGCGGCAAATTGATCGGCTTCAGCCTTCTTTCCAGCCACGGTGTATGCCCCATGCACTTTAATCGCCAGTTCAACCGACCGCGTCGCCTTCAGTCCGGCTTGATAGGACTGCACTGCTTCATCCCATTTTTTCTGCGCAGCGAAAATGTCTCCTTCAAGAGCAAAACCTGCGGGTTCCTTAGGTCTTTGGCGCTGTATGGTACGGGCCGTATTCAAAGCCGCCTGATACCGTTCTGCGGACACGTCCAACATGATCAAACCACGTTGCGCAGGCAGCAAGTCTGGCTTGATTTCAATTGCCTTGGCCAAGCTCTGGGCAGCTTCTGTCTTTTTGTTATCAGCGAGGTAAGCCTCGGCCAGACGCAAGTGAGGCTGCGTAGCATTAGGCTGTTGGCTTGCCATTTTCCCGAAGGTCGCTAGCGCTTGATTGATGTCACCCGACAGCAGTTGGGTACGCCCCAATGCGTCTTGCAAGGTGCGATTGTCGGGCATGGCTGTCACGCCAGCTTGCGCGGCAACGAGTGCCTGCTTCACGTCTTTCTCACGCAGCATCAGTTCGATCAACATGATCCGCGGAGCGGCATCATTGGGATTCGCCGCAATAGCTTTGTTAATCAAATCAGCCACTTCTTGCTTGCTTGCGCCTTGGTTTTGGGCGAGTTCAGCCAAGGCCAGCATAGCCTGAGGGTTCTTAGGCTCCTTGGCCAAAACCGACTCAAAACGGGTCTTGGCCATATCTGGCTTTTTGTCGGCCAGATCCAGAGTAGCCAAACTTGCTACCGCCGGGAAATAAGTGGGATTTATCTTCAATGCTGCCTCAAAACTCTTGCGAGCTGCAGCATTGTTCTTCATCGCCAACTGAGTCTGGCCGCGCAAATTTGGAGCCAATGGACTGTCTGGTTGCTTCTTCTCAAAACCATCAATGGCCTTCAATGCCTTGTCATACTCACTACGGCGCAAATGCGCGCTGATCAGCGCTAAATCGGCCGTCACGCCAGAATCACTAGCAGCAATATCTTGTAGCTCACCAAATGCTGAGTCGACGTCACCCCCCATCATGTGGGTCAGCGCCAACGATGTGCGTTTCCGAGCATCCTTAGGATCCAACTTGGCCGATTTGGCAAAGTAATCTTGCGCTCGCGCCACATTCCCGTTTTGCAAAAATACTTCGCCCGCCAAGGACAAAAGATCAGCATCTTTGGGCTCAGGATTTAATGCCGGATTCAACGTGGCCATCGCCTTTTCCGGCTGCCCGCTTCGCAAGTAAGTCAGCGTTAACAAACGGCGTGCAGGCAGCAATTGCGGCACCGCTTGCAAGGTCTTACTTAAATAGACTTCAGCCTGAAGATAGGAGCGAAGCTGGAACTCGGCAGCACCAGCCAACTGCAGGGTTTTGACGTTGTCAGGTGCCACCCGCAAGATTTGCTGAGTGATTTCTCGCACCTTTTCATAGTTTCGCCCCTGATAGGCAATTTGCGCTTCGAAATACTTTGTTTGTGGATGATTGGGCGCCACTGCTTTCAAAGCATCCAGCTGTTTACTAGCGCCAGCAATATCTCCCTTTTGAAGATAGACAGTTAATGCCCCAGCATGGCCGGGCATATAGTCTTTTTTGACTTCAATCGATTTGTTGTAAGCTTGCAAAGCACCATCGGAATCCCCTTTGGCATATTGCAAAATGTCCGCCTTGAGGCGCCAGGTCTCAGGGTTATTTGCATATTTCACAACGAGCGCGTCAGCCTGCGTCAACGCCTCTGCTGAGTTGCCATTTGCGGCCTCCCGACGGGCCTGCGCCACCAATGCATCGACGTTATTGGGGTTGGCTGTCAATGCATTGTTCAGTGCATTTCGTGACTCGTCTGACTTCCCCTGAGCTGAATACGCATTGCTCAGTGCGATCAGAAACTCTGACTTGGCCTCGGGCGAAGTCAGCTGAACACCAGCCAGATCGTCCGTGATCTTCCGATATTTGCCTTGGACGGCCATGGCCTTGGCCAAAAGAGGAACGACCTTTTCATCGTCGTACTTCAAGCGACGGGCCTTATCCAACTCAATTTCAGCACCAGCCGGATTGCCAGAATTCAACAAAGTCAGCCCAAGCAGGTAACGGCCTTCGCCTGACTCTGGCTGCGCTTGCAGCGCATTTTTGATTTGAATCAGAGCGGCCGCATTATCTTTCTTCGCTAGATACTCTTTGGCAGAAGCCAACATTTTCTGAGGATCGTCTCCGCCACACGCCACGAGCACCAAGGGCAATAACGCCACCAAAAGTGCTTTAGAAAAATTTACTTGCTTCATGTCCATCAACATTCCTTATCCAATTCTCGGCATCACTTCAAACCAAGGCGGTGCATCAGGTCGTAAAGCGTCGGTCGACTCACGCCTAATAACTCCGCGGCCTTGGCGATATTTCCATTCACGCGACTCAATGCCTGAATCAGCGCACCTTTTTCTGCGTTTTCACGGATAACCCGTAAGTCCAACGACTGTTCTTCAATGCTTTCTTCAGAGATGGATAGGCCGATATCGTCAGCAAGAATCTGATTCCCGTCAGCCATGATGACCGCCCGTTTGATACAGTTTTCAAGCTCTCGAATGTTGCCTGGCCAAGAGTAGCTTTCGATACTTCGCAAAGCACCTTCACTCAGGTGCAAGCTACCCCGGTTTTGTTCCTCAGCGAAACGACGCAAGAAGGAGTGAGCCAACAGCGCGGCATCACCCTTGCGGCTACGCAGTGGCGGAATGTTGACCACAATTTCAGCCAAGCGGTAGTACAAGTCCTCACGGAAACGCCCTTCCTTACTCAGCGCATTCAGATCTTGGTGTGTTGCACAGACGATGCGGACATCAACAGGTATTTCCTGCCGACCGCCCACCCGTTCGATTGTTCGTTCTTGGATAAAACGCAGCAGTTTGGCCTGCAGCGGGAATGGTAGGTCGCCGATCTCATCCAGCATCAACGTACCACCATTCGCCGTCTCTATTTTTCCGATGGTGGTTTTGGCGGCACCGGTAAAAGCACCCTTTTCATACCCAAACAGTTCACTTTCGAGCAAATTTTCTGGAATAGCCGCGCAATTGATGGCCACGAATTTGCCCCCCTTGCGAGGAGAACTCTGATGAAGACCGCGGGCGAGCACTTCTTTCCCGGTACCACTTTCACCCAGCAACATCACGGTAGCGGTACTCGCCGCAACTTTTTCGATCGTGCGACAGATGCGAAGCATCTCGGGGTCTCGAGTCACCAAGCCGGAAAGGGCGTCCGGTTGATGCATGCTTTGCAGGCGCCGATTTTCCTTTTGCAATTCAAACATCCGAAACGCCCGCTCGATCGTGAGATTCAAAAGCTCAGGCTCAAAGGGTTTTGCAAAAAAATCATAAGCTCCCAAGGCCACGGCACGTAGGGCATTGGCTTGATCGTTTTGTCCCGTCAGAACGATGACCTTGGTGTCCGCTTGAGCAGAAAGTATTTGCTCCAACAACTTGAAGCCTTCAGAAACCCCATCGGCATCTGGAGGAAGCCCCAAATCCATGGTCACCACAGCCGGCGAATGGCGCCGCAATTGCACCAAGGCGCTTTCGCGATCAGACGCCGTCACAGAATCGAATTTATCGACCGACCACTTGATTTGCTTTTGAAGTGCGAGATCGTCTTCAACAATCAGTAAGGAACGTGCGGTATCCAAGCTCATGCCTCCTCCCGCTCGCGCAAATCGGAACCAAGCTGGACATCAAATAACGGAAGAAAAATACACACCCGAGTTCCTTTGGAGAGTTCACTATCGACCAAAATTTTTCCACCCACTTCCTGTACATACTGGAAGCTCTCATAAGCTCCAATACCCATACCTGCTTTTTTTGTTGTTTGAAACGGTTTGAACAGTCGCTCTCGGACAAACTCTTCCGACATGCCTTGCCCTGTGTCGCGCACTTCGATGCACGCTTGACCACTGACACGACCAAATTTCAACCAGACATGACCGGACGACTCGGTCGCATCAAACGCGTTCTGGACGACATGCCCAATGATGCGTTCCAGTCGCTCCTCGTGCCCTCTAGTGACCACGCGATCCGTCATCTCAACCTCCAACTGCCGGCCACGTTTAGCCGCCACAGCGGAGATGCGTTGGACAACGTTGAAAAGATCAACTCCAACAGCAACGCCAGTAGGGGTTGAACCCTCGCGCAATTGAAGCATCAGCTGCCGCATTCTGTCCAACGAATTCTCAACCGTCATCAGCATGTCTTGCTGAAATTCAGGGTTATCGTGCAGTCTTTTGGCATTCTTCATCATCAGTGACAACTGGGTCACGATGTTCTTGAGGTCGTGCACGACAAATGCCGACATTTTGTTAAATGCGTCAAACTTCCGAACTTCGAGCAAGGCTTCGGTGGCCTGCATCTGAGAGAGAAAGCTAGCGGCCTGTCGGCTGGCGGTTTTCAGAAGATCATTAACCTCCCAGTTCACATCAAAGTTCGTTCTGGCGCTGGCCAGCAGCACGAAACCAATCATGTTGTCGCCCACAATCAGCGGGACAACCAGCCACGCATGGGGTATCTCATGCAACCACGCAGGCAAAACCAGATCACCGTACCGCTGCGGGAACGAACGAAACTCAGCAAGGTTCACCACCCAGCGGCTTTTCATCAGGAACAGGCAGAAAGGTGAGTCGGCACTTTCCTCTATCTCGGTTTTTGCCAAATTCCAACGTGCCGTTTGTCTAAAAGCAGCATCGCCCCCACTTTTTAGCCAGAGGCCGCCGCCTGGGCTTTCCAGCATATCGGCCAAACCTCTAATCACCTTGTGACCCATTTCCTGCGGCACGTCGCTTGACGAAAGAGTTTGGGTGAACCTAAGCCATTCTTCCCGGTAATCGTAACGGTACCGGAAGAAATGCTTTCCAACAAACACCTTGAATTTGGCCCGAACAGATCCGGAAAAAGCCAAAATCATCAACACAACAAGCGCCGAAAAGATCAATCCCAATTGCAGTGCACGACCCCACTCGCCGCCGAAGTAGCGAACGTAATAGCCGACGCCGGAGATAAAAAGCAGGTAAATGCCAGCCGCAAACAAGGTTGCAGAATGAAACGCAGCCCTTTGCGAAATACGGATCTTGGTGATCCAGTCTCGACGCCGCAAAGTCGAAAGAAGCAGTAGCGGCATCATCAAAGCATGGACGAATCCGCGAATGCTGAGTGCGTCTGCGTCAAGCTTGTTGAACAACACGGCTTGGGAGTACAGGTACAAATCAAATAGAAACGTACCGGCCAGGCCCAAGCACAGTGGTTTGACGTTCCAGCGGGAATCTTCGGTGACGTTGCGGTAAACCTGCTCAAGCCACACCAAAGCCAAAACCGACATCGCCATGGAACTCATCAGCAGCAGATTAGAGTCCTCTGCAACCGAAGTTGGACGTATCCATGTCTGCCCCTGCACAGCAAAGCTGGCAGCCATCAGCAAAATGCTCACCAGTGGCAAAGCGGAGATAGAACTGGGTAGCCTGTCCGTTTGATTGGGGCGACACAGCACAACCATGAACCCCAGCCAGCCAGCGTAACGTCCCCAGTCCACCAAGCGCCCAAGCTGTTCATACAACGGATGGCCTGTAGAGAGAAAGCCAGCTTCCAGGGTGCCCCAGGCTGCGCTACAAAATACAGCCACGACAAGGGATACAGCGCTCAGCGCCAACGGCCGCGAAAGCGTGCTGACCCACAACAGGCGCAAAAGAAAAAGACCATAGACCAGTCCCACCAGTCCATAGCCCCATAACATCAAACCAAAATTTTCGCTATCCATTGTTCAGCCGTAACGAGCCCACGATAGGCATTGCGTCCAGGCCAACTTAGCGCGAGCCTTTTGCCAGAAGTACAACACCTACTGTTTCAAACAAAATCACGATGTCGAGAAACAACGAGTGATTTTTGACGTAGTACAGGTCGTATTGCAACTTCTCTGCCGAATCTTCCAGCGTTGCACCATAGTGGTACCGCACCTGCGCCCAGCCGGTCACACCTGGCTTCACACTTTGGCGCACCGCATAGTACGGAATTTGACGCGTGAGTTGGTCAACGAAATAAGGGCGCTCGGGGCGAGGGCCCACCATGCTCATATCGCCGGCCAGTACGCAAAACAATTGGGGCAACTCGTCAATACGGATTTTGCGGATGATGCGCCCCACTCGGGTCACGCGGTCATCTTGGGCGGCGGCCCAACGCGGCTTGCCATCTTTTTCAGCATCGGTCCGCATGCTGCGAAACTTGATCACATTGAACAAGCGGCCATTGAATCCGACACGCTCCTGCTTGTAGAAAATCGGCCCCTTGCTCTCCAATGTAATCAGCAGCATGGTGACCAGCATGATGGGCAAGCTGATCAAAATCAGCACCAATGCACTGAAGATATCGAACAAGCGCTTCACGAACGTGCGCAGACCATCTTGGCTAAAACCATCGCCAAAAATCAACCAGCCAGCGTTGACGGAATCAAGCCGGATTTGGCCTTTCGTTTTTTCGAAGTGGGTGGCAACGTCTACCACCCGCACACCGTGAAGCTTGCAGTCCAGCAACTCGCGTAAGGGCATACTGCCTCCCCGGCGCTCCATCAGTGCCACCACAATTTCATCGACTTCAAGCTCAAGTGCAGTATCAGTCAGCGATTTGTGCTTCGACAAAATACCCCAGGCAGACACTTCCGCTTCTGCTTCGTTGGGGCTGGCGTAGTAACCGACCACATCAACGTGCGGATCTTCATTTTTCAGCGTTTTGCCCACCAGTGCGGCGCGCGGCCCGGTGCCGAACACCAATACACGATGGCGCAGCATGGACTGCGGCGTCGAATGCGCCACATAGACACGGTGCAGCATCATGACCAACACCCCCAGCATGGCCGACATCACAATGGTTTCGCGATTGGCCAACTGCGACGGGAACAGCGCAAATACCAAGTATGTGAGCGGAACCGCCATGATGAGCGACAGCACAGCACGTGCACGAGATTGGCTCAGTGACCGGTTGTGCACGCGTTGGTAGAAGCCCAGCCCGGCATTGATCATCAACATGCCCAGCGCCAGCAGGCAGGCATGGCCGACGAGTGAGACAGTTGCGGTGGTGTCTTCGCCTCGCCATAAGACGGTGAGGAGCACCGCCAAAATCACCAGCCCCAAATCGAAGAAGACCTGCTGAAGTGTCCGCTTATGCAGGTAGTGGTTGAATAACTTGATCATGCTCGGAATACACCCTCTACACCAGCCAAGACCCGCAAGGATCGCCCCCCCACTGGCGCACCAAATGCCAACTGGACGATTTCCGAGTGTTTCAACCCGAAGCACTTGTTCGCTTTAATTGATATGGCCATGGAAATCAGTGCGTGCTTATGATTTTTTATATTGGTTCGAATGACGATATTAACCGCAGACGATTTGCGATTAATGAACCTTGGAATTATCACGCGCTCCTCAAGGCACCTCGTCAGTTGCTCCCTGCTAGAAGCAACATTTTTTGTGTATTCGACACGCTTTTTATAGTTTTGTACGCAAAAAAGTAATCCGTCACAGAGGCCAGCTATCGCGGCGATTGCTGACGAGAACCGCTTGGTCATCGCCAGGGATGCTCGTTTGGTCCACAATCAATTTCACCCACTCTGAAAGGCAACGTTGATGAAAAAGCCCGCACGCCTGAAAACGCCCCATCCCTTTGCATCCACGGTCAAGACGTTCAAGACCGCTTCCGGCACCTCCGGCAGTTTCTACTCACTGCCAGCACTGGCCAAGACCTACCCCAGCGTGAACCGCTTACCGGTGTCGATGCGCATCGTGCTCGAGTCGGTTTTACGCAATTGCGATGGCAAACGTGTCACAGCGCAGCAGGTCAAGGAGGTTGCTCACTGGCTTCCCAACGCAGAGCGCGTGGACGAAATTCCGTTTGTGGTGTCGCGCGTAGTTTTGCAAGACTTTACCGGGGTACCGTTGCTTGCCGACCTCGCTGCCATGCGCAGCGTGGCGCTCAAGCTGGGCAAAAAGGTTGGCCGCATCGAGCCCCTGGTGCCGGTGGATCTGGTGGTCGACCACTCCATCATGGTCGACTACTTCGGCACCAAGAAAGCGCTCGACCTCAACATGAAGCTGGAATTCCAGCGCAACCGCGAGCGTTACGAGTTCATGAAGTGGGGCATGCAGGCCTTCAAGACCTTCGGCGTGGTGCCGCCCGGCTTCGGCATCGTCCACCAGGTGAACCTGGAATACTTGGCGCGCGGCGTACACCGCACTTCTGACGGAGTGTATTACCCCGATACTCTGGTGGGCACCGACAGCCACACCACCATGATCAACGGCATCGGCGTGGTCGGCTGGGGCGTGGGCGGCATCGAGGCTGAAGCCGCCATGCTGGGCCAACCGGTTTACATGTTGACCCCAGACGTGGTGGGTTTCGAGTTGACCGGCCGCTTGCGCGAAGGCGTCACCGCCACCGACTTGGTGCTCAGCGTCACCGAGATCCTGCGCCATGCCAAGGTGGTGGGCAAATTCGTTGAATTCTTCGGCGAGGGCACGCGCACGCTCGCCCTGCCAGACCGCGCCACCATCGCCAACATGGCGCCCGAGTACGGCGCCACCATGGGCTTCTTCCCGGTGGACGAACGCACCATCGACTATTTCAAAGGCACCGGCCGCACCAAAACCGAGATCGACGCGTTTGAAGCCTACTTCCGCGCGCAAGGCTTGTTTGGTGTGCCGCTTGCGGGCGAAATCGACTTCTCGCAAGTGGTCAAGCTCGACCTGGGCGACGTGACCCCCAGCCTGGCCGGCCCCAAGCGCCCGCAAGACCGCATCGAACTGGGCAACGTGGCACACACCTTCCAGTCGCTGTTCAGCCTACCCACCGCAGAAAACGGCTTCAATCGCCCAGCGGATGAATTGGCGCAACGCCACGCGGTGTACCCCGAGATCCCAGCGCACACAGCCCCCGCCCATCCGCCAACACCCCATGGTGCGCCACGCCAAGTGGTAGAAATGGAAGGCAACAAGCCCACCATGGCGACCACAGTCGCCACCACGCACACCAGCCGCACCAGCGACATCACCGTAGGCAATGGCGACGTGTTGATCGCCGCCATCACCAGTTGCACCAACACCTCCAACCCCAGCGTGTTGCTGGCCGCAGGCTTGCTGGCAAAGAAGGCGGTCGAAGCGGGCTTGAAGGTGCAGCCGCACATCAAGACCTCGCTGGCTCCCGGCTCGCGCATCGTCACCGAATACCTGACCGAAACCGGCCTGCTGCCCTATCTTGAAAAGCTGGGCTTTGCGCTGGCTGGCTACGGCTGCACCACGTGTATTGGCAACGCTGGCGACCTCACGCCCGAACTGAACGAGGCCATCACCAAGAACAACTTGGTGTGCGCCGCCGTGCTCAGCGGCAACCGCAACTTCGAGGCGCGCATCCATCCCAACCTGAAGGCCAACTTCCTGGCCAGCCCTCCGCTGGTGGTGGCCTACGCCATCGCCGGCACCATGAAGCGCGACCTGATGACCGAGCCCGTGGGCATTGGCCGTGGCGGCAAAGAGGTCTACCTGGGCGACATCTGGCCCAGCAGCGACGAAATCCACGCCCTGCTGAAGTACGCCATGAACGGCAAGGCTTTCCGTGCCAACTACAGCAAGGTGAAGTCCGAGCCCGGCAAGCTGTGGGAAAAGATCAAGGGCGTGGCCGGCGACGCCTACACCTGGCCCGCCAGCACCTACATTGCCGAACCGCCATTCTTTAAAGACTTCGCGCTTGAATTGGGCACACCGAGCGCAACGGAAGAAAGCTCAGACGGCAACTCCAAAGATGCGGTTTCGGTACACCGCGCCACCATCATGGCGCTGTTCGGCGACTCGATCACCACCGACCATATTTCGCCCGCCGGTTCCATCAAGGAAAGCTCGCCCGCCGGGCAATGGCTGCTGGCCAACGGCGTGCAAAAAGCCGACTTCAACAGCTACGGCGCACGCCGCGGCAACCACGACGTGATGATGCGCGGCACCTTCGCCAATGTGCGCATCAAAAATCTGATGATCCCGGCGCTAGCCGACGGCTCGCGCGAAGAAGGCGGTCTGACGCTCTACCAACCCACTGATGCCGAGGGCGGCGCGCCGCTGAAGATGCCGATCTACGACGCCGCCATGCGCTATATCGCAGACAACCGGCCCACCGTGGTTTTTGCGGGTGAAGAATACGGCACCGGCTCGTCACGCGACTGGGCGGCCAAGGGCACGCAGTTGCTCGGCATCAAGGCCGTGGTGGCGCGCAGCTTTGAGCGCATCCACCGCAGCAACCTGGTGGGCATGGGCGTGTTGCCGCTGCAGTTCTTGCCGGGCGTGAGCTGGCAGACGCTGGGGCTCACAGGCCGCGAGCACATCGACATCTTGCCCTCGCCCGACCTCAAACCGCAAAGCCAGGCCACCATGGTGGTCCACCGTGAAGATGGCACGCGCGAAGAGGTGCAATTGATTTTGCGCATCGACACGCCGATCGAGGTGGACTACTACCGACACGGCGGTATCTTGCCGTTTGTGCTGCGTCAATTGCTGGCCGGGTAAGACAACAACAGTCTGCATTTGGACCCCGTTTTGATTTGTAAAAAGCGGCAGAATTCGGGGTATGGCGAAACAGGTATTGATCGCGGGGGGCGGCATTGGCGGCATGGCTGCCGCTCTGGCCTGCGCCCGCGCGGGTTGGGGCGTGCAGTTATTCGAGCGCGCGCCCGCGTTCAGTGAAGTCGGGGCGGGCATTCAGCTCGGCCCCAACGTCACGCGCCAACTCAACGCATGGGGCCTGGAGCCGTTGATCGCCGAATTCGCGGCCCTGCCCCAGCAACTACAGGTGCGCGATGCCACCTCGGGCGAAACCTTGGGCAAGCTGCGCCTGGGCGAGCAAACCCAAGCGCGTTATGGCGCCCCCTATGTCACCATCCACCGTGCCGACCTGCACCGGCTGCTGCATTCCGCCGTTGAACAGCAAGCTGCAGCCCAAGTTCACCTGAACGCGCCGCTGCGCCAGTTCAGCGAAAACCGCATAAGCGTCAAAGCCCAGCTCTCGGTTCCAGCAGGCCAAGTGACGACCTGCGGTACAGAAGTCGAGGGCGACGCCCTGGTGGGCGCCGACGGCTTGTGGAGCCCCGTGCGCCAGATCCTCTTGCAAGACGGCCAGCCCGAAGTGGCCGGCCACCTGGCGTACCGCGCGCTGGTGCGCCAAGCGGCGTTGCCCGAAGCGCTGCGCACCCAGAACATCACCGTGTGGCTGGGTTCGCGTTTGCATGTGGTGCAGTACCCCGTGCGCGGTGGCGAATGGCTGAACGTGGTGGCCATCGTGCAGGCCCGTCTGCCGGGGCCAGTGCAAAACCTGGGTCCCGAGCGCCTGGACCACTGGGACCACTCCGCCAACGCCATCGAACTGCAACGCGTGCTGGCCGACACCTGCGGCCCGCTGCAAGACCTGGTGCACGCCGTGGGCCATTGGCGCCTGTGGGTGCTGTGCGACCGCCCGCCCATGCGCGGCCCGCAAGAACATGCTTTAGGCCGCGTGGCGTTGCTGGGCGACGCGGCCCACCCCATGCGCCCTTACCTGGCGCAAGGCGCCGGCATGGCCATTGAGGACGCCGCAGCACTAGGCCAGGCCCTGGGCCAGGCGCTCACCCCATCGGCCGACGTGCCCGCCGCCCTGCGCCGCTACGCCCAAGAACGCTGGCAACGCAACGCCCGTGTGCAAGCCCGCGCCGAACGCAACGGCCGCATCTTTCACGCGACAGGCCCCGTGCGCTGGGGCCGTAACCTGGCCATGCGCCTGGGCGGAGAACGCCTGCTCGACATGCCTTGGTTGTACGGCCCGAGCACCGCTGCATAAACGCTACAAAATAAATAGCTTTCTGCGCTTATCCAGAAAGCGCTGAGAGCACTTTTTCCTTAAACAGCGTCGCCCCCGCCACAAGCGCATGAGGGCAGCCCCCGCCCCCTTGGAAACATCGCAGAACTGGCTCTGCCAGGCTGCAGATGTTGCCCCCTGCAAGGGGGTTGGCAGCCACACGAAGTGGGCAAGACTGGGGGTGAGCCTCAAAGCGCCGTTCTTAGCGTCCAGATTTCAGGGAACAGCACCACGTCGAGCATCTTGCGCAGATAGCTCACACCGCCCGTACCACCGGTGCCGCGCTTGAACCCAATCACCCGCTCCACCGTCGTCACATGGCGGAACCGCCAAAGCCGGAACGCATCTTCCAAGTCGGTGAGTTCTTCGCCCAATTGGTACAGATCCCAGTGGTGCGACGGGTCGCGGTACACCGTGAGCCAGGCTTGCTCCACCTCGGCACTCGCCACATAAGGCTGACGCCAATCACGCTCCAGATAGGCCGCAGGCACGGCAATGCCCCGGCGCGCCAGCAGGCGCAGCGACTCGTCGTACAGCGACGGTGCGGCGTAAGCCTCTTCCACCGTGGCCAGCAGATCGGGCCGGTGCGCGTGCGGCTTCAGCATGGCGGCATTTTTGTTACCCAATGCGAATTCGATGCGGCGGTATTGGTGACTCTGGAAGCCGCTGGAGCTGGCGAGATACGGGCGCATGGCGCTGTATTCGGGCGGCGTCATGGTGGCCAGCACGTCCCAGGCGTGCACCAGTTGCTCCATGATCTTGCTGACGCGCGCCAGCATCTTGAATGCGCTGGAGAGATTGTCTGCCGCCACACAGGCGATGGCCGCATGCAGCTCGTGCAACATCAGCTTCATCCACAGCTCGCTGGTTTGGTGCTGCACGATGAACAGCAATTCGTCATGCGCAGGAGACAGCGGTTTTTGCGCACCCAAAATCGCATCGAGCTGCAGGTAGTCGCCGTAGCTCATGGACTGGCTGAAGTCGAGCTGCGCGCGCTCTTCGATGACGATGCTTTCGGGTTTGCCGGTCGACTCGGGGACAACATTAGCCGTGGTGTTGGGGGTGGCGCTGGAGTGGGCGTGGGGACACATGAAAAATTACCTCGGGTTCAGCAACGGGCTGTTTGCGTTAACAGCGCCGCAAATCACATGCCTGACTCGCTCAGCATCTTCGGCAAATCACCAAAAACTGTGCGGTTCAAGCAACAAGAGGCGAAGTTTGCATCTCCGAAAAAACCCGTTGTGTCGGTTATTTGCAACGACTCGCAAATATTCCTTGCGCTCAAAGTCCAAGTCTCCCGCCGAATTCACGGGTGGAACAAAGTTAGCAATTGGAGGCTAAAGGCTAGAAAAAGTCCGCGCCCAACGGCGTCATGCCATGGCGCTGCCGCGCGCGGCCACAAGCGTCGCTACCAGCTTCGAACTCGCGGCAGGGAGATGGCCGCCATTCGTAGATGCCGCAGGCCACACGTTCGCCAATACGCCCACCCAACGCACCGCAACGCGCGGGCACGTGGTCGGTGCCACGCAGGCGGCACAAGCTGTCGTTGAGTTCAGTGGCCAAACCGGCGGGCACGTGGCCGCCGTGCAACTCAGATTCTTCGCGCGCAAAGTCCACACGAAAGCTCGCGCAGCAGGCGCCGCAACTCAGGCAGGGGTGGCTCACTTCGCACCACCTTGCACAGCACCCTCGACCACACTGCGCACCCGCTGCAGCATGCGTCGACGAATCAAGCCGCTGACTGGGCGGATCAGCAGCCAATAGGGCGTGAAGCGGCGGCGCGTGGCGGCATCGGGGCAGTCCACGCGGGTCTGCGTGGTGAGCAGAGTGCCTCCGGGGGCGGCTACGGCGGAAAAGTTGAGCACAAGCCGGGGCACGGCGCGTAAAGCCTCGAAGGCGCCCGCGTCGGCCACGGGCACCAGGCCGTAATCGGCATGCCAGAAGTGGCCAGCGAGGCCGTAGGCGATTTCATGGTCGCCGTCGCGCCCCAACCAGGTGAAGTTATGCAAGCCCATGGGCCGTTGCGGCAAAGCAGAAGCGCGGCCAAAGCGCGCCAGCAGGCGGCTCGGCGCTTCGCGCAGGTTGATGAACGCTTGCACCAGCGGATCGTCCTGCGCCAGCGAGGCGGGAATGGCGTCGAGCACCGCAGCGGGCGAAGCCGCCACCACCAGCGCGTGCTGCTCGGCAAACTGGTAGCGCGGCAGCAGGCGCTCGATCAAATGCATCGCCAACCCATGAGGAAATCAGGCCAACTTGCCCAGCAGCAAATATTCCATCAGCGCTTTTTGCGCGTGCATGCGGTTTTGACTACGCCGAAACGCAATGCCTGCCCTGCGGTCAGCCGCCTCGCACTTCATGCGAGTCGTCCGAGCAAAAGGTACTCCATGAGTGCCTTTTGCGCGTGCATTCTGTTTTCTGCCTCGTCCCACACCACAGACTGCGGGCCGTCGATCACGTCCGCATCCACTTCTTCACCACGGTGGGCGGGCAGGCAGTGCATGAACAGCGCATCCGGCTTGGCCACGCGCATCATCTCGGCGTCGACACGCCAGTCGGCAAAGGCTTTGCGGCGCGCGTCGTTTTCGGCCTCGTAACCCATGCTGGTCCAGACGTCGGTGGTCACCAGGTCGGCGCCCGCGCAGGCTTGCATGGGGTCGGTAAAGACCTTGTAGCTGTCGCTGGAGCGCACGCCGGCCACCGACTGATCCACCTCGTAGCCGCTAGGCGTGCTGACGTGCACGGTGAAGTCCAGAATCTCGGCCGCCTGCAGCCACGAGTTCGCCATGTTGTTGCCGTCACCCACCCACGCCACCGTTTTGCCTTTGATGGAGCCACGGTGCTCGATATAGGTGAAGATGTCAGCCAGGATTTGGCAAGGGTGGAACTCGTTCGTCAGCCCGTTGATCACCGGCACACGCGAGAACTCGGCAAAACGCTCGAGCTTGTCCTGCCCAAAGGTGCGGATCATCACGAGGTCGACCATGCGGCTGATGACCTTGGCGCTGTCTTCAATCGGCTCGGCGCGGCCCAACTGGCTGTCGCCGGTGGTCAGGTGCACCACCGAGCCGCCCAGTTGGTACATGCCGGCTTCAAAGCTCACGCGGGTGCGCGTCGAAGCCTTTTCGAAAATCAGCGCCAGCGTGCGGTCGGCCAGCGGGTGGTGTTTTTCGTACGACTTGAACTTCTTCTTGATGAGCGCAGCGCGCTCGAACAGGTAGGCGTATTCGTCAGCCGTGAAGTCGCTGAACTGCAGGTAATGCTTGATGCTGGCAGGAGTAGTGGGTACGGTGCTCATGAGGCCACGGGTTCGGCAAGGAACGCTTTGATCAAAGGACACAGGATAGCGACAATTTCATCTGCCTCAGCCTTGGTGAGGATGAGCGATGGCACCAGGCGCACCACGCTGTCGGCGGTCACGCTCAGCAGCAGACCCGCATCGGCCGCGCGTTGCGTCAACACACCGCAGGGGCGGTCGAGGTCAACGCCCAGCATCAGGCCGTGACCGCGCACTTCGCGCACGCCTTTCACACCAGCCAAAGCGGCTTCAAGCCCGGCCTTCAGGTGCGCGCCCACCACGGCAGCGTTTTCCAGCAGGCCTTCTTCTTCCATGATCTTGATGGTTTCCACACCGGCGCGCATGGCCAGTGGGTTGCCACCAAAAGTAGTGCCGTGGTTGCCGGGTTGGAAAATGTTGGCCGCGCGAGCGCCCGCCACCACCGCGCCGATCGGCACGCCCGAACCCAGGCCCTTGGCCAGCGGCATCACGTCCGGCTTGATGCCGGCCCATTGGTGCGCAAACCACTTGCCGGTGCGGCCCATGCCGCACTGCACTTCGTCGATCATCATCAGCCAGTCGCGCTCGTCGCATAGCTTGCGCACTTGCTGCAGGTATTCGTTGCGCATGGCGTTGATGCCGCCTTCGCCCTGAATGGTTTCAAAGAACACGGCCACCACGTTGGGGTTGCCTTCAGTCGCTTGCTTCAGGGCTGCGATGTCGTTGAGCGGCACGCGAATGAAACCTTCGACCAGCGGGCCAAAGCCGGCTTGCACTTTTTTGTTGCCGGTGGCCGACAAGGTGGCAATGCTGCGGCCGTGGAAAGCGTGTTCGTAGACCACGATTTCAGGCTTTTCGATGCCCTTGTCGTGGCCAAATTTGCGTGCCAGTTTCAGCGCGGCTTCGTTGGCTTCCAGGCCAGTGGAGCAGAAGAAGGTTTTGCCCCCCTCGGCGGTCAGCCCTGCCAGATCCACCAGCTTGGCCGCCAGCTTTTCTTGGTTGGGGATGTGATAGTAGTTGGAGCTGTGGATGATTTTGGCGATCTGGTCTTGCAGCGCGGGTACCAGCTTGGGGTGGTTGTGGCCCAGCGTGTTGACAGCAATGCCGCCCAAACCATCCAGATACGCCTTGCCGTTGACGTCCCACACGCGCACACCTTGGCCATGCGACAGTGCGATCGGCAGGCGACCGTAGGTGTTCATGGTGTGGGGGGATGCGGCCTCAATAAAAGCGGTCATGTGGTTCTCCAAAAACGTGACAAGTGACGGGGTTTCAGCGCAAGATACGCATGTTCCAGCAGACGCTTAGATGCCGCTGAAAGGCAATTCTAGGCGCTGCAGCCAACTGCTTATTTGACAATTCCGCATCACTGCAATGCACCTGCGTCGTTCTATGGAAATCGGGATCAAGTCTTATATAAGATATAATTTTGCTGCGATGCAACAGTGCGAATCTGCCGCACCATTTGGTAGATTCGTGACACGCTTCGCCTCCGGTAACATCGGTTCAAAAAGCCGTCACGCCGGTCAAATTCAACACAGCCCCATCAGATGACCCCCACCCCGAGCAAAGAAGTCTTTATCCAGGGCATCACCAGCGATGGCCGGGCTTTCCGGCCCAGTGACTGGGCCGAGCGCCTGGCTGGTGTGTTGGCACAATTTCGCCCCGGCGGCCCACAGCCCGGCGGCCACCTGAGTTATTCGCCCTGGTGCGTGCCCACCACCATCAACGGTGTGAAGTGCGTGATCGTCAACCGCGAACTGCGCGACTACGACGTCATGGCCTGGGACTTTGCGATGAACTTTGCGCGCGACAACGGCCTTCAAGTGGCTGAAGCCTGCCTGATGCCCGACGAAGCCAAAAAGGTTTAGGTAAAGACCAGCGGAAAACCCTGGACCACAGGGTTTTGTCATAAATGTTTGGCACAAGAGTTGCATCATCAAAGCAACTTTTCCTGCCAAGCCCATGCAACGCTCTAATGCTCCGCTCGACCGCCAGATGCTCCGCGTCTTGGTCACCCTGCTCACTGAAACCAGCCTGCAACGCGCCGCCGAGTGCCTGCGCCAAACCCCTGAAGCCATTGAAAACGCCCTGCACAAGCTGCGCCGCGTGTTCCGCGACGATTTGCTGCAAACCGTAGGCACCGCCCTGGTGCCCACCGCACACGGTTTGACCGTGCTGGAAAGCGCCCGCACCGCGCTGTGGGCGATTGAAGACCTGATGGCCGAAAGCAGCGCCATGCCGCGCCGCAATGCACAACGTCAACATCCCTCGGGCGCGGACGCTTGTGAACTGGCCTTGGCGCACGCCGTTCCGGCCTGCTGAGCGACCAAAACCGATCACCCCAATGGAAAAGCCGCTAGGTTTGCACCTGGCGGCTTTCTTTTTTGCGCACCTGAAACGAAAAAACCCTCGGAGCTTTCACTCCGAGGGTTTCTTGCTTTTTGCTTTGCTGGCAGCGCACCCACACAACGGCGGACTGAAATCAGTCCGGGCGGTGCGCTTAAATTTAAGCGGCTGCGAGGGCCAAGGCTTTCACCTTGGAGCTCAGACGGCTCTTATCGCGAGCGGCCTTGTTCTTGTGGAAGATGCCTTTGTCGGCAACGGTGTCAACCACAGCTTGCATCTTGGCAAACAGTTCGGTTGCCTTGGTCTTGTCGCCAGCGAGAACAGCCTTTTCGACGTTCTTCACAGCGGTACGGTACTTGGAACGCAGCGAGGTGTTCGCAGCGTTGATCTTGATGTCTTGGCGGACGCGTTTACGGCCCGACGCCAGGCGTGGGTTCTTTTTCTTTGGTTTGGTTGCCATGATATATATTCCTTGAGGTTAGAGGGATGTTGCCAGCAAAGCCCACCATTATAGCAAGGGCCCGGACACTTGCCAAAAGCTACACCTGGCAGCCCCATAGGCCGGGCTACACTCAGCCCGTGAGTCTATTCAAAGCCGCCTCCACCATCTCCCTCTTAACGCTGGCCTCCCGCATCACCGGGTTGGCACGTGAGCTGTTGATGGCCTCGCTGTTTGGGGCCAGCGCCATGACCGACGCCTTCAACGTCGCGTTCCGAATCCCCAACCTGTTTCGCCGCCTGTTTGGCGAGGGAGCCTTCAGCCAGGCTTTTGTGCCGGTGCTGGCCACCAGCAAAGCCAAAGACGGCGAAGAAGCCACCAAACAACTCGTCGACCATGTAGCCACCGTGCTCACCTGGGTTCTGGTGGCCACCACGGTGCTCGGTGTGATCGGTGCGCCGTTCATGGTCTGGGCCCTGGCCAGCGGCTTCGAGCAAGACCCGCACGGCTTCGAAGCGGCCGTGTTCATGACCCGGCTGATGTTCCCCTACATCGCCTTCATGTCGCTGGTAGCGCTGGCGTCGGGCATTTTGAACACCTGGCGCCGCTTCGCTGTGCCTGCCGCCACGCCGGTGTTGCTCAACATCGCCATGCTGGCCGCCGCCTGGTGGGGCTCGCCTTGGCTGCAGGCGCGTGGCATTGAACCGATTTACGCCATGGCCGGCGGCGTGATCCTCGGCGGGGTGCTGCAATTGGTGGCGCAAGTACCCTCGCTCGTCCAACTCGGCATGCTGCCGCGCATCGGCCTGACCTGGCGCGCGTTGCGCATCGCCTGGCAAGACCCCGGCACGCGCCGCGTCGGCAAGCTGATGATGCCGGCGCTGCTGGGTGTGGGCGTGGCCCACGTCTCGTTGCTCATCAACACCCAGATCGCCTCACACCTCGGCCCTGGCAGCGTGAGCTGGCTGGGTTATGCCGACCGCTTGATGGAATTCCCCACCGCGCTGCTGGGCGTGGCCCTGGGTGTGGTGCTGATGCCGCAACTCAGCGCCGCGCGCGCGGCCGGCGACGACGTGCGTTACTCGGGCATGCTCGACTGGGGCCTGCGCCTGGTGGTGGTGTTCTCGGTGCCCAGCGCCGTGGCCCTGCTCACCTTTGCACAGCCGCTGGTGGCCACGCTCTACCACTACGGCAAGTTCACCGAACACGACGTACAGCAAACCACGCTGGCGCTGATGGGCTACGGCGTCGGCCTGATCGGCCTGGTCGCCATCAAGGTGCTCGCCCCCGGCTTCTACGCCAGCCAGAACATCCGCACCCCGGTGATGATTGCCGTGGCGGTGCTGATCCTCACGCAGTTGTTCAACATCGTGATGGTGCCGTGGCTGCAACATGCCGGCCTGGCTTTGTCGATTGGCCTGGGCGCGCTGGTCAACGCCACCTGGCTGCTCATCGGCCTGCTGCGCCGTGGCAGCTTCAAGCCCAGCCCAGGTTGGGGCGTGTTTTTGCTGCAGGTGATCGCAGGCAGTGCGCTGCTCGCGGTGTTCTTGATCTGGGCGGGCTCGGCCGTGGCCTGGACGGAAGTCCGAGGCTTCAAGCGCATTACGCTTTTGACCGGCGTTCTAGCGGCGTCAGCAGCTATTTATTTCATAGCCACCTGGGCTGCTGGATTGAAGCTGCAGAAATTGCTCAAGCATTCCGCAGACTGAGTCTGGCGCTGGTACAGTGTTTGCAGAGTTGCCGTTATGCCCCTGAGCTTTGAAGCCCCCACACCGCTGGAATACTTCTCGTCGCTGGTCGAGAGTGACACGTCTTTCCCCCTGCTAGAGGCCGCCGCCTGCCTGGCGCAAGACGAGTACCCCGAGCTGGACGTCCAGCAAGTGCTGGGCGACGTGGATCAACTCCACGCCCGCCTGAAGCGCCGCCTGCCGGCCGACGCACCACCGCTGCAACGCCTGCGCGGGCTGAACCAGTTCTTCTACCGCGACCTCGGCTTTGGTGGCAACGCCAACGACTACTACGACCCCGACAACAGCTACCTGAATGCGGTGCTGCGCACCCGGCGCGGCATTCCCATTTCACTGGCCATTCTGTGGCTGGAATTGGCCCAAGGCATTGGCCTGAACGCCCGCGGTGTGAGCTTTCCCGGCCACTTCATGCTGAAGGTCAACCTGCCCAAAGGCCAGGTGGTGATGGACCCGCTGAGCGGCCAGTCCCTCAGCCGCGAAGACCTCATGGAACGCCTGGACCCCTTCCGCCGCCGCAATGGTTTGGTCGACGACTTCGAGGTGCCGCTGGGCTTGTACCTGCAGTCCGCCCCGTCGCGCGACATCCTGGCGCGCATGCTGCGTAACCTCAAAGAAATTTTCACCGCGCAACGCGATTGGCCGCGCCTGGTCGCCGTGCTGGAGCGCCTTGTGGTGCTGTTGCCCGGCGCCTGGGACGAAGTGCGGGACCGTGGCTTGGCGCATGCCGAAGCCGGCCACACCCAGTTGGCCGTGGCCGACCTTGAAACCTACCTGCAGTTGGGTGAAGACATTCTGGACGGCACCGCCATCCATGAGCGCCTGAGCGACCTGCGCCGGGCGAAAAACTAGGCCCCATGCCTGAACAGCGCACGCCGTCGCCCCAGACGCTGCGCGATCTGCGTGATCCACGTTTGCGGCGCGCACTGCAGTCGCTGGACCGAGGCCTCACCCGCTGCACCCAAGCTGCAAGTCTTTTGGTCATTCCGCTGGCACTACTGCTGTGCGCCCAATGGCCGCTGCGCGACGGCCTGCACGCCTTTTCCAGCCAGGCAAACGACCTGGCCCAACTGGTGTTTGGCCTCTACGTCAGCATCGCCATGGCCTACGCCACACGCACACACAGCCATTTGACGCCCGACGTCCTCGCGCGCCGCTACCCCGCCAAACTGCGTGCATGGTTGCTGCGTGCCGTCACGTTGGTGATCGTCGTGCCCTGGTCGGGCTTCATCGTCTACGCGGCGTGCCCGATGGTCTGGCTTTCTTTGCAGCAGTGGGAACGCTTTCCAGACACCTTCAACCCAGGCTATTGCATCCTCAAACTGTGCGTGCTGCTGCTGGCACTGTTGACCCTGTTGCAGGCCCTGCTGGATCTGCTTCGCCCCACGGCGGACCACCCCGCTTGATGGGCAGCGTCGGGCTTTGGATGCTGCTGGCCACGGCCCTGGTGATGGCCACCAGTGGCCTGCCCGCATGGATGGTGCTGGTGGGCACCGCCACGCTGTTTGCCAGCGGCGGCTTGGCGCTGGGTGCCTTGGATCCGTCGTTGTTCTTCGTGCTGCCACTGCGCGTGATGGGGCTGTTGGAGCACGATTTGCTGCAGGCCCTGCCGCTTTACGTGTTGGTTGGTGCGATGATGAACCGGCTTCCGCTCATGGACATCTTGATGCGCGTGGCGCAACACCTGTTGCGCCGCAGCCCCGCCGCGCCTTATCTCGCGGGCATGGGGCTCGGCGCCCTGTTGGCACCGATGAACGGCTCGGTGGGCGCCAGTGTCTCCATGCTGGCACGCGCGGTGGGGCAGCGGCTGGACCACCCCGATCGCGCGCCGGAAAGCAATGCGGCCCTGGTGTGCGCCGCCAGCACACTGGGCGTGGTGGTGCCACCCTCACTGGTGCTGATCCTGTTGGGCGACGCCATGATGCGCGCGCACACCGAAGCCGTGAACACCACCGGCCAAGCCGTGCGCGTGGTCAACACCCAGGACATCTTTCATGGCGCGCTGCTGCCGGCCGCTGCCATGTTGTTGCTGTTCTTGCTCGTAACCTGGTGGCGCCACCGCGCCCCGATATCGGCCAACCAAACGATTGCGTTAGCCCCCACCACGCCGTCACCCAGCCGGTCGGACTGGGCCATCGCGACAGGCAGCGTCTTATGCATCTTGGCGTTGCTGACATCCGTCACGCTAGGGCTGTTGTACGCCGTGGAAGGCGCTGCCACTGGCTGCCTCGCGCTGCTGCTTTTTGGCCTGGCCAGCCGCAGCCTCACGCCTTCGGTGGGCCGCGCCATCCTGCACGATGCACTTGCCACCACCGGCGCCCTGTTTGCCTTGCTGGTGGCCGCCAGCAGCTACACGCTGGTGCTGCGCGCCTGGGGCACAGACGCATGGATGAGCCACTTCTTGCAAACCCTGCCCGGCGGCGGCGCGGTGGCGCTGGCCACGGTGATGCTGACCTTGATCTTGAGCGCCTTTATTCTGGATGCGCTGGAGATCATCTTCGTCATCATCCCCATCGCCATGCCCCCGCTGCTGGTGCTCGTGCCCAACGCCACCTGGGTAGCGGTGTTGGCGCTGCTGGTGTTGCAGTTGGGCTTTTTGTTGCCACCGTTTGGTTATGCGCTGCTGATGGTGGGCAGCGTGTTCCCGCGCAAACTATCGGTTCGTGCACTGGCGCGTGCCCTGCTGCCTTATCTGCTGGTGCAAGCCTTCGTATTGGGCGCGGTGTGGGCCTGGCCGCAGCTCGTGTGGCAGCCCGAAACCAATACCAGCGCCAACCTGTCTGAAGACGAAATACAGCAACTCATGGAACAGCAACGGCTGGACAACGCCGAGAGCGAATAGTCTCTCGTGTTGGACTTCAGCGTTGCGCTTAGGCCAGGAAGAGTTCCTGCAAGTCGCTCAAGAAATCGAACCCGCGCTCGGTAGGCCGCACGCGCGCAAAGTCGCGCGTGATCAAGCCGCGCTTCTCAGCCTCGGCCAAACCCTTTTGGATGGAGGTAATGGGCAGGCCGGTGCGCTGGGAGAACTGCGTCAGCTCGAACCCTTCGCGCAGGCGCAGCGCGTTGAGCATGTACTCGAACGGCAGGTCGGCGCGTGGCACTTCTTCCTCTTGCGTGACGGCGTTGCCCTGCAGCGCCTTCTCCATGTAAAGGCCGGGCTCGCGGTACCGCACCTGGCGGATCACGCGATGCGGAAAGCTGATCTTGCCGTGCGCGCCCGCGCCAATGCCGATGTAGTCGCCAAACTGCCAGTAGTTGGTGTTGTGGAAACAGCCATGCCCCGGCAGCGCATAGGCCGACACCTCGTAACGCGCCATGCCCTTGGCGCCGGTGCTCGCGGTGATCATGTCGAGCATGGTGTAGGCGATGTCGTCCTCTGGCAGGCGCGGCGGAAACTTGGAGAAGTAGGTGTTCGGCTCGATCGTCAGTTGGTAGATGGAAATGTGCGGCGGGCGCAGCGCCAACGCGGTGTCGATGTCTTGCTGCAGCTCTTCCAGCGTTTGACCGGGCAAGGCGTACATCAGGTCGAGGTTGAAGGTCTCGAACGACTGCGCAGCCTCTTCCACCGCCGCTAGCGCCTGGTCGCGGTTGTGCACGCGGCCGAGCGCCTTCAAGTGTGCATCGTTGAACGACTGCACGCCCACCGACAAACGCGTGACGCCCGCGCCACGGTAGGCGCGGAAGCGGTCTTTCTCGAACGTGCCGGGGTTGGCTTCGAGCGTGATTTCGCAGTCGGCTTCGAGCTTCAGACGCGCGCGGATGGCGCTGATGAGCTGGTCGATGGCCGCGGGCGAAAACAGGCTGGGCGTGCCGCCGCCGATGAAGATGCTGTGCACCGTGCGACCCCAGGTCATGGGCAAAGTGGCTTCCAGGTCGGCGATCAGCGCGTCGATGTAGCGCTGCTCCGGAATACCACCATCGGCTTGGGGAGCTTCAGGCTCTGCTGAGCCAGGGCGATGCAGTTGGATGGTTTTCTCACCCGCCCCACGCCACTCGTGCGAGTTGAAGTCGCAATAGGGGCACTTCTTCAGGCACCAGGGCAGGTGCACATAAAGCGACAGCGGCGGCAGCGAGGGCAGCTGCAGCAGGCCGGGGCGAAGAAAGTACTGGACGTCGTTGGAAACGTGGGACATAGGGGTCGAAACGGCTAGCCGCGTCAGGTCAATGCCGCGGCTTGGCTGGAAAAATCAGGGGATGGGTGAGATTGTCCGAGTTTTCGACTCGCCCGGAGACCGTAAGGCTAAAACCAACGATCCCGCATCAAGGCCAGCATGTCGCGCGCGGCGCGGCCACGGTGGCTGTTAGCGTTTTTCACCTCGGGGGTGAGCTGCGCAAAGGTCTTGCCAAACTCGGGCAGAAACATCACCGGGTCAAAACCAAAACCGCCGTCGCCCACGGGCTCTTGCGTGATCTGGCCGACCACGCGGCCCACGGCGATCAGCGGCTCGGGGTCTTGCGGCGAGCGCACGGCGACCAGGGTGCTGACCAGCGCGGCGCGGCGGTTGCCCTCGCCCTTCAGTTGCTCCAGCAGCGCGCGCACGTTGTTGGCGTCGCCCTTGGGGTAGCCAAACTGCGTGGCGTAATAGGCCGTGTCCACGCCCGGCAGGCCACCAAAGGCGTCGACACACAGGCCGGCATCGTCGGCCAAGGCGGGCAGGCCGCTGTGCTCGGCGGCGTGGCGGGCTTTGGTCAACGCGTTTTCGACGAAGGTGCGGAAAGGCTCGTCGGCCTCGGAAATACCGAGGGTCGATTGGGCGACCAATTCAACGCCCAGCGGGGCGAACAAGGCTTGCAGTTCAAACAACTTGCCGGGGTTGTTGGATGCCAGAACGATCTTGGACAAAATAGGGCTCCTAGGCTTTATGGACGAGCGAAAGCCGCTCTTATTTCGCGAGCGCTTCGCGCTGCAGCGTGATCAACTCGCCAATGCCTTTTTCGGCCAGTTCCAGCAGCGCGTTCATCTCGGCACGGCTGAACGCCACACCTTCGGCCGTGCCTTGTACTTCCACGAAGTGGCCGGCACCGGTCATCACCACGTTCATGTCGGTGTCGCAGGTCGAGTCTTCGGTGTATTCCAAATCAAGCAGCGGCGTGCCTTCGAGCAGGCCCACCGAGATGGCGGCCACCGCGCTGGTGATCGGGCTTTCTTTGAGCTTGCCACTCGCCAGCAGCTTTTGCACCGCGTCTTGCGCGGCGACAAACGCGCCGGTGATGCTGGCCGTGCGTGTGCCGCCGTCGGCCTGCAACACGTCGCAGTCGAGATGGATAGTGCGCTCGCCAAGCTTCTTCAGGTCGAACACGGCGCGCATCGAGCGGCCAATAAGGCGCTGGATTTCTTGCGTGCGGCCGCTTTGTTTACCGCGCGCGGCTTCGCGGTCGCTGCGGGTGTGGGTGGCGCGGGGCAACATGCCGTATTCGGCCGTCACCCAGCCTTCGCCGCTGCCCTTTTTGTGGCCGGGCACTTTTTCTTCCACTGATGCAGTGCACAGCACTTTGGTGTTGCCAAACTCGATCAACACTGAGCCTTCGGCGTGGATGGTGAACGCGCGGGTGATGCGCACGGGGCGCAGTTGGTTGGCGGCGCGGCCACCGTTACGGACAAATTGGGTCATGGTGTTCCAAACACTTTGGGTTGTCGATACGGGGCCTGAACACCAGGCCCCGGCGTATCAAATCTTGCGCGCTGCCGTGCGCTTGATGGCGGCGTTGATTTCGGCAATCGAGCGCTCGATGGCGGCGTCGTCGAGTTCGTCGCCAGCCGTGTCGAGCTCGTGCATTTCCACGGTCGAGGCAAACTCGCCCTCGCCTATCGAATCTGGCGAAATGCCTTGGGTCGAGTCGAACGGATCAGGCGTTTCCCACTCGAGCGCGATGGCGGTGACGTTGTCGCTGGTGGGGCCGCCGTTGCGCAGCGCCATCTCCACCAGCTCAGGCACGGCCTGCGAGACCGGACCCGAGGCCACCAGCCGCACGATTTCGGCGTCCGACAAATTGCCCCACACGCCGTCTGAGCACAGCAACAGGCGGTCGCCCATCTTCAGCTTGACGGGGCCGGTGGATTCAAACGTGGGCTTGCTGGGCGAGCCCAGGCAGGTAAACAACACGTGGCGGCTTGCGCCCTCGGGCGCCACATGGCCGTGGGCCGCGCCCTGCTCCAGATAAGAGTGGTCAAGCGTGCGCACAAACAGCGCACCGTCGCGCACCAGGTACAGGCGCGAATCGCCGCAGTGCACCCAACTGGCGGTGTTGCCCTGCAGCACCGCCGCCACCAGCGTGGTGCGCGGCGTGTCGAGCATGCCGCGTTCGCCAGCGTAGCGCAGCAGGCGGTGGTGGGCCGCCAGCAGGGCGTCGCTCAAAAACTCGCCAGGGCGCGAGATCAGCGGCTTGGCGCGTTGTTGGTAATGGTGGGTGACGGTTTGCACCGCCAGTTGCGAGGCCACTTCGCCTTCGGGGTGGCCGCCCATGCCGTCGGCCAGCACAAACAAACCCGAGCCGCGCGTGTAGCAGTAGCCCATGCGGTCTTCGTTCTTGACACGGCCACCTTTGCGGCTGACCTGAAACACCGAGAACTTCACTTGGTCTTCGAGCCCAGGCTGGTGGTGATGTCTCGGACGTTTTTCTTGGTGTCAGACACCAGCGTGTCGAACTGCAGGCGGATTTTTTCGCCCACCGACAGCTTGGTATAGCGGCGCTCGCCTTCGCGGCTGAGTTCTTTTTGCAGCGCAAAAACCGACTGCGGGCGCGAGAGGGGGTCGACCGACATGCACCACTCCACCACCTCGATCAGGTTGTCGGAGTACACGCCACGCAGCCGCGTCAGCGCGAGCGTCAAGCGGTCTTTTTCCAGCCGCTGCGGCGCCTCGTTGGGCGGATAGCCCTGCATGCAGGCGTAAACGCAGGCGCCGATGGCGTAGATATCCGTCCAGGGGCCCATGGTGGCGTCGCGCCGGTACATCTCGGGCGCGGCAAAACCGGGCGTGTACATCGGGCGGATGAAGTTGCCTTCCTTGTTCAGCACTTCGCGCGCGGCGCCAAAGTCGATGAGCACGGCCTTGTTGTCGTCGGTGATGAAGATGTTGGCGGGCTTGATGTCCAGGTGCAGCATCTTGTGCTGGTGCACGATGCGCAAGCCACGCAAGATCTCGTCGAACAACGAGCGGATGGTCGACTCGCGGAACACCTTTTGTTTGCGCAGGTCGCGCGAGGTGATGATGAAGTCCTGCAGGGTCGCACCCTCCAGGTAGTTCATCACCATGTAAACGGTTTCGTTCTCGCGGAAGAAGTTCAGCACGCTGACCACCGAGGGGTGGGAGATTTGCGCCAGCGAACGGCCTTCTTCAAAGAAGCTTTTCAGCCCCAGGCGGTACAGCGAAAGTTTTTCAGATGGCACCTGCGGCAACAGCTCCCCGACGGCGCGCGTGGCGAGCGAGGTGGGCAGGTATTCTTTGATGGCGACCTGCTGGCCTTCCATGTCGAGCGCGAGGTACACCACGCCGAAACCGCCCGATGAAAGGCGGCGAACGATGCGATAACCTCCAATGACAGTGCCGGGCGGCAACGTGGCCGGTTTGATCTTTGACATATTTTCGGATGGGGGATCGCAACGCTGGCTGAACCCGCTATTCTTGCGGCCAACCATAACCATCTAACAGACCAACAAATGCCAGTTTACAGCATGACTGGCTATGCCAGTGCCCAGCACAGCACAGCCACAACCGGTTCCGAATCCGAAGCCAAGAGCGCCCCGGTAAGGCGCCTGGGGCTTGAAATCCGCGCCGTCAACAGCCGCTTCCTCGACCTGACTTTCCGCCTGCCCGACGAGTTGCGCAGCAAAGAACCCGCCCTGCGCGAATTGCTCACCGCCAAGCTCAAGCGCGGCAAGGTGGAGGTGCGTGCCGCGTTCGAGCAAAACGGCTCATCCGAGCTGCCCACGCCGTCGCCGCGCTTGATGCAGCAGCTCAATTCGCTGCAAGATTCCGTACGCGCCTGGCTGCCGTCTGCTGCGCCATTGAGTGTGGCGGAAGTGCTACGCCTGTCGGCCGTGGAGCAGGCGCCCACCGCCGATTTGGGCGAAGCCATCGTGCCGCTGGCCGAAAAGGCCCTGAAAGAATTACTAGCTTCGCGCCAACGCGAAGGCACACGCCTGGCCACCATGCTCAAAGGCCACGTGGCGCAACTGCGCGCTCTGGCCGCACAAGCGCAGCCGCTGATTCCGCAATTGGTCGAGCAGCAACGCCAACGCTTTGTCGAACGCTGGACAGAAGCCATGGCCCTGACCGACGGCGCCACCCTGCCCGAAGCCGCGCAAGAGCGCGCTTTGAGTGAGGCCACCGCGTTCGCCATCCGCATCGACGTGGCCGAAGAACTGACGCGTCTTGACTCGCATCTGGAAGAAATCCAGCGCCTGATCGACAAGGGCGGCGAGATCGGCAAACGGCTCGACTTCCTCATCCAGGAACTGCACCGCGAGGCCAACACCATGGGCTCCAAGTCGGCAGCGCTGGAGCTGACGCGCATTTCGGTCGACATGAAGGTGCTGATCGAGCAACTGCGCGAGCAGGTGCAAAACATCGAGTAAGCCACGCCATTTCGGTCAAAGGTAGAATGTCGCTACTTTATTGATAGCACATTCTGCCCCCCTATAGGGCCCCAACACCATGGACTACCCCGGAAATTTGATCGTCGTTGCAGCACCCAGCGGTGCTGGCAAGTCGAGCCTGGTCAAAGCCCTGCTGGAGCTGGACTCGAAAATCCAGCCCTCCGTCTCGCACACCACGCGCGCACCGCGTGGGCAGGAAAAGCATGGCCGCGAATACTTCTTCGCTTCGCGCGAAGAATTTGACAGCATGGTCGCCGCAGAGGCTTTTCTCGAATGGGCCGAGGTGCACAACCACCGCTACGGCACCTCGCGCAAAGCGATTGAAGACCGCATCGCCCAAGGCGCCGATGTCATTCTGGAAATCGACTTCCAGGGCGCCATCCAGGTCAAGTCGATCTTCGCCAACGCGGTGCTGATTTTCATCTTGCCGCCGAGTTGGGAAGAACTGCGCTCGCGCCTGGAACGGCGTGGCGAAGACACCCCTGAAGTGATCGAGCTGCGGCTGAAAAACGCCTCGGTGGAGATGGCGCAGGCCTCGAAGTTCGACTTCGTTATAATCAACGAGTTATTTGACAAGGCCGTTTTCGATCTGAAAGCGATTGTTCACGCCCAACGGCTCAAGTTCCTGGCCCAGCGCCGAGCCAGGAGTGACACTTTCAAATCCCTGAACATCATTTAGTTTTCCGGAGAAATTCCATGGCACGTATTACCGTCGAAGATTGCCTCGTGCAAATCCCGAACCGTTTCCAACTGGTGTTGGCGGCCACTTACCGTGCCCGTATGCTGAGCCAAGGCCACGCCCCCAAGATCGAAAGCAAGAACAAGCCTTTGGTCACCGCGCTGCGTGAAGTGGCTGCCGGCAAGGTGGGCCTGGAAATGCTGAAGAAGGTTCCGACCTGATCGCTTTCCGCGTCACCGTGTGAGCACTGTTCACACCGCCCCACAAAAAGCACCGCCCAGCGGTGCTTTTTTTGTGTGCAAAACACTCTGGGCTATCCCCGCGCTATATTCAGGTCATGAGTGACGGATCCGTTCCCGTAGTCGCAGGCCTTTCCAAGCCGCCTGCAAAAAAAAGCCGCACGGTGGTAAGCCCTGCTGCGGCTAACGCTGCGGCTGCCAGTTTTGCGGCCTTGATGGCCAACTTGGATTACCTGGACGCCAGCAGCGTCGAGCAAGTCCGCCAAGCCTATCGTTTTGCCGATGAGGCGCACCTGGGCCAGCTACGCAACAGCGGTGAGCCCTACATCACCCACCCGATTGCGGTTGCCGCCCAATGTGCGAGCTGGAAGCTCGACGCCCAAGCCTTGATGGCCGCGCTGCTGCACGACGCCATGGAAGACTGCGGCATCACCAAGCCCGAGTTGATCGAGCGTTTTGGGGCGCCGGTCGCCGAGATGGTGGACGGGCTCACCAAGCTCGACAAACTACAGTTCACCACGCGCGAAGAAAACCAGGCCGAGTCGTTTCGCAAGATGCTGCTGGCCATGGCGCGCGACGTCCGCGTCATCTTGGTCAAGCTGGCCGACCGCACGCACAACATGCGCACGCTGGGCGACACCCCGCGTGAAAAGTGGGCCCGCATCTCGCGCGAAACGCTGGACATCTACGCCCCCATTGCCCACCGACTGGGCTTGAACCAAACCTACCGCGAACTGCAAGACCTGTCGTTCCGCCACCTGATGCCATGGCGCTACAACGTACTGTCCAAGGCCGTGGCCAAAGCGCGCAGCCGACGGCGCGATCTGGTGCAAAAGGTACAGCAGGAGGTGGAGGCCACCTTTGCCAACTTCGGCATGATGATGCGCATGGCCGGGCGCGAAAAAACGCTCTACTCCATCTACCAAAAGATGGACGACAAACACCTGAGCTTTGCCCAGGTGACCGACATCTACGGTTTTCGCGTCATCGTCTCCAGCATCACCGATTGCTACACCGCGCTGGGCCTGCTGCACCAGTTGTACAAGCCGGTACCGGGCAAGTTCAAAGACCACATTGCCATTGCCAAGCTCAACGGCTACCAGTCGCTGCACACCACGCTGGTGGGCCCGTCTGGCGTGAACGTCGAATTCCAAATGCGCACCGAGGCCATGCACGTGGTCGCGGAGTCCGGCGTGGCCGCACACTGGCTCTACAAGGTGAACGAGGCCGATACCGCCACGGCCGACCGCTTGGGCACCAAGTGGCTGCAGTCGCTGCTCGATATCCAGGACGAAACCCGCGACGCGGCTGAGTTCTGGGATCACGTCAAAGTGGACTTGTTCCCCGACGCCGTCTACGTGTTCACGCCCAAAAGTCAAATCATGGCCATGCCGCGTGGCGCCACGGTGGTCGACTTTGCCTACGCCATCCACAGCAATGTGGGCGACCGCACGGTGGCTGCCAAGATCAATGGCGAACAGGTGCCGCTGCGCACAGAGCTGAAGAACGGCGACATCATTGAAGTGATCACTGCGCCGGTGTCCACGCCTAACCCGGCCTGGCTGTCGTTTGTGCGCACGGGCCGCGCGCGCTCCAAGATTCGCCACCATTTGAAGACGCTGGCGCTGTCCGACTCGGAAAGCTTGGGCGAAAAGCTGTTGTCACAAGCTTTGCGCGCCGAAGGCATTGCCAACCTGCCAGATGGCCCCGACACCAGCCCCGAGTACCAGTCGTTGTGGGAACGCCTGCTGCGCTTCACCGGCAACCGCAACCGCGCTGAATTGCTGACCGACATCAGCCTGGGCAAACGCATTGCGAGCATCGTCGCCAAGCGCATCGCGGTGCTGCTGACCGAAACGGGCGAGAAACCCAACGCGCTGCTGCTGAGCACTGAGCGCTTCACGGCGCACGAATCGGTGTCGCAAGGTGCCGTGATGATCGACGGCAGCGAGAACACCTCGGTGCAATTTGCGCGCTGCTGCCGCCCTATTCCCGGCGACGACATCGTCGGTTATCTGGGTCGCGGCGAAGGCCTCGTGGTGCACACCGCCCAGTGCGGCGTGGCGCGGCGCTTGCAGCACAAGGATGCCGAGCGCTTCATTGCGGTCGATTGGTCGGATGAACCCGTGCGCACGTTTGAGACCGGCATCATCACCACCGTGACCAACGGGCGTGGTGTGCTGGCCCAAGTGGCAGCGGCGCTGGCTTCAGCCGAGGTCGACATCACGCATGTCGACATGGGGCAAGACGAAGGCCAGGACGCCAACGACCTGCGCCTGGTGATTGCGGTGCAAGACCGCACACAGCTTGAAAATGCCCTGCGGCACCTGCGCCGCACACCACATGTGTTAAAGGCCATTCGCGCCGTACCTTCGGCGTAAGCAGCTATTTTTTACGTAGCATTGATGGGGGCTGGATAAGAAACCTCCAGCACCTCAATGTCCTGCACGCCCTGCGGCGACTGCAGGCGTACCACGTCACCCTCGCGCGCTTTGAGCAGCGCCCGCGCCACGGGCGATACCCAACTCACCTGCCCTTGCAGGTTATCGGCCTCGTCCACGCCCTGGATCGTCACTGTTCGCTCCACGCCTGCCGCATCGGCGTAGGTCACGGTGGCGCCAAAAAACACTTGGTCGTTGCCATGGTGCACGGCGGGATCTACCACCTCGGCAATCTCTAGGCGCTTGGTCAGGAAGCGGATACGCCGGTCAATCTCGCGCAGGCGCTTTTTACCGTAAAGGTAGTCGCCGTTTTCTGAGCGGTCGCCGTTACTGGCAGCCCAGTGCACACTCTCCACGATCTTCGGGCGCTCGTTGTCGATCAGGTCCAGCAGCTCGGTGCGCAACCGTGCGTAGCCGTGGGTGGTGATGTAGTTCTTGCCGCCAGCGGGCAATGCAGGTTGGCCGATGTCTTCGTCGTCATCGGCACCGTCGGTCTCGCGGGTAAAGGCCTTGCTCATGCCATATTGTCGACCAATCGACATACGCGCGAAAAGACGCGGAGAAGAAGGCAACCGCATACGCGGCGAATGGTCAACGTAACCCCCTGCAGCACCAAGGGGCAGGCCAAACGCTCGCTTGGCGCAGCGGCGCCACCACAACATATGCACGCCCCGTAGCACCGGCATAGGGCGAGAGGTGCATTCTCATTTCAGTATGTGTATTTCATTTTGGAATGTCAACGTAAGGCGCACAAACCTCGCCCCTCGACTCCGATCTCATCACCGTCGTTTTCAACCCACGGTATGGCCCCGTACCGTAGTCACGTGAACGTCTTCGGTGTCACACTCCGAGACGACTGCAAGCCGCTTGGCCAACCTCGTCAAACACTCCCACCAGGAGGATTTCGGCCCATGAAGTTCCAAATCGTGACAGGCAGATTTATCAGGCTGTTGATGTTGTGCAGTGCACTGGCATTGTCAGCAAACACCGTGTCTGCTACAGAAGCAGGCACGGCACTAACGCAGCAGACAACCCCATCCAGCGGCGCTACACCTCAAGTTTCGCCACATCCCGAAGCCAAGCTGATGCTGGCCAATCGCCAAGTGGCTGTGTTCAGGGCGCCATTCCTCGGGATTTCACCGACCGAGCGCGCACGGCGCACCGAACGCATTCTGGCGGCGCGGCTGGAGCTTGGCGGCCCCAACGCCATCACCGTCAAAAACGAACCACAGGGCAATGCCATCCTGCTGGATGGCGCCTTGATCATGGTGCTGCTGCCCGACGATGCCGATCAACTCGCAGGGCAAACACTGGACATGCTCACGCAATCCACTGTCACGGCGCTCTCGCACGCCATCGCGGAAACCAGCGAAGGCCGTGACCGCGGCCGCCTGTTGCAAAGTCTGGGTGCGGTGGCCATTGCCACGGTATTGCTGGCTGTTGTGCTGTGGGCGATTTTGCGCGCCAGGCGCTGGGTGATACGCCGCGTGGCACGTGTGGTGACGCGGGCCGCTGAAAACGTCAAGGTTGCTGGCGCACCATTGGTGCACTCCACCCGCATGCTGGAATTCTCGGCCCGCTTCGTCGGCGCGGTGTCATGGGCCCTGTTTGCGGTGGTGGCATATGAATGGCTAAGCTATGCCCTCACACGCTTTCCCTACACCCGCGCGTGGGGCGAGCAGTTGGATGGCTTTCTGCTCGGCATCGTGCTGCGCATCGGCAACGGCATTCTGACGTCGCTGCCAGACCTGGTCATTGCCATCATCATCCTCGCGATGGCGCGTGCGCTCATCGGTGCGCTGAAGCCGATTTTTGACCGCGTGGAAACTGGACGCACCGAAAGCAGTTGGCTTGAGAGCGACATGGTCGGCCCGACACGCCGCCTTGCGTCCATTGGCATCTGGCTGTTTGCAGTGGTGATGGCCTACCCCTATCTGCCTGGCGCAGACAGCGAGGCCTTCAAGGGTGTTTCTGTGCTCGTGGGGCTGATGCTGACTCTGGGCGGCTCCAGCCTCATTGGCCAAGCCGCCAGCGGGTTGATCCTGATGTATTCACGCACCTTGCGCGTGGGCGAATACGTGCGCATTGGCGACCAAGAGGGCACGGTGCACGAGCTGGGCTCGTTCACGACCAAGATTCGTACCGGCTTGGGTGAAGAGGTGTCAGTGCCAAATTCGCTGGTGCTGGGCAGCGTGACGAAAAACTACTCACGCGCGGTGCAAGGCAAGGGTTATATCGTCGACACCGTGGTCACCATCGGCTATGACACACCCTGGCGGCAAGTTGAAGCCATGTTGATCGAAGCGGCGAATCGCACGCCGGGCATCTTGGCCAACCCGAAACCCCGTGTGGTGCAAACGGCGTTGTCCGACTTCTACATCGAGTACCGCCTGATGGGCCAAGCCATTCCTAGCGAACCGAGGCCGCGCGCTGAAGTGTTGAACGCGCTGCATGGCTGCATTGTGGATGTGTTCAACGAGAACGGCGTGCAAATCATGTCGCCTCATTACCTGGGCGACCCGGCGCAAGAAAAGCTGGTGCCACGTAGCGGCTGGTACGCCGCGCCCGCACGACAGCCCGAGATTGATGCCAACGCCCCGCCTTCTCCTCTCAACAGAACGTAGCCCCCTTCTCTCGAGGGTTTCACAACACGCACGGAGGTAACCGTGTGTTCAATTGCCGCGAGAACGACACCAACGCTTACGCCTCGCATGGTTTGGACACGCTTCGGGAGATTTATGTTTACCGTGCCACGTTAATGTGCAACTACGTTTGATTCAAACGTGCATGCCATTTTCAAGGAGTAAACCATGGGCTTGTTGAACGAAATTATTGGCGCCGTTGTGGCCGTAGAAGGCGCGGAAAAGCTGGATCCCAATGCGTCGCTCCTCACCAAGGGGATTGCTGCTGTTGCGGGATTTGAAGGCGTCAAGGCTGTGACTGAGCACATGGATAAAAAAGACGCTGAAGAAGGGACTCAGCCAAACCAACCTGCTTGAAACAGATGTGGACAGGGACTGCTCGCGCAGTCCCGATGGAGGAAACTTCTTATTGAGGCTCTTTTTGAAAGCCGCACGTCATTCAAAGGATGCTGTGATGGCTGAATAGCAAACGCAAACCAAACGCTGAGACGAGAGAAAGCGATGGCACAAACGAAAAAGTCCTAGAACATTTCTGTTCTAGGACTACTCGTTTGGTGCGGCTGGCAGGAATTGAACCCACGACCCCTTGGTTCGTAGCCAAGTACTCTATCCAACTGAGCTACAGCCGCTGAAGCCACTATTCTACATCGATTTTTCCAGTTTTGTCTAGTCCCCCAAACTTTTCTGAAAAAAACCTGCGAAACATCCTTGCGCTTACTTCTCGGCGAACGCGCGTTCGACCACGAAGTCGCCAGGCGTAGAGGTGTTGCCTTCCTTGAAGCCACGCGCTTCGAGCATGTGCTTCAGGTCGACCAACATGCCAGGGCTGCCGCAGAGCATGACACGGTCGTCGGCCGGATTGAACTCAGGCAACTGCAAATCGGTGAAGAGTTTTCCGTTGTCCAGCAACTCGGTGATGCGGCCCATGTTGCGGTAAGGCTCGCGCGTCACGGTGGGGTAGTAGCGCAGCTTGCTGGACACCAACTCGCCCAAGATCTCGTGCGCAGGCAAATGCTCGGTCAGCATGTCGTGGTACGCCAGTTCTTCCACTTGGCGCACGCCGTGCACCACGATCACTTGTTCAAAGCGTTCGTAGGTTTCAGGGTCGCGCACGATGCTGAGAAAAGGCGCCAGACCCGTGCCGGTAGACAGCAGGTACAGGTGTTTGCCGGGCAGCAGGTAGTCGGTCACCAGCGTGCCGGTGGGCTTGCGGCCGACGATGATGGGGTCGCCCACCTTGATGTGCTGCAGGCGCGAGGTCAACGGGCCGTCAGGCACCTTGATGCTCAAGAACTCCAAATGATCTTCGTAGTTGGCGCTGGCGATGCTGTAGGCCCGCAGCAGGGGCTTACCGTTGTCGCCCATCAACCCGATCATGGTGAAGTGACCATTGCTAAAACGCAGCGAGGGATCTCGCGTGGTAGTGAAGGTAAACAACCGGTCCGTCCAGTGGTGCACGCTCAGCACACGTTCTTCGTTGAATGCGCTCATGTTTTTTCAGACAGTAAAGTAGTAAAAATCGCCGCCATTATTTCACATGAGCTTAGTGTTATCCCGGTTGAGAAGCGTTTCACCTCGTCTGCATCAGGGCCTACAGGCCTTCGGCCATCACGTCAGTAAACATTTAGTTGAGATCAAAAGTTGCCCTGTGCGCTTCCCCAATATGCGTAGACCGCTATGAAATTTGCAGTTCTTGCGCTGACCTAGTCGGTGGAACGCGCACCCGTCGATATTTGCAAAGCCATGAAGGCTTGCCAGAACAGCAGAAAGGCCACGCGCGGCACATCCATCACGCTGCTGACCAAGCCGACGATCAGCACGCCTGCGAGCGACGCCGCCACATAAGGCGCCAGTGGATTCCTGCGCGCACGCCCCAACACCAAATGCCACATCGCCGTAGCCGCTAATGCCGCAGTCAACAAAAAGCCTAGCCACCCGCGCTCGATCAGCAGTTCCAAGTAAAGGTTGTCGATGTGCCAAGGAATGAAATAGGTTTGTGCCGAAGGAAACCAATGCGCCAGGTTTTGCTTGAAGTCGGTGTTCTGCAACCATTGCCGGTTGTCGCGCAGGTTCAGTAATTCGATTTTGCTCAGTTGCAGTTGCTCGCCGGGGCCAAATACCAACAACGCAAACATCCCCAGCCGAGGCGCATAGGGCGGGCCACCCTTCTGCACGCGCCCCTGAAGCGGCACGGTGATGGTTTGCCAAACTTGGTTTTCTTTGGGCTTCAAACGCACATAGATGCCCTGGCAGCCGCCGTTGTAGAGCAAATGGCGTTCGCAAGCCTGCAGATAAACATTGACGGGGTCGACCACCCGAACCGTCATGCGTGCACGATAGCGTTGGCCCGGTTCGATGGTGATGCGTTGCGTCAAGGCAAAGAAACCATGCAGATCGGGGTTGGACTGCGGCCCCGAAAGAGTGACCTGCGGCTGCAAACTGCCATCCGGCCCCGCAGCCTCTTGCCATCGCACCTGTCCTGAAAGCTCCCCCTCTTCATAAGCCTCGGAGTACAACGCGGGCAGACGGCCAAGGCCCTTGCCCAGGAGGCGATCTTCAGGCGTGCTCAACAAGTCGAGGCCGCGCTGCCAGTGCTCCATCCGGCTGCCGAAGTCTCTGTCGGTAGCAGCCATGCGGTCGGCCATGTAAGTGCCCCCATTCAGAACGCCCACCACCTCCAGCACCAGTACCGCGGCCAGAATCACACCGGCGCGTGCACGCCAAGTTTTCAGATGCAGGCGATGCCAGAAACGTTGCGACAACTCTCGGGCATCTATCCCCTTGCGCTGCAGCCACAACAGCCCACCCAACCACACCAGCGGCACAGCCACTGAGATGTAAACGCCACGCGCAAACGTCGTCAGGCAGGCGTAGGTAGCACCAGCCGCCAATAAGGCAGCCAGCGCCCACTGCCAGGGCCGTTTGGCCGCGCGCAAAGACCAGACGACGTAGGGCGCGGCCAGAGCCAAATAGGCATCTATGGCGGCGCCACCCACATGCATCTCCCAGAACCATGCGGTCGTACGGTACTTGCTGGTGAAATTCACCAGGCCCGGAAATGCCAGCCGCTCCCACAGCACCGCAAAAGTCACTAGCGTCATGCCAATCGCCATGCCCAGGGCATAACGCGACAAAGCTGCACGCGGTGAGTGCCGCAAGGTGTCGCGCAGCAATGGCACAGCCAGCGTAGCCCAGAACAAACTCTTGAACACGCGCAAGCTGTTCATCGGCTGCATATAGTCCTGAAACAAACTGGGCAAAGCCGCTGGCGCTGCCGTCCAACCGCGCGCCAAAGCCCACACACCGGCAGCCAAAGCTGCCAGCGGCAAAGCCACCCATGCGTTGGTCCGCCACGACAGCGCAGCACTTTCAGACGGGATTGGCGCAGACCACAGCGCCAGAAGCAACCGACCATATCCGCCAGCCAGCACCGCCAGCATCAGCAGATCAAATTCGTCGAAGGTGAGCCAGCCGCTCCAGGGGGAAAAGTTCAGCACCGGCAAACAGGCCGGCACCAAAAACATCCACAGGCCAGGCCGCCAAAGTGCAGCCAGAGCGACCAAACCAAACGCCACCAGCGCTAGCGCCGGAAGTAAGGGATGCGCAGCGGCGAGACTTAGGCCCGCGCCAACACAAGCAATCGTTAACAGTGCCGCGAAAAGGCGCCCGGTGTGAATGCCAAGCAACGCAGCCGCCAGACTTAGACCAGCACCTCGACGCAGGCCGGATGCCCCAGAAAGCCGTGTGGGCTGGCACTGGCGCCGTAAGCACCAGACTGGAAAATCACGACCAAATCGCCCTCTTGCGCCACGGCAAGATCCATGCGGTCTGCCAGCAAATCGAGCGGAGTGCACAGTGGTCCCACCACCGAAGCACTTTCGCGCAACGTGCTTTCGGCTTGTGTGCCCACGATGACGGGATAGTTCTTGCGCACCACCTGGCCGAAGTTGCCCGAGGCGGAAAGGTGATGGTGCAAGCCACCATCAGTCACCAAAAAAACCTGGCCACGAGAAACCTTGCGGTCCACCACGCGCGCCACGTAAACGCCGGCCTCGCCCACCAAGTAGCGCCCAAGTTCGATCACAAACTCAGCGCCCGGCAGTTCGGTTTTGGCTTGCTCGGCCAGTGCCGCAAGGTTTTCGCCAATTGACTGCAATTCCAGGCGCTGCTCGCCTGGAAAGTAAGGAATACCAAAGCCGCCGCCCAAGTTCAAGAACCGAACTGGCGATGGTGCATAGGCCGCCAAGCGCGCTGCCAGCGCATACGACTTTTGCTGGGCCTCACAAATCGATTCAGGGCGCAGGTTCTGCGAACCAGCAAAAAGATGGAAACCTTCAAATGCCAGGCCAGCCTTGCCGATAGCAGCCAACACCTCGGGCATCGCCTCCACATCCACACCAAACTGCTTCGGGCCACCACCCATCTTCATGCCGGAGCCTTTGAGCTCGAAGTCGGGGTTCACACGCACGGCAACGCGGGCAGGCAAGCCCAATTCAGCAGATATCTTTTCCAACAAGGCCACTTCACGCATGGACTCGAGGTTGACCAACACGCGCGCGCCTACGGCTTGGCGCAACTCGGCTTCTCGTTTGCCGGGGCCGGCAAAACTCACCTCGCGCGGATCGGCGCCAGCATCCAGTGCCACCTTCAACTCGCCTGCAGACGCCACATCAATACCATCAACCAACCCCGCCATCAGCCCCACCACGGCAGGCATGGGATTGGCCTTCATCGCATAGTGCAGCTTCACGCTCGATGGCAACGCTGCGCGCAGCTCGGCCACACGCGCGCGCAGCAGGCCACGGTCGTAGGCATAGAACGGTGTCTGGCCTACGCGGGCCGCCAAAATCGACAGCTTTTCACCGCCGACAACCAGTTCACCATCGCGGATCGGAAATTGCGGCAGCGGAGCGTGGACGGGCGTGATGCGAACGGGTGCGGTCATGTTGTTTGAATCGTTGAAATCGTGCTGAGGGCTTGCTTCAACTGGCTTGACGCTCAAGCCAGTTGGTCGACAAAAGTTTGCGGTCGATCTTGCCATTTGGGTTGCGTGGCAAAGGGCCATCCACCACCTCGACACCGGCCGGCACCATGTAGGCCGGCATGCGGCTGCGGCACTGGGCCAACAGCGCTGTCACGTCGAGGCTTCCGCCCTCTGGTGCAGTGGCAATGATCTGCACGGCCTGGCCCCACGAAGGATGGTCGACACCAAAGGCAACGCACTCCCCCACCAGCTTCGTGGCGTACAACACCTCTTCCACCTCGGTGGGGCTGATGCGGTAGCCAGACGACTTGATCATCTCGTCGCGGCGGCCGATGAAGTACAAGAAGCCTTCAGCATCTTGCTTGACGGTGTCGCCAGAAAACACGGCATATTCGGGTAACTGTAGGCCGGTGTTACGCCCGGGCGCATCAGGCGCCAGCAGCTTGTAACGTTCAGCCGTTTTCTCGGCATCATTCCAGTAGCCCATACCCACGAGCGCGCCGCGATGCACCAATTCACCTGGCTCATCGGGTGCACAGGGCGAGCCGTCTTCACGCAGCACCAGGATTTCGGCGTTGGGTATCGCTTTGCCGATCGAGTCGGGGCGACGATCCACCTCTTCAGGAGGCAAGTAGGTGGAGCGGAAAGCTTCAGTCAGGCCGTACATCAAAAACGGCTGTGCGGCGGGCGCCCGCTCGCGCAACAACGTCAAGGTCTCACGTGGCATGCGCCCGCCCGTGTTGGCAAAGTAACGCAAGTTTTCGCTGATGGCGACAGGCCATTCCAATTGCGTGAGCTGGATGTAGAGCGGTGGCACAGCGGTGAGGCCAGTGACCTTTTCTTTTTCCATCGCCTTGAGCACGTCGCGCGGCATCAAGTAGTTGAGCAATACAACGCGTGCGCCGGAGTGGAAAGCGGTCGTAAGTTGGCTGAAGCCAGCATCAAACGACAACGGCAGCGCAGCCAAAAGTGTGTCGCCAGCGTGGTTGCGCAGATATGACGCAACGCTTTTGGCACCAGCCACCATGTTGCGGTGCGACAGCACCACGCCCTTGGGCTTACCGGTGCTGCCGGACGTGTACAGGATGGCCGTCATGTCGACGTCGATGACGCGGTGGCCTTGCAAGGCTGGGCCAGACAAAAAAGCGTTCCACCCATGGACCACTTGCCCTGTGCTGACTGGCGCCGCACCAGTTGCGGAAGACGAGGCTTCGGTGAGGACAACATGCTTCAAATCCGTGCAAGCCGGCAACACTTCTGCAAGCATGCCAAGTCGCTCTGGCGAGGTCAGCAACACTTGGACGTTGCAGTCACGCAAAATAAAGGCTACTTGGTCAGGCTTGAGTAAGGGGTTCAGCGGCACAAACACCAGCCCTGCTGCAGGCGCGCCAAAACTGGCCACCACCGTCTCCACCCGTTTATCCAGATAGATGGCCACCCGCGTTCCGCGCGCCAGCTTCAGTCCCATCAGACCAGAAGCAAACCGAGATACAAGAGATGCCAACTCTTCGTAGCTGGTGGTCGTACCAGCGAAACTGAGAGCTGCACCTTGAGGCGTGCGTTGCGCTGCCGTGTAAATAAGTTCTGGCAGGAGCGTAGATTCGGTCATATCACGTCACGTCCAAGACGGAAAATCAATATTTATGCCAAAAGTATCGCACAGGCATTTCACTCAACATGCCTAAAATGTACGGTTTGTATACGCAAACCATAAAGGGATCAATCAATGGACGTCGCGCAGGAAGTCATCCGTGTTTTGGACGAGGTTCTCAGCCTGAATGGCCGCTCGGCATCATTCAATCGTGAAACCCCTCTGCTTGGCGCTATCCCTGAATTGGATTCAATGGCCGTGGTGTCGCTGATCACGGGCTTGGAGGACCATTTTGGTTTTGCCATCGATGACGACGATATTGACGGCAGCACATTCGAAACCGTCGGCACCCTGATCGATTTTGTCGCTGCCAAGGCAGCCGCTTAATTTAAATTAAATCCAAATTAAGCTAGCCACATCATTCACAGTGCAGCAACCCCAAGTCTTTTTCAGCGACGCAGAACCAGGACAACGGTTCAACATTTTTTATCCTGCGCAAAGCAATACGCCTCGCGGCACCATCGTCTACGTTCACCCCTTCGCCGAAGAGATGAACAAATCACGTCGCATGGCTGCGTTGACCGCTCGCCGATTGGCCCAAGCCGGATTTGCGGTCTTACAAGTCGACTTGCATGGGTGCGGCGATAGCTCCGATGATTTTGGAGAGGCCACCTGGTCCAACTGGGTGCAGGATGTAGTGCAAGCAAGCCAAAGGGCGCTGAGTCTTTCGCCCGCACCGCTCTGGTTATGGGGATTACGCGCCGGCTGCCTGGTTGCCAGTGCAGCAGCACAACAACTTGAGGTTCCTGCCAATTTCATTTTTTGGGCGCCGCCATCTAATGGCAGCTTGTTGCTCCAGCAGTTTCTCCGCTTGAAGCTCGCCGGGGACATGATCAGCGGCGGCGCCAAGGGTGGCATGGAGGCATTAAGAGCACAACTCAGCAGCGGCCAATCCGTAGAAATCGCAGGCTACCAGTTAGCCCCCTTGCTGGCCGATGGTCTAGGGTCGGCGACGCTAGCGGCACCTCGTCAGCCGGGCCATCTGCTGTGGATGGAAGTTTCCAACAAGCCAGATGCAGTAATCTCGCCCGCTGCCAACAAGACCATTACCGCATGGCAAAACGTGGGGGCGACAGTACAAAGCCAGGTGGCGGCAGGCCCCGCGTTTTGGCAAACCACCGAAATTGAGGTGGCTCCCGCTTTGGTAGAAGCTACGTTCACAGCACTTGAGCAGACGGTAATGCCGGAGATGATGGCATGAGCACCTATACCGAAATGGCCCAAACCTTCCACAATGGTGCACACACACTGGTTGGCATCCACAGCACCCCCTCACCGGCTGCCACTGCACCTACAACCGGGATCGTGATCGTTGTGGGAGGACCGCAATACCGGGCAGGAAGCCATCGGCAATTTGTGCTCCTAGCGCGCGCATTGGCCAGCGCAGGGTACCCCGTCTTGCGATTTGACATTGCCGGCATGGGGGACAGTGAAGGCGAGCAACAGAGCTTTGAAACATCCTCTGCGGATATTCGAGCGGCCGTTGACCAACTCCAACGCCACTCCCCCTCTCTCACCCAGATCGTGCTTTGGGGGCTGTGCGATGGGGCCTCGGCGGCGTTGTTATATTTGCAAGAGGGCAAGGACGGTCGGATAGGCGGCTTGTGCTTACTAAACCCCTGGGTACGTTCAGCCGAAAGCCTGGCGCGTACACAGGTCAAACACTACTACCTTGAGCGGCTACAGCAACGCGAGTTTTGGTTAAAGCTGCTGCGCGGCAAAGTAGCGATAGATGCGGCCAAGGGCTTTTGGACTAACCTCAGCGTCGCAACACAAGATAGACAGAAGACCCAAAACAATGCCGTCGCACAAAGCTACCAGCAAAAAATGGCGCTCGCTTGGGAGCAGTTCAAAGGGCAAATTTTGCTGATTCTCAGTGGCAACGACTACACAGCCAAAGAGTTTCTGGAGTACACGCAGACTCACAGCGAATGGGCCACAGCCTTTCAACATCGTCATCTAGAGCGCATAGACTTGGTCGATGCAGACCACACGTTCTCCGATGCACCAGACCGCATTGCAGTGGAAAATCAAACACTCGATTGGTTGCATAAAATCGCTGCAAATGCGCCCGGCGTAGCAAAACTTCAGCAGTGAAGTTCACTCAAAACTGAGGAGTGACCAAAATGATGCAACATATTCGTAATCCGTCGTTGTGGCTTCTGCTTGCTTTGATTGGCGGCAGCGGCGCGGCTCTCGGGCAAACGGCTCAGGGCATTTCGTGTGGCAGTTTGACCAACCATTACGGTCCTTATGACTACCGCACTCAAAAAGGCGGAACCCTGGGCATTGTTGAAGGCGCTCACTTCACCCCGGAAGTTGAAAATCTGATCAAAGGTGCGACAGGCTACCTCGGAGGGGATCTGGCGTACACATTGGGGGCCTTCCCTAATCACCACAGAGCGCTGTTATCGATGGCCAAGTTGGGCGTGAAGGAAAAAACCAACCAACCCAGAGGCGCGAAATACACGGTTGAATGCTATTTTGAGCGTGCCGTGCGCTTTCAACCCAGTGACACCGTTGCGCGGGGCTTGTATGCGCAATACCTGCTACAAAACGGACGCAAGGATGAATCTATTGCGCAACTGGATGTGGCAGCCAATTACGCGAAGGAAAACCCCTTCTCTGTTTTCAACATCGGCTTGTTGTATTTCGACGCCGGCGCATTCGACAAAGCTGTAGTCCAAGCTCAGTTGGCCCAAGAGATGGGTTTTCCGCGAACTGAGTTGATTGACGAACTTAAACGAGTCAACAAATGGCGGGAGTCGCCCGCCAAGTAGTTCTTTCAAAATGCGCAAGTCCTCCGACCTTGCCCAAGATGCCTGGGTGTCGTTGGTGATACAGGATGGTCGCAGACTTTACAGCCCAAGGCGCCGGCAAGATAGGTCGCCAGTCGCAACAATTTGAGTTTTAAGGCGGCACCTCAGTTGCCTTGAAGCAGCGCAATTTCACGCTGTATCGCTTGATCATCCACCACGGATACATAAGTCAACAAGACGGCCACTGATTTTTAACGAATGACAACCACTCAACTTCCACGCATCTCGGTGGTAATCCCTTGCTACAACGCAGAACGGTATATCGCCGCGACCATCGAATCTGCTCTCGTGCAAGACTGGCCTGATCTCGAAGTAGTAGTTGTAGATGACGGGTCTAAAGATGCTTCCGTTCAAATCGTTCGTGAACACTTTCCCCAGGTGCTTTTGGTGCAACAGCCAAACCAGGGGGTTGCCGCAGCCAGAAATACAGGAATCAAGGCTTCCAGCGGTGAATGGATCGCCTTTCTGGATGCCGACGATTTGTGGCTCCCAGGAAAGCTACACAGGCAATGGCAGTCGCTTCAATCGGTTCCCGAAGCCCGAATGGGCTATACCGCCTGGCAAGTTTGGGAAAGCTCCGGCACGACACCAACACCTGCATTCATGACCCAGCTCGCAAGCGACGCACACAATACGGCAAAGTGGCGGGGAGCTACTGGTTGGATCTACCCACAGCTCCTTTTGGACTGCGTGGTGTGGACCTCCACTGTTTTGGTTCAACGAAGCTTACTAGGTGAAATCGGAGGATTCGATCCAACGCTTCGCATTGGCGAAGACTACGATCTTTGGCTGCGTGCATCAAGGCACACGGCCATTGTGAGAGTCGACGCACCGATGGCGATCTACCGCCAACACCCGCAAAGCATCACCAAATCGGTGCCGCAGAAAAACTACCAGGGAGAAGTGATCCAGCGCGCACTTTCTCAATGGGGGTACAAATCACCCGATGGCAGCAAGGCCGACAAAACCGAAGTGGACAGAACACTCGCCAAAAGCTGGAGTGACTTTGGTGGTGCGCACCTGAACACTAAAAATTTCTCGCTGGCCAGGTACGGAGCCCTCGCGGCCATTCGCACCGACTGGCGCTATGCCAGTGGGTGGAAAGTTCTGGCGAAAAGCATTCTGCGCCACGGATAGCCTCGTGCGGCAAGGCCACGGAACATGATCGCCCCTCAAATAGCCGCAACTATTACTCTTGAGCCCCCCCAAAAAACTCCTGTTTTACAGCGCCACTGACCAACCGCAGTCGCATCAAATCTCTTGCAAATTGACGCGGGTTGCGGATCGCTTGCGAGTTTAGAAAAAACATCTTGAGTATGCTGGGAGTCAGGCTGTGGGAGCCACTTTGGCCGACCCTGTAAATCGCACCGCGAAACGGCAAACTCGCTAATGCCCCTCCTCGTTCGGCCATAGACTCAGCTAGGCGATAGTGACTACCCAGCATCGTTTTGATGTAGTCAAGTGTGGCTTCTTCAAAGCTATTTGGTAAACCATAGAGATCCGAGCGGATGATGTGCGACGTTCCGCAAACGCGATTGAAATTATCTAACTGATGCAACAGCGCGCTGCCATCATCCCAAAAATAGCCGCGATCAATCAACCAGCCATTTGCGTTTGATCGCTCTGAGACGAATTGCACGATGCGCGAGCTGATGAAATCGTCGTCGTCCACAAGCATAAAAAATCGACTGTCACGCGCCCGCAGCATTCCCTTTAGCACTCGGCGCCCTTTGTCTAAGCGAACAGCATCGAGAAAGTCCTCTCTGGATTGAGTGCCTTGGTCATGCATGCTGTTGGGCGGAAATTGCACCCACTCCACATCGAAGCGTTCCGGTAGCACCGGTAAATCGGATCCTTCATTCGCGATGATGAGGCCACGCCAGTCCGTATTTGTTTGCGCGGAAATGGAACGCACTGTCTCTGCAAGGTTTGCCTTCGAACGCGCCCAGTCACGCGAATTGGCCGGGTGGCGCACCGGAATCAGAAATGTCAAAGTCGTCACTGGTTCTCTCCTAAAACTTCAAGAAATTGAGTACAAATTTGAGCCTGCGCCCCCAAAAGTCGACTCAATGCTTTTCTTTGCGCACTTTTTAGCGGCAAACCACGCCTGTTGCAGATCACTTGATGCTAGACAACAACGCCCCTACCGCTCATCGCAGCGATAGACCACGAGCGGCCGATTAGGGTATTCCAAACGTTCACGCGTCACCGTCTTGAAGTAGCTGCAGTGGGCCTGAAGGTATTCGTCAAAACCGGGCACATCTGCAGCCCGCGTACTTCCTGGCGCATTGGCAATCCCGTCGACAACCCCGATGTAGCGTGGAGGGGTTTGGGCAAAGTCTTTCCACAACTGCACTAGGTTCTTCGCCTGTATTGCGGCCAAGCGTTGGCCTTTGGCGCTTTCCGGCGGCGGCGGCGTATAGAGTCCAAACTTGGGCATACCAGGCAGAGCCCAGGGAAACAACAGATCAGAGGCTGGGATCAGACCGTTGTCGGTATAAAAGCTAGGCCAAGGCATACCGAGGACATAGCCATATTGACCACTCGCGCCATCGATCCTGATGCGCTCAAAAGCGCTAGCAGGCAGGGAGCCATGACCCGCGTTGTGGTACCAGGCTTGCATAAGCCCGGCGAGCGAGCAGCCACTCAAAATGAGCCCGAGCATCACCGCCTCAGGCCGCCGGACGGAGACCAGGCCGCGCCATAGATCACCAAACGCCACGCCAGCCAGAATCGACAAAAATACCCAAACGGGAATGGCGTGATACTCGAAAAATGTGGGTGAAATCATCGCCACGGCAAGCGTGCATAAACAGGCCCACAGCACCAACCAACGACTGGCGAGCCTCGCGTCGTGATCTTTAGCGACAAGCCACTGATAGACCGTTTGCAGCCCGCCTAAAACAAACAACCAGAAAAGAGGCTCATGCCCGGTTGTGACCAGTTCGTACACGTCCGCAAAACGGATCACATACGCGTAGAAACTTTGCGGCGGGCCTTCAGCATAGACCGATGGGTAAACGAAAAAACTAGCCAAAAAACTTTCAGCCCGGCCTTCCCAAGAAACGCCGGCGAAATACAACAAAAACGGAAAGCAGCCGGCCAAAACAAGGCATCCGGCACTGCGCATCGTGGCCCCCCAGTGAGCACGACCTGTCCACAAAAGCCAGACACAGGAAACACCCAGAAAAATCAAGTTTGTCTGCTTAACCAGCACCGCTAGTCCCAGCAATAGCCCTGCACCGCCCCATCTCCAGTTGTGCAGCGTCCGTCGTGCAGTCATGAGCCAAAAGGCGCCAAGCACCAAAAGCAATCCCACCGACTCAGTCTTTAAAGCCCAGAACTGTGCCTTGGATGCAAGAGCCGCAATCAGCAAAGCCACTGCGCAAACTGCAGCCGCCCAGCCAGCTAGACGCTGCGCCAAGGCAGCAACCGCTCCCAGCATTAACGCCATCACACCAAACGCCGCCAATTTGCCAGCCCAGACGCTATACAGATAGGGGTGAGGCTGCACCAAGTGGTGGATGAGATAAATCAGTGGCGGCTTGTTGTCGTGGCAGCCGGGATTGAACAGTAAACCCGTGACGGCTTGACGGGCCGCGCAAGAGTAGAAGTACAACTCATCAATCTGCAACTCCACGGCACTAAACGGGCCAAGTTCAAAGTAGACCAGATACCCAAATGTCAGGAGGCTGAAACCCAACGTGGCCAGCAGCGTGAAGAGTGGCAACTGTCTGGCGATGACACGTGAAAACAACGGGGAAGTCCGCAACAAACTATGCACTCCTCATCGTGGCGGCGCCCGGGGGTGGACCGATGTCACCACGTCTTTTCACATCGCACCACCCAAATCCCAAGCAACGTTGCACTAACCGCCCACGAGAGGAACAGACTAAGCCGTGAGTAATTAGCGAAAGCCTTACCACGACGAGACAGCACGAACAATGCCAGCCCTTCTACTCTCTTGATGTTCTGAAATTACTTCACTTTTTGCATGTCTTTCAGCCGCTCTAGCCGCTCCAAAAGGGCATCAAGCTTCAGCGCATGCAAGTCATCGCGTGAAAGTGTGGGCGCCACGAGTGCTGCGCGGCGCAATGCGTCAACTGCACTCTGCACAGTACGGGCCGAACTTTTTCTAGGCGGTGGGGGGGTCCAATTTTCGCTGAAGAGTCCGGCACTTTGCATCGTTCGCTTGAGGCTGGACTTCACTCGACTGAAAGGCGATGCATCTCCGTCGCCAGACCAAACAGAAGGAAGCGATACCGGCTGATAGTTGATGTCCATCGAAGCACACCAGTCTTGCCATTTAAACGATGAGATGTAGGAGTAGGCCGACGCGGCAATCCAAGGCACCCGCATGGCATCGGAAAATATCGCCCCGTGCATCGCTTCGGTTACGACATATTCACACTGCCCAATTTCTTGCATGACCCGATCCACAGACCAGCGTGGATCGATAAAGTGCAAACCGGCTTCCCTGGCAATAAAATCCCAATCTGCGGCAGCAACACTATCACAATGAGGTATATAGCCAACTCTATTTTTTAAAGGCTTGACAATATCTCTTGTGAATGGATGAATGAGCAATGCTGGATCCGTAATAGCTAACTCTGCAGGAAGGCTGAGCGCTTCAGCTGTTTTTGGGCCTCTCACACACAAAAATGTCCATGTGGGATCAATTGCAGGCAGGCTGCCATAGCCAAATCCGGAACCAAACACAATAGTACTCTTAGCTTTAGGAATTCGATGATTTAAAAGCGTTCCAATACCGATTAACAGATTCAAACTATTCGGGTCAAAAAAATTATCACCTAGAAGCTTCGGCCATAGCCACGCGTTCAAGTCATCCCCAAAATTGCCCTCTGATGATTGAAAGTAATAGAGTTTCATTTTTTCAACTTTTCTTTGAAATTTTTCTTTAAGTATCAGATTTTTTTTCTTGCATTCCAAGAAAATTACTGGCCTTTTTTGTCATATTGATAAACTCGAAACGCACGGGATGACGTAGCCAGAATATGCCGAAAATCCAACTTAAGACGCCCAAGCCACCGGAAACAACAAGTAGAACAAATGGCGATATGATTTGAACGCTATGCAAACTCAGTAGAGCGAGCGCCGGCAAGATCAAAGTAACAGGCACCAAAAAGTAGCATATGCGAATGCCTCGCCAGAGGACACCGGCCTCGACACCGATTTTTTCTCGCAGAGCACGCATAAATAAAACCGCTTCGAGAAAATACACAATCGCCAGTAACGCCACTACCGCCTCCAATGAGATGAAGATCGACGTAAAAAGAATAATCACCTTGGCAGTGACCAGTGCCAGATGACAACGCATCAACGTCGCCACGTGACCGCTCGCGACCAATACAAGTGGCGCCAACCGAACAGGACCGGTCATCATGGCAAACGCGCACAACATGGAGGCCAAAGGGGCAGATCGCCCCCATTGGGCACCGAACATAAAGTTGATCAAAGGATCAGACAGAAGCGCGAGAAGCCCAAGTACCGGCAACACCAATGCCAAAAAGGAAGAACTGTACTGAACATAAAGTTCGCTGAGATTTCGCCCATCTCGGTGGCCTTTGGCAAAGAGTGGCACGATCACGCTTTGCACAACACCACTCAACTCGTTCAGTGCCATGGATAAAAGCCCATTGGCACGACTGAAGTACGCCACGTCAGAAAAGCCCTTGGTCCGCCCGAGAATCAAATCAGGCGCGGCTATACCTATTTCCGCTGAGAACGAGGCAACACTCGAATGGGTACCGAACTTTAGAACCTCTCGTAAACCTGAAAGCGTTGGCCAATCCAATGCACCTCGGGGAGATATGATGATCAACGCCAGAAATGCGACGGTATTTCCCGCAATGGCGCCGAGCGCCATACTTTTATAGCTCATTCCAAACCAGGCAGCGCCTACGGTGACAATCGCTGCAGCCACGTTGTTGGAAATATCCGCGACTGCTAACTTCGAAAATTGCATTTCCCTTTGCAACTGAGAGCGTAATGGTGTAGCGAATGGGAGAATTAAAAAATTAATCGCCAACAACCCCATCACCTGCTCAATACCAGGCTCCTCATAAAATTTCGCGATGAAAAGGCGAAAAATATAAAGAGCTCCGGCAATTGACCAAGAAATCATCAAGGTCACCGTAAAAGCCGCGCGTCGCCTTTCTCTTGTGATCGTAGTGGCTTGGATGAGATATTGCCCCACACCAAACTCACGCAAAACGTGCGCAAATCCGATAAAAGCAGCGGACACCGAGAAGATTCCAATCTCATGCGGGGATAGCAGCCGCGAGACAAGCACCATCGTTGGCAAACCCAACCCGAAGGCGATCAGCTTCGTGATGGTCACAATTCCCAGAGAGCGTCGAACGGATGGCGCAGAAGACATTAGAGATGTTGCACTTTAAAAAGATATCAGACTAAATACCGAGCCAATAAATTATTATTACAAATTAACTCGACAAGGCGCTGAAATTTTAATTTTCTTCAGATTTATTTCAAAAAATCATTTGAAATCCATGAAGTTTTCATTAAATTCGTTAAAAATAGAAGTATAGCCCAGCTCAATTAATTATTTAAATTAACTCTTTCGCTGTGTAGCCAGAGAAGATAAAAAAAGCATAGATTGGCAAGAATGTGCCGTTATCGGAAGTAAAAACAACGCTCACCGCGCGTAGGTACGTTCCGCAGTCAACGCCACATCAGCCGTCAGGCTGTTATACGCTCCGGTACGATGTCCTCGGCGGGCCATACATCTGTCGAAGCCTGCAGTCTCTGCAGCGCTCGTCGGACCCGCAAGCTGGTGCGCATCAATTTGGTGGCCTCTTCTGGGCAGCGCTCTACCCACCGAAGTACCAGTGCTGCACCGGTCACGGGCATCTCTTCAGGTGGAAACTGCCGAACAGCGAGATGGTCCCGCACGGCCTGGTTTTCCAGTTGGCCTTGAGCTTGCCGGTCCCGCCTTTTGTAAGTGGCCCATAGATCATCCCAGCGCCACCATTTTTTGGGGGTGGTTTGCCACGTCGCGTCTGGCGCGAGGGCAATGAACCGAAGAGGGCTCCAATCGTTTTGCGCCGGATTCAAACCGAAGCTAAGCATCGCGCCGACGGTGCTATCGGTGCGGTACACACCGAGGGGGAGACGAATGTTGCGCTGGCGCATAGCCAACAGCGCACGATCTCGGATGCAACAGAGGTTTCCATGCATGCCCCCAAGGGCCAGCATTTCTTGGCGAAGCTTCTGGCTATTGCGTCCTTCCGACGGAAGCCCGCTACCCGCTAGCGCGTCTGGATGCGTGTGCATCGCATGGCATAAATTGGTAATGGCATCTGGTGCCAATGACACGTACCCATCGACATAGAAAGCCAATGCCGCACCATTCCAAATCCGATGAATATGCTGGTTCCAAGCATTCGCCTTGTCTCCACGAGAGATGTGCCAAACACGGACGAGATCTTGTGCAGCTTCCCCACTGGGACGAAAAACCTGTGCAGTATGGTCTGCCAACAAGCGGTTGCCATTGACGAGCACATCGACGCATGAACCCTGCCCTGCCGCCTTTAGAGTGGTCGCAATGGTTTTCACCAACGCTTCAGGCGTTTCGCGAGCAGCAAAAATGGCGACGTTAACTGCGGAGGTGCTAAGTGTCGAATTCAAAAACGCCCTTACATAAAAGAAAAAGAGTATGCAAGATCAAACGATTTTCTTGAAGAATGCCCCCGCCAACCAAGCCAAATATTACCGAGCCACTCAAAAGCCTTTAACGTCTTGTGCAGGCTCGGCCAATAGCGAAGTAATTTGTCTCAAAAATGCTATGGCGCAATAGTGCTCTTTTTAGCAATCTTCTTCTACCTTTACGCCATGCACTTTTTGTTGCTTCCAGCGTCAGCACGACTGGTTTTGCTCGTCGCGTTCTGCAACCTGTTACTGCTCAGTCACGGCGCCCTGAACGCTGCGACGCTCTACATCAGCGCCAAAGACGCACCAAGCAAGCTGCGTGAAATCGTCGCGTCGGCAAAGGATGGCGATGTAGTGGAGCTAGCCTCTGGGCAGTACCTCAATTGGCCGTTGGTGATTGAAGACAAACGCATCACTATCAGAGGGAAAGGCGCACGCCCAGTGCTTGTGTCCACTGGCGTCACGGCAGAAAGCAAAGCGCTGTGGGTTGTGCGTGGCGGTCAGGTCGTGGTGGAAAACCTCGAGTTTCGCGGTGTACGTGTGCCCGACGGCAACGGCGCCGGCATTCGGTTCGAATCGGGGCAACTGACCGTGAAGCGTTGCGCATTCCAAGATAATGAAATGGGACTGCTTACAGGTAACAACCCCGACACGACACTAGAGGTGCATGATAGTGAGTTCAGTTCCTCTCCGCGTTTTCAAGGGCGCGCACTACACCATCAGTTGTATGTGGGCACCATAGCCTCGCTCAAAGTCACAGGCAGCCGTTTTCAGCAAGGATTCCAAGGGCATCTGCTCAAATCACGCGCACGGGAAAATCGCATCTTCTACAACATGCTAGTGGACAGCGCCGACGGCGAGGCCTCGTATGAGTTGGAGTTTCCCAACGGTGGACTGGCCTATGTCGTGGGCAACATCATTGGTCAGAGTCTTACGACCGCGAATCCAGCACTGATCTCGTACGGTGCTGAGGGCCCGCGCTGGCCGCAAAATGGCTTGTACTTAGCGCACAACACGCTGCTGAATCCTTTGAGCAACGGCATTCTGGTGCAAAGCTGGCAGCAAAAGTTCTCGCCCACGTACGAAGAGTGGCTCGTGAATAATTTGGTTATAGGACATGGAAGCTTACCCACCCCTCTGGCTGGCCGCGCACAAGGCAACTATCATACGGACCGCTCGCTGGAAGCGGCAGATGATCTGAATGCGTTGTTGGCCATAGCCCGCGCCGTTTCTGCATTTGCCAGTGCCGATGCAGGCACCGCCCACCAACAAAGCCTGGCGCCCACAGCAGAGTTTCATCTGCCAGTCGGCACCAAGGCATTGACGGTCAACCGTCAACGCTTGGCAGGCGCCCTGCAGTAGCCGATGGCTTATGCGTTCAAGTGTCGATTCCGATCCACAGATTTAAATCGTCGTCCATTCCACAGACCTACCTACTGACCCGCCACACCTCATGTCCACGCAACGCCCCTCACTGGCCCTCGGCTCACCACGCTTTCCCGGCGCAGAAACCACCGCGATCGCCCAAGACCAAGGACTTGTGGCCGCATGGGCCCAGTTTGGTGTGGCAGTTGATGCCAAAAAGCTGTCTGATGTCCAAGGTGACTTTGCGCTTGGTTTGCAGCTACCAGACGGTGGCGTACTGCTGGCGGTTGACCGCTTTGCGATTCAAACGCTGTGCTATTGCGAAACCGCAGAGGGTTTACGGTTCGCCCATCGCGCTGACGAACTCGCTGGCTTTAGCCAAGGCGTTGATCCTCAAGCCATCTTCGACTATTTGTACTTTCACTGCATCCCTTCCCCGCGCACGATTTTCAAGGGCGTGTTTCGCCTGCCACCTGGCCACTATGCGCTGTGGCAAAACGGCAAACTGACCGTTGCGCCTTACTGGAAGCCGAAGTTCAAAGAATCAGAGAACGCGTCGTTCGACACGCTGCGCGATGAGTTTCGCAGCCTGCTCCTCGATGCCGCCCGCGAGCAACTCGATGGCAGCAAGCCCGCATGCTTCTTGAGCGGCGGCACCGACAGCTCAACCGTGGCCGGCATGGCGGGTTTGGCTGCAGGCCACCCTGTGGCGAGCTACTCCATTGGATTTGAAGCCCAAGGCTACGACGAAATGGCATTTGCACGCATCGCAGCCAAACAGTTCAAGACTGAGCACCACGAGTACTACGTGACGCCTGCTGACCTAGTGCAAAGCATTCCCATGGTGGCGGCCCATTTCGACCAACCATTTGGCAACTCATCTGCGGTGCCTTCGTACTACTGCGCCAAGATGGCAAGAGAAGACGGCGTAACCAAATTGCTGGCAGGTGACGGCGGCGATGAACTCTTTGGCGGCAACAGCCGCTACGCCAAACAACGTGTTTTTGGTTGGTACCAGTTGCTGCCAGGCCCACTGCGTACCTACGCCATGGAACCATTGCTGAACACCGCTGCCGCAGGTAAATTGCCCGTGGTGCGTAAAGCCTCCAGCTATGTCGAACAGGCCAGTGTGCCCATGCCCGACCGGTTGCAGATGTACAACCTAGTGATGCGCCTGGGTGTAGATGACGTGCTCACCCCGGCTTTTTTGCAACAGATTGACCAGGGCCAACCGCTGCGATGGCAACAAAGCGTTTGGCGCACCACGCCACCAGCCAGCGCCGTCAACGAAGAGCTGGCTTTCGACTGGCGCTTCACTCTAGCGGAGAGCGACCTTCCTAAAGTGATGGGCGCCACCAGTCTCGCTGGCGTGAAGGTTGGCTTTCCTCTGCTGGACGATCGCTTGCTGCATTTCTCGATGAACCTGCCCACTAGCTACAAACTCAAGGGGTTGAAGCTTCGCTGGTTCTTTAAAGAGGCCCTACGCGGTTTTCTGCCGGATGACATCATCACCAAGAAAAAGCAAGGCTTTGGCTTGCCGTTTGGCGTATGGGCCAACAGTGACAAAGCACTGAACGCCCTGGCCACAGAGTCCGTACACGGCCTAGTAGAGCGTGGCATAGTGCGCCGCGCCTTTGTTGACACATTGTTAAACCAACGGCTGCAAGAACACCCGGGCTACTTTGGTGAAATGGTGTGGATCTTGATGATGCTGGAGCAGTGGCTGCGCCGTCACGCACCGCAGTACAAGCTGGTCTAAGCCGACAAAAATATCGTCGCGTTGATAAGCAAACGGGCTCCTAAATTTGGAGCCCGCTGTGCTTTTACAGAGCGTGCAAGAGGCCATTTCCACTTAGAAAATTAAAGTTCTTTAGCCATTTTCCCTGTTCAAAACTGGAAATAAACAAACGCTGGCTTGCCCGTAGCCAACGCCATCAAACCATACACTGTCAAGCTGATCACGCCCCCCTGCAGCCAGACGGGCAACACGCGGAAGCGATTCAAGACGCCTCCAGCCCAACGCTGCGGTACGTAATGCAGAACCACGCTGGCCAACAGCGTTATCACCGCCATAAAGCTCAATGGGGTATTGGTTTGAGAAAACTTGAACAGATCCTCATAGTAGGCGGCGGCGACAGACAAATCATTCGCTCTGAAGAGCACCCGCGACAGCGCGACAATGTGAAAAGTCAGCACGACGCGCCACACCCATCCCCAGCCTTGCTCAGGAAGCGTCACCAGCCCCATGCGCTCACGACGATTGCGCCGCCATCGCTCAAAACACACCACCAAGCCATGGGTGAACCCGTAAACGATGAAGTTCCAACCGTCGTCGTGCCAGAACCCAATGGCGACGAACGTCACCATCAAATTGAAATAAACGTTGCCGTGTTTGGAGCCACCCAAGCCGAAGAACAGGTAATCGCGGAAAAAGCTCGACATCGAGATGTGCCAGCGCTGCCAAAAGTTGGACACGGAATTTGCCAAGTAGGGGCGGTTGAAGTTCTCGATCAAATCGAAGCCCAGCATCTTGGCCATGCCACGCGCAATATCGGTATAGCCCGAGAAATCCATGTAAATCTGAAAGCTATAGCCGTAAGCCGCCAGCAGTAGAAACCACGGCGAAAACTGGCTTGGATCAGCAAACGCTGGGTTGACCAAGTGTGCAGCGAGTACATCGGCGAGTGCGATTTTTTTGATGAAGCCGCGCAGCATCAGAGCCAGGCCAATCTCGGCTTGATCAGCCTCAATTTTTCGCTCGGAAGTCAACTGGGGAAGGAACTGCCGCGCTCGTGTGATGGGACCGGCCAGCAGGGTGGGGAAAAAGGCCACAAACAGGGCAAAATCACGTGGGCTGCGGCACGGCTGCTCGATGCCGCGGTACACGTCCAGCACGTACGAAAGGCTCTGAAACGTAAAGAACGAAATGCCGATCGGCAGCACAATGTTGAGCGTCGCGACATCAGGATGGATACCGATCAATCCCAGCAGCTCGACCGCACTCGCCACAAAGAAATCAAGGTACTTGAAGTAGGCCAACACGCCCAGGCAAATCGTCAACGCCCCGACCAGCCAAAACTTGCGCTCACGGGCAGATGTGGCGCCGGCGATACAACTCCCGGCAACGTAATTCACCGCCGTCACCAACAGGATCAAGCCTGCAAAACGCCAGTCCCAGCACATGTAGAAGTAATAACTGGCCACCAACAACATGTTTTTGCGCGCGCTAAACCGGTCTCGCAATGCGAGGTTGAACGTCAACACGGCCAAGAAGAAAACGAAAAAGTGCAGCGACTGAAAATTCATGGGGCAGGCTTGACTTTCAATAGATCGGCCTGCAACAGAAAGTCGACCAATGCATTCGCGGCCAAATGCTCACCGTCTTCGGTGAAATGGCTCGAATCGGCAAAGTAGCGCGTGCCCCCTGGAATCAAATTTTGCAGATCCACTACAGGCACTTGCGCTTTCGCCGCTGCAGCTTGGATGGCTGCGTTGTGCCGTTCGTACAAGACATGCAGATTTTCAAGATCAAAACAGTCGTTGTAGAACCGCGCGGTTTCTGAAAGCTGTTGCTGTGCCTCCAGCGGCTGGTCGCGCCGATAACTACGCGCGTTGGTCGCCAACACCATCTGGATTCCCCTGCGCTGGCCGCTTTCAATGAGGCGATGCAGGTTTGCTACATAAGTCTTGATATCCAGTACGCTGGCATCCACCAGCCCCCGTTGTGGAACAGCCAACTCACGCAACGCTCCGGTGTTCTTGATCAATAACTCGGAAGACAACAACCAACTGGGCATCTGCAGCATGGGCAAGCCCTGCGGGACAAACTCCGCCCGAGCTTTATCTTTGCGGCAGTAGCTGGCAAAGTCATTAAAACCTGGATAAACGATTACTAAATCAGGGTGCAGCGGCGCTACACGCCGCGTCAGCATGCGTCGCTGTTCCGGCAGGCCATAACCTACGATACCGGCGTTGATGACCTCCACTTTGCGCGTGGGAAACAACTCGCTCAGCCGAGCATTCATCATGGCAGGAAAAGTCTTGCTGTTGTCTGCTGCATAGGCCCCCATGACTGTCGAAGCCCCAATTACCGCGATACGCAAGCTGCCGGGCTCACGGGGCGCATGGACCTCCGGGCTGCGCAAACCCAGCGAATTACTGCGAATGATCTTTTCACTACCGGGAAAAACCGTACTCGGGCGCAACAAAAGCAGTCCCGTCGCGGGGTCGGTCTCATACATGGTTTGCGCTGCAAATGCATTGAAAACGCTTTGGCCGTAACGCCATTGCGAGCGCAACTGCGTCGCCAACTCTGCCAGTAGCAAAAAGACCACAGCGCAAAGTATGGCGAGAAATACCCGGCGATAAGGATTCGGATGCAAATGCATGTTGTCTAACGGCGGAACTCTGCAACCCACAACGGATTGCTTTCAACAAGCCGACGAACCAAAACGCTTGAAGCAATATGAATTGCTTCTCGTCTCTGGCATCAAGACAGATGCCATTCAAACCCAAATTTAAGGAATCGAGGCGAGTGACGGCTGTTTTTTGAACATATTCATGCCCAAGCGTAACCCGAATTTAAAGCGAAAACGATCCCACGGCGTAAAACGCGGAATTTGGAACAAGTCCGACTCTGCGTTCCCCACGCCCCAGGCGGTCGACACAGCCGCTTTAAAGCCCAGCGACTTCACCACCTCTACGCTGACCGCACTGTAATCTTCATCCGGCTTCCCGTTGGGGTAGGCAAACAGAGTTACCGGAGCGTGGATCACATTTTCGAGTTGCTCTTTGCCCTGACCAATTTCGCGCCGCATACCATCGCGGTCAAGCTTGGCGAGGATGGGATGCGACACCGTATGCGCGCCAATTTGCATTCCCGCCTCATACAGATTGCGGACCTGAGCGGAGGTCATCATCAAGTCCTGCGGCAATGTGACTGCGCAGTAGCGCGCTAGTCCAGCCACGGCCGCATCGCGTTCGTGCAAAGGAAGATATTTGATATGCGCCAGAATTCGGTAGATAGCACTGCGCTTTTCGTCCCAGTCGCCAAGCGGCAAAGGTTCTGTCAAACCGTCGATCACTTGCGCAAGCTGCAGCACGGGGCGTTCGGTACGTCTGATCGATTCGATCACGCCGTCATTCCACATCCGCCCACCGTCAAGAAAACCCGTGGCAATAAAAAAAGTTGCCGAAAGGCCATGCTCTTTGAGGATGGGAAGCGCCACATCATGGTTGTCGGCATAGCCATCATCAAACGTGATAGCGCAAGCACGCGCAGGCAACGTGCCAGCGGCCAGCTTGTCTAACGCCTTGTCCAAAGGCAAGACATTGCACCAGTCTTTGAGCCAACGGCACATATCGCTGAACTGTGTCGCATCCACCTCTCCTGGAAACAAGGGGTCCAGTTCCGCATGCACGCGGTGAAAGATCAGCGTTGACAGCTTGCCCTTCGTTCCCGCAGGTGAAGCGACATGAAACAAGGTTCGAAAAAGCATGCTCAGACCTTCACTGCGGAACGTGGGCGGCGCTTCCCACTTAGCGCTGCGGGAATACTGCTTTCGGGGAGATGAGCCCACATGCCAGGAATACTTCTCCAAGTGTAGGCTTCGACCGGCTCGCGCTCCCATGCTTTGCTGGTCATCCACACACGCGCCAGCACCACCAAGACCATGATGTTGTAGGGCAAGTCGAAGTACGCCAAGCTGAGGAAAGCACCACCCACCGCATACCCCACCAGAGACACCTGGCACATCGTGCCCAGATCCGAGCACCACATGGTTTCTGGCCGCGCCGCACCGTGTTTACGCAACCAGCCGGCCCATTGGAAAGTCACCAGACAGAAGCTCAAGAATATAAACAAGCCAATGAACCCATGGTTGCCCAGCATCTGAAAGTAAATGCTGTGTGCCGCTGGTGTACCAATTTCGGGATAAGGCGAGTATTGGGCAAACAATTCAGGACGCGCCGCATTGAATCCGACACCAGAGGGGTAGTGAAACGCCAAATTCCACGCGTTCCACCACGCACTGAACCGCCCAAGCGCCGACGCATCGTCGTCGTATTCCTGAATCGTATTCATCCGGGCCGTCCATGCATCAGGCATGAGCGCCACCAACGGGATGACAGCCAAGGCCATCACAATGCCAACGCCGAGTTTGTTTTTACCGCGCCACCACATCATCGCCCCCATGGCAGACACCGCCAGCAATGCGCCGCGCGAGTAGCTGCCGAGAGCGCTGGCCGCACAGAGGACGATCATTCCCATGAGCAGCAGCTTTCCTTTTTTGTTTTTGATCTGAAGCTGAAGAAAGCGTAGCAACGGAATGGTCATGATCAATGCGAGGGCAAATTCATTGTTGTCCTCGATAAAGGAACCCGGCGGCCCCCACACACGGTTACCACCGCCTTGCAGGATCGTGAAAATCCCCCCTTTTGCCCCCAGCACCGCCAGCGACAACGTTGCCGTCCAAGCTAACGCAATAATGTGCTTTTTGCTATGCAACAACGCCAATCCCACGAGGATCAGCACGTCGATTTTCATCACCTTCTTCCACTGCTCATAGTCGCCGGAAGGGTCGATACCCAGAGCCCATGAAATCGTGATCCATGTCATGAGTACGGCGAGCAGCGTCACCGGTGTGCCTTTAAAAGGCGACTCCTTGTCTTTGGTCACCAGCAGGCCAATCAGAATCGCCGCAACCGTCATCGCGGCCAGTGGCGCACTGTATGCCGGACCAAAGGTGTAGCGATGGGGGTTCATCAAGCTGAGCCACGTCCACTGCATGATCCCGACCCACGGATACCTGAAAGACGCCACAACGCCCATCAAAACCAGGCCGATGATAATAATATCGCGCATAACTTGGACCTCTTAGCGACTGACCGCGTGGCTCACGATGTAGCGGAACTTGCCCGATTTTTCAGCGGCAATGCTGTCCACAATGCCCACCTGAATCTCCACGTCGTCGCCTAGTCGGCGCTGAAACCCTGAACGGATTTCGTTCACAGCATTTGGTGCAAACTGCGCGTCGGTCACCAGTAGAACACGCGTTAAAAGACGCGACTCCTGAATCACTTTGAACGACTGCACGCCAGTCAAGTCACGCAGAATATAGATCAGCGACAGGCCATGCAATATCGTGCCGTTCGAAGCCACGACAAAGTCCGTACTGCGGCCCTGAATTTCCTGCAACAGCGGCAATGTTCTACCGCATGCACAGGTGCCTTTACCGAGAACACCAATATCTCCGGTGCGGTACCTAACGAAAGGGAAATCGTTGGTCGACAAATGGGTCACCACAATCTCGCCAGCGACACCGGCAGGCTGAGGCTCCCCTGCTTCATTGATGATTTCTACAATGATGTCGTCAGCCGTGATATGCATGCTGCCAGATGGGCATTCATGGGCGATAAAGCCCGCATCCCGTCCACCATAGCCATTCGCCACTGGGCAGCCAAACGTTGAGCTGATGGTGGCCCGCTGATCGTCATAAAGACGCTCGGAGGTCACAAATGCTACTTTGATGCCGAGATCATCCATCGCCACTCCGCGCTTCAATGCGTGCCGGGCAATCAGACTCAACGCAGATGGATAACCGAACAACATTCGCGGACGAACTCGGCGAATCGAAGCGACGAAACTGTCCAGCTTCTCTTCTGACATTTCAAATGCGGGCAACAGCTCGGTGCGCATCAAACGGTCGCGAATGAACTTGATCCGATCTTGCGTTCCCAATTCGATAGGTGAGCCCCACACCACCATCTCAGGATCACCAATATCGACTCCCCACCAGCGGGTCGCACGCCACTTGGCAGCAACGTCATGGCTCACTCTTTTTCTGCCAATGAAGAAAATCAGCGGTTCGCCAGATGAACCACCAGTGTTGAAGCGAGCGAGGCCTTTCGCTTGCGGGTGCTTCAGTGCGTCGGTGTTTGCTTTGATGACGGCCTTGGTCAAAAAAGGCAACTTAGTCAAATCGTGCTCGCTGGCAATACTCGCCGGATCAAACCCCAACTTCGCAAACAAGTCTCTGTAGTAGGGCACCGAATTGCCGATATCCATCAACAGTTCGCGAAGGCGTTGCACACGGAACTGCTCCAGTCGTTGGGCGGGCCACCACTGAGCATCCTCCATCTGCCGCCGCACGGCGACACTGGTGTGATGTTTGAACCGCTCCTGCAAAGGAAACAGCACCTTAGAAACGAGCGAGGTGTACAAATTCATGATCTATTTTTAAAGCGGCCAAGACCTGTCTCTCACCGATTAGATTGCCCTTGTGCCTGCCGATAGAGTTGCCCCAATACTGGGGCAACATTCGCCCATGTATAGCGTTGCACTTGAGCCAGCCCGGCTTGCTGTAAAGACGTCCACAATGGCTCGTCCTGCAACAAACGCAATGCGGCCGATGACAACGCCACCGGATCCGCCGGAGGCACAAGCAATGCCGTCTTGCCATCCTCCACTAGGTAGGGAACCCCCCCCACATTTGTGCTGACCACGGGCACGCCGCTGGCCATCGCCTCTAAAACAGAATTTGGCATGTTGTCAGCCAAGCTTGGGTTCAACATGATGTCAGCTTCACGAAACAACCGAGCCATGGCATCGCGGTCCAGGCGTCCGGTAAATGTCACGCAGTCGTTCATGCCCAACTCTTTGACTAAGGCTTGTAAATGAGCCGCTTCTGGCCCGCTACCTGCCAAGGTCAGACGCGCATGAGGCAAGACTTTTTGGACCTGTTGAAAGGCACGAATTGCGGAGGTGTTGTCGTACAGAGGCTCCAAATTTCTGGCCACAATCACATGTGCAGACCTTCTTTCACGGGCTCCGCGCGGGCTAAAGCGCGTCAGGTCAATGATGTTGGGGAGCACTGCCGCAGTCATCCCGTAACGACCAAACACCGCTTGCAGAAATCCCGAGGGCACAGCCAACACAGCCACCCGTGACATGGAACATTGCACAACCCGTTGAGCCTTTTGAAGGAATTCAGCGGCCTCGCCTCCTCTGTAATTCACAAGCACTGGCACACGCCGCAGCCAAGCGATCCAAATGGCGGGTGCTGCAAACAGGTGCCACGACCAGCCAGAGTTAGCCATGATGTGAAACACATCCACGCGTCCGGCCGTACACCATAGCTTCCACAAGTAAGGCAACAACCGAAAACCTGCCCGCACAACAGGCAGGCGCCCAATCCATCTGGCGGGATAAGGCGCATTGGTCTGAACAAAAGTGACGGTTTGACAAACCGGATCCAGCAACTCCGCAAGCTGCCGCGCTTGGTTGGCCATGCCACCGGCCGGCGGCGGCAAAGGCCCTACGAGCCCAACCCGCAGCCCAGAAAGCTCACTCATTGCGTAACCGACGTACTCAACACATCACGATAGGGCGTTGTGTAATTCGCCACGCTGTTCGCCCAATTTCGCTCATGCTCAACAAAACGCCGGCCATTGGCACGCAGCGTTGGCCAGGATGGGGCCCGTTCCAACAGATCTACGACTGTTGAGGCCAACGAGTCAGCACTTCCCGCACGAAACAACATGCCTGTCTCACCATGCCGAATCAACTCCTTGTGGCCACCTACATCCGAGGCAACTAGCAAGCGTCCTTGGGCCATAGCTTCCAGCGGCTTCAGCGGGGTAACCAGTTCGGTTAAGCGCATGGAATGCCGGGGATACACCAGCACATCCACTAAGTCGTAATAACGGTTGACTTCAGCATGCGGCACTCGGCCCGTGAAAATCACCTTGTCTGCTATCCCCATCGCTGCGGCCTGAGCCTTCAATGCTGCATCCTGTGGACCACCACCCACAAGCAGAACGCGCACGTTTGGCACTTTCGCGACGATGCTCGGCAGGGCCTGCAAGAGTAAGTTCAGCCCTTCGTAGGCATAGAAGGATCCAATGAACCCAAGCACGGTACAGCCATCCAATCCCAATTGCGTGCGAAGCGCAGGATCCGGAGTACCTCCGAGCTCAAAGGAATCGATATCCACCGCATTGGGAATCACAGTCACTTTATCGACCGCAATACCACGGGACACAATGTCGGCACGCAAGCCTTCACAAATCGTGAACACGTGCTGGGCCTGACGCAGAACCTTGGTCTCCAGAAATTTGGTGAAACGGTAGCGAGGACTACCTTCCGTCGTCGTTCCATGGTCAACGGCCGCATCTTCCCAAAACGCTCGCACCTCGTACACAACGGGTATGCCCAAGCGTTTGCCAACACGTAGTGCCGGCATGCCATTTAACAACGGTGAATGCGCATGAATGATGTCGGGGCGCACGATCTTGGCCACTTCTTCCAGGCGACGCTCAACCTGTTGCATCAGGGCGAACTCCCCTAGCCCAGGCAAACCACTTAAAACGGAGGTGGACGGTGGGGTTCGGTAAAAGTGCCAACCGTCAACTGTCTCTTCCGCCACCGAGCAATCAATTTGCTTTGGTGTTGTAATGTGGAAAGTCTCCCAGCCACGCTTGCGCTGCTCTCGCAGAATGGAAAGGCTTCGAAACGTATATCCACTGTGCAAGGGAATGGAGTGGTCAAATACATGCAAAACACGGGTCATGCAGTTGCCCCTTCGGCCACATCGCGTAATGCCTCGGTGGGCTCCGCCACATTTCGCAGAAACGCTTCAAACATCAGCAAAGTCCAGATTGGAGCGCTATAGTCACTAGCTCCAGATTCGTGGGTTTCCACAAGGTGTTCAAGGTACCGCTTGTTAAACCAGCCAGTAGCAGCCAAACGTGGACCTAGAACCGCGTCACGCACGCGCTGCCGCAGTGGACCACGGAACCAACGAGCCAACGGCACTGAGAAACCCATCTTAGGCCGATAAAGCACATCATTTGGCAAATGCGGCTCCATGGCTTTCTTGAGCAAATACTTGCCTTCCTGCCCTTTGATCTTGATGGAGGATGGCAACGTCGCTAACCATTCCAACAATTCGTGATCCAACAGCGGCTCGCGTACTTCAAGCGAGTGAGCCATGCTGGCACGGTCAACCTTCGTATTAATGTCGCCAACCAAGTAGGTTTTGATATCCAAATACTGAATCAATGCGAGTGGATCATCCGTATTCGCTTTAGCGGCATGATGCTCAAACACTTCTTGCGCGGTGTAACCGGCAAGCTCGGTCTTGAAGCGGTCACTGAAAAGCTGGTCACGCATAGGGCCGCGCATGATCGACACGGAATGGAAATAAGCTTCCACAGAGCTACGTGCCATCCCCTCAAACGTCGTTTTAGCTCGGAACATACGCGGAGCCCAATCGGCCTTTGGATACAGCCGTCCCAAAGTGCGAAACAGCGGTTGTCGCAGCGCCATAGGCAAGCTGGAACGCATCCGATCTTCCATCAAATGCATACGGTAACGTCGATAGCCACCGAAGCCCTCGTCTCCTCCATCGCCAGAAAGTGCGACGGTGACATGTTTACGCGCCAGCTCACACACGCGGTACGTTGGGATCGCAGAACTATCGGCATAAGGCTCGTCGTAAAGCCGTGCCAACGTATCAATCAGGTCGAAATCGTCCGATCGCACAGTCTCAACATGGTGGTTCGTTTGATACCGGTCCGCCACCATCTTCGCAAACTCAGACTCATTGAATGCAGGATCATCAAATGCGATAGAGCATGTATTAACTGGCTCATTTGATAAGCCGGCCATCGTCGCAACCACAGCACTTGAGTCGACCCCACCCGACAGGAAGGCTCCGAGCGGCACCTCTGCAATCATTCGGAGACGGATGGACTCCTTCAAACGGTGATCCAGTTCGGCGCAAGCATCGTCCACCCCGACAGGATTATTCAAGGAAAAATGCAAATCCCAATAGGCTTTGGGCTCTGGCAGAGGTTGCCCACGTCGAATCAACAAAGTGTGGGCTGGTGGTAATTTGCGTGCCTGATGAAAAATCGTTCTCGGTTCGGCAACATAACCCAATGCGAAATACTCTTCCACTGCCAACGGGTCCATGTCTCGCTTTAACCCGCCGTGAGCCAGAAGCGATTTAAGTTCTGACCCAAAAATGAAAGAGCCATCGTCTAACAATGCATAGTAGAGGGGCTTGATCGCGAGACGATCGCGGGCCACAAACAAAACCTGCTGGTTCCTGTCCCATAGTGCAAATGCAAACATTCCGCGAAAACGGGACACGCAGTTCTCGCCCCATTCCTCCCAAGCGTGCACGATCACCTCGGTATCACTACGTGTGTGAAAGACGTGGCCGAGCGCCTGCAACTCGGGGATCAAATCCTGATAGTTGTAGATTTCGCCGTTAAAAACAACCACAACTGAACCATCTTCATTGAAGAGCGGTTGCTGCCCAGTCGCAAGATCAATAATGGAAAGCCGTCGATGTCCAAATCCAAGACCTGGCTCGAAGTACAGGTCTCCCTCCACCGGCCCCCTGTGCCGTTGAGACTCGTTCATGCGATGCAACGTCGCACGATGAACATCTGCCACGCCGCGAGTGTCGAAGATTCCGGTGATTCCACACATATATTTTTACTACCAATACATTGAGGTTATTGACGGACTGAATTTACCTGGAGCATCTCGTCATACAACGACTGATACCGCCCCACCATCGCCTGCAAACTGAAATCCCGCTCGACACGCGCTCGACCAGCTAGTCCCATTTTTCTTGTTGTCGGCCGATCACAATACATCTGCACCAAGCTATTGGCCATTGCTTCGACATCCGCAGCGGCGACCAGTAAACCAGTCTCTCCATTCGACACTAAATCCGCGTTTCCGCCCACATCTGTAGCCAACACCGGAAGCGCAGTTGCCATTGCCTCCAAGATTGTGTTCGAAATACCCTCCGCCAAAGACGACAAAACAAAACAATCGAAAGATCGCATAATTTCCGCAACCTGGCTTTTCGCGCCTGGTAACCAGGCCAGATCAGAGTAGCCAGCTTCGGAAAGCAGTGCACTACAAACAGCTCTTGTAGGCCCATCCCCAATGATGACGAGCCTCATGTCATGCTCAAGCGCTGGCAGGATCTCAAGCGCACGAATAAACGCCTTTACCAGCGTCACATGATCTTTCACCGCCTGCATTCTTCCGACAGACCCAACCACCCAATTCTGAGAATTGGAAAAAGGAGTATTTGCAACCGCAGTGTCCAAGCCATTAGCAGCGAACCTTGAGGTATCCACGCCGTTATAGATCTGCGTAACCCGGCTTGCATCCACATGCACCTTCTTCACAAGGTATTCTGCAAGATCCTTTGACAAAGCCACATAGCGCTGCACAAATGGTCGGTAAAAACGGCGAAGGCGCTGATACTTAATGCTACTGCCATCCAAATCCTCAACATCTCGTCCATGCTCACCATGAATCCTGCAGGCACAACCTGCCAAAAAAGCAGGAACCTGCACCTCAAGCGCAGCAAGATTTCGCGTGTGAACAATTGCTGGCCTTAATGTTTTCAAAACACGAAACAGCGCCGGGTAGATCTTAAAGCCGTGCCCAGGAGGTTTATGCAAAGCGATAAATTCAACATCCTTGACACAAATACGGTCACGAAAATCCGTAATATCAGTAAGCGAAATCACTGCATGCCGATATGTATCGGCAGGCATATGATTGATTAGATTAACAATCCCATTCTCCAACCCACCCGTATCGAAACAATACACTATGTGGGCCACAAGCGGCCGAAGATCTTCTACAGGCGCCACAACTTGAAACCAGCGGCCTGAAGAGCTTTTTCGTCATAAACTGCCTTTACATCGATAAAAGCACCACCATCAATCACCTTGGCTGCCAATGCTTCAACTGGTAAATTGACATAATCATTATGAGCTACCGCCACAACGATTGCATCGGCACGCGGCAACTCGGCCCAGGTTTTCAATTCAACGCCATACTCATGAAGTGCTTCTGCCGCATCTGCCTGTGCATCCGTAACGTGAACTTCTACACCGTAGCTTTTCAATTCATTGATAATGTCGATGACTTTTGAATTTCTCAAATCACCACAATTTTCTTTAAAAGTCAAACCGAGTAAATTAACCTTGGCCCCTTTCACCGAGCTACCCGCAGAAATCATTTTTTTGATAGTTTGCTCTGCAATAAATTTGCCCATGCTATCATTAATTCGACGGCCAGCCAAAATAACTTGCGGTTGATATCCTAGCATTTCCGCCTTATGCGTCAGATAATATGGATCAACTCCTATGCAATGCCCACCAACCAATCCGGGTTTGAATTTCAGAAAATTCCATTTTGTCCCGGCAGCGGCCAAAACATCTGATGTATCAATTCCAATTTTATCAAAAATAATTGAAAGCTCATTCATCAAAGCAATATTCAAATCTCGCTGAGTATTTTCAATCACTTTCGCCGCCTCCGCCGTTTTTATGGAGGCAGCACGGTAAACACCTGGAAGAATAATACGCTCATATAGCTTCGCAACCTTATCGAGTGTTTCCGCAGAATCACCAGAAACTACTTTCAAAATCTTCACCAATGTATGTTCTTTATCGCCTGGATTAATTCGTTCAGGCGAATAACCTACATTAAAGTCCTTTTTCCATTTGAGCCCGGACTCTCGCTCCAGAACTGGAATACAAACCTCTTCTGTCGCGCCAGGGTAAACAGTTGATTCGTAAACCACAGTAGCGCCTGCTTTCATGTGGCGCCCAACCGTAGTGCTAGCCCCAATAAGTGGTCGAAAGTCTGGAATACGCGCCTCATCCACTGGCGTAGGTACGGCCACAACAATAATGTCAGCCTCAGCCAGCATAGCCGGGTTCGACGTATAAACCGCATGCTCTGCTGCATGCAACGCCTCATCTGGCAACTCCCTTGAAGGATCTACGCCCTTCACACAGGAATCTACCTTGGATTGTGAAATATCAAATCCGATGGTGCGACCTTGCTTACCAAACTCCACGACCAATGGCAAACCAACGTAGCCGAGCCCAATCACGGCAATAACAGTCATTTCATACCCCTTTTACGATTTTTCAATTGTAGTAATGACACTGCCACCTCCAGTTCGTGCAGCGTGCAATAGTTCATTAATTTGTGAATAGTTATCGCGCAAAAAAATATTTAACGTCTTTTCCGAATCAACGCTAGGCTCACGAAGGACATGAAGCACGATAACGGCCGCATCGTCTCCGCGTCCTAATAGCTTAGAAAGACCGGTATATATTTTTACCAAGTAGTCGTTATCTGTAAAACGGCCATCAGTCCAATAAAAATACCAAACATCCATTTGCTGTTCGCGCAAACCTGCCAAGCCGTTGATATGACTCAACCTTGAAGATTTTACTAAAATAGAAGTTTCCGGCAACTTAACTTCATTTTGCCCACGGCTCACTATATTCCAATGAGAATCCTCACTACGGACCAATACATTATCAGAACTTATAAGTTTTTTATCAAAAAATTGATTTCGATAATACCCAATATACAAACCTATTCTTTGATCAGCATTTTCATAAACCTCTGAAATTTCGGAGGCTGAATTTTTGTATGCGGGTCTCCAACCATCATCGGAATTTTTAAGCAAATGCCAATTCTTCAAGCTCAGAGGAGCACTCAGATGAACCGCTGCTAAATTTTGCGTTGCATTTATTTTTATTGCAAAAAATATCGGAAAAGCACAAAACAATATAGAAATAATGCATCCAATCCAAACCCAACTTGGAGATGCTTGCCTAGCAGACGCTTCAGAAAAATTCTGTTCTTTTCTCTCCAAAGAAGAGGAAGCTTCAGCCCATCGAATTCCAATCATAAACATTGAAATCACAACAACACCAAAGAATAACCATCCATAAATAATATGATCGACACCTACAGCAATTGTATTACCAGAATAATGTCCAAGCATCACAATCATGTAAGCACGAAGCCAATTTGCGAAAATTGGAACAATGATAGAAATTCCGATAAAAATAATACGCCGCTTAGTGGAAACGTAATTCAAATAGGCAAACAATGTACCAACCGTTAATGAAGCAATCAGATACCGAACTCCACTACACGCCTCTACCACCGACCAATTCCCAGATGGAATAACAAACTGCAAACCATCTCTATATACAGGGATACCCGTCAACCGTAATGCGTAGATTGTGAAATTGGCCGTCCATTCCATCAATGTAGGCAACAAAAACTCACCAACTGGTACTGCAAAGAAAAGAAATCCCAACGGAAAGACAATTACCCGAGCAACTGAAAAGCCCAAAACCAAAACCACGCTTGAAATAACCAAGCCTATAAATGCAAATTGCGCCACGGAGTTTGTCGCAGTAATGCTACCCAAAAGCCAAAATGCCCCTAAACATGCTATGGGAATTAGCATTAGAAAATTCGGCTTCGGTGTCAGCTTTGATAGCTCAGTTCTTTTCTGCCAAATAAGCCACAATGAAATAGGCAAGACCAAAAAACAATGCGTAAAGGTTTCCGAACGCTCCCATATCTCAATCATTGCAAACAATGTTTCTTTATATAAGAAACAGATGCAAGCCAGCACCAACATAAGTGCCATCCCTGCGGACACCCATAAGCGACGACTAGGATCGGAGATTAATGAATATTTTTCCATCAGAAAACTTCAACTGCACAATTAGAAATGTGCCGATCAATTTGAGCCAAATGAGCCTTCCAACTAAAGTCTGAAATCACCTTATTTCGAGCAGCAAGCCCCATCGAATTGGCTTCATGGGGATATCTCAATAAATTCATTATTTTCTCGAAAAATATCAATTCATTCTTTGCGGAGAAAATTTCAACCCCCTCCTCTGCCTCGATAACTCTCACACATGAGTCACTGGCAACCACAGGTTTCGCCATTGCCATAGCCTCTAATATTTTATTTTGTATTCCCCGCGCGACTCGCAAAGGAGCCACAACTACGGCCGCATGCTGGAGATACGGTCGCACATCCGAGACGGTGCCTGTAACAGTTACATTCGGTGAGCTCAAAGCCTCTACTGCGGCAGTCGGATTGCGGCCAACAATATAGAAATTAATATTTTTATTTTCATTTAATAGCTTCGGCAAAATAGACTTCACAAACCATTGGACAGCATCAATATTTGGCCAATAATCCATTGCACCAGTAAAAACGATCGGAACCTCATCTTTACCAGAAGCATCTTTCAAGAATGGGGAGATTCTTCCGTCAATTGGTGAAAAGTAAACATCATCTACCCCGTTCATTAATGTACTGACGTGTTCCGAGGCAGTTGGTGCTAATTTACGATATAGTTCAACCTCTTCGTCAGTTACCAAAAATGTCTGCTTGACATTTTTAGAGATCGCCATCTCGAAATCAAGGAGATAGCGACTCTCTCTTTCAAAAACCCAAGACATTGGCCAGCTACGTGCCTGAGAATATTGCTTCCATTTTTCCGAATCAACATCAACAAAATCAACCAACGTCGTTGAATATTTGGATTTGGGCACAAATTGCGCCATGGCCGAAGAAAAAACTACAGTCAGGTCAATATTTTCTTTTTCATATATTTTATTTACCCAACGAGTCATTTCTTTGTTTTGATAAAAGCGAACTGTCAACGACTCGCCAAAAAGAAGACCCACCGTAGATTTTATCTTCGTCAGACTTACATTTAAATTAATCACTTTAGCTTCAGCGCACAGCCCCTCTAATACAGGCACATGCACCTTATCCGCTGAATCATCTAGAAATGTGCCCAAAAACACACGATGCGATGCCAGCAAGTGTTTCAAAAAGTTAAACGAACGGACCTTATCACCTTTATCAGGCGGATAAGGAAGTCGATGAACCAAATATAAGATATTTGCCAAAATCAACCTAAATTCTTTACGATATGAGGACCAATAAAATTGGCAACAGATATTGGCAATTTTTTCCACAAATTAATCATTAGCTCATATTTTTTATTACTCGGATTATTTTGTGGAATTTTAGAAATTTTATAAAGTTGATACTCATAATGCAATTGAGTTGGAACAAAGCCCCAGTTTTTCTTGAAAGCATATGATCCAGTACCGTTTTTGCTTCGCCCATAATCAAATATCTGAATACCTCTACGTGCAGCCCGGCTCATAAGGTCCCAATATTTGAAATCATTAGCGGCCAAATGACGTGCGCTCTCGTCGTCACCAGCATAATAAGGCAGTACTTCATTTTTGAAGTAAAAACTCAGCACGCTACTTAACGGATTACCACTCTTGTCAACGACAGTCAAAATTTCACAACTAGAGCCAAACTCTTTCTTTAAAGCTTGAAAATATTTTTTCGGCATGGCAGGCGTTCCATGTCGCTTAACATTATCAGCATATAAATGGAAGAAACGATTTACGTCAGTGTCGACTTCTCCAGACAACTCATTCTTGATTCCCTTCCGGACCATTGCTCGCTGTTTTCTCGGAATGGCAAGCATATTTTTCTCATCGTCAAGAAAAATTTCCTTTCGAAAAGTCACATACAAATCTTGAGTTGGCCAACTGCTTTGAGATGGTTCAATGTTTCGAAATTCTAAATAATCGACATCAAGTTTTTTAGCCCAGTTGATCGCAGCCATCTCTAGCGCATTAGCCGCATCTGACGAATCTGCAACGATTCCTCCATATACGCCAAAAGACATACTAGTCAGAGATCTACCAAAAAGTCGGCTGTTGATGTAGACAAGAGGAAGAACGCCAATAATTAATCCGGCTTGCTCTACGTATATAAAAATAGTCTGATGTTTAAATACGCTAGAAATTACATTCTGCCATCCTGCCCTGTGAAAAAAGGTACTTTCAGGTGATGACAAAACATACTGGTCCCACCTAGCCTGTTGCTCGAGATCATTTAGGCTCAGTTGTTTCAATGTTAATTCTCTAGGGTCATCTATCACAAAAGAATTCATTTCTAATTTTTCAGAAAAATCTGATCCATCCTGCCCCATTGAAAATCGCTTAAAAGTAAGCGCAAGCGTGCTTCCATTTTTGAGATATTCACGTAGTGCCTAAATTTTGATTTTTTATCAATGCCACCAATACGAGGTTGGTTCACATCAATTTCCCAAGGATGAAAGTAAAAAACGGTTGACTGGATATCGCCAGTATTGATTTTCTTCAACATCCATTTCGATACTTGATAAGGTAAAAGTCTAAAATATCCACCGCCAGCTGATGGAAAGTTTCTATTAAAAGCACGTAATGTTGTAACCGGGATTTCCAACAAATTCTCCCTCACCGGATAACAAAAGCGGGGGCTATTTGGCATTCCGTAATGATCATGCTTAATAGGATAAACACTGGAGCTATAAAGATAACCAGCCTCCTTCAGCACATCAAATGCCCATTCATTTTTTTCATTTATAGAGAAGCTAGGCGCTCTATACCCAACCACTTCAACGCCAGTCAAATCCTGGAGAATTTTCTTGGCCAATCCTACATCTTTTAAAAACTCTTCTGGACTCTGATTGCTTGCGCGTTCGTGAGAATAACCATGACTTGCCAACTCATGACCGTTGTTCACAATAGATTTGGCTACATGCGGGTAGCGCTCAGCGATCCAACCCAACGTAAAAAATGTTGCCTTGACATTTTTATCAGACAACATTTTCATAATTACATCAATATTTCTCTCTACGCGACATTCCATCTTCTCCCAAGAATCCCTGGCGATATAAGGAGAAAATGCTGAAACTTGAAAATAATCCTCGACATCAATAGTAAATGCATTCTTTATCATTTAAAAATCTCATCAATAGTCAAAGGATGACTTATTTTTCGTAAAAGAAGGCTGAATGCATATCGACGACAATTCGATCTGCTGCGTGACCATCCCAAAACTCGGGAACCCTTCCACGTTTACCATTTCCATTAAGAATAATTTCAACCTCATGAAGAAGCGTCTCGGGGTTAGAACCGACGAGAGTGTTAGTACCCTGATCTATAGTAATAGGACGCTCTGTATTTTCGCGGAGAGTCAAACAGGGCACACCAAGTGCCGTAGTTTCTTCCTGTATTCCACCGGAGTCAGTGAGAACAACAGTAGCATCTCTCATCAATCCAAGCATTTCCAAATAGCCCTGAGGAGGTAGAACAATAGAAAATGCAGGATTTATGAATTTTTGAAAGCCAAATTTTTCAATATTACTCTTTGTCCGAGGATGAAGTGCAAATATCAGCGGCAATCGAATTGAAATTTCATTTAATACACCTAAGAGTCGCTGCAGAACATTCGGATCATCTACATTAGAGGGACGATGCAAAGTAACCAATCCATATCTTTTATTTTCTTCTAAATTTGCTGCAAAATTCTGATCAAAATATTGAATGGTTTCAACATAGTGTTTCGCAAATTTCAAATTTTCTCTTAGAGAGTCAATCATCACATTACCAACAAAGAGAATATTTTCATCATCTATTCCCTCTCGATTTAAATTGATACTCGCACTACGTTCTGTCGTGTAGAGTTTCGTTGACAATTGGTCCGTTAAAATTCGATTAATTTCCTCGGGCATAGTTTTATCGTTACTTCTTAGCCCTGCCTCTACGTGCGCGACAGGTATACCCTTTTTATTAGCAACCAAAGCACATGCAAGAGTCGAATTGACATCGCCGACCACAACAACGCACGATGGCTTATGCTCATCTAAAACGGGCTCAAAGCGCCGCATAACTTCTGCTGTTTGAATTGCGTGTGAGGCACTTCCGACCTCTAGATTAATATCAGGAACAGGCAGGCGCAAGTCTTCAAATAATCGATCACTCATCGCTGCATCATAATGTTGACCAGTATGAACCAGCAAAATTGGCCAATCAGGCGAAAAATTAGAAAAGGCCTTCAAAATAGGTGCCATTTTCATAAAATTAGGCCTTGCACCAACTACACAAATGACCGGTGCTATATTTTGGCTTAAGATTTTTTCAGTATTTTTCACGCGTCTCTTCCTGAGTTTCGCTGCAGTACGGCAGTAAATTCACGTAGCGCCATTAGCATTTCATGAGTGCGCAACTCAACATTTTGTAATCTTAGTTCAAGAGCCTGTAATCCAATCGCAATTCCAACAGACCCGCTTTCCGTCATCTGTGCTGAAATTTTTTCCAAGATAGCTTGCGAATAATTTAAATTACGTGAATCTAAATCCGGCAAATTGAGATTAGCAAGCGAGTCAGCGCCATTAATAAAATTAGTATCGCTTCCGACTGGTGAGGGCGCTCTTCCTGCTTCATGTTGAATTTCAAGCGAAACCTCTTGTACATCTTCAGAACGTAATGTACTCTTGTCCTCTAAAAATCCGAGGAGCAGAAGGCGATCACATAAGGCATTTATACGCCTCGGAATACCACCACTCGCTTCAAATATTGCATCGAATGCTCCGGTTTGAAAAGTGGGTTTTTCGGTGCTCCCTGCACACTTCAGCCGATGTTCAATATAACCCTGCGTTTCGTCGCGGTCCATTGGTCCAATATGGCACGCAGCAATAACACGTTGACGCAATTGCTGCATCTGAGAGTTCTGTAATATCTCTCGGAATTCTGGTTGACCGACTAAAAAACTTTGAAGAAGGGCTTGGTTACCATATTGAAAGTTGGAAAGCATTCGCAGTTCTTCTACGGCTTTTACAGTAAGGTTTTGAGCTTCATCAACAATTAACAAACATCGTTTACCTTGGCTGGCTTGTGTTACCAGAAAAGCTTCAATGGCAAGCAGCAAATCAGCTTTAGACACATCCTTCGTATGCACGCCGAAGGCAGCTCCAACCATTCTCAAAGTGTCCTCTGCATCCAGGTGTGTACTTACCAGATTTCCAGCAACAACTTTGTCCGGATCTAAACTCTCCAATAACCCTCGAACTATCGTTGTTTTTCCAGCACCAATCTCACCTGTAATAACAATGAACCCTTCATTACGAAGCAATCCGTACTCTAAATAAGCTTTCGCACGGCGATGCTGCTTACTAGCAAAGTAATATGTTGGATCTGGATTGAGCTGAAAAGGTTTTGCCTTTAGCCCATAAAATTCTTCGTACATTTATTAAAATCTAATGTTTAAACCGCCAGTTATGGCAGATTCATCATATGAAGTTGTATCACCAGACGAAATAGTTCTTCTAACCCCAAGGGTTGAAGTTACATTTGGGCTGAGACGAGTTGAATAATTTAAATTTAAAGACCGTAATTTAGTAGAAAAAAGGCCACTATCACCAGATGACAACTGTTGAGTCAACGAAGTACTGAGTACAGAAATGGGGTTCAACTTGTGCGAGTAACCCAAGGTCACTCCATTTTGGTTGATAGACTGTGAATTCGAAAAATCTCCCAAAATACCTGTACCGTCTGTTAATCTTTGACTTTGTGTTCGGATTGCGGTAAATGTAATAGTGTCCCGAATTCCTAATAGCGCAAAAGTAAACGATTGACTTCTCAGCATATTCAACCCCGCAGTTGAATACCCCCCTACAATCTGGGTAGCTGGATCAATTCCGTTGTTTGACAAGAATGCATTCACCATTCTTGCCCGCTTAACCGGATCAGGTTCAATCGATGAAAACTGTGAGAAAAGCAAATCATAGATAGAGCCTAGACTTGCCGTTCCTTGATCGGCCGGAGTTTTCGATATGTTTTTATTATCTGAGAAATACCACGCCGTTCTCGGTGTTCGATGCTCCAAAGTAACGTTATAAGTCCTGCCGTAAGAATGATTTTCTGTATTGGCGGTTAACTTTGTGGTTACTGCCGGGCTCCACATAAGTCCACCGCCAGCAAAACTACGCGAGTCTTGGTTAACTGTAATGTAATTATCGGACTCTCTCCCGGCAATCGCAGTCAACACTAACTGATCAAGTATGGGATACTGCACACTACCTCGAAGGACGTCAGCAGTTGTTTTCCTTCCCGGATCGTAGTCGACAATACTTTTTGTTAAATCAACATTCCATCTAAGTCTATTAAAAAGCTCACGACTGCTTAACCGAAATAATCCGTCATTCGCAGAAATATCTGATGCAAGCGACGATTTACTTTTTGTTGTAGACGATGTATACCTTGCTTCATATGAAGCAAAATCTGCAAATGCCCCTTTTACATAAGGAGAAAACTTAAACGACGAAACTTCCGTCTTGTTGTCATTAATATTTGTACTTCCAATGGATGGAGTGCCAAATGCAGAAATATATTGCTGTGATATTGAACCGTTAACATCAATGAATGCCCAGTTATCGACCAACTCGGCGGTTCCGTTTGCAGTTAATGCATTTTGAAGTTCATTTTTACTTGAGTTTTTTGCGTAAACTAGTTGATTTAACGAATAATCAATATTTCCTCGGATACGCCCACGGCTACTGGACCAGCGAAAACCTGGGCTAATTTCAGTTAGAAAATCAGAACTCGAGTTTCTCGAACTTAGGTCAACATTATTGGTATATGTTCCATTAATCGACACACGCGGTTCAAATACGTATGCAGCATCCCCTCCACCATTATTATCTTGTGCAAGAACCAACTGGCTTGTGCAGATCGATCCCAGCAGCGCAATAGTAGTAATAATTTTACGTTGCATCTTATTAAATTTGAAAACTGCCAGTTGCAGTATCCCAAGTATCTATATTTAATTATTACTACTTAAGCTGCCTGAGGCTGTTCGTAACCGTAACCATACCCGTAGCCATAACCACCCTGTGAGGAGCTACGAACCTGATTAAGTACCATCATTTTCACTGGACAGTTTTCAATCGATGCCAAAGCGTGCTGAACATCTGCTTGCAGTGTTTTTTGCGCATGAACAACCATAACAATTTGCCCCATATGAGAAGCAAGAACCCGCGATTCTGTTGTGAGCAGTAATGGGGGAGAGTCAAATATGATGATGCGGTCTGAGTAGCGATTCGCAATATTTCGAATGAGTTGGGACATCGCATCGCTTGCAAGTAATTCCGTTGCCCTTAGATGAGGCGTCCCACTGGGCAATAATGTCAACTTATCGATATTTGTGCGCAGGAGCACCTCCGACATATCCGCGACATCCCCAACTAACAAATCCAGCAATCCTGGACTGGCAGGCAATCCCAGCATTCGAAGAACCGATGGTCTTGCGACGTCCGCATCGACCAGCATTACGGTGTTGTCCAGCTCTGTAGCAATACTCATTGCCAAATTCAGGGCGGTAAAACTTTTCCCCTCACCAGCTAAAGCACTCGTGACCATGATCAGATTTCCGTTATCGATCGTTGATGCACCTTTGCCCATAGCGTTTGTGATTAAAGGACGTTTAATCACACGGTACTGATCAGAGATCTGAGAACGAGGTGAATTCGGACTCACAAAACCTGCAGAAACGAGCATATCCAGATCAAGATCAACTCGTTTAGAGACAGCCTTAGATACCGTCTTTTTACTTGAATCGTTCTCGGTTGAAATCAAGCTTTCATTAGTCTGTTTTGCTTTGTAGGAATCGCGTTGCGAGTCAACTAAATCATTTGCTTCACTTGGAATAGAAACACCTGCACGTTTCAGTTGTTCCAATCGTCGTGCCGCCTGCTCAATCAAACTGCTCATATCAAACTACCTCCAACACGGCCCGAGAGAAACGCCAATGCCATGATGCCAAGAACAAAACAAACGACCAGTCCACCAAGGGCAATGAAAAACCGCCGCAAGTCGGAGCGTTCCTTTTGACGAACCGAATCGCTTACAACCAGGGTCACGATACCCAACAAGGGCAGATCGACTACATTTTGTAAAGAGCGTGCATCATGGAATACGGGGCGCAGCTGGCTTGCTGCAAACGCGGTAAATCCACCAGCCCCAAGGGCTACAGCGAGCACAAGTAATAGCAATAACATTCTGTTTGGTGCCACAGGCTTCGGTGACACCCGCGGAGGATCAATTAATCTGAAATCAGCAACACCAGCGGCAGACTCCAAATCTCCAGACAGAGTTGCAGACTCTCTTCTCGAAACCAGGTCTTCGTAATTCTTTTTATTAATCGCATAATCTCTATTTAACTGCGCATATTCGGCTTCGATTTGTGGCGCATTTTTCATGGAAGCCAGCGCTTTACTGTATCGATTTCCATACTCTGCAACTCTCGCGCGTAACGCAGCCACTTGCACCTCAGACGTAGCCATTGCACGACTCAATTCCTGTGCAGCTAAGCTGCTGGTGGCGGTGACCGCGCCAGGATTACTCGCAGCAATCTTGCGCAACTCCTGCAACTCTTTCTTTTTTTGATCTTCCAAATCTTTAATCAACCGGCGAGCGCCTATCACGTCCGGATGCTGATCGGTATAACGTTGTAGCAGCGCGTCGAGGTTTCTCTTTTGAGCGTCAATGCGGCTGTCAATTTCAGGCGTTGCAGTGTTTTGAGCAGACTCCTGCATCAAACTTTTTGAAGCCAAATTCGCAGACTGGGATTTTTCTATATCGAGTTGCTGCTTTGCTGCATCTCGTGAATTTTCTGCTTCACGAAGATCAAGTTTGGCTTGCTCATATTGAGCATTGATTTCACCAAGTCGACTGGCCATATCTGGTCCATTTTCAGTTTGAGAATCAATATTCTTTAACTTGAACTCTTTTAACCTAGATTCAGCCGCTTCTAATTTGGCTTCATAGGTTTTAATTTGTTCTCCGATAAATTTCTTTGCGGCATCCGTATCTTTACGGCTATCGCCCAAGCTCGATTCAACAAAAATAGACACCAGAGATTGAACGACCTTTTTAGCTTTTTCCGGATTTGAATCTTGAAAAGAAAGAAGGTATAAATTATCTCGACCCGTTGTACCAATTTTCAATGTTCCCATTAAATTTTCAACGAGTCCATCTTGGCTCGACTTGCTTTGATTTCCGTTCAAGTCGAGATCCGCCATTCGAATCAATTTTTCGACATTTGGACGAGTAATCAACGTGCGGCTCAGCATTCCAATCTGTTGATCCACATTTGGCTGCACTGCCAAACCAGACATCAGCGGTTTTAAGATCGATTGAGTGTCAACATAGATGCGTGCCGATGCTTCGTACTTGTCTGGCACACGAACAACGACGGCAGCGCCTACAACTCCAACTACCCACGCAACTAGAAGCCCTAGCCAGCGATGCTTCCATGCGCCCTTGCCGAAGGTCAAAATTTGGTTAATTAACTCGTCCATGGATTAGTGCAGCAGTATTATCGGAAAAGGCTTCATCATTAAAAATTCCTGAAGATAAATCACACAAAGAATTATCAAAACCAGCCCTGAGGAATAATCAAAATATCTCCAGGCATCATTTCAGCATTACCTGACACATCACCACGTTTGACTAAATCTTTTAATCGCACCGAGTAACGCTTTCCGCCCTCTGATGTTCGTAAAATTGAAGCCGCATTTCCATCCGCAAAATCAGTCAACCCACCTACAGCAATCATGACATCAAGGACAGTCATTTTTTGCTTATAAGGCAAAATCTGCGGTTTAGCAGCCTCTCCAACAACGCGAATTTGTTCACTATAAGGACCAACAAACCCAGTCACGATAACAGTGACAACTGGATCGCGAACATATTTCGCCAATACAGTTTCAACTTCACGCGCGACTTCTATAGAAGTTTTCCCCTGCACAACCAATTCATCAACCAAGGGGGTGGATAGCTTTCCATCCGGACGAACCGGAACGGACATAGACAATTCAGGATTACGCCAAACGATAATATTTAGAGAGTCGCCAGGACCAATAATATAGTTGTAATCTGGGCTTGCCGCTAATGCTGGAGCTTCTGGATATTTATCGGAAAATGTTGAGCAGCCTGTTAGCGCAAAAGAAAATGCCATCAGGCATAATATTTTTGCCTTTTTAGAAAAACCAAAACTGTTGTTCTTCAAAATAATCCCCTCTAAAAACTTAAATACCAAATAAATACAAGTCGGTGGCAAATATAGCCTACATCACTTGACGAAGTTGCAAAAAAAGTCACACATTACAGTCACTGTCGCCTGCTTGGATTCATTTCTATGCAATGCATGTAGTCGCCTGCTGTTGAACAGGCCTGTGCTCAACACGGTCAACTCCCCCCTTGCAAGACGGGACGGATAAATTTCAGCAAGAGTTGCTGCAGCGGGTTTGCATTCCCAAATGGTCTCCATGTGAACTTTAATTTTTGATGGTATGCATCAAAGTGCATCCCCCACGGAGCTGCTTTGATACTTCCTCTTCCCAATAAAACCTTTAATACAGATGTGCCCATGACCCCCGCACACATGTCGCATGCCATCACGGTCGAGGGTCCTCGCCGCTCGGCAAAATTGACGGCCTCTGGCGCGACAAGGTAGTCTCGATTCAACATAGCAGGAGACAGGCCGGCAATAAATCGCGCGTACTGTTCGTTCTGCTCATAACCTTCAACCTTGAAATAGTCCTCAAAACTCATTCCATCAGGCTTGAAATACAAGAAAGCGGTTCCCATGCCCAAAGGCGCAGCCGTCAGCGCAGGGATCCCTTTTTCTCGGCACTTGGCAAATACCATTCGTCGAGCTGGTAGCGCAAAAAAATCCAAACCATCAACGTAAACGTCAATGTCCTTCAGAAATTCATCCACGTTTTCCGGCTGAACTCCCTGAGGGAACAGCTCCAGCTTCAACTCAGGGTTAATGTCCCGTGCCAGCTTCGCCACTGTATCGAGCTTCGGCTGTCCCATGAAAGGCATGAAAGCACCCGCCTGACGATTCAGGTTGTGAACATCAAAGTCGTCAAAGTCTGAGATATGAAAATTACCGATGCCCAGGCGAGCCAACGTCAACAAGTGCGCCCCCCCCACTCCGCCGAGTCCAGCAATCGCGACACGGGCTCGGCGCAGTTTCGCCTGCTCCTCAGTCGTGATCCATCCGATGTTTCTTGAAAACGCGCGGCTGTAATCGAAAACAAAAGAGGCAGCCATTTAACGCTCCAGCATTGTTGGTTTTGTAGAGTCGATCATTTTGCACATTAACCCGTGTAAATCCACCACGAGATTCGATGTCATCACACAAATTCATCGTCGGACACACACCCTAAGCCATGGCTCCAGGCAACAGCGAGTGGGTTATGCAGACACCCATGGTCACCTGCCTTACCACTGGCCCGTCAAAGCCTTGCGCACCCATTCATCAGAGGCCAGAGTCACTGCATTCGCGGTTTATAACCTTGAGTAAGTTTGAAAAAGTCACCACTCACAACTGCGCCCCGGTAAACGACACCATCAACATAAGGTTCGAAGTCACCCACAAAGCCCTGATCTGTTTTTTGACAAAAAGTGCTAGTCCCCTACCGCCAACAAAACGGCAGAGCGTCAACCTCTCCAACACGAGCGACTGCTTCTAGTGCCACCAGTTGCATCTAAGTGCGGCAATCTGTGAGTTACATGGAATGCTCTACCCTTGTCGCCCAACATGGAGTCGGTTTTTTTTACACATCACGTTGCCACAGCGCGAGGCAGCAAATTGACGATGCCGTGAAGAAAGAGTCAGCTACTCCAGCACGCTCCCCCTGACTCCACCTGAGAAAAGGCACTCAGTCGAGATTTTTTACACAGTCTGTGTTCAACAATGAGGCATTGAACGTAAGCCTATGAAATTGTTCGACTTTTACAATTGGCACACAAAATGCTTTCAGTTCTTACGCCAGCGATCATCCATTTGTCCATGACATTTTTCTTCTTACTTCAAGGAGTAACACTATGAAATTCAACTTCGCAAATCTTGCGGCATCTGCAGTTTTAAGCGTTGCAGCAATCACCAGCGCCCACGCGGGCTTGGTTCAAGTCAACGAAACAAATCTCGGCCTCGGCGACTATGTCGTTAACGGCATCGCGAAGCTGAATGGCGGCTACAGCGAAGTCATCACGGTCGACCCCCTTGGTTCGTACGGCCCTACTTCGTCGTTCGGTGCGGCTGCGTTCGCCAGCTTTGGTCAGTATTACGACGCCAATAACGATGTCATCAGTGCTGCCGCTTACAAAACCTCCCTGGGCATTCCTGGTGGCTACACCTTGTTCGCAGTGTTCAACTCGACAGGCTATGTCTCCAGCGCTACGTCGTTTACCGGCTTGACTGGTTCCTTCACGTTGTACGCGGTTGCCGGTGCCATTGCAACCGCTAACCTGGATCCAACAAGCGGCTACACCGCAGCTGGTTACACACTTACCGACGTAGGTGCTCCAGGCTACTCCCTCTACACGTTGGCCACCAGCAATGTCATGTTGTCCGGTAGCGGCGATGGCATCGGCTCACCGTCTACATCGTTTAAGTTCCTTTTCGATGAAGCCAGCTTGACCGATGACGGCAAGAAGTTCTTCACGGATCCGGTTCCTTTCTACATGACCGTCAACGTAAACGGCGACATCGACAATGGCTTGCCTGCTACCGGCCCTGGTCTGTATAACACTGTTAAAGGCGATGTCAGCGCCGAATTCGCCAACAAGATCCCAGAACCAGGTTCATTGGCTCTGATGGGCTTGGCTCTGGCTGGTTTGGGCATGAGCCGCCGTCGCAAGGACGCCGCCAAGTAATTTGGTAGCGGCCACCAGAAGTCTCGGTATTTTCGAGTCTTGCCAAAAAGCGGAATGCGAAAGCATTCCGCTTTTTTCGTTTTTGGAACCGATCTTCTATGGTTCAACCGACGATACATTAGTCTTTACTGAGGCGTTTGAAGCAAGCGTGTACAGACGCAGAAGTCTTTCATCTTGTCCCTAAAATATGCACCTCGCACAATAACGGTTCCGCCACATGGTTGGCCTATCAAATTTCGGAATGTCCCCCAGCCAGCGTATGACAAGGATCCTGATGGTTTGCACGGCCAACATATGCAGATCTCCAATGGCGGAGATTGTGGCGACCCAAAAGGCTCAGCAAAGAGGCGTTGGGCATATAGTCCAATTTAGTTCCGCAGGCACTCAAGCAGGTAAAGGCCTCAGTCGGCCTGACGCACGCGCTAGGCAAGCGCTGGAGAGACGCGGATACAAAGTTCCCAAGGGGCGCTCACGCAGAGTCGATTCAAAGGATTTTGAGCAATTCGATCTGTTGCTCGCAATGGATCGCTCACATATGCAGATATTGCAGCGACTGTGCCCCGCAGAACACCAACATAAGTTAAAACTTTTTCTGGCGCTGTTAAAAAACGAAGCTGCTGACGAGGTACCCGACCCTTACTACGGCAACGTAGAAGGGTTCGAGCGAGTGCTGGACTTATGTGAACAAGGCGTTGACGATTGGCTTTCTAGGCTAGCTTGACTACGTTTTCAAGCTCGCCCCGCGCAACTCAAATCTTGTAGTAGTCCCGGTACCAGGCCACAAAGTTTGCGATTCCCGTTTGCACAGAGGTGCCGGGTACGAAGCCAACCCAGTCACGTAAAGCGTCGGTGTTGGCGTAGGTCGCGGGCACATCTCCGTCCTGTAAAGGCAGCAGGTTCTTCTCTGCCTTGATGCCCAATGCATCTTCAATACATCCGATGAAATCGAGCAATGGCACAGGATTGTTATTGCCGATATTGAATACACGGTAGGGAGCGTTGCTGGTAGCAGGATCAGCCAGAACCGAGTCATACGCAGGGTTGGCTTCGGCGGTGCGATCCAGGACGCGAATCACACCTTCAACGATATCGTCGACATACGTAAAGTCGCGCTGCATCTTGCCGTAGTTGAAAACGTCGATGGCCCGACCTTCGAGGATGGCCTTGGTGAACAGGAACAAGGCCATGTCTGGACGCCCCCAAGGGCCATACACCGTGAAAAAGCGCAAACCCGTCGTTGGCAAGTTGTACAAATGGCTGTAGGTGTGCGCCATCAACTCATTGGCCTTTTTAGTGGCGGCGTACAGGCTAACCGGGTGATCGACGCTGTCGTGCTCCGAAAACGGCATTTTGGTGTTGCCACCGTAAACGCTGGAACTAGAGGCGTAGACGAGATGCTGCACCTTGGAGTGACGGCAGCCTTCCAGAATATTGGTGAAACCGACGATATTGCTGTCGATGTAGGCGTGCGGGTTCTTCAGCGAATAGCGCACGCCGGCTTGTGCCGCCAAGTGAATGACGCGGTCAAACTTTTCTGCTGCAAACAACGCCTCCATGCCGGGACGATCGGCGACGTCGAGCTGAACAAAACGAAAACCCGGCTTGTCCAGTAGACGCTTTAGGCGGTCTCTCTTGAGGTTGACGTCGTAGTAGTCGTTCAGGTTGTCCAGCCCCACCACTTCATCGCCGCGTGCGAGCAGCTTCAAGCTCGCGGTGCTACCGATAAAACCCGCTGCGCCAGTGACCAGAATTTTCATGAACCAACCTTTTAACTACTGATGTATGTGAACAGCCGCCAATCTTAGCGTGGTAATCCGAAAACACTCACTGCAAAGTACCGCTATTCCACTGCGCCGGGGAAAATGTCTAATCTAAGTGCAAGCAGACGCCCAAAGCTTGTGGGGACTACGCTGCGTTATAAGAAACGCTGTCTATAGAATAGGTTCGGCATGCCCCTCATATCGCTCATCCTATTGCCATTTCTAGGCAGCCTTATTGCCGCACTTCTGCCCGCAAACGCGCGCACCAGTGAATCAGCGTTAGCAGGCTTCATCGCCTTTGGATGCACGCTCCAAGCTGCTTTCTATTTCCCGGAAATCGCCAATGGCGGCGTCATTCAAGAGCACTACACCTGGCTGCCGTCATTGGGCATGAACCTGTCCATCCGAATGGACGGTTTTGCCTGGATGTTCTGCATGCTCGTGCTGGGCATTGGCAGTTTGGTTGTGCTGTACGCACGCTACTACATGTCGCCTGAAGACCCCGTGCCGCGCTTCTTCGCGTTCTTTCTCGCCTTCATGGGTGCGATGGCGGGTGTGGTGCTGTCGGGCAACATCATCCAGATGGCAATGTTCTGGGAACTGACCAGTCTGTTCTCGTTCCTGCTGATCGGTTATTGGCACCACCGCCGCGACGCGCGCCGTGGCGCCCGCATGGCGCTCACGGTGACCGGCGCGGGCGGGCTGTGCCTGCTGGCGGGTGTGCTGATCTTGGGGCACATCGTTGGCAGCTACGCGCTGGACGACGTGTTGGCCGCAGGTGAGATGGTGCGCAACCACCCTTGGTACATCCCGATGTTGGTGCTGGTGCTGCTGGGCGCGCTGACCAAAAGCGCGCAGTTTCCCTTTCAGTTCTGGTTGCCCCATGCGATGGCGGCGCCCACCCCGGTCTCCGCCTATTTGCATTCGGCCACCATGGTCAAAGCTGGCGTCTTTTTGCTTGCGCGTTTCTGGCCGGTGTTGTCGGGGACCGAAGAATGGTTCTGGATCGTCGGCGGCGCGGGCCTTTGCACTTTGCTGCTGGGCGCCTATGCGGCCATGTTCCAGAATGACCTCAAGGGCTTGCTGGCGTATTCGACGATTTCACACCTGGGCCTGATCACCTTGCTACTCGGGCTGAACAGCCCGTTAGCCGCTGTGGCCGCAGTGTTCCACATCATGAACCACGCCACGTTCAAGGCATCGCTGTTCATGGCCACGGGCATCATCGACCATGAATCTGGCACGCGCGACATTCGCCGCCTTAGCGGCCTGCGGCACATGATGCCGATCACCAGCACCTTGGCGATGGTGGCAGCTGCCGCCATGGCTGGCGTACCCTTGTTGAACGGCTTCCTCTCCAAGGAGATGTTCTTTGCCGAGACCACGTTCATCAACGCCACCCCTGCGGTTGAATGGGGGCTCCCCATAGCAGCAACCTTAGCGGGCATGTTCAGCGTGGCCTATTCCCTGCGCTTCACCGTCGACGTGTTCTTTGGCCCCAAAGCAACCGACCTGCCCAGCACACCTCACGAACCGCCGCATTGGATGCGTGTGCCGGTCGAACTGCTGGTACTGGCTTGCTTGGTGGTGGGTGTGATTCCGGGGCTGTCGGTCGGCGCATTTCTGAATGCCGCTGCTTGGCCCGTGGTGGCCGGGCAGATGCCCGAGTTCAGTTTGCACGTCTGGCACGGGTTCAATCTGCCGTTTGTCATGAGCCTGGTGGCCATGGCCGGTGGCAGCCTGCTGTATTGGATCTTGCGCCGCTTCCAGGGCAACAGCTCACGCGCACCTCTGCTCGGCCGTTTGGACGGCAAACGCATGTTTGAAGGCAGCATGACGCTGCTGAGCCTGGCCGGTTGGCGCGGGCGCCGCCTGCTCGGCACGCTGCGACTGCAGCCGCAATTGTTCTTGTTGGTGGGCGTAGCGCTGCTGGTTGCCGTAGCCTCGCTCTGGGGCACACAACTGCAACCCGGCACCCGTGCGTTGATGCCACTCGCGCCCACGTTCGCGGTGATGTGGACGATAGGCATCATCGGTGCCATCGGTGCGGCGTGGATGGCCAAGTTCCACCGGCTCGCCGCGTTGACACTGATGAGCGCCTCCGGCCTGGCCACGTGCATCACCTTTGTGTGGTTCTCGGCACCTGATTTGGCCCTAACCCAGTTGGGCGTGGAAGTAGTCACTACAGTGCTGTTTTTGCTGGGCTTGCGCTGGCTGCCCATGCGCCGCGCCAGCGGCCAGAGCATGACGCAACAGGTGCGCTCCATGCCACGCCGCACGCGCGACTTGACCATTGCCATCTGCGCCGGGCTGGGCATGGCCACGCTGGCCTTTGCCATGATGAGCCGCACCATTCCCGACGGCATCTCCACCTTCTTCCTGGAGCGCGCGCTGAGCGAAGGCGGCGGTAGCAATGTGGTGAACGTGATGCTGGTGGACTTCCGCGGCTTCGACACCTTTGGCGAAATCGTCGTGGTCGCCATCGTGGCGCTGACGGTGTACGCGCTGTTGCGCCGCTTCCGCCCCGCGATAGAGACCATGCAGTTGCCCCAGCAGCAGCGCGCACTGGAAAACATCCACAGCTCCGATCTTCTGAACCCACGAGACACCACGAATACTGCCGTGGGCTACCTGATGGTGCCCGCCGTGCTGGTGCGTTTGCTGCTGCCACTGGCGGCGATGGTGTCGGTCTACTTGTTCATGCGCGGCCACAACGAGCCGGGCGGCGGCTTTGTGGCCGGCCTTGTGATGTCGGTGGCACTGCTGCTGCAATACATCGTGTCGGGCACGCAATGGGTGGAGGCGCACTTGCACCTCGCGCCGCGCCGCTGGATGGCCACGGGCATGTTGTGTGCACTCGCCACCGGCATGGGCTCGCTGGCCTTTGGCTATCCGTTCATGACCACGCACACCGCCCACCTGCACCTGCCCTGGTTGGGCGACGTGCACGTTGCCAGCGCGCTGTTTTTTGACATTGGCGTGTTCACCTTGGTCGTGGGTGCCACCATCCTGATGCTGATTGCGCTGGCCCACCAATCGGTGCGCGCACACCGTCGCCTGGAAGCTGAAGAAGACGACGAGGAGCCCACCATTTTGCTCACACCCAACGCGGCTGCGGCTCCTGCCGCAGCCTCTGCAACGGGCTTCACGGGGGAGAACTGCTGATGGAAATCATGCTGTCCCTCGCCATTGGGGTGCTCACCAGTTCCGGCGTTTGGCTGCTGCTGCGGCCGCGTACCTTTCAGGTCATCTTGGGCCTGTCGCTGCTGTCGTACGCCGTCAACCTGTTCATCTTCTGCATGGGCCGCTTGTCGGTCAACCGCGAGCCCATCATCATGCCTGGGATCCCGCTCGACTTGCTGCATTACGACGACCCCATTCCGCAGGCGCTGGTGCTCACCGCCATCGTCATCAGCTTCGCCATGACAGCCCTGTTCCTGGTGGTGATGATGGCCTCGCGCGGCCTCTCAGGCTCCGACCACGTGGACGGCACCGAGGACAAGCCATGACCGAAGACCTGCTGTCCCTGCTGCAACCGGGCCCAAACTGGATCATCGCGCCCATTTTGCTGCCGCTGCTGGCGGGTGCGGTTCTCATGTTGCTGCGTGAAGACCAGCGCAGGCTGAAGGTCAGCATCAACATCATCGCCACATTGCTGTGTTGGCTGGTGGCAATGACCTTGCTGCTGTGGACTGACAAGCAACACGGGGCCGGAGCGATAGGCATCTACCTGCCAGGGAACTGGCCCGCGCCCTTTGGCATTGTGTTGGCAGTCGACCGGCTCTCGGCCTTGATGCTGGTGCTGGGCTCTACTGTGGCGCTGGCCTCGGTGGTGTTTGCCGCCGCGCGCTGGCACAAGGCCGGGGTGCACTTTCACCCGCTGTTCCAGTTGCAGATCATGGGTTTGTCGGGCGCGTTTTTGGCGGCCGACTTGTTTAACCTGTTTGTGTTTTTCGAGATCATGCTGTCGGCCTCTTACGGCCTGCTGCTGCATGGCTCAGGGCGCCAGCGGGTCAAGGCCAGCCTGCACTACATCGCCATCAACCTGGCCGCGTCGTCGCTGTTTCTGATTGGTGTGTCCATGCTTTACGGCATCACCGGCACGCTCAACATGGCCGACATGGCGGTGCGCATTCCCGAGGTGTCGCCGGCCGACCGTGGCCTACTGCACGCCGCCGCCGCCATTCTGGGCGTGGCGTTCTTGGCCAAAGCCGCCGCCTGGCCACTGAACTTCTGGCTGGTGCCGGCCTACAGCGCAGCCACCGCGCCGGTGGGCGCGCTGTTCGCCATCATGAGCAAGGTTGGCATCTACACCATTCTGCGGTTGTGGACGCTGCTGTTCTCGGCCAATGCCGGCGTCTCGGCCGACTTTGCGGGCGACTGGATCGTGGCCGGTGGTTTGATGACGCTAACCTTCGGCGCCATTGGCATGCTGGGCTCACAAAAGCTCGGCAACCTCACGGGTTACGCCATCATCACGTCGTCCGGCGCGTTGCTGGCTTCGATTGGCTTTGGCCAAGCCAACCTGGTGGCCGGTGCGCTGTACTACCTGCTCAGCTCCACGCTGGCGGCCAGCGCCATGTTTTTGATCACCGACCTGATCGAACGTTGGCGCAATGCCGGCGCCAGCATCGCGCCGCACGAGCAGAAGTTTGATGCGCCGTTTCTCAGCCCCAACCTGCGCAGCAACACCAAGTTCAACCTCGATGATGACGAAGAAGAACTCATCGGCAAACCCATTCCCAGCGCGGTGGCGTTTCTCGGCCTGGGCTTCATGTGCTGCACGCTGCTGCTGTCGGGCCTGCCGCCGTTCTCTGGTTTTGTGGGCAAGTTCGCCATGCTCAGCGCGCTGCTCAACCCCGAAGGTTTGGGCGTGCACACCAGCACACCGCCCACCAGCGCCTGGGTGTTGATGGCGCTGCTCATCACCTCTGGCTTGTTTGGTTTGATTGCGCTCACGCGCACTGGCATTCGCCACTTCTGGGCGGCGCACGACCGCAGCCCACCGCAACTGGGCTTGACCGAAGGCGTGCCTGTGGCGGCACTGCTGCTGGCCTGCGCAGTGCTGACCGTGCAAGCCGGCGGCGTGATGCGCTACACCCGCGACACCGCCAACGCCCTGCTCGAACCCGCGCCTTATATCCAGGCCGTGATGACGGCGAAAACCGTGCCCAGCCAAACCCATAGTGCCCCGGCGGTAGACATGTCGCAAACCGTAAGGGCTACGCCATGAAGCGCCTGCTCCCCGCCCCGCTGGTGTCGCTGATGCTGTTTGGCCTGTGGCTGCTGCTGAACCGCTCGCTCAGCCCCGGTAGCCTGGTGTTGGCGGCCGTGTTGGCGTTGGCGTTGCCGGTGCTGATTCAAGGCCTGCGCCCCACGCCGGTACGGGTGCGCCACCCGTTCAAGATCGCGCGCCTCATCGTCATTGTGCTGATGGACACCGCCGTCTCCAACTGGAAAATGGCCAAGGCTTTGGTGACCAAAACCTCGAAGCAACTGCACTCCGAATTTATCTTGGTGCCGCTCGACATACGCGACCCCAATGGCCTGGCCGCGCTCGCCGTGATCACCACCTTCAACCCCGGCACGGTGTGGTCTGAACTCTCGCGCGACAGCAGCACGCTGCTATTACACGTGCTGCAGATGGGCGACCCGGACGCCTTCATCGCCGAATTCAAAACGCGCTACGAGCGCCCGCTGATGGAGATTTTTGAATGAGCCTGCTGTTGTCGTGGTCGCTGCGTGCGGCCCTGTTCATGCTGGTGATGGCGATGGCGTTCACACTGGTGCGTTTGCTCAAAGGCCCGTCGGCGCAAGACCGCATTTTGGCGCTGGACTGCTTGTACATCAACGGCATGCTGGCCATGCTGATCCTGGGCATCTTCTACACCAGCGGTGTGTACTTTGAAGCCGCGCTGCTGATCGGCATGTTTGGCTTTGTGGGTTCGATGGCCATGGCCAAGTTTGTGCTGCGTGGCGAGGTGATCGAATGACCAGCCCTGACTCTTCCATGTGGGTGGATGTGCTGATCTCGGCCCTGGTGTTGATCGGCGCGCTGTTGGCGCTCATCGGCTCGGCCAACGTATTGCGCTTGCCCACCTTCTACCAACGTTTGCATGCGCCCGCGCTGGGGGCTACGGCGGGCTGCGCCTGCATCGTGCTGGCCACCATCGCCTACTTCTCGTTCAAAGAAGGCACGTTCATTCCGCAGGCGATTGCCGTGGTGTTGTTCATGGCATTGACCACACCCATGGTCACCATCTTCTTGATGCGCGCCGCGCTGTTCCGCGAGCGCCAATCGGGCAACACCAACTTGCCCACGGCCAACACCGCAGAGAACGACGAGAACGACGAAACCTAAGCCACCACCTGTGCGGCGCGGCTCAACGCCAGAGCCCGCGCGCGCAGGCGGCTGAAGTTCAGCGCCACCAGCAAGGTGCCCACGCCGCCCACACACATCATGGTGCCCGTGCCCCAGTGCGACACCATCACCCCAACCACGGCCACACCGGTAGCCTGGCCCAGGAAGAAGCAAGATGCAAACGCCGACACCGCAGCACCTCGCCGCTCGGGCGCCATTTGCGTGGCGTTGATCTGCAGCGTGTTGTGCAGCATGTAGAAGCCCAGCCCGCACACGAAACACGCGGGAATGGCCCACCACCACTCCGGCGCCAAGCCCACCGTGACCAGCGCCAAGGCAATCAACACACCGCCCCAGGCCGTCAGTCCCACCTCGCCCAGGCGGCGCACCAACGTGCCCGAGAACGCGGCGAACAACAGCCCACCAAAGCCAAACAACATCACCATAGAACCCGCAGTGGACAGCGACACGCTGAACACGCGGTGCAAATGTGTGGCGATGAACGCGAACACGCCGTAGAGCAAAGCGCCTTCCAAAAACACCGACATCAACACCACACGCGCCCACGGCTTGGACAACACCTGCGCAAACTCCGACGCCATGCGACGCACGGCATTGCCCTGCCCCGGGTTGGTTTTACGCGCCGACAGTGGCAACCGCCGGTTCACCGAAAACAGCACCATGCTGATAAAGATGAAGGCCACGCCAATGCCGAGGAAAGGAATGCGCCAGCTCAGATGGTCTGCCGTAAAGCCTCCCAGCCACACCCCCACGGACAAGCCCAGAATCTGCCCGCTTAAAAAGCGCGCCAGCACAGGCTGCCGCTGCTCGTAGGGCACCACGTCGCCAATCCACGCCATCGACAGCGGAATGATAGCCGCCGCCGTGGCACCCGCCACCAGCCGTGCCGCCACCAACTGGTGGTAGTCCTGCGCCAGCCCGCACAACAAAGACGTGACCGCGCACGCTACCGTACCGCAGGCAATTACCCAATACTTGCCAAAGCGGTCGCCCACCGGGCCGAAGAACAACTGCGCCAAGCCGTAGGCCACCGAGAAGAAGGTGATCACCGCCGCCGCTTGCGCCAGCGAGATGCCGAAGTCGGTCGCGAAGCGCGGCAACAGCGCATCGGTCACACGCAGGGAGACACCGCTGGCAAACGCCGCCAACGACAAAGCCATGACCGCCCCCGCAGGAACGGGTTCGGGCATGGCTTGCATAGTTTGAGTCGAAGTGGCTGAAGAGGGTTGCGATGTGCTCATACAACCATTGTCGTCAGCAGCGCGTTTTGATGGCGGCGCAGGGTGCAATACCCCGCGCGCACGACATTGAAACGTGGGAAGCTTGAGCGGTGATTTAAAAGTTCAGTTCAGGCTCAGATGGACTTCAGGTCACTGGGGCCGGGTTGAACAGCACCAGCGCGTTGTGCAGCTTCCACTGCTCCGCCCAGGTCTTCTTGCGGCCACTGGCCACGTCCAGCATTAACTGGAACAGCTCCCAGCCCACCTCTTCAATCGTCTTCTCACCCGTGGCGATGGTGCCGGCGTTCACGTCCATCAGGTCGTGCCAACGGCGTGCCAGATCGCTGCGCGTGGCCACCTTGATCACCGGCACTTGCGCCAGGCCATAAGGCGTGCCGCGGCCGGTGGTGAACACGTGCAGGTTCATGCCGGCGGCCAACTGCAGCGTGCCGCAGATGAAGTCGCTGGCCGGCGTGGCAGCGTAAGTCAGGCCCTTGGTCTTGAGCTTCTCGCCGGGCGAGATCACGCCGGTGATGGGCGAGGAGCCCGACTTGACGATGGAACCCATGGCCTTTTCCACAATGTTCGACAACCCGCCCTTCTTGTTGCCAGGCGTGGTGTTGGCGCTGCGGTCTACGGCGCCACGCTTCAGATACGCGTCGTACCAGGCCATCTCGCGGATCATGCCTTCGGCCACTTCTGGCGTGCTGGCACGCGAGGTCAGTTGGTCGATGCCGTCACGCACTTCGGTGGTTTCCGAGAACATCACGCTGGCGCCAGCACGCACCAGCAAGTCTGTGCAGTAACCCACCGCAGGGTTGGCCGTCACACCCGAAAACGCATCGCTGCCGCCGCACTGCACGCCCACCACCAAGGCGCTGGCGGGCACGGTTTGGCGTGTGCGCGCGTTCAGCCGCTCCAGGTGTTCTTCGGCCTGGCGCATGATGGATTCAACCATCGACATAAAGCCCACGTGGGCGTCGTCTTGCAGGCATACCACGTCGAGCTTGGCCTCTGCCGTTTCACCCACATCGGCCACATTGCGTTCGTCGATCAGCGGAATGCTGCCGGGCGGCAACAGGCGCTCGGGCTGCAGCTTTTCGCAGCCCAGGCTCACCACCATCACCTCGCCGCCAAAGTTGGGATTCAGGCTGATGTTGCGCAGCGTGCGGATGGGGATGATGGCGTCGGGCGCGTCAATCGCCACGCCGCAGCCGTAGGTGTGCTCCAGCGCCACCACGTCGTCCACGTTGGGGAAGCGCGGCAGCAGCTCAGCCTTCACGCGTTGCACGGCGAAGTCGGTGACACCGGCCACACACTGCACGGTCTGTGTGATGGCCAGGATGTTGCGCGTGCCCACCGAGCCATCGGGGTTCACAAAGCCTTCAAACGTGTAGCCTTCCAGCGCGGGCAACGGCTCGGGTTTGACGGTGGCGATTGGCAGGTTGTCGAGTTCGCGCGCATCGGGCATTTTCAGCAGGCGCTCGTGCACCCAACTGCCAGCGGGAATGTCTTTCAGCGCGTAGCCAATCGGCACGTTGTAGCGGCGCACTGCTGTGTCGGCCGGCAAGTCAACCAGCGCCACCTTGTGGCCTTGGGGCACGTGGTCGCGCAGCGTCAGGCCTGAGGGGAACACCGTGCCGGCGGGCAAACCACCGTCGTTGGCCACGATGGCCACGTTGTCGGCCTCATGCATGCGGATGGACAGCGGCGCTCTCGAAAGGGGGGCGGACATGGGGGAAATCCTTTGACCTGTGGGCGTTGTTTGAGTAATTGTTCAGCGGGCCGTCCCGGCAGCGTCCTTCAGGAAACCTGATCAGCAGCGTTTTGTCTCCGCTAGTCATCAGTTGTCTGATAACCAATCTAAATGATGCCGCAATTGGGGCCACTCGTCAAGTTACGGGACTCTGTACGGCACGACGATCGGCGCTCATATGTCTCAGGCATTTTTGGCCTCTAGCGCTTTATGGATAGGCGTAGATAGCTCTCCTTTTTGAAGCAATGCTTCAGCCCTGATCTGGGCACAAACCATAGGTAACGACGCAACCACGCCACGTCCCGCCTTCCCGCAAACCGTTTGCATTGCCCCCACCGCTGCGGCACCATCTGAGCCGTAGCGTGTCTCCAAAATATCAGGGTTTACCCTTAACCACAGCGAACCGACTGCTAGAATTTCTGGCTGCACCCGCCAACCGGAGCCCAAAAATGTCTGTCGCCGACCGCATCCGCAACCCCGCCCTTTTGTCTCGTGTGATGTCTGCCGACGACGCTGCGGCCCTCATCCCCGCCGGTGCCAACGTTGGCATGAGCGGCTTCACCGGCGCGGGTTACCCCAAGGCCTTGCCGCAAGCTCTGGCCCGGCGCATCGAAGGCTTGCACGCAGCCGGTGAAAAATTCCGCATCAACGTCTGGACGGGCGCCTCCACCGCGCCCGAGCTCGACGGCGCACTCGCCAAGGTCGACGCGATGGAAACCCGCCTGCCCTTCCAGTCCGACCCGGTGTGCCGCCAGAAGATCAACAACGGCGACATGCATTTCATCGACATGCACCTTTCGCACGTGGCACAACACGTGTGGTTTGGTTTTCTGGGCAAGCTGGACGTGGCGGTGATTGAGGTGGTGGGCATCCTGCCCGATGGCCGGCTCATCCCGTCCATGGCCATCGGCAACAACAAGACCTGGCTCGACCAGGCCGACAAGGTGATTCTGGAAGTGAACACCTTGCAGCCCGAGAGCCTGGAGGGCATGCACGACGTCTACTACGGCACCGACCTGCCACCACGCCGCGTGCCGATTCCGCTGCTGCACCCCAACGACCGCATCGGCGAACCCTACCTGCACTGCGACCCGGACAAGATCGTCGCCATCATCGGCACGCACCAGACCGACCGCAACTCGGGCTTCGCCGCGCCCGATGTGGTGTCCAACCAAATCGCGCAACACATCATCGACTTCCTGCAGCACGAGGTCAGCAAGGGCCGCCTGCCGCCGCACTTGCTGCCGCTGCAGTCGGGCGTGGGCAACGTGGCAAACGCCGTGTTGGCGGGGCTGAACAACGGCCCGTTCGACCAGCTCACCGGCTTCACTGAAGTGCTGCAAGACGGCATGCTCGACCTGCTTCGCTCGGGCAAGATGGTCTCGGCCTCGGCCACTGCCATCTCGCTCAGCGCCGAGGCCCTGGCCGACTTCACCGCCAATATTGACTATTACCGCAAGCGCATCGTGTTGCGCCCGCAAGAGATCAGCAACCACCCCGAGCTGGTGCGACGCCTGGGCATCATCGGCATGAACGCAATGATCGAGGCCGACATCTACGGCAACGTCAACTCCACCCACATCATGGGCTCGAGCATGATGAACGGCATTGGCGGCTCGGGCGACTTTGCGCGCAACTGCTACCTGTCGTTCTTCGTCACGCCGTCGCTAGCCAAGGGCGGCACCATCTCCAGCATCGTGCCCATGGTCTCACACGTCGACCACACCGAGCACGACGTGCAAGTCATCGTCACCGAGCACGGCCTGGCCGATTTACGTGGCCTCTCGCCGCGCCAACGTGCGGTGAGCATCATCCACAACTGCGCCCACCCGAAGTTCCGCGATGCGCTGCTCGACTACACGGCACGCGCCTGGCGCGACGGCCCCGGCCGCCACACGCCGCACTTGCTGGACGAAGCGCTGAGCTGGCACACGCGGTACCTGCGCACAGGCAATATGTCGGCACCATAATCTCCCATGATTGTTCGTGACCGGCCCTCGGGCCTGAAGATGTTCCTGCTGATCCGCGGCTCGGTGCTGCACCAGATCCGCACCGTGCTGCTGGTCAACATCTTGTTGGCCACTGTTGTCACCATCACCCACGGCGGCGCGTCGTTCAGCCACAAGATCACGCTCACCGCCATTCCGTTCACGCTGATCGGCTTGCCGCTGGCCATCTTCCTTGGCTTTCGCAACACCGCTGCGTACGACCGTTATTGGGAAGCACGCAAACTCTGGGGCGAGCTGCTGCTGCGTTGCCGCAACCTCTCGCGCCAATGCCAAAGCCTGATCGACTTGCCTGCGCCCTTGCAGCCAGGCCTGGGCCTGGACGACGTGCGTGTACGCATGGTCTACCGCGCCATGGCCTTCTGCCACGCCCTGCGCCAACAACTGCGCAACGTGCCCGACCAAGGTGAAATGCAAGCCCTGCTGCCGCCCGCCGAATGGCAATCATTGGCCACCAAACAAAGCAAGACCGAAGCGCTGATGCAGCACATGGGCAACGACCTGCTGCAGTGTCTGCGCGCCGGCCACATCAGCAGCCCCCTCGCCGCCAACATCGACAACACGCTTAGCGCGATGGTGAGCGCCGCCGCGTCATGTGAACGCATCAAACATTCGCCGCTGCCGTTCTCGTACACGCTGCTGCTGCACCGCACGGCCTACATGTATTGCTTTTTGCTGCCCTTCGGCCTGGTCGACACCATTGGCTTCATGACGCCGTTTGTCGTGGGCATCGTGGCCTACACCTTCTTCGGGCTGGACGCGCTGGGCGACGAGATTGAAGAGCCGTTCGGCATGTCGCCCAACGACCTGCCGCTAGACGCCATCTGCCGTACGGTAGAAATCAACTTGCGCGAATCGCTGGGCGAGGCCAATTTGCCACCGCCCTTACAGCCGGTGGATTACTGCTTGCTTTAAGCAGGGCTCGTTTTAGAACGCGCTTTCAACCTCGGCCAAATCCACAAACGAGCGCAGCAAAGCCTGCGCATGCGGTGTCGGGCCCAAGGCCGACAACATCGCCGCCACGTCGCGCCCATGCGCGGCATGCACTTGCGCGCGGCGCTGGATACACGCGGCCATCAGCGGCGCGGTGAATTCGGGGTGGAACTGCAGCGACATGGCCTTGGGGCCGTAGCGCAGCATCTGGTGCGCGTCGTGTGCGGAGCGGCCGAACACCGTGGCGCCGGGCGGTGGCACCAGCACACTTTGGTCGTGGCTTAGAAAGGCATCGAAGGTGCTGGGCAAGCTGCCGAAGAATGGATCGTCCTTGGCGTTTGCGGCCACGGTGATGGGCAAACGCCCCACCTCCGTGCCTTTGGGGTGGTAGTCCACCGTGCCGCCCATGGCATGCGCCATGAGTTGGTGGCCGTAACACACGCCGAGCAACGGCCGCTGTGCCGCCACCATCTGGCGCACCCAGGCGGCGGTGCGTTCGCTCCAGTCTTCCTTGTCCGTCACCATCGACCAAGAGCCGGTGATGATGGCCCCGGCCACGTGCTGCACATCGGGCAGGGCTTCGCCGTCGGACGGGCACACCACTTCGCTGCGCACACCCCACGCGTTCAGGATGGGGCGAAACCACGCGGGTTGTTCGCCAAAGCTTTGGCGAATGTCCTCGGGCGGACGGGTCATCTGCACAATCAAGATGGATTTCGACATCGTCACAGCTCTCTAACCTCACTCTTCCTCTTCGTCCGGGTCACCGGGATTAGTGCCTTCGTCTTCGTCACTGTCTTGCAGCCTCTCGTCCAGCCGCTGCCGCAAGCCTTGCGATTCCTGCAGCCACTGCTGCACCGGCACGGGCGCCACCAAGCGCCAGCCGGGCGGGTACAACTTGGCCAGGCGCGGCTCGCCTTGGTTGTCTTTGTTGACAAACCATGCGGTAACACCCATACAGACCAGCAACAAGCCAGCCACCACCACTCGGCGCACCCATGGGCGGCGTGGCGGCGCTACCGCCCACCACTGCAGCACCAGGCCCAAGCCCAGCGCCCACCAATCGATATAGGGGACAGCACGCGCCAGTAGCACCGACCCAAAAGCAAACGCGGCGGCAGAGGCAACCGTTGACAACACGGCCGCCCCCACGGACACCCCGAGCACGATGCGCACATGCCGCCAGAAGTGCGCGTGCCCGGTGAACAGCTTGCTCACCAACGCCGCGCCGCCGGCCCAAATCAGCGTGAAGCCCAACACAATGCCGAGTTGCTTGGCGACATTGAGACCGAAGTGGTTCAGCTCTGCGTTGTCCAGCCACGTGTCCCATGCACCTTGTGCCATGAAGACCAGCAGCAGCGCGGCGGTGATGGCCACGCTGCGCCAGCGAAAGCGCGCCAGCAGTTGTTCAGGCTCCAGCGCGGCATGGGCCAGGCGCAAGCGCAGTCGCAGGCGGCCGAGCACCAGGTCATCCGCACCCGACCAGTCAAAACGGCTGCCACGCGCATGCTGGGTGTGGCCGTGGCGCACGCCGTTGATGGTTTCCAAGACGTGTACCGCCAGGGGCCCTTCAGTGGCTTTAACGGCGTTAGTGACCACAGCCTCATCCAATGGCACGTCCGTCTGCGGCGCCTCGATGCGCAAATGCTCGGGCGCCACATGGGGGTCGCTCAGGACCAGATCATTCGTCAACGCACGGCCCACCGTCACCGGCCAGCGTTGCACCGGCAGGCTTTGCAGCAGCGCGCCGCTGCGGTCGTGCACCTCCAACAAAGCCAGTACCGCGCCAGTGGGTACGGTGCTCGCGGGCGTCATGCCGTCATTGGCGCTCATGGCTTGGCACTCTCTTTCACGTCAGCCGCTTGCGAAGCATCCCATTGAAAGCCATCGACATAACGCGCAGCCAGCTTCAAGGCGTTGTCGAAGTCCACGCCAAAAGCGTCGATGCGCCCGCGCACCCCTTGTGTGGGCTGGTTGAGCGAGGTCACCACCACCGACATGTCGTACAGGCCGCGCAGTTGCCGGTAAGCGCGCACACACATCACCGCACGCATGGCCACGCCGCCCCGGTCGACGTAGCGCTCGGTGCAGTCAGATGCGGTGCCTTGTGGGTTGGCGCGGCTCACAAAATGCTCGTCGTCAAAGTGCTTGCTGTACAAGGTGGCGAAGCGCATGGCGCCGAGCTTGGGCGCGTCGTAGGCGGTATGGCGCATGCGAATGAAGCCGGTGGTGAGCTTGCCGGCAAACAACTGGCTGTCGAACTGGCAGTTGGTGTCTTCCATTTCATAAGACTTCTGGTCGGCATCGCGCGCGCGGCCCCAGCAGCGGGCCAGGCTGTCGTCTGGCACGGGCACGCTGTAGCCTTGAAAAGTTTGCACCTTGAATGGCGTGTCCAAAAAGCGCTGCGTCAGCGTTTGTTGGTGCGCCAGCAGTTGGCGCGTGACCTCGGCCTGCGCGCTGGTGGTGATGGCCGAGGCTTTGGCGCCACGCTGCGTCAGGGTCTGCGCAAACTCGGCTGGCACCAGGAAGCTCAGCAGCTCGCCATCGAGTCGCTTGGACACGTTCACACCAATCACCTGGCCCGCCTCGTCCAGCACCGGGCCGCCGCTCATGCCGGGGTTGATGGCGCCGCCGAAAAAGATGCGCGGGTAAAAACTGCGCTGCACCATGCCGTTGTAGGTGCCCTCGGTCACCGCGAAGCCAATGTCCAGCGGGTTGCCCAGCGAGTACAGGCGCTCGCCACGCGACAAGGCACGCTGCGGGCTGCGAAAGGCCAGGGCCGGAAATTTATCAGCGCCCGGCGTCTTCACACGCAGCAAGGCCAGGTCGTGCAGCACGTCAAACGCCAGCAGTTCCAAGTCAGCCTGTTTGCCGTCAACCGGCACATACACGCCCCGGTAGCGTTCGGGCTCCAGCGCCAATTGGCTGGCGACGTGGAAGTTGGTAATGATGAGCCCGCTGGCCGACACAAAGAAGCCTGAACCCACACTCGACTGTGCGTTGGTGTTGCGCACCAGCGTGCGGATCTGCACCAGCTTCTCGCGCGCACTCTCATAAGCGCGCTGCGCATCACGCGAAACCGGCTGGGTGACAGGCACCGAAGATGCCGGCTCCAGCGCCTGGGCAGGCGCCGAGAACGCCAAGCCTGACGCCACAGAGAACGCCAGCGAAGTTGCCCCCACAAACAACTGCCGCACAAACAGTTTTAAATGTTTCATGCTCTGATTCTAGGAGCCAGGCCGCCTCCCAAGGCCCCTGTGAGGTAAAGACTTGCATACACTCTGTACGCGTCAACCATCTTTGATGAGCCCGCGTTAACAGCACACCAACTGACATCTCGTCGGACGGATGCCAACTTCTGGAGTTACTTATGCTGAAAAAGATTCTGGCTCTTGTAGCCATGTTGTATGCCGCAGCCAGCTTCGCTGCCGTGGACGTGAACAAGGCCAGCGCCGCCGACCTGGACGGCATCAAGGGCATCGGCCCCGCAACCTCCACCAACATTCTGGACGAGCGCAAGAAGGGTAACTTCAAGAGCTGGGACGACTTCATTGAACGTACCAAGGGCATCGGCGAAGCGAATGCAAAGAAGTTTTCCGATGAAGGTTTGACGGTCAACGGCAGCAAGTTCAAGGGCGCCGCACCAGCAAAAGCTGACGCAAAAGCCGACGCCAAGAAGGACACCAAGACCGCCACTGCACCTGCTGCGCCTGCCGCCCCCGCTGCTCCAGCCAAAGCTGAAGCCGCCAAACCCGCCACGATGGCGGCCCCGGCCACACCAGCGCCAGCCGCCAGCGCAGCCAAGAAGTAAGCTCAGCCGCAATAACTGCAACAGCAGCGCCCAAAACAAAACCCGCCTCGGCGGGTTTTGTCTTTTCTAACGCTAAGCTTGTCTGAGCTTACTTACGCTTGGCAGGCTCACCATAACCGCCGCCACCCGGCGTGTGAACTTCAAAAATATCACCCGGCTGCATCTCGGCCTGCCCAATGTGCGCCAACTCTTCCACGCGCCCATCGGCCCGCACCACACGGTTGATGCCCACGGCACCCGCCGCACCACCAGCCAAGCCAAACGCGCCGCGCAGGCGGGCGTTCGACAAGATGCTGGCCGTCATCGGCTCCAGGAAGCGCACGCGGCGGATGCCGCCGTTGCCGCCCGTCCACTCGCCTTTGCCACCCGAATCCTTGCGGATGGCATAGCTCTCCAACCGCACCGGGTAGCGGAACTCCAGCACCTCGGGGTCGGTCATGCGCGAATTGGTCATGTGCGTTTGCACCACACTCGTGCCATTGAACCCGCCCACCACATGGCCCTGCGCGTCGAACACCGGGCCCGCGCCGCTGCCACCGGAAATGGTTTCGTAATACTGGTACTTCGCGCTGCCAAAGGTGAAGTTGTTCACCGTGCACTGGCTGGCCGCCATCACACCCAAGGCGCCCAGCAGCGCGTTGGTGATGCAAGTCGACGTTTCCACGTTGCCTGCCACCACCGAAGCCGGCGGTGCGGGGTTGAGCATGGAGCCTTCGGGAATGATCACGCGCAACGGCTTCAGGCAACCCGCGTTCAGCGGAATGTTGTCGTTCACCAGCGTGCGGAACACATACAACACCGCAGCCATACACACGGCGGTGGGCGCGTTGAAGTTGTTGGTTTGCTGCGCTGAGGTGCCGGTGAAATCAATCTCGGCGCTGCGGTTGGCCGCGTCGACACGAATGGCCACCTGGATCTGCGCGCCGTTGTCCAGCGGCAGCGTGAAGTTGCCGTCTTTCAGCAGCGTGATCGCGCGGCGCACCGACTCTTCGGCGTTGTCCTGCACGTGGTTCATGTAGGCGCGCACGACATCCAGGCCAAACTGGTCGACCATCTTGCGCAGCTCTTGCACGCCCTTTTCGTTGGCGGCGATCTGCGCCTTCAAGTCGGCCAGGTTTTGCTGCGGGTTGCGGCTGGGGTATTCGCCGCTTTCCAGCAGGGCGATGATTTCTGCCTCGCGCAACACACCTTCGGCCACCAGCTTGAAGTTGTTGATCTGCACACCCTCTTCTTCAATGCGCGTGGAGAACGGGGGCATGGAGCCGGGGGTAATGCCGCCAATGTCGGCCTGGTGGCCACGCGCGCCGACGTAGAACATCGGCTCTTCGCCAGGCGCCGTGCCCAAGTAAACCGGCGTGATCACCGTCACGTCTGGCAAGTGGGTGCCGCCGTGGTAGGGGTCGTTGAGCGCAAACACGTCGCCGGGGCGCATGTTGCCCACGTTGTCGCGGATCACCGTCTTGATGCTCTCGCCCATCGAGCCCAAGTGCACCGGCATGTGCGGTGCGTTGGCAATGAGATTGCCCTCGGCGTCGAACAAGGCGCAGCTGAAGTCCAGGCGCTCCTTGATGTTCACCGAGTAAGCGGTGTTCTGCAGTTGCAGGCCCATCTGCTCGGCAATGTTCATGAACAGGTTGTTGAACACTTCCAGCAGCACCGGGTCGGCCGTGGTGCCCAGCGCGTAGGTTACCTTGCGCGGGACACGACGCTCCAACACCAGGTGATCCAGCTCGGTGAGCTTGGCTTGCCACTCGGGTTCCACAATGGTGGTGGCGTTCTTCTCGGCGACGATGGCCGGGCCAACGATTCTGTCGCCAGGGCGCAGGTCCTCACGCACCACCAAGGCGGCGTCGTGCCAGGCACCGCCGGAGTACATGCGCACCGTGTCGCGGCGCGGCACTTCGCGCTCGGGGTGCACCGTATGCGTGGCTTCGGCCGATGCATCACCGGCAACGACTGCTTCGACCGACACCGCTTCCACCACCAAACCCTTGCCATGCATAAGGTAGGCGAAGCGTTGACGGTAGGCGGCCTCAAAGCCGGCCGTAATGTTGGCAACGTCGGCATCATTTGCAAAAGGCACGACCAGCGCCGAGTCGCTGCCGTCGTAGCGCACGTGTACACGGCGATGCAGCGTGATGTCGCCCGAGTTGATTTCCTGGCGCAGCAGTTCGCCCTTGGCGGTATCAGCCAGCGCATCCAGACGCGCCACCACTTGTGGCAGCGCGTCAGCGGTCAGCTTCAACTCCACTGCTTGTTCGCGGATCACGTTCTGGTCGGCCAGGCCCATGCCGTAGGCGCTCAACACCCCGGCCAAGGGGTGCACAAACACCCGCGTCATGCCCAGGGCATCGGCCACCAAACAGGCGTGCTGGCCACCGGCGCCGCCGAAGCATTGCAGGGTGTAGCGTGTGACGTCGTAGCCTCGTGCGACCGAGATTTTCTTGATGGCGTTGGCCATCTGCTGCACGGCAATCTCGATAAAACCTTCGGCCACTTCTTCAGGCTTGCGGCCGACACGCTCGGCCAACTCGGCGAATTTGCCACGCACCACGTCTGCGTCGAGCGCCTCGTTGGCCTGCGTGCCAAACACCTTGGGGAAGTAAGCCGGCTGCACCTTGCCGACCATCACGTTCGCATCGGTCACGGCCAAGGGGCCGCCCCGGCGGTAGCTGGCCGGGCCGGGGTTGGCGCCTGCGCTCTCGGGGCCGACGCGGAAACGCGCGCCGTCAAACGCCAGGATGGAGCCACCGCCCGCCGCCACGGTATGAATGCTCATCATCGGTGCGCGCATGCGCACACCGGCCACCTGGGTTTCAAACTCGCGCTCGAACTCACCCTTGAGGCCACCACGGAAGTGGCTCACGTCGGTGGACGTGCCGCCCATGTCAAAGCCAATCACGTCGTCAAACCCTGCCAGGCCTGCGGTGCGGGCCATGCCCACAATGCCGCCAGCGGGGCCGCTCAAAATCGCATCTTTGCCCTGGAAGGCATGGGCATCGGTCAGCCCGCCGCTGGACTGCATGAAGAACACCTTCACGCCCGGCATTTGCGAGGCCACCTGGTCGACATAACGACGCAGGATGGGCGACAAATAAGCATCGACTACGGTGGTGTCGCCACGGCTGACGAACTTCATCATCGGGCTGGTTTCATGCGAGGTACTGACCTGCGTGAAGCCCACTTCGCGCGCCACACGGGCGGCGGTGCGTTCGTGTTCGGTGAAGCGGTAGCCGTGCATGAACACAATCGCCACGCTGCGCAGGCCGGCGTCATACGCGGCCCACAGGTGTTCGCGCAGGTGCGCTTCGTCCAGCGCCGCCACCACTTCGCCTTGGGCGCCCACACGCTCTTCGGCTTCGATCACGCGGCTGTACAGCAGCTCGGGCAAGACGATGTGGCGGTCAAACAGGCGCGGGCGATTTTGGTAGGCGATGCGCAGGCCGTCGCGAAAACCTTTGGTGGTGACCAGCAGTGTGGGTTCGCCCTTGCGCTCGAGCAACGCGTTGGTGGCCACGGTAGTCCCCATCTTGACGCACTCCACCAGGTCGGGAGTAATGGGCGCATCGGCGGCCAGGCCCAGCAGATGGCGGATACCGGCCACGGCCGCGTCGCGGTACTGCTCGGGGTTTTCAGACAACAGCTTGTGCGTGACCTGCCAGCCGTCGGGGCGGCGCCCCACGATATCGGTGAATGTGCCGCCGCGGTCAATCCAGAATTGCCAAAGTTTCTTTGCCATGGTCACCCTCCTTGGTGGGCCGATTGAATGGGGTCGTATCCGCTGAAATGGGCCGGGTTGGAACCATTCTTGCAGGCGGCACTAAGACGCGCCGCAGATTGCAGCAGCACCGGGAAAAGCCGTATGCCGCTCCGCAATAAACGTGCCGCGATTGTAGATAAGTAAACTACAATTCGTCGACAATTTGTTTACATAAATAAATTACCGAATCGTCCTTGGGGGCTGATGCCACGCGACAAAGGTCGCCGCAAAGGCCAACTGCCGAGCCACGGTGCGGCCCATGGGGGCAGCCGGTCTCGGCCGCAATTTCGCCTCGTTCGCCAGCCGGCACTTTCGATCGTTCGCTCCATGACCCCAAACGCCACGCCCAGCACCTCTCCGCTTTTGTCTGTGCGGTCTCTGAGCGTGGAGTTCGCGGTGCCGGGCGGCACGTTCCGCGCGGTCAACAACCTGAGCTTTGATGTGCACCCGGGCCGCACGCTGGCCGTGGTGGGTGAATCGGGCTCGGGCAAGTCGGTTACCTCGCAAGCCATCATGCGCTTGACCGACTACGCCAACGGCCGCGTGGCCAGCGGCGAGATTACGTTCCAGTCGCCCAGCCGTGGCCGCATCGACTTGGTGCAGGCAGACGACGACACCATGCGCACGGTGCGCGGCAACGAGATCGCAATGATCTTCCAGGAGCCGATGACCTCGCTCAACCCGGTGTTCACCATTGGCAACCAGATCGCCGAGCCGCTGATGCTGCACCAGGGCCTGAGCCCCAACGCCGCACGCGCCCAAGCGCTGAAGCTGCTGGAAAAAGTGCGCCTGCCCGACGCCGCACGCCTGCTCGACGCCTACCCGCATTCACTCTCAGGCGGCATGCGCCAGCGCGCCATGATCGCCATGGCATTGGCCTGCCAGCCCGCCTTGCTGATCGCCGACGAGCCCACCACCGCACTCGACGTGACCATTCAGGCGCAGATCCTGAACATCATCCGCGAACTGCAGCGCGACCTGAACACCGCCGTGCTGTTCATCACCCACGACATGGGCGTGGTGGCGCAAATGGCCGACGACGTGGCCGTGATGTGGCGCGGCCAACTGGTGGAGCAAGGCCCGGTAGGGCAAATCTTCAACGCACCACAACATCCCTACACCCGCGCCCTGCTTTCGGCCGTGCCCAAGCTCGGCAGCCTGCGCGGCCAGCCTTTGCCCAAGCGCACGCCGCTGGTGGTGCTGGAAGACGGCCAACCCAAAGAGGTGGGCGTAGAGCAAGTGCAAGACACCGTGACGCCCGGCGCGCCGCTGCTCACGGTTGACAAGCTCACCACCCGCTTCGACGTAGGCCACAATTTTTTTGGCCGTGTCACCCACCGTGTGCATGCGGTCGAATCGGTGAGCTTTGACATCTACCCCGGCGAGACCTTGGCGCTGGTGGGCGAATCGGGCAGTGGTAAATCGACCATCGGCAAAACGCTGATGCAACTGGTGAAGGGCAATGGCGGCAGCGTGCACCTGAACGGCCACGACATCAGCACCATGGACGCCGCCGCGCAGCGCCGCCTGCGCCAGGACGTGCAGTACATCTTTCAAGACCCCTACGCCTCGCTCGACCCACGCAAGCCGGTGTCGTTCAGCATTGCCGAGCCGATCTTGACGCACCGCCTGCTGAGCGAGCCACGCGCCATTCGCCAGCGTGTGCAAGAGCTGCTGGAATGTGTGGGCCTGCGCCCCGAGCATGCCGACCGCTACCCGCACGAATTCTCTGGCGGCCAGCGTCAACGCGTGTGTATTGCGCGCGCCCTGGCCTGCAATCCCAAGCTGGTGATTGCCGATGAATCAGTCTCGGCACTCGACGTGTCGATCCAGGCGCAGATCATCGACCTGCTGATGGCGCTGCAAGCCGAGCGCAAGCTGTCGTACCTGTTCATCACCCACGACATGGCCGTGGTCGAGAAGATTAGCCACCGTGTGGCCATCATGTACCTCGGGCAGATTGTCGAGATTGGCCCGCGCCAAAGCATTTTTGAAAACCCGCAACACCCCTACACCCGCAAGCTGCTGGCCGCCGTGCCCGTGGCCGAGCCCGGCCGCTTGATCGATGCGCGTTTGATCGAAGGCGAGATTCCCAGCGCGGTGCGCCGCGTGGGCCAGGAGCCACGCGCGCACACCTTGCGCGAAGTGTCGCCCGGTCACCAAGTGGCGTTGGTCGAAGCTGCTTGAATCCGCCCCAACCTGTTTTCCGTTCCCCCGTTCCCCGATTTCTTTCCCAAGTTTGACGTCCCCACCCCAGGAGCATTCCATGAAGCTGAAGAAACTCATTGCCACGTCCAGTCTGGTCCTCACCAGTTTGGCAGCCAGTCTTGGCGCCCCTTCGGCCCAAGCCGCCGGCACCCTCACCGTGGCGCTGCACCAGGATCCGGGCAACTGGGACCCGATCGCCACCTTCCTGGTCGCCTGGGGCGCCGTGGGCAGCCAAGTGTTTGACGGCTTGGTGATCCGCACGCCCGACATGAAGATCGTGCCCGGCCTGGCCACCAAGTGGGAGTTTCTCGACAAGAACACCAAGCTGCGCTTCACGCTGCGCCAGGGCGTCAAGTTCCACAACGGCGAGCCGTTCGACGCCGAAGCCGTGAAGTTCACCTTCGACCGTCTGCTGGGTGAAGAAGGCAAAAAGGGCCCGCAGCAATCGAACTACAACGCGATCGACAAGGTGGTGGTGGTCAACGCCAACACCGTAGACCTGATCTTGAAGAGCCCCGACCCGGTGCTGCTCACCAAGCTCAGCGGCTACGGCGCCATGATCGTGCCACCCAAGTACATCAAGGAAAAAGGTAGCCAGTACTTCGGCATGAACCCCGTGGGCACCGGCCCCTTCAAGTTCAGCGAATACAAGCCCAAGGTCAGCCTGAGCTTTGAGCGCAATGCCGACTACTGGGGCGGCGCGCCCAAGGTCGACAACCTGGTCTACCGCTTCATCACCGAGCCCGCCACCCAAGCCGCCGAGCTGCAAGCCGGCCGCGTGGACGTGGCCAACCAGATCCCGCTGTCGATGATCGACACGCTGAAGAAAGACAGCAAGCTGTCGGTGGTGAGCATGGACGGCCCGGTGTCGTTGGCGCTGCGCTACAACACGCAGCGCGGCATCATGAAAGACCGTGAAGTGCGCAAGGCCCTGACCATGGCCGTGGACCGCGACACCATCATCAAGTCGATTCTGCTGGGCCACGCCAAGCCTATCGCCAGCTTCCAAGGCGAGTTGTCCTTTGGCTACGACCCCACGCTGAGGCCCCTGCCTTACAACCCCACACAAGCCAAAGCCATGCTGCAAAAAGCGGGTGTGAAGCCGGGCACGCAAATCCAGCTCGACTTCCGTGGCCCCGACAGCAACTTCCGCGAAGTGTCGCAAGCCGTGGCCGGTTACCTGGGTGCGGTGGGCATCACCGTATCGCTCAAGCCGTATGAAACCAACGTGCTGTTGAACGACATCATCCCGAGCGGCAAGACCGGCGAGATGTGGCAAAACCAATGGGGCGGCTGGACGTTCGACTACGACAACACCGCCTACTCGATGTACTACACCAAGCAGCGCTGGAACCCGTTTGACGACGACGCCAAGCTCAACGCCCTGCTGCACACCCAGCGCAACTCGTGGGACCAGGCCGCGCGCAAGGTCACGCTGCAAGAGATTGGCCGCTACGTCGCCGACCAGGCACTGGAAATGCCGCTCTACAGCCTGAACACCGTGTACGGCCTGAACAAGCGCGCCAAGAACCTGGCCCTGCCCGCCGACGGCCGCTTCCGCTTCACTGAAGCCACGGTCGAGTAAGCAGCCTAACTACCAGCCCCAGACTAGCCACAAGCCATGAGTTCTTTTTTGTTGAAACGGCTGCTGCAGGCGATCTTCGTCGTGTTGGCCGTCACCTTGTTCGTGTCTTATGCCGTGCGTTTGTCCGGTGACCCCGCACTCATGCTCAGCCAGGGCGCGGGCAGCGTGACCGAAGAAGACCTGGCCAACATCCGTACCGGCCTGGGGCTGGACCGGCCTTTCCTGGTGCAGTACGGCGACTTCTTATGGGGCGCGGTGCGCGGAGACTTCGGCAACAGCTTCATGGGCGGCACGCCGGTGTCGCGCTTGCTGCTCGATGCCGCACCGGCCACGCTGGCACTGGCGCTGGTGTCGCTGCTGCTGTCGGTGCTGGTGTCGATTCCGCTGGGCATTCAAGCGGCGGTGCACAAGGGCAAAGGGGTGGACCAGTTCATCCGCATCACCTCGTTGGTGGGCTTGTCGTTCCCCAACTTCTGGCTCGCCATCATGCTGGTGCTGCTGCTGTCCATCACCTTTCCGCTGCTGCCGCCTTCGGGCTGGGACGGCCCGGCCAGCCTGGTGATGCCGGCGCTGACCATGGGCATCATCTTGTCGGCCACCAACGTGCGGCTGGTGCGCACCGCCATGCTGGAAACCTTGTCGGCGCAATACATCATGGTGGCGCGCAGCAAGGGTTTGAAAGAGCGTGTGGTGCTCTACAAACACGCGCTGCGCAACTGCGCCATTCCGCTCATCACCTACATCGGGCTGCAGTTTGGCAACCTGATCGGTGGCATTGTGGTGGTGGAGAAAGTCTTCAACTGGCCCGGCCTGGGCACGCTGGCGTTTGATGCCATCTCCGGCCGCGACTACCCCGTGCTGCAGGGCACCGTCACGCTGTTGTCGGTGCTCATCGTCTGCGCTAACCTGTTGGTGGACATTGCCTACGGCTTGGTCGACCCACGCATCCGCAGCAAATAAAAATAGGCCAGCACCCATGTCCAACGCTCCTACTGCAACCCCCACCTCGGTGCCCGCTAGCGCCTCCACTGCTGTGAAACCCAGCCGCCACGGCAGCCCCTGGCGCTCCCTTGAATTTGTGCTCGGCGCCGGCCTCACCGGCAGCATGTTGCTGCTGGTGCTGTTCTCGGTGTGGATCTTCCCCGACCGAGGTGCCGCCATGGACTTGGGCGCACGCCTGACCGCGCCATTCGCCGCATGGTCGCACCCACTGGGTGCCGACCCATTGGGCCGCGACGTGTTGGCACGTGTACTGGTCGGCGGCCGCATCTCGCTGATGGTCGGCTTCTTGTCCACGCTGGGCGCGTCCATCGTCGGCATCGCCATCGGCCTGATCGCTGGCTACTACCGCGGCTTCTGGGACATGCTGCTGATGCGCTGCGTGGACGTGCAGCTCGCCCTGCCCTTCATTCTGATTGCGCTGACCTTCATCACCATCTTGGGTGGCGGCCTCACCAACATCATCCTTTTCATGATCATCTCGCAGTGGGTGCAGTTTGCGCGCCTGGTGCGCGGCATGGTGCTGTCGGTGCGCGAGCGTGAGTTTGTGCAGGCGGCGCGTTCGTTTGGGGTGCGCGACTTGGCCATGCTGCGCCACCACATCCTGCCGAATGTGATCGGCCCGGTCATCATCTTGATGACACTCAACGTGGCCAACAACATCTTGCTGGAAAGCAGCCTGACCTTTCTGGGCCTGGGCGTGGATCCGCTCATCCCCAGCTGGGGCGGCATGCTGGCCGATGGCCGCACCTACATGCAAAACGCCTGGTGGGTGAGTGTGTTTCCCGGTGTGGCCATCATGCTCACCGTGCTCGGCCTGAACCTGCTCGGCGACTGGCTGCGCGACCGCCTCGACCCCACCGGAAAACTGTGATGACCTCGAACATGGCTTTGACCTCCAACGTCCTGATCGACAAAACCCTGCCCCGCACGCTCGATGCCTGGGTGGCCCAATTCAGCCAACCGGCCTGGCATGGCGCAAGTGTTGAAGGCTGGCTGTTTGAAGGCGCTGAAGCGCGCCGTGCAGCCGAACAGACCTTGGCCGCAGCCGGCGTCAAAGCCCGGCTGCGCAGCGCCTACAAACCGCTGCTGCACTTCTTTCTGGAAGAGGTGGACCTGAGCCAAGTCGCCTCGGCACACGTGCGTTACCCCGTGCACAGCGCCGCCACGGCGCAACGCTTCTGGCTCGAAGCCTACCCGCTCGCGGCCTTGCTGCCGCCCGGTACATTGCATTGCGTGGCCGGCGGCGAAGCGCTGGTCTACCAGGTGACGTTGAGCCTGAAGGACGGCAGCACGCAACAACACGATGTGTTCGCCCCCAACCAATTGCAGCTCGACCCGCTGGGGCACAAGGTGCTGTCGCCCATCGGCTGGTTGCGCGCGGTGCCTGCAACGGGTGGTGCAGCAGAAGCGCTCGATGAGGCGTACCGCACCGACGTAGAACAACTCTTCGCCCATGTGCTGCGCACCGTGCAGCAACACCCGTGGCCACAGACCGAGCCGTATTTTGAGCGGCTCGACATTCGCGTTGACCTGCCCGGTTTTGAGTGCGTGGTGCCCCGCACGTTAGAAAATATCAGCACCTTGGAGGCCTTGCACGAAGACCTCTACTTCTCGCTGCTGGAAATCTTTCAACACCACTCCGGCCGCCCCACCGGCGACCGCCGTTTGCAGCCCGGCCAGATCGTGCCCGATGTGCGCTTTGGCGCACCGCGTGTCTGCATCACGCTGAACAGCTTCAACAGCGCAGCGCAAGACGCCTGCGCGCCTGAGGACACCACCGAGGGCGTGGCATTGGATGCGCTGGGCATGGCCCCGCCACCCGCGCGCATCACGCAAGAGATGGCACAACTTGGCGGCCAGCGCTTCAGCGCCACTTCGCGCCAAGGGCGTGTGGTGCAAGGCACCTACCTGGCTGGCAGCCAGGCGCCAGTGCTGATCAGCGGCGGGCAACATGCGAACGAAACCTCGGGCATCGTCGGCGTGTTGCGCGCGGCGCAGGTGCTGCACCAGCAACCCGGCGCCCACTTCGCGTTGATTGGCCTGGAGAATCCCGACGGCTACGCCATGCACCGCGAACTGTGCGCGCAGCACCGCGAACACATGCACCACGCGGCGCGCTACAGCGCCTTGGGCGACGACATCGAGTACCGTGAAACGGCACCGCTGTTTGAACGCGAGGCGCGTGAACAAGGCCTCGCCCTCTCTGGCGCCAAATTGCACCTCAACTTGCACGGCTACCCGGCGCACGAATGGACGCGGCCCTGGTCGGGCTACATCCCGCGTGGCTTCGATTTGTGGACCATTCCCAAAGGCTTTTTCCTGATCTTGCGCTACCACACGGGCTGGCAAGCACAGGCGCAAGCGCTGCTGGAACAGGTGTGTGCGGCGCTACGCGAAGTGCCGGGCCTGGTCGATTTCAACGCGCAGCAAATGGCGCTGTACGCCGAGCACGCCGGCCCCATGCCGTTCCCGGTGTTGGATGGCACGGCTTACACCATCAGCGAAGTCAACCGCCCCGGCGCGCCGGTGACCTTGATCACCGAGTTCCCTGACGAGACGGTGTACGGCGACGCCTTTCGTTTTGCGCACACCGTGCAAATGGCCACCGTGCTGGCGGCCACCAAGGCTTGGCAAGGCATTGCGCCTCCCGTAGTTAAACTATAAAAATAGTAGCTGTTTGAGCATACCCACTATCCGCAGGCAGCCTCTTTTTCTCAAAGAGAAGCCGCCGCCCGCGCGGCTTGGTCGTACATGCCCGACAACACGCGCAGCAGCCGCGCCAGCTCGCCGATGTCGCGGTTCAGCGCGTCATCGGCCTGCAGCGCATCGATCAAACAACTCTCGCGGATTTCGCGGTAACGCTGCACATAAGCCTTGCCACTGTCGGTGGCGGCGTAGGTGACTTCCTTGCCGTTTTTCTGCGACGCCACCACGCCCAGCGACAAGAGCTTTTTCAGTGCGTAGTTCACCAAATGGGTGTCTTCCACGTTCATGATGAAGCAGATGTCGGCCAGGCGTTTGTCGCGTGCGCGGTGCGTCACGTGGTGCAGCACCACCACGTCGAGCGGCGTCAAATCCTTCAAGCCCGCAGCGGCCATGCAGTGCACCACCCAGCGGTGAAAGGCGTTGCTGGCGACGATCAGGCCAAACTCAAACTCGCTCATCTCGGCGCTTTGGTCTGACACCAAGTGGGCCGAAGACACGATGGGAGGGTTCTCGCCCTTGGCGCGTGGGGTGGACTTAGAGGCCAATTCGGAGTTCTCCTGTGGAGTCTGGCACGGGATGTGCATGCCGATTTATTGTAGACATGCAGGAGGTGATTTGTTGATAGTTTGTCGACATTGAGGATAAGCCCTTAGCGGGTTTTGCACCAAAACAGATACATTGATCCTCCGCTCTCGGGCCAATTTTTGCGAACTATTTTCGCCATCGATTCCACGATTTTCCAACCACTTTTGGAGCACCTTGATGAAGCGTCGTCTCTTCTCTGCCACGGCCCTGGGCCTGGTCACGGTTTTTGGACTCTCGGCCACCTCGGCCATGGCGCAAACCAAGTGGGATCTGCCCACCGCCTACCCCGCCACCAACTACCACACCGAGAACATCACCCAGTTCGCCAAAGATGTGGATGCGGCCACGGGCGGCAAGGTCAAGATCACGGTGCACGCCAACGCGTCGCTGTTCAAGGCACCTGAAATCAAGCGCGCCGTGCAAAGCGGCCAAGCGCAAGCCGGCGAAATTCTGTTGGCCAACTTCGCCAACGAAAACCCGATCTACGCCCTGGACGGCGTGCCCTTCCTGGCCACCACCTACCCGCAAGCCAAGAAGCTGTATGAAGCCTCGAAGCCGACGATGGAAAAGATGCTGGCCGCACAAGGCATCAAGATTTTGTTCATGGTGCCATGGGCACCACAAGGCATTTACTCCAAGAAAGAAATCAGCTCGGTGGCCGATCTGCGTGGCATCAAGTGGCGCGCGTACAGCCCCGCCACGGCCAAGATTGCAGAACTGATTGGCGCCCAACCGGTGCAAATCCAGCAGGCTGAATTGAGCGCCGCCATGGCCACGGGTGTGATCGAAAGTTATATGAGCTCGGGCTCCACCGGCTACGACACAAAAACGTTTGAAAGCCTGAAGAACTTCTACGACACCCAAGCCTGGATTCCCAAGAACGCCATCCTCGTCAACGCCAAGTCTTTCGACGCTTTGGATGCCCCCACCAAGGCCGCCGTGTTGAAGGCCGCTGCTGATGCCGAAGTGCGTGGCTGGAAAGTTGCTGAAGAAAAGAACGACGAATACAAACGCCTGTTGACCGAGCGCGGCATGAAGATCCACAAGCCATCGGCCAAGCTGGACGCGGACATGCGCCAAGTCGGCGGCATCATGCAAGCCGACTGGCTGAAGGCTGCGGGCCCAGACGGCGCCGCCATCGTTGACGCCTACAAGAAATAACCGCTCGATATGCGCCGCTTTCTAGATGGCCTCTACAACGGGGCCGGGGCGCTTGGCGCCCTTTGTGTGTTCCTGATCTTCGTGCTGATGATCTTGGCTGGCGTGGGCCGGCAGATGAACTGGCATGTGAGCGGGCTCAACGACGTGGTGGCCTGGCTTTGCGCCGCCGCCGCTTTCTTCGCCATGGCACACGCGTTTCGCCACGGCGACTTTGTGCGCGTGACGCTGCTGCTCGACACTGTGAGCCCCAAGGTGCGCCGCGTGCTGGACGTGATCTGCCTGCTGATCGCCTCCGTCTCGGTGGCCTACCTCACCTACGCCGCCACCAGCTTCACCTGGGAGAGCTACGAGTTCGCCGAGATGGCCACTGGCCTGGTGGTCATCCCGATCTGGATTCCGCAATCCACCTTTGTCATCGGCTGCTGGCTGTTGCTGATCGCCATGGTCGACGAACTGGTGGGCGTGGTGCGCGGTGAAAAACCAAGCTACCAGCGCGCCATTGAAGAGCGGCACGCGGCGGGCGATTTTTCATCTGACGTTTGAGCTTCTGTTTCTGCTCTTCGAAGCGATTTAAAAAATGAAAACAACACTGTTTGTGCAGGGAGCTTGGCAACCATGATGGAAACCTTACTGATGGGCGCAGGCTTGCTGCTCATCATGCTGCTGCTGTTGTCTGGCGGCGTGTGGATCGCCATGACGCTGGCCATTGTGGGCTGGGTTGGGCAGGCCTTCTTCACCAATACTTTGCCGGCGAAAAACCTGTTCTCGTCTTTCTGGGAAAGCAACGCGAGTTGGGAACTGGCCGCCTTGCCGCTGTTCATCTGGATGGGCGAAATCCTGTTTCGCACCAAGCTCAGTGAAGAGATGTTCGAAGGCCTGCGCCCCTGGCTGAACCGCGTGCCCGGCCGTTTGATGCACACCACCATCATCGGTTGTGGTGTGTTCGGCTCGGTCTCGGGTTCATCGGCCGCTACCTGCGCCACCATTGCCAAGGTGGCCCTGCCAGAACTCAAGCGCCGAGGCTACGACGAGAAACTGGCCATCGGCTCGCTGGCCACCGCCGGCACGCTGGGCATTTTGATTCCGCCGTCCATCACCATGGTGGTCTACGCCGTGGCGGCCGATGCGTCCATCATCCGCATCTTCCTGGCGGGCTTTCTGCCGGGCTTTTTGCTGATGGCGCTGTTCTCCGGCTACATCGCCTGGTGGAGCATCCGCAACCCCGACAAAGTGCCCCCGGCCGACCCACCGACCACGTTCATGGAGAAGATTCGCCTCTCCGGCAATTTGATTCCGTGTGCGCTGCTCATCGTGTTCATCGTCTGGGTGTTGGTGGCCGGTTGGGCCACTGCCACCGAATGCGCCGCGTTTGGCGTACTAGGTTCGCTGGCCATCGCCGCCTGGGGCCGCAGCCTGAGCTGGAAGAACTTCAAAGACGCGCTGATGGGCGCCACGCGCACCAGTTGCATGATCATGTTCATCCTGGCCGGTGCCGCGTTCCTGACCAAAACCATGGCCTTCACCGGCATTCCGCGCGAGCTGGCCGAATGGGTGGACAGCATGCACCTGTCACCCTACGCGCTCATCGGCGCGCTGGTGGTGGTGTATTTGATTTTGGGCACGGCACTCGACGGCATCAGCATGATCGTGCTCACCAGCGCGGTGGTGCTGCCGATGATCCAGAAGGCGGGGTTCGACCTGATCTGGTTCGGCATCTTCATCGTGCTGCTGGTCGAGATTGCCGAGGTCACGCCGCCGGTGGGCTTCAACCTGTTTGTGCTGCAGAACATGACGGGCAAAGACAGCAACATCATCGCCCGCGCGGCCATCCCGTTCTTCTTCTGCCTAGTGGTGTGTATTGCGTTGATCACCGTGTTCCCGAGCATCGTGACCATCTTGCCGGACGTGTTCATGGGCGCGGATCACTAGACTGAACACCTAGAATCCGCCGCATGTTTCCTGCTGCACTACCTGTCATCGCGATTTCTGTAGGCGCCTCGCTCGGCGCCCTGGCCCGCTGGCGATTGGGCCTTTGGCTCAACCCCGGCGGCCTTTTGCCCTGGGGCACGCTCGCCGCCAATCTGATTGGTGGCTACCTCATTGGGGTGTGCGTGGGCGTATTCCAAGCCATGCCGCAGCTCGACCCGGTGTGGCGGCTGGTGCTGGTGACGGGCTTTTTGGGCGGGCTGACCACCTTCTCCACCTTTTCGGCGGAGGTGGTGGCCATGCTGCTGGAGCAACGCTACGCCCTGGCCTTGGGCGTGGCGGCGGTGCACGTGCTCGGCTCTCTAGCGTTGACCGTGCTGGGCATCAAAACCGCTATGCTCTTTGTAGCTGGCTCCACAGCCTAGCTAAGCCCCAACAGCTCTTTTCTTTAGATTTTTAGCGGTGGCCATGTCCGTGGCCGCGACCATCGTAATAGCCTCGGCCGTCATAGTAGCCACGACCGTAGTAGCCGGGTCGCACATACACCGGACGCGGCGCCACGTACACCGGCGGCGCGTAGATCACGGGGCGCGGGGCCACGTAAACCGGCGGCGCATAGCCAGGTTGCACGTAAGCCACAGGCGGAACGTAGTTCTGCACGTAGCCGGGCGCATATACCGGCGCTGGCGCCACATAGACGGGTGCGGGCTGCACATAACCGTAGCCGTTACCCACTGCCACGGCAGCACCTGGCAGGCCAATGCCCACCGACCAGCTCACATCACTACGGGCCTGGGCCACACCAGCGGCTCCCAGAGCGACGATTGCCAACACACCAGCAGCAGCGGCGCGGGCAAAGAAAGAAGTTTTGAGCGACATGGAAATCTCCTTGAAGTCGACTGATAAACAACCCAAATAGAAAACCGGGCTGTACTCCATTAACGCGCGAATGCCGTTGTGGACTACGACCCACTTGGTTAAAGCTGGTTCCCAAACGTAACAGCCCTTGAGCCCGCCTAAAATCAATCAATGAGCTCCCCAACCCCAAATTCCGCAGCCCCCGCCCACGGCACTGCCACGCCCGCCGAACCCATCAAACCGAGCAACTTTTTGCGCCAGGTGATCGAGTCTGACCTGGCCCAAGGCCAGTACAACGGCCGCCAATGGGCCGGCTCGCCGGGCGACGCTGCCCACCACGCCGCCGGCATGGAAGACCCAGCCAAAGTGCGCATGCGCTTTCCGCCAGAGCCCAACGGCTACTTACACATCGGCCACGCCAAGAGCATCTGGCTGAACTTCAGCCTGGCAGCCGAGTACGGCGGCGTGTGCCACCTGCGCTTTGACGACACCAACCCCGAAAAAGAAGAACAAGAGTACGTGGACGCCATCCGCGACGCCATCGACTGGATGGGTTACGAGACCCAACTGGCCGACCGCCCCAGCGCGCCCGGCACCTTGCAGCCGCACGAATACTTTGCCAGCAACTACTTCGACTTCATGTACCGCGCCGCCGAGTACCTGGTGGAACAAGGCCTGGCCTACGTCGACGAGCAAACGCCCGAGCAGATGCGCGCCAACCGTGGCGACTTCACCACACCCGGCACCAACAGCCCGTTCCGCAGCCGCACGCCGGCCGAGAACCTGGCACGCCTGCGCGAAATGAAAGACGGCAAGCTGGCCGACGGCGCCGCCATCCTGCGCGCCAAGATCGACATGGCCAGCCCGAACATCAACATGCGCGACCCCGCGCTGTACCGCATTCGCCGCGCCACGCACCACAACACCGGCGACACCTGGTGCATCTACCCGATGTACACCTTCGCCCACCCGATCGAAGACGCGCTGGAACAAATCACCCACAGCATCTGCACGCTGGAATTTGAAGACCAACGCCCGTTTTACGACTGGCTGCTCGACCGCCTGGCCGAAGGAGGCCTGATCGCCAGCCCGCACCCACGCCAATACGAGTTTGCGCGGCTCAACATCAACCACATCGTCACCAGCAAGCGCAAGCTGCGCCAACTGGTGGAAGAAAACCACGTCACCGGCTGGAACGACCCTCGCATGCCCACGCTGGCCGGCCTGCGCCGCCGTGGCTACACGGCCGATGCGTTGAAGCTGTTCTGCGAACGCAGCGGCGTGACCAAATCTGGTGGCTGGACCGACTACGCCAGCCTGGAAGCCGCTTTGCGCGAAACGCTGGAAACCACCGCCCACCGTGGCATGGCCGTGCTCGACCCGGTCAAGTTGGTGCTCACCAACTGGGATGACGTGATGGGCGCTGGCCACTTGGAGCCGTGCACCCTGCCCGCGCTGCCGCATCCGCCCGAAGGCACGCCCGAGCCTGCGCCGCGCCACTTCACCATCGGCAAGGAACTGTGGATCGACCGCGAAGACTTTGAAGAAGTGCCCCCCAAGGGCTACAAGCGCCTGTTCCCGGGCAACAAGGTGCGCCTCAAAGGCGGCTACGTCATCGAATGCACCGGCTGCACACGCGACGCCGATGGCAAAGTGACCGAAGTGCTGGCCACCGTGGTGCCCGACACCAAGAGCGGCACACCCGGTGCCGACAGCGTCAAGGTCAAGGCCGCCATCACCTGGGTCGGCGCTGCAGACGGCGTGCAGGCCGAAGTTCGCCTCTACGACCGCCTCTACCTCGAAGCCCAGCCCGACGCCGGTGGCAAAAACCACCTGGAAAGCCTCAACCCCAAGAGCCTGAAGATCGCCACCGCCATCGTCGAGCCCTCGCTGGCCAACGCCCTGCCAGAACAAAAGTTCCAGTTCGAGCGCCACGGCTACTTTGTGGCCGACAAGTTGGACCATCAAGCCGGGAAGCCAGTGTTCAACTTGGCGGTGGGGTTGAAAGACAGTTGGGGTAAATAAGCTCACCACCTTAGTTCTCTGAGCGCTCTTCGTCAGCCAACCCAGTAAATGCCGTTTCAGGCTTTTGCCGGGTTGGCTGATTTGCTTTCAGCGTGCAGAACGCTCCGCGCTGTGTCTGGAAACGATCCAACAGCACGGTAAAAAGTTGAGCCATGATCTTTAAAGCCTTAAAATCTGACCAACCTAGTCAGATTCAAAGGAGGCTCTATGCAAACATGGCAAATGCAGGATGCCAAGGCTCGGCTTTCCGAGGTCGTGAAGTCGGCCCAACATCAGCCACAGGACATCACCGTGCACGGGCATTCCGTGGCGGTGGTGGTATCACGTGAAACCTTTGAATCGCTTTCCAACAGCCAAGGTTCGCTGGTGGACTTCATGCAGCGCTCGCCATTGTTTGACATGGACAAGCTTGAGTTGGACCGCGATGCCAGTCTGACACGCGACAGCCACGAGACCGGATTGTGAGTTACCTGGTCGACACCAACGTGCTTTCGGAGTTGCGCCGCAAGTCGCCCGACGCAAACGTGGTGGCGTGGTTCGCCAAGCGCCCTCCCGTCACGCTTTACTTGAGTGTGTTGACCTTGGGGGAAATCCGCAAGGGCGTGGAAGGTGTGGCCGAAACCACCCGCCGCCAAGCCTTGCTGGATTGGCTAGAAACCGATCTCCCCCTATTCTTTACCGGTCGCATTTTGGACGTGGACGCTGCCGTTGCCGACCGCTGGGGCCGTCTGGTGGCCGCAGCGGGGCGCCCTTTGCCTGCCATCGACAGTTTGCTGGCAGCTACAGCGTTGGCGCACGACCTCGTCTTGGTCACACGCAACGCCAAAGACTTTGCAGGCCTGCCCGTGCAAATCTTCAATCCCTGGTCTTCGGCATAAGAGACAACAGGGTGTGCCATCCCACCCCAGCTTCCGGGGGTGTGATGTTGTAACAACACCAGATATTCTGTAAGCAGTCTTTTTGAATTTGGGGTTTCCTTTGTGAGCCGCATCTGCCCAGAATATGGAACTCATGCTTTGTGAGCACCGGCTCTTGGTCTTTTAGGCGCACTCCACTCGCTTCGACTGTGAACGGCCAACTGCGCTAAGCATCCCATCCCGACCCCGATCCGCACCACCAGCCCATGCTGACGACTGCAGAGCATCCTTGAAGGGCACGCACAGGAATGAGAGTTCAAGCCAAAGGGCTGCCGGTCAGAGCGGCGATTGCAGGCATGGTGGTCGGGGCGATGGTGATCATGACGATTGTGGTGCTCACCATCGGCTGGCTCGGGTCGCGGCAAGTGTTGCTCGACACAGCCACCCGCACCGCGCGCGATGCGGGCCAGATCACCACCGAGCGCTCGCGGCGCATGGTCGACCCGGGCGCCGCCACCCTGCGTACGCTGGCCTTCGACCCCATCGTGTCAGCCACCAGTGTGGAAGATCGGCTCAGCCGCGTGGGCGTTTTTGCGGCAGAGTTGTCGGCCAACAATTTGGTCTCGGCCATCTACGTCGGTTATGAAAACGGCGACTTTCTGCTGGTGCGGCCGCTTGACCAACGCGAGATTCGGCAACGTTTTCAGGCCCCACCTCAAGCCAACTTTTTAGTGCAAACGGTCACCACCAATGCAGCCGGAGAGAGCAAGGGCGCCTACCACTTCTTCAACGCCGAGAGCCATCTGCTCCAGCACCGCGAGATGCCCGACTACCGCTTCGACCCACGCCAACGCGCCTGGTACGTTGCAGCCAAGGACACCGTGGCCACGGTGGTTTCCAAGCCCTATGTTTTCTTCTCGACCCGGCAGGTGGGCATCAGCCTGTCGAAACTGGCGACCAACGGCAAAACCATCGTCGCCCTGGACATGACCTTGGACGACCTGGCCGAAAGCCTGGGCGACCTGCGGCTCACGCCGGGTTCGGAGTTGGCGCTGGTAGGCGACAACAACGAGGTAGTGGCCTACCGCGACATGCAAGCCGTGCTGGTGCAGCGTGAAAACTCTGACGAAATTGGCTTCCGCTCGTTGACCGATCTGGGCGTAGACGCCCTCACACAACTGCAGGCGCAGGCCAAAGATGAACGTGCCGTGTCGTACCAAGCCAATGGCAAAGATTGGCTCGGCATCGCCATGCCGTTTGATGCCATTGAAGGTGTGCGCCTGCGTTTGCTGGTGGCCGCACCGGCCGATGAACTGCTGGGCGACCTGCAGCGCAACCGCGACCGGTTGATCTTGATTGCGGCCGGGTTCATCCTGCTGTTTCTGCCACTGGGCTGGTGGGCGGGCAGCAGCATCGGCAAGGCCCTGGAAGACGCCACAGCCCGCGCCCGGCGCATGTCGGCCTTTGATTTTTCGCACCCGCCCACGGCACCCACCAACCTGCGCGAAGTGCGCACCTTGCACGAGGTGGTAGACAACGTGAGCGTGGCGGTTGAGGCGTTTCTGGACATCAGCCGTGTGCTCGGGGCCGAGGCTCGCATCGACAGCATGTTGGGCCAGGTGCTGGAAAAAATTGTGGCGGCCACGCGCAGCGAAGGTGGCGGTGTGTACCTGTGGCAGCGCGACAGCGGCACCATGCTGCGCGCAGCACTTGCCGGCGAGCAAGACACACTGCAGGAAACCTTTGCTTATGCGGCCAACGATGCCGAGCGCCTGCGCTCGCGCGCCGTCAACGCCACACACCAGCGCGCCGAGTTTGAACTGCGTGGCCGCAGCGGCCAGCTCGAAGGTTTGCTGGTGCTGGTGCACAGCGCCGACCAGATGCACACCGCCCCCGAGTTTCAAGCTTTTGTGACACGCCTCACCGGCATGCTGGCCGTGGCCATAGAAACCCGGCAACTCATCGAGGCGCAGAAGAATCTGTTCGACGCGGTGATCCGCGTGCTGGCCGACGCCATCGACGCCAAGAGCCCTTACACCGGCGGGCACTGCGAGCGTGTGCCCGAACTCGCGCTGATGCTGGTCGACCAGATGACGGCCGATGCCACCGGCCCGTATGCGGCCTTTCAACTCAGCGAGAACGAGCGTTACGCCTTTTACCTTGGCGCCTGGCTGCACGACTGTGGCAAGGTCACCAGCCCTGAGCACATCGTCGACAAGGCCACCAAGCTCGAAGGCATTTACAACCGCATCCACGAAGTGCGCATGCGCTTTGAAGTGCTCTGGCGCGACGCCGAAATCACTGCCCTGCGCGCGCAGTTGGCGGGTGAAGACCGCGATACCACGCAGCAACAACTGGCAGAGAAACAGGCCCAGTTGCAAGCCGACTTCCGCTTCGTGGCCGACAGCAATGTGGGTGGCGAATTCATGTCCGACGAGGCGATTGCGCGCTTGCGGCAGGTGGCGCAAACCACCTGGCAACGCCAGTTCGACGACACCCTGGGCCTGGGCGTTGAAGAGAAGAAGCGGCTGACACGCGACCGCACCGCCCCCGTGCCGCTGCCCGCCACAGAACACCTGTTGGCCGACCGTGCCGACCACGTCGTGCCCTGGGGCGACGAACGTCCCCCGGTCGAAGCCGGAGACCCGCGCAACCAGCATGGTTTCAACATGCGCCTGCCCGCGCAGCGCCAAAACATGGGCGAGTTGCACAACCTGGCCATCCGCCGTGGCACGCTCACCGACGAAGACCGCTTCGCCATCAACGACCACATCGTGCAGACCTACATCATGCTGAAGAAGCTGCCGTGGCCCGCGCACCTGGAACGTGTGCCTGACATCGCCGCCAACCACCACGAAAAGATGGACGGCCAAGGCTACCCGCGCCGCCTGCCCGGCGAAGCACTGCAAACCACCGACCGCATCATGGCGCTGGCCGATATTTTTGAGGCACTGACCGCCGCCGACCGGCCGTACAAACCGCCCAAGACCTTGTCGGAATCGCTGCGCATCATGGCCTTTATGTGCAAAGACCGGCACATCGACGTGGAGCTGTATTTGTACTTCCTGCGCAATGGCGTTTGGCGGATGTATGCCGAGCGCTTCCTGAGCCCATCGCAAATTGACGAGGTGGATGTGGAAGCGCTGGCCCAACTCGCACAAGGCACACCTAAATGACAAGTCGCCGCCATACCCTAGGCGCACTTCTTTGCGCCGCGTTGAGCATCACCGGCACACAGGCATGGGCGCAAACCAAACCGACGGACAAAGTGGTACTCACGGTCAAAGGCAATGTGGCCAAGCCGAACAAAGGCCAGGTAGCCGAGTTCGACATGCGCATGCTGGAGAGCCTGCCGCAGGTGACCCACAACGTCGACACGCCTTGGTATCCGCGCAAGGTGACTTTCAGCGGGCCGTTGCTGCGCGACGTGTTGATTGCGGCCGGGGCCACGGGGTCGACGATCAAAGCAGTAGCCATCAACGACTATGCCGTGAACATTCCGTTCAGCGACGCCACACAGCACGACGTGATCTTGGCCGTGCAGATGAACGGCAAGGCCATGTCATCGCGCGACAAGGGGCCGATTTTTGTCATCTACCCCTATGGCAAGTTCGCCGCCGGCGAGGTCAAGCACTACCACGACCTGTCGGTGTGGCAGTTGGATACGCTGGAAGTAAAGTAGAAAAAAGACGCAAGCTAAGTCGGCATTCAAACTGAACTTTTGTGCGCGGGGCCGTGTCTGCCAAGGGTTTTCACCAACCCTCACCCCACAGGCCGGCCATGCGCACATCTCCAGCGAACCCCTCCTCCAGCGTCAGCGCTGACGCTTCTTGGCCGGTGCCCGACTCGGCTCGGCGTTACGGTAGCGTCAGCCGCTTCTTCCACTGGGGCATGGCCCTGTGTTTTGCCGTGGTGTTTGCGGCGGCAATAGCGCATTACTTCGCCAAAGACTCGGCCGTCGACGCTCTGCTGTGGCAGGCGCACAAACCGGTGGGTGCACTGATCTTCGCGCTGTGGATCTTGCGGGCCGTGTGGGCGCTTTTACACGCGCGCCAACGCCCGCCGCACGTCAATCTGGCCGCGCATCTGGGGCACTTGGCGCTCTACGCCTTGATGCTGGCCGTGCCCGCTATTGCGCTGCTGCGCCAGTACGGCTCGGGCCGCGCGTTTGCGCCGTTTGGCATTCCGCTGATGCAAGGCCACGACGACAAGATTTCCTGGATGACGGAACTCGGCAGCCTGCTGCACGGCGAGTTGGGCTGGGTGCTGCTGGCCCTGGTGGTGGGCCACATCACCATGGCGCTGTGGCACCGCCGCCCGGGCCACACCAATGTTTTGCCGCGCATGATCGGCAAGCCGTAAAAAACAACGGGCGCCCCGGTAGACTGGGGCACCCCAGCGGGTGGCAGAAGACTACTGAATTCATAGCTGCCTGCGCTACACTGATAAGCGCCAGAGACCTAATTCATGCATAACAATAAATCCGGCGATTGCAGCCTCTATTCCAGCCAGCATTTCACCCGCCGCACTGCACTCGCCTCCCTCGCGGGCGGGCTGTTGCTGCCAGCATCCTCCGCATTTGCAAAAGCCGCCCACCACGCCCCCATCGCCTGGCCGCACGCACTCTTGGTGCCCGGTGGCGTGGCACACCTGGCGCTGGGGCCAGCGCCCACTCGCCCCGTGGTGCGCACAGGTGAAGGCGACTTGCCGGTGCTGGTGCTGGGCGACGCCACAGGTTGGACGGCGGTGGTCGGCATTCCGCTGGCGGCTGTGCCCGGCGAAGCCAGCGTCAACGTCACACCGGCCGAGGGCGGCGAGCCACGGAAGTTGGCCTACACCATCGCCCCGAAAAAATACCGCGAGCAGCGCTTGAAGGTGGCGCCGGGCAAGGTCGATTTGTCAGCCGAAGACGAAGCCCGCTACGAGCGCGAACGCCTGCATTTGCAAACCGTGATGGCCACCTTCTCCGAGCCGCTGCCCGCCAACCTGAAAATGCGCGCGCCGGTGTCAGGCCGCCGCTCGGGCTCGTTTGGCTTGCGCCGCGTGTTCAACGGGCAAGCGCGTAATCCACACAGCGGCATGGACATCGCAGCCCCCACTGGAACGCCCATCGTGGCGCCCTTGGCCGGCAAGGTGATCGACACCGGCGACTACTTCTTCAACGGCAACACCGTGTGGCTGGACCACGGCGGCGGCGTGCTCAGCATGGTGTGCCACCTGAGCCGCATCGACGTGGCGGTGGGCGATGTGCTGCCGGTGGGCAAACGCCTGGGCGCCGTGGGCGCCACGGGCCGGGTGACGGGGCCGCACTTGCATTGGTCTATCAGCCTGAACCGGGCCATGGTGGACCCGGCTCTGTTCATCCCCGCTTAGGCTTGAATTAAGGCGACGCTGAATAAGTCCCCGTGATGACGCGAACCTCGGTTTGGGATGAGATGCAAGGCGCAAATCCGCACCATAGCCGTAGCTATGGCGCGGATTTGCAACGCAGCAGATCGCCCAAAACGAGGGAACGCGGCGCACGAGGGGCTTGTTCAGCGTTGCCTTAAGCCTTCACACCAGAAACCTGGGGCCACATGCGCACGGCCAAGGCGCCTACGCCGGCCAGCGTGGCCAACCCGGCCACCGCCATCCAACCCCACTGCGCCAGCACCAGCGCGCCCAATGCACCACCAGCCGCCATGCCGGTGAACATGCCCACAAACAGCACCGCATTCAGGCGGCTGCGTGCACCCGGGTCAATGCCGTAGATGATGGTCTGGTGCGCCACCAGCGAGGCTTGCACACCTAGGTCAAAGCCAATGGCCGTGAGCACCAGCAAGACGATTTGCGCTTGTGGCACCAGGAAGTGCGCCAAGCCCATGGCAGCAAACGAGAGTGCGGCCAAACCAGCACCCAGACGCGTCACCAGCTCTGGCCCTTTGCGGTCGGCAATCCGGCCGGCCATGGGCGCGGCCAAGGCGCCAGCAGCACCTGCCAGACCAAAAGCACCGGCGGCGGCGGCTCCCATGTGGAAGGGTTCGCCATGCAGCATCACGGCCAAGGTAGACCAAAACGCGCTGAAGCCCACCGACAACAGACCTTGCGCCACCGTGGCGCGGCGCAGCGCGCTATGCCGTTGCCAGAGTTGCATCAAGGTGGCAAGCAAGGCGCCATAAGCCAAATGCGTGGTCGCCTTGAAGCGCGGCAGGCCGCGCCACGAAGCCACGCCAATCGCCGCAATGCTGACGGCGGCCGCCAGGAACATGCTGCGCCAGCCAAAGTGCTCGGCCACAAACCCGCTGACCACACGCGACAACAAGATGCCCAGCAGCAGGCCGGTCATCACCGTACCCACCACTTTGCCGCGGTTGGCCTCGGGGGCCAGCGTGGCGGCGGCGGGCACGATGTCTTGCGCCAAGGTGGCAAACACACCAATCGCCAAACTCGCGGCGAGCAACACGCCGATGTGCGGTGAAGCGGCAGCGACCAGCAAGGCCACCACCAACGCGGCGGCCTTGAACAAGATGATGCGGCGGCGGTCGTAGCGGTCGCCCAGCGGCGCCAGCAGCAAGATGCCCAAGGCGTAGCCAAGCTGCGTGAGCGTGGGCACCAGGCCGACCTGGCTCCCCGTTGCACCGATGTTGGCGCCCAGCACGCCCAGCATCGGCTGGTTGTAATACAGCGTGGCCACGGCCAGGCCAGCCGCCGTGGCCAGCAACAGCACCAGCGAAGCCGGCATGGGTTGGCCGGTAGACACCGCCGCACTGGCGGTGCCAGCGGTTGGTTTGCTCATATGCGCATGCGCAGTTTGAATAGAAGACATGGTATTTACCCGTATTTTCAAAGGAATGCCGCGAGTGTCTCCAGTTCACCTCACTTGGGGTAGTAGCGCCAGCCACACAATCGTTATACGCTCGGCGTATGAGCAATACAGAATCGCCTATCTCCGCTGCAGCCAGTGCCACCTCCGACCGCATTGAGCTGATGCGCACCTTTGTGCGCATCGTCGAGGCGGGCAGCCTCTCGGCCGTGGCCGCGCAGTTGGGCGCCACACAGCCCACCGTCAGCCGCCGTCTGCAGGCACTAGAGCGATCGTTGGGCATGCGCTTGCTGCACCGCTCCACCCACGCGATGAAGCTGACCGAAGACGGCCAACGTTGTTATTTGCGCGCCAAGGAAATGCTGGCCAGTTGGGACGTGTTCGAGGCCGAACTGCGCGGTGCGGGCGACGAGCCCGAGGGCACCTTGCGCGTGGTGGCGCCGCATGCTTTCGGCCAGGCCTTGCTGATCGCTCCCCTGGCCGAGTTCTTGCGCCGCCATCCACGTGTGACGGCCGACTGGCGCCTGCACGACCGGGCGCCCGATTTCATCGCCGAGGGCATCGACTGCGCAATCCAGGTGGGTGAGGTGAACGACCCCGGCTTGGTGGCGATCCGCCTGGCGCAGGTGCCGCGCATCGTGGTGGCCGCGCCGTCCATACTGGGCGAACGCCCACTGCCGCGCCATGCGGAAGAACTGGGCGCTCTGCCGTGGTTGGCGCTCAGCACCTATTACCGCAACGAAGTGGTGCTGCGCCACGAAGACAACGCCGAGCGCGTGGCCCGCCTGCCCATCCAGCCGCGCATGAGCACCGACAGTCTGTTCGCCCTGCGCAGCGCCGCGTTGCTGGGCTTGGGCGTGTGCATTGCCTCGGCCTGGGCGGTGGCCGACGACGTGGCGCAGGGGCGGCTCATCCACCTGGCGTCCGCCTGGCAAGCCGCGCCGTTGCCGGTCAGCCTGGTCTACCCGTACGCGCCGCACTACCCCGCCAAGTTGCGCCGGTTTGTGGAGCACATTCGGCAGACCTCGCCAGCGGCGATGGGGGCGGTGCTGCAGCCAGGCGGGGCGTAATGGCAAAGCGAAATCGGCACACCAGGCTGATGGCTGTATCGCACGCGAGAGCGCGATTCTGTATCTGGTGATCGGCCCTTCGCCTGGATACAGTCCCTTCGATAGTTGCCTATCCCTACCCTTTCAGGAGTTTCCGTGCCGCATTCTTCGTCCCTCATCGGCTTTGCCTTGCTCGCGTTGGGCATGGTGCTCACGCCAGGCCCGAACATGGTGTACGTGGTGTCTCGTTCCATCTGCCAAGGGCGGCGCGCGGGTCTGGTGTCGTTGGGCGGCGTTGCCCTGGCATTTTTGATCTACATGCTGGCAGCGGCGCTCGGCATCACGTCTTTGGTGTTGGCCGTGCCCTATGCCTACGATGCGTTGCGGTTCGCTGGTGCGGCCTATCTCGGCTACCTGGCGTGGCAGGCCCTGAAGCCGGGCGGGCGCTCACCGTTTCAGGTGCAGAGCCTGCCGGTCGACAGCCCGCGCCGGCTGTTTGCCATGGGGTTCATGACCAATCTTCTAAACCCCAAAGCAGCCATGCTCTATCTGTCGCTGTTACCGCAGTTCATCGACCCCACTACGGGCCACGTCTTCATGCAGGCGGTGGTGTTGGGCACGATGCAGATCGCCATCAGCGTCAGCGTGAATGGCGCTATCGTGATGGCGGCCGGCACGATGGCCGCCTTTCTGGGCACCCGTCCCACCTGGCTTGCGGTACAGCGCTACCTGATGGGCACGGTGCTGGCCGGTCTGGCACTGCGCATGGCGCTGGACGCGCGCAGATAACCTCGCCGGGATTACAAAGGCCGCGTGAGGTAAACCGCCTCGGCGCCCACAATCGGCTCGCGCGTGGGCATGAACACGGTGCAGTCGTCGCAGGGCGAGATGATTTCAATCGCGCCATCGGTGGCAATCAGCTCGCCTTGGGCAAAGGTTTCAAAGCCAAGCACGGGCCGTGTGAAGCGGAATTCAGGCGTGTGCACCAGCAGCGTTTGCAGCAACTCGAAGCGGCGTGGCGTGGCGGCAGGCGCCAAGATTTCGCGCTCGACCAAACCAAAGTGCGACAGGAAGCGCAGCGTCACTTCGCTCGCCACATTGGCCGCGTCTTGTTTGAAATGCTGGCCGCATTCGACCACTAGCGCAGCGCCTGGAGCATCGGGCCCCGCGTGCAAGCCGTGTTGGATCAGTGGCGTACCGGAACCCAAGCCGTTGGGCATCACCAGGTGCACCGCAGGCATGCCCACGGCCAGCGCCACACGCGCATTGCGCTCGTACGCGGGGTAGACCCAGAACGGCACCACGTCCTGGCTGGTGGAGTGGATATCAAGAATGTGGTCGGCCGCCGCCACCACCGGGCGCAGCGCGCGGGCGCGGCGCAGTTCGGGGCTGTCTTCAGTGCCGCTGAGCAATTCATCAGACCACACACGGTTGAGGTTGTGCACCATTTGCCGGTTGGCAAAAGGCTTGGCCGCGTCGAACGCGTTGTAGGCCTCCACGTGCGCAAAACTCAAAGTCAGTGTGCCGATGAGCGGGCGCACCCCTTTGTCGAGCAGGTCGGTCACGGCCACCATGCCGCAGATCTCGTTGCCGTGGGTCAACGCGTTGATGAGCACGTGCGGGCCGGGCTTGCCGGACTCGAAGCGGTGCACGTAGTCAATGCCGATGTTGCCTTCGCGGTAGGCCGACAGGTCGCGCGGCAGCACTTCAAGCGCTGGTAAAGAGGGTGGAGTTTGACTCATGTGGATGGGTTTCGCAGTCGATTGAAATGGATGGGAAGGCGCGCCGTTAGCGTTGCACGCGGCATGCCAGCGGCGTGCGGCGACCAACGGTCCAGGTCGCCTCGTCACCCTTCCCGCGCAGGGTGTACTGCGGCGTGGCGTACCAAGTACCGGAGGCGGCGGGCTGCTGCGGCAAGCGCAAAATATTGCCGTCGGGCAAGGTGACCAAAGCGGCGTCTGCCTCGAACTGCACGCGCAATGCACTGCCGTCGTCGCACGTGTAGCGCACGGGGGCCAAGCCACCGGTCGGCGCTGCACAAGCCGCCAATAGCACAGCACCCAAGGCACAAGAAACAAATACGCCGCTACGGGCCATGGCAAAACTTTCTATAAAAAGTGCCGCTTTGGCATATGCATCAAGCTCTAGACGCTATCAAAACGTTTAGCGGAAAGATGCGAACTGTGACCATTCTGCTACCGTTTTAAAAGCTGCGTTTGCAGATGCAACATTGCCAAATGTCGGGCGGCGCGTTAAAAAGCGCGACTCGCGTCCGAATGTCGGCCCAAGAAGTTGTAACAACGTTATAGGTGCACGCCCCCATTTTGGTGTGCCGTTGTGGCATGCCCTACGAGACAGACAAGCGCAAAATTGTGGGCTGCAATGCCATATCCGGAGTTTTCGTCATGAGTGCACAACAACTTTCCGACGTCAGCGCGAACCTCATCGCTGCTTACAGCGACACCATGCGCAACATGGTCAACGTCTACCGCGCCAGCGGAGAACGCGTGGCCGAACTGCTGGAACAGCAGTGGTCTGCCGCCATGGGGCAATCGCAAACCGAATTAAGCGCCGAGGCACGACGCAACGCCAAGCGTGCCCATGACGTGGTGGGCAGCCTGTACCACCAGGGTTTGAACTTAAGCGCCAGCGGCGCCACCGCCGTGGTCGAAAAACTCACCGAGCTGGCCAACCAAAGTGTGCAACTGGCTTCGGCCAACGCAGCCGCATTTGACGAACGTTTAGGTGTGCCAGCGCTGGAAAAACTGGCACAGGCTGCCACGCCCGTAGCCGTGCTGGCCGGCCACGTGGCGCAGCACATCCAGGATAAGTCCGTCGCTTTGGCGGAACACATTTCGGGCGACGACAAACCCGCTGCACGCCCAGTCTCTGCATTTGCCAAAGCCAAGGCACGCAAACGCAGCGCTTTCTAAAAGTGAATTGCTACCGGCCCAGCCACAACGGCCGGTTTTAGAACGCATTCACGATCTCGGGGACAATGCAGACCCTCTGCACCGAATAAAAGTCGTCCCCACCCATGGCCATCCAATGGTTCCCGGGTCACATGCATGTGACCAAAAAAGCTGTACTCGAACGCGCCAAAGACACCGATGTGGTGATTGAGCTGCTCGACGCGCGGCTGCCCGGCTCCAGCGCCAACCCGATGCTGGCCGAAATCACCCAGGGCATTCCCACGCTCAAGGTGCTGAACAAACAAGACCTGGCCGACCCCGCACGCACGGCCGACTGGCTGGCTTATTACAACGCCCAGCCCGCCACCCAGGCGATTGGGCTGGATGCCAGCGAGCTTGCCCCCGCGCAACGCCTGGTGGCCGGTTGCCACATCCTGGCGCCCAACCGGGGCGGCATGGCCAAACCGATGCGCGTGCTGGTATGCGGCATTCCCAACGTCGGCAAGTCCACGCTCATCAACACGCTGAAGGGCAAACGCGCGGCCAAAACCGGCGACGAGGCGGGCATCACGCGCATCGAGCAGCGCATCACCATTGCCGACGATTTCTATCTTTACGACACCCCCGGCATGTTGTGGCCGCGCATTGTGGTGCCCGAAAGCGGCTACCTGCTGGCCGCTAGCGGCGCCATCGGTCGCAACGCGTACGACGAAGAAGAAGTGGCGCTGGAACTGCTGGCCAACCTGCGCCGTAACTATTTGCCGCTGCTGCAAGCGCGTTACAGGCTGGGCTCTGCCGAGTCTTTGGCCGATCTGGACGACGCCACGCTGCTGGAAGAAATTGGCCGCAAACGCGGCACACTGCTGGGTGGCGGGCGCGTCAACATCCAGAAGGCGGCCGAGATCGTGATCTACGAATTTCGCGACGGCACGCTCGGGCGCATCACGCTAGAGGCGCCCGAAGAGTTCACCGGCTGGCTGGCTGCGGGTCAGGCTGCCGACGCCAAACGCCAGGCGAAAAAAGACGCGCGCAAGAAGCGCGGCCGTGGCAATGCAGAAAACGCCGGCAATGTCCCTACGGACAATGATGGAGTCGACGCAGACACTGACGACGCCGCTGAGAGCTAAAAGCGACGGTCTGCGCGGCTCTACAGACTGTTACGCGTAACTCCCTACGCTCTCCTACCGGACGGGCCCATTTTTTGGTGCACACTGGCCTCGAGTGCCGTCTGACGGAGCGACTCCAAAGCCCTGTCAAACGGCTGTTCGCCGCGCCCCCTGCGGGCAACTGCAGGATGCGGCCATCACCGTGAGGAGGTCCTATGCAAATTCAAGTCAACAGCCACAACGGCATCGAAAACAAAGAGTCGTTGGAGCGCTGGGCCGATGCGGAACTGCGCGAAGTCTTGAGCCATTTCCAAGTCGACATCACCCGAGTGGAAGTTCACCTCGGCAAAGAAACCTCCGATAAAGGCGCCCCCGACACCCGCTGTGCCATGGAAGCGCGCCTGGCCAACCATCAACCGGTGGCCGTCACCCACCACGGCACCACCCAAGACGAGGCCTTTCGCGGCGCAGCTGGCAAGCTCAAGCGTTCGCTCGAGAGCACCTTGGGCCGGCTGCGCGACCACCGCGACCACAACACCATTCGCAAAGACGCCGGCCTTGCCCCAGAGGCCAACGCCGAAGCGTAATTTGCGTATCAGCCATTTTTGCCCTGCGTAGTTTGCTATTGATTGAGTAGCTGAATACGCTTCCGTGGCCTGCACTGCAGGCCATTTTTTTTGCGTACTACCCACATCTACGCCGCCATGGGTGAAACGTACACTGCCGTTTTCATCGCATAGAAGCCGTACCGCCATGTCCAACCGCCCCACCCGCAAACAAAACACCGACGTGCTGCAGCGCGGCATCATGTGCACGCTGATTGGCTTGGCGGTGCTGCTAGGCCCGTCGTTCATGGCGCCGTCCGCCATGCGCGACATGGTGGCGCAATCGTCTTTGGTAGGCTGGTTTGCCTTGGTGTTGGGTGTGGCGTTCTTGGCGCTGTACTTGCGCCGCCTGGCCATCGCCAAAAAGCAATCGTAGGCAAAGCTTCAGGCTTTTCCACAGCCCCTGAACGTTCCCCAAAGCAGGCGTGACAGTTCTCCCTGGTTTATCTGGACAACTTTGTGGATAAACCCATAGAACATCTGTATGGCGTTTTCAAGCCCTTGTTTTTAAAGGGAAACCCTTAGATTGCCCAAATTTTGGGCAGCGGATAACTTCATTTATCCACCGGGGTGTGAGTTCTCCCATGCTTCGCTGGACAAACCTGTGGACAACTCATGCAGTGCATTGTATGAGCCACTTAAGTCTTTGTTTTATAAAGACTTCCTTTGCATTGCCTGTTAAATAAGCAAATTTCTTGGTGCGAATAGGCTTGGCTTTCAGGTCGCTCTTCGTTCAATAGGCTTGTGTAGTGGTAGGCGAAGAAGCTGCGCGGCAAAATCGCCGCTGTAAAACCCGGTTGATTCCCCAAAAGGAGGCATGCGCCATGAACACCCATCCCCTTCGCTGGTTAACGCGAGCCCTCACCGCTGGTGTTTTGCTCGGCCTCGCCGCCTGCAGCACTACGCCAGCGTCCAACCCCCAGCCCACCTCTGCGCCACCAAAAGGATGGTCGAGTTTTCTGAGCCAGCACCAATGGCAGTTGACCACCGCAACGGATTCAAACGGCCGCGCGCTCGACGCCTTGCAAACCGAGCCGGGGCGCCCGGTGGAAGCCCGCTTCAGCGCAGACCCCGCCGATGCACGGCTGAGCATGACCGGCGGCTGCAACAACATGAGCGGCCGCTACCAAGTGTCTGAGTCAGGTGCGTTGGCGGTATCGCAGATGGTGTCGACCCGGCGCGCGTGCGTGGGGCCGCTGATGCAGGTGGATGCAGCCCTGAGCGGCTTGCTGGCACAGGCCATCCAACTGCGCGCTGACGACGCCACCGGGCCCACCCCGCCTACCTCGCCGCGCCTGACGATGCGCACCGCAGACGGCAGCACCTTGGTGTGGGCCGGCAAGCTCACGCCAGAGGCCCGCTACGGCGCGTCCACCACGGTGTTTTATGAAGTGGGCCCGGAACGCCTGAACTGCCCCCACCCGCTGATGCCCAACGCGCGTTGCCTGCAAGTGCGTGAGATCAAATACGACGCACAGGGTCTGGCCATCGGCACGCCTGGCGAATGGCAAAACCTGTACCAAGAGATTGAGGGCTACACCCACACGGCTGGCCAGCGCCAGGTCTTGCGGATCAAGAAATTCCAACGCCCGCAGCCGCTGCCAGCCGATGCGTCGTCCATCGTGTTGGTGCTGGACATGGTGGTGCGCACCGAGACGGTTTCGAAGTAAGTTTGAGTTAACTCGAAAACAATAGCTGCTCACGCACAACAGGCCCGCATGCGGGCCTGTTTTTGTTTAGAGCTCCGTTGGAAGCCTATGTAGTCAATGCGCAGCCACGTGCCTTTCAGCATCGGTCACCACAGTTGCCGTGCTCAGCCCCAAGTGGCGCGGCGACATGTATTGCGGCAGGTAGGCATCAAACGGCATGGTGTCGGCCAACTCAATGTCTTTTTGCTTTTGCAGCGACTCGGCCGACGCGGCTTCGAAGTAGGCTTGGCGCTCGTCAGAGAACGGTTGCGCCAAGAACCCGGCACGCGTGTGGGCGGAGCGGTCGCGCACAAAGTCGGTGAACGAACCGTTGAAGTTCTTCATCATGGCCTGCAGCACACGCGCCGATGGCAATTGGTCGGGGTTGCGGACCATGCGGCTGGCGTTTTGCACGGCCTGTGAATAAGCCTGCGTACCGTGCGCCGCGTCGAGCGCAGCGGCGATGGGCGCAAAGGCCGACAACAGGCTGGCAGCCCAGTCGGTCAACACCACGTCCTGACCATCACGCTCCAACTGCAAACCGGGCTCGCGGCCACGCGCGGCCACCTTGTGCTGGTTGCGCGCCAGTGCAGCGATTTCGACCGGGGTGTCGGGTGGGCTGTCGGACAGCAAACAATGCATCAAGAACACGTCGATAAAGCGCATGGTGTCGGCCGATACGCCCATTGGCTCGAACGGGTCGAGGTCAAGCAAACGCACTTCCACATACTCAACGCCGCGCTCGCGCAGCGCGTGCAGCGGGCGCTCGCCCGGGAAGATCACGCGCTTGGGGCGGATGGTGCCGTAGAACTCGTTTTCAATTTGCAGCAGCGTGGTGGCCAGTTGGTTGTAGTCGCCACCGGGGTTGCGAATACCCACCTTGGCGTACGCCGGGTACGGCCGTGTCAGAGCGTCTTGCAATGAAGCGCCGTAGCCTTCGAGGCTGTTGTAGCTCACGGCCAGCGTAGATTGCGCCTGGCTTTGGTAGCCCAGGCGGCCCATGCGCAGCGAGGTGCCGTAAGGCATGTACATGGTGCTGCTGTTGAGCGACTGTAGTTCGTGCTGGCGCCCGGCGACAAAGCTGGAACAGACCGCTGGCGACGCACCAAACAGGTACAACAGCAGGAAAGCGTGGCGACGGAAGTTACGGATCAGCGAAAAATATTGCTCACTCGACACACCGGGCAGCGACCAGTTGTAGTGGATGCCCGAGATGGTTTGCATGCGGCGGCCATAACGGTGGCCCAGACCCATGCGGTACACGCTCTTGGCACGGCCCACGTTGGAGCTGCCGTAGCGGCCCAGCGGAATGGTCTCGTCGGTGGGCAGGCGGCACGGCATGCTCGACACCCATAACATCTCGTCGCCCGCAGCGTCCAACGTGCGGTAGGTGAACTGGTGCACTTCATTCAACTCGCTCAGGCAGTCTTCCACGCCGGCATGCACGCTGGTGATCAACTCCACCTGCGACTCGCTGAAGTCAGTGGTGATGTGTGGGTGTGTGAGCGCCGAACCCAGGGCTGCGGGGTGTGGCGTCAACGCCAGGCTGCCATCGGGCGTGGCGCGCAGGCTTTCCTTCTCTAGGCCACGCCGAATGCCCTGCAGGGTTTCCGGCGCCAGCGCGTGCAGGCGCTCCTCTAGCGCTGTGGTGGCTGCGTCGTGCGGTGTGGTCATATTCTTCTTACCTCAAGATTCCTGGGGCTGGCCGCTCATGAAGCGCATAAGCTTATGTGGGGCCGCTATGGGGCGGGAAGGTAACACAGCCGCGCCGCCCGTGCAGTAGTGCTGGTTTCACGCCCGAAACATCATCGGGCTGTCACCCACAAGACCGGCAGAAACCGGCAATTTCGGCTAGTGAAAGCGTAGCCTGCCAGTCCTGACAGGCACTACACAAAGTGAAACCCTTTGGGTAGGAAATAACTGACGCAAAACTGCGCAAATTGACCATACTTGACCTCGACCAATCCGCCTAACCTTTGAATCGTGCGAAGCCTCGTGTTGAGTTCGCACGACCTCAAGCGCTCTTGAAGGAGAAGTTTCCATGTCGCTCCAGTCCCCGTTCAGGCCCATGCATTTGCCGTTGCAGCAATCACCATTGCACCAAGACAACCGGCAACAGCAGCAAAGCGACAGCGGCACGGAATTTCAGCCGCCGCGTAGCCAATGGGATGCCCAGGCCGGGCTGGATCGCGAATACACCTTGAGCGCCTATTTAAAACGTGCCGCCGCAGCGGGCGACATGCCCCACACCACCCATCCGCTGCAACACGGCAACACAGCGCCGAAACAAATGGGCTAAAAAGCTCCAGGGAGCCAGACGAGTCGCTTTACCCCTAGCCCAAACGTCAGTGCGACTGCGCCAGCTTCACAAATTGATCCTCATAACCTCGCAGCCACTCCTGGGCGTGGCGCCTTTGGGCTGGGCTGGTTTGGTTGTGCAGCGCGGCAACATTGCCACACCACTGCGTCACGATAGCAGGCGCATGTCCCGACTCATCCACTCTAAGCCAATTGGCCATCGTGCCCCGCAGGGCCACTGCGGCTTCCGCAGACGAGGGCGAACTTGTTTTCCATTGACGCAAAAGTTGTAGCAGCACCTGCTGACGCCGCAAGCGATCTGCCTCCATTTGCGGCGGATCGATCGCTGACTGCGCAAGCTGCGTTTTGAGCAAGACTTTTTGCGGTGCATCGAGTGAACCGTAGATTTTTTCAGTGCGCTCAAGAGCCTTGTCAAACCGCTTGTCCAGGATCTCGGCAGCGTTCAGCCCCTTCCACTCGGCGCGAAACTCGGTATTGGCCTTGGCGTTGCGCTTCTCCATCGTTTGCAACTGCGCGGGTTGCAGTGTGGTCGCCAGGCGCACCACGTCGGGTGCCGCGGTGACCAGCATGGCGTCCACCCGTTGCACCGTCTGCGACCATACGCCACACACCTGCTGCGCCGTTACATCGCCAGCGGCTGATTCACGCATCTGGCTCAACAATGCCGCGTAACGTGGAAGTTCTTGGCTGCTATGCCATTGGTGCAGCCGAGCCAAGCTTTCGCGCACTTGAGGCGCCTGGGCATCACTCAACGACAGATAGTCGTTGACCCACCAATATGCCAAATGTTGCCCGTTTGTGTAGCCCAATTTGATGGTGCTGCAGCCCTGCAAAACGCCGACCAGCGCCACGCAACTGATAAGCTTCGCGGTCCAGCGCACAACGCGTTTTTGAGGAAGAAAGAACAACATGGCAGCAGTAGATGTCGTCATCATGGCTGCGGGTAAAGGCACCCGCATGAAGAGTAAGTTACCCAAAGTGTTGCACCGCTTGGCGGATCGCGCACTTCTTGCCCATGTTGTCGACACGGCAAGTGCCTTAACGCCGCGTCGTGTTGTAGTCATTACCGGACACGTCGCTACAGAAGTAGAAGCAGCCATCGCAGGCCACACATCTGGAAAAGCACAATTCGATGTCAATTTCGCACGACAGGAGCCGCAACTTGGAACCGGCCACGCGGTGCAACAAGCGCTGCCGCATTTAGGCGACGACGGCGTGGTGGTGGTCTTGTCCGGCGACGTGCCACTGACCCAAGCCGACACGCTGCGTGCCCTGGTCGATGCCTGCGCTGGCGAGAACCTGGCCCTGCTGACACTGGCCCTCGACAATCCCACGGGCTACGGCCGCATCGTGCGTGGAGCGGATGACGCTGTGTTGGCCATCGTCGAGCAGAAAGACGCTTCTGAGGCGCAACGCGCCATCCAGGAAATCTACAGCGGCATCATGGCCGTGCCCGTGGCCAAGCTACGCCCCTGGCTGACCAAGCTCGACAACAAAAATGCCCAGGCCGAGTACTACCTGACCGACATCGTGAAGATGGCCGTGGCCGATGGCGTACGCGTGGTGGGTCACAAAATCAGCGACGAACTCCAGGTCACCGGCGTCAACAGCCCCGTGCAGTTGGCCGAACTGGAGCGCGCCTACCAGCGCCGCCAAGCCATTACGCTGATGGAACAAGGTGTGCGCTTGGCCGACCCGGCGCGCTTTGACGTGCGTGGCAGCCTGCAATGTGCGCAAGACGTGTTCATCGACGTGAACTGCGTGTTTGAAGGCAAAGTGTCTCTGGGCGAAGGCGTGCGCATTGGTGCCAACTGCGTGATCGCTAACGCCAGCATTGCCGCAGGCGCCGTGATCCATCCGTTCACCCACATTGACGGCGAAAAAGCCGGTGTCTCGGTCGGCCAAGGCGCGCTGATTGGCCCGTTTGCCCGCTTGCGCCCTGGGGCACAGTTGGGCGACGAGGTGCATATCGGCAATTTTGTGGAAGTGAAGAACTCCACCCTGGCCAAAGGCGCCAAGGCCAATCATCTGGCCTACCTGGGCGATGCCACGGTGGGCGAACGCGTCAACTACGGCGCGGGCAGCATTACCGCCAATTACGACGGGGCCAACAAGCACCGCACGGTGATTGGCAATGACGTGCATGTGGGCAGCAACTGTGTGCTCATCGCCCCCATCCACATCGGTGCGGGCGGTACGGTGGGTGGTGGCTCAACCCTGACCAAAGACACGCCTGAGGGCGCATTAAGCGTCGCGCGCGGACGACAAGTGAGCATTCCCAATTGGCAACGGCCCGTCAAAGGCGCTAAATAACGGGTTCGTACGCATTTCGTTGCAAAAGAATCCAAAAATTCGCCCCCTAGGCCACACATGAATCCTATGGTTCTACGACATCTGCAAGCCGCCCAAGAAGACGAGGACGAGTTGTCCGCGCTGCGACAGCGTCTGCGTGAGAGTGAGACCGAACGCCATCGTTTGCAAGCGCAATTGGTACAACGCAATGCCGAGCTGAAGACCTTGCACCATCAGCTCGACCACCTGATGCACAAGGTTTCGCACGATCTGCGCGCCCCTGTGCGCCACATCACTTCGTTTACGCCCTTGGTGCGCGAAATGTTGGCCGACGGTGAAGATCCGTCCGACTGCCTGGACACCATGGACAAATCGGCACGACACCTGTCCAGCATGATCGATGCCCTGCTCGCCCTGGCCCGTTTGGCCCGCACAGAAAAGAAACCCTCTGAAGTCTGTTTACGCAGCTTGGTGCATGAGGTGCAGCGCGATGTGCTGAGGCAGGAGCAAACCAGTCGGCAAATCGAATGGCGCATCGCCCCCGATTTGCCGACCGTACAGGGCGATGTGACCTTGCTGCGTGAAATGTGGAGCCATCTGCTGTCCAACGCGCTGAAGTTCAGCCGCAAACGCCCTGTGGCGCAGATTGAAGTGGGCTGGATTCCACCCGCTGCCAATGCCGACACGGCCACAGGTGCCGCCTCAGCTCACTCCAGCCCCAGCGGCCCTACTTTCTACGTCCAAGACAACGGCGCTGGGTTCAACCCCGAATTTTCCGACCAATTGTTTGGCCTTTTTCAGCGCCTGCACCGGGCGTCGGAATATGAAGGCACAGGCCTGGGTTTGGCCCTGACACGGCAGATCGTGATGCTGCACGGTGGCAGCATCAGCGCGCGTGGGGCGCTGAACCAGGGCTGCCGGATTTCGTTCTCGCTGCCGACCCCGCTCTAAGCAGTAGGGCTGACGGCCTAGCCAACCTTGCGCAAGGTCAGCAACACGATGCCGCTGACCACCACCAGCCCGCCGACGATTTGCATCGGGCTCAAAATCTGCCCCAACACCAACCAGCCAAAGAGCAGCGTGGCGATCGGCTCGCTGTTCATGACAGCAGCGTTGCGCGCCATGTCCAGCCTCGGCAAGGTGACGAACATCACGGTAAAAGCCGTGCCATAAAGCACCACCAGCAGCACCAGGCCGGTCCAGCCCAACGTGTCCTTGGGAAAGGCCATGCCACCAGGCACCAGCCCGCTCCAGCCCGCTAACAGCATGGTGCTGAACACAATGCCCAAAGTCATCAGGCTGCGCACGCTGCCGCGCAACGACTTCAGCTTGTGATCGGTGATCCACAGCGCTAGCGCAAACACCACGGAAGCACAGCCCGCAAAAGCGACACCCGCGATCCATTCAGCGCTGATGTTTTCGCTCGACGCCAAGCGCTTGGGCACGTCTAACGCCAACACCAAACCCGCGAGGATCACCACCATCAACACGCACGCACGCTTGGTCGGCCGTGCACCGCCCAGCGCCCAGGTCAACAGGGCCAACAGAATCGGCATGGTATTGCTGACCAACAAGGCCAACGCCACCGGAATGCGCGCCACCGCCGAATACAGGCACAAACTTTGGGTGGCGATGAGCAAGCCCACCGCTAACTGCCAGCGCCACGCACCGGGTGGTAAACGCACAGGTTGGCGCTGCCAGGCCACCAACGCAGCCAGCGCCAGCAAGGTCACGCCGGAACGGCTCACAATCGCCGCCAGCAACCCTGTGCCATGGTCGAAAGCCAGCCGGGCCGAAATGTGGTTGCCAGCAAAGGCACAACCAATCAACACCAGTAACAAAACAGCGATATGGCGCGGGAACAATTTCGGTGCTTCAGATGACATACACAAACGTTCAAAGAAATGCGCGCCTCTGCAAAGCACAAGGCCGCAATCAAAGGGGTCGGAAGAATTCAGAAGTGGCGCTGAAGCACGGCTCATAGAGCCTTTCCACTCGCTGGTGTGCACCAGATAGGAGCGGCCAGATTATGGAGAATTGCCAAAAAGAAAACGCTGACCATTTGAATGCCCCTGTTTTCAAAAAAGCCGGGGTCATAATCAACGGTTGCCTGTATGCAAATGACTCAACCAGAGGAATGACTATGAAGAAGGTATTGTTGGTGGCGCTGATGGCCGTGGCCGGCTTGGCTCACGCTGAACCCACCGCAGCGAAGAAAGAGTTGATCGACAAGGTGTTGAAGCTCAACCAACCCGCACTCAATGTTCTCGTCGTGCAATTGGCGGACCGCCCCATTGCCGCAATGATGCAGCAGGTGAGCCAAACCGTGCAATTCCGCGTACCTTCGGAAAAGCGCGAAGCGCTGTCGAAAGATATTCAGGGTGACATCAAGAAGTACGGAGATGAAACGCTGCCCCTGCTGCGCGAACGGGCCAACAAACTCGCCCCCACCACCGTCGGCGTGTTGCTGGACGAGAAATTTTCAGAAGAAGAACTCAAGCAACTGGTGACGGTGCTTGAATCGCCAGTACTTGCCAAGTTCTCGCAACTCAATGGCGAAATGACCAAGAGTCTGGTCGAGAAACTCGTTGCCGACACCCGTGGCGCGGTGGAGCCCAAAATCAAGGTGCTGCAACAGTCTGTGCAAAACCGCGTGAATGCGGCCATTGAAGCCGGTGCCGCAACCGGCGGAACCAGTGGATCCACGGGCGGAGCCAAAGCAGCCCCAGCCGCCAAGCCAGCCAGTAAATAAGTCAGCAGCGGGACTTCAGCCTTGTTTCAGCGTTAACGCTGGAAAGGCTGAAATACCGAATCCAACTTAAGCCGCTGCGAGCGTTTTGCCGCGCTTGCCCGGCTTCTCAGACTTGCCTCCAGCGCTCGCGGTCAACGCCGAGGCACCGTAGGCCAAACCGGCGGCCACGCTGCCAAACCGGTCACCCACCACCACCTCGGCACCTGTAAAGGCGTCTTGCACAGCGGCCTGCAGGGGCGTCAAAGCCGACGAGCCCCCCGTCAAATACACCACCTGTGGTCGGCCAATACCGGCCTGCCGCACACATTCGTGCGCGCACGCCACCACCTGGTCGAGCGTGGCGCGCAGCACATCGTGCATGCCTTGCGGCGTCATGCCTACAGCCGCGCCGATGCCCATGGTGGAGAGATCCATCTGCACCGATTGCTCGGAAATAGAGCACTCAATTTTGGCGGCTTCGGTTGTGGCCAGAAGCTGATGGCCCAGACGTTCTTCCAGCACCAGCATGAGCCGGTCGTGCAACACGCGGTCTTTGTAATCGCTGCGCATTTCCTGCGCCTGATGGATGCGCGTGCGTCCATAACATTGCTGGATCAGGTGCCAAGTCGACAAGTCAAAAAACATCGACGACGGCATAGCCCGGCCGCTAGGCCCCACATGACCCAGGCCCAGCAAGGGCATGGCGTTCTCGAGGTGCAGCAAGCGGTCGAAGTCGGTACCGCCTAAGTGCACACCGGTGGTGGCCAGCAAGTCTTGCGTGCGATCGCCTGCGCCATAGCGGCCAGGGCCGACTTGAATGACCGTGAAGTCGGAAGTACCGCCGCCAATGTCGACCACCAGCACGGTGGTGTCGGCCTTCACGCGACGCTCGAAGTCGAACGCGGCGGCGATGGGCTCCAACTGAAACTGCACGTGCGTAAAGCCAGCGGCCAGGGCCGCGCGCTCCAGCGTGTCTTGCGCCAACTGGTCACGTGCTGGGTCTTCGTCCACAAAGTGCACGGGCCGTCCCAGCATGGCCGAGGACACGCTGTAGCCCAGATGTTTTTCAGTACGCGCCTTGATCTCTTGCAAGAACATCACCACCACTTCGAACAGGCTGGTGAGCTTGCCGTTGACCAGCGTCTGCTCGTCCATCAAGCTGCTGCCCAGCAAGCTTTTGATGGAGCGCATGAGGCGCCCGTCGGTGCCGCTCAAATACGCTTGCATGGCCGCGCTGCCGTAGGCGACGTGGCCGTCTTCGTTCGAGAAGAACAAGGCCGTCGGCATGGAAGTCTTTCCCGCGTCCAACGGAATCGCAATGAGCTCTCCGTCAGGCGCCACGAGTGCGGCAGCAGAGTTGGAGGTGCCGAAGTCGATACCTAACATCATCAGCGCATCTCGCCTTGAGTGGTAGCCGCAGGCAGCACGGTTTGCAGAAAGCGCCCGATGTCAGCCACCTCTTGCGGGTGCACGCTGTGCGGCATGGGGTAGACGTTCCAGAACACGTGGTAGCCCAAGGCTTGCAAGGTGTCGCGCGAAACTTCAGCACGGGCCAGCACCACCACCGGATCGATCTGGCCGTGGGCCATGTAGATGGGCGTGTCGGCGTTGGCCGCGGAGCGCTCGGCGGCCAGTGTGTCGCTCAAAGGCAAGTAGCCCGAGAGCGCCATGATGCCGGCCAAACGCTGCGAGTGACGCAGTCCGGTGTGCAACACCATCGCACAGCCCTGCGAGAAGCCGGCCAAGACGATCTTGTTCGGCGCAATGCCGCGTGCCACCTGGTCGGCGATCAGCGCTTCAATGGCGCGGGCCGAGGCGTGGATGCCAGCGGCATCTTCGCGGCGCACCAGGTCTTGCGTGAGGATGTCGTACCAGGCTGGCATGACGTAGCCGTTGTTGATTGACACCGGCATTTCGGGCGCATGCGGGAACACAAAGCGGATGGGTGCGCAGCCGCGCAAATCCAGCTCGGGCACGATGGCGGCAAAGTCGTCGCCACTGGCGCCCAGGCCATGCAGCCAGATGACGGCGGCGGTGGGGTTGGGTGCGCTTTCGATTTCGATGGTTTCGAGCAGTTGGGTCATGTCGGGTAGCGGGATAGAAAAGAGGCGTGGCTTAAAGAGTTTCTGAAAGAGAGTTTCTGAAAGCCAAAGGGTCGATTTTAAGGAGTCGCGGCCAAGCCTGTCATCGAACCACGTATATTGCCCGCATCGCGCCCGGGAAGCGGCGCCGGAGTCTCCATGCGTTTGCGACACATCGAAGTTTTTAATGCGGTCATGCTCACCGGCAGCGTGAGCGGTGCCGCGCGGCTGATCAACGTGACCCAGCCCGCCGTCAGCCGCATCCTGCAGCACGCCGAGCTCCAACTGGGCTTTGCCCTCTTCCAACGCGCCAAGGGCCGCCTGGTGCCCACGCCCGAGGCCTTGACGCTGGCACCCCACGTCGAGCGCCTGTTTGCACAGCTGGACGAAGTGCAGCGTTTGGCAGGCAATTTGAAGCTCGGTCAGAGCGAGGCCGAGTTGCGCGTGGTGACGGTGCTGGCGCTGAGCTTCGAGATGCTGCCGCGCGCGATCAAACGCTTTCGCGCCAAACACCCGGACGTGCCCATCAGCATCAAAGCGCTGCATTCACCGCAAATCGTCTCGGCCCTGGTGCTGCAAGAGGCCGACATCGGCTTTTTGTTCAGCTCGGCCGGCCACGCGGCTTTGGCCCAAGAGCCACTGGCCGAGGCGCACATCGTGTGCGTGGCACCTAAAGGCATGCTGCCGGCGCGCGTCGTCAAGCGGGGCAAGGTGGCGTTGAGCGATCTGGACAGCACCCCGGTGGTGGGCCTGGAAGTGCAAGACCCCGTGGGCCGTAGCCTGAACCAAGCCTGCCGCGAGGCCGGCGTGGGGCTGCAGTTGCCGCTAACCGTGCAGACTTACCACGCAGCGCTGGCCTTGGCGCACCATGGGCTGGGCATTGCGCTGGTGGACACCTGCACGGCCGCTTCGGCCGACCTGTCGCGTGTGGACGTGCTGACGCTGGAGCCGCAAATTCCGGTGCCGGTGCATGCGCTACGCCCCGCAGGCAAGCCGGGCTCGGTGGCGGCGCGGGCCTTTGTGCGCTGCGTGCAGCAAACCTTGGCCGAGGTGGTTTAGGTTTTGCTATGTCTTCATGCTTTCGGCAACGGCCTTCGCCGTGCCGAAAGCAAGCGTGAAGCCCAACGCACCATGGCCGGTGTTGAACACCAGGTTTTTGGGTGCGCGTGGCAACCGGCCCACGATGGGCAAGCCGGTGGGCGTGGCCGGCCGCATGCCCGTCCAGGGCTGTAGCTCGACAAAACTGCTGCAATCCGGAAACAAGGCCCGGGTCGATTCCACCAGCGACGCAATGCGTTCATCTGGAATCGTGTCGTCATACCCCACCAACTCGGCCATGCCGGCCACGCGCAAACGCTCGCCAATGCGCGCAAAGACCACCTTGCGCGCGCTGTCGGTCACATTGACGCGCGGCGCATCGGTCGCGGCGCGATCGGTCAGCACGGTGATGCTGTAGCCCTTGAGCGGGTAGATCGGCAAGCTCACACCTACCGAACGCGCCAATTTGGGCGAGAACGCGCCAAGCGCCATCACAAACTGGTCGGCCATCACCTCGCCCTGGGTGGTGTGCAGGGCCACCAATTGCTCGCCACGTTGCACAAAGCCTTCGACCGATGAGCCCAGCAGAAAACGCACACCCCGCGCACGCAGCACCTCGACCAGTCCCCTGCAAGTCTTCAAACAGTCGGCAGCACATTCGCTCGGCGTGTAGATGGCGCCCGCGATGCGCGGTTGGTAATGCCGCAAAGCCGGCTCGATAGCCACGCATTCGGCGGCGTCTACTGCGCGCTGTTGCACGCCCAACGATTGCTGCAAGGCCAGTTGGCGCGTGGCGGCTTGGAACGAAGCCTCAGCGCTGTACAGCACGAGCTTGCCGGTGGCGGAGAAATCGCAATCCAGTGCCTCGCGTCGCATCATCTGGTCGAACGCCAGGCGACTGCGGGCGGCCAGCGCGAGCAAGGCCTCCGTCGTACTGCGCGACGTGTCCGCATTGCAAGCGGCGAGAAACTGCAGCCCCCAGCGCCACTGCTGCGGGTCGAGCTTGGGACTGAGCTTCAACGGCGAAGACTTCGAGAACAGGAGTTTGGGCAGTTGCCCCCAAATCGCCGGGTCAGCCAGCGGCTGCACATACGAATAACTCAGTTGCGCACCATTGCCGCCGCTGGCGCCGGCACCGGGCCCCGCGCGGTCGATCACCGTCACGTCGTGCCCAGCGTCGCTCAGACTATAGGCCGTGGCCAGCCCCACAATTCCAGCCCCCATCACGCAGACCCGCATATCAGTGTTCTCCCTAGGTACCGCGACTGTAAGTGCAGCCATGGGTTTTGAACAATGCAAAAAGCGTCGCTGCCCATGATGGAAGCTTATGGGTTGCGCGGGCACGATCCATGCAAGCAACGCGTCGTGCAGCACCCATAATTTTTAGGCATAGGTTGCCCCCTAAATTGAATTTCCACCGATGGCAACCGCTCCCTACACTGGCCCTGCGTTTTTCGATCCTCCCACCATTCCCCCGAAAGGACTTGCATGAAATTCCGCGTCGCGACTTCCGTCACCACGGCCTCTTTGTTGGCTTGCAGCTTGTTGGCCAGTGCCCACGCCGACACCCTCTCGAAAGTCACCGAGAGCAACAAGATCACCGTGGCCTACCGCGAATCGTCTGTGCCTTTCAGCTACCTCGTCGGGGCTGGTACCGCCGTCGGCTTCTCGGTCGATTTGACCAACGCCATCGTCGACGCGGTGAAGAAGAAAGTGAACAAGCCCAACCTGGAAGTCGCCACGATGGCGGTGACCTCCCAAAACCGCATTCCGCTGCTGACCAACGGCACCATCGACCTGGAGTGCGGCTCCACCACCAACAACACCACCCGCGGCCAGGAAGTGGCTTTCGGCATCAACCACTTCTACACCGGCACACGCTTGCTGGTGAAGAAGACTTCCGGCATCAAAAACTACGCCGACCTGGCCGGCAAATCCGTGGCCAGCACCACCGGCACCACCAACGCCCAGGTGATCCGCAAGTACAGCGCGGCCAACAACCTGGACCTGAACCTCATCCTCGGCAAAGACCACGACGACTCGCTGCTGCAGGTGGAAAACGGCCGCGCCCTGGCTTTTGCCATGGACGACATTTTGTTGTTCGGTCTGAAGGCCAACTCCAAAGACCCCGCCGCACTCGACGTGGTGGGCGACTCGCTGCAAGTCGAGCCCTATGCCTGCATGCTGCGCAAGGACGACCCCGCCTTCAAAGCGCTGGTCGATGGCGCCATCACCGGCCTGATCAAGTCGGGCGACTTCGAGAAGCTCTACACCAAGTGGTTCATGTCGCCGATTCCGCCGAAGAACATCAACCTGAACCTGCCGATGAGCGCGCAACTGCGCGACAACCTGAAGGCGCTGAGCGACAAGCCAGCGATGTAAATGGAAAGCAGGATGGTCGCGATCAAATCCCCCTCTGTTGTCGGCATCCTGGGCGGCATGGGCCCGGCGGCAGGTGCGGATTTCACGCGGCTGTTTGTGCAGGCCTGCGCGGCGCAATTACCCGCGCTGGGCCTGCCGGTCACTGACCAGTCCTTCCCCGAGCACTGGCTGGCGCAGGTGCCGGTGCCCGACCGCACGGCCGCATTGAACACACCTAAAGCTGACATGCCGGGCGCCCACCAGCCGCTGGACCCGATGCTGCAAGCCTTGGGAAAACTGGCGGCGCTGGGTGCCACCACGGTGGCGGTGGCCTGCAACACCGCGCACGCCTGGCATGGCCTGCTGCAGCAGCGCTTTCCGCACATCGAGGTGCTGCATGTGGCCCGTGAAGTGGCCAAGTCACTGCAGGCGCAAGGCGTGCGTGAAGTCGGCTTGCTGGCCACCGCTGGCACCTACCGCGCGGGGCTTTACGACAGCGTGTTGCGTGACGCCGGCGTGCGGTGCCATGTGCCAAACGAGGCCGAGCGTGAAAGCCTGATGCGCGGCATCTACCAAGGCGTCAAGGTCAACAACATCGCGCTGGCACGTGCGTGTTTCGAGCCCGTGGCGCGCAGCTTGGTCGAGCGACATGGTTTGTCGACGTTGATTCTGGGCTGCACTGAAATCCCGCTCGCCCTGCAGGCCGTGGCCGCGCACCCGCACCTGCAACTGATCGACCCCGCATGGGTGTTGGCCCAGGCCCTGGCCCAACGCGCCTATGACGGCATAGTCAAAAGCAGTCAAGCGTCCTTGCACTAGAGCCGCCCGTTTCGTTACGACTTCATAACGTTAAAACGACCGCAGGTGCGCACTATGCCACGCCACTTACGGACTCGAAAGCTAAACTGCCGCTCCTGTTCCCCGTTGTACAAGAGCCCCTCCCTTTGTTTATGCGCGCCCATCACCCTTTGTTTGCCAAGCTGACTGCAGCCTTGCTAGGTTTGGCCTTGGGTTCGGTACATGCGCAAAACTCGGGCTCCGACATTCAAATCGTCCAGCGCATCGACAACATCCTGATTGGGGTGGACACCGTATCGCTCGAAGTTGTAGACGCTAAACACGTCACGGGGAACTACTTTCTCATCAACGTCAAACAGCCGCAGCCCATGGCCGGGCACGCCAACTTTGTGGCGAAGTGCCAAAACCCACCGCAAATCGCCACACTCGCTTCCACGTTGCCTTCGGCATCGCTCGACAAAGAAGACAAGCCGGTCGTGCCACCGCAACGCCGCGCCGCGAGCATTGACGTTCAAAAGCTCACATTCAATCCGGTGCACATGCTCGATGGCACATGGATGGCCGCCGAATTCGCCTGCACCAGCAGCAGTTCGCCCGGCAACGCCGCCAACACCGCTCGCCAGTTGCTGGCCAAGGGTGGACCACCCGATACGCGCACCTTGTATTGCGACCTCAAATCGCAAAGCACGAACGAAGTACGCAAAGGGGTTGAGGTGCGCTACAGCGAGTCGGACGACGCCGTCGCGGTCAACCAGCAATGGTTGAGCTCAGGCTATGTGACGGCCACCGGACTTGTCTTTGGCAACGGCGCGCAATGGGTGATTGACCGCAGCGGCCGCGAAGCGCGCCTCGTCGCGCCTGATGGCCAGATCTTGGCCAGAGGCCCTTGCGACGCGCGCAAAAGCGCCCCCAACTAAGCCAGACGCGCCCCCGGAGCGCGCTGCCACACAAGCGACAGGCCTAGGACAAGCCCGCTATCGCGGCACTGCATAGACTTACACAATCACTCGCAAAGGAGTGATGCATGGAAAAGTTTTGGCTGAAGAGTTACCCCGCCCAAGTCCCGCATGAAATTGATGTTGAGCCCTTCAGCTCACTCACCCAGCTCTTAGAAGACTCGCTTCAAAAGCATGCAGCGCAACCGTTCTCGGTGTGTATGGACCGCTGGATGTCCTACGGCGAACTCGACACCCTCTCCCAAGCTTTAGCCAACTGGCTGCAATCCTGCGGCCTCGCCCCCGGTGCCAAGGTGGCGATCATGCTGCCCAACATTCCGCAGTTCGCCACCACCATGCTGGCCGTTCTGCGCGCTGGCTACACCTGCGTCAACGTCAACCCGCTCTACACCCCACGCGAGCTGGAGCACCAGCTCAAAGACTCCGGCGCGACCGCAATTGTGATTCTGGAAAACTTCTGCAAAACCCTGGCCGAAGTGGTGGAACACACACCCGTGCAGCACGTGGTCGTCACCGCCATGGGCGACTTGCTGGGCGCCGCTTACGGCCGCTGGATCACCTTCGCTGTGCGCCACCTGGCGAAGATGGTGCCGCCCTACACCCTGCCGCAGCGCCCTGGCCTGCAGATCACGCCCTTCAACGAGGCCCTGGCCAAGGGCAAAACACTGCAGCGCAAACCGGTGGCCGCCACACTCGACTCCATCGCCTTTCTGCAATACACCGGCGGCACCACAGGCTTGTCGAAAGGCGCCGTGCTCACGCACCGCAACATCGTCGCGGCCGTGCTGCAATCCGAGGCCTGGTTTGCGCCCGCGTTGGCCAAGGTGGGCGATGCCCACAAGATCAACGCCATTGCCGCGCTGCCGCTGTACCACATCTTCGCGCTGACGCTGTGCCTGATGGGCATACGCCTGGGCGCACACCTCACGCTGGTGCCGAATCCGCGCGACATTGGCAAGTTCATTCAAGTGCTGAAGAAGCGGCCGTTCCACATCCTGCCCGCCGTCAACACGCTGTTCAACGCACTGCTGCAACACCCTGAGTTGAAGTCGGTGGATTTCAGCCAGCTCTGCATCTCGCAAGCGGGTGGCATGGCGGCATCAGAAGGCACGGCCAAGCGCTGGAAAGATGCCACCGGCTGCGTGATGATCGAAGGTTGGGGCATGAGCGAGACCTGCGCCATCGGCACCAATACGCCCGTCAACGCCACTGAATTCACCGGCACCATCGGCCTGCCGCTGCCCAGCATAGCCATCGCCATCAAGGACGACGACGGCACCTCACTGCCCGCCAACGCGGTCGGCGAAATCTGCATCCGCGGCCCCAACGTCACGCCCGGCTACTACCAGCAACCCGCCGAAAACGCCAAGGCCTTCACGGCCGATGGCTTCATGCGCACCGGCGACATTGGACTGATGGAAGACAGCGGCTACGTGCGCATCGTCGACCGCAAGAAGGACATGATTCTGGTCAGCGGCTTCAACGTGTTCCCCAATGAACTGGAGAACGTGATTTCGCTCTGCCCCGGCGTGGTGGAATGCGCAGCGATTGGTGTGCCGGACGAGATGCAGGGCGAAGCCATCAAGGTGTTTGTGGTGACCAACGACCCCAATCTGACCGAGGCCGACGTGGCCGCCTATTGCCAAAAGCAGCTCACCGGCTACAAGCGGCCCAAGTACATCGAGTTCCGCAAAGATCTGCCCAAGACCAACGTTGGCAAAATCCTGCGCCGGGCCTTGCGCAGCGACGTCAAGTGAACCCCACTGAAAGCCTGCCGCCCGGCATGACGGTGCTGGAGCGCGGCTGGCTTTCGGCCAACAACATCGTGCTGCAGGGGCGGCATGGCACGGCCCTGGTCGACAGCGGCTACTGCACCCACGCCGCGCAAACCCTGCAGTTGGTGGCGCACACGCTGCAGGGCCGCTCGCTCGATCGGCTGCTCAACACCCATTTGCACAGCGACCACTGCGGGGGCAACGCGGCGCTGCAAGCGGCCTACCCCAACGTGGTGACGCATATTCCCCCGGGCCAGGCCACACACGTCTCCACATGGGACGCCAACGCCTTGAGCTACACCCCCACCGGCCAAACCTGCCCACCCTTCAAGTTCGATGTGTTGCTGCAGCCCGGCACTGAAGTCGCACTGGGCGAACGCCACTGGCAAGTGCACGCCGCCCCGGGCCACGACCCACACTCGGTTGTTTTCTTCGAGCCGATCTCCCGCGTGCTGCTGTCGGCCGATGCGCTGTGGGAACATGGCTTCGGCGTGATCTTTCCTGAGCTGGAAGGCATTCAAGCCATGGACGAAGTGGCCGCCACACTCGACCTGATCGAACGTTTGGCACCGCAGACCGTTGTGCCCGGCCACGGCCGCGTGTTCCACGACGCGCCCACCACCTTGGCCACCGCGCGTAAGCGGCTCGACGGCTTTGTGCAAAACCCGCTGAAACATGCGCACCACGCGGCCAAGGTACTCTTGAAGTTCAAACTGCTGGAATTGCACCGCGTACAGCGTAGCGCGCTTGCCCGTTGGACGACTGAAACACCGTACTTTCACCTGCTGCACCAGCGTTTTTTTGCCGATGTGCCTGTTGATGCTTGGTTTGACCAATTGCTGCAAGACCTAGTGCGCGCCAAAGCGGCCGAAATTGAACAACAGGGCGAAGACGACTGGATTCTGGACGTCTGAGCCGCTTGGTAAAATGCCCGGCTTGCGCCGCCAGCCCGTGGATCGTGAATCCCAGGCTAGAGCCGCCCCCGCGCTGCCCCCTACGCGCCCCGACACCTCCTGGAATCCATCTTGTCTTTCCTTGCCGAAACCCGCCGCCGCCGCACGTTTGCCATCATTTCCCACCCGGACGCGGGTAAAACCACGCTGACCGAAAAGCTGTTGCTGTTCTCGGGCGCGATCCAGATCGCCGGCTCGGTCAAGGCGCGCAAGGCCTCGCGCCACGCCACGTCCGACTGGATGGAAATCGAAAAGCAGCGTGGCATCTCGGTGGCCTCGTCGGTCATGCAGATGCTCTACCGCGAGCACGTCATCAACCTGCTCGACACCCCCGGCCACAAGGACTTCTCGGAAGACACCTACCGCGTGCTGACCGCCGTGGACTCGGCGCTCATGGTGATTGACGCGGCCAACGGCGTGGAAGCACAAACCCGCCGCCTGATCGAAGTTTGCCGCCAGCGCGACACGCCCATCATCACCTTCGTCAACAAGATGGACCGCGAAGTGCGCGAGCCACTGGACATCATGGACGAGATCGAACGCGAACTCGGCATGCCCTGCGTGCCCATGACCTGGCCCGTGGGCCAAGGCAAGAGTTTCGGCGGCATCATGAACCTGCGCACGCAGACCATGACGGTGTTCGACTCCGGCAAGGAACGCCTGCCACAAGAGTTTGAAACCATCGCTTTGAGCGACCGCGAAACCCTGCTCAAACGCTTTGGCCACGAGTTCGAAATGGCCGAGCAGAGCATGGAACTCGCCGTGGGCGCCTCGCCTGCCTGGGACCACGAAGCCTTCCTGGCCGGCAAACAAACGCCGGTGTTCTTCGGCTCCGGTGTGAACAACTTCGGGGTGATGGAAGTGCTGGACGCGCTGGTCGACCTGGCGCCGTCACCACAGCCGCGCGTGAGCACCACGCTGGTCAACCGCCAACCCGTGGTCAAGGAAATCAAGCCCGAAGACACCGCCTTTGCCGGCGTGGTGTTCAAGGTGCAAGCCAACATGGACGCCAACCACCGCGACCGCATCGCCTTTGTGCGCATGGCCTCGGGCAAATACACGCCGGGCATGAAACTCAAGGTGCAGCGCACCGCCAAAGAGCTGCGCCCTACCTCGGTGGTCACCTTCCTGTCGCAACGCCGCGAGGCGGTGGACGAGGCTTACGCGGGTGACATCATCGGCTTTACCACGCACGGCGGCGTGCAGTTGGGCGACACCATCACCGATGGCGCGTCGCTGCAATTCACCGGCCTGCCATTCTTCGCGCCCGAGTTGTTCACCACCGTCATCTTGAAGAACCCGCTGCGCACGAAGCAACTGCAACAGGGCTTGGCGCAGTTGGGTGAAGAAGGCGCGATCCAAGTGTTCAGGCCCGACGTGGGCGGCCCCATGCTGCTGGGCGCCGTGGGTCAACTGCAGTTTGAAGTGGTGCAACACCGCCTGAAGACCGAGTACGACGCCGACGTGAAACTCGAATCCTGCCAGTACACCGGCGCACGCTGGATCACCGCCGACACCCCGGCCGAGCTACGCGCCTTCACCGACGCCTACCCCATGCGCATGGCCCACGACGCGGCCGAGACCCTGGCTTATCTCTGCACCTCACCGTACGACGTGCGACTGGCGCAAGAACGCTTCCCGAAGATCCACTTCCACCCGCTGCGCGAACACGCTGGGTTGGCCTTGCAAAGCGCTGGCTGACCTAGCCGATGACGATGCAGCCCTTGGCCAACTGGCCTGCCCCCACCGGCCCGGCGCTGGTGGGTGTGTTCACCGACATTGACGACACCCTGACCGCCGACGGCGCCATCACCCCCGATGCGCTGCAGGCGCTGGCCGACTTGAAGGCGGCGGGTTTGCACGTCATCCCCATCACGGGCCGCCCCGTGGGCTGGAGCGAACCGATGGCGGCAAGCTGGCCCGTGGATGCCATCGTGGCCGAAAACGGTGCTGTGGGGCTGTTGCCGCCCAACTCACCTGCCCTGGCCGGTTTAAGCGAAAAAGACCTTCTGCGCCCACCAGAACTGCGTGAGCAGCTACAAAAAATATACCAGCAAGACGCTGCCACACGCAGCGCCAACTTCGCGCGCATGCAAGCGGTTTTGCAGCAGATTGAGCAAACCGTGCCGGGCGCGCGCCGTGCCGAAGACTCCCCCGGGCGCGAGACCGACATCGCCATCGACCACAGCGAATTCACGCACCTGCCGCAAGCGGCCATCAACCAAGCCGTGGCCGCCATGCGTGCTGCCGGCATGAACGCCACCGTCAGCAGCATCCACATCAACGCCTGGTTTGGCGCACACAACAAGCTCGAAGGGGCACGCTGGATCACCCGCGCCTTGTTCGACCGCGACCTGGATGCGGAGATCGATCGCTGGGTCTACGTGGGCGACTCGACCAACGACCAGTTGATGTTCCAGGCTTTTGTGCATTCGTTTGGCGTGGCCAACATCCGCCGCTTCGAAGCGCAGTTGAGCCACCTGCCGCGCTACATCACGCCAAGTGAACGTGGTAGCGGCTTTGCCGAAGTGGCGCGCGCTATTCTTGTGGCGCGCGCACGTTCTTAAGCCCCCCCGCCGCTCAGGCAGAAGGCTTTTCCTTGTCCTTCTCTTTGCCAGCTTTGGCGACCTTGCCGGACTTGGCTTTGGCCAGCATGGCTTTGCCACGCGCCACCAGGGGCTTGAGCTTGCGCCACCACACTTCGCGTTGCCAGCCCAGCAGACCCGCCAGCGCTGCGGTGTTGTAGCCCACCAAACCCCAGCGCTCGCGGCGTGCGGTCATCCAGACTTTTTTGTAGGCATCGTCACCCACCAGAAAGTCGACTTCGCGCACACCGTCGACCATCATCACGTGCTCCATCACCAGAGCCGACACCAAGGTGCCGGGTGAGTAGGCCTTGAACTTCTCGTCGTAGGCCACCTTGTAGATGTCGGCCTTGCCGTAGGCCACGATCCAGATCTGGGCGGCGATGGGCTGGTCACCCATCCACCCCAAACCCATGCGCAGCCAGCCCTGCTGCGCGCAAGTGCGGATCAGGCCGGGCACAAAATCGGCAAACGGTTCGTCCTGCTTCCAACTGGCGCTGTACACCTTTTGGTAAGCCTCGATCGCAGCCTCTACCGCCTGCGTTGAAGATGCGTCCACCAACTCGATGCGCCCGCCTTCCTCTACCAGCTTGGCGCCATGGCGCTTGATGGTGCTGCGGAAGTTGGCCTTGCGCTGCATCAAGTAGCCCTTCCAATCGGTTTGCACCGGCTCGTACCAGTTGCCAAAACAGTAGAAGTCGAAGTTGCGCAAACCCGCCAGCGTCATGGCTTGTTGCAAGAGCTGAAATTGCGGCGCGTCGTGGTCCATAGGTGACAGGTTGACCGCGGCCAGGCGCGACCAGCTTTTCTTCAGCGCGCGGAACAACACCGCCATGTGCTGCGGCGTGACAGACGGGGCCAAACAAGGCGCATACACACAGGTGTAGTAGTTGGCCAGGGCGCACAGCGTGACCGCGCCCTTCGCCCGCTCCGCGCGCAACGGCAGCACCGCCAACACTTCAGTAGGGCTGCGCAAAACGTAAAACCAAAGGTCGTCTGCCTGGTCGGCAAACACCTGTTCAATCAGGTTGGCGTACCAGCTCGTACCAAACTGCATGCTGGTGTGCTCGGCCAACGCCATCAAGGCGTGGGCATCGGCTGGCAGGTCGCTCAGGGATTGGCAGCTCTCAACCGTCAGGTCAGCCTCGGTGTAGATCCGCTTCATGCAACTCCCTGTGGTTTGTTTTGCGTTGGTGATTTGGGGCTGATCTTCAGCGCTTGCTGCAAGGTCTTCAGCATCCAGTCCATCTCGTGGTCTCGAAGTTCCTGATGGCACGGCAGGTGCAGCAATTCCAGGCGATAGCGCGTGGAGACGCTGCACTGCGACACCGCCAAATCATCCCAGCGCCACACCGGCAAGCCCTGGCGTTTCAGGGGGAAGAATACCGTCTCGGGGGAGAGCAGGCGCAGCGGGAACATGTACGGCACCGTCTCTGGCGCCAGTTCGGGCAGCAGTGGAACACAACCCTCCAACGATTGGGTCGCTTCTACCCAACGTGTGTAATTGCGTCTTCTGGCTTCGATCAATTGCGGCACATCGGTCAGGCCCATCACCGCACGTGACCACGCCAGTCCCGCTTGTCCTTGCAGCGCGGGATTGTAGTCATGCGACAGGCCGCGCGGCAGCAGCCGATCGGCCGACGCCGTGGATGCCTCTACGGGCTCTGCCGAGACCGATGTCGACAACTGTGGTGCAGGCTGGCGCTGGTGCTGCAAAAACTGCCACACGCCGCGCAACTCGGCCTTCAACCCTGGGGGGGCGGGCTGCAACGCACGCACATCTTCCGGGCGGCTAGCCCATAACAGCCCGCCATCTGCGCAGGGAAAAAACTTGGGTGGGCTGGCGATGGCAAAACGCCCCCAACGGCCGAACTGCGTTTGCGACTCGCCGCCAAACAAGGCATGCGAGCAATCTTCGATCAGGTCTACGCCGTACTGGTTGCACAGGCTTTTGACCGCAGACAAGTCACGCACAAAGCCAAAATAATGCGGCACCAAAACGCAACGGATATGCGGTTGTGTTTGCAGCATTTGCTCAACCGAGGCCAAGTCAGGCGTGAGGTCTGGCAACAGGTCGTAAAGGTAAACCGGCGCACCCAAGGCAATGGCCGGGTCGAGCATCGTGCGGCAGTGGTAGGACGGCGCCAGAAACCCGTTACCCGGGCTAACGCCAACACAACGCAGCGCCTCGAACAGGGCGTAGCGTGCACGCGTGAAAAAACGTACGGCCTCTGCGCCTGTGCTGGCATGCGCCATGCGAAAACCGGGGGAAATGCGGCGAGGCGACAAGCTCCAGGCGCGGCGCGGCGTGACCGCCACCTTGGGCAAGGGGAAATCAAACGCGCCCGGCTCGAAACGCAGAAACTGCTGGTCGAAGCCGCTGTGAGCCGCACCCTGAACTTCAGACTTCTGCATGTTTTCCAGCATCTTTTTTTACCTTGTGATGAGCCACCCTCTGCCCCGCTTATCCACTCCCCAAAGGGCCACCGCGCAGTCTAACGGCAGCCCACAACACTTCTCGTGACGAAGCCTGCCATGGGTTGCCATACCCCGGCATACGGGCGCAAAGTTGCGCAACACGAGAAGAAATTCGCATTTGGCAACACCCGAGCCGAATCGCGCCAAACATCCATCACACATCCTCACGCGTGATACCCAAGCGCTTGGCCATGCGCGCGAGGTTGGCACGGTCTACGCCCAAGCTCCGCGCGGCAGCGGCCCAGCTATGGCGGTGCTGTGCGAGGGCCTGGTTGATCATGTCACGCTCCAACTTTTCAACGGCCACGCGTAACGCGACTGGCGCCGTTGTTGAAGCCGCCATGGGGGCTGCCTCTACGTTCGCGGCCGGCAGTGCTTGCTCTGCAGCCAGCCCCAGGTCTTCGGCCTCTACCGTCAACATTGGCGGGCGCGGCGAGTGCCGGCCCAGCGCCTTGAGCACGCTGCGGCCCAGCAAGTGTTCCAGCTCGCGCACGTTGCCCGGCCAGTCGTAGGCCAGCAGTGCGGCCTGGGCATCGCCGCTCAGACGCACGCTGCGCAAACCCAGGCGCGAGCGGTTCTCTTCCAGAAAACAGCCCGCCAGCGGCAGCACGTCGCGGCCACGGTCACGCAACGCGGGCACGCGCAGCGGGTAGACGCTAAGGCGGTGGTAGAAGTCGGCGCGCAGGCGGCCGGCACGCACTTCATCGGCCAGGTCGCGGTTGCTGGCGGCGATCAGGCGCACGTCGACGCGGTGCTCGCGGTCTGAGCCCAAGCGCTGCACCTGGCCGCTTTGCAGCACGCGCAGCAGCTTGGCTTGGACGGCGAGCGGCAGTTCGGCCACTTCGTCGAGGAACAGCGTGCCGCCATCGGCCAGTTCAAACTTGCCACCGCGCTCGGCCACCGCGCCGGTGAAGGCGCCGCGCACGTGGCCAAAGAGTTCACTCTCTACCAGGTTGTCTGGCAGGGCCGCGCAGTTGACGGCCACCAGCGGCCGCGCCGCGCGGTTGGACGCCGCATGCAGCGCCTGCGCCACCAGTTCTTTGCCGGTGCCGGTTTCGCCCTGGATCAACACACACAGCTCGCTGGGGCCCACCAGCGCGATCTCTTTCATCAACTGCCGGTGAGCCGGGCTCTGGCCGATCAAGCTGCGCGGGGCGGTACTGGCGGCGGCTTGCTGGTAGACCTCGGCCCGATCTTCCAGACGGCGGATGCGCTGGGCCACGGCCACGGTGGCCGCAGCCAGGCTGGCGAAGGCTTGCAGCGTCTCAGGCGCTTTAGCGGCGAAGCGGTTCACGCTGAGGGCATCGAGCGTGAGCAGGCCCCAAGGCTGGCCGTCCAGTTGCAGCGTGCAGCCCATGCAATCGTGCACGGGCAGATGGCCGTGGATGCCGTCGACCAGGCCGTCGTACGGGTCGGGCAAACCGCAGTCCGCCGCGAAGCGCACCGGGCCGGGCGCCGCCAACAGGGCCTCAAAACGCGGGTGCTCGGCCACCTTGAAGCGGCGGCCCAAGGTGTCGCCCGACAAACCATCCACCGCCAAGGGCACCAGGCGATCCCCGTCCAACTGCAGCAGCGCCACCGCATCACAGGGCAACAAGCGTCGCAACGCTTGCAGCATGCGGCGGTAACGCTCGGCCTCGGGCACCTCGCGGGCCAGGTCGGCGGTCAGCGGCAACAAGGCTTCGAGCAGCGGGCTTGATGTCATAAACACTCCAATGGTGTCATTATGACCAAATAAAACAGAAAGTCACTTTGACATCATAGGCACATAAGCCATTGATTTAAAAGGTATCAGATGGTGGCACGGCGGTTGCAATACAGAAGCATCTTCAACCCTCGGAGCCTCACCCCATGTTGACCGCCGCCCAACGCGCCATCGTCTCGTCCACCGTGCCCCTGCTCGAACAAGGCGGCGAGGCGCTGACCACGCACTTCTACCAGTTGATGCTGGCCGAGCACCCCGAGGTACGCCCGTTCTTCAACCAAACCCACCAAGCCAGTGGCGACCAGCCGCGCGCACTGGCCAACGGCGTGTTGATGTACGCCAAGAACATCGACCGGCTGGAAGCCATGGGCCCACTGGCCACGCAAATCATCAACAAACACGTGGCGCTGCAAGTGCAGCCCGAGCACTACCCCATCGTGGGTGGCTGCTTGCTGCGCGCCATCCGCGAAGTGCTGGGCGTTGAAATTGCCACCGATGCGGTGATCGACGCCTGGGGCGCGGCCTACGGCCAACTGGCCGACATCTTGATCGGCGCCGAAAAACAGCTCTACGACGCGCAAGCCGCTACCCCAGGCGGCTGGCGTGGCGAGCGTGCCTTCACGGTAGAACAAAAGGTACCAGAGTCGGACGAGATCACCTCCTTCTACCTGGTGCCAGCCGACGGTGGCGCGCCCATGGACTTCAAGCCCGGCCAATACATTGGCCTGCGCTTGATGGTGAACGGCGAAGACATCCGCCGCAATTACTCGCTATCGGCCGCGCCCAATGGCCGCAGCTACCGCATCAGCGTGAAGCGCGAAGCGGGTGGTGTCGCATCCAACTATTTGCATGACCACGTGCAGGTGGGCAGCACGCTGCAGCTCTACGCACCATCAGGCGAATTCACACTGACGGCGAGTGATAAACCGTTGGTGCTGATCAGCGGCGGGGTGGGCATCACCCCCACGCTGGCGATGCTGGACGCAGCGCTGCAAACCCAACGCCCGGTGGTCTTCATCCACTGCGCGCGCAACCACCGTGTGCACGCGTTCCGCCACCACATCGAGGCTGCGGCGCACAAGCATCCACAGCTCACGCGCTACTACGTATACGACGATGCCACCGGCACGCCAGACGCCGAAGCACCCCACGCCAGCGGCTACCTCGACCCCGCGCGTTTGCAAGCCTGGCTGCCGGCGCACACGCGTGATGTGGATGCCTACTTCCTCGGCCCCAAGCCCTTCATGCGCGCAGTGCGCCGCCACCTGCGCACGGCCGGTGTGCCCGATGCACAGGCGCGGCACGAATTCTTCGGCCCGACGTCGGCCTTGGAATAAGGCCGGGCGGCTCAGGAACAGTTCAGGCCTCCAGCGGCTCCAGACGCCAGTCTGGCGCCACGCCTTGGAGTTGGGCCACGGGCTGCGGCTTGCCGAACAGGTAGCCCTGGAATTCGTCCACCCCCAGCGCTTGCAAACAGTGCGCCTGGGCGGGCGTCTCAATGCCTTCGGCAATGATCTTCAGCGAGAAGCGCTTGGCGATCAGCACCGCGCTCTCCACCACCGCCAGCGCACGGTCATCAAGCTTGGCGATGAAAGAACGGTCGATCTTGATGCCGTCGATGGGGAACTCTCGCAGCCGCGAGAGCGACGAATAACCCGTGCCAAAGTCGTCGATATGAATGTGCACGCCCAGCGCACGCAGGCCTTGCAGTGATTGCAGGATGCGATCCTGGTTGTGCTCATCGAACACCGACTCGGTGACTTCCACCACCAGCCGCGAGGCGGGCAAATGGGTGGCCGCCAGGGTCTCGGCCACAAACGTGCCAAACCGCTGTGTGGCCAGTTGGCGCATCGACACGTTGACGGCTACCGTGGGCAGATGCGGACGGTCGCCCGGCTGCGGAGCCCAACTGGCGGCCGCGCGGCACGCCTGCTGCAGCACCCAGGCGCCCAGCTCAACAATGCGGTCGGATTCTTCCGCTAGCGGAATGAACTCCTGCGGGCCCACCGGCCCGAGTTGCGGCGAGCTCCAGCGCAGCAAGGCCTCCACCGACACCACGGCGCCGGTCGCGGCCGATACCAGCGGTTGGAAATGTAGCGACAGGCTGCCGTCATGCACCGCGTCCCGCAGGGCGGCGTTGATGTCGTGCTTGCGGCGCTGGATGCGCGCCAGCGTGCTGTCGTAATAGACGATGCGGCCACGCCCCAGGCGCTTGGCCTCGGCCGAGGCCAAGTCGGCCGCCTGCAGCAAGGTTTCGATGGTGTCGCCGTCTTCACCCTGCACGGCAATGCCAATGCTAGCGCCCATCTGTACCGACGCAGACTCGATGTTGTAGGTCTTCGTCAGCCCATCGTGCACGCGCTGGGCCAGCTTCAACGATTGATGGCGCACGTCCACCAGCGCAGGCGTCACCACAATGAATTCGTCGCCACCCCAGCGCGCCACGGTGGCCGTGGTGGGCAGCAAGGTGTTCAGACGCTGTGCGACCTCAAGCAAGATCGCGTCGCCGCTCACGTGGCCCAGGCCGTCATTGATTTGCTTGAAGTGGTCCAAATCCAAAAACAACACCGCGTGGCAGTGCGGCGCGGTGTAGGGCAAGGGGCTCAAGTGGTGCATCAGGCCACGTCGGTTCAGCAAGCCCGTCAGCGGGTCGTGGTTGGCCAGGCTATGCAGGGAGCGGGTACGCTCGTCCACGCGCTCTTCGAGTTCGGTGTTGGAGGTCATGACCTCGGCGGTACGCAGCGTGAGCTGCTCGATCAAGTGCCAGTTCTCGTTCTGCAGATTGATCGCCTTGCGTAGTTGGGCATGGTTGTGGCGGTGGCCTACCACCATCATGCAAAAGAACACGGCACCAATCACGCCAACGACCCATTGGTCGGGGTTTTGCCGCGCCAGTTGAAAACAAACCGGGCCCATCAACAAGGCCATGTACATCGGCCCCATCACCCGCATGGGCGCAAGCACACTGGCCGCCCCACCGGCCATGGCGGCCAGCACCATCATGATCAGGTATTGCTGCGCTGGTGGGTAGTTGTTGAAGCCGATGGAGATCAGCGCGGCCCACAAGAGGCCCGCCACCATCAAGCCGGTTTTCTGCAGCAGCCAGGCCCGGTCGATCCATTCCGGAGACTTGCCTTTGACGGTGTGGATGGTGCGGCACATGTAGCGGTGCAGCGCCAGCCGTACACCGACGGTGAACACCGCAATCGCCAGCCACACCCAAAGCCAGTCACGGGAATCATCCGCCGCATGCAGGATAAGCACCACACCGATGGCGGTGACCAGTTGGGTCATCAGGCCTGCAAGGTTGTTATCCAATGCATATTGCAGAAGGTCAGACCTCAACTCGTCTTTCTTCACAGATGCCTTTCTCGAAGGGAGTGTGTTCAACGGGGCTGGAGCAGGTGGCGTGAGCGGGCACCGAGCGGTGTCTCAAAAGTGACTTCGCAGAGCGTCGGCCAGTCTAGCGCACGAAAGACAGCGTTCTTATGGATTGAACAATCGACTGCATGCATTCGTTGTAGAAGTGCAAAAGCCGGGCACTGAAAAGCCGCGGTCTGGGGTGCTAACGCAATGGTTTGGCGACGTCTTCTTCTACAGTGGGCTGCCACGTGGCGTCACAGCCCACCCCTGCGGCAATCCAGCGGCGCACCCAGCGGCCCAACAGGCGTGTAAGCCAACGCGGTGCCTCGCTCTGACGCCCCAACAAACGCTGCGGAGCCATCAACAGACCGCATTGGTAGCGCTGCTCGGCATCGCTCCAGGCCAGCGCGCTGCAGGCCCCATGGCGACGACGCGACACCACCATGCCTAAAGGGCACGGCGTCACCAGGCAACACACGCCACAACCGTTGCAGGGTGCGCCGAATGCCGGCTTGGCAGGTGCACCGACGTGGACGTGGATTTGTTGCCAGCCAGTTGGCAATGCTTGCGTGGGTGGGGTGACCGGCGAGCGAGCGGACGAAAAGGAGGACGGTTCGGGGTTTGACATGGGGCACCTGCGCGCAGTGTCGACGCTGCGGGCAGAGGCGTCTAGCGGTTTTTATTGCCGCGAATTTACTCTCAATTCAGGAGCTGTCTACGCATTGGCAAATTGCCTCAAGCGGTCATTTCACCTCAGTCTGCCTCAGACCGCCTTAGATCGCTTCAAAGCCCATCTCAAGCGGGAAAGCTTCCTTTGAGCGCCTGGTACAGCGCGCCAAAGCGTTGATAGCGCTGCACCAGCTCTGCATCGCGCGCTTCAGGGTGGAACACCTGCACCACAGCAGGGCGACGGCAGACTTCGTCCACACTGCCGCCATCGGCCAGCCAGCCCAGGCGCGCGGCGCCAAGGGCTGCGCCGGTGGCGCCACCGTCCAAAATTTCCAGCGGCACGCGCAACACGTTCGCCAACAACTGCACCCACCACGCGCTGCGCGTGCCGCCACCCACGGCCGACAAGGCGTGCACGGGGGTGGCCCGCGACAGGGTACGCCAGCCATCACACAAACCAAACGCCACGCCTTCGGCCACGGCGTAAGCGATCGCGGCGGGGCCATGCTGATGGCCCAGGCCAAACAACACGCCCTGCGCATGCGGGTTGTTGTGCGGCGAACGCTCACCCGAGAGGTAGGGCAAAAACAGCGGTGCGTGTGCGCGCTCGGCGGGCCCCAAGGATGCGGCGGCGGCCAGCATGGCGGCTTCGTTGGCAAAGCCCAGCGTGCGCGTGGCCCAGGCCACGGCGCTGGCGGCCGAGAGCATGACGGCCATCTGGTGCCACTGCTGCGGCAAGGCGTGGCAGAACGCGTGCACGGCTTGCGCGGGGTTGGGTTCGAACCGCTCTGTGGCCAAGAACACCACGCCCGAGGTGCCCAACGACACAAAGCCCTGCCCCGGCGCCACCACGCCCATGCCCACGGCGCTGGCGGCGTTGTCGCCCCCGCCGCCGGCCACGGGAATGCCGGCACTGAGACCCCAGCGCGCGGCGACGCTGGCAGTCAAACCTGCAGAGACTTCGCTGCCTTCCACCACACGCGGCATGTGCGCTTCGGTCAAGCCACAGGCGGCCAGCATGGGCGCCGACCACCGACGCTCGGCAACGTTGAGCCACAGGGTGCCAGAGGCGTCGGAACAGTCGGTCACGGCCTCGCCGGTAAGTAGCAGCCGCAGGTAATCTTTGGGCAACAGCACGCGAGCCACGCGTGCAAACACATCGGGCTCGTGTTTGCGCAGCCACAGCAGTTTGGGGGCGGTGAAGCCGGGCATGGCCAGGTTGCCGGTAATCTGCGCCTGATCGGGCACAGCCGCTTCGAGCTCAAGGCATTCGGTGCCGCTGCGGCCGTCGTTCCACAAGATGGCGGGCCGCAACACCTGGTCTTGCGCGTCGAGCAACACCGCACCGTGCATCTGGCCCGAAAGGCCGATGGCGCGCACGGTAGACAGGGCTGCGCCGTGGGATGCGGCAAATTGGTCCAGCACCGATTCGAGCGCTTGCCACCACGTGGCGGGTTGCTGCTCAGACCACAACGGGCGCAGCTGCTGCACCGTGAGCGGCGCGTGCGCGACGGCCAGCACCTCGTGGGTAGGTGAAAGCAGCAGCGCTTTGAGTTCTGAGGTGCCGAGGTCGAGTCCGAGATACATGGCGCAAAAAGATGAAATTAGGGTCTGGGGCCGTAGCGCCCTTCGGCTTGGCGACGGAAGTCTTTGGGCGTCATGCCCTTGATCTGCAAGAAGCGCCGGTTGAAGTTGGCCACGTTGTTGAAGCCGACGTCGTAGCACACGTTGTTCACATAACGGTCGGTTTCCATGAGCAACTGGCAGGCGCGGTTGATGCGCAGGCGGTTCACAAAATCGGTAAACGTGTTGCCGGTGGCGCGGCGGAAGTAGCGCGAGAACTGGCTTTCGCTCATGCCCGCGCGTGCCGAAATATCGGCCATGGTGAACTGCTCGGCGCAGTGGTCGGTGAGGTAGCTGACGATGCCGCTGAGTTGCGCCAGCGAGGCGTCGTCGTCAAAGCTTTGCATCTGCACGGTCGACAGCAACCGGTACTCGGTGCAGCGCGCCAGGTTGCCGAGCAGTTGCAGAAACTCGCCAAAACGCTGCAGCCCATGGCTGAGTTTGATGCGTTCCAGATGGTCGCGCACGCTGTCGCTCATGCCAAAAAATTCGATGCCGTGGCGCGCCCGCTCCAGCAGCGGCAACACACCTTGCAATTCGCCAATGTGGCTGCTGGCCTCGCGCAGCGGGGCATCGGCAAACTGCAGCACCATGTCGCGCAGGGCCACACCGCCGGCTGGCGGGTCGCTGGAGATCCAGTTGTGCGGCAGGCGCGGGCCGGTGAGCACCAGGTTACCCGGCTCGAAATGGCCGATGTAGTCGCCCACAAACAGCTTGCCGCGCGTTTGCACGATCAGGTGCAGCTCGTATTCTTCGTGCTGGTGCCAGCGCACCAAGGGTGTGGGAATGCCGTGTTCCAGATACCGCAGGCTGCCATGCACTTCGCGTGGCTCGTAGCCCAGCGTGGGGTCGCGCCCGAGGTCGTGTTCCAACTCGGGCTCACGCACGCGGTTTCGCAAGCTGACCATGTTCATCTCCTTACTTCGCAGACTAGCCTAGCGCCAATAGTTAGCCAGAACCTAAGGCGATGCTGAACAGGTCGCCTCGGATGGCCGCGCCCTGGGATGGGAGGGACTGCTAGGCGCAAACCACAGCCATAGCCCGTGCTATGGCGAGGATTTGCAACGCCGCAGGCTGCCCATACCAGGGATGCGGGCGCCGAGAGGGACTTGTTCAGCATTGCCTCAGCTCATGACATTACCACCGTCCACGTTCAGAGTTTGGGCGGTGATGTACGAAGCCTCGGCGCTGGCGAGGAAAACGGCCGCGCGTGCCACATCTTCGGGCACACCCATGGCGCCTAGCGGCACGGCCAGACCCACAGCGCGCTTCTTCTCGCCCGGCTGCAAGCCTTCTACCGCTGCGAACTGCGCGTCGACCTGTTGCCACATGGGTGTGTCGATCACACCCGGTGACAACGCATTCACCCGGATGTGGTGCGGGGCCATGGCCAGCGCGGCCGATTGGGTGTAGCTGATGACGGCCGCCTTGCTGGCGCAGTAGTGCGCCACCAGCGCTTCGCCGCGCCGCCCGGCTTGCGAGGCCAGGTTGATGACGTTGCCACGGCAGCCATCGGCCACCATTTGCTTCAGCACCGCTTGCATCACGAAGAACATGCCTTTGACGTTGACGTCGAAGATGCGGTCGTACTGCGCCACATCGATCTCTAGCAACGGGCCAAGGCTGAAGACGGCCGCATTGTTGAACAGGCAGGTGACGGTGCCGAAGCGGGCTCGTGCATCGGTGAGCAGTTGCGCGATGGAGGCTAGGTCGGTGATGTCCACGCACAGGCATTGCAGCGTGTGCGGATGCTCCGCCATCAGCGCCTTGAGTCCCGGGCTGGGCTCTGGCTGCAGATCGACCGCCGTGCAGCGTGCGCCCTCACGCATGAAGGCCTCCACCGTGGCCAGGCCAATGCCACCGGCCGCACCGGTCAGCAGCGCGTGTTGTCCTTGCAGGCGTGGCATGAAGCTAGGCCTTGGGAGCAGCAGACTCGGCCACAAAGGCCGCAACGCGTTGGCTGGCGGCATGCAGTGCGGCTACCAGGCGCGCATCCCCCGCGTACTCACCCCAGAACGACACGTTGTCGGCCAGCGCTTGCACGGGGTCTGCGGCATCGCAGATGGCGTGGGCCACGGCCGGATCCATGGCCTGGTCTTGGTATTCGTACGACAGCTCGCCTTTGTGCCAGCGCTGCAAGAACGCCAGGAACAACGCGGGCAGCATGACCACCGAGTCAATGCTGGCGCCACGCGCCAGGCATTCGCGCACGGTGGGGGCAATGAAGCCTGGCATCTTCGAGAAACCGTCGGCCGCCACACGCTGGTTGGTGTCCTGGATGGCGGGGTTACCAAAGCGGTCGAGCACGGTGTCGCGGTAGGCGGCCAAGTCCAGCGGGCTCGGGTGTGATGGTGTGTCCAGGCACGGCATCACGTCGTTGGTGACGTAGTCGAACGCAAACTTGCGGATGCGGGCGTCGTGTGTGCCTTCGTGGATGTACTGGTAACCCGCCAGCGTGCCAGCCCAGGCGATGCAGCTGTGCGTGGCGTTGAGCAGGCGAATCTTCGCCTCTTCAAACGGCGCCACTGAGGTGACCATTTGCACCCCGGCCGACTCCCACTGCGGGCGGCCATTGCAGAAGTTGTCTTCAATCACCCACTGGATGAACGACTCGCCCATGATGGGCGCGGCGTCGGCCCAGCCCGTGGCTTCTTTCACGCGTTGGCGCAGCTCGGGTGCGGGGCGTGGCGTGATGCGGTCGACCATGGCGTTGGGGCACGTGGTGTTGCCCTGCACCCAGGCCAGCAAGGCTTCATCACCGGCCAGTTCAATGAACGACAGCAGGCCTTTGCGCACGCGGTCGCCGTTGTGGCGCAGGTTGTCGCAGTTGAGCAGCGTGACCGCGCCCGATTGGCGGCGCATGCGCTCGCGCAGGATGGCAGTGAGCGCGCCATAGATGCTGCGCCCTGGCAAGCCCTGGCGCGCATTGGCCAAGTCGGAGGCCAGCTCGGGCACAGACAAGTCCAGGTTGTCGCGCGGGTCGAGGTAGTAGCCCGCTTCGGTCACGGTAAACGAGATGATGCGCGTGCTGGGCGCTGCGCCCACCGCAATCAAGCCCGCCAAATTGGCTTTGTAGGGGATGATCTTGCGGATGGATTCGATGCGCTCGTAGCTGCGCTCGTTGGCGGGGGTCACCGTTTCCAAGGTGTAGGCGCCACCCTGGGCTTCGAGTGCGGCCATCACCTCGGGCATGTCGGGGCGCAGATTGCCCCCGGCCAAAGCCCATTGCGTGCCGGCTGCCGGTGTGAGTTTGCGAAAACGGTGCATGTACCACGCCTGGTGTGCGCGGTGGAAAGAGCCGACACCGAGGTGCAGCATGACCAGTGAATTTGATAAAGGCATTGTGCTTTTCTCCAGCAGAAAATTCTTGGCGCAAGTGGGGTTGCAGGTGCGCGCTTAAACGCGGGCCACCATGCGGCCTGCGCTGTCAAAGCAGTGCAAGGTGTTCAAGTCGAATTCGAGCGTGACCGGGTCGCCCACTTCGAGCGACGTGCGTTCGCTTTGGCGCGAAATCATCGACGTGCCTTTGACTTCGACGTGGATCAGCGTGTCGGCACCCAGCGACTCGATCAGTTCGACCTTGCCCGGCACACCGCTGCGGCCCGCAGGCAACACACGCACACCTTCGGGGCGCACACCAATCAAGCCGTCGGACGGCACAGGGAAACCGGTCTGGCCGGAGAGCGAACCAAACTCGGCCAACTGCGCGGCCTTGACGATATTCATCGACGGCATGCCGATGAACTGCGCCACGAACTGGTTGGCGGGCTTGTCGTACAAGTCCAGCGGCGCGCCGACTTGTTCAATCGCGCCATCACGCAACACCACTACGCGGTCGGCCAGGGTCATGGCTTCCACCTGGTCGTGCGTCACGTAGATGGTGGTCACGCCCAGTGCGCGATGCAGCTTATGGATCTCGACCCGGGTTTGGCCACGCAGTGCGGCGTCCAGGTTGGACAGCGGTTCGTCGAACAAGAAGATCTTCGGCGCGCGCACGATGGCGCGGCCAATGGCCACCCGTTGACGCTGCCCGCCTGACAGTTCTTTGGGGGTCCGCTTGAGGTAGTTGGTCAAGTTCAAAATGCTGGCGGCGTGCTCGACCTTTTGCTTGATGACATCGGGCGCCACCTTGGCCAGCTTGAGCGCGAACGACATGTTGTCGTACACCGTCATGTGCGGGTAGAGCGCGTAGCTTTGGAACACCATGGCCAGTTCGCGTTGCGACGACGGCAGGTGCGTGATGTCTTTACCGTCGACATGCAGCGAGCCGCCGTCGATGCTTTCCAGCCCGGCAATCATGCGCAGCAGTGTGGACTTTCCGCAGCCCGATGGGCCGACGAACACGATGAATTCGTTCTTGTTGATGTCGAGGTCAACACCCTTGATAACCTTGTGTTGGCCGAAGACTTTTTCAACGCCGCGCAGTTGAAGAAATGACATGATGGTTCTTCCTTGAGAGATGGATGCCTAGGCCAGCGTCACGCTGAGATGGGGCTGGCCATGTGGGGCAATGTGTTTACTTGACGGCACCAAAGGTGAGGCCCTGCACCAGTTGCTTCTGGCTGAACCAGCCGAAGACGATGATGGGTGCGATGGCCATGAGCGAAGCGGCGGAGAGCTTGGCCCAGAACAGGCCTTCAGGGCTGGAGTACTGCGCAATCAGCGAGGCCAGCGTGCCGGCTTTCGACGATGTGAGGTTCAAGGCCCAGAAGGCTTCGTTCCACGACAACACCAGACACAACAGGCCGGTGGAGGCAATGCCGCCCATGGTCAACGGCAGGATCACGTGTTTGAACTCTTCCCACACGGTGGCGCCGTCCAGTCGCACGGCTTCCAGAATGTCTTTAGGCACTTCTTTGAAAGCGCTGTAGAGCATCCACACCATGATGGGCAGGTTGGACAAGGTGAACACGATGATCAGCGCGGTGACCGAGTCGAGCATGCCGGCGGTCTGCGCCATCACATACACCGGCACCAGGGCGCCCACGGCGGGCATCATCTTGGTGGAGAGCATCCACATCAGAATGTCGCGCGTCTTCTTGCTGGGGAAGAAGGCCATCGAATACGCGGCCGGCACCGCGATGATGATGCCCAGAATGGTGGAACCCAGGCTGGTGATCAGCGAGTTGATGGCGTAGTGCACATAGTCGCTGCGCGCCTGCACTTCACGAAAGCCTTCCAGCGTTGGCGTGAAGATGAATTGCGGCGGCACGGCAATGGCCTGCATCTCGGTTTTGAACGCCGTGAGAAACATCCACAGCAGCGGGAAAAACAGCAGCAGCGCCAGCCCCCAAGCGGAGATCGTGCGCACCCACGGAAAAGCGTTTTGGTTCATGGTGTTGATCTCCCTGGGTTCAATCGAGGTTCTTGCCGACCATGCGGATCAGAAACACGGCGGCGATGTTGGCCAAGACCACGGCGAACAGCGCGCCAGCAGAGGCCACACCCACGTCAAAGTTCATCAGCGCTTGCTTGAAGATGAGGAACGCGAGGTTGGTGCTGTCGTTGCCGGGGCCACCGCTGGTGGTGGTAAAAATTTCGGCAAAAACGCTGAGCAGGAAGATCATTTCGATCATCACCACCACCGCGATGGAGCGGCCCATGTGGGGCAGCACCAGGTACCAGAACTTGTCGAAACGGGTGGCGCCATCCATGCCAGCGGCGTCCATCTGTTCGCGGTCGAGCGACTGCAGCGAGGTGATGAAGATGAGGCAGGCAAACGGCAGCCACTGCCACGACAACATGATGATCACCGACAGCAGCGGGAACTCGGTCATCCAGTCGATGGGCGTCAGCCCGAAGAAGTGCCACACGTGGGCCAGCACCCCGTATATCGGGTTCATCATCATGTGCTTCCACAGCAGGGCGTTCACGGTGGGCATGACGAAGAACGGCGAGATCAACAGCACACGCACGATGCCCTGGCCAGGGAACGGTTCGTTGACCAACAATGCAAGGCCCACGCCGAGCACCACGGTGATGATGATCACCGAGCCCAGCAGTTGCAGCGTGTGCATGACCGAAGGCCAGAAGTCCGGGTCGGTGATGAAGTAGTGGTAGTTCTCAAGCCCCACGAAGCCGGACTCGCCGGGGTTCATCAGGTTGTAGCGGATGACGGAGAAATAAATCGTCATCACCAGTGGAACAATCATCCACAAGAAGAGAGTCACGATGGACGGTGCCATCAATGCACGGGGTAGGAAGCGGCTCATGGGGGGCTTTCGAGTACGGGACGATCCGATAAAACCTGTTGGCTCACCTGCCCTGCCGAGCGCTCGGCGGGCGGTGGCACAAAATCATTCAGGTGTGTTCGGGGCAGACCTCAGAGCGCGAAGCTCTGGGTCTACAGCCACGCAGCGGGGGTGAGGGGCAGAAACAAGGTGCCCCTCACCGGTCGGCTTACTTCTTGTAGTAGCCGCCTTTGGTCATCTCACGCTCGGCCACGCTTTGCGAAGTTTTCAGCGCCGCGTCGACCGTGGTTTTGCCCGCCAGTGCCGAGCTCATTTGCTGGCCCACGGCAATGCCGATGGCCTGAAACTCAGGAATGGCCGCGTATTGCACGCCCACGTATGGCGACTTCGGCAAGGTGCTGTCGTTCGGGTTCGCGGTTTCGATGGCCTTCAGTTCTACACCGGCGAAGCGTGCCACCTTCTGGAAATCGGGGCTGGCGTAGGTCGACTTGCGCGTGCCCGTGGGCACCGATTGCCAGCCCACTTCTTTGGCCACCAGTTTCACGTAGTCTTTAGACGTGGCCCAGGTGATGAACTTCTGCGCCAACTCGGGTTTCTTGGAAGACGCTGGCACGGCCAGGTTCCACGACCACAGCCAGTTTGCGCCCTTGGGCGTCACCGCCGTTGGGGCTTGCACAAACTCGGCCTTGTCGGCCACCTTGGATTGCTTGGGGTCGCTGACAAACGATGCGGCAATCGAGGCGTCGATCCACACACCGCACTTGCCTTCGTTGAACAGCGCCAGGTTTTCGTTGAAGCTGTTGGCCGAGGCGCCGGGTGGGCCGTATTTCTTCAGCAGATCGACGTAGAGCGTGATGGCGTCTTTCCATGGCTTGGTTTCAAGCTGTGGCTTCCAGGCCATGTCGAACCACTGGCCGCCAAAGGTGTTGACCATGGTGGTGATCAGCGCCATGTTGTCGCCCCAGCCCGGCTTGCCGCGCAGGCACAGGCCGTATACGCCCTTTGCCGGGTCGTGGATCTTGGCGACGATGTTGGAGATGTCGGTCCAGGTTGGGTTGCTCGGCATGGTCAGGCCGGCAGCCTTCACCAGGTCCGCGCGGTACATGGTGATGGAGCTTTCGGCGTAGAACGGTGCGGCGTAGAGTTTGCCATCGGTGGTCAGGCCGTTGCGGATGGCGGGCAGGATGTCGTCCACGTCATAAGCGGCATCGGTTTTGATGGGGGCAAGCCAGCCCTTCTTCGACCAGATGGGGGCCTCGTACAGGCCGATGGTCATCACATCGAACTGGCCGCCTTTGGTGGCGATGTCGGTGGTGACGCGTTGGCGCAGCACGCCTTCTTCCAGCGTGACCCATTTGACGGACACGCCAGGGTTGGCGGCTTCGAAATGCTTGGTCAGTTTCTGCATTTCGATCATGTGACCGTTGTTGACGGTGGCGATGACCAAGTCTTCAGCCTGGCTGCTGGCGGCGCCCAGCAAGCCGAGGATGGCGGCAGCACAAATCTTCAATTTCATGAAAAGTCTCCTGTGTTTTCGGGAACCGCCGCTGCATTGCGTATACAACTTGCGGGTCACGAAATGGTAGGAGAGCAGGTGTTGCAGCGCCGATACCGCAAAAGCGACTTCTGATACTTATTTGCGTCAAAGGTCTAGTGTTAACCCTAGACAGCAGACTTAAAGTATCGAAACTGCACGAGTAGGCGTGAAATAGTGCCAGCGCTGGTGCAAAAAGCGGACGAGCCAACGCCTGGTAATTTAAGTATCAAATTGGCAGTTAGCTCTACGTATGCATGCGGAAGACGCTACAAAAATAGGAGTTTAGGCTTTGCGAGCCGTGTCCTGTCTCATCTCTCTCAGCGCCTAGCCAGCCCGTTGGCTGAAGCCGTCGAGCACATTCACCGCGTTCACCCCCACCTCGGCCACGGCGTAGCCACCTTCAAACACCAACACTGTGGGCAAACCTACGGCGGCCAGGTCGTGGCCCACCTGCAGGAAGTCGGCACTTTGCAGCTTGAATCCGGCAATGGGGTCGCCCGCAAATGTGTCCACGCCCAAAGACACCACCAACGCCTCGGCACCAAACGCGGCGATGCGCTTCAACGCCACCTGCAGCGCGTCGCGCCAACGCGTGAAGTCGCTGCCGTGCGGCAAGGGCAGGTTCAAGTTCGCGCCCAAGCCTGCGCCCTGCCCTGTCTCATCCGCATAGCCCAGGTAGTAGGGATATTCGGTGTGCGGGTCGCCATGCACGCTGGCCATCAACACATCGGGACGGTCGTAGAAGATGGCCTGCGTGCCATTGCCGTGGTGGTAGTCGATGTCGAGCACCGCGACGCGCGCCACACCCGCATCGCGCAGCGCTTGTGCGGCAATGGCGGCGTTGTTGAGGAAACAGTAGCCGCCGAAAAAGTCAGCCCCCGCGTGGTGGCCAGGTGGGCGCGTGAGCGCGAAGGCAGCACGTGCACCCTGCTGCACTTTCTGCACTGCCGTGAGCGCACAAAACGCGCCGTTCTGCGCCGCACGCCACGTGCCGGAGGTGAGCGGCGAACCCGCGTCGTACGAAAACAAACCCATGCGCGCGGGGAAGCTTGCGGGCAGCACGTCAGAGCGGAAACTGCGGATCGGCCAGTACGAGGGAATCGCATCGCGCTCGGCATTCGCCGGGTCGAGCGCCACCCACTCTTCCCAAGCTCCAGCCAAAAAGTCGACGTAGCGCGACGCGTGGACACGCGTGATAGCGTCAATCCCAAAAGTTTGCGGCGCCTCCACGGTGCCGAGCTTGCGGCTTTGCAATTCGGCCAGCACGTAGTCGGCGCGCGCGGGCACTTCCACGCACGGGACGAGGTTGCCCCGGTACATCTCCATCTTGCCGTGGTGCAGAGGGTGTTGGTCGTTGTAGATGGTCAACATGACGCGTCAATCTCCGTTGCGTGCCAGCACGGGCGCCAAGGCCTGGCCGGTATGGGTGCCGAGTTGCACCAGCTTTTCAGGCGGTGCGGCAGCGACGATCTGGCCGCCACGCGTGCCGCCATCCGGGCCGAGATCGAGCACCCAGTCGGCTTCGGCGATGACGTCGAGGTCGTGCTCGATCACCACCACGCTGTGGCCGGCGTTCACCAAGCGGTGCAACACGTGGATGAGCTTTTCCACGTCGGCCATGTGCAGGCCGACCGTGGGCTCGTCCAGCACGTACAGGGTGTTCGGTGCCTTCTGGCCGCGCCGGCCGACTTCGTCGCGCACCTTGCTGAGTTCGGTGACCAGCTTGATGCGCTGCGCCTCGCCGCCGCTGAGCGTAGGTGACGGTTGGCCCAACGTGAGATAGCCCAGGCCCACGTCTTTCAGCAGTTGCAGCGGGTGCGCGATGCTAGGCATGGCGGCAAAGAACTCGACGGCTTCGTCCACTTCCATTTGCAGCACGTCGCCAATGTTTTTGCCGCGCCAAGTCACCGCCAAGGTCTCGGGGTTGAAGCGTGCGCCGTGGCAGGTTTCGCACTTCACCTTCACATCGGGCAAGAAGCTCATGGCGATGGTGCGGATGCCCTGGCCTTCGCAACTGGGGCAACGGCCGTCGCCGGTGTTGAACGAGAAGCGTGCGGGACTGTAGCCGCGCGCGCGCGCTTCCAGCGTTTCGGCAAACAGTTTGCGGATGGTGTCCCAGAACCCGATGTAGGTGGTGAGGCACGAGCGCGGCGTTTTGCCGATGGGGGTCTGGTCGACTTCAAGCACGCGGTCCACGGCTTCATAGCCGGTGACGTCGGAGCAGCCGATCCACGGCGCGCGTTTACCGGCATCCCAATCGTCTCGCCCAGCCTTGGTCGAACGTTGCTGCACGGCAGCTTGCACATTGGTCAACAACACATCGCGCGCCAGCGTGGATTTGCCCGAGCCGCTGACGCCGGTGACGGCCACCAGACGGTGCAACGGCACACGCGCCTCCACGTTTTGCAGGTTGTGCAATTGGGCGCCGCGCACGGTGATCCAGGGCTGCGCGTTGTCGCCTTCGACTGCCGTCGTCACCACTTCGCGGCGCGGTGCGAGCGGATGGCGAATCGCGTGCAACAGGTAGCGGCCGGTCACCGATTCGGCCACGGCCGACACATCAGCCACCGAACCTTGCGCCACCACTTGCCCGCCACGCTTGCCGGCGCTGGGGCCAATGTCGATGATGTGGTCGGCACGGCGAATGGTGTCTTCGTCGTGCTCCACCACCACCAACGTGTTGCCCTTGTCGCCAAGCTTGTGCAGGGCGTTGAGCAGGATCTGGTTGTCGCGCGCGTGCAGGCCGATGGTGGGCTCGTCGAGCACGTAACACACGCCCTGCAAGTTGCTGCCCAACTGCGCCGCCAAACGGATGCGCTGCGCCTCGCCGCCGGAAAGGCTGGGCGCGCCGCGGTCTAGCGTCAAGTAACCTAAGCCCACTTCTTCAAGGAAAGACAAGCGGTTGGCGATTTCGGGCACCAGGTCGCGGGCGATGCCGGTTTCGCGTTCGCTCAGTTTGTGCTCGGCTTGCAGTTGTGTGACCCAGCTCGACACTTCGGTCACGCTCATGCTGGCCAGCGAGGTGATGGCTTGGCCGTCGAAGCGCACAGCGCGTGCGGTGGCGTTGAGGCGCGTGCCGCTGCAGGTGGGGCACACGTGGTCGACCACGTCTTCAATCTCGGGCTCGGCAAAGGTTTGCTCGCGGCCTTTGTTGTCGTCGTCTCGCACCGAATCGTCGAGCACTTTGCGCTGCTCTTTGGTCAGCGCCAAGCCGGTGCCCACGCAGTCGGGGCACCAGCCGTGTTTGCTGTTGTAGCTGAACAGTCGCGGGTCTAGCTCGGCGTAGCTGGTGCTGCACACGGGGCAGGCGCGGTGTGTGGAAAACGCCAACACGCGGCCAATGCCTGCCGTAGCCGTACCGTCCTCCATGGCTTCTTTCAAACCATCCAGGTCGCTCAAGATGTGCACGACACCCTTGCCATGCTCCAGCGTGGTGGCCAGGGCTTGGCGCAACTGCGCTTCGTTCTCGGGCGTGACATCGAGACTGGCCACAGGCAGTTCGATGGTGTGTTCCTTGAAGCGGTCGATGCGCGGGAAGTTGGTGGTGGGCAAAAACTCACCATCCACCCGCAGATGCGTGAAGCCGCGTGGGCGCGCCCAATCGGCCAGCTCGGTGTAGACGCCCTTGCGGTTCATCACCAGCGGCGCCAGCAGGCCGATGTGCTGCCCCTTGAAGTTGCGCAGCAACTGGCTGACGATGCTGTCCGGCGTTTGCGGCTGCACGGCCGCATCGTCGTGGATGCAATGCTGCGTGCCCAGCTTCACGTACAACAAGCGCAAGAAGTGCCACACCTCGGACGTGGTGCCCACCGTCGACTTGCGGCCACCACGGCTCAGGCGCTGCTCGATCGCCACCGTGGGCGGAATACCGTACACCGCATCCACCTCGGGCCGGCCGGCCGGCTGCACGATGCTGCGCGCATAAGCGTTGAGCGACTCGAGGTAGCGGCGCTGCCCTTCGTTGAACAGAATATCGAACGCCAGCGTGGACTTACCCGAGCCGCTGACACCGGTGATCACGTTGAACTTGCCGCGCGGAATGTTGACCGACAGCGCCTTGAGGTTGTGCTCTTTGGCGTTGACGATCTGGATGTCTTGCGATGGCAGCACACGCGCCTTGCGCAGCGCCGCAATCGGTGCTTCTTGCGCCACAAGCGGGCCCAGGCCGAGCGTGGCGTCGTATTCCCGAATCGCCTGTGCTGTGTAAGACGTGGGGTGTTTGCGCACCTCTTCAGGGTTGCCCACCACCACCACGGTGCCACCGGCGTCGCCGCCTTCGGGCCCCATGTCGATGAGCCAGTCGCTGGCACGGATCACATCAAGGTTGTGCTCGATCACCACCAGCGAATGGCCGGCGTCCAGCAGGCGGCGCAGCGCACGCATCAGCTTGGCGATGTCGTCGAAGTGCAGGCCGGTGGTGGGTTCGTCGAACAAGAACAAGGTGCCCTTGCGCGCCGTGGGCTGACGGCTGGCGCTGCCGCTCTTCGCGGCTTCGGCCAGGAAGCCCGCGAGCTTCAAGCGCTGCGCTTCACCACCGCTTAACGTGGGCACGGGCTGGCCGAGCTTCACGTATTCCAAGCCCACATCGATGATGGGTTGCAGCGCGCGCACCACGTCGCGATCATTCTCAAACATCAGCGCGGCTTCGGCCACGGTGAGGTCGAGCACATCGGAAGCGTTCAACTGCACCAGCCGCGCATCCGCCACATTGCGGCGTTCGATCTTCACTTCCAGGATTTCGGGGCGGTAGCGTTTGCCATCGCAATCCGGGCAACGCAAATACACGTCGCTCAAGAACTGCATTTCCACATGTTCAAAGCCCGAGCCACCGCACGTAGCGCAACGGCCATCGCCGCTGTTGAAGCTGAACTTGCTGGCGGTGTAGCCACGTTGGCGCGCGAGTGTGCTGTTGGCAAACAACTCGCGAATGGCGTCCCACGCGCCCACATAGCTGGCGGGGTTGGAGCGTGCGGTTTTGCCGATGGGTGACTGGTCGACAAACACCACATCGCTCAGCTGCTCGGCGCCGAGCAGACGGTCGTGCAGGCCAGGGGTTTCGGTGGCGCGGCCAAAGTGGCGCATGAGCGCGGGCGCCAACACGTCCTGGATCAGCGACGATTTGCCCGAACCGCTGACGCCGGTGATACACACCAGGCGCTGCAGCGGCAGCTCGATGGTCACGTCTTTCAGGTTGTGCTCGCGTGCGCCCTCCAAGATGAGGCGCGGCGTGCTGTCGGTCACCAGCCGCTTGAAGCCGGAGCCAATGGTTTTGCGGCCCCCCAGGTAGGCGCCGGTGAGCGTATCCGCATTGCGCAAATCGGCAGTGGTGCCGTCGAACACGATGTCGCCACCGCGCGCGCCGGGGCCGGGGCCCATGTCGATCATGCGGTCGGCGGCCAGCATCACTGCGGGGTCATGCTCCACCACCACCAGTGTGTTGCCCGCGTCGCGCAGGCGCAGCATGGCCTCAATAATGCGGTACATGTCGCGCGGGTGCAAGCCGATGCTGGGCTCGTCCAGCACAAACAGCGTGTTGACCAGCGACGTACCGAGTGCGGTGGTAAGGTTGATGCGCTGCACCTCGCCGCCGCTGAGCGTGCGGCTTTGCCGGTCGAGCGTGAGATAGCCAATGCCCACATCGCACAGGTAGCGCAGGCGGGTGTTGATCTCTTCCAGCAGCAGCTTCAGCGCTTGCGCTTCGCCCACCTTGGCGTGGTGCGCCAGCGAGGGTTCGAGTCGCGCAAAAAAGCTGCGCAGGCGGTCTAGCGGCAACAGCATCAAATCGTGCAGCGTGAGGCCGGGCAAGGCTTCAAGTTGCGCGCGCGACCAGTCCACACCGGCGGGCATTTGGCGCTGCTCTGCGGGCAGCACAGCGTTGGCGTTCTCAGCCGAGCCGATGCGCCACAGCAGGCTTTCGGTTTTGAGGCGCGCCCCTGCGCACACTGGGCAGGTGGTGTAGCTGCGGTACTTCGACAGCAACACCCGGATGTGCATCTTGTACGACTTGGTTTCCAAGTACTCAAAGAAGCGGCGCACACCAAACCAATGTTGGTTCCACTTGCCGTTCCAGTTCGGCGAGCCGTTGACCACCCAGTCTTTTTGCTCGGCCGTGAGCTTGTAGTACGGCGTGTCGCGCGGAATGCCTGCGGCTTCGGCATGGCGCATCAAGTCGTCTTGGCACTCTTGCCAGGCCGGCGTTTGCATCGGCTTGATGGCGCCCGCACGCAGCGTGAGTTTGTCGTTGGGAACGACCAGGCCGTAATCCACACCGATGACACGGCCGAAACCACGGCAGGTGTCGCACGCGCCTACGGGTGAGTTGAAGGAGAACAGCGAGGGGATCGGCTCGGCGTAGCGCAGGTCGCTCTCGGGGCAATGCAGGCCGGTGGAGAACTTCCACAACAGGGGCTCGGCTTCATCTTGCAAGGCGTAGACCATGACACGGCCAGCGCCACGCTTCAGGCCAACTTCAATGGCCTCGATCACGCGCGCCCGTTCGGCGTTGCTGAGGCGGATGCGGTCGACCACCACGTCGAGCACCTTGCGGGTGGTTGCAGCGCCGTCATCGGCCGCAACGGCTTTCTTGCTGCTGGCTTTGGGTTTGGCTTTTCCTGGCGTACTGCCGGCGGGTTGCGCTGACACGGTGACTTCGCGCTCGGCTTGCACACGGGTGAAACCGCTGGCAGCCAGCCATTGCTCAACTTCTGCGGCGGTCACCGTGGCCGGCAACTCCACCGGGAAGGTGATCACCAAGCGCGGATCGCCAGCGGCTTGCGCGCGGGCGGCGAGTTCTTCGTAAATGCTGTCGGGCGAGTCGTGGCGCACCGGCAGCGCCGTGACACGGTCGAACAGGTTGGCCGAACGCGCAAACAGCAGCTTCAGATGGTCGTTCAGCTCGGTCATCGTGCCCACGGTGGAGCGGGACGAACGCACGGGATTGGTTTGGTCGATGGCGATGGCCGGCGGCACGCCTTCCACGCGGTCGACCGCAGGTTTGTCCATGCGGTCCAGAAACTGGCGCGCATAGGCAGAGAAAGTTTCCACGTAGCGCCGCTGACCTTCGGCGTACAGGGTATCGAACACCAAACTGGACTTGCCCGAGCCACTTGGGCCGGTAACCACCGTCAATTCGCCGGTGTGGATGTCCAGGTCAAGATTCTTCAGATTGTGCTGGCGGGCCCCTCGAATGCGGATCGATCCCTGGGTCATGTAGGTGCTCTTAGGTTGTAGTGGCAAACCATTTTAGGGAGCCATGAATACCCGCGCTTCATGGCGTAAAACATCTTCGGCATATGCCCCTACAAGTGCCGAATCGGGCGAAGACACACGTCATTTGCACCAGATGGCTTACAGATCTCAGATGGCTTAACCCGCCATCTGCTCAGCCATGGAAATGTTGTGCGCTTTTGCTCAATCACGCGAGCGGTTCAAAAAGTTGCCAACTATGCACAGGCAAAAGCCATTTTTGGCGTGACAAAGTACACAGCGCAACAAAGTGATTCAATACAAAATTGAGTGCATACAAAATAACATCTTCTAAAATTTTGAATATGAAAAACATCAAATCCACACCTATCGCCCGAGGCATCGCTTTTTGTGGCGTATCACTTCTGTTCGCAGGGGCTGTACAAGCCATGCCCGCGCTGGATCCTTTAACGACTGGCGCGGCTCCCGCAGCGGGTAGCCAGGGCCTTGCCGGTACTTGGTACAAAGTCAGCGACGATGCTCGCTTCAGCAACTACAAGTGGTCCGAAGCTGGTGCTGCTCCCACCGAAATCAAGAACTTCGGCTGGGGCACGGGCATCTGGTCAACGATGGATATCGCCGATATCGCCGCAGGCAAAAATCCCGCCGTAACGGCCATCGCCACGTCCACGTCCACCGTCAACTTTGCCAACAATCTGTATAACGAGGCCTACGGCCAGAGCCCTTGGCGCGCGGATGGCGTACGTCCCATCGCACCTATCGTGAACGCTGCGGGTGGCGGCGAAACCAACTACGCAGCGGTCTTTACCGGCTACCTTTATGTTGCAACCGCCGGGACGTATGACTTCGGCATCTTCTCGGACGACGGCTTTTCGTTCTCGTTGACTGGTGTCAATGGCAGCGTCGGCATGAGTCACGGCGATGTCGCTGAAAGCACAGGCCGGAATTACTACTCATTGTCCCAAGAAGCTGGATCCGAAGGCGGGGTTAACCTGCAGCAGGGCTATTACGCCATCAACCTCAACTACTTCAACCGACTCGAAGCAGGTGTGATTGACCTCGGCTGGTCCGGTCCGGACGGCAAGTGGACGGAGATCCCAGCAGACGTTCTGTCCAACAACGTGCCTGAGCCTGGAAGCTTGGCTCTTTTGACGGCTGGCTTGCTTGGCGTGTGGGGCGCCCGCCGCAAGCGTCGCGCTTAAAGCGCAAGTGCGTGGACGAACTCCACGTTTACATTCACAATCGTTTTTCTTACATTGAGATACGGTTGTGAATTCCGTTGTTACTCAGTAAAACCGCATTCGAACTCCAAGGCAGGGTCTGCGGCTGCGTAACCATGTTCATTCGTAGCGGCGACGCTCGCCGAACCGGGGCCACGTTTTATGCGCCTGACTCACTCAATCGTTTTTGCAGCAGCCTCGCTCGCTATTTCAACCTTTCAGACGTCCGCACACGCCGCACCCACCCGGCACGCACAAGCCGTCAACGCGGCGCGGGCGGGGCAGTACGACGAGGCCCTGCCTGAACTGGAACGCCTGGTTCGGCTGAATCCCCAAAATGCTCAATACAGATACGACTGGATCACGGTCCTTAGTTGGGCCGGTCACCACGACGAGGCTCTCACACAAGGCCGAGCAATCAAATTGGGAAAATCTGTTCCGAGTTATGTACTGAGTGCAATGGGTAAATCCGCACTCGCAGCAAACACACCGGACACCAAGCGCGCCATCGCAGCCTATGAGACCCTGCTCACACGCGAGCCCCGCAATGCAGATGCAGCTCTTGGCTTGGCGTTGGCGCAACTAGACGACCGTCAGACAACCCTCGCCGATCAGAACCTCGGCAAAGCATTGGGGCTATCTCAAAATTCGCCCAAAACCCTTGAAGCCGCCTTTGAGGCGTTGTCGGCTAGACAAGAAACAGCGCGCGCGGAGCCATTTCGCCAACGATTGTCCGCCCTTGGGTTGCCTCCCCAGTTACGCTCGCAAGTGACCCCAGTGGTTCCAGTATCAACAAACCTGCCTACCGCTGTGGCTGACTCCGGCAACACTGGAGAGAAGGCAAAACTCGAAAATCTGTCAAAACGGCAAGAGTTGAACGCTCAACATATCCGCGATGCTGAAGCACGCTTGGACACCGATTTCAGCGTCAATCGCTATTCACCCATTGATGCAGCCATCGTTGAAAACGAAGAATTGATTGCCGAAGCAAGGGCAGTGCAAGCATCAGATACGCTGTTACGGTTACGCAAAGACCACGTGGTTGCTTTGCGCGATCGCCAACGCTCAGCCGAAGCTTTAGCCGAATTTGACACACTGGACACAGAAGGTGTGCCGCTGCCACCCTACGTCGTCAATGCGGCAGCAGACGCGGCCATGCAGCTACGGCAGCCACTGCGAGGCAAGGATCTCTACTTACGTTCGCTGCAACAAGACGCGGGCAACATCGGCACGCAGACCAGCCTGATGTATTCCCATCTAGAAGCCGAAAACTTCGCTTCAACGGAGGGCGTTGTTCAGGACTTGATGACCCAGACTAACAACTCGGTTGGCATTCGGCGAACACAGGCTGCAGTCATGCGTTTCGCAGATCGTCTCGAAGAAGCCGACATGGCAACACAGGCGTTGATGACCGAGTTACCGAACGACGCTGGCATTTGGCTCGCCCGGGCAGATCTTCTGGCTGCACGTGGTCTTCCTCGTGCGGCAGCAAAGCTGTACGCTGATGTGCTCGCCGTAGAACCTGGACATATTGGCGCACGGGTAGGCCTGGCGAATGCGACGTGGGCACAAGGAGACATCGTTGAAGCAGCAGAGATGGTCAAAGCGCTCGAAGTCGAAGCCCCTGAGCATCCAGCCGTGCGCAGACTTGTCCGGGACTGGCAACGTCGGCAACGCCCGCTTTTCGTGACGACCGTTACGAAGGGCTATGGTCAAGGCCACGTGACGGGCAACGATGATATGACCTGGGAATCAGTTCTCTACAGCGGTCAAACCGATGACGGCGTGCGCGTATTCGCAACTCAACATTCAGCGCAGGCCAAGTTCAACGGTGATTCGGCCAGACATGCTCGGCTGGGGGCAGGTCTGGAGTGGACAACAAAAGACGTTCAAGCAACCTTTGAACTTGGAAAAGACCGGCGAAATGGCCGCGATACCGTATGGGCTACGGGAGTTGGCTGGCAAATCAACGATCACGTCTCTACGCGTGCTCGCTATGAAAGCGAAACAAACGATTTCCCACTGAAAGGCAGACTACCCGACTCCGAGGACTGGGCTCCGACATATTTATACGCCAGCAAAGCAGTCGTCGGTGCAGCCTATGCTTGGAACGAATCACGCAAAGTTGCCGCCGATCTGGCTTATTACGACTTTAACGACGGCAATAAACGCCAGGCCTTATCTGTTTCGTGGAACGAACGTCTCTACAGCGGCTATGGCCGGACGCTTGACTTACAAACGGCCGCTTATACAAGTGCAAATTCGGCTCTCGATGCCATCTACTTCAACCCGAAAAGAGACGTCGCGCTATCGGCTACGCTGAGCGGCGACTGGCAACTCTGGCGCGAGTATGAGCGCTCGTTTAACCATCGACTGGTAGCCACACTCGGCATCTATCGACAAACCAGCAATGTTCGAACCGATGGCGTGTGGGGGGAAACAACTTACGGTTGGAATAACTTTTATGACTACCGATACGAGCACGAATGGCGCTGGGGTCCCGACCGGTCCACTCGCTATGGCGTGGGAATCCGACGCTTCCCTTATGACGGGCAATACGAAACAAAAGGCTATATCTATCTTCAGATGACATGGCGTTTCTGAACACCTTGATCTCTCATCACAACCGCAACGGAGAACCAACTTGGAAAATCTACTAAGCGACTCGGTGATAGGCATGGTGTTTGACTTCACCTTCTATTACCCGCTTTTCATGGCGTATCTATGGATGTGTGGTGGCATCTATTACTACCTTCACTACGAACGCCACGACCCACCATTTGACCAGCCTTCACCACTACCGTCTTACCCCCCTGTCAGTATTTTGGTGCCCTGCCACAACGAAGAAGACTGCATTGAAGATACCGTGGCGGCACTGCGTGCCATCGACTATCCCGAATATGAAATTCTATTGATCGATGACGGCTGCACTGACAAAACGCCAGGCATGTTGGATCGTTTGGCCAAAGAAGATCCACGCATTCGCGTGATCCATCAGGCTCGCAACCAAGGCAAAGCGGTGGGGCTTAATACCGCGGCAATGCTGGCGCGTCACGATTACTTTCTGTGCATCGATGGCGACTCCATCGTAGACCCTCACTGCCTGAAGTGGATGATGCGGCATTTGATCGACAGCCCACGCGTTGGTGCCGTTACCGGGAACCCACGCATCCGCACGCGCTCCACATTGCTAGGCCGTATTCAAGTCGGTGAGTTCTCTTCCATCATCGGTTTGATCAAGCGTGCACAACGCACCTACGGCAAAGTATTTACCGTTTCGGGGGTGATGGTCTGCTTCCGCCGTGCGGCTCTGCATGACGCCGGCTACTGGAACCCAGATGCCCTCACCGAAGACATCGACATCAGTTGGCGCTTGCAATTGCGGCACTGGGACGTGCGCTTCGAACCCAATGCACTTTGCTGGATCCTGATGCCTGAAACGTTTCGAGGACTCTGGCGTCAGCGCCTGCGTTGGGCCATGGGCGGCACACAGGTGCTCTTCAGCCAGGATGCGCTCTTTGGCAAGTGGCGCCACCGTCGCATGCTGCCTGTATACCTGGAGTACTTCACCAGCGTTCTCTGGGCCTACGCGATGGCGGCCATCTTCGTATTGTGGGCGTTAGGTCATTTCATACCGCTACCGCCAGCCCTTTACGTTGCATCTCTTCTGCCGGGTTGGAACGGGATGGTCATCGGCACCACCTGCCTGATCCAGTTTGCCGTCTCGATGTTTTTGGACTCTCGGTACGAGAAAGGCTTTGGCCGCTACTACTACTGGATGATCTGGTATCCGCTGGCCTATTGGACGCTGAATGTTTTCACCACTTTGGTAGCCATCCCACGTGTGATTCTCCGAGGAAAGAAACGCGCAACGTGGGTCAGCCCTGACCGAGGAATACATCCATGAGCTCACTCATCATTGAACGGCCTGACCTACAAGACTGGCAGCAAAAAACTCTATTCGGCCTTCTGACCGCAGCATTTTGGTTATTGTGGATTCTGCTGTGGATGCCACTGATCACCCTGGCGGGTTGGTTTTTCTTTGGCTTCCAGTTCAACTTTCAAATGTTTGAACTACACGGAGCCACACGTTTTCTGAACGTGCTCGTGCTCTACCTGATCGTGATCGCCTGTTTGGGTGGCAGCTTGACGCTTTGGGCGTTATACAACCACTATCGGTTCAAAGGTCTAGATCGACGCAAGGCAATTTCGGCGCCGACGAGCGATGACGTGGCTGAATGGACGAACCATCCGCCAGAACAAGTCGCAGCATGGCGGCATATGTCAATTGTGACCGTGCACCACGATGCAAAAGGTCACATCGAAAAGGTCACCACTCCTGCACCATAGCCAAGCATCAGCCAACCAACACGGTTGCGCTGAATGTCTGAGCCGCAGGAGCGGTGGTGTTTGCTCCATGCTTCTCTCCGGTCATGTCAATGTCTCCTGCCTTGGTCAGCAAGAACACTGCCACAGCCGCAAATACGGCAAAGCCCACAATAATTTTCCACATAGACTGTCCTAAAAAGAAGCCCTCCATTGCGGAGGGCCTGGGTTCTCCATTCAGAGGTTTGTGTTCACCTCTTTACGCTGACATCAAGCGTCAGTCGTTGGCATAGATGTCGACGTCTTTGGTTTCCTTGATGAACAAGGTTCCCACGACCAAGGTCACAGCGGCAATGACAATGGGGTACCACAAGCCGTTGTACATGTTGCCTGTCTGGGCCACGATGGCCACCGCTGTCGCAGGCAGCAAACCACCGAACCAACCATTGCCGATGTGATATGGCAGCGACATCGAGGTGTAGCGGATGCGCGTAGGGAACATTTCTACCAACATGGCAGCGATCGGGCCGTAAACCATAGTCACCAAAATCACCAAGTAGATCAGCAAGACAGCCAAAGTCACCTTGTCGATCTTCGCAGGGTCGGCTTTGGAAGGGTAACCCGCAGCCTTCAAATCGTCTGCCACCAGCTTCTTGAATTCGGCATCCTTCTTCTTCAGGTCGTCAGCACTCAAGCCTGCGGCGGAATAGCTCGGAATCGCCGTTTCACCAATTTTGATGGTAGCCACAGAACCTGGCGCACCTGCCACGTTGTCATAGCTTACAGAGCTTGCCGACAACACTTGCTTCGCAATGTCGCAGGAGCTTGTGAATTTAGAAGTACCGGTCGGGTTGAACTGGAACGAGCATTCCTTCGGATCTGCTGTCACCACTACCTTATTCTTTTCTTGTGCAATGGCCAAGTCAGGGTTGGCTGCTTTGGTGATCGCCGTGAACACGGGGAAGTACGTCACGATGGCCAACAAACAGCCAGCCATGATGATGGGCTTGCGGCCAATCTTGTCCGACAGCGTACCGAAGATCACGAAGAACGGTGTACCCACGATCAGCGCGATGGCGATCATCACGTTCGCGGTAACCGCATCTACCTTCAAGGCGCCTGTCAGGAAGAACAGCGCATAGAACTGGCCCGTGTACCACACCACCGCTTGGCCAGCGGTCAAGCCCACCAGGGCCAGAATCACGACCTTCAGATTACGCCATTGACCAAACGACTCGGCCAGAGGTGCCTTGGAAGTTTTGCCTTCAGCCTTCATCTTCACGAAAGCAGGCGATTCGTTCATGCTCAAGCGGATGTAGACGGACACACCCAACAGCAGAATCGACACCAGGAATGGAACGCGCCAGCCCCAGTCGGCAAATGCCGCGTCGCCTACCGCCAGACGCACACCCAAAATCACCAACAGCGACAGGAACAAGCCCATCGTTGCAGTGGTTTGAATCCACGAGGTGTAGGCACCACGCTTGTTGCGCGGAGCATGCTCAGCAACGTAGGTTGCAGCACCACCATACTCGCCGCCCAATGCCAAGCCTTGCAGCATACGTAGCACAATCAAAATGACCGGTGCGGCGACGCCAATGCTGGCGTAGTTGGGCAAGATGCCGACGATAAAGGTCGACAAACCCATGATCAAAATGGTGACCAAGAACGTGTACTTGCGACCGATCATGTCACCCAGGCGGCCGAACACCAGTGCGCCGAAGGGCCGCACGATGAAGCCGGCGGCAAAAGCCAGCAACGAGAAGATGGTGCGTGATGCCGGGTCCAGCGCTGAGAAAAACTGGTTACCGATCACCACAGCCAATGTGCCGTAAAGATAAAAGTCGTACCACTCGAACACCGTGCCGAGCGACGAAGCGAAGATCACCTTCTTCTCTTCCGCCGACATGGAGCGATTTGCGTCTGCAGTTGCCATGTTGTTTGTCTCCTGTATATAGAATCGGCACCACCCGCCGATGGCACCTGAGAACAAGTATGGGCTTCTGCAATGACCCTTAACTGACGTCAAACCAACAACTTCTTACACCAAACTGAACGTTTCCTGACGGCTTAAGGCCCAACCCTAGCATTGCTTTTCTTCATGCAAAATTGCGCGGGTTTCCACTTAAGGTGCGTTCCCTAGCGCGCAGGGAACTGGCAGGCCCTCAAGCCAAACTGGTGGATTTCAGCAGACGTGCTTTGGCTGCACGCGTAATCGCGGCCACGCATGGATGCGAAATGCGCCGCTCAACCGATATGGCGAAGAACTCCTCCACCATTTCATCCGTGCGTGCCAGCACCTCCACATCAAACTGTGCAAGGATTTCATCCTCCAGCACGGTGGGCGACAGAAACACGCCCTGCCCCTTGCGCCCAAAGGCGTTCATCAGCGCACTATCGTCAAATTCAGCCACGATACGCGGGCGCAGTTGGTGAGTCACGATCCATTGGTCGAACTGCTGGCGAATGGCCGAGGTCGCGCCTTGGATCAACATTGGCGCATCGTTCAGACACGCAGGAAATGGCTGTGTCAGCTTGGCTTTGAGTGAAGGCGCACACAGAAAACTCATGGGGCTGGAACCCAACGTGTGATTGAAAGCCTTCACGCTGATTTTTCTGGACATGCGCTCATCAGCAATCACCAGATCCAGCCGGTGCAGCGCCAACTGGGCCAACAAGTCTTCGTACTTGCCCTCATGGCAAATCATGCGCACAGCTTGCGGCACCTGCAACGCGGGCTCCAACAAGTGATAAGCCACCGACTTGGGAACCGAATCAGCCACCCCGACTCGAAACTCCAATGCGGAAAGATTGGCCTGCACCTGCCGCACCGAGCCCTCCAGCTCTGCACCCAGGGTAAAGATCTCATCGGCGTAGCGCAAAGCCACCTGCCCTTCAGCCGTGAGTTCCAACTGGCGGCCGCGTTTGGTGAAGAGTTTGTGGCCCAGTTCGTCTTCGAGTAATTTGATCTGGCCAGACAAGGTTTGCGGGGTGATATGCAACTGTTCGCTGGCGCGCATGATGCCGCCAGACTTGGCGACGACCCAGAAGTAGCGTAAATGTTTGAAATTCAAGGGTAAGCCCTCAACATTATTCGAATAATTCGAATAGTTTTGAAAATAAAAACGAATATACGCGAAGTGTTGAAGCAGCTACATTAACGGAATGGCAAGTTCGAAGTGAAAGGAATACACCATGCGTTTGACCACTAAAGGGCGTTTTGCCGTCACGGCAATGTTGGACCTGGCGCTGCGGGAAAACCGTGGTGCCGTCACCCTATCTGCGATCAGTGCGCGCCAGCAAATCTCGCTGTCGTACCTGGAGCAGTTGTTCAGCCAGTTGCGCCGTGCCGGCCTGGTTGAAAGTATTCGTGGCCCAGGCGGCGGCTACACGCTGGGGCGCAAGCCCGCAGCCATTACCGTGGCCGACATCGTGCTGGCTGTTGAAGCACCGCGCGCCACAACCGTTCGACGCAACGCCGATGGCGTTGAGAGCGCAGGTCACGGCGTGTCCAGCGAGTTGTGGGACAAGCTCAGTGCCAACATGGTCGACTACATGCAGGCCATCACATTGCGCAGCTTGGTGAACGAACAGTTGGCCAAGGGTGTGACGTTGGAGCAGGAGCCGAAGAAACGCTCGCTGTTCTCAGGTCCCAAACCCAAGCCTTTCTCGGTGACGGCACCCAACTCGGTGTTCACACTGGGTCAGCCGCTGAAGCTGGGTCGCTAAAGCACAAAGGCTTAGACCAAAAAAACGCCGCCTCGTCGTCAGACTGGCGGCGTTTTTTGTTTGTGGAGCAAAAACTTAAAGGCTGGCGGGCGTGCTTTGCGCCGTGCGCAAGTGGTTCACGTCGTTGCGCAGATCCGCCGCCCAGGTGCGACGGTCGCGGCCCTCGGCTCGCTGCACGGCACCGTAATTCACCTCTGCGGCGATCACGTTGGCCGACAAGGTGCGCCAGATCGAGCCCAGCAAGGTTTCATCACCCACATAACTCGGCGCGAAGCTGGTCTCGCCGGTGCGCTGGTCAACAAAGCGCAGCGCCACTGGCTGCACCGCTGCATCGGCTGAAATGGCGGCCTGGATCAAGTTCGCATGGAATGGCAACACGGTGACACCATCCCCCGTGGTGCCTTCAGGGAACACGGCCACCACATCGCCATTCCGCAAGCTGTCGGCCATGTGGTGCACGACCCGCATGGCATCGCGACGCGATTCACGTTCGATGTAGAGCGTGCCTGCGGCGGTGGCCAAGGTGCCGACCACCGGCCAGGTCTTCACGTCAGACTTCGACACAAACCGGCAGTAGCCGGCGGCGTGCAACACGACGATGTCGAGCCACGAAATGTGGTTCGCCACCAGCAGCGTAGCGCCACCTGGTGCCAACTGGCCCGTCACCCGCAACTCAATGCCAAACACCTGCAGCATCTCGCCGGCCCAGGCTTGCACACGGGCGTGTTGCTGCGCGGTAGTCAATTCGGGAAACGTACGCTTCACCGTCCAAAGACCACCCGCCAAATGCCAACTGACGCGCGCCAGCTTCGCCGCCACCACCACGGCGGCAAACGGCGCGCGAATCATTCTTCGGGCGTTCAATGCCGTGCGCTGCGTTCAAACGCCACGTGTCCGCCCACCAAAGTGGTGGTGACGCGGCCGGGTAGTTCGTAACCCGAGAATGGCGTATGTTTGCCTTGGCTGCGTAGCGTGTCGGCGCCCACAGTCCACATGGTGGCAGGGTCGAACACACAAACATCGGCCACACCGCCTTCGACCAATTGGCCGACGCTGGCTTGCAAGGTGCCCAAGGTGTTGCCGATGACGCGCGCGGGCGCTTCGGTCACGACCGAGATGGCGCGTTGCAGCGGCACGCCTTGTTCCTGGTGCCACTTCCAGGCCTGGCTCAGCAACAACTCCAAGCCCGTGGCGCCAGGCTCTGCTTCGGCAAACGGCAAGGTCTTGGCATCTTCGTCCACTGGCGTGTGATCCGACACCAGCGCGTCGATGGTGCCGTCGGCCAAACCTTGGCGCAACGCGTCGCGGTCGCGCTGTTGGCGCAGTGGCGGGTTCAGGCGGGCGCGGCTGTCGAAGTAGCCGATGTCGGCATCGGTCAATTGCAGCGAGTTGATGCTGATGTCGCAGCTTACAGGCAGGCCGGCCGCTTTGGCTTGGCGCACCAGCTCCACACCGGCTACGCTGCTAATCCGGCACAGGTGAACGCGCGCGCCGTTGGTTTTCATCAGTTCAAAAATGGTGTGCAGCGCAATGGTTTCGGCCGCCACGGGCACGCCGCTCAAACCCATGCGCGTAGCCAACGCGCCGCTGGCCACCACGCCTTTGCCCAGGTGGTATTCCTGCGGGCGCAGCCACACGGTGTAGCCAAAGGTGCTGGCGTACTGCATGGCGCGCTGCAGTACCAGCGTGTTGTCCAGCGCCACTTCGGCCTGGCTGAAGCCCACGCAACCGGCTTCGGTCAACTCGAACATTTCGGTCAGCACTTTGCCTTCCAGGCCACGCGTCAACGCACCCAGCGGGAACACGCGGCTTTGGTGCAGCTTCTCGGCGCGGAACTTCAGCATCTCGACCAAGCCCGGCTCGTCGAGCACGGGGTCGGTGTCGGGTGGGCAGACCAGGCTGGTCACGCCACCGGCGGCGGCGGCGGCCATTTCGCTTTCCAGCATGCCTTCGTGTTCGTAACCGGGTTCGCGCAGGCGCACGGCCAAATCGACCAGGCCCGGCAGCACCAGGCAGCCGCTGGCGTCAATGGTTTTGCCCGGCTTGAAATCGGCCGGTGTGTTTTGAATGCCGATGATGCGGCCCGAGGCAATGGCCACATCGCCCACCACGTCCAAGCCACTGGCGGGGTTGACAACCCGGCCGTTTTGAATCAGTATCTTCATGCCTCGTTCCCCGCCACGATTCCCATCACCGCCATGCGCACCGCAATGCCGAAGGTGACTTGCGGCAAGATGACGCTTTGTTTGCCATCGACCACGGCCGAGTCAATTTCAACCCCACGGTTGATCGGCCCCGGGTGCATCACGATGGCGTCTGGCTTGGCCAGCGCCAGCTTCTCGGGCGTGAGCCCAAAGCTCTTGAAATACTCTTGGCTGGACGGCAGCAACGCGCCGCTCATGCGCTCGTTCTGCAGGCGCAGCATGATGACCACGTCGCAGCCCTTGATGCCCTCTTCGAGCGAGTGGAACACCCGCACGCCCATCTGTGCCATGTCGCTCGGCACCAGTGTCTTGGGGCCGACCACACGCACCTCGGCACAACCCAAAGTCGTCAGCGCGTGGATGTCCGAGCGCGCCACACGCGAGTGCAACACGTCGCCCACAATCGCCACCGTCAGGTTGCTGAAGTCCTTCTTGTAGTGGCGGATGGTGAACATGTCCAGCAGCCCCTGCGTGGGGTGCGAATGGCGTCCGTCGCCCGCGTTGATCACGTGCACATGCGGCGCCACGTGTTGCGCGATGAGGTACGGCGCGCCGCTTTCGCTGTGGCGCACCACAAACAAGTCGGCCGCCATGGCCGACAGGTTGGCAATGGTGTCCAGCAGCGACTCGCCCTTGGATGCCGACGAGCGCGCGATGTCCAGGTTGATCACATCAGCCGACAAACGTGTGGCCGCGATCTCGAACGTGGTGCGTGTGCGCGTGCTGTTTTCAAAGAACAGGTTGAACACGCTTTTGCCGCGCAGCAACGGCACCTTCTTCACCTCGCGGTCGTTCACGCTGACGAAGTTGGCCGCCGTGTCCAAAATCTGCGTGAGGATGCTTTTGGGCAGCCCTTCCACCGACAACAGGTGGATCAGCTCGCCGTTTTTATTCAGTTGTGGATTGCGTTTACTCAGCATGGCTGTTCTCTCCTGTCGCCCTAACCTTTGACCTTGAACGTCAGTTGCCCTGCGGCATCTTTTGCCAGCGCCAACGAATGGGTGGGCGCCAGCGCCACACGCGCGGCCGCAAAGTCGGGCTGGATGGGCAACTCGCGCCCGCCACGGTCGACCAGCACCGCCAGCTTTACCGACGTGGGGCGGCCGTAGTCAAACAATTCATTCAGCACCGCGCGGATGGTGCGCCCGGTGTAGAGCACGTCGTCCAGCACGATGATGTCGGCCCCGTTCACGTCAAACGACAGCGCAGTTTGGCCGCCCGCGCTCGGCACCAGGCCACGGCGCGAGAAGTCGTCGCGGTGCATGGTCGACGTGATGAAGCCCGGCGTGCCCGGCAGTTGCAAGTCGGCCTGCAGCCGCTCGACCAACCACGCGCCACCCGAGATGATGCCGACCAGCCGGGTCTGCGGCGTGCACATGGCGCGCACGCCGCGCAGCAGTTCGCGGTAAAGGGCTTCTGCGTCCAGCAGCAGTGCACCTGTGCCCGTTTCAGCGCCAGTGCCCGCACCAGCGCTCGCGTCGCTCGGTGTGCTCATGGAATGCTCCTTAAAAATTGCTCAAGAATGATGCAGGCCGATGCTGCATCGGCATCTTTGGCACCTGCGGCCAGGGCTTCGGTGGTGCTGTAGCGCTCGTCCACCTCAAACACGGGCAAATTGAATCGGCCACGCAATTGGCGCGCAAACTTCTGTGCGCGGCGCGTGTTGTCGTGCGGCGCCCCATCGGGGTGAAAGGGCACGCCCACCACCAGCGCATCGGGCTGCCATTCTTTTAGGCGCGCGGCCACCTGCTCAAAACGCGCGGCCTCGCCTTCAGCCTGGATCGTGCGCTGCGGCGTGGCGCTGCGCATCATGCGGTTGCCCGTGGCCACCCCGGTGCGCTTCTGACCAAAGTCAAAAGCCAAAAATGATTGCAAATGGGGGGGGAAAGGTTCGGCGGTGGCAGTGACTTGGTCAGTCATGCCACACCCGCAATATGAATACGACGAGAACACATCATGCGTGCCCCGCTTCGGGCGACAGCATCCACGACTGCAGGCCCAGCAGCATCAGCGCCTTGTCGTAGCGCTCTTCATAGGGGGTGTCGAACAACACGCCCAGGTCGGCCTCTACCGTCAGCCAGCTGTTTTCGCCGAGCTCGGCCTCCAGTTGGCCTTCGCCCCAGGCCGAATAACCCAGCGTGACCAACACGCGGCGTGGGCCGTTGCCGGTCGACAAGGCTTCCAGCACGTCGCGCGAGGTGGTCATCTCCAGCCCGCCGGGAATGGTCATGGTCGAGGCGTAGATCGATTCGACGTCGGACAAAATCGCGTCGGGCACAGCGTTGCTGTCGTCGATGGCGAGCACCGCTTCGTGCAGCACAAAGCCGCGCTCGGTTTGCACCGGGCCGCCTTGAAACACCACGCTCTCGGTCAAATCGGTGCGCAGCAGCGGCAGCTCCACCTTGTCGAACAGGGTTTTCAGGTTGATGTCGCTGGGTTTGTTGATCACCAGCCCCAGCGCACCGCGCTCGCTGTGTTCGCACAAATAGACCACACTGCCGGCGAAAGCCTCGTCCTCAAGCCCGGGCATGGCGATCAGGAAATGATGCGTCAGGTTCATGGGCGCAGAATCAAGTGTCATACCCAAATTTTAACGACTCCGACAGAGGTTCTCGATTGCCCCATTCTCAAGACAAGAATCAGGACAAGAAATATGCGACCGGCCTGGTCTGGTTTCGCCGCGACCTGCGTAGCTTTGACCATGCCGCCCTCTACCACGCGCTGAAATCCTGCCGCAAGGTGTACTGCGTGTTTGTGTTCGACCGGGACATCCTCGACCCACTGTTGGCCCAAGGCATCCAGGCCGACCGCCGGGTGGACTTCATCCACGCCTGCGTGGCCGAGCTGGACGTTGCGCTGCGCGAGCTGGGCCAAAAGGCCGGCGTGGAAAGCGGCCCCACCGGCCTTATCGTGCGCCACGCCTCGGCGCAAGAGGCCATTCCCGCGCTGGCTAAAGAACTCCAAGCCCAAGCGGTTTTTGCCAACCACGACTACGAGCCCAACGCCATCACCCGCGACGCCATGGTGCGCGGCGGCCTGGCACACGCCGGCGTGTCGTTCCTCACCAGCAAAGACCAGGTGATTTTCGAGCGCGACGAGTTGCTCACCCAGCAAGGCCGCCCCTACGGCGTGTTCACGCCCTACAAAAACGCCTGGCTGCGCAAGCTCAACGCGTTCTACTTGAAGCCCTACCCGGTGGCACGCTACGCCGCCAGCCTGGCGCCCTTCCCACAACCGCAACCACCTTTGCCCAGCATTGAAGCGCTGGGTTTCAAGCCCAGCAACCTCGCCAGCCTGCCCGTGCCCACCGGCGCCAGCGGCGGTGCGGAGTTGTGGGAGGCCTTTTTTGACCGCATCGACAAATACCACGCCACACGCGACTTCCCCGGTGTCAAGGGCCCCAGCTACCTCAGCGTGCACCTGCGGTTTGGCACGGTGTCGATCCGCCAATTGGCGGCTGGGGCGCACCAGCTGGCGTTGCAGGGTTTTGAAGGCGCGGCCGTGTGGCTCAGCGAATTGGTGTGGCGCGACTTTTACTTTCAGATCCTGCACCACTTTCCGCACGTGGAGCACAAAGCCTTCAAGCCCGAGTACGACGCCATCCGCTGGGAGCATGGCGCCCACGGTAAAGCGTTGTTTGCCGATTGGTGCGAGGGCCGCACCGGCTACCCGCTGGTCGACGCGGCCATGGCGCAAATCAACCAAACCGGCTACATGCACAACCGCCTGCGCATGGTGGTGGCGAGCTTTCTGATCAAAGACCTCGGCATCGACTGGCGCTGGGGTGAGATGTATTTCGCCCAGCACCTCATCGACTTCGACCTGTCGGCCAACAACGGCGGCTGGCAGTGGGCCGCCTCCAGCGGCTGCGACGCCCAGCCCTACTTCCGCATCTTCAACCCGCTAAGCCAAAGCCAGAAGTTCGACCCCGAGGGCAAGTTCATTCGCCGCTACCTGCCGCAACTGGCCGCCCTGCCCACCGACGCACTGCACGCACCATGGACGGCTGCGCCGCTCGTGCTGGAGGGCGCTGGCGTGCGCCTCGGTGAGAACTACCCGCGCCCCATCATTGCGCACGACCTGGCGCGCGAGGCCACTTTGCTGCGCTACGCCGTGGTGAAGAAAACGCATACGCTGCCTGAAGCAACCAAACCTGCGCCGAAACGTACAAAGGCATCCAAATGAATACGCTACTGAATTAGTAGCGCCCTATACTTACAAAACAAGCCTCAAAAGCACTTTTCTTTTAAACGACTGAAATCAGACCACGGAGGAGACCCCATGTCGTTCCAAGCGTACCTCGACAACATCCAGGCCAAAACCGGCAAGTCCCCCGACGATTTCCGCAAGCTCGCAGCGGCTAAACGGTTCACCGAAGGCGGCACGCTGCGCGCGGGCGTGAAGGCCGGCGACATCATTGCCTGGCTGAAAGAAGACTTCGACTTGGGGCACGGCCACGCCATGGCCATCGTCGCGTTGCTCAAAGGCAGCAAACAAGAAGATGGAAAGTCGTGACAAAAAACGAGGCGACGTGTAGGCTGGCGCGAACAAACATTTAGTTTCAGGGATACCAGTCGAAGATGTCGCAGCCATCCGCGTACGCGCCAACGCCGCAGCCGAGCGACGAAGAGCCCATGATGTTCGCCGAAGAAGATGGGCCGGCCGATCACCACGAGCGGCAGGACGTTTGGCGCATGTTGATCGTCGACGACGAGCCGGACGTGCACACCTCCACCCAGCTCGCGCTATCCGACGTCAAGATCCTCGGCCGCTCGCTTGAATTCCTGCACGCCTATTCGGCCGCAGAAGCCTCGCGTCTGCTGCAGGTTGAGAAAGACATTGCGGTGGTGCTGCTGGACGTGGTGATGGAGTCCGAAGATGCCGGCCTGGGTCTGGTGCGCGCCATCCGCAACGATCTCAAGCTGCTGGAGCTGCGCATCATCCTGCACACCGGGCAACCCGGCTACGCGCCGGAGATCGAAACCATCCACGACTACGACATCAACGACTACAAGACCAAGTCGGAGTTGTCACGCACCCGCTTGTTTGCCAGCGTCACCTCGGCCGTGCGCGCCTACCACCAGATTCGCGCACTCGACCAGTTGGCGTTTTACGACCGCCTGTGCAGCCTGCCCAACCGCAACCGCTTCATCTCGCTGATCAACGACTGCATGGCGCAACCCGACCATGCGGCCCACGCCATCGCCATCGTCGACATCGACGACTTTGCCGAGATCAACGACGCCCTGGGCCACCAGCACGGCGACCGCCTGCTGCAGGTGATTGCCGACAGGCTGTCACTCACGTTTGGCGGCAAGGTCGCCGTGGCGCGCCTGGGCAGCGATGCGTTCGGCATTCTGGGCCCCACCGCCGAGTTGGACCCCGAGCGTTTGGTGACGCTGTTTCAGCGTCCGTTCGAGATGCCCGGCCACACCATGGCCGTCACCGCCACCAGCGGGCTGCGACGCCTGGGCGACCGCGACATTTCGGGCCTGGAGGCCATCAAAGACGCCAACATCGCCTTGAAGCGCGCGAAGAAAACCCGGCGCGGCCACTACATGTATTTCGCCGACGAGATGGGCGACGAGATCCGCGAACGTGTGCGCTTGCTGCAAGGCCTGCGCGTGGCGATGGACAGCGACCGCTTGTTCCTGATGTACCAGCCGCAGATCCGGCTCGACACCGGCAGGATCGTCGGCCTGGAAGCGCTGGTACGCTGGCGCAATCTCGATGGGCAACTGGTGCCACCCGACCGTTTCATCCCGCTGGCCGAGTGCACCGGCCTCATCGTCAACCTGGGCGACTGGGTGCTGCGCATGGCCTGCCACACGCTGCGCCAACTCAACAAGCCGGGCCGAGCGCCATTGCGCATGTCGGTCAACGTGTCGCACATTCAGTTCCGCAACCACGCCTTCCCAGAAATGCTGGCCGCCGCACTCGAAGACACGGGCGTAGACCCCTCGCGCATCGAGCTTGAAATCACCGAATCGGTGGCCATGGAAGAGCCCGATTTCATCGTCGCGCTGTTGGCGCGTTTGAAGCGCATGGGTGTGTCGATTGCCATTGACGACTTCGGCACCGGCTATTCATCGCTCAGCCAGTTGCGCCAGTTGCCTGTTGACCGGCTCAAGCTCGACCGCGCGTTTGTCATGGGGCTCAGCGATTCGGACCAGGGCGGGCGCATTGCCGCCACCGTGGTGGAGCTGGGCCGCAACCTCAACCTCACCATCATTGCCGAAGGCATTGAAGAAGAAGGTGAAGCTCGGGTGCTACGTGAGCTGGGTTGCCACGAAGGCCAGGGCTACCTCTATGCCCGGCCCATGGAGTTGCCAGCGTTGAAGGAATGGATGGAAGCCCACGACAAAGCCCATCCCTACACGCCTGATCCCGCACCTTAAAAACACTCGTACACGCAGAAGACACGGATGACCACTCCGCAGCCCAGCGGGTCATGGCTAGACCGCACCACACTCCTTCTTTTTTGGGCCGGTCTTCTGGCCATCGGCCTGTTCACACTGGGGTGGAGCACTTTTGAGCCCAGTCCACAACAACGCCTGCTGGTACTGGTGCCGCTGTACCTTGGGTTTGGCGCCTTGTGCATCTACTGGCAGCGCAAACTACTCGCCCGGTCGGCGCAACTGTTGCGCAACATGGACAGAGAGATCGCCGACCGCGAACTGCGCTTCCAAGCCATGTTCAACCATTCCCCTGCCGCGCTGGCTGTGGTCGACGTGGCCACCACGCGCTACATGGAGGTCAACGCCGCCTGGTCTGAGCTGACGGGGCTAAAAGCCAACCAGGTACTGGGACATACATCAGCCGAGTTCGGTTTGTTTGCCGACGCCGAGCTGCGCATCGAGATCCAGGAAAAGCTCAGACGCGAAGGCGCTGTCAGTTTTGTAGAGTGCGCAGTTGTGCAGCCCGATGGCACGCCCAAGCAATGCCTGTTCTTCGCACGCGTCGTGGTGCTACACAGCATGTCGCTCAGTTTGATCTGGTTGATCGATGTGTCCGAAACCCGCCGCGCAGAAACCGAGTTGCGCGCCAAAGAACGACTGCTGGAAAACGTGATCGATGCCATTCCGATGGCGATCTTTGCCAAAGACATGCAGTCCAACTACATCATGGTGAACCAGCAATTTGCCGCCCTGCACGGGGGCAGCAAAGAGCAGATCGTCCACCGCCACACCTCGAACCTGCAGGCACCGCAAGTCACGCGTTCAAAATCATTGGCCGACGATCAGTGGGTCTTTGACCACCGCCAAATTTTGGAGCAATCGCTGACCTGGCTGGAGAGGCCCGATGGCACACGCGTTCCGTTCAACAGCAGCAAACGACCGCTGGAAGACAACGCAGGACAACTGATTGGGCTGCTTGGCATCAACCGCGACATCACCGAAGACCGGCGTGCACAAGAAGCGCTGCGGGCCAGCGAGGCACGGTTTTCGGCCTTGTTCCACAACGCGGGTGTGCCGCAGTTGGTGGTCAACCCACAAACAGCTGAGATCGAAGACGTCAACCACGCCTTCGTGTATCTGCTGGGCCATGAGCGTAGTCAATTGATCGGCCCGGCCTCGGGCCATCTTGCCACCTTTTGCGAAAGGAGCCGCGCCGATACACCCCTGCCCCAAGAAATCGTGCTGACCACAGCCGACGGCGTACTCCGCACCGTGCTCGGTTCAGCCTTCACCATGGAGACGCCCACGGGCGAACGCCTGGCGTGGTCGCTGCAAGACGTGACCGACCAACGCGCCGCACGCGAGCAGATGCAGCAGATGACCCAGACCCTGGAGCGCGCGGTACAAAAACGCACCGAAGAACTAACCGCCGCGAACGCAGAGTTGCGCACAGCGCTCGAAAGCCTGGAACAGTCGCAAGAGGCGTTGCTACGTTCAGAGAAGCTCGCAGCACTCGGCCGTATCGTCGCCGGCGTCGCGCACGAGTTGAACACGCCCATTGGCAACAGCCTTCTCTCGGCCACCACACTGGTGCACCAAACCAAGCAGTTGCAGGCACAGATCGACAGCGGACTGCGCCGTTCGTTCCTCGACAGCTATATGGCCACCTCACACGATGCCGTGTCCATCTTGCTGCGCAATCTGCAACGCGCTGCTGAGCTGATCGGCAGCTTCAAGCAGGTAGCCGTCGACCAAACCAGCTCGCAGCGTCGCGCGTTCGACCTCAAAGGTGTGGTGGACGAAGTGCTGCTCTCTTATCGCGCCATGTTGCGTGCAGCGCGTATTGACGCCACGGTAGATGTGCCAGAAGGCATTCGGCTGGACAGTTACCCCGGCCCCCTGGGGCAAGTGATTGGCAACCTGTTGAACAACGCCGCCATCCACGGCTACCAAGACTCAACCGTCGGGGGCACCGTCACGGTGGTGGCGCAGCGGCTGGACGAGCAACGCGTGGTGCTCACGGTAGGCGACGAAGGCCGAGGTATCGCGGCCGACGACCTGGGCCGTATATTTGACCCATTCTTCACCACACGCCTGGGCCAGGGCGGCAGCGGCCTGGGGCTTAACATCGTGCACAACATCGTCACCGGGCCGTTGGGTGGCAGCATCGAAGTGCACAGCGAAACGGGTCGCGGCACCCGCTTTTCGATCACGCTACCGCTGGTGGCCCCCAAAGACAACTAAACACAGGCAATGGATTTCTACGACGCCCTCACCCCGCTCTACCACCTCATCTACCCCAACTGGCACGAGAGTGTGCAACGGCAAGGCGAGCAACTCCACCACCTCATCCAAACCGAATGGCCGGGGCATCACACGGTGCTCGATGTGTCTTGTGGCATCGGCACGCAAACCCTGGGGCTGGCGCAACGCGGCTACGCCGTCACGGCCTCTGACCTGTCGCCCAAGGAGATCGCTCGCGCAGAACAAGAAGCCCAAAGCCGTGGCCTCCACATCAGCTTCAGCGTGGCCGACATGCGTGTGGCCCACACCACGCACGGCGGCGGGTTCGACCTTGTGGTGTCGGGCGATAACTCCGTGCCCCATTTGCTGACCGATGAAGATCTGCTTCTGGCCTTTCAACAATTCTTCGCCTGCCTGCGGCCTGGCGGCGGCTGCATTCTCAGCGTGCGCGACTACGCGGCCGAAGCGCGCGGCTCCAACATCGTCAAGCCCTATGGCGCACGCGTGCAAGACGGCAAACGCCATGTGTTGTTTCAGGTGTGGGACTTCGACAAAGCTGGTCAGGGTGACCACTACGACCTGTCGTTCTACGTGATCGAAGACGACCTGGCCACGGGCCAAGCCCACACCCACGTGATGCGCTCACGCTACTACGCGATCTCCACGACCCGACTGAGCGAACTGATGCGTGAAGCCGGGTTCGAGAACGTGCGGCGGCTGGACGGGGTGTTTTTTCAACCGGTGTTGGTGGGCACCAAAGGCGTCGCATCTTTGACTTGATTCATCAGAATGAATGCAAGTCACTTTTAGTACGCATACATCTATTACAGTAGGGACACTCTCAATTTTCCGTACCGCATGCCTCGTTCAATCCTTGGAACAAAACCCGCAGAAAGTATTCTCGAGTTAGGGGTGGCCCGCACCCCACCTAACACCACCAGGCTGTCCCCTGCTGCGTTGCAAGCCAGGCTTCGGCAAAAGCGTTCCACCGCTTACATCGACGCCATGACCCGGCTCGATGCAGGCGGCCACACCCACAACACCACACGAACGCAAGCCTTGGTGGATGCCATCCAGCAAGAGTTTCGCGAGGTGTCGGTGGAGTCATTGCCGCTGGGCATTGTGGCGATGTGTTATCTAGGCGCCCCGTACGAGGTGCACACGCTGGACTGCAGCGGCAACATCGTCACCCATTACAAAACCCATGAAGGCTTGCCCCAACTTTTGGAGCGTGCACGCGCTTTGGCCAAGCACCCTAGCTACGCATTTATTGAGGTGTATGCCACCAAACTCATCGCAGTAAATGCATCTGGACAACCCGCCATCATTGAGGCCTGAATGAGCAACGAAAGAGTTATACAAGCAGCCGACCTAACCTTCATCCTCGGCGCCATTCGCACGTTGGACAACAACATTGGCACCGTGTCTGGGCAGGTCGAGACCGTCGGCAACGAGGTCGCGCAAACGCGCTCTGATCTCTCGCGTTTGGAAGAAGCCTTTGCCGACTTTGTGGCCGCAGACCTCAAGGCCAAGCAACTGTCTTTGGCCGAAACGCGACAAGTCAAAATTCGCCAAGAACTGGAAACCACTTTTGGCTACTACGCCGTAGTGCGCCGCCAAGCCACGGGCATTTTGCAAGCCTCAGACATCAGCCTGGTACGTCAAGAAACGCTGAACAGCGCCACCGAAGAGTTGATGATTTCGGCACCGGGCTACTGGCTGGCACCTGCGCTGGTGGCGCTAGCGGCATGGCTGTCTGACAACCGCGACCTGGCCACGCGCGCACTGGCGGAAGCCATTCGCCGCGACGACGAAAAGGCCTCGCTCTTCTTTGCGCTAGTGTCGCGTCGTGCTGGCCGCACCGAAGCGAACCGTGTATGGCTAGACCGTTACTTCGGTATGCAAGACCCTCGCAAGCTGGACCGCCAAACCACGGTGATGGTCGATGCGCTGGCCAACGGCGTATTCGCAGGGGATGTCAGCCTGGAATGCAATAAACGCATCACCGGTTGGATCGACGAACTCTCGCAATACCCAGGCTTCACCGAAAACCAGCGCAAACAGTGGAGCGATGCTCTGCGCTCGAAGATGCCCAACGACAGCCACGCCAGCACGTACAGCACACTTGCCAAATTCAGCCCGACTTGGCCGGCACTCGATGCATCCATCAACGCCATGGCCATGCACGCGGTGGTTCTGGCTTACCTAAAGGTTATCTTTGACGGTGAAATCCAACCTGCGCCCTCGCTGCTGGCGGCCGTTGACGACCTGCTGAGCAAGCTGGTGACGCGCTTCGACGACGAAGAATTACCCCTGCGCCGCCAAGAAGAGATGTGCAAGCTCATCATCGAAGAAGACGGCGACAAGAAAGCTGCACAAAAACGTTACGACCTGCAGCACAAGGCGCTCGATGAAGTGGTGGATTTCACCCAACTGCTGACCAACGCAGCCATGCACCCCGAAACCTCGCACGTCACCCGCGCGACCCAGCGGTTTGCCATCGCCATGTCGAGAAACTGGATCGTTGACGCGCACGCGGACGTGTCTGCACAGTCGCGCATGGCCGTGCCGCAGACGGTAGAAATCGGCATTGAAGACTGGAAGGGCACCACATCCAACGGCGAAAACGAAACCGAACTGGTAAAGGACCTAGGGACGCATTTGGATCAGCGCGAAGCACAGGCACTCGCCGCTGTGAAGCTCGGCGGCATGCACTATGCAGCCATCGTCTTCGGCGTGATTCTGGTGCTGTTTTCACTCAGCGCTGGCTTTGTCACCTTGCTCATGGGTGCAGCCTGTCTGACGTGGGTATTTTTGGCACACCGCGGCTTGGCCAAAACCAAGGCGGCCATCAAAGCCAAGTTCGTTAGCCTGAAGGCCCAGGCCAACGAAGCGCTACGCGCCTGCATGGCAGAAGTAGTGGAACTGCGCCGCGACCTCGTCAAGCGCGACAACGTAGCCGAAGACCTGACGGCCTATCTGCAAGACATCAGTCCCGACCAGCACTTGATGACCACCCATAGCACCACGCGGCGTGTGTTGAGCAACACCTGAAGAGACTTCGTACCATGACCCAAGATCAGAACGCACAGAGCACCCAAAGCGATCCAAGCCCCAGCACTCGGCCCCTGCGTGTGATGGGCGCATCCACGATGGCATCGCAAGCAGCGACATCACCATCGGCAGCCATCAACGCCTCTGCGCCTAGTGCATCGGGCGCTCAAACGCTGGCAGGTGCCCTGCCCGTCTGGGACTTGCTGCCCGTGCAACCCTTTATCCGTCGAGTCAAGTGAACGTACACCCGCATGGTTTGCGCGGGGCAATGCGCAGGACTGCTGCGTGACGCCGCCGCAAACCTACGCTCAATGGAGCGATTGGCTTGATCGGTTAAGCCTTGGTGTGGAAGATGAGGCGTGCTTGGCGCAGATGGCAATCGGGCGAATGGAATGGAGCGGCCCATCGGCCAAATTGTTCACGCAGCGCCTCACAGAGGAATACAACCGCCGCCTCACCCATTGCGCCACGCGTTTGACGCAAGATCTGCGCGCGGGTAACGACGAGGTCTCCATCGTGCGGGCGATTCTCGATGCCCGCTCCAAGTTGACCTTTCTGGATCGCCTTGGCCGCATGCCCAACTTGCCGCAGTTGCTTGCGACGCACCTGCAAGACGAAGTCAAAAAATACGCAGAGCGCGCCCAAAGCTCGCTAGAAGACAGCGCAAAACTGGATCGCACCGGGCGCCTCGCTAGCTTGTTGCGCAACAACAGCCTGCTGCGCTACAGCGCGCCAGACAGCAACAGCATTGGCATACCGGCACCGTCCACCACGGGCCGGCTAAGCGACGCGTCTCAACAGACCGGCACGCCTCCCATACAAACCGTTGGCGTTCGCCGACGCAACATCATCATTTGAAAACTTCATGAGCGATACAGCCGAGTTCAAAGCCACCCTCACCCGCTACCTCAAAGCGCGCATTCCCTTCATCTCCATTCGCTCAGCCGAGCGAGCGCGTGTGCTCGAGATGGTCAAGGAGGTCGGCAGCACGCTGGCCGCCCCCATCTATGTGCACACGCTGTCGCAAGGCACGCGTGAGCTCGCCACCAATCGCAGCGTGAATGAAGACCGGTCCATTTCAGGCGCAGTGGATTTCATCAGCCAGCAGTTTGCGCAGCGGCAAAATCTGTCGGTGGTGCTCACCGAAGTATCGGAAATTGAAGACGACACGGCATCGGCCCGGCATTTGCTGGACGTGGTGATGCTCGCCGCAGAACACAGCGGTGTGGTGGTGGTCATCACCACCAAGCCGGTGTGGGGCCAGTTGCAGCGCGCAGGCATGTCGCTCACGCTGTCGGCACCCACAGAGGATGAAATGTTCGACATCATCCGCGAGAACCTCAACGCCTACCGAGGACATTTCCCCATCGAATGGGACGCGGCCGATGAGCGCCGCGCCGCCGCTATCCTGAGCGGCATCTCGCGCATCGAAGCCGAAAACATCATTGCCACCTTGCTGGCCAATGGAAAGATCAGCAAGGCGGACATGGTGGAGCTGACCCACGCCAAGGACCGCATCTTTGCCGACATCTCCGGCATCGAACGCGTGGTGGTACGTCCGGCTGAGTTGAACGTCGGTGGCCTGGGGGGCTTGAAGGCTTGGCTCGACAAAGAAAAGCCGCTGCTTACCGCCGATTTGCGAGAACGCGGCATACGTCCGCCACGCGGCGTGCTGTTGGTGGGGGTGCCTGGCTGCGGCAAATCGCTGTCAGCCAAGGCCATTGCCGCCAATTGGGGATTGCCGTTGTACCGGCTGGACCTGTCGACGATTCATGGCCAGTACTTGGGGCAAAGCGAGTCACGTCTGAAAGAAGCCTTGAGCACCGCTGACCACGTTTCGCCGTGTGTGCTGTGGATTGACGAAATTGAGAAGGGGCTGGCCGGTGCCACACAAGGCGCGGGTGACGGTGGCACATCGACCCGCTTGGTGGGCCAGTTTCTCTATTGGCTGCAAGAGGCACGTTCGCGCGTGTTTGTGGTGGCCACCGCCAACGATGTCTCCAAACTCCCGCCCGAATTGCTACGCCGTGGACGTTTTGACGAACTCTTCTTTGTGGACTTACCCACACCGCAGGAGCGCAAAGAGATCATTGAAATCTACACCCAGCGCGGCCTGAAGCAACCGGTGGACGCAGGCTTGCTCGAAGAGCTGGTCGGCCTGTCGGATGGGTTTGCCGGATCAGACCTGGAATCGGCGGTCAGAGAAATCGTCAAAGAAGCGTTCTTGAAGGGCGATAACGCAGTCAACGCTGAACTGTTTCGCAACAGCTTCCGTAACGTAGTACCGCTATCCAAAACGGCACCCGAGCAGATCGAGAACATCCGTGCCTGGGGACGCGATCGCGCGGTGCCGGCGTCAGGCCAACCGATTGGTTCGGCCGCATCAAGCCTGCCGCGCACACGGCGGCAAGTGCTGGGTTAAAGCAGAGCAAATCCAGACGCAAAAATCGGATCGTCCGGATCCGGTTTTGCCCAAAACACCGATGTGCTACTTCAGCGGAATCACCGTCGCACGGTCTACCGCGACTGCAGTCACCGCGTTCTGCGGCGAGCCGTCGACCAGCTTGTCCGAGTAGGTCATGTAGACCAGCGTATTGCGCTTCTTGTCGACCATGCGCACGATGCGCAGCTTTTTGAACAGCACCGACAGGCGTTCGTTGAACACCTCTTCTTGCACCTTCAGCGGCTGAGAGATCGTGATGGGGCCGACTTGGCGGCAGGCGATGGAGGCTTCAGCCTTGTCTTCCGCCAGGCCCAGCCCGCCAGAAATACCGCCAGTTTTGGCGCGCGAGACGTAGCAGGTTACGCCGTCGACCTTGGGGTCGTCATAGGCTTCGACGACGATTTTGTGGTCCGGGCCGATCCACTGGAAAGCAGTGTCGACCGAGCCCACTTGCTGAGCCTGCACGCCAGCAGTAGCAAGAAAAAGAGACACCAGCAAAACCGATTTTTTCATGATGTTCTCTCTTTCAATTTCAGCAACTGATCAGCAATTTAGGCCGGGCGTTTCACCGGGCGCTGTAATTCAGGCAATTCGATCTTCACTTCCAGCACCTCCAGGTTGTCCTGGCGTTCCAGGTGCACCTTGATGTCTTCGGCGTTGATCGACACGTATTTTGAAATCACCGCCACCAGCTCGCGTTGCAGCGCGGGCAGGTAGTCGGGGCGGTTGTTGTCGCGGCCATTGCGTTCGTGCGCCAGAATGATTTGCAGGCGCTCTTTCGCAACAGTGGCGGTTTTCTTCTTTTCTCCGAGCAGAAAAGACAAGAAGGACATAACTTACCTCCCACCAAACAAGCGTTTCAGGAAGCCGGGCTTCACGGCATCGACGAAACGCATGGGTTTGTCTTCACCCAGGAAGCGGTCCACCACGTCTTTGTAGGCTTCAGACACGTCTGAGCCCTGCAGATGGATGGCCGGCACGCCCTGGTTGGACGCTTGCAACACCGACTCGGACTCTGGGATCACACCCATGAGGGGGATGCGCAGGATATCTTGGATATCGTCCAGCGACAGCATCTGACCGTCTTCAACACGTACGGGGTTGTAACGGGTGATCACCAGGTGTTCCTTAATCGGCTCGGCACCTTCCATGGCACGCTTGGTCTTGGAGCCCAGCATGCCCAGAATGCGGTCCGAGTCGCGCACCGAAGAGACTTCGGGGTTGGTGACCACCAGTGCTTCGTCGGCAAAGTGCATGGCCATCAAGGCGCCGGTTTCAATGCCTGCGGGCGAGTCGCACACGATGTACTCGAAGCCCATGTTGGCCAGGTCGTTGAGCACACGCTCCACGCCGTCTTGCGTCAACGCGTCTTTGTCACGCGTTTGCGAGGCGGCCAGGACGAACAGGTTTTCACATTGTTTGTCCTTGATCAGCGCCTGGTTCAGGTTGGCTTCGTTGTGGATCACGTTGATCAGGTCGTACACCACACGGCGTTCGCAACCCATGATCAAGTCGAGGTTGCGCAGGCCCACGTCGAAGTCTATGACGGCCGTCTTGAAACCGCGCAAAGCCAGCCCCGATGCGAAGCTGGCGCTGGTGGTGGTCTTGCCTACGCCACCCTTGCCGGAGGTCACCACGATGATTTTGGCCATGGTCTTACAGGTCTTTCAGTTTCAAAAAAATTAGAGAGGTTCCATCAGCAACTTGTCGTCCACCATGCGCACCTGCGCCGGCTTGCCCAGCACATCGGCGGGCAGCGGTACTTCAGAGGTGCGGTAGGTGCCGGCGATCGAGATCAACTCGGCCTCCAGGCAAGTGCTGAAAATTCGGGCATTGGCATTGCCGCGTACGCCTGCAATGGCGCGTCCGCGCAGCGGACCGTACACATGGATATTGCCGTCGGCCAGCACTTCGGCGCCAGCGTTCACCGCCGCCAGCACCACCAGATCAGCGCCACGCGCGTAGACCTGCTGGCCGGAGCGCAGCGGTTTGTCGATCACCAAGGTGGGCACGGCAGCTGGAGCAGCCACAGGTTTGACTTCAGCCACCGGCTCGGGGGCGGCCACAGGCAATGCCGCCACGGGCTCGGCCACCACTTGCTGCGCCGGGGCTTGCGCCACGTCAGGCGCCTCCACCAAACCAGCCGCCACGGCAGCCGCGCGCTGGGCTTCGGAGCCGCCATGCACGGCCACGGGCTGCATGCGGTACTGGCGCAGCAGCTTGTTCAGGGCTTTAAAGTCGATGGCGCCTGCGTCTTCAGGCAGTTGCGCCAAGTTGACGAGAACGGGGTCTTGGTCGAAGAAATCGGGGGTGTCGCCAAACCGCTCGGCCAACGCCGCTGCCAGTGCCTTCAGATCGGCGGTTTTGAGCAGCACCGCGATCAGGGGCAAAGTCGCACTTTTAAGGTCGAAACTGGCTCTGGACGATCCGGCGGGTACTGCAGACATGGAGGGGTGGTTTGCCAAAAAAAGCGCGAATGGCGCACAAATGGCAGATTCTACTTGGCGTGGCAAGGGACACCCCGGGCGTTTTGTGCCCGGGGTTACACAAATGCCGTCAGGCCTCGGCCACGCGGCGCGCCAAGTGCGCCAGCGCCTCTTCCACCTGATCGACCAACACCAGACACAGGTCGCCAGGTTGGAGCTTGTCCAAGGCGTGGTCGATGGCGATGAATTCGCCGTAGATCTCTTCGACTTTTTGGGTGCGTTTGGCGCCAGCCAGGCCTTCGCGCAGCAGCGCCAGCACTTCACCGTCAGCACGGCCGCGTTGGCAGGCGTCCTGGAACAGGATCACGTCGTCAAATGCGTCGCCGAGGATCACGGTTTGCTCGCGGATGTCGTCGTCGCGCCGGTCGCCCGCGCCCGAGATCACCACCGAGCGGCGTTTGCCGGGCATGGCGTCCACAGCCGACACCAGGGCGCGCATGGCGTCCGGGTTGTGGCCGTAGTCGGCAATGATGGTGGCACCGCGGAAGTCCATCACGTTAAAGCGGCCGGGGGCGTTGTCGGCATCATTGGCAAAGCTGTTCATGCCCCCGCGCACGGTGTCCCAGTTCAGGCCGGCGCCCCAGGCGGCTGCGACAGCCGCCATGGCGTTTTCAACCTGGAAGGAGATGCTGCCGTTGCGCGTGATCGGAATATCGCGCAGCAACACTTTCTCGCGCCAGGCACCTTCAGCCGCGACGATGGCGTCGCCATCGACATACACAGTACGACGGCCTTGCGCGCGGTGCGTGGCCATCACGGGGTGGTGACGGTCGGCGGCAAAGTAGATCACCTGGCCGGGGCACGACGAGGCCATGGCGGCCACAATGGGGTCTACGGCATTCAGCACCGCGTAGCCGGTGGGGGCCACGTTTTGCACAATCACGCGCTTCAGCACCGCCAGATCTTCCACCGTAGTGATGAAGTTCAGTCCCAGGTGGTCGCCTTGGCCGATGTTGGTGACCACGGCCACCTGGCAGCGGTCGAAGCCAAGGCCTTCACGCAGCAGGCCGCCACGTGCGGTTTCAAACACGGCCGCATCCACCTGCGGGTTCAACAGCACGTTGCGCGCGCTTTTCGGGCCGCTGCAATCGCCGCTGTCGATTTGCCGGCCTTGCACGTACACGCCGTCGGTGTTGGTCATGCCAACGCGCAGGCCGCTGCTGGCGAACAGGTGGGCGATGAGGCGGGAGGTGGTGGTTTTGCCGTTGGTGCCCGTGACGGCTACCACGGGAATGCGGCCATCTTCATCGGGCCCATACAGGTGGCTGACGATGGCGTCGCCCACGTTGCGGCCTTTGCCGAACGATGGCGAGATGTGCATGCGCAAGCCTGGCGCAGCGTTCACTTCCACAATGCCGCCGTGTTGTTCTTCCAGCGGGCGCAGCATGCTTTCGCAGACCAGGTCGACACCACAGATGTGCAGGCCAACCATTTGCGCAGCGGCCACGGCTTGGGCGGCGATGTCCGGGTGCACGTCGTCGGTCACATCGGTGGCGGTGCCGCCGGTGCTGAGGTTGGCATTGTTGCGCAGCACCACGCGGCGGCCTTTTTCGGGCACCGAGTCGGGCTTGAGGTCTTGCAGCGCCAAGCGCGCCACGGCAATGTCGTCAAAACGAATTTTGGTGAGCGAGGTGGCATGGCCATCGCCACGGCGCGGGTCGGAGTTGACGATGTCGACCAGTTCACGCACGGTGTGTTCACCGTCGCCCAGCACTTGCGGCGGGTCGCGGCGTGCGGCAGCGATCATGCGCGAGCCCACCACCAAGATGCGGAAGTCGCTGCCGGGCAAGAACTTCTCCACCATCACCTCGCCGTATTCGGCAGCAGCGCGGTAAGCCACTTCCATGTGGTCGCGGTCGTTGATGTTGACCGTCACACCCTTGCCCTGGTTGCCGTCTTGCGGCTTGACCACCACGGGCATGCCAATCTTGTTGGCCACGGCCCAGGCTTCGTCCACGCTGGTGACGGGCTGGCCAAACGGCACGGGCACACCAGCGGCGTGCAACAGCTTCTTGGTCAGGTCTTTGTCTTGCGCAATCGACTCGGACACGGCGCTGGTGTTGTCCACCTCGGCCGCCTGGATGCGGCGCTGGCGCGAGCCCCAGCCAAACTGCACCATGCTGCCTTGGGTAAGGCGCCGGAAGGGGATGCCACGGGCCACGGCAGCGTCCACAATGGCGCCGGTGCTCGGGCCCAAGCGTACATCTTCGTCGGTGTCGCGCAATTGGTGAATGGCGGCGCCCACGTCAAACGCCGTGCGGTTGGTGGCCGCGTCGATCAGGTTCAGCGCGGTTTGCAAAGCCAGGCGGCCCACGTCTTCTTCGCTGTACTCCACCACCACCTGGTAGACACCGGGCTCTACTGTTGCCGCCGTGCGGCTGAAGGTGACCGGACAGCCCGCTTGGGCTTGCAGGGCCAGCGTGGCGCTTTCCAGCACGCGCGCCAACGACACCTCGCCGTGTTCGCGGCCGGCCACCAATGGCCCCACAGCAGGGAACAAGGCACGCAAGGCGGCTTCAAAGCCCGGCAGGTTTTGGATCGAACGCTCGGCGTCGGAGCAGGTGACGACGGCCTCTATCGCCGTGTGCCGGCTCCAGAGGTTGGGGCCGCGCAGGGCTCGGATTCGGGATACTTCCATGAGTCAGGCTCTAGTGTTGGTTCTTGCGGATATTGAGGCTGCTTATGCTGCTCATGCTGAAATGGCAGCGCTGCGGGTAGCAGGCAATTCGAGTTCGAATGTCTTCAAGCCAGCCGCAATCAAATCGGGCGAAATATCCAAGGCCCAGGCAGCCGCAACGGCCGCCAAAATAGGCGAGATGAGGTTGTCGCCAGCGCTGCCGGCTTTGTCGCGCTGCTGCGTCAGGCGGGTGATGCTGGTGAGCACCACTTCGGCGGTGCCGGTCGCCAGCACCACTTGGCCCTTGGCGTTCACCAGCACAGCACGGCCTTGGGCGGCGCGGTGTTCCACAACGGCCGGAGCTTGTGCGTCTTGCGCGTAGAAGATCACAGCGCCATCGCACAACGGGGCCAACTCGGCGACTTCGGCGATGTCGGCATTCAACACACCCACGCCTTCGGACAACACCACGTCGATTTGCGTGCGCATCACCTTGACCAGTTGCGCGCGCTCGGTGATATCGAATTCGCCCAGCGCCTCAAAACCGTCAAAGTCGGTGACCACACCCACGGCGCAGCGGTCGTAGGCCAGGCCGTCGCGCAAGATGACTTCGGCGCCGTTTTCAATCACGGCGGCCTGCATCGAGCGGTTGATCAACAAGCGGTGAGCGGGCTCCCAGCTTGCGCTTGGGGCCGCATCAACGCGGCGGCTGTCGAGGAACAGGCCATCGCGACAGGCCAGGCCCACGCGTTTGCCGCTCAGGTGGATGAGCCACGCGGCCAAACGTGCGGTGATTTCGGTGCCCTGGGTACCGGCCACGCCCACCACGGGAATGCGGCCGGTTTCGTCTTCGGCAAACAGGTGGTCGATGATGGCCTTGCCCACCGGGCGCGGCGAGCCCACAGCGGGCTTCAAGTGCATCAACAGGCCAGGGCCGGCATTGACTTCCACAATGGCGCCGCCCTGCGCTTGCAGCGGCTTGCCAATGTCTTCACACACCATGTCGATGCCGGCAATGTCCAGCCCCACCACACGTGCGGCCAAAACGGCGATGTAAGCCACTTCGGGGTGCACTTGGTCGGTGCAGTCAACCCCCAGGTTGCCGTTGCGCTGGATGATGACCACGCGGCCAGCGCCTGGCACCGAGTCGCCCTTGAGGTTCTGGCGTTGCAGCTCAAGTTGCAGCTTGGGGTCGGTGTCAAGCACGATCACGTCCAGCGGAAACTCTTCTTCGGCGCCACGGCGCGGGTCGGAGTTGAGCTGACTGTCGATGAGCTGCACCACGGTTTGTTTGCCGTCGCCGGTCACGGTGATCATTTCGCCGCGCGCAGCGGCCACCACTTGGCCGCCCACCACCAGCACACGGTGCTCGTGGCCACGGATGAAGCGCTCGACCAGCACTTCGCTGCCTTCGGGCTCGGCCACGTGGAAAGCGGCTTCAACGTCTTCTTTACGGTTGAGTTCCAGCGACACGCCACGGCCGTGGTTGCCGTCAGACGGCTTGACCACCACCGGCAGGCCGATGTCTTGCGCGGCTTCCCAGGCGGCTTCGGGCGAATCAACCGGCTGGCCTTCGGGCACGGGTACGCCGCAGGATTGCAGCAGGGACTTGGTGAGGTCTTTGTCGCGCGCAATGCCTTCGGCGATGGCGCTTGTGAATTCGGTCTCAGCCGTCCAGATGCGGCGTTGTTGCGCGCCGTGGCCAATCTGCACCAGGTTGCCGCCGTTCAGGCGGATGTGCGGAATGCTGCGGTCGGTGGCAGCAGCCACGATGCAGGCGGTGCTGGGGCCGAGGTAGCAATCATCCACTTGCTCGCGCACGCGGGTCACGGCTTCAGACACCTCAAACGGCTGGTTGCGGATGGCGGCGGTGAGCAGCTTGTGCCCTTCGGCCAGCGCAGTACGTGCCACTTGTTCGTCGCGGGCGCGGAACACCATGCGATAGACGCCATGTTTGCTGGTGCTGCGCGTTTGGCCGAAGCCCGTGGGCATGCCGGCCAGGTTCAACAGTTCAATGACCACATGCTCCAGCACGTGGCCCGCCCAGGTACCTTCGCGCAGGCGCTGCATGAAGCCGCCGCGCTCACCCACGCCGCAGTGATGCTCTTCCAGCGCTGGCAACAGCGTCAGCAGGCGATCCGCCAGGCCAGGGATGAGATTGGACGGAAAGTCCTCCAAGTCCCCCAAGTCAAGCCAGACTTCCAGGGTGGGACGGTAGGTCCAGATGTTGGGTCCACGCAGGTAATTGATGCGCAGCAGTTGAATGTCGTCCTTGGGGCTCATATGGTCTTGGTCGGATTTCGGAGAGCGAACTTGAATATTGTCTATTGTGCGCTCGGCTTTTAGGGCGTGACACAGCAAGATGTTGCCTTAGATTCAAAGCCGCGTCTTCTGCTGAGTCAACGGCTCGTGCTCATCAACCGTTCGGGCAGAATCCACAGTCCCGCGCGAACCTCGGCACCGGAAGTCTCTGTGGACCACAACAACATATGCAGCATCAACATTCAGTAGACATCTCCAGTGGCGGCCCCGGCTCGGTACAGCAGGCGCTGCAAGGACAACTTGCCGTAGACGAGAACGTGCTCGCCAGCTTGGCGGTTGACTTGGACACCCAACTTCGCTTCCAGCACGGCTGGCTGGTCTTGACCGACCGCCGCCTGCTCGCCCGCCCGCAAGACGGCGCCTGGCAAGAGTGGCCGCTGTCCCCCGACCTCACGCTGCAGCACACCGACCACGCCGGCGTGGGCACCCTGGCCCTGCACAACACCCACAAGCAGTTGGCCAAATGGCGCTACACCTTGAGCGTAGACCCGCAAGCGTTACGCCTGCTGAAGCAATTCGAGCTGCGCCTGACCACGCTGGGCGAGCCGCCTGCCAAGGTGGAAGAGCTCACGGTATGCCCTACGTGCCACGCGCCACTGCCACCCGATAGTGAAGACTGCAGCATCTGCGGCGCCGATGTGCATACACCGCCCTCCACCTGGGTGCTGCTGCGGCTGTGGCGCTTTGCGCAGCCGTACCGCAAACAACTCATCACCGGCTTTGTGCTGACGTTGTTGTCCACTGCTGCCGCCATGGTGCCGCCCTACCTCACCATCCCGCTGATGGACGACATCTTGATCCCGTTCCAGAACGGCCAGAGCATCGAGCCCCACCTGGTGATGCTCTATCTGGGCGGCCTGTTGCTGGCCGCCGTGGCCGGCTGGGGTTTGAACTGGGCGCGTACATATATGTTGTCGCTGGTGTCCGAGCGCATTGGCGCCGACCTGCGCACCGCCACGTTCGACCACCTGTTGACGCTGTCGCTCGACTACTTCGGTGCCAAACGCACCGGTGACTTGATGGCACGCATCGGCTCCGAGACCGACCGCATCAGCGTCTTCCTGTCGCTGCACGCGCTGGACTTCGCCACCGACGTGTTGATGATCTCCATGACGGCGATCATCCTGTTCTCCATCAACCCCTGGTTGGCCTTGGTCACGCTGTTGCCGCTGCCCTTCATCGCCTGGATGATCCATACCGTGCGTGACCGTTTGCGCACCGGCTTCGAGAAGATCGACCGCGTCTGGTCCGACGTGACCAATGTGCTGGCCGACACCATTCCCGGCATTCGCGTGGTCAAGGCGTTTGCCCAAGAACGCCGCGAAACCCAGCGTTTTCGCGATGCCAACCGCCACAACCTGGAAGTGAACGACCGGCTGAACAAAATCTGGTCGCTGTTCACGCCCACCGTCTCGCTGTTGACCGAAATCGGCCTGCTGGTGGTGTGGGCGTTCGGCATCTGGCTGGTGTCCAAACAGCAGATCACCGTGGGTGTGCTCACGGCGTTCATTGCCTACATTGGCCGCTTCTACACCCGGCTGGACTCGATGAGCCGCATCGTCTCGGTCACGCAAAAAGCGGCGGCCGGTGCCAAGCGCATTTTTGACATTCTGGACCACGTCTCCAACGTGCCCGACCCCGTGAACCCAGTGCGCGTGGGCGATGCCCAAGGCAACCTGCGCGGACAGATCGACATGAAGAGCCTGGGTTTCCGCTACGGCAACCGCTCGGTGATTCGCGACCTGAACCTGAGCATCCGCCCCGGCGAAATGATTGGTTTGGTGGGCCACAGCGGCTCCGGCAAAAGCACCCTGGTCAACTTGATCTGCCGCTTCTACGATGTGACCGACGGCTCCATTCAAGTCGACGGCACCGACATACGCCGCATTGCCGTGGCCGACTACCGACGCAACATCGGCCTGGTGCTGCAAGAGCCGTTTTTGTTCTTCGGCACCATTGCCGAGAACATTGCCTACGGCAAACCCGGCGCCACGCGCCAGGAAATCATTGCCGCCGCACGCGCCGCCCACGCGCACGAGTTCATCTTGCGCCTGCCCCAAGGTTACGACTCGCTGGTGGGCGAGCGCGGCCAAGGTTTGTCCGGCGGCGAGCGCCAGCGCATCTCCATCGCCCGCGCGCTGCTCATCGACCCACGCATCCTGATCCTGGACGAAGCGACGTCTTCGGTCGACACCGAAACCGAAAAAGAAATCCAGAAGGCGCTGGACAACCTGGTGCAAGGCCGCACCACCATCGCCATTGCCCACAGACTGTCCACCCTGCGCAAGGCCGACCGCCTGGTGGTAATGGACCGCGGCCACGTGGTGGAAGTGGGGCCGCACGACGAACTGATGGCCAAACAAGGCGCCTATTGGCGGCTGTATGAAGCCCAGGCGCGTAGAACCGAGGGCCTGGATGGCGAGGATGGCGAAGACGACGGAGAAGCCACGCCCCCGCCCGCCCCCAGCCATGCCGCCCACCCCGCCGGTTCGACCTGACCGCCGCCTTCAAGAGAGACAAATATGTCCACCCTCGCCAATCCCGATTTCCAACTAGAACGCGACGCCTTTGGTCGGCTGGTTTTCATTTCTGCTGAAGGCCGTCGATATGAAGGTATCGTGCCAGTTCGAGCCTTTCCGATTGCGGCGCCCGACGAGGGTGTTTCACTGGTGGGCGAAGATGGGCACGAGTTAGTGTGGATCGACCGCTTGACCGACCTGCCAGCGTCACAACGGGCGCTGCTGGACGCCGAATTTACCGAACGCGAGTTCGTGCCGGAAATCCGGCGGTTGAAGAAAGTCTCGACCTTTTCCACCCCCAGCATCTGGACGGTGGAGACGGATCGCGGCGAAACCGAGTTTGTGCTGAAGTCCGAAGAAGACATTCGCCGGCTTGGGCAAGGTGCTTTGATGATCACCGGCGGCCAGGGCGTTCATTTCTCTATCCGAAATTTGTCGGATCTGGATCGGCCTTCGCGACGGCTGCTGGAGCGTTTCCTGTAATTGCAAACAGCTTGCATACAGGTTTGCGGAAAACTTTAGGGCCCGGGGCAACTTTTTTTAAGTTTTTTTCAAAACAGCCCTAAATTTCTCTGTAAATCTGCCGTTACAAACGGTACGAAGCCTCGGAATTGGTCTGGGGACATCTGTAAGTCTGGAACGTCATATGCAAGTCACCCCGATAGATCGAGCAAATAGCTGGTCGCCTAACGGTGCCGACTTGCCGTCGGCCGGCGCCGATGTGGCGGCGTCTCAGGTTCAGCGCGCGTCGCCAACCGAGACCAAAGCTCTGCAGGAGGTGGCACCCACGCCTGTGGAGCCATCCATCAAGATTGAAATATCTTCCGCCTTTGACGAAATCGTCAAACAAGAGAAAGCCGCGCAAGCGGCGCTGACAGCGCGCCCAGGTGTGGACTACACCCCCGCTGCAGCCAACGGCAAGCCAAGCCCGCAACCCACACAAGACGCCAGCAGCACTGCTGGTGTGGTGGGTGCCGTGGGCGCAGTGAACACCACCAAAGCTACGCAGGAAACAGAAACCGCGACCGAAGCCGCGCGCTTAGTGGACACCGGCAAGCTGCCCGGCCCCGAGCAACCCTCAAGCGCGACCGACCAGCCCAACAAGGACTGGACAACCAAGGTCAAGGCTGAAGAAGAGAAGCCACCAGAGCCACCGAAAGAGCCGATCTCCAAAAAACTGCTGGAGTTCTTGCAGTCACTCTGGCGTGTTGCGGGCCAGGCCATTGATGTGGTCGATGGCGATACCAACAAGACGTTGAACCCAAACAAACTGTCTGAAGGGCCGTTGACCTACAACGACCCGTCGGCTAAAAAGGTCAACGACGTGAGCTCCAGCTCCAGCACTTAAATTTGTCTCCTCCACCCGCACCGGGCCATGGTGCCATGCGGGCTTTTTCATTCAACGGCACCGCGCAAGCAGTGCCGTTTTTTTGTTTGCGAAACTAGGAATTAGCTGGGCTGCAATTCAAACCGCGCGTCTTGTGCGTTCACCGACGGGTGCAGCTCCCAACGGCTGGCATGGTAGTCGGCCACGCCGGGCCGGTGCGCAATCGACACCAGCGCCCCGCCGGCCTGCAAGGCCTGGGCCCGCAAGCGTTCGTAGATCTGCCGCTCGGCCGGCTCGTCCAGCGCACTGGTGGCTTCGTCGGCAAAGATCCACTTCGGCTTCTTCAACAACACCCGCGCCACTGCCAGGCGCTGCGCTTCGCCGCCAGACAGCTTTTGCCCCCAGGCATTGGTTTCGTCCAGCCGGTCCACCAGTTGCGGTAGCAGCGCATCGTTGAGCGCCTGGCGCAAATCGGCATCACTGAAGTCGGCCGCCGGGTGCGGGTAGGCCAAGGCATCGCGCAGAGTACCATCCGGGAAATAGGGCCGCTGCGGCATGAACATGCTGTTAGCTGGCAGATCCACCCGCCCTTTGGCAAACGGCCAAATGCCGGCCAGCGCTCGGAACAAGGTGGATTTGCCGCTGCCCGACGGACCCTTGAACAGAATCGTGTCGCCCGGTTTTGCCACCAGGGCTAGGTTGTCAAGCAGCGGCGTGCCGTTAGGCAAACTCACCTGCAAGCCTTGTGTATGGAGTTCGTCTGCAGGAACCGCTACGCCTTGTTCAAAAACTCCTGATTTCGCAGCATTCTCCGCAATCTGCAAGCGCTCCTGGGCCTGAATACTCTCTTCAAAACTGGTCAAGCGGTTGACCGTGGCGCGCCAACTGGCCAGGCTGCTGTAGTTGTCGACAAACCAGCTCAGCGACTCTTGCACCTTGCCGAAGGCCGATGAAATCTGGATCAGCTCACCCAGTTGGATGGCACCGCTGAAGAACCGTGGCGCCCCCACCAGAAACGGGAAGATGATGGCCGCCTGGCCAAAAAAGCTGCTGAACCAAATCAGCCGTTTTTGCGCCTTGATCAGCAGCAGGTAGTTGCGCAGCACGCTGGCAAACCGACCGTCGAGTTGCTGGCGTTCCACGGCTTCACCTTTGTCGAGCGCAATGGCTTCGCTGTATTCGCGCACGCGCACCATGTGGTGCCGAAAGTCGGCTTCTACGCGTTGCTGTTGAAAGTTCAGCCCAATTTGCGGGCGGCCAATGTAGTGGGTGATGACACTGCCCACCAGGCAGTACAACACCGCCATCCACACCATGAAGCCCGGCACGTCAACTTCGCGGCCGCCGAAGTGGAAGGCGAACATGCCCGACAGGCCCCACAAAATCCCCACAAAGCTCACCAGCGTGATCACCGCGTTCAGCAAACCCATGCTCAGGGAGATGGTGTCACTGGTGAATTGGTTCAGGTCTTCCTGGATACGCTGATCGGGGTTGTCCGGCACCACGGTCACACCGTCTGCATGCGGGCTGAAACGCGCCAGCTCCAGTCGGTAAAACGCACCGTGGGCAAGCCAGCGCTGTAGATAGTTTTTGGTCATCCAGGCGCGCCAGCGCATCGACAGCAGTTGCGTCAGGTAAAACCGGTAGACCGCCAGAATGATCGAGCCGAAAGCCAGATACGTGAACCGGCCCAGTTGCTGCCAAAACACCACCTGATCTTTGTTCTGCAACGCGTCGTAGAACACGCGGTTCCAGTCGTTGAACATCACCGCCAGGTACACGCCCCCTAGGTTGAGCGCCACGATCGCGGCCAGCAACAGCCGGGCGCGCCATTTATCTTCAGACCTGAAATACGGCGCAGACAAGGCCCAGACTTTGGCCAGTTGCGCCTTGGCCGAGGCCATGCGGGTGGAAAGGGACATGGGGCTTTTGTTGTTGAAACAGAAGCCTGCATCGTAGCCCGCGTCGGTGCTTCTCGCGTGGCTTACATCCTGCGCTTAAGGCAGGTTTAAGAACGGAACGTGAGCACATAAAAAACGCGACCGGGGCAAGCCCTGGTCGCGCTAACGTTTCTAACCAAACTGGCCTTTAACGCAATTTGTGCTTGCGTAGCCCGCTATATTTTTCGGAGTATTCAACCCGATAGATTGAATTCTGTTTTATGCCTTCAGATGCGACTCAGATACGCACCACGGCTGGCGTGCCATGGCGGCCAGAACCACGTACACCGCGTGCGCCCACCAGGGCCATGGCCAAACGGCCTAGAGCACCCGCCGCCAAACCCAGTGCCACACCCAGGTCGCGCAGAGGTTGCGCCACGCTGTCTTGAGCGGACGCCGCCACCAGGCTAGAGCTTCGGTCCGAGCTCCGCACTGCAGCCCATTCTGGTGTCCAGCTGAAATACGCGGCCGCTTGGGCTGTGCCTTTGTCGCCAACGCACCATGGCTCGACGACCGCCTTTTGGCCAGCGGGCAAATTGATTTGCTCACCCGCGTAGAGGATGTGGTCGCCCAGGCCATTGCCAATAGAAGCCTTCGGATCGTTGAACGTGATCCACACCGCACCATGCGCCACTCGAAACATCCCTGCTTGTTGTGGCTGCAGCGTGGTAGCACGGCCCGCGTCCAGTTTCCAGCAGCCTGCCAGCGCCGTGACGGGCAGGGATTGTTGCGATTCGAGTTGGTTTTGCGCCTCCATGATGGGCTCCAGAAAGTGTGTTTACGGGAATGAATGATCGTCGCCAGACCCCATCTGGTCCAATGAAATCGAACCGCATCATTGATTCCGTAAATGCAATAATGCGCCATCCCCCGGTTTTCGGTTCTGCGACTTTCACGCCATCCCTTCAGCACCGCCATGGCTACTTCTACCGCCCACTTGCGCACCCGGCCCATCGCCGTAGGCCACCTGCGCACCTTTCTCGCCGTAGCCCGGCACCTCAACTTTCGGGCGGCTGCAGAAGAACTTTCGCTCACCCAGTCGGCCGTGAGCCGGCAAATCCAGGCACTGGAAGACGAAGTCGGCGTGGCGCTGCTGCTGCGCCACACCCGCGCCGTTGATCTGACCAGCGCTGGCTCGCAATTGATGCGCACAGCGCAATCCACTTTAGAGCAATTGGACGGCACTGTGCGCCTCATTCGGCGCACCGCCGGGCGCAAAAGTGTGGCGGTTACCACCTGGGCGTCGTTTGCGTCGATGTGGCTGATCTCGCGGTTGGAAGCGTTTCAAACCGAGTACCCCGACATCGACATCCGCATCGACGCCACCGACACCATGGTCGACCTGGAAACCGCTGACGTCGATCTGGCCCTGCGCTACGCCAAGCCCAACGTCGCGCCCCGCGGCGCCATCCGCCTTTTTGGCGAGCAATTGACCGTGGTGGCCAGCCCCTGGCTACTGAAAACCGGCAAAAGCCTGACCCGCGCCGAAGACCTGGCCAACTTTGCGCTGATTGAGGCCGGTGACGCCCACCGCGCCGTGCACCTCGAATGGCTCAGTTGGCACCGCTGGTTTGAAACCCAGGGTTTGGGGAAGCTGGAACCGAAGCGCTGGATGTACTTCAACTACGCGCAGCAGATCGTGCAGGCTGCCCTCACCGGGCAAGGCGTGGCACTGGCCCGTATGCCACTGGTGGCCGACAGCCTGGCCAATGGCGATTTGATCGAAGTGCTGCCCCACCTGCGCATGGACTCGCCCATGGCCTACTGGCTGGTGGTGGGCGAGCGCAACGCCAACCGTCCCGAGATCAAGGCGTTTTGCCAGTGGCTGCAAGTGCAGGCAGCGGCCACGCGGGCAGCGGTTGGCGAAGTGCCAGACCCGGACACCGTGGACAACCTCGATTGAATAGATTTAGAGCAGTTACGGCACGACAGGCGCCAACTGCGGCGCCACATCCGGGTCGCGCAAACGTAGTAAAGCACGCACAAAGCCGTGGTCAGAACGCGTGCCGTCGCGGCCTTCGTGCAGGTGGTCGTTGAAGTAGTCCACCCGCCGCACGTCACCCAGCTGGCGGCGGCTACCACGAATGAACTCTTCGCTCACCAGCACCTGGTCCAGCACCTCGGGCGTGCCCTGGTAGATGTGGGAGTACGCCACGTCCTTCTTCAACGCCGATTCACCCTGCTCCTCATAAGCGTTGTACAGCGCCACATCGCGCGCGGCCTTGTCGTACAGCGCCTCGGACGTAGCGGCCACCAGTTGTGTGGTCACACTGTGGGGCGCGTCGTTGAAGTCGCCCATCACCACCAGCGGCACCTGGCTGCCTTTGAGCAGGTCGATGACGATGCAGCGCAAGGCCGTAGCCTCGGCGCCGCGCATGATCAACGAGCGCAGCGCGGCGTGGGCGGCCACCTTGGGGTCGTCGCGGTCTTCTAGCGACTTGCCTTGGGCATCGAGCAAAAACTTGGGGCGTTTGGACTTGAGGTGCGCGGTCAGCACGTTCACCGTTTGGCCATGCTTCATGCGCAAGGTGGCCAGCAGCGGCGGGCGCTCAAAACGCGTGTGCACGCCAATCTGCGGCACTTCAACCTGGATGTTGGCGGGGAACTCGCCAAACGATTGCACGGCATCGACATGCAGCCGCGTGATGATGCCCACGCGCGGCGTGCCTTGGGCGCCAATGGCCGGAGGCGTGTCTTCCGCACCGGGCACCGCCACGGTGTCGTAACGCAGGCCGCTGGCAGCGATAGCGTCACGCAGGGCCGATTCGTCCCACACTTCTTGCACAGCCAGCACATCGGCGTTCAGGCTGCGAAAGCGCTCGCCCAGCCACGCCACCTTGCGCTCGTATTCGCGGTTGGTGTAGCTGTCGTGGTTGGGGTAATACATCCGGCCCGCACGGGCCAGGTTCAGTACGTTGCAGGTGGCAACGAAAAGGGTCGAGTAGTTGGACGGCGTGCTTTGCATGGTTTTATCGCCCCTCCATGGAGGAAGGGCCTTGTCTCGTAACTCGTCTTCGGTCCAAAAATTACACCGTCCACTACACCGGCCAGACCACCCCGTTGTCGTTCAAGATGGCATCCAAGGGAATGTCGTGCGCTGCGGGTTCAAAGTCTTCCAGATAACCCTGCGTGTAGCCCAGGCCCACGGTAAAGGGTTTGGGCTGCAGCGTTGCCAGCGTGCGGTCGTAAAAACCACCACCATAACCCAGGCGGTAACCACCAGCGGCGTACCCCACACAAGGCACAAACAATAGCGTGGGCACCACCACTTCGGTGTCTTTGGGTTTGGGAATGCCGTAGGCGTCTTCTTCCATCGGGCAGCCGGGGTACCAAGCGTGGAAGGTCAGGGTTTTGGTCTTCTTGTCGACCACCGGCAGGCCAATGCGTTTGAGCTTGGGGCCATCGAGCAATTCGCCGTCTTCTTTCCAGCGGTGCAGCGCGGGCAAGGGGTCGAACTCACCCTTGATGGGCCAGTAGGCGCCAATGACTTCGTCGGTGCGGCCGATGAGCCAAATGCGCATCACACGTTGTAACAAATCAGCGCGCTGTAGGCGATCCGGCAGATCCAAGCGTTGCGCTACCAGCGCCTCACGCAAAGCCTTACGGTCTTGTGCCTTGTGGTCTTCAGAGTTGTCCATAATCCCCAACATGCAAGTTCAAGCCATTTTGACATCTATTGCCTTGGCCTTTGGCCTAGCGCAAGCCCTGCCCACGCAGGCCCAAGCTCAGACCGTCACGATTGGCGCTGCCGGTGACCAAACCATTCTCGACATGGCCCAAGCCTACAAGGGCCGCGACGGCAAGCGCCTCACCGCTTTGCTGCCAGGCACCCAAGGGCACCCGCTCGAACCCTGGGCGGCGTATTGGGAAGCGCGCCTGAGGCTGGACACCTTCACCTCTGCCGACATGCAGGCTTTTACCCGGCGTTACCCCAACACCTACCAGGAAGACCGGCTGCGCAACGACTGGCTGCTGCTGCTGGGCCAACGCCGCGATTGGGCGACCTTTGCCGATGAATACGCCCGCTACCGCATGCGCGACGACCGCGAGGTGCGTTGTTACGCCGCACTGATCGAAGAAATCAGCCGTGGCCCCAACGCAGTGGGGCCCGGCTTCGTAGACGACGTGCGCAACGCCTGGTTTGCCCAGCGTGATGCCGAAGACGGCTGCACCGAAGCTGCCAGCCAACTGCTGCTCGACCGCAAGCTAAAGGCCGACGATTTCTGGCGCAAGGCGCGCCTGGCCACCGAAGCCAACCGTCCACGTTCGGCCGGCAAAGTGGTCGCGGTGGTGTCGCCCGAATCGTTGCCCATGCTCAACGAGCTGAACGACAAACCCACCAAGTTCCTGACCAGCAAAACGCTCGCCATCTCCAACACGCGGCGCGAAATCATCGTGCTGGGCCTGACCAAGCTCGCCATCGGCGACCCCGACAATGCCGCCGTGCTGATGGAGGCCAAATGGAGCCCGCAGCTCAACGCCGAAGAGCGTAATTGGGTCTGGGGCGTGATCGGCCGCCAGGCGGCGCAAAAGCTGCAACCCAACGCCAGTGAGTACTACGCCAAGGTCACCAAAGACAGCGACCTGACCGACGAGCAACTGATCTGGAAAGTACGCTCGGCCCTGCGCGCCGGCCAGTGGAAACAGGTGACCAGTGCCATTGCTGGCATGAGCCCCGAAACGCAGCTCGACCCGGCCTGGGTGTATTGGAGGGCACGTGCCTTGCAAGCCAACGTCAAGTCTGATCTGGACCGGGTGGAACCCCAGCAGTTGTTCCAAAGCATTGCCGGTGTGCGCGGCTTCTATGAACAACTGGCGCTGGAAGAAATTGGCCAAAAAATCACCGTGCCGCCACGCCCACAGCCGCCCACCGAAGAAGAAAAAGCCGCTGCCCGCGCCAACCCAAGCTTTCGTCGTGCGCTCTATGCCATTCAACTCGGCCTGCGCAGCGAAGGTGTACGCGAGTGGAACTACGCCACCAACCTGCACGACAAGGGCGGCCTGACCGACCGCGAGCTGCTGGCCGCCGCTGACCTGGCCTGCCAAAACCAGTTGTGGGACCGCTGCATCAACACCAGCGAACGCACCAAGTCGTTCATCGACTTTGAGCAGCGCTTTCCCACGCCGCACCGCAATGCGGTGGTCAAGCGCACCGATGAAATTGGCCTCGACCCGGCCTACGTCTACGGCCTGATCCGCCAAGAGTCGCGCTTCATCATGGACGCGCGTTCGGGCGTGGGCGCCTCGGGCTTGATGCAAGTGATGCCAGCCACGGCGCGCTGGACGGCCAAGAAAATCGGCTTGCCTGACTTCACGGTCGGCCAGCTCAACGAACGCGACACCAACATCGCCATCGGCACCGGTTATCTCAAGCTGGTGCTCGACGACTTTGATGGCTCCATGCCCCTGGCCGCCGCCGCCTACAACGCCGGCCCTGGTCGCCCGCGTGTCTGGCGCAACGGCCCGGTAGTCGAGGCCGCGATCTGGGCCGAGAACGTGCCGTTCACCGAGACACGCAACTACGTCAAGCTGGTGCTCTCCAACGCCACCAACTATGCCGCGCTGCTGACCGGCCAGCCCCAGTCGCTGAAGCAGCGCCTGGGCACGGTGGGTCCACGCGACGCACGCCAACCTGAGCCCTACAAAGACCTGCCATAAATAGCAGTCAGCTCCCATTTCAGGAGCGCCACACGCAACTCAGAAGCGCCTGAACAGTATGTTCGGCGCTTTTGTTTTTTATGGAGCGCCCTCTTCCGGTTTGCGGGCAAGCGGCGCAAAATGATGGCATGCACCGCATCCTCATCTTGGGTGGCAGCGGTTTCGTCGGCCGCCACTTGTGCGCCAAACTGGCCCTGCTGCCTTGGCAGGTCACGGTGCCCACGCGCCGCATCGATAGCCACAAAGCGCTTGCAATGCAGCCGCGTTTGAACCTGGTGCAGGCCGATATCCACGACGACGCCACACTCGCACGACTGCTGCAAGGCCAAGACGCTGTGGTCAACCTGGTGGCGCAACTCCATGGCACTGAGGCGTCATTTTCCAAAGTGCATGTGGAGCTACCGCGCCGTCTGCTGCAGGCGTGTGCCGCTGCCGGTGTGCGGCGCGTACTGCACGTCAGCGCCCTGAGCGTGCCCAACCAACAGCCCGACATGGCACCTTCGCGCTACCTGCGCAGCAAAGCACATGGTGAATCGCTGCTGCACGCGGCGGCGCAGTTTGGCGCGATTGACCTGACGGTGCTGCGCCCCAGCGTCATCTTCGGTGCCGACGACAAGTTCCTCAATCTGTTCGCCCGGCTGCAACACGCTTACCCCGCAGCGCTGCCGCTGGCCGGCGGCAAAGCGGTGTTCGAACCCGTGTGGGTGGAAGACGTAGCCCAAGCCCTGGTCAACGCACTGCAGCAACCGCAAAGCATCGGCGAGATTTACGAAGCCTGTGGCCCCGAGCGCTACACCTTGACCGAGCTGGTGCAACTGGCCGGCCGGCTCAGCGGTGTGCGTGGCGGTCGCGGCCATCCGGTGATCAACATGCCACCCGCTCTGGCACGGCTGCAAGCCTTGCTGGCTGAATGGGCGCCTGGGCCCACCCTGCTCAGCCGCGACAACCTGGATTCGATGCTGCTGCCCAGTGTGGCTAGCGGCGTGTTCCCTGGCCTGCAAGCGCTGGGCATCAACCCCAGCGCACTCAGCGCGATTGCCCCTACCTACCTGCGCCCGGTAGACCGTGCCACGGCCATTCGCAGCCGCCCGCACAAGCATCGTTTCTAGGACTTTTTCTCCCGACGCTGGAGCCAAACGGGTGAAAACCCGCGTGGGTGCGCCACTATGATCGGCGGCTGCACAACCGCTTCGCGCCATGAACCTTCGGCAGCTCAAATACTTCGTCAAAATCGTTGAAACCGGCAACATGACCCGCGCTGCGGCCGACCTGCTGGTGGCCCAACCGGCCCTAGGCATGCAGGTGCGCCAACTCGAAGAAAGCCTGGGCGTGCCGCTGCTGCTGCGCCATTCGCGCGGTGTAGAAGCCACACCGGCCGGGCAACTGCTTTACACCCGCGCGCAAGCCATACTGCAACTGGTGGACGACACGCGGCGCGACGTGGCCGCACTCGACCCACACGCCGCCACCATGATCCGCCTGGGCATGACACCGAGCCTGATGCTCGCCCTCGGCCCCGAGATTGCAGTGCGCACGCGCGAGCAACTGCCGCAGGTTTTCTTGAGTGTGGCCGAAGAAATGAGCCACGTGCTGATCGACCAACTGGCTCGCGACGCGCTTGATCTGGCCCTGGCCTACGAAGCCCCCGATGTATCGCACCTCACCCGCCTGCCGTTGCAGCAGGAAGACCTGGTGCTGGTCACCCTGCCCGGGCCGATGGCCGGCATGCCCATCACCCTGGCCGAAGCACTGGAAGAGCGCCTGGTCCTAGCCGAGCGCCGGGACGTGGTGCGCGAACTGGTAGAGCGCGCCGTGCACGACAGCGGCCTGGAGATGAGCCTGGCCTACGAAGTGCGCTCCATCGCCGCCTTCAAGAGCCTGATCCTGCGCGGCGAAGCCACCAGCATCATGCCCTACGCCTCCGTCCTCCATGAGGAACGGCAAGGCTTGCTGCAAGTGCGCCCGATCGTCGAGCCAACCTTGCGCCGCACGCTCTACCTGGTGGCACCACAACGCCGTGCACCACTGCGCCACGAAGATCAACTGGTAGCGGTCATCCGCAGCGCGCTGACGGTATTTGCCAAGCAACTGGGCCAGCAGGTACACCCGATCACGGCGCCAGTCAAAACCAACTGATCGCCTCCCGGACCGCTGCGCAAAGAAAAGCTTTGCGCAGCCCTCTCGAAAAAAGTATTGGACGCAGACACCCCTGCAAAGCTCCAATAAGCACTTGCCCCGCTTGCCAAAATGACGATCCCGCGCGGCACTTTTTTCAAGAGACAACGGTTCCGATGCCGCAAGATTTTTTACCCGAAGCGCTAACGCGCGACTTGGCCCTGGCCAACCGAATCCTTTACGACCAAGGCGTGGTCGATGCCATGGGCCACGCCAGCGTGCGCCACCCCGATCACCCCGAGTTGTTTTTGCTGTCCGCCAACCGCGCGCCGGGCCTGGTGCGCCGACGCGACATTTACTGCTACCGGCAAGACGGCTCGCCGGTAGACGCCGATGGCCCACGCCCGTATCTGGAACGTTTCATCCACGCGGAGATTTACCGCTCGCGCCCAGATGTGCAAGCGGTGGTGCACTCCCATTCGCCCAACGTGATCCCGTTCGCCTGCACACACACGGCCTTGCGTCCGCTGTTCCATATGTCGGGCTTTTTGGGTAGCGGCTCGGCCCATTTCGACATTCGCGACGAAGCCGGCGACACCGACATGTTGATCCGCGACAGCAACCTGGGCCGCTCGCTCGCCAGCGCGCTCGGCTCGCACAGTTGTGTGCTGATGCGCGGCCACGGCTCCACGGTGGTCGGCACATCGCTGCCGCAAGCCATCTACCGCGCGATCTACACCGAGATCAACGCCAAGCTGCAACTCGCCGCCAGCGGCCTGGGAGAACCCCAATTCCTGAGCAAGACCGAGGCGCGCCTGGCCTCAGAAGCCAACGACACCCAGATTCCGCGCTCATGGGCGCTGTGGGTCCAGCGCCTCGGCGCCACCGACGTTGACGCATAAGAATTCATTAAAACCACTAGGAGACTAAGCAATGCCATCTTTGAAAATAACCGTCTGCAAAGCCATCACCGGCATCGCAGCCCTGGCCTCGGTGTTCTTCACCGTGGACCACGCCTCCGCACAGGGCGACTACCCCGCACGCTCGGTTCGCATCGTTGTGCCCTACGCCACCGGCGGCGGCTCGGACATCCTGGCCCGGCAAATTGGCGCCAGCCTGCAAACCATCTGGGGCCAAGGTGTGGTGGTCGACAACAAGGCCGGTGCAGCCGGCAACATCGGCAGCCAGGAAGTGGCGCGTGCCCCGGCCGATGGCTACACGCTGGTGCTGCAGAACAACACCATGATCACCAACCTCGCGGTCAACGGCAAATTGCCTTACGACGCCGAGAAAGACCTCACCCCCATCATGCTGCTGGGCGTGACCCCGCTCGCGCTGGTGGCGCACCCAAGCCTGCACGTCAACAACATCAAAGAATTGGTCGCCCTCTCCAAAGCCAAGCCTGACACGCTGGCCTATGGTTCGTGCGGCATTGGCTCGCCGCACCACTTCGCGATGGAGTTGCTCAAAGAAAAAACCGGCATCACGGCGGCCCATGCGGGCTACAAAGGCTGTTCACCCGCCGTCACCGATGTGTTGGGTGGGCAAATTCCATTGGCCGTGGTCAGCGCCAACTTGGTGGTGCCGCACGTCAAGAGTGGCAAGCTCAAAGTGCTGGGCGTAACCACACCGCAACGCTACAGCCTGCTGCCCGACACGCCCACGTTTGAAGAACAAGGCATGAAGCCGTTTGACCTGGGCAACTGGTTTGCACTGATGGGGCCAGGCAACCTGCCACCGGCGATCGTGAAGAAGATTGCGGCCGATGTGGAGAAGGTTTTGGCCGATCCTGCGGTGCAGAACAACCTGACGTTGGCGGGGGTGGAGATCACCAAGGGTTCGGCGCCTGAATTGGCTAAGCTGATTCAGGCGGATACGGTGAAGTTCAAGCAGGTGGCTAAGAGTGCCAATATCAAGCCTGAGTGAGGGGGAGCGTTAATTAACGTTGTCGGCCGGGAGTCGCCCGGCGGCGAGTAACTTTCTCTTGGTTCGCCAAGAGAAAGTCACCAAAGAGAAGGCGACCCACATGCCGGGACCCTTCGCAAAGCGAAGGGCAAACCTGCGCTGGGTGGCGTTGGTGGGGGTCTGGTGGAACTCGCGTTCCGCTCAGACAGCCACCAGCCCTGATCCCACCAACCCCACCCATCGCAGGCCCGGCCTGACGGGAGTTGGAAACCAGACGGGCCATCGCGTTGCTCGGCCCGGATTTTGCGCCCGCGATGCGCAGCGAGGCGGCTGGTATTGGGCCCCAAATCCCCCTCTAGCTGCGCCTGCGATGGGCGGTTTTGGCGGGATCAGTTTCGCTGGCTGTCTGAGCGGTACGCGAGTTCCAGCGAAACCCCGCCAAAGCCGTCCAGCGCAGGTTGCCCCTCGCTCCGCGAGGGGACGCAGATAGCGGGGTCGCCTTTTCTTGCTGACTTCTTTTGGCGAAGCAAAAGAAGTTAGTCGCCCGCCGGGGCGAGACCCGGCCGACAGCGCCAATCAACACCCCTCAACTGGGATCGCGCCCCAAACTCCGCACCTTCTCCACCAACCGATTCGACACCGCAGGCGACACAAACTTCCCCACCTCGCCCCCCAACGTCGCAATCTCCCGCACAAACGTACTCGAGATAAATTGGTACTTGTCGCTAGGCGTCAAAAACACCGTCTCCACGTTCGGCATCAGCGACCGGTTCATGCCCGCCAACTGAAACTCGTAGTCAAAGTCTGTCACCGCGCGCAGGCCGCGCACCATGGCTTTGCCGCCGCGCGCCACCACAAAGTCGCGCAGCAGGCCAGAGAAGCTTTCCACCGTGACGTGCGGGTAAGGCGCCACCGCCTCGCGCACCATCTCAATGCGCTCGTGCAAGCTAAACATCGTCTTCTTGTGGTGCCCTGCGGCCACAGCAATGATGACCTGGTCGAACAGTTGGGTGGCACGCCGTACCACGTCCTCGTGCCCCAAGGTGATGGGGTCGAACGTTCCGGGGTAGACGGCGATGACGGGCTGCTTGTCCATGGCGTGGCTTTCTCTAACGGCTCTGACTCAGGTTCTGAAATGGCTGATCGGGCGCGATCATGCCACGCATTGAAGCAGGTGCGCTTGCACCACGCCGGCCTTCATGTGGCGGCGCAACACCAAGCCCACAGCGGCCAGGGCTTCGTCCGTCCACTGCGCTGAAGCTTCGAGGTAGACAAAACCATCGGGCTTGATGGCCGCTGCAGCCGCGCGCAAAGCGTTTTCGTATAGCGGCGCGTCGAACGGCGGGTCGAGCAGCACCAGGTCGATGCTGGCCGGCGCCAACTGGCGCAGAGCCGCCACACCGTCGCCACGGCGCACTTGCACCGTTGTGGCTTCGAGCTTGGTTTGCAGGGTTTGCAGTTGCGTGACCAGCGTGCCTTCTTGCTCGACCATCAACACTTCGGCGGCACCTCGTGAGGCAGCTTCAAAGCCGAGAGCGCCGGTGCCGGCGAATGCATCCACACAGCGCCAGCCGGTCAGGTCTTGGCCGAGCCAGTTGAACAGGGTTTCGCGCACACGATCAGGCGTGGGGCGCAAGCCGGGGCGGTTGGCCACGGGCAACTTGGTACGTTTCCACTGGCCGCCGATGATGCGGATCTCGCCCGGTGGCGTGACGCCGGGGCGCTTGGTGGCGAGTTTGTTGGCGGGCTTTTTAGCTGCGGCCCCGGTTTTGCCAGGTGCCGCTGCGGCGCGGGAAGAAGATTTGCTCATGCGCCGAGCTTAACGGAGACTGAACCGCAGTTCAGTCTCCGTGGGTTTAGTACATGCTGAGGCGCGGCAGATTCGATCCGCCGCCAGGCAACTGGAAAGTGCCCACCACTTCCGACAGGCGCAACGCCTGCGTCTTCAAACTGTCGGCAGCGGCTGCTGCCTGCTCCACCAGGGCGGCGTTTTGCTGCGTCATCTGGTCGAGCTGGGTGATGGCCTGGTTGACCTGCGCAATGTCGTCGCTCTGTTCGCCGGCGGCAGCGCTGATGTCGCGGATGATGCCGCTCACGCGCTGCACGGCGGTGACGATTTCGCTCATGGTGGTGCCGGCGTCGCGCACCAGCGCCGAGCCCGACTGCACCTTCTCGGCACTGGCACCGATGAGTTCCTTGATCTCTTTCGCGGCCTGTGCCGAGCGCTGCGCCAGGCTGCGCACTTCGCTGGCCACCACGGCAAACCCACGGCCTTGTTCACCAGCACGCGCAGCTTCCACGGCGGCGTTCAGCGCCAGGATGTTGGTCTGGAAGGCAATGCCGTCAATGACCCCGGTGATGTCGGCGATCTTCGCCGACGAAGCGGCAATGTCATCCATAGTGGCGACCACGCGCGCCACCACTTCACCGCCACGCCCGGCCACGCCCGAGGCGTTGGCGGCCAGGGCATCGGCCTCGCGCGCCGAGTCGGCGCTGTGGCGCACGGTGGCGGTCAAGGTTTCCATGCTGGCCGAGGTTTCTTCCAAGCTGGAAGCGGTTTGCTCGGTGCGCAGCGAAAGGTCCTGGTTGCCCGAGGCGATTTCAGAACTGGCGGTGCGAATCGACTCACTGGCCGACTGCACACTCAGCACCACCTCAGCCAGCTTGTCTTGCATGCTGCCCAAGTCGGCCACCAGGGTTTGCACTTCGTCGCGCCCTGCATCACGCACACGCGGCGTGGTGAGGTCGCCGCCGGCCACACGACCAGCCAGCTGTGAGGCTTCACCCAGCGGCGACAGAATGGAGCGCGACAACGACCAGGCCAACCACACGCTCAGCAGCAGGCCTGCCACCGAGCCGCCGATCAGCAATACCACGCCTTCTTTTTCAGAAGCAGCAGCGGCGTCGCGAGCCTCGCTTACGCGTTCTTTCTGGTATTCGGCCAGGGCGTCCACGGCTTTGGCGTAACCATCGGCCGCAGGGCGCAGCACGGTGCGGATGGCGTCGTCGGAAATGGGTTGGCCAGCCTCTTTGCGCTTGACCAAGTCGTTGCGCGCCGCGCGAAACTTGTCGCCTGTGGCGTCAATCTCTTTGAACAACTCGCGGGTCTTGTCGGTGTCGGCCAGGTCTTCGAGTGCCTTACGCACCACTTCCGAGCGGGCCGAGGTGGCCTTGCGGTCGTCGTTGATGCGGGCGGCAAAACCGGGGTTGTCGATGAGCAGCAAAGTCTCGGCGCGCATGGAACTGATCACCACAATGGCGTGTAATTCACGCGCCAGCAACGCGCGCTGGGCCGAGTTGCCCCCTAAGTCATCGGCGATGTCTTGCAGGCGGTCCAGGCGCCAAACGCCAATGCCGGCGGCCACCGAGGTGACCAGGATCACCAGGGCAAAACACAGCGCCAGCCGGGGCGCGAGACGCATGCGTTCAAAGAGCTTTTTCATACTTAACCAGATTAACCAGGTGAGTTTGTTAATAAATGTATTAACCCCGCTACCTTAACCGTTTCTGATGACAACGTGACAGCTACCTGTCATTCGGGTTGACGCTATACAACACGCCCCTCTTCCACCGCATGGCAAGCCACTTGGGTGGAGCCTGCCGCGTGCAAGACCGGGCGCTCGTTGCGGCAGCGGTCGTTGGCCAAGGGGCAGCGCGGGTTGAAGGCGCAGCCAGGGGGCGGGTTCAGCGGGTTGGGCACTTCGCCCTGCACCGGCGTGCGAGCGCGGCCGGTGGCGTGCATCTTGGGGATGGCGTCCAGCAGCATGCGTGTGTACGGGTGGCGCGGTGTGGCGAAGAGCGTGGCTTTGTCGGCCACTTCGATCAGGCGGCCCAGGTACATCACGCCGACGTAGTCGCTCACGTGGCGCACCACGGCCAGGTTGTGCGAAATGAACAGGTAGCTCAGCCCGCGCTTTTTCTGCAGCGCCTTCATGATGTTGAGCACCTGCGCCTGCACCGACACGTCGAGCGCAGAGGTCGGCTCGTCGCACACCAGAAACTCGGGCTCGGTGGCCAAGGCACGAGCGATCGAGATGCGTTGGCGCTGCCCGCCAGAGAACTGGTGCGGGTACTTGGCGCCGTCGTTGGCGGACAGGCCCACTTGCTCCAGCAGTTCGCCCACACGTTGCCGCAGGGCGACGGGGTCGCTGATCAACCCGTGCTCCGTCAAAGGCTCGCCGACGATGGCCTCCACCGTCCAGCGGGGGTTCAGGCTGGCGTACGGGTCTTGGAAAATCATCTGCACACGGCGGCGCAACACGTTGCCAGCGGGCGTTTTAAAGGCAGCGTGGGCGTCTTGCCCATCAAAGGTGAAGCTACCGCGCGTGGGCTCGTACAAGCCGAGCAGCAGGCGCGCCACGGTGCTTTTGCCGCAGCCCGACTCGCCCACCAGCGACAAGGTCTTGCCTTTGGGGATGTCGAAGCTCACGCCGTCCACGGCCTTGAGCAATTGGCGCGGGCGGCGCTCCAACACGCGGTTGAGCCAGGGCACCGAGACGTCGAACGTCATCGCCAGGTCACGCACCTGGATCAGCGGGGCTTCCACCTTGGTCGTCGTGGTGGCGGCCGAAACTTCAGCCGCGATGGCGGCGGGTTCTACGAGGGTGTTCATACCGTGGCCTCCTGGCGCAGCCAGCAGGCGGCGCGTGTGGGGCCTGCGTCCAGCAAATCGGGGCGTTCCACATGGCAGCGGTCAAACACTTGCGGGCAGCGCGGGTGGAAGGCACAGCCGGTGGGAATGGCGTTGAGGCGCGGCATGCTGCCATCGATCTGGTTGAGCATTTCGCGGTCTTCCATTGGGTCGGGAATGGCGGCCATGAGGCCGGCGGTGTAGGGGTGCGCGGGGTGGTTGATCACTTCATGCACCGGGCCGATTTCGGCCACGCGGCCGGCGTACATCACGGCCACACGGTCGCAGGTTTCGGCGATCACACCCATGTCGTGGGTGATCAACATCACGGCGGCACCACGCTCGCGGCAAACCTTCTTCAGCAACTGGATGATCTGCGCCTGGATGGACACGTCGAGCGCCGTGGTGGGCTCGTCGGCGACGATGAGTTTGGGCTCGGCCGCCAGCGCCAGTGCAATCACCACGCGCTGGCGCATGCCGCCGGAGAACTGGTGCGGGTAGTGGTCGATGCGTTGCTCGGGCGCGGGGATGCCAGTGTCTGCGAGCAAATCAATCGCGCGGCGGCGGGCTTCGGCCTTGGTCACCGGCAGGTGCGCGAGGATGGTTTCGGTCAACTGGCGGCCCACGGTGTAGAGCGGGTTGAGCGAGGTCATCGGGTCTTGGAAGATGGCGCCGATGCGCCGCCCACGGATATGGCGCATGGCCTCGGCGTCGAGCTGGTCGATGCGTTGACCCTCCAGCAGAATTTGCCCACCCGCAATGCGGCCCGGTGGCTCCAGCAGGCCGATGATGGCCGCGCCGGTGAGCGACTTGCCCGCACCAGACTCGCCCACCACGCCCAAAATTTCGCCGGGCGCGATGTCGAACGAAACATGGTCCAGCGCCCGCAAAGTGCCGCGCCGCCCAGGAAATTCAACGATCAGGTTCTGTACTTGCAGCAGCGACATCGTGGTGATTTTTATAAGAAAAATAGGCCGTTTGCGCTTATGGCGCTAACGGTGGCAGCTATTCAATCAATAGCAAATCAGCAAGTCTTTATCAGTTCAAACGCGGGTTCAACGCGTCGCGCAGCCAGTCGCCCAGCAGGTTCACGCTCAGCACAATCAATACCAGCATCAAGCCGGGAAACAAGGTGATCCACCATTCGCCCGAGAACATGTAGTCGTTGCCAATGCGGATCAGGCTGCCCAGCGATGGCGAGGTCACCGGCACGCCCACGCCCAGGAACGACAGCGTCGCTTCGGTGATGATGGCCGTGGCCACCTGCACCGTAGCCAGCACCGTGACCGGGCCCATCACATTCGGCAAGATGTGGCGGCGCAGAATGCGCAGCGGCGACACACCAGTGATGCGTGCAGCCTGCACGTATTCCTTGTTGCGCTCCACCAGCGTAGAGCCGCGCACGGTGCGCGCGTAGTCCACCCATTTGGTGAGCGAGATGGAGAAGATCAACACGCCAAAGGCCACCGCCGTGTCGGCATTGGGAAACAGGGCGCGCCCCACACCGGCCATCAGCAACGCGACCAGAATGGGCGGGAAAGACAGCATCACGTCGCACAGCCGCATCAGTGCGGTGTCGACCCAGCCGCCCTTGAAGCCGGCCACCAGACCAGCGGCCACGCCGACGATGGCCGACAGCAACACCGATGCAAAGCCCACCACCAGCGAGATACGGGCGCCGTACATCAGCGTGGAGAGAATGTCGCGGCCCTGGTCGTCGGTGCCGAGCAAATATTTGCCCGTGCCGCCCTCTTGCCACACGGGCGGCAGGCGCGCGTCGTTCAGCTCCAGCGCACTCAAATCAAACGGGTTGTGCGGCGCCACCCAGTTGGCAAACACCGCGCCAAAAATACAAATAAAGGCCACCAGGGCCGAGCCTATGGCCACAGGCGAATGCCGGAAGCTGTAGCCCACGTCACCGTCGAGCCAGCGTGCGAGAAGCTTTTTCATCGTGCGGGTCTGGCTGGGCGGGCCTCTTGATTAAGGAGCCTGCCCATGGCCAAACGTTAGAGGTGATTCGAACTTAAAAGTCGCCACGCCCGGCGGGCCAGGCGTGGCACGACACTGCTTGCTGATTTAGCTGTTTACTTGTTGATGCTCATCCACTTGAACGGCATGAAGTTGTCGGCCAACTGCACCAGCGTGACCTTTTTGCTCACGCCCCAAGCCAAAGCTTGTTGGTGCAGCGGCAGGTGACCGATGTCGGCGCTGTGAGTGTCAAAGGCTTCTTTGATCATGGCGTTGCGCTTGGTCTTGTCGGTTTCCGACTGGATCTTCTTCATCAACTCGTCGACCTTGGGGTTGCAGTAAGCACCCAGATTGAACTGACCAGTGCCTTTGTCGTCCGGGCAGGCCATCAGCGCATTCAACGCGTTGTGCGCGTCGTAGGTGGCTGGCGTCCAACCCAGCATGTAGAAGCTGGTGTCTCGGCGCAAGACCTTCGGGAAATAAGTGCCCTTGGTTTCGGCTTGCAGGTTGATCTTGACGTTGATGCGCGCCAGGTTGGCGGCAACGCTTTGGCAAATGCGGCCGTCGTTCACGTAGCGGTCGTTCGGGCAGTTCATGGTGACTTCAAAGCCCGCGCCGTAGCCGGCATCGGCCATGAGCTTTTTCGCGGCTTCCACGTCATAAGGCAGGCGCTTGTTTTGCTCTGGCAGGAAGCCGTTGATGCCGGGGCCAATCATCAGGGCGGTGGGCGTAGAGGCGCCGCGCATCACGGTCTTTTGGATGCCATCGATGTCGATCGCCTGGTAGAAGGCCTGGCGCACACGTTTGTCTTTGAACGGGTTCTTGCCTTTGACGCTGGAGTACAGCAACTCATCACGCTTCTGGTCCATGCCCAGGAAGATGGTGCGCAGCTCGGGGCCGGTCACGGCCTTGGTGTTGGGACTGCTGTTGACGCGTGCAATGTCTTGCACTGGCACGGGTTCCATCACGTCCACTTCGCCAGACAACAGCGCGGCCACACGCGTGGCGTCGTTGCCGATGGGGGTGAAGACCACTTCTTGGGCATTGCCTTCGATCTTGCCCCAGTAGGCGGCGTTGCGCGAGAACGTGGTGCGCACATTCGGCTGGCGTTCACGCAGACGGTACGGGCCGGTGCCGTTGGCCTTGAACGAGGCGGTGTTTTCAATGCCCTTGCGGCGGTCTACCGGCTTGGTGGCGTTATTGGTTTCGCACCACTTCTTGCTCATCATGTAGACCAGCGTGAACACGTCGGGCAGGATGGGAAACGGCTCGGTGGTTTCGATGTCGACCGTGTAATCGTCGATCTTGCGCACGGATTTGACGTCGTTGGTGTAGCTCTTCAAGTCAGAGCCTTCACCGCTCACACGGGCCAGGGAGAACAGCACATCGTCGGCCGTAAACGGCGTACCGTCGTGGAAGTTCACGCCTTTGCGCAACTCAAAGCGCCACACGGTGGGCGAGGTTTGCTTCCAACTGGTCGCCAACGCCGGGGCCAGGCTAAGGTCTTTGTTGCGGCCCACCAAAGGTTCGTAGACGTTGCCTGTGATGCTGAACTGCAAGCTCTCGCTGAGCGAGTGCGGATCCATCGACAAGGCGTCGCCTTGGTTGGCCACGCGGATGGTTTGTGCATTCACGCCGGCAGCAGCGAGCGCAGCCACCAGCGCCAATACGGTTGCAGCGGATTTCGTTCTCATCGTCATCGCAAGTCCTTCGTCGTTGGTAAACAGGGAAATCAACAGGGGGGAAGAAAACTAGGCTCAGGAAAAAGAGTTGGCATCGGCAGAGGCGCTGGCTTCTGTCGTTGCGGTAGCCAATGGCATGTAGCGCTCGGCCAGGCTGGCGTGCATGGCCGCACCCAGCGGCAAGATGTCGTCGTTGAAGTCGTAGCGGCTGTTGTGCAGGTAGCAGGCACCGACGCCGTTTTCGGCGCCCTGGCCGATGCGGAAATACGCACCCGGCTTGACCTGCAACATGAACGAGAAGTCTTCGGCACCCATGCTGGGCTCCATGTTGCGCACCACGTTCTCCGGGCCCACCAGGGCCTCGGCCGCATCACCGGCAAACAGCGCCTCGGCGGTGGTGTTGATG